>NZ_JAHRIB010000003.1 GCF_019090165.1 Streptomyces sp. BV286
GCGCGAGCCGTCACGCCGGGGTGAGCGCCCGCGCGATCGCCGTGATCGCCTCGGGCCCCACCCGGCAGCATCCGCCGATCAGCCGCGCCCCGGCCCGCTCCCAGCCGGCGACCTGCTCGGGGGTGAAGGTGGCCCGGCCCTGCCAGGCGCGAGCCTGCGCGTCCCAGGTCTCGCCACTGTTCGGATAGACCACGACCGGCTTGCCGGTGACCCGCGCGGCGGTCGCCACCGCCGCGTCCACGTCCTCGGGGGCGCAGCAGTTGACCCCGACCGCGATCACCTCGTCGGCGTCGGCGGCCGGCGCGAAGGCCTCCTCCAACGGCTGCCCGGCCCGCGTCCGGTCACCGGCCACGCTGTACGACAGCCACGCCGGTACGCCGAGCCCCCGCACCGCCCGCAGCAGCGCCCGCGCCTCGTCGGCGTCGGGCACGGTCTCGAGAGCCAGGACGTCGGGGCCCGCCTCCGCCAGGACCTCCAACCGGGGCCGGTGGAAGCGCTCCAGCTCGGCGACGCTCAGCCCGTACCGTCCCCGGTACTCGGAGCCGTCCGCGAGCATCGCCCCGTACGGGCCCACCGACGCCGCCACCCACATCGGCGCGCGCACGCCCTTCGCCCCGGCCTGCCGGGCCGCCTCACGGGCGAGTCGGACACTGAGCCCGAGGAGTTCCGCCGCACGCTCCGCGGAGAGGCCGCGCCGGGCGAAGCCCTCGAAGGTCGCCTGGTAGCTGGAGGTGATCGCCACGTTCGCGCCGGCCTCGAAGTAGGCGAGGTGCGCCTCGGTGATCGCCTCCGGCCGTTCGGCGAGGAGCCGCGCCGACCACAGCTCGTCGCTCAGGTCGTGCCCGGCCGAACCGAGCTGGTTGGACAGACCGCCGTCGAGGACGACCGTGCCGGCGGCGAGGGCCTCGGCGAGGGAGCGGGGGGCGTCGGGGGTGGGGTCGCTGGTCATGCCACGACGCTAGTCGAAGCACGGGCGGGCACCCCCTCTGTGTCCAGTACATGAACAGATCGCCCACCATGTGGGATCGGGGGATACGATCAGCGCCCCCCTCCCTGAACAGACGGACCTCCGCCATGCCTGCCGCAGACACCACCGGCGCCACCGGCGCCGACGCCCTGGAACCCATACCGCCGACCAAGGAAGCCCCGGCGTCGCCCGGCCCCAAGAAGGGCTTCGGCCTGGCCGCCGCCACCGCCCTGGTGATGGGCAACATCATCGGCGGCGGCATCTTCGCGCTGCCCGCCGCCGTCGCCCCGTACGGCACGGTCAGCCTGGTCGCCTTCCTCGTCCTGTCCATCGGCGCGGTGCTGCTCGCGCTGCTGTTCGGGAAGCTCGCGCGCCGCAGCCCCGTCACCGGTGGTCTGTACGTGTATCCGCGCGACGCGTTCGGTGAGTTCGCGGGATTCCTGTCGGCCTGGTCGTACTGGACGATGACCTGGGTCAGCATCGCCGCCCTCGCCGTGGCGACCGTCGGATACGCCGACGTGCTGCTGCCGCTGGACGGCAACCGGGTCCTGGAGGCGAGCGTGGCCGTGGCCGCGCTGTGGCTCCCCGCCGCCGCGAACTTCGCGGGCACCCGCTGGGTCGGCGGGGTGCAGATCGTGTCCACGATCCTGAAGTTCGTGCCGCTGCTCCTCGTCGCCTGCGTCGGCCTCTTCTTCATCGACACCGACAACTTCGGGCCGTTCAACGCCTCCGGGGACAGCGTGCCGGGCGCGCTCGCCGCCTCGGCCGCCCTGCTCCTCTACAGCTTCCTCGGCGTCGAGTCGGCCGCCATGAGCGCGGGCGAGGTCCGCGACCCGGAGCGCACGGTCGGCCGGGCGAGCGTCCTCGGCACGGTCGCCTCGGCGGTCGTCTACCTCCTCGGCACGGTCGCGGTCTTCGGGCTCGTTCCGCACGGGCAGCTCGCCGAGTCCGGGGCGCCCTTCGCCGACGCGGTCGACGCGATGACCGGCGGGCACTGGGGCGGCACGGTCATCGCGGCCGTCGCCGTCGCCTCGATGGTCGGCTGCCTCAACGGCTGGATCCTGATGAGCGCGCAGATGCCGTACGCGGCAGCGCGCGACGGACTGTTCCCGGCGGCGTTCGCCCGCGTCGGCAAGGGCGGCGTCCCCGGTTTCGGTGTCCTCGCGTGCGCGGTGCTCGGCACGGCTCTCATCGGGCTCAACTACACGGCGGGCCCGGACACCACGTTCCGTGTGCTCGTCCTGATCACCACCTTCACCGGCTGCGTGCCGTACCTCCTGTCCGCCGCCGCGCAGTTGTACTGGCTGGCCCGGGGGACACGCGAGCGGGTCCGCCCGGCGGGTCTGGTCCGGGACCTGATCGTCGCCGCGCTCTCCTTCGCCTTCTCGTTCTGGCTGATCGCGGGAGCGGGGTACGCGGCGGTCTACCAGGGCGTGCTGTTCCTGTTCGCGGGCATCCCCGTGTACGTGTGGCTCCGGGGACGCCGGGAGGAGGGCGCGGCCCGCTCGTCGAGCTCTTCTTCGGCGGTCACCTGATCGTTGTCGCGCCCCATGTCAGCGCGTGGAGGCGTGCCGACCGCCCTGCCGCCGGCCGCGGCGGCGCTTGGCCGCCGCGACCAGCAGCGTCGCGAGCAGGCCCAGCGCGGCGGCCACCGGCCACCACGCGCCTGACAGGAAGCCCCGGCCTGCGGCGTTCTGCGGGTGCGCGGCCTTCGGGCCGGACGGCTCCCCGGCCGCGCGGGCGCTCGCGGACGGGCTCGCGGTGGCCGGGGCGAGGACGACGTCGTTCCCGTCGCCGCCCCGGTAGCTGATCCGGTATCCGGCCCCGCCCGCTTCGACCGTGGCACCCTCCTTGAGCCCGCTGAAGGTGCCCGTCGTCCTTCCCCGGCCGACGTGGTCGATGAGGGTGACCGTCTCCGCCCCGGTCTTCGTCCTCGCCCCCGACCCCGCCTTCGACTTCGGCTTCGGCTTCTCCTCGGTCTTCGGGGGAGCGGGCGCGTCAGGGGAGGCAACCGCGCGGGCGTCCAGCCTCCCCGCCAGCGCCACCTTGCCGCCGACCTTCAACGCCCCGCCGCCTGCGACGAGTCGGCCGCCCGCGCGCTGCGCGTAGTCGCCGGTCACCGTCACGCCTCCCGCCACCTTGCCCGTGCTGGTCACCGAGCCGACGACCGTGCCCCTGCCGGACAGTGAGGTGGCCAGGTTCAGCGTCGCTCCGGGCGCGTCGCGGACGTCGAGCCGCGCGCCGGAGCCCGTGAGGCGGATCGCGCGGCTGTGGGCCAGGCCCGTTCCGTCCAGCGCGAGCGTGCCCTTCGTGACGGTCGTCGTCCCCGTGTACGTGACCGCCGCGCCCGTCAGCGTCGCCGTCGCCTTACCCGACTGGGTGAGGGACCCGCTGCCGCCGATCCTGGACAGGACGAGCGGTGCGGCCGTGTTGCGGAGTATCAGCGAGCCGTCGTTGACCACCTTGTAGAGGCGGCCCTTGGTGTGGAGCCCGCCGTCGCCGCCCTTGCGGCCACTGCCCAGCCGCAGGACCGCGCCCTTCTGGACGGTCGTCGAACCGTCGTAGTACTGGACGGCGGCGAAGGTGACGTCGTTGCCCTTCGTCCCCTTGATGACGACGTCACCGGCGCCGGGCGCGGACAGCGTGTCGTGGAACCGGCCGCCACCGATGGGGGCGCCGAGCGTCACCGGCCCGTCGTAGTCGAAGGTGAGCCGTGAACGGGCCCTTGCGGCAAGCAGGTTGATGTAGACGGTCTCCGCCGTCCCCGGCATGAAGATCCTGTCCGTGGTCCCGTCGCCCCACTGGACGTCGGCACCCTTGATGTTGGTGCCGCGCTTGTTGACGTTCTTGCGCGCGGGCCGCCAGTTGAGGGCCGGGTCGCTGAGCGAGGGGTTGGTGTCGCCGCCCCGGTCCGACCAGCTGTACTGGCCGGTCAGCACGACCTTGCTGCCGGGCCGCGACTGGACGTTGATGTCGCTGCCGTACTCCCGCTGGTAGAAGTTCTGCCGCAGGGTGACGGTCTGTCCGAGCGGGGTGTCGACGGTCCATGTGCCCTGGTTGAGGACGGCGCGCGCGTTCGGCAGGGACACCGGGTACTCGGACTTGCCAGCGTCCATCGCGGTGCCGTTGTCGATCACTCCGGAGAACGGGTGCGTGCCCGCGATGTCGAGCTTGCCCCACATGAACCGCGGCTGGCTGACCAGCCCCGAGCCGCTGATCGTGCCGAGGTTGACGGTCCGCACGAGCGACAGCCGCAGCGTGCCGTCGACCCTGATGTTGAGCTGGTTCAGCCGGTAGCCCGGGGTGTCGTACGGAAAGTGCCCGATCAGGCCCGTCCCGCCGCCCGTGCCGTACTGGAGGGTCGCCCCGCGCTCGACGGTGATCGCGGGCGCGTCCGGGTTGCTCACGGTGGTGTACGGGTGATTGCCGCCCTGGGTGGTGACCCGCTGCCGGGACGCGGGCAGCGTGAAGTCGCTGTCCTTGGTGAGGATCAGGGTGCCAGAGCCGCGCACGGTGAGGGTGCCCCGGCCCCGGAACACCCCGTCGTACGTGGTCCGCCCGGCCGGCACGGTCACCACGGTGTCGCCGCTCAGCGTCACGTCGTCCCCGGCGAGCACCGCCGCCGTGACGTCCTTCGCGCCCGCGGGTGCCGCCGTCGCGCCCGGCGCCGCGACTCCCGCCACGACGACGCCGAGCGCGGCGGCCGCCCCCGAGACCCGTGTGCGCATGCCTGCCCTCCGCGCACGAACGTCCGGCGTCCGTACCCGAATCCCTGCCGCCCGTCCGCGGATGTTCTCGTTCACGTCCGTGGAGACGGGCGCACCCGTGCGCCGATAACAAAAACTTCGGCCATCGATGTTTGCCGGCCCAGTTCTTCTCGGTTCGCTCCCGACCCGTTGACCTGCTCGTAACACGCCCTTACCTTTTCGGCGATCGCCATGACAGATCTTGTGCGAAATCCCGAACATTTCTGTTGGCTTTTGTGTCCCCCCACCCTGAGAGGCAGTCAGCATGAGCCGCGACAACGACCTGCCCGAGACCCCGGGCCGCAGAAGGGTGCTGAAGGGGGCCCTGGCCGCGGGAGCCCTGCTGGCCGCTCCCGGTGTGGCCCAGGCCCACGCCGCGGTCCCGGCGAGTGCCCCCGGGGGCCCGGCCGGCGCCCGGTACACCAACCCGCTCGTCCGTAACCGGGCCGACCCGTACATCCACCGTCACACCGACGGCTCCTACTACTTCACGGCCACCGCTCCCGAGTACGACCGGATCATTCTGCGCCGTTCGCGCACCATCCGCGGGATCGCGACCGCCCCCGAGTCCGTCATCTGGACGAAGCACGCGAGCGGTCCGATGGGCGCCCACATCTGGGCGCCCGAGATCCACCGCATCGACGGCAAGTGGTACGTCTACTTCGCCTCGGCGCCCGCCGAGGACATCTGGGCGATCCGTATCTGGGTCCTGGAGAACTCCCACCCCGACCCCCTCAAGGGGACGTGGGTCGAGCGGGGTCAGCTCAGGACCGCCTGGGAGACCTTCTCCCTCGACGCCACGACCTTCACCCACCGGGGCAGCCGCTACCTCGCGTGGGCGCAGCACGAGCCCGGGATGGACAACAACACCGCGGTCTGGCTCTCGAGGATGGCCGACCCGCTCACGCTGACGGGCCCTCAGGTCCGGCTCACCACACCGGAGTACGACTGGGAACGCATCGGCTTCCGGGTCAACGAGGGCCCGTCGGTGATCAAGCGCAACGGCCGTCTCTTCATGTCGTACTCGGCGAGCGCCACCGACTTCAACTACTGCATGGGCCTGCTCACCGCGGATGCCGGCAGTGACCTCATGGACCCCACGAGCTGGGCCAAGTCACCCACCCCGGTCTTCACGAGCAACGACACGACCAAGCAGTACGGCCCCGGCCACAACTGCTTCACGGTCGCCGAGGACGGCCGCACCGACGTCCTCGTCTACCACGCCCGCCAGTACAAGGACATCGTCGGCGACCCGCTGAACGACCCCAACCGGCACACCCGCGTCCAGCGGCTCGGCTGGAAGCGCGACGGCACCCCCGACTTCGGCATCCCCGTGGCCGACAACCCCCCGAAAGAGCGTGCCTGATGAGACGTGCGTACGCGGTACTCCTCGCCCTGTGTCTGGCACTGGCCGGCGCACTCGTCACGGCGGGCCCGGCCCAGGCCGCGCCCCAGACGATCACCAACGGAACGCAGTTCACCGACACCGGTGGCAGCCCCCTGCACGCGCACGGCGGCGGAGTCCTCAAGGTCGGCTCGTACTACTACTGGTTCGGTGAGAACCGGAACTCCGACAACACCTTCCGGTACGTGTCCGCCTACCGTTCCACGGACCTGAAGAACTGGGAGTTCCGCAACCACGTCCTGACCGAGGCCACCGACCCCGAACTGGCGACCGCCAACATCGAGCGGCCCAAGGTCATGTACAACGCGTCCACCGGCAAGTTCGTGATGTGGATGCACAAGGAGAACGGCGTCGACTACAGCGAGGCCCGCGCGGCCGTCGCGGTGTCGGACACGGTCGACGGCGACTACAGCTGGCAGGGCAGTTTCCGGCCGCTGGGCACGCACATGTCCCGTGACATCACGGTGTTCGTGGACTCGGACGGCGCGGGGTACATGGTCTCGGCCGCCCGCGAGAACTACGACCTGCAGATCTACCGGCTGACGGCCGACTACACAGGGATCGCCGGTCTGGTCGCGGACCCCTGGCACGGCGGCCACCGCGAGGCCCCGGCGCTGTTCAAGCGGGGCGGCGTCTACTTCATGCTCACGTCGGGCGCCACCGGCTGGAACCCCAACCAGCAGCAGTACGCCACGGCGACGTCGCTCGCGGGCCCCTGGACGGCGATGGCGAACGTCGGCGACTCGACGACGTACGGCTCGCAGACCGCCTTCGTCCTTCCCGTGCAGGGGAGTTCGGGCACTTCCTACCTCTACCTGGGCGACCGCTGGGGCAACGCCTTCGGTGGCACGGTCAACGACTCCCGTTACGTCTGGCTGCCGCTGACCTTCCCGAGCTCCACCACCATGTCCATGTCCTGGTCCCCGGAGGTCACCGTCGACACGGCCGCCGGGACCGTCACCGGGACGAGCGCCACGTACAACACGCTCATCGCCCGGAACTCCGCCAAGTGCGCCGACGTCACCAGCCAGTCGCTGTGGGCCGGCGCCCAGATCAAGCAGTACACCTGCAACGGCGGCAACAACCAGAAGTACTGGTTCAAGTCGGTCGGCAGCGGCTACTACCAGCTGGTGGCGCGCGGCAGCTCCCTGTGCGTGCAGGAGAACGCCAACACCGTCACACAGGAGAACTGCAACGCCTCGGCGACCGGTCAGCAGTGGTCCCTCACCACCACCGGCTCCTACGTGAACATCAAGTCCCGCGCGAGCGGCGAGTGCCTGGACGTGAACGGCGGATCCACCGCGGACTCGGCTGCGATCATCACGTACACGTGCAACGGGGCGACCAACCAGCAGTGGACCAGAGGGACCTGAAACCTTTCACTCCCTCTAGAAAGCGCTTGCCATTCGAGATACGGTCCAGCCGCCAGGGCCTGTCCGGCATCATCCGCCGGACAGGCCCTGCCGGATCCGTCGCCCGGTTGGACCTGTTGAAGGAGCCGCGTTGAGACGCACGACGATCACCCTGCTGGCCGCGCTGACCGCCGCCTCGGCCCTGTCCGTCGTCCCGGCCGAGGCCCAGTCGCACGGCCGGGGCCAGGGGCTGGAGAACTGCACGGCGACCGCATGCCACTTCGACGTCGCGCCCGGCACGTACGACGTCCGGGTGCGGCTCGGCGGTGACACTGCGGCGAGCACCGGGATCAGCGGCGAGACCCGGCGCACGCTGCTCGCCGAGACGCCCACCGCGGCGGGCGAGCCCGTGACCCGCAGCTTCACCGTGAACGTCCGCACCCCCGAGGGCGAGCCCACCGCGGCCGACGGCACCCCCGGCCTGGACCTGGTCATCGGCGGCTCGGCGCCCGCACTCGCCGACATCCGCGTCACCCCGGCCCGCCGGCACCAGACCCGCCAGATCTTCCTCGTCGGCGACTCCACGGTCTGCGACCAGCCCGGCGACCCCTACTCCGGCTGGGGCCAGCAGCTTCCGCAGTACCTCCGCAAGGGCGCCTCCGTCGCCAACTACGCAGACTCCGGGGAGAGTACGGTCACCTACCTCGCCGACCCGCGGCTCTTCGCGACGGTCCAGCCGCTCGTCCGCAAGGGCGACCTGGTCCTCATCCAGCTCGCCCACAACGACAAGCAGACCGACGCCGCGACGTACCGCGCGAACCTCGAGACGCTCGTCGCGGGCGTACGGGACAAGGGCGGGCGCCCGGTCCTGGTCACCCCCATCGTCCGCCGCTGGTTCAACGCCGACGGCACCCTCGACAACAACACGGCCCTCCTGGTGAACGGCCTCGGAGTCGACCACCCCGCCGTCACCCGCTCGGTCGCCGCCGACCGTCACGTCCCGCTCATCGACCTCACGGCCAGGACCAAGGCACTGGTCGAGTCGCTGGGTGTGGAGGGGTCGAAGGCGCTGTACCTCTACAACGAGAAGCGCGACAACACCCACACCTCCGCACGCGGCGCCACGGCGTACGCGGAACTCGTCCGTGACGAACTGCGTGCCCAACACCTGGTGCCCGGACGCCTGGTGAGGTGAGCTTGACCCCTGGGGCGTCCCGTCCGGAACCGGGGCGCCCCAGGCCCACGCGCGCACACCGTGCCGGCCCGCCCGCGCACACCGCACGACCCCGCACGCGCACACCGCGCTCTTCCGCGGACGCACACCGCACGACCCCGAGCGAGACAGGAAGCCCGACCGATGCCCGCAGGCCCCGCAGGCGTTCCCGAGGACCGCACCCTCAGCCCGTACACCGGATACACGCGCGCCCACTGGGAGGCCGCCGCCGACTCCCTGCTCGCGGCGGTCGAGCCGTACGCGTCCGGGGACCGGGCCCTCTACCATCTGCCCGGCGAGCACACGAGCTGGTCCGGCCGTCTCTCCGACGGGCTGGAGGGATACGCCCGCACGCTGATGCTGGCGGCGTTCCGCCGTGACGAGAAGGCACTGGAGCGGTACGCCGAAGGGCTCGCCGCCGGAACCGCGGGCGTCTGGCCGCGTATCGAGGACCGCAGCCAGCCCCTCGTCGAGGCCGCCTCGATCGCCCTCGCCCTGCGTCTGACCCGCCCCCTCCTCTGGGACCGCCTAGACGACGGCGTGCGGCAGCGGGCCGCGGCCTGGCTCGGGGACGCGCTCACAGCGCAACCCTGGCCCTGCAACTGGGAGTTGTTCCCGGTGACGGTCGGCGGCTTCCTGGCCGAGGTCGGACACGAGCCCGAGCTGTCCCGGGCCGCCGTCGACCGGGGACTCGACCGCATCGAGCAGTGGTACGTCGGCGACGGCTGGTACACCGACGGCGACGGGCGGGCCTTCGACTACTACAACGGCTGGGCGATGCACCTGTATCCGGTGCTGCACGCGTGGCTGGCGGACGACGAGCGCCTGCTGGACCTCTACGGCGGCCGGCTGTCGGCCCATCTCGGCGACTACGCCCGGCTGTTCGGGGGCGACGGCGCGCCGATGCACCAGGGCCGCTCACTGACGTACCGCTTCGCGACGACGGCCCCCCTGTGGCTGGGCGCGCTCACCGGCCGTACACCGCTGCCGCCGGGAGAGACACGGCGGCTGGCGTCCGGCGCGCTGAAGTACTTCCTCGACCGGGGAGCCGTGGACGACCGCGGCCTGCTCACGCCGGGCTGGCACGGCCCCGAACCGGCCGTCCTCCAGGGCTACTCGGGCCCGGCGTCCCCGTACTGGGCGAGCAAGGCATTCCTCGGGCTGCTGCTTGAGCCGGACCACGAGGTGTGGACCGCGGACGAACGGCCCGGCCCGGCGGAACGGGAGGACGCGGCCCGGCCGGTCGGACCGCCCAACTGGCTGCTCCAGTCGACGCGTTCGGACGGACTGGTGCGCCTGCACAACCACGGCAGCGAGGACGTCCGCTACGACCCGTACTACACGCGCCTCGCGTACTCGACGGTCACGGCGCCCACAGCACTCGCTCGGCCTCCGGAGTCGTACGACAACAGTGTGGTCGTGGGCGGCGACCCGAGCCGGACCGGCATCGAGCCACTGGGCGCCGGCGAGGGCTGGGCGGCCTCCCGGCACACGGCGGCCCGGGGAGCAGCCGTCACGAGCCTCGTGCTCGCCGAGGGCGCGGTGGAGGTACGGGCGTTCTGTGTGTCGGGCGCGCCCGAAGGGACGTCGGTGCGGGTCACGGGCTGGACGGCGGGGGAGGGCCTGCGTGCCGAACTCCTGCCCGTGCACGGCCTGTTGGAGGCGCCGGACGGTCCGACGGGCGTCACGACGGCCGCGGACGGCCTGTTCGTGGCCCTCGCCCGTCTCACCGCCGAGCCGGAGCCCGCTCCACTGGAGGAGTCGGTGGAGGTGCGGACGGAGGGGACGGACGGGATCCACGTCCGCTGGAAGGGCGGGGCCGGGGTGCGGGCGCGGCTGCGGGACGGAGAGGTGACGGTCGTGCGCGAGTAAGCGCGCGGGTCACGGGTGCCGGTGCTGAGGCAGTCGCGTGACGCCGACGAACGTCGCCAGAGCAAGGGCCGTCGCGCAGGCGAAGACCCCGAACTCGCCCCACAGGGAGTGCCCGGGGCCGGACACGGCCGTCACGGACCGGACGAAGCCCCAGGAGACCAGCAGCCCCGCCGCGAGGGCCGGCCAGCGGTGCCGCACCCCCTCGATCACGTCGTCGAGCACGGCCAGCCCCGCGGGGATCGCCATCAGCGCCGGCGACACGTCCCCCTCGTCCCAGGTGAATTCCGCGAGAAGAGCGCCCGCGGCCAGGGCGAACAGCCACACCCGCAGCATGGGCACGACCGGGGACGGGCGGCGTGGCATCTCCCGGGGAAGCCAGAAGAACCGCCGCACACTCCGGACGAACCCGTGCTTCCCCCCGCCGGCCATCACCCCGTCCTTCCCGTCCCCGTACGCGCACTCCTGGCGCTGGTTGAGACGTCCGGCCCCCGGCGGGGGTTGCACGGAAGGAGCACATCCGCCTCAGGGCCTGAGCCGGCCGGACAGCGGCCGCCGCGGACGGCCGTTCCGGCTGCCTGCTCAGTGGCCCCGGACGGTTCGGCGGGCGCCGAACCGTACCGCCCCTAACGTTGGCGTATGCCCCCTCACAAAGCTGCCTCGGCCGGAAACCCTCGGCGGAACCCCGTGACCGCGTTCGCCGCGCTCCACCACGCGGACACCCCCCTGCTGCTCCCCAACGCCTGGGACCACGCATCGGCGGCGGCCCTGGCAGCGCAGGGCTTCGCGGCGATCGGCACGACCAGCCTGGGAGTGGCCGCGGCCGCGGGCCTGCCCGACGGAGCGGCGGCGACCCGGGACGCGTCGCTCGCCCTGGCGCTGGCGCTGGGACACGGCCCGTTCCTCCTCTCGGTGGACGCCGAGGGAGGATTCGGCGACGACCCGCAGGACGTCGCCGAGGTCGCCGTCGAACTGGCCGCCGTCGGCGTCGTGGGCATCAACCTGGAGGACGGCCGACCCGACGGCACCCTGGTGCCCGCCGGACTCCACGCGGCGAAGATCGCAGCCGTGAAGTCCGCCGTACCCGGCCTGTTCGTGAACGCCCGCACGGACACCCACTGGCTGCGGGCAGGCGACGAACGCGAGACGGACCGCCGCCTCGACGCCTACCAACAGGCGGGCGCCGACGGCGTGTTCGTCCCCGGACTCTACGACCCGCCCCGGATCGCCGCCCTGGTGGAAACCCTGGACGTCCCTCTCAACATCCTCTACTCACCCACGGGCCCGAGCGTCCCCGTCCTCGCCGATTTGGGCGTACGCCGGATCAGCCTCGGCTCCCTCCTCTACCGCCGGGCCCTGGGCGCGGCCCTGGAGACGGCCGCCCTGATCCGGGCGGGCCACCCCGTCGAGGGGACCGCGCCCACATACAGCGAGGTCCAGGCCCTGGTCCAGCCGGAGCGTCCCGATCGCCCCGGCCCGCGGACCGCTTCCTGGTAGCGTTGATGCTTTCGTGGGTATAGAACCCTGTGGACTCCGACCGGCGAGGGACCGAGGAACCATGGACATGGACATCCCCGGCGACAAGCGACTTGCGGCCGCCGTCGTGATGCACGAAGGCCGCGTGCTGTTGGTGCGCCGCAGCAGGACCGAGCGGTTCCTGCCCGGGGTGTGGGGCGTGCCCTGCGGGAAGCTCGAGCCCGGCGAGAGTCCCGCGGACGGCGTGCTGCGGGAGCTCAAGGAGGAGACCGGGCTCCTCGGCGAGGTCGTCCGCAAGGTCGGCGAATCGTCCTTCCTGAGCGAGTACCACGGGCACGAGATCAAGAACTGGCAGGACAACTTCCTCGTCAGGCCCCTCTCCCGGCACGTCACCCTCCCCGAACCGGACCAGGCGCACGACTGGCTGACCCCGGACCGACTGCACACCGTCGACATCGACGAGTACAACCTGGACATCGTGCGCCAGGCCCTCACGAGCTTCTGAGCAACTCCGCCAGCGCGTTGAGTTCCCCCAGGTAGTCGTCCACGTCCAGTGGCACCTTCGGTACGGTCCCCGGGTGCGGGCCGGCCGCCGTGAACACGTCCGTGTGCCGCCGCCGTCCGCTGCCCGTCTCCAGGAAGAGCGTCACCGTCGGCTCCGCCGTGTCGCACCACGCCCGGTGGAGGGTGTGCGCGGGCAGGGCGTAGGTACTGCCCGCCGTGTACTCCGCGACCTGCGTGAGATGCAGCCGCGCCGGACCCGTGGGCTCCAGCAGCCAGTCGGCCGACCCGTCGGCCAGGGACTCCTGGTAGCTGTCCGCCTCGATTCCGCCGTCGCCCCGGGGCGCGTACAGCTCCATCGCCAGCCGTCCTCGTACGACCGAGGAGGCGAGGGGGGAGCGGTGGTTGTGGATGTCCTCCTTGCCGATCGCACCACGCCCGGCATGCCACAGATGGGCGCGCAGCATGTGGTGCGGGCCGTCGTCGATGAGCAGAAGCTTGTCGAAGCCGAGGACATGACGGTACGAGAGACGGGCGCAGCCGTGCGGATCCCCCTCACCGGAGGCGAGTTCGGCCGTCAGCTCCAGCAGGCGGTCCGGGGTCCCCAGCTCGGCGACGACCGAGCGGGCAGCCAACAGCCGCTCGTGCTCCGGCAGTTCACCGTCCAGAGCCTCGGACAGCAGCCGCCGCGTCGCCAGAACCTGTGGTCCCCCCATGCACGCTCCCTCTGACTCAGCCATGCGGTTGGTATACCCACATGGCATGCGCCCGTAGCGCCGAAAGGCCTTGGTAGGTCATCCACATGGGGCGGCGTAGCTCGCTGGTGTCGTCACGGACCCAGGTCCAGATGCCGTCGGTCTGCCCGGCCCACACGGCACTGACAGCACCGTTCAGCCGCTCACGCCAGTCGTCCTCGATGCCGTCCTCGCGTGCGATGTCGCGGGCGCCGGAGGTGAGCAGGGCGCGGACGACCCAGGAGGCCGTGAAGTGCCGGACGTTCAGGACCTCGTGGCGGGACGGGTCGTCGGTGCGTGGCCTGCGCACCTCCTCGCGGAGGTTGGACAGGTCGAGGCACGCGTCGTGCGGGGCGTCAGGGCAGGCCAGCAGCCAGCGCACGCCGTCCTCGCGGGCCGCACGCGCGTTGCCGCTCTCGCCGCCCAGTACATGGGCCGCACGGTCCAGGGCGACCACCGCCTGGGCGGTGTGCAGCGGCGACGGCGGGCCGTGGAAGGGCGCGAGCCGGTAACCCCAGCAGCGGCGGTGCCGGCGGCGCGGATCGGTGACCGCGCCCTCGACGAGTGCGTCACGCAGCAGTGGCAGCGCGTCCGAACCGGGCGCCGCACGCAGCAGGCCGCGCAGCACGGTCGTCACGACATGCGTCAACTCCCGCCCCGTACGATCGAGTTCCTGAGTGAAGCCCGCCTCGCAGCCCGCCACCTCGTCGGCGAGCCGCTCCCGCGGGGCTCCCGCCCGGGCCAGTGCGCCCAGGACCAGGGCCGTCACCTCGGGGCGGGCCTGGGAGCCCTGTGAGCGGGCCGACCAGCCGCCGTCCGGCAGACGCAGCCGCCACAGCGTGTCCACCAGGTCGCCCGTGCCGATCCGTCCGTCGGGCACTCCCAGGTCGAGCATGGTGTGCAGGCCGTACGCGGTGCCCACGGAGGTGGGCCGGCCGGGGCCGCTCTCGCCGAGGGAGTGCGACCAGCCGGTGAGCCGGCCGCGCACGGGGTCGTCGACGACGCAGATCTGTTCGGCGAGGGTGCCGTAGGCGGCGGCGAAGAGCTCGGGGAGCGGCCCGGGCCCCGCCAGGGCGGCGCTGGAGGGCAGCAACTGTCCCGTACCCGCAGGTGAGTTGTCCTCGTGCCGGGCCCGGAGCAGGGATGCCGACAGCCAGGCCGCGACGGCCGTTCCGAGCCCGCTCACCGCGGCGATTGCGTACCGGGCGCTCTGCCCGCCCATGCCGTCCGGCAGAACCCCCACCAGGGACTGGAACACGGCGTAACCGGCGGCCAGGGAGCCGAATCCGCCCAGCCAGCGCACAAGCCGCGCGGGCCGTGGTCCGTGCGGTACGTGCGGCTCGGGGTCGGGTCTCAACGGACCGCGTCGGAGCTGCTGTTGGGACAAGGCCCGCTCTCCTCCCCCCAGGGCGGCACGTGGCACCGGCGAAGCTTCCAGTCTAAGTGGTCGACGGGACGCCTGGGGCGGAGACCGGAGGCAGTGTTTCCGCCGGGCGCCCCGCGAACTCGACTGTGGTCACGCGTTCTTCTGCTCGCGCGGCCAGTTCTCCAGCAGTACGTGGAGGGCGTCGACGGCCCGGTTCCACGACGTCCGTACGTCACGGGAGGCGCCGAAGCCGCCGGTGGCCTCCAGCGCGCAGTATCCGTGGAAGGTGCTGCGCAACAGCCGGACCGCGTCGGTGAGGTCGGGCTCGTCGAGGCCGTACGCCCGCAGCATCCCGTAGGTGACCTCGGCGGTCCGCCGGAAGGCGGGGGATTCGGACACGAGGCTCTGGTCGATGCGGATCTGGGTGGCCGCGTACCGGCCCGGCCGCTCCAGGGCGTACTCCCGGTAGGCGTCGGCGAAGGCGGCCAGGGCGTCCTTGCCGGCGCGTCCGGCGACCGCCGCGGCGATCCGGTCGATCATCTCGCCGCCCGCGAGGAACGCCATCCGGGTCCGCAGGTCGTGCAGGTTCCTGACGTGCGAGTACAGGCTCGCGTCCTTCACCCCGAACCGCCTGGCCAGCGCGGACAGCGAGACGTTCTCGAAGCCCACCTCGTCCGCGAGGTCGGCGGCGGCCGCGACGACCCGGTCGGTCGTGAGCCCGGCACGGGCCATGATGATCAACCTCTCCCTAGGGTGTCTAGGCAACAGCCTGGAGAGGGTAGCAACCCGCGGCGGCGGCGGGGCCACCTGCCGAGCCGGGGCCGGACGGCGGTCGCGTGACCTGCGTGTCCCCCATGCCCGCATGCCCGCATGAGCCGCATGCCCGCATGAGCCGCATGCCCGCATGAGCCGCATGCCTGCATGAGCCGCATGCCCGCGTGACGCGTCTGGCCCGCGTGCACGCAGTCGGCGGCGGGGACGCGGTCGTCGAGGCGGCCCGTCTCCCGGTTTCGAGCCCGGACGGCCGGCGACGGCCGTCCGGGCTCGCTTCCGTACAGCACGGGTCGGGCCGGGATCAGCCGATCGGCGCGTACAGCACCCCGAGCTTGTCGATCTCGGCGCCGGAGCGGCCGGTGAAGCCGACGATCTGCCAGCCGGCCGGAGCCGTGTACGTCACCGCGGCCGACGTGGGCGAACCGGCCGACACCGTACGGGACTTGTCGGTGGTGAGGGCCGCCGAGAAGATCCGGGTCCGGCCGTCCTTCTGGCCCTGGGTGAGCTTCACCGAGGTGAGGTGTTCGCCGGCGGCGAGGGCGAGGGAGGCCGCCGTACCGCCCGTGCCGCCGTGGGTGAGGGTGGTGCCGCCGTCGAGCGCGAGCGACACCCCGTCGAGGCGGGAGGCACCGCGCAGCGTCACCGTCCGGGGCGCGGGCGTGGCCGGGAGGTCGTCCGCGTCGTTGAACGCCGTGCCGTGCGGGCCGCCGAAGACGTCACTGGCCCGGAGCTTCGAGTTCAGCGTCCAGGAGAAGTCGACCGCGTGCGGGAAGTGGTCGGAGAGGTTGCCGCCGGCCGAGTCCAGGAACTTCGCCCACTCGTTGTTGTAGCGCGTCGCGGAGAGGTTCACCAGGTTGCTGCCGCGGTAGAGGACCTTGTCGACGACCTCGCAGTCGTTGCCCGGCGCGGTGGTGGGGCAGACGATCGCGTCACTGCCCTGTGCCGGGGCGTTGCCGCCGCGGACCAGCTGGACCCACGCGTCGGTCAGACCGTTCTCGTTCGCGAGGGTGCGGATGTTGTCACCGGCGCGCGTGTAACGGGTGTTGGTGTCGCCCATGACGACGACCGCGTTGCCCGCCGAGTTCGCCTGGACGAAGTCGGAGAGCTGGTCGATGTTCTTGCGGCGGGCGGCGAGGGCGTCGTCCGTCGAGTCCGCGTTCGTGTGCACGTTGTAGACGTCGACGAACACACCCTCGGCGAGCCGCACGCGGGCCAGCGAGAAGCCCTTCGGGGTAAGGCAGTTGGTGCCGGTGCAGTCGTTCCACTTCACCCGCTCGAAGTCGTCGAAGGCGTAGTCCGAGAGGGTGTTGAGGCCGTCGCCGAAGGGAACGCCACCGCTGGTGGCCGTGCGGTGCGGGTGGTTGTCGCCCGCGTACAGCGCCGCGTGGTAGTTGAAGTCCTCCTGGACGTTCACTATGTCGTAGGCGCCGAGCCGCGGGGAGATCAGCGGGGTGTTCGTCGCCGGCTTGCCGGAACTCAGCCCTTCGGGGAGTCCCGCGACGTTGTACGTGAGGACGTTGAAGGTGCCGGAGGAGGGGGCGGCGGCGGTCGCGGGAGCAGCGGCTGCCGAGGTGAGCCCGGCAACGGCCAGCGCACCGGCCATCAGGGTGCCGATGAGTCTCTTCATGGGGGGTGTCTCCAGTGCGTCGGAGGAACCTGAACGCTGCTCAGGTTCAAGGTCAGTCAGTGTGACGGACAAGGGCTGTTGGGGGAACAGTGAAGGACGGGAAGACCTGACGCGTCCGTGCCGCCCGGCGATCACCCCCGCGTCGCCCGAAGTTCATGTTTCACATCGAGTCTCCTCACGCGGCCGGTGGGGCCGCCGCAGGACCGAGGAGAGGCCGACATGGGGCACGGGCACACGCACGGACACGGGCATCACCACCACCACGGCAGCGACCATGAGGGTGCCGCGCCCCTTCCGGCGGCCTTCGACACCTCGGTTCCCGACGAGGCACTGACCCCCGACCAGCGCTCGCGCCGCTCCATGTTGCGCCGCGCCGGTCTGCTCGGCGCGGGCCTGGCGACGGCGGGCGTACTCGGCGGCCAGGCGACCGGCACCGCCGCCGCGCAGACGCCCGCCCGGGGCCGCAAGGGCAAGGGCTTCCTCTGGCTGGCCGGCGACCACCACATCCACACGCAGTACAGCAGTGACGGCAAGTACCGCGTCGTCGACCAGGTCCGGCAGGGCGCCAGGCACGGTATGGACTGGCTGGTCATCACGGACCACGGCAGCACGACCCACGCGAAGATCGGCGTGGACAAGGTCAACCCGGACATCAAGGCCGCCCGCGACGCGCACGAGGACACCCTCGTCTTCCAGGGCCTGGAGTGGAACATCCCGGGCGCCGAGCACGGCACGGTCTTCGTGCACCCCGGCAGGAACGAGGTCTCCGTCCTCAAGCAGTTCGAGACCGACTACGACGGCAGCGTGAAGGGCGCCTCCGACTCGACGCCCGCCAACGAGGCCCTCGCCGTCGCCGGCCTCGCCTTCCTCGGCGAGCAGGTGCGCCGACGCAAGGTCAAGGACGCGCTGATGCTCGCCAACCACCCGGCCCGGCGGGGCGTCGACTCGCCGCACGAGATCCGCGCCTGGCGCGACGCGACCCCCGCGAGCCACCAGATCGCCGTCGGCTTCGAGGGCGCCCCGGGCCACCAGGCCGCCGGCCTGCCCGCTCCCCTCGGCATGGGCAGGGCCCGGGGCATCTACGACAACAACCCGAGCGCCAACTCCTTCCCGGGCTACCCGCCGGAGAGCTACCGCACCTGGGGCGGCTTCGACTGGATGACTGCCACGGTCGGCGGCCTGTGGGACAGCCTGCTCGCCGAGGGCAAGGCCTGGTGGATCAGTGCCAACTCCGACTCGCACCAGGTCTACGCGGACACCGCCGTACGCGGCCCCGGCGGCAGTTTCGAGGCCAACGGCAGGTACGAGGACCCGGTCTACGGCGGCAAGATCGACATCACCCAGGGCGACTACTGGCCCGGCCAGTACAGCCGCACCCATGTCGGCGCCGAGGGCTTCTCGTACGCCGCTGTCATGGACGGCATCCGGGCCGGACGCGTGTGGGTCGACCACGGGCAGCTCATCAGCGGTCTCGACGTCCGCCTCTCCGGCGGCAGCCGCTGGGCCACGCTCGGTGGCGCCCTGCACGTCAAGAAGGGCACGAACGTCACCTTGACCGTCGACATCGCACTGGCCCACGGCCCCAACTGGGCTGGCTTCACAACGAAGTTGGCCCGCGTGGACGTCATCCAGGGTGATGTCACCGGCCCGGTCGCCGACAAGGACACGTTCACCGCGCCGACGGCGAAGGTCGTCAAGTCGTACGAGGTGAACAAGTCCACCGGCACGGTTCGCATCACGTACTCCCTCGGCCGCGTCGACCGTCCGCTCTACGTCCGCCTGCGCGGCAGCGACGGCAACCGGTCGGCCGCGGGGGCCATGGGTGCGGCGGTCGACCCCGCGGGCCCGGCCATCGACGTCGTCGGCGACGCCGACCCGTGGAAGGACCTGTGGTTCTACAGCAACCCGGTCTGGGTCCTGCCCGCGTGAATCCGGTTCATGTGATGACGGTCGACGCCGACGTGCGGGAGCTGCGCGCGGCGGACCACCTGCTGCTGGAGCTGGCAGCCGAACTCAACCTCCCCGAGGGCGCGTTCGGCTGCACACACCTGGTACGAGGGGAGCGGCCGCGGGTGGTGATCTCGTTCGCGACAGAGTCCGAGGAGACCGCGCGACGGCTCACGGCCAAGGGGTACGAGGTCACGACCGGCGCACCCGACGAGGTGGGCCGGGCCGTCGTCTACCCGGGGGCCGACGCCCTCACCGGCACGGTGACGGTCGCGGAGCTGCTGTCCGGCTCCGCGATCGACCGGGTCACCGTGCTGGGGTCGGCGGGTGAACCCCCGCCGGACCAAAGGGTGGTGACGAGGGATCACGTCCGCCCGCAGTGGCAGGACGGCGAACTCGTACTCACCCTCATGCCGGCGGTGGGCGGTGTGCTGGTCCCGTTCGAGGTCCGGGACCCTACGCCGTGTTGCGCGGACCACTGACGCCGTCGACGAAGTCCGCCCAAGCGGTGGGGGAGAGGGCGAGCTGCGGGCCGCGGGTGTTCTTGGAGTCCCGAATGTGAACGGTGGTGGGGGAGGCGGCGACTTCGACGCAGTCGTCGCCCGAGCTACCGCTGTAGCTGGACTTGTGCCAGTCCAGGGCCACTTCGTGGCAGTCGCCGGAGTCGTCGCCGCTGTAGCTGCTCTTGAACCAGGCCAGCTCAGTGGTGCTCATAGCGCTCCTCGCATCCGCTCCAGCAGGCTCCGGGAATCGTCCGGGGTGAGAGCCTGTGAACGCAGTTTCGCATAGCGCATGTGGAGGACGCTGATCGTTTTCGGACTAGCGACGAGCTGGCCGCTTTCCTGCCCCTCGCAGTAACCGAACCACTCGTTCTCAGGACTCTCCAGCAACCGGATGGGTCCGTCGAGGCCTGCGTGGACACCACGCGTCAGCGGCATCAACTGCAACTCGACATTGCGCAACTCGGTGACCACCAGGAGGTGATCAATCAGCTCACGCGTGACATCTGTCCCCCCAGTCCGGCGCATGATGACGTGCTCCTCGACGATGAAGCTGAACGCCG
This sequence comes from Streptomyces sp. BV286, assembly GCF_019090165.1. Lineage (GTDB taxonomy): Bacteria > Actinomycetota > Actinomycetes > Streptomycetales > Streptomycetaceae > Streptomyces. Next base: position 20,041 of record NZ_JAHRIB010000003.1, read on the forward strand.
TATTGGGCAACTCGGTGAGCAGGCGCTGGCGGTCCGAGCGGGCGGCGAGCTGAGCCTCGATCTGTGCGTCGGTCAGCACAGGCAACCGCTCGTTGAACAAGGTGCGTGCGTACGCCTCCGTCTGGAGAAGGCCCGGCACCAGTCGGTTCTCGAACGTGTAGAGGCTGATCGCCTGCTCCTCAAGGTCCGCCCACCTCCGGAACCAAGAAGCCAACCCGGGCTCCCGCGTGGCGTACTTGGCAGCCACCCGCAGCACCCCGAACGCATCCAGCACCTCCTCCGCCCGCTCGACATACACCCGCGGGGGCAGTCGGCGTCCCTGCTCGATCGACGCCACCGTCGACGACTGATACCGCACCAGCGGTGCGAACTCCTCCTGCGTCAGACCCGCCCGCTTACGGAAAGTCTTGTGGACCAGTCCGAACGTCTTCAGACTGTCCGACGGTTCGGGCTCGTTCGTCGTGCTGTTGGTCATTCCTCCATGGTCACGGAACGTCACCCGTACTGTCCACAGGGTGAACTCGTACGCCGCGCAGCGTACGAGTGGCGTGACTGGTCGAAGGCCCCGCCACCCGGGACCGTTGATCCATGCAAGGAGACACCGGGGTCCAAGTACCCGTCACCGTACGTACGTTCACCCAGCTCTTCAGCTGCACTCCACGAGGGGCCCGGCTCGCGCGGCGGCTGGTCGCGAACCGGATGGACGTGTGGGGGTACGCGTACGACAGCGAGGCGAACGAGTCCGTGGCTCTGGTGGTCGCCGAGCTCGCGGCGAACGCGGTCCGGCACGGGCGGGTCAAGGGACGCGACTTCCGCGTACGGCTGGTGCTGCGGGACGGCGAGGGCGTCGTACGGGCGGAGGTGGCCGACGGGCGGACCGAGCGGCGACCCGTACTCCAGGAGCCGTCGGACGAGGGCGGGCGCGGGCTGCTGATCGTGGCCGCGCTGGCCGAGCGGTGGGGCACGGACCTGTGCCTGGGCGGGACGTACAAGGTGGTGTGGGCGGAGGTCCGGGTGCCGCGCCGGTGACGCCGGTGACGGAGCAGTCGGCTGGAACTGCGGTGAGGGTCCCAGCCGACGTCGCTCCCCCAGGAAGAAGGCATGGAACCGGCGGCGCGGCGAGTCTCCACTTCCCGCCCGGCCCGTCTCCGATTCGCGCACAGAAACCGGGTAACCCTCAGGTAGGTCAATCGATATACCGATAAAAGCCGGACTACCGAACTGGTCGACCGCATCCGCGTCTACATGCTGGCGAACATCTCCGACCCGTCCCTGTGCGTCGACTCGGTCGCGGCGGCCCACGGCATCTCGGCCCGCCAGCTCCACCGCCTCTTCCACCGCACCGGCCTCCTCTCCGCGGCCTGGCTCCGCCGCGACCCCCTCGACCCCGCCCAGGACTGCCGCACGGCAGCCGCCGTCGCCGCCCGCTGGGGCCTGCACATCTACGCCACCTGGCCCCGCGCCCTGCGGTTCAGACGACCGGTTCCAACTTCACTCTGAGCTGGCCAGACGCAGGCAGAGGGCTGTCTGGACGAGGGGCGTGATGCGGGTGTCGAGCAGCGGAGATTTCGGAGGAGCCGCCAGGAATTGAGAGGGTGCCGACGGCTCGCTCGACCAGGGCCTGGAAATCACGAGACCGGCGAGCCAGGCCAGTCGTAATCGCGCAATGCTCCTGGCTCGGGGGTATGCAGCCGGAAGTGCTTACCCGCGAGTGATTTTCCCTTTCCAGCCGCCCCGCCTACGACCTACGGCAGGCTTTGAAGCTGCTGAATTTGTTGTCGTGGAACGAGTCCAGGTTTGAGATCTTGTAATACGGAAGAATGCGGAGCGCATTGCCCGTGAACCAATCGTGGTACGCGGTCAGATTCATTCCCCAGTGCTCTATGTTTTTCGTTGTGTTGACGATCCCTGTAGTTTTGTTGTTGAACCCGACGTCCGAGAAATTGATGCCGGTCGAGCAGTGCGCCCAGTTCCACTGGACCCTCTGCCCCTCGAAGTCCGGGAGCTGGTAGAAGCAGTACCAGCGATTGTCGTTTGCTCCGGCCGGGCAGCCCTCCCAGTCCGCCGCCGCAGCCGTGACCTCATCCATCTCTGCCGCATCGACACCGTTGAGCGCCAGTGAGGCTTCGGACGGAAGCGGAGTCTTTTCCTCTCCGGGGAGAGGGAGTGTTAAAATCACTTCCCCGCCGTTCCATGAGATCTCGTTCGCACTGATCTGCTTTCCGCCATTGTTGGTTTCGGCGAGCTTGGCATCGACTTCAGCCTGGAGTGCTTGCTGATCGTTCAGCGTGAGGCTCTCGATTTCTGCTCTGCTGTCCGAGGCTGCGACCGGCGGCAGTGGCTTCACCTCTTCCGCGCCAGCCGTTGGTGCGCCGATGGCCAGCGTTGAAGCGACCAGTGCAACACCGGCTGCGAGAGGTGCGACAGACAAACGGATGGATCTACCCACAGTCCCGTTTCCTTTCGGTCGTTGATTCGAACACCGTATTTGTAGTGGGGGAAATGTGGGAGGTGGTGCGGGAAATTTTTGAAACTGAGAAGGGTGGTTCCGGTGGTAGATGGAATTCCGATTCTGCTAGTGGTCGTTTCGTTCACTTTGTGGGGTTGACAAGTTGGCCATGGACCTTGGTGTCGACGTACTCCTGTGACTGCTCCACCGAGTACGGAGATATCTGCACCAGCGTGAGGGCGGGTCGGTCGGGGTCATCTCGTGGGCATGGCGGGGATGGGGAGGTGAACCTCCAGCGCGACTGCGGTGCCGGCCACGGTCCGGTCCTCGTGCATGTTGATCTGCTGGCCGGTTTTGACGTGCGTCCAGTGAGTGGGAGTGAGGGGAACGAGGCGGACAGTGGCTCGGCCGCCAGGCTCCAGAACGGGCATGTCCTCAACCCAGAGCCCGGCGATACTCGCCGAAGCGGCGCCGGTGGGTGAGAGGTTCCCGATGTCCCACATGGGTCGCAGAACACCGTGACCGGAGATTGGTGTCTTGCGTCGGGCCTCCGTGGGTGGACGAAGCGTCAGATCCGCCCGGATCATTCCGTTTCGGATCTCGGAACGCCGCCAGTGGCACCAAGCCGCGCTCCGTTCAAGGCCGAGTTGCTCAGCCGCCTCGCCAAGCTGCTCCCAGAACGTCAAGGGCAACGGTTGCCCGTCTCCGAGCTCCTCCAGCAGGCTCAGCGCGATCTGCCATTCGTCGTGAGCGAGGTAGTCCCAGACGTCTTGCAGCGAGATGTCGTTCTCGGTAGCGACCTCTTCCGGGACGAGGAGGGAAGCCGATTCGAGCAGCTCGGTGACATCCATGCGGTCATTGTCGACCACGTTGTCAGGCTGCGTCATCCCGCTCTCGTTCGACGGCAGCAGACTTCCGGCTCCTGCCCTCCGCGCATCAACAACGGTGCGTTCTCATTCGTACGAGGTGGAGACGTTCATCTTGTACGCCGACACTTGGGTGGAACTGGTGCTGTGCGATCAACTGGACAAAGTGGTTGTTGTGCCTGTGAACTTCCCCCTTCAAGCTAGACAGCTTGATACTGGGACTAATGGGTTAGGGAGGAAGCGGTTCAGGTAGTGAGTAGCGAAGATCAATACGAGTAAGCGGTGCACGGCCGAGTTCAAGAGGAGCGCGGTCGATCTGTTGCTGTCCTCGGGCAGGACGCTGGCGGGCTCGGTGTGAGCGCCGAAGGGCTGCGCAGACTGCGCCGGAGCTGGCCGAGGGTGCAAGTCGAACGAGATCCTGATAAGAGCGGCGGCCTACTTCGCGAAGGAGATCACGAAGCAGAGGCTCTGTGTCACTGGTGGGCGAGATCAGGGTGCTGCGCGCCGGATCGAGCGGCGCCTACGGCGCCCCGCGCGGCGGCTGGTCGACCGGGTGATCAATCTGAAAAGGATCGAGCGGCTGATGCGCGAGCATGCCATGACCGGGATCACGCGCCGCTGACGCCCGGTTCTCACCCGGCAGGCGAAGCGGGCGGTGTTCGCCGCAGACCTGATCGGCCGCGACTTCACCGCGTGCCGCCCCGGAATAGTGGCGCACTGTCCGGCCACAGGGGGGACTTCAACACCGTGCCGACTAGCGCCTCGGGGGCAAACTCCGCTGCCGCCGCAAGTTTCTTGCTGCGCGGGTGTAATCCCGGTGGGATGGCGGACACAGACTTGGTGTGACGGCAGTGATCGGGAGGGCTGAGTGGGCGAAAGCTTGGGTGAATGGGATCAATTTGAGGCGGTCTACCGCGCCTCCTACATGCCCGTCTTGCGCTTTGTGCGCCGAAGGCTGCCGCCTCAACTTGCTGAGGATGCCGCCGCCGAGACCTTCGTGATCGCTTGGCAGCGGCGGGGAGATCAACGAGGTGAGGCCTTGCCGTGGCTCTATGGCATTGCCCGGCTCGTGGCCGCGAATATGAGACGCACTCAGGAGCGCGCCAGCCAGTTGGAAGGGCGGCTCCAAGATCAGATTCGGGATGATGTGATGCCTGCTGCTGAGGCTCAGGCGCTGGAACGCGTGAGAGCCGTGAGGGCGCTGGCTGAGATGTCCGACCGGGATCGCGAGGTGCTGATGCTCGTCTCATGGGATGGGCTCGAACCGCCAGTAGCTGCCCGTGTGATGGGCTGCAGCAGAGGAGCGTTCCTTGTTCGCCTACATCGGGCTCGCCGCAGACTGGAACGAGCGATCGCAGATGACTCCAGTCGTGTCGTAGCCGGCACGACCTCTGCCCTGCCAGAAGGGGGCCTGGGATGAGCAAGGACGCAGAACGGGTGCGGGAGCTGCTGCCTTCCAGTAGTGATCCCGCCGCCGCAGATTGTGACGGCCGCGTTCTCTCGCCACGTGCTGAGCGTGAGCTAGTGGAGATGCATCAACGGGCAGCTTCCCCTGCGGAGCCCACACGTGTGTTCACGCGCCGCCGGGTTCTTGTTGGTGCGAGCGCTGCAGGCGTCGGTGCCGCACTGGTCGTCGGCGGTCAACAGCTCATCCCTCGGAGGGAAGACGCACAGACGGTCGCCTTCACTCCTCCGGTGCTTTCGTTGAAGCCTGTTGAAGACCAGTCGGCAAGCGAGTACCTATTGGCTTTCGCCGCACGGGTCGAGAAACTGCCGCAGGAACGTGCGAACGGTGCCTATAGCTACACCAAGACCTGGGGATGGTGGCTCAACACCGCTGGCGACGTTCCTGGGGGTACGACGAGTGTCGCCGTACCAACTGTGACCGAGTCATGGATCACAAAGGACGGTTCAGGGCGGCGGCGGAGCGAATACGGTGAGCCCCTCTATCCCAACCCGAAGCAGAGCGAGGTCGCCAAAGAAGCCGGTCTCATCGCCGGGACCGGGGTGGAGGACCGCTACTACGGTCACGGAAAGGCCCCCACTGCAGAAGGCGACGAATGGGGCAAGGTCGCCCCATTCTCCATGAACCCTCGCGAACTGGCGAAGCAGCTGAACGAGGTGAACTGGGAAGGCGGCCTGATCGCCAATGGTGTCAGCGATATGCTCAACTATGCAGCGCGCTCAGGCCCGGTGCCACCTCGCCTCCGTGCCGCCGCCCTGCGAGTTCTGGCCCAGACCCTCAGTCTGGATGTGGCGACCACAATGACGTGGCAAGGTCAACATGTCCTCGCCGTGTCCCAGAGCGAGGGATACCAGGGCAGCACGCAAAGGGAGTCCGTTCTCTTTGACCCTGAAACCGGCTACCCCATCGGATTCGAGTCAGCTCTCTTCGGTCACCCGCGGAGTCTGAACATCACGGTGCCGGCCACCCTCAGCGTTGGGGAAACGCTTCGACGTGGGACTGTTGCTTCCCCTGACGAGAGGCCATGAGACATGCCGGAAGTGAAGACAGAGCGGCCGCCGGACCTACTGCCGGTTCGGCTTCCAGGGCGTGGCGGAGACGATGCGACACCGAGTGCCGAAGCTTTGATTCGGCACGTGAAGGAAGGCTTGAGAAGTCGGCAGTACACGTTCGGAGATGTCCTTCCTTCGGAGTCGGAGCTTCAAGAGCTCTACGGCGCCACCAGAAATGAGGTGCGACAAGGAATCCAGCACCTTCGACGCGCGGGGTGTCTGCAGCTTCACGATGAGTACTTGGAGACATTCATCCTGGACCCTGGCGCAGAGAGGGGCGGGCCGGAACCAGCCGATGAACTCGCTCACCGAGTAGAGCGACTTGAGAGCCTCTGCGGGGATCTTTCGGCACGACTCGCGACAGTGGAGTCGCAGCTTGCGCGACGAGATCGCCCGGAAGCCCGATAGCTGCATCCATTACCTGGCGCAACCGTCAGAAGTCTGGAGTCGAGGGCGCGTCGGTCTCAGGCCCTGGCGGCTCATCCGCAAGCTCCGTTGCTCGACCACCTACATCACGACCTGCGCTTCGTCGTCACCCGTTCACCCCCGCGTAATGCCGCAGGCTCCACCGCCACAGCAGCCGTGAGCCCAGATAGGCCGCGGCCCCGAGCAGCGGAGACACCGCCGCCAGCCAGTACGGCACACCCGTGTCGTGCCCGGTCAGTACCGCCGCCGGGAAGTACGCGACGAAGGCCAGCGGCAGGCCGAACGTGAGGAATCCGGTCACCGCCCTCGGCAGCACGTTCAGCGGATAGCTGCCGAACGTGCCGAGCAGTTCCTCCAGCCAGCGCCCCCAGTAGTCGGCGGCCGGGAATCGCAGTGAGGCGCACGCCACCACGGTGAACAGGGCGGCCTCCAGGAGCATGCCGCCGAGGACGCAGATGACCAGATACGTGATCCGGGTCGCCGTCCAGTCCAGGTCGCTTCGGCTCAGCGCGCCCACCATCAGGCCCGCCGCCACCGTCAGGTCGCCGATGGCGTTCGTGGGGAAGTAGGAGAGCTGGAGCTGGCGGTGGACCGGCATCGGCCGGACGAGGTACGTGTCGATCACCCCCTCCTGGATGTGCCTGCCCAGACCGTGCACCCGCCCGAGGAACAGCACGAACAGGCCGTGTGCCAGCATGCGCGTCGCCGGGATCAGCAGGACGTCCGAGCTGTCCCAGCCGCCCATCCCGGAGAACCGGGTGAGCAGCACGGTCGCGAACACGATCACCGACACCTGCCAGACCGCGCCGATCGCGATCATCATCAGGAACTCGGAGCGGTACTCCAGCTGGGCACGGAAGTTGAGCCGGGTGACGCGCCAGATCACGCGAAGAGCCTTGGTCGACATCTCAGCCTCCCTGCGAGATCACGCGCCGGGCGGCCCGCCGCCACAGCAGTCGGGTGAGCAGGGCGAGCGCCACCACCCAGCAGGCCTGCAAGGCCAACTGCGGCAGCGCGTCGGACAGTTCGATCCGGCCCACGTAGATCGACAACGGCACACTGAGCGTCGCCTGGAACGGCAGGAAGGCGCTGAGCGTGATGAACCAGTCGGGGAAGAACCACAGTGGCGCGTACACCCCGGACAGCAGGTTCTGCGCGAAGATCAGGATCAGCATCGCCGCGCCGTTCTTGAGCGTCCAGAAGCACAGCTGGTCGATGGCGAGCATCACGTAGTAGAGGACCCACTGCCCCAGGAGCGCGCTGAGCGCGAACACCCCCGCCACAGCCGCGGACCTGGGTGGGTCCACGATTCCCGCGGCCAGGCAGATGCCGTATCCCGCGAGCACCCACACCAGCCCGTACAGCTGCTCGCCGAGGGCCCGCAGCGCGTAGTAGCGCTGAGGGGAGAGCGGGCGCAGGTACCAGTAGACGATCGTGCCGGAGTGCATGTGCTGCAGCACGGTGTCCCGGCCCGCGTACTGGTCCAACTCCCGTATTCGGGTGGCCAGTACGGCCAGTACGGCATACGTGACCGCCTGGTCCTTGGTCAGTCCGGCGGTCGTGCCCGTGGCGGCGTACAGGCCGTGCCACAGTGAGGCCACCAGCACGATCTGCACGGTGAGCCGGAGCAGCGCCGCGGTCATCCGGGGCGGGGTGTGCAGCTCGCCGAGCGGGGTGACGCGGGCGGCCCGCCAGCCATGGAGGACGGCCATGGTCACACGCCCCCCGCCTGGACGTACGCGGCGCGCATCACGTCCTCCAGGTCGGCCTCGTCCAGGGCGATCTCGGTCACCTCGTAGCGCTCGATGACCTGCTTGAGGGCCTGGTGCATCGTCGGCGCGGTGGGCCCGTCGGGACCGAACACCGCCTGGGGCCCCTCGCGCCGCACCAGCGCGATCCCCGGCAACGGCTCGACGGACGCGTGCGCGTCGGCGAGCGTCACCCGCACCTGCCAGGTCGAGCCGAACTTCCGCCGGATCTCGTCCAGGGAGCCGTCCAGCACGAGCCGGCCGTGGTTGACCAGGACGACCCGCTCGGCGAGCCGCTCGACCTCCGTCATGTCGTGCGTGGTGAGCAGCACGGTCCGCCCGCGTTCCTCCACCTGGTACCGGAGGAACTCGCGGACCTGCTCCTTGACCACCACGTCCATGCCGATGGTGGGCTCGTCGAGGAACACCACCGGCGGATCGTGCAGCAGGGCGGCGGCGAGGTCGGAGCGCACGCGCTGGCCGAGCGAGAGATGCCGTACCCGCGTGTCCCAGAAGGAGGACAGGTCGAGGAGGTCGTCGAACTCCCGCAGTCGCGCCTGGTGTTCGGCTTCCGGGACGTCGTAGATGTCGCGCAGGATCGCGAAGGACTCCCGCACCGGCAGGTCCCACCACAGCTGGGTGCGCTGCCCGAAGACGGCCCCGATGTTGCGCGCGTTGCGCTCACGTTCCCGGTACGGCACGACACCGGCGACCCGGGCCTCGCCGGACGTGGGCGTGAGGATGCCGGTGAGCATCTTGATGGTGGTGGACTTGCCCGCGCCGTTCGGGCCGAGAAGGGCCAGGAGTTCGCCGGGGGAGACGTCGAAGGTGATGTCGGAGACGGCCTCCTTGGCGACCCGTTCCGGATTGACGAGAGACCTGACGGCGCCCGTGAAGCCGGGGCGGCGCACCGTGGTGTGAAAGGTCCGGGACAGGCCACGGACCTCGATGGAACCGATCACGCGGGGAACCTCCGGGGGAGCGGGGAACACACGAACACGGCCGTCCGGCTGGGGAGCCGGACGGCCATGTGACCGGTAACAGTGTCAGTCGTCGACCGTCGAGAAGACAAAGGAGAATTCAGCGGGCTGAACCCGCAGCTCGTACTGCGGCAGCACGCCGGGACCGCACGACTGCGACCCGATGCCCTGCTGCCCGTGGTCGAGGTTGACCCACACGGTGTCGCCCGGCGTGAGGTCCGTCCGGTGCCTGGCCGCGTCCAACTGCTCGGACGTCCACCGCCGCGCGGTGAACCAGAACTGCGGGTCCCCCTCGATCCGCAGGTCTGCGAGCTCTGCCCAGCGGACGTCGGCACGGGCCCCGTTCTCCTGCGGGCGCACGTACGGTGTCTGCAGGTCGTCGACGCTCTCGTCCCACAGGAGGTCCTTCGACGCCGCCCTGGTGTCCGGGTACGCCTCACCGCCCCCGCCGAACCACGTCGCCTGGTCCGCGGCGGCTCCCGGCAGCCCCATGCGGATGCCGAGCCTGGGCAGCGGCACCGTCCAGTCGCCCTCGGGAGTGACCGAGACGCGCAGACGCAACCGCGTCCCGTCGGACGTCCACCGGTACACGGTGCGCAGACCCACCTCCCGCGCGGCGGGCGCCACCCGGGTCCGTACGGTCAACGCGTCGTCCGTCAACTCCACCGCGTCCAGCCGGTGTTGCATACGGTGCAGGCCCAGCGTGCGCCACAGCACGCCGGTGCGCACGTCGTCCTGCCAGGACGCGCCCTCGTCGTTGTCGGTGGTGGCGCGCCACACGTCCAGCCGCAGCCCGGTGACCTCCGTCGTGCCGATGGTCCGCAGCGCGCCGGTGCGGGCGTCGAAGGAGCCCGGGCCGAGTGTGATCCGTCCGCCGTCGGCCGCGGGCCGCGCGCCGGTGGCCGCCGGCAGGGGCTCACGCGGCGTGACGGTCTCCTGCGTCCACGCCACCTCGTGGCCGCCGCCCGCCCAGGGGGTGTCCTCGGCGAGCAGCGCGCGGGCCGTCCACTGGACCTCCTCGCCCTGACCGTCCGGAGCGGCCGCCGGCAGCTTGACCTCCGCCGACTCACCCGGTGCGAGCGACGGCACGGAGAGCCAGTGCGCGCCCGTGGGAAATCCGTCCACCTGGTACGAGAACTCGAACGCCAGGTGCGAGAGGTCGGAGAAGTCGTACGCGTTCGTCACCCGTACCGTGCCGTTCGCGCCGACGCCCTCGAACCGGACCGGCTCGATGACCTTCTTGTACTCGCGGAGCCCCGGCGAGGGCGTGCGGTCCGGGAAGAGCAGCCCGTCGCACACGAAGTTCCCGTCGTGCAGCTCCTCCCCGAAGTCACCGCCGTACGCGAAGCCGTACCGCTCGTCCTTGATGCCGTGGTCGATCCACTCCCAGATGAAGCCGCCCTGGAGCCGGTCGTGGGCCTCGAAGAGCCGCTGGTAGTCGGCGATGCCACCGGGGCCGTTGCCCATGGCGTGCCCGTACTCGCACTGGATGAAGGGCAGTTGACGCCGTCCCTGCGGGCCGCCGTCCAGTCCCTTGCCGATCCGCTCGACCTCGGCGTGGTCCGCGTACATCCGCGAGTACACGTCCGTGTCACGGCAGTTCCAGTCGCCCTCGTAGTGGATGAGCCGTGAGGCGTCCCTGCCGCGGATCCACTCGGCCATGGCGGTGAGCCCGCGCCCGGTGCCCGCCTCGTTGCCCAGCGACCACATGACGACCGACGGGTGGTTCTTGTCGCGCTCGACCATGCGGGCGGCCCGGTCGAGGAGCGCCGGGGTCCAGCGCTCGTCGTCCACCGGGTTGTCACGCCAGGCCTGCTCCACGAAGCCGTGGGTCTCCAGGTCGCACTCGTCGACGACCCACAGCCCGTACTCGTCGCACAGGTCGAGGAAGGCCGGGTGCGGCGGGTAGTGGGAGGTGCGCACGGCGTTGATGTTGTGCCGCTTCATCAGCAGCACGTCCTCGCGCATGGTCTCCAGGTCCAGGGCGCGGCCCTTCTCCGGGTGCCACTCGTGCCGGTTGACGCCCTTGAGGAGGATCGCCCTGCCGTTCACCTTGATCAGGCCGTCCTCCAGCGCGACCGTACGGAAACCGATCCGCAGCGGAACCCGCTCGCCCTCCGTGACCAGCGTGGCGTCGTACAGATGGGGCGCCTCGGCGGTCCACGGCCGGACCGGGACGGTGACGCTCCGCCCCGTCTCGACATCGATGTCCAAGCCGGGCACGGTGACCCGGCCGTCGACGTCGGAGTCGACGCGCAGGGTCCCGGTGCCTTCGAGATGGTCGTACGAGGCGTGTACGAAGAAGTCGAGCGCGCTGCCCGCCGGCCGGTGGAGCAGCGTGACGTCCCGGAAGATGCCGGGCAGCCACCACTGGTCCTGGTCCTCCAGGTACGAGCCCGCCGACCACTGGTGCACACGGAGGGCGAGCACGTTCCCGGCGGGCTTCAGGAGGTGCCCGACCGCGAACTCGTGCGGCAGCCGGGACCCCTTGAACTCACCGATGTCCGTGCCGTTCAGCCACACCCGGGCACAGGACTCCACCCCGTCGAAGCGGAGCACCGCCCCACCGTCCGCCGGCCACTCGTCCGGCAGGTCGAAGACCCGCAGATGGTCCCCGGTCGGGTTCTCGGTCGGCACCCGCGGCGGGTCGACCGGGAACGGGTAGACGACGTTGGTGTAGATCGGCGCACCGAACGCACCGAACGCACCGAACGCCCCGTCGCCCTGGAGGACCCAGTGCCCGGGAACCGCCACCTCCGCCCAGTCCCCGCAGTCGTACCCCTGCGCGGCGAACGAGTCGTCCTCGGCGTCGGCCGTCGGCGACAGCCGGAAGCGCCAGTTTCCGTTCAGCGAGAGGGAGTCGGCGTCCGAGGACGCGTACCACGCCCGGGGCGGCAGCGCGCCGCTCCCGGGCGAGACGTCCTCGACGTAGCCGGCGGACGGGGCTCCCCCCTGGCCGGGAGAGACCGAGGACGTGCGGGCGGTGGTGCGGACAGACATCGTTCTCCTAGCTCAGCCCTTGATGCCGGTCTGCGCGACCCCCTGCACCAGCCAGCGCTGGAGGAACAGGAACACGAGCACCAGGGGCAGGATGGAAATTGCGGTGGCCATGAAGATCAGATGGAAGTTGACGGTCTGGTTCGTCATGTACGAGGAGAGGGCGACCTGCACCGTCCACGCCTCCTGGTCCTGACCGATGACCAGGGGCCACAGGAAGGCGTTCCAGCCGCTGATGAAGGTGATGGTCGCGATCGCGGCGAAGAAGTTCAGCGAGTTCGGCACGACGATACGCCAGTACGCACCCCAGTAGCTGAGCCCGTCCACGCGCGCCGCCTCCTCCAGTTCCTTGGGGAACCCCAGGAAGTACTGCCGGAAGAGGAAGCAGGTGAAACCACTGAAGAGCCCCGGAACGATGAGACCTTGCATACTCGACACCCAGCCGAGCGACGAGACCAGCACGAAGCTGGGCACGAAGGTGACGGCCGTGGGGACCATCAGCGTCACGAGGACCACGTAGAAGATCTTGTTGGCGTGCTTGTACGGGATACGGGCGAGACCGTAGCCCGCGAGCGAGCACACCAGCAGGGTGCCGACGGTGTGCAGGACGCCGACGACCGTGGAGTTCCACAGGGAACGGGCGAAGGGGACCGTCGGGTCGTCGAACAGCTCGGAGAAGTTGCCCCACTGGATGTCGGTGGGGAAGAACTTCCAGTTCTCGCCGGTGATCTCGACGTCCGTGGACAGGGCGTTGCGGACGATCAGGTAGAAGGGGACGAGGAACAGCAGGGCGCAGACGGCCGTCGCGAAGTAGAGGCCGACACTGCCCGCGGTACCGGTCCGCTTCTTCACGGAGCGCGAGGTGGCGGCCGGTTCGGTCCTGGTGTCCTTGACGGGAGGCACGGTGGTGGTCACTTGGCCTGCTCCCCCTTTCCGAAGCCCATGAACTTGCCCTGGAGCAGGGTCACGCAGCAGATCAGCACGGTCAGGATCATCGCGCCCGCGCTGCCGGCGCCGTAGTCCTGGTTCTCACCGAGCGCCGTGTAGTACAGCTCGACCAGCGGCGGGCGGCCCCAGGTGGTCTTGGCGAGGAGGTTGAAGAACTCGTCGAAGGCCTGGTAGGCGGCGACGAGCAGCAGCAGGATCACCGCGGTCGAGGTGGCACGCAGCTGGGGGAGCGTGATGTACCAGAAGGTCTGCCAGCCCGGCTTGGCGCCGTCGATCGCGGCGGCCTCGTACAGCTCCGGCGGGATGTTCTGCAGGGCCGCCAGGAACAGGATCATGTAGAAGCCGGCCTGGAGCCACAGTCGTACGGTGACGATGACAAGCCAGTACCAGGGCGGATTGGGGTTGGCCAGCCAGGCGATGTTCTCCACGCCGAACCAGCCGAGCACGGTGTTCGCCAGCCCGAAGCGGACTCCGCTGAAGATGGACATCTTCCAGATCAGGGAGGCGGCCACGAAGCTGACGGCGGTCGGCAGGAAGAACACCGACCGGAAGAACGCCCGCATGAACCGCAGCCGGTTCACCATCATCGCGAGGCCGAGCGAGAACGCCCAGGTGACGGGCACGATGAACGCGGCGAAGACGGTGAAGGTGACGAGGGAGTCCGTGAACTTCTCGTTCGTCAGCATGTACGTGAAGTTGTCGAAGCCGACGAACGTGCTGGGGGTGACCGTGTAGCGCGCCTCGAAGAACGAGAGGTACGCGCTCCAGCCGATCGGGATGTAGACGAAGACCGCGAGCCCGATCAGGAACGGGCCGGTGAAGAGCCAGAAGTTGAGCGTGCGGCCGCGGACCCCGCGCCCCTGCTTGACCTTGGGGGTCTTTGCAGGGGCACGGTCCTTGGCGACACCGCTCGAGGTGGTGGTCGACATGTCGTGAATCCGTCCGTGGCCTATCCGAACAGCTTCTTGAGTTCGCGGTTCACGATCTTGTCGGCCTTGTCGAGCGCGGCCTCCGGGTTCCCGCCCTTGCGCACGGTGTCGGCGACGACGTTCTCAAGCGCGACGATCATGGCCTGCGTCCAGGCCGGGTTGTCGAAGTGGCCGAACTCGTTGAAGAGCTTGACGCCCTCGGCGGGCAGACCCGACTTCAGCTTGGTCGCGGACTCGGCGAGCGAGGTGCGCGGCGGGATGTGGAAGCCGTACGAGAGGGACCAGTCCTCCTGGTACTTCTTCTGGTCGATCCACAGCCACTTCACGTACTCCTTGGCCAGGTCGACGTTCTTGCTCTTGGCGTTGACGAACATCGACCAGCCGCCGTTGGTGACCGCGGGCTTGCCGCCCTCCGCGGAGGTCGGGAAGGGGATGATGCCGACGTCGTCGCCGAGCGCCTTCTGGATCACCGGCATCGCCCACATGCCGCACCACTGGATCGCGACCAGGCCCTGGGTGATGGCCGACGGGTCCCACCAGTCCGCGGGGGCGTCCAGCAGCAGGTGGCCCGACTTGAACATCGTGCGGAGCTTCTTGAGGCCGGCCGCGACCTCGTCCGTGTGGTACGCGATCTCGTTCTTGTCGGTGAGGGTGTCGGCGCCGGTCGACCAGATCAGCGGGTTCATCACCGGGGTGATCGAGTTGCCGAGGAAGACGCCCTTGACCTTGGACGTGGTGAGCTTCGCGGCGGCCTCGACGAGCTCGTCCAGCGTGGTGGGCGGTTCGACGCCCGCCTCCTCCAGCATCGACTTGCGGTAGTAGAAGAACTGCGGGTCGTCGATCATGCGGACGCCCCATATCTTCCCGTCGATCGTGTGCGAGGCGATGTCGGCCGGATTGAAGTCGTCCTTGACCGGCGCCATGATGTCGGACAGGTCCGCCACCTGACCGCTCTTGATCATCTGGATCTGCGGGTGGAACTCGAAGACGTCGGGCGCGTTCTTGGTGAGCAACGCCGAGAACAGCTTGCTCTCGAAGTTGGTGCCGGTGATCCACTGGGTGGTCACGCGGGCCCCGTCGTAGGCAGCCGCGTACTTCTTGATGGCCTGCTCGGTGCCGGCCTCCCCGTACGCGTGGAAGTACTGCGTCAGGTTCTTGCCCGAACTGCCCCCGCCCTCACGGCCGGTGTTGCCGCCACAGGCGGCCAGCGGGCCGAGGGCGGCGAGGCCCGCGGCGGCTCGCAGTACGGACCGACGGTCCCAGTTGCTGTTGCTCAGTGCCGACATTCTGACGTCCTTGTCTCAAGTACGGCTACGGCTCGAAATCGCAGTGCGGTGGCGGGACGTTAACCTTCGGCTAAGGCTTCGGCAAGGGGTTGGACGAAGTCTGTTCGAAGCGTTGCGGGACGTCCGGGATACCGGACGGGAAGCGCTTGCGGTCGGCTGGGCGCACGACCTGCGCATCCGGCCCCAATGCCCCGACCGGACCGGATTCGTACCGCGGTTGGACGCGCGGAGAGACGTCCGCCTGCCGTCGGACCGGCTGTCCCTCAGACCTTGGGGACGGCTGCGCGCCGCGCAGCCGTGGCCCTGCCGCCCGCAGGTCTCTGCGGGGCGGCCTTGGCGCCGCCGGACTTCTGCCCCACCGAGGCCAGCGCCCCTTCGAGCGCGAACGTCGCGGCCCCCAGACACACCGGATCGGTGGGAATGGGGGAGAGGACGATCTCGGTGCTGGCCAGCGGCCGTCTCAGCGCGTGCCGCGCCACCGCCTCGCGCACCTCGTGCAGCAGCGGCTCGCCGAGCGTGGCCGCCACCCAGCTGCTGAGCACGACGACCTCGGGATTGAGGAGGTTCACCAGGTCGGCCACGGCGGCGCCGAGATAGCGCGCGGTGTCCCGGACCACTTGGACGGCCACCGGGTCCTGCGCGGCGACGCCGCGTGCCAGCGCGTTGATCGTCGCCGTCTGGTCCTCGGGGTGCAGCAGCGGGCTCCCGGGGCTCAGTTCCCGCAGGTTCAGCATGATGCCGGGCGCTCCGACGTACGTCTCCACGCACCCGTGGTTGCCGCAGTGGCACGGCCGCCCGTCCAGTACGAGCGTGTTGTGCCCCCACTCCCCGGCGCTGTTGCTGACCCCCCGGTGCAGCCCGCCGCCGAGCGCCAGCCCGGCGCCGACCCCCGTCCCGAGATTCACCACCACGGCGTCCCCGCGCCCGCGCGCCGCCCCGAACCACAACTCGGCGATCGCACACGCCCGCAGCGGATTGTCCAGGTAGAGGGGGTACGCGATGTGCTCGGAGAGCAGGTCGAGCAGCGGCACGTCGTGCCAGTCCCAGTTCGGCGCGTACTCCGAGACACCGGCCTCCCGGTCCACCTGCCCCGGCACGCTCACGCCGACGCCGAGGACACGGGCGCCTTCGACCCCGGCCTGCGCGACCACCGAGCCGACGGCCGAGGCGACATGCCCGACGACCTGCTCCGGGCGGATCTCACCGCGGCGCATGTCCTCGTCGGCACGAGCCAGCACGCCCAGCGCGAGATCGAACAGCTCGACCCGTACGTACGTCTCCGCGATGTCGACGCCGATCAGCGCGCCGCCCGAGGCGTTGACGGCCACGAGCCCCCGGGGCCGGCCGCCGGCGGAGTCCTCGAATCCGACCTCCGTCAGCATCCCGAGGTCGAGCAGCTCACCGACGAGCGTGGCGACCGTGGCGAGGCTCAGCCCGGTCGCCGCGGCCAGCTCCTGCCGGGACGTGGGCGAACGGGCGATGATCTGGCGCAGCACCCCATAGCGGTTCGCGGTGCGGATGTCGCGTGATGTGCGCTTCACCAGAACGTGCCCCCTCGATCCCTCCAGGCCATGGCGGGGCCCGACGGCCCCGGCGCGGCGCAAGGCTATGACCGTTGGGGACTTTCGACAAGGGGTTAGGAAAGGGGCCATACAAAGTCCCTCACGCCACCGCGGCGAGCGTACCGATCAGGTCGGCCCGCCGGGGACGGCGTCCGCCCGGAGCGTCCCCCGTGACCCTCCGGGCGCGTCCGCGGGCAACCCGCC
>NZ_JAHRIB010000030.1 GCF_019090165.1 Streptomyces sp. BV286
CGCCGCGGTCTTGAAGGTGCCGCTGACCGGCGGCTTGCCCGGCTCGACCAGGGCGCCCTCCGAACGCGGGAAGAACTCGTACCAGGAGCCGAACAGCGCCCGCTCCCGCTCCACCAGCAGGGGGAGCGGGTCGGACGACGAGAGCGGCTCGCGCAGAGGATGGCGCGCGAGGACGTGGTGCACGTCGGGAGTGAGCGCGGCGGCCAGGCGGGCCGCGGCGGGCCGGTCGGTGTCGCGCAGGGCGTCCGCGGCGGCGAGGACCGCGTCCCGGCGCCCCTTGCTCTTCGGTACTCCGGCCGCGGCGCGCTCGTACAGCAGCGCGCCCTCCTCCAGGACGAGTTCGGTGTCCATGCCCGCCGGGATCTTGATCTGGGCGTGATGGCGCCAGGTGCCGATCGGGTCGCCCCAGGCCTCCACGGTGTAGGTCCAGTTCCCCGGCTCCGGTACGGAGACGGTGGCGCCCCAGCGGTCCGTGCCGGGGGCGAGTTCGCGCAGGGGTGTCCAGGGGCCGGTGCGGCCCTCGGCGTCGCGCAGGACGACGTTCGCGGCGACCGCGTCGTGGCCCTCGCGGAACACCGTCGCGGAGATCTCGAAGGACTCTCCCACCACGGCCTTCGCGGGACGGCGGCCGCCCGCGACGAGGGGGCGCACGTCCAGGACGGGGATGCGGCCGATCACGGGGGCGCTCGCCGGGACGAAGGCGGCGGGCGCGGCGGGGGTGGCGCGCGCGGCGCGGGCGGCCGGCGGCTTGGCCGACTTCGCAGACTTCGCCGGCTTCGGCGACTTCGCGGGCTTCGGCGGCTTGGCCGGGTCCGCCGCCCCGGACGGGTCCGCCCTCTTGGCGGTCCTGGCCTTCGGCGGCTGTGGCCGGTCGGCTTTCTCCCCCGGGTCGGGGGGTGGGGTGGTGCCGGGCGTCGGGGGTTGTGACGGCTGGTGGTGCATGGCGGGCATGACCGCTCCTGTCCGCGTCAACGTGGGTGGGCGGATGAGGGTGTGGGGAGGTGGGTCCTGCGGTGCGTTACCGGTGGAGCCTTCCCACCCTTTTCGGGTAGGCAATCCGGCACTTTGTTAACTACTCGCGCGTATGTCTACACACAAGACCGGCCTCGCCCGATGAGAATCCGCCACTGATCTGTCAAGAATCTGCCAAGGATTCCCGGGACTGGGCCGGTCGGTGAATGCGCAATTACTTAGGGGCTGTTGACCTGCAACAGCTTGTCCGGTGAACCGGGACCCTCATTGGACATCTTCCCGCTCACCGCCCGCTTGACGAGAGCCTTGCCCACCTCGGCCGGGGTCGCCGAGGAATGGCCGGCAAGATACAGCGCGGCCGCGCCCGCCGCATGAGGCGACGCCATCGAGGTACCCGAGTGGGTCGACCTTCCGGTGTCGCTCGCGTAGGAGGCGGAAGTGACGTCCACGCCCGGAGCGAAGAGGTCCAGCCGCGCGCCCCAGTTGGAGAAGTCCGCCCTGGCGTCCTTCTTGCCGCCCGCTCCGACCGTGATCGCCTCCTTGACACGGGCCGGTGAGTAGCGGCTCGCGGGGCGGCCGTCGTTGCCCGCCGCGATCGTGTAGGTGACGCCGGACGCGATGGAGTTGCGCACGGCGGCGTCCAGCTGCGGGTCGGCGAGACCGCCGAGGCTCATGTTGGCGACGGCCGGTTTCCTCGCGTGCCGGGTCACCCAGTCGATGCCCGCGATGACCCGCGACAGGGTGCCGGCCCCGTCGTCGTCGAGCACGCGGACGGCGACGATCCGCGCCTGCTTCGCGACGCCGTACCGCGTGCCCGCGATCGTGCCCGCCACATGCGTGCCGTGGCCCTGCCCGTCCTGGGCGGTGGCGTCGCCGTCGACGAAGTCCCAGCCGGAGCGCGCCCGGCCACCGAAGTCCTTGTGCGTGACGCGTACGCCGGTGTCGATGACGTACGCCGTCACGCCCCGCCCCGCCCGACCGGTCCAGGTGTACCCGCCGTCCAGAGGCAGGCTCCGCTGGTCGATGCGGTCGAGCCCCCACGGCGGATCCGGCTGCCGGCGCTCGACGGCCACCGCGGCGTCCCGTGAGACCGAGACCACCCGGGGATCGGCGGCGAGACGTGTGGCCTGCCGCTCGTCGGCCCGCACCGCGTAGCCGTTGAGCGCGGTGCCGTAGGTGTGGCTGATTTCCGCTCCGTACCCGGTGGCGACGGCCCGGCCCGCAGCCGACGGAGCCCTCGTCCCCCCTTCGAGGGTCACGATGTAACTGCCACTGACCGTGCCGGCGCCGCCACTGCCGGATATCCGCCCCTCGGGGGCGGCGTGGGCGGGCAGGGCGAGAGCCGACAGCACGCCGGCCGTCATGACCGCCGTCAGGCCTCCCGCCCGGCGCGGCCGCCGCGTGCGCGTCACTGCCATGGTGTGGGTTCCCCTCCTCGACTCGGCGTGCCCCGGCCGTTGTCGCCCCCGCCCCGTGAGGGTTCTGGCAGGCCTCACAGGGCCCCGGGAAGGGCCGTGGAAGTGCCGCGCCGGACCGCCACTCGGCAGCCTCTCGTGCGGTGTGAAGTGCCACAAGGCCGCATGATGGGGTGGAATCGGCCATATCCCCCGTGCGTGCGCATGGGGCACGCGGGGGGCGCGGGAACCGCGCGACCGGCCGGGACCGCCCGCAGTCGTGGTGCCGCACGTCCCGCGGAGCACTTCGCGCCGTAGTTGCGAAGGCACCCTCGCCGCTACCGTCGTGGGTGACGAAGGGCGCACACCGACGTGTGCCCCTCGGGGTCCTGCCGTCGGGCTCCCGTCGTCCGCCCGGCGGGCGGCACGGAATCCCGGCGGTGGAACCAGTCCTGGTACGCCGCCCTGGTCCGTCCATCCGTGAAGGTGGAAGCTCGTGAAGGCCATCCGCAGATTCACCGTGCGTCCCGTACTCCCCGAAGCCCTTCACCCACTCAGCGATCTGGCGCGCAATCTGCGCTGGTCCTGGCATGCCGAGACCCGTGACCTCTTCCAGTCCGTGGACCCCGAGCGCTGGGCCGCCTCCGGCTGCGACCCCGTACGCCTCCTCGGGAGCGTGTCGCACGCACGGCTGACCGAACTCGCGGAGGACCGGAACTTCCTCCACAGGCTGTCCACGGCCGCCGACGATCTGAACGACTACGTGACGGGAGACCGCTGGTACCAGTCCCAGACGTCCGAACTCCCCGCCGCCATCGCCTACTTCTCACCCGAGTTCGGCATCACGGCCGCGCTGCCGCAGTACTCCGGAGGCCTCGGCATCCTCGCCGGGGACCATCTCAAGGCGGCCAGCGACCTCGGCGCGCCCCTGATCGGCGTCGGACTCCTCTACCGGCACGGCTACTTCCGCCAGTCCCTGTCCCGCGACGGCTGGCAGCAGGAGCACTATCCGGTCCTGGACCCGAACGAACTGCCCCTCTCCCTGCTCCGCGAACCGGACGGCACCCCCTCCCAGGTGTCCCTGGCACTCCCCGGCGGCACGGCCCTGCACGCACGCGTCTGGCTGGCCCAGGTCGGCCGCGTCCCGCTGCTGCTGCTCGACTCCGACGTCGAGGAGAACGACCTCGGCGAGCGCGGTGTCACCGACCGGCTGTACGGCGGCGGCAGCGAGCACCGGCTGCTCCAGGAAATGCTCCTCGGCATCGGCGGTGTGCGTGCCGTCCGTACGTACTGCCGTCTGACGGGCCACGCCCGGCCCGAGGTGTTCCACACGAACGAGGGGCACGCGGGATTCCTCGGCCTGGAACGCATCCACGAACTGTCGTACGAGGGACTCGGCTTCGACGCGGCACTGGAAGCGGTCAGGGCCGGCACCGTCTTCACGACCCACACCCCCGTGCCCGCCGGGATCGACCGCTTCGACCGGGAGCTGGTGGCCCGCCACTTCGGCCCCGACGCGGAACTCCCGCGCATCGACGTCGAACGCGTCCTGCGCCTGGGGATGGAGACGTACCCGGGCGGTGAGCCGAACCTCTTCAACATGGCGGTGATGGGCCTGCGCCTCGGCCAGCGGGCCAACGGGGTCTCCCTGCTGCACGGACACGTCAGCCGGGAGATGTTCTCCGGACTCTGGCCGGGCTTCGACCCGGACGAGGTGCCGATCACCTCCGTCACGAACGGCGTGCACGCGCCCACCTGGGTGGCACCCGAGGTGTTCCGGCTCGGCGCCCGCCAGATCGGCGTGCAGCGCACCCAGGACGCCATGACCGTCGGCGGCTCCGACCGCTGGGACGCCGTCGCCGACATCCCCGACCAGGACATCTGGGACCTGCGGCGCGTCCTGCGCGAAAAGCTGGTCACGGAGGTACGGGAGCGGCTGCACGCGTCCTGGCGGCAGCGTGGCGCGGGGACCGCCGAACTGGGCTGGATCGACGGCGTGCTGGACCCGGACGTCCTGACCATCGGCTTCGCGCGCCGCGTCCCCTCGTACAAGCGGCTGACGCTGATGCTGCGGGACAGGGACCGGCTCATGGACCTGTTGCTGCATCCCGAGCGGCCCATCCAGATCGTGGTGGCGGGCAAGGCCCACCCCGCAGACGACGGCGGAAAACGCCTGGTCCAGGAGCTGGTGCGGTTCGCCGACGACCCGCGCGTACGCCACCGCATCGTCTTCCTCCCCGACTACGGCATGGCGATGGCGCAGAAGCTGTACCCGGGCTGCGACATCTGGCTCAACAACCCGCTGCGCCCGCTGGAGGCGTGCGGGACGTCCGGGATGAAGGCGGCACTGAACGGCTGCCTCAACCTCTCGGTCCTGGACGGCTGGTGGGACGAGTGGTTCCAGCCCGACTTCGGCTGGGCGATCCCCACGGCGGACGGCACGGCGGTCGACGACGACCGCCGCGACGAACTGGAGGCGACCGCCCTCTACGACCTCCTGGAACAGCGCGTGGCCCCGCGCTTCTACGAGCACGGCCAGGAGGGCCTGCCCGACCGCTGGATCGAGATGGTCCGCCAGACCCTGACCCACCTGGGCCCGAAGGTCCTGGCGGGCCGCATGGTCCGCGAGTACGTGGAGCGCCTCTACACGCCGGCGGCCCTCGCCCACCGCGCCATGGACGGGTCCTCCGCCGGGGAGCTGGCGGAGTGGAAGGCGCGGGTGCGGGCGGCCTGGCCGCACGTCACGGTCGACCACGTCGAGACGACGGCCGCCACCTCGACGGCCGAACTCGGTTCGACGCTCTCCCTGCGGGTCCGCGTGGGCCTGGGCGACCTGGTCCCGGACGACGTGGAGGTCCAGGCGGTCTCGGGCCGCGTCGACGCGGAGGACCGCATCACCGACGGGTCGGCCGTGCCGCTGAAACCGGTGGGAGGCCCGGACCTGGAGGGCCGCTGGCTCTACGAGGGCCCGCTGTCCCTGGACCGCACCGGCTCCTTCGGCTACACGGTCCGCATCCTGCCGGCCCACCGCCTGCTGGCGTCGGGAGCGGAACTGGGACTGGTGGCGGGGCCTTCGGAGGAGCTGGTGGAGGGGGCGGGGGTTTTGATGCGGTGACCTGCCGCGACCGGCGGGGCCGCTTCTTTTCCTATGCCTCGTCGTCCCCCGCGCACATCCGCCGCAGCACCACCCCGCACCTGCGCGCATAGGCATGCTGCAAGCCTCGCGTCGCGGCTCCGCCCGCCTTCGCGTACCACTTCGCCGGGCGGCTGAAGGCGGTCACGGTCAGCCAGACCGTGCCGTCGCCCGTGCGGTCGACCACGAAAGCCTCCTCGCCGGACTCCGGGTGGCCGGGGAGGGTGCCGTAGGCCCAGCCGGCGCGGCGGGGTTCGTCCAGGGTCCAGACGATGCGGCAGGGGGCCTGCAACGGGCCAAGGCCGACGGTCACGTCCACGCCGGGGGCCGCCTGCGGCGCGTCCGTGGTGATCGTGACGCCGACCGCTCTGTGGAGTTCCCAGGTCAGGACCGCCTGGGAAGCGGACGTGAAGACCTCGTGGCCCTCGCCTATGCGGCTGCGGACGTGCAGGGGGTGGAAGCCGGGTGGGCACCGGCCGTCGCGGGTCGCGCCGACGTCCTCGTACGTGAAGGGCATGGGACCCAAGAGTAGGGCGGTACCCGGGAATGCCTTCGTCCCGGGTACCGCCCACGCTCAACTGTCCGGTCGTCAGTTCACGTTCACGGCGGCCCAGGCCGCCGCGACCGCCTTGTACTCCGTGCTCGCCGTGCCGCCGTACAGCGCCGACGCCGCGTTCAGCGTCGCCGTGCGGGCGCCCGCGTACTTCGTCGTGGACGTCATGTACTCGGTGAGCGCCTTGTACCAGATCTTGACGGCCTTGTCGCGGCCGATGCCGGTGACCGTCGACCCGTTGGACGTCGGGGAGTTGTAGCTGACCCCGTTGATCGTCTTGGCGCCGCTGCCCTCCGAGAGGAGGTAGAAGAAGTGGTTCGCCGGGCCCGAGGAGTAGTGGACGTCGATGCCGCCCAGGCTGGAGGACCAGCTGTCCTTGGACGAGCCGTCCTTGCTCGGCTTGTCCATGTAGCGCAGCGGGGTGCCGTTGCCGTTGATGTTGATCTTCTCGCCGACGAGGTAGTCGCCCACGTCCGAGGAGTTGGCCGCGTAGAACTCCACCGCCGTGCCGAAGATGTCGGAGGTGGCCTCGTTCAGGCCGCCCGACTCACCGCTGTAGACCAGCTTCGCGGTGTTGGACGTGACGCCGTGGGTCATCTCGTGGCCCGCCACGTCGATGGACGTGAGTGGCTTGGTGTTGCCCGAGCCGTCGCCGTACGTCATGCAGAAGCAGCTGTCGCTCCAGAAGGCGTTGACGTACGCGTTCCCGTAGTGGACGCGGGAGTAGGCGGCCTTGCCGTCGTTCCTGATGCCGCTGCGGCCGAGGACGTTCTTGTAGAAGTCCCAGGTGACCTGGGCGCCGTAGTGCGCGTCGACGGCGGCGGTCTGGGTGTTGGACGCGGCGCCCGTGCCCCAGGTGTCGTCGGCGTCGGTGAAGAGGGTGCCGGTGCCGGACGTGCCCCGGTTGAGGTTGTACGTCTTGTGGGCGCCCCGGCCGGTGTCGTTCAGCTGGTACGTCGAGCCCGAGAGCGAGGTGCCGATGGTGACCTTGCCGGCGTACTGGCTGTTGCCGGTGCCGGTCTGGATCGCCTCCCACTCGTACAGCTTCTTGCCCGTCTCGGCGTCGGTGACGACGTGCAGCTGCTGCGGGGTGCCGTCGTGCTGGAAGCCGCCGACGACCGTCTCGTAGGCGAGGGCGGGCTTGCCGCTCGCCGCCCAGACGACCTTGCGGGGCGCCTTGTCGGCGGCCGACTTCTTGCTGCCCTCGGCCTTCGCGGCCCGAACGGCCTGCTTCTCGGCGGTGGACCTGGCGATGTCCGGGGTGACGTCGGAGACCTTGATGGCGGCCTTCGTTGCCCTCGTGACGCTCTCGGTCCTGCCGGCCTTGGTCTCGTGGACCACCAGGTCGCCGCCGAGGACCGGGAGTCCGGCGTACGTGCGCTCGTAGCGGGTGTGGGTCGTGCCGTCGGCGTCCTTGACGACGTCTCTGACGACCAGCTTCTCCTTCGCGCCGAGACCTATCTCGTCGGCGGTCTCCGTGGTGGCGGCGTCGGCCTTCTTGATGAGGCTCGTACGGGCCGCCGCCGACAGCTGGACCGGCGAGGCGGCGAGGGCCGTCCCGCTGGATCTGTCGGCCGGGGACTGGGCGGAGGCACCGGTGGTCAGTCCGGTGGTGAGGAGGGCTCCGGCCGCGACAGCGGTGGCGATGGCCAGAGTGGTGCGGTTGCGACGCGCGTAGAGGGGGGTCACACATGCTCCTTCGTGGGGGGTGACCGACCGGTATGGGGGACCGGTCGGGCGGTGGTGAAGTTGCGGTGCGGGTGTGCTGTGCGAGGTGAACAGTGCCAGTTAGGTCGCGTACATGTCAGCGGGGCGAATAGAGGTTGGCCGGAAATCGTCCGGTGCCCGAAGATCCGCGTACGCATTGCGGACTTGATCGGCGGTAAAGGCCCGGTCATGGAACCGGAAGGCGACGGCAAGGTCACGGCAACGGGGAAGCAAAGAGGGCGCCGCCCCGGGCAGTTGGGCCCCGGGGTGGCGTCGTCGTCCGTGCGGTTCCGCGCGCCTACGTCTGCGGGAAGGTGATCTTCCAGCCGTTGATCCTGCCGACGTCCTGCGCAGCCTGGTCCTGCACCTTCAACTGCCAGGTGCCGTTGGCGACTTCGGAGGACGCGTTGACCGTGTACGGCTCGTTGACGTCGTCCGCCGAGTCCGAGGAGCTGAAGGGCTTGAGGCGGTAGCTCGAGCCGTCCGGCGCCACCAGGTCGACGACCAGGTCACCGCGCCAGGTGTGCGTGATGTCCGGCGTCACGATCAGGTTCGCCGGCGCGTTGCCTGCCTGGCCCGAGACGGTGATCGACGAGGTGACAGCGGCTCCGTTGTCCGGAATCGACACCGGGGTGGTGTTCTCGAACGACGTGCCGCCGCCCCCGCCGCCACCGGGCCGGGCACCGACGTTGATGCCGGCCCAGGCGTTCTGCACCGCCGTGTACTCGGCGCTCGTGGTGCCGTACAGCTCACCCGCGACCGCGAGCGTGCCGGTGCGGGCCGCCGCGTAGTTGGTCGTGGAGGTGAACTTGGTGGTGAGCGCCTTGAACCAGATCAGCGCGGCCTTCTCGCGGCCGATGCCCGTGACCGGCAGACCGTCGGAGGTCGGCGAGTCGTAGGAGACCCCGTTGATCGTCTTGGCGCCGCTGCCCTCGCTGAGCAGGTAGAAGAAGTGGTTCGCCGGGCCCGAGGAGTAGTGGACGTCGATCGAGCCGATGCCCGAGTACCAGCTGTCCTTGGAGTCGCCGTCCTTGCTCGGCTTGTCCATGTAGCGCAGCGGGGTGCCGTCGCCGTTGATGTCGATCTTCTCGCCGACCATGTAGTCGCCGACGTCCTGCGCGTTGTCGGCGTGGAACTCCACCGCCGCCGCGAAGATGTCGGAGGTCGCCTCGTTCAGCCCGCCCGACTCGCCGCTGTAGTTGAGGCCCGCGGTGTTGGAGGTGACGCCGTGGGTCATCTCGTGCGCGGCCACGTCGATCGAGGTGAGCGGCTTGGCGTTGCCCGAGCCGTCGCCGTACGTCATGCAGAAGCAGGAGTCCTGCCAGAAGGCGTTGACGTAGTTGTTGCCGTAGTGGACGCGGGAGTAGGCGCCGACGCCGTCACCGCGGATTCCGTTGCGGCCCTGGACGTTCTTGTAGTAGTCCCAGGTCAGCGCCGCCCCGAAGTGGGCGTCCGCGCCCGCCGTCTCCAGGTTGGACGCCGCGCCGTTGCCCCACACGTCGTCCGCGCCCGAGAAGAGGGTGCCGGTGCCCGACGTGCCGCGGTTCAGGTTGTTCGTGCGGTGGTTGCCGCGCGCC
The DNA here is from genome assembly GCF_019090165.1 of Streptomyces sp. BV286. Lineage (GTDB taxonomy): Bacteria > Actinomycetota > Actinomycetes > Streptomycetales > Streptomycetaceae > Streptomyces. Next base: position 9,337 of record NZ_JAHRIB010000030.1, read on the forward strand.
GTGTCCGAGAGGGTGAAGTTCGACCCGGACTGGGCGGTGCCGAGGGGCACCGAGCCGCTGTACTGGGTGTTGCCGGTGCCGGTCTCGACGCCCTGGTACTCGTACAGCTTCTTGCCGGTCGCCGCGTCCGTGATGACGTGCAGTTCGTTCGGGGTGCCGTCGTGCTGCAGTCCGCCGACGACCGTCTCGTAGGCGAGGGCGGGCGTGCCGTCGGCCGCCCAGACCACCTTGCGTGCGCGGTCCGCCTCGGTCTTCTTCGAGCCCTCCGCCGCGGCGGCCTTCAGCGCCTGCTTCTCGGCGGTGGCGGGCTTGACCGCGGCGCTGGTGGTGATGCCCTTGAGCTGGGCCTTCACCGCGCGCGTGACCGCTTCGGTCTTTCCGGCCCGGTCCGTGTCGACGACCAGGTCGCCGCCGAGGACCGGGAGTCCGGCGTAGGTGCGCTCGTAGCGCGTGTGGACCGTGCCGTCGGCGTCCTTGATGACGTCACGGACGACGAGCTTCTCCTTGGCGCCCAGGCCGAGCCGCTTCGCCGTGTCCGTCCTCGCGGAATCGGCGTCGCGGATCAGCGCCGCGCGCTGGGCGGGGGAGAGCTTGACGGCCAGGGCGCCCTTGTCGAGCTTGCCCGGCGCGGGCCGGGTGTCGGCGGTCGCGGCGCCCGACTGGACGGCGGCGGCGAGCAGGGCGGCGACGGCGACGAGCGCGCCGGCCGCCGCTTTGCGCCGGGTGGAGCGGGAGGTGAACGCGGTGGGGGAAGCGCCTTCGCTGTGAGTGGTGCCGGTGGTGTGGGAGGTGCGTCTGTGGGAGGTGCGTCTCAACACGGACTCCTTCTGCGTGGCCACGGAACGCATGGCCAGGGGGGACCGGACGGTCGGGAGCCGCCCGGGCAGAACAAGGCGGAACGCAGAACCACTTGCGGGCAGAGCCACTTGCGTGGGGCACGTGCGGGCGTGCGTGGGGGTACGGCCACGTCACAGCGATGCATGTGGGGTTGCTGTGGAGCGGTCGTGGGAAGAGTGGCAGGAGATCGACCCTCCTGTCAGGTGCGCATCAAGAAGTTGGCCGGAAAGGGTTCGTTGTCCGGGTGGTCATGTTCGGTATACGAACCCGTTGCCGAAGAGGGCCATGGCGGAGGCATCCCGAGCGCGGCGCGGGCCGGGGCGGCGGCGTCCGGAGCGTGGCGAGGGCCGGGGGCGGCGGCATCCGGAGCGTGGCCCGGGCCGGGGCGGCCGGTCAGGAAGGGCCCGTGCGCTCGCCGTGCCACGAGTGCCAGAGGGACGCGTACGCACCGCCGGCCGCCACGAGGGCCTCGTGGGTGCCCAGCTCGGTCAGCTGGCCGTCCTCCATCACGGCCACCCGGTCCGCGTCGTGCGCGGTGTGCAGGCGGTGCGCGATGGCGATGACGGTGCGTCCTTCGAGCACGGCGGCCAGCGCGCGCTCCGTGTGACGCGCGGTCGCCGGGTCGAGGAGCGCGGTGGCCTCGTCGAGGATCAGGGTGTGCGGGTCGGCCAGTACGACCCGGGCCAGCGCCAGTTGCTGCGCGCGGGGGCCGTCCGTCACCGGCGCCTGACCCGGCGGGGCGCCGCCCGCCACCGGGTGCGGGCCACCGCGGCCCAGCTCCGTGTCGAGCCCGTCCGGCAGTTCCCGGACCCAGTCGTCGGCGCCGACCGCCGCCAGAGCCGCCCACAACTCCCCGTCACCGGCGGTCGGTTCGGCGATCAGCAGATTGTCCCGGACCGTACCCAGGAACACGTGGTGCTCCTGCGTGACGAGGACGACCTGCCGCCGCAGCTGCTCCGGATCCAGGTCGGCGATCGGCACCCCGCCGACCGTCACCGTGCCGGAGCGCGGCGCGTCGATGCCCGCGAGCAGCCGGCTCAGAGTCGTCTTCCCGGCGCCGGAGGGCCCGACGACGGCCAGCCGCTCCCCGGGCCGCACGGTCAGGTCGACCCCGCGCAGCACCTCGCCGCCGCGGTCGTACGCGTAGCGCACCCGCCGCACGTCGATCCGGTCGTCCGCCGGGGCGGGAGAGCCCGACGGCAGGGCCCGCGGGGCCCGGCCGAGGCCCTCCACCCGCGCGAACGAGGCGCCGCTGCTCTGCAGTTGCTCCACCCGCATCAGGACCGTGTCGAGCGGCGACTCCAGCTGGCGCAGGTACAGGGCCGCCGCGACCACCGCGCCCAGGCTCATCGCGCCCCGCGCGTGCAGGGCCCCGCCGACCATCAGCACGACGGCCACGGGAAGGACGTACGAGACCTCCACGGTCAGGAAGAACACGGACCGCAGGTACAGCGTGTGCATGCGGGTGCGGCGGGACGTCTCCAGGGCGTCCCGGCTCTCGGCGACGCGCCGGCGCTGCAGACCGAAGGCCTCGACCGTGCGCGCGCCGGAGGCGGTGGCCGAGACGATCTCGGCGACCTCCGACGTGGCGGCGCCCTCGGCGAGGTAACCGGCGCGGGCCCGGCGCAGATACCACCGCAGGGAGAACCAGATACCGGCCTGGGCGAGCACCGCGCAGCAGCCCAGCAGCGGATCGAGCACGAAGACCGCGCCGACGAGGAACAGCGCCTGCACCGACGAGACCAGCAGTTCGGGTCCGGCGTCCCGCAGGGTCGTACCCACCGCGGCGACGTCGGCGGTGCCACGGGCCGTGAGGTCGCCGGTGCCCGCCCGCTCCACCACGGAGGCGGGCAGCGCCAGCGTCCGGTCCACGAACTCCTCACGCACCCGTGCCAGCGTCCGCTCGCCGAAGCGGTGCCCCACGAGCCGGGCGGCCCGCGCCAGCAGCAGCTGGGCCACCGCGCACACCAGGATGACGAGCGCCAGCCGGTCCACGACGGCGACACCGGCGCCGGCCCGGACCTCGTCGACGATGCGGCCGAGCAGCCACGGACCGACCAGACCGGCCGCCGCCGCCAGCGCGTTCAGGGCGAGCACGACGGCGAAGGCGCGGCCGTCCGCACGGATCAGCCTGGCGGCGGCCGCGCGCACACCGGCCGGCTCGGCCACCGGCAACTGCGTACTCATCGGACGGCCTCCTCGGCGTCGAACTCCTCGCTGTCCGCGTCACGGGCCACCAGCGCGCGGTACCCCGGCTCCCCGTCGAGGAGTTCGCGATGGCCGCCGGCGGCCGCGACCTTGCCGTCGACCAGGTAGTACACCGTGTCCACCTGGTCGAGCACGAGCGGCGACGTGCTGGTGACCAGGGTCGTACGGCCGGAGCGCCCGGCCCGCAGCCGGGCGGCGACCGCGGCCTCGGTGTGCGCGTCGAGCGCCGAGGTGGGCTCGACCGCGAGCAGCACCTCGGGGTCGGCGAGCAGGGCCCGCGCGAGGCGTACGCGCTGCCGCTGCCCGCCGGAGAGGCTGCGGCCCTGCCCGTCGACGGCCGTGTCGAGCCCGTCGGGCAGCCCGAGCACGATGTCCTCCGCGACGGCCGCGTGCACGGCCCGGGCGACGGCGCTCTCGTCGCGGTCCCGGCGGCCGGAGAGCAGGTCGCGCAGGGTGCCCGCGAACAGGTCGGCCTCGTTGTCCGCGACCAGGATGCGCTCCCGTACCTGCGGCAGGGCGATCCCGTCGAGGCGGACGCCGCCCCAGGTCGCCTCCGACGCCGCGTACCGGCCGAGCCGGTCGACCACGGCGGCGGACTCCGCCGGACGGGCGCCGACCAGCGCGGTCAGCGTCCCCGGCGCCAGCCGGACACCGGACCGCGGATCGTGCAGCACCGACGGCTCCGCCGGGGCGTCCAGCGCGGAGCCGTCCGTCGTCAGGGGCTCCAGGGCCAGGAAGCGTACGACGCGCCGGGCGGCCACCACGCCCCGGCTGATCTGGTGGCCGCACTCCACGAAGAAGGCCACAGGACCCACCAGGACCGCGGCATAGCCGTACACGGCCACCAGCTCGCCGACGGTGAGCGAGCCCTCGGCGGCGAGCCGGGCCGCCAGCCAGGTCACGACGGCCAGGAACACCGTCGGCAGCCCGACGCCCAGGGCCTGGATCCAGCTGGTCACCGACCCGACCCGGTACCCCTGCGCCCGCAGCCGCTGCGAGTCCCGGCGGAACGCGTCGGCGAACAGGCCCTTGCCGCCGAGGCCGTTGAGGACGCGCAGACCGCCGGCGAGGTCCCCGATCCGAGCGGTCAGCACGCCCTGCCGCTCGCGGTACTCCGACTCCGTGCCCCGCAGCCGCCCCAGCAGCGGACCGACGAGCACGACGATCACCGGCACTCCGAGCAGGACCACCGCGGCCAGCTGCGCCGAGACCGACAGCAGCAGTCCCGCCACCACCACATAGGCGGCGACCGCACCGACGCCGGGCCCGACGACGGTCAGGGACTGGCTGATCGTCAGCACGTCACCCACGCCGATCGTGACGACCTCGCCGCTCGCGGTCTGCCGGGACAGCCCGGCGCCCAGCCGGGTCGCCTGCCCCACCACGACCTTCACCGTACGGAAGTTGGCGTCCATCCGGACCTTGGTCATCGTGCGGTGGCGCAGGACCCCCACCACGGAGTTGAACACGCCGAGACCCAGCAGCGCGGCCGACCAGCCGGTCAGCGCCGCCAGGTCGCCCGGCTCGAGACCGTCGTCGATCGCACGGGCCAGCAGATACGGCGTCAGCGCCATGAGCACCAGCCACACCGTGGCCAGCAGCGCGCCCGCCGCCGACCGGCCCGGCTGGCTGGCGACCAGCCACCAGAGATAGCGGGCGCCGCCACGGCAGTCGGGCGTCCCCGGATCCCCGTATGCGACCTCGCTCTCGCGGTTCGTCCGCTCGCGGTTCAGTCGCTCCCGGCTCACTCGGCGTGTCCCTGCACGAGGCTGTCCCGCCACGCCCGGTGCAGGTCCGCGAACCGGCCCGTGTCCGCGATCAGCCGCTCGGGACTGCCGTCCTCGACGATGCGGCCGTGTTCCATGACGAGGACCCGGTCGGCGATCTCGACCGTCGACAGACGGTGGGCGATGACCACCGCGGTACGCCCGCGCAGGACCGTGAGCATGGCGCGCTGGACGGCCCGTTCGCCCGGCACGTCGAGGGAGCTGGTCGCCTCGTCGAGGATGAGGACCGCCGGGTCGGCGAGCAACGCCCGTGCGAACGCGACGAGTTGCCGCTGACCGGCGGAGATGCGCCCACCCCTCTTGCGTACGTCCGTGTCGTAGCCGTCCGGCAGGGCGCTGATGAAGTCGTGGGCGCCGATGGCCTTCGCGGCCCGCTCGATGTCCTCGCGGGAGGCGTCGGGGCGGCCGATGGCGATGTTCTCGGCGACCGTGCCGGAGAACAGGAAGGCCTCCTGCGTCACCATGACGACACCGCGGCGCAGTTCGGGCACCGGGAGCTCGCGCAGATCCACGCCGTCCAGGGCGACCCGGCCCTCCGTGGGGTCGTAGAAACGGGCCAGGAGCTTGGCCAGGGTCGACTTGCCCGCGCCCGTCGTGCCGACCACGGCGACGGTCTGGCCCGCCGGGAGCGTCAGCGAGAAGGCCGGGAGGACCTCGCCGCCCGTGCGGTAGGCGAAGCGGACGTCGTCGAAGACGACCTCGCGGCCCGGGTGTTCGGACTTCGGCGCGGGAAGGGTGCGGGGCCGCGCGGGCTCCGGCACCGTGGGCACCTGGGCCAGCAGGCCCGCGATCTTCTCCAGCGAGGCGGCCGCCGACTGGTACGAGTTGAGGAACATGCCGAGCCGGTCGATCGGGTCGTACAGGCGGCGCAGGTACAGCACCGCGGCGGCCAGCACGCCCAGTGCCAGTGAGCCGGAGGCCACCCGGTGGGCGCCCCACAGCACGATCCCCGCGACCGCCGTGTTGGCGACCAGGCGGGAGCCGATGACATAGCGGGCCATCTCCAGGATGGCGTCGCCGTTGATGCGTTCGTGACGGCTGTTGAGCGCGCCGAAGTCCGCGTCGTTGACGGCCTCCCGGCGGAAGGCGCGGACCGGCCTGATGCCGTTCATCGTCTCCGCGAACTTCACGATGACGGCGGCGATGGCGGTGGAGCGGATGCCGAAGATCCGCCCGGCGCGGCGCTGGTAGAGCCGGATGAGCAGGTACAGCGGCACGAACGACGCCACCGCGACCGCGCCGAGGCCGAGGTCCAGCCAGAGCAGCATCGCCGAGATGTAGACGAACGACAGGATGACGGTGATGAGCTCCTGGAGGCCCTCGCTGAGCAGTTCGCGCAGCGACTCGACGTCCGTCGTGGAACGCGAGATGAGCCGGCCCGAGGTGTAGCGCTCGTGGAAGTCGACGCTGAGCGCCTGCGCGTGGCGGAAGATCCTGCCGCGCAGGTCGAGCAGGACGTCCTGGTTGACGCGGGCGGACGCGAGGACGAAGCCGTACTGGAGGGCGCCGGCCGCCACCGAGCACAGCGCGTAGGCGACGGCCACCGCGATCAGCGGGCCGTGGTCGCCGTCGCGCAGGGCCGGTACGGCGCGGTCGATGGCGTACGCCACGAGGAGCGGGCCCGCCTGCACCGCCGCCTGCTGGAGCAGGAGGAGGACCGCCGCGAGGACCACGCGGGCCTTCAGCGGCGAGAGCAGGGACCGCAGGAGGGCGGCCGTCGCACGCGGGGGCGCGGGGAGGGCGTCACGGTCGAACGGGTCGCCGTCCTTGGGGGGCGCCGGCTGCACCCCGCCCCGCCCGCCGCTCAGGTCGTTCTCGTCGTGGTCGTCCGTCGGCGCGGTGGTCGTGGGCGCCGTCATCGCGTCTCCCTCTCGGTGGTCTCCGTGCTTCCCGACATCAGCCAGGCGTACTCCGCGCTCGTCCGCAGCAGTTCGTGATGGGTGCCGACGGCCGTGACGCGGCCACCGGAGAGCAGGGCCACGCGGTCGGCGAGCAGCACCGTGGAGGGGCGGTGGGCCACGACCAGGGCGGTCGTCCCGGCCAGGACGCGGCGCAGGGCCGCTTCGACGAGGGCCTCCGTGTGGACGTCCAGGGCGGAGAGCGGATCGTCCAGGACGAGGAAGCGGGGGTTGCCGACGACCGCTCTCGCGAGGGCGAGCCGCTGGCGCTGGCCGCCGGAGAGGCTGAGGCCCTGCTCGCCGACCTGGGTGTCCGTCCCGTCGGGGAGCGCGTGGGCGAAGTCCGCCTGGGCGACGGCCAGGGCGCGGTGCAGGTCGGCCTCGCCCGCGGTGTCCGGGGCGCCCATCAGGACGTTGTCGCCGACCCCGGCGGAGAAGAGCGTGGGCTCCTCGAAGGCGACGGCCACGAGGGCGCGCAGGGACTGCCTGGGCATCGCGGTGATGTCCACACCGTCCAGGGTGATCCGGCCCGCCGTGACCTCGTGCAGCCGGGGGACGAGCGCGGTGAGGGTCGTCTTCCCGGAACCGGTCCCGCCCACCAGGGCCATGGTCTCGCCCGGTCGGATGTGCAGGTCGATCCCGTCGAGGACGGGAACGCTGTCCGGGGGCGCGTCGGGGTAACGGAACCGCACCCCGTGAAAGCGGAGCCCTCCGGATCCGGTGGCCCCGGCCCCGACGTCGGCGCCCTCGGCCGTCGGTGAGGCACCGGTGCGCGAGGCGGCGGCGAGGGGCCCGCCGTTGTGCACGGCGGAGC
>NZ_JAHRIB010000031.1 GCF_019090165.1 Streptomyces sp. BV286
GAGCGCGCCCTCGCGCCGCCGCCGGGGGTGGCGGGCCGTCCGTCGCCGGGGCGGGGCGGGCATACGGGCGCCGTCCACGCGGACTTGACGTGCGACTTCCCGCGCGCTTTGATCCAGACGTGCCGAGGCGCGCAGCCCGGTACGCAGAGGTACGCCCAGCCGGTGGCGGACAAGGTTCCCAGCCCGGCCGAAGTCGCCAGGACCGTCACCGGGTCCGAGGCGGGGACGTGCTCGCGACCGTTGGAGCGGACATGCCCGCCATGCGTGGCGCCCGCGCGGGACTCGTCAGGGCGGCCGCCGCCCTGATCGCCCTCGCGGCCCTGGCCTCCTGTACGTCGGACGGCGACGACAGGGCTCCCGACGAGGCCAGGACGCCGAGTCCCGGGGCGGTACGGCTGCCGCCGGTGCACGCCGGTTTCGACTACCAGATCGGCGGCGCCTACCCGCCGCCGTCCGGTGTCCGCGTCGTGGCCCGCGACCGCGGCGCCGAACCCGCGCGCGGCCTCTACAACATCTGTTACGTCAACGCCTTCCAGGCCCAGCCCGACGAACAGGACGCCTGGCCGGACGACCTGCTGCTGCGGGACGAGGACGGTGAGGTCGTCATCGACCGCGACTGGGACGAGCCGTTGCTGGACATCGGCACACTGGACAGGCGCAAGCGTGTCGCGGCCCGGGTGAACGCATGGATCGACGGCTGCGCGGACAAGGGCTACGACGCCGTCGAGCCGGACAACTACGACAGTTACACGCGCTCGCGCGGGCTGCTGAGCGCGGACGACGCCACGTCCTTCGTCAGGCTGCTCTCGGCGCACGCGCATGCCCGGGGCCTGGCCATCGCCCAGAAGAACACCGTGGAACTGGCGGACAGGCGGACCCGGGCCGGGCTGGACTTCGCGGTGGCGGAGGAGTGCGGCGCGTACGACGAATGCGGCGCGTACGCCGAGGCGTTCGACGACCGGGTCGTGGTCGTGGAGTACACCGACAGCGGGCTGCGCAAGGCCCGTTCGGGGTTCGGCGACCGGCTGAGCATCGTGCGCCGGGATGTGATGGTGTCGACGCCGGACAGCGCCGACTACGTCCGCAGGACCCGCTGACGGGACCCGCCGGTCAGGTCCCGGCTCGGCTGCCGAGCAGGTCCAGGGCCTGCACCCAGTGGAAACCGCGCTGCGCCGGGCCGCCGAAGGCGTGTTCACCGAAGCGGACCCCCATCCCGCGCAGCCGTTTCAGGCTGTCGCGGTAGGCGGGGTGGGCGGTCAACGCCTCGCTCACGCACGGCAGTACGGAGATCGGCACGCCCATCCCGTACGCCTCGCAGAGGGTGCCGAGGGCAAGGGTGTCGGAGATCCCGGCCGCCCATTTGTTGACGGTGTTGAAGGTCGCGGGCGCCACGGCGACGGCGTCCGGGTCCGGGAACGGACGCGGGTCGCCGGGCGAACGCCAGGCGGACCTGACCGGCCGGCCGGTCTGCGCCTCGACCGCCGCGGTGTCGAAGAAGCCCGTGGCGAGCGGGGTCGCGATGACGCCGACGTCCCAGTTCCGCTGCTGCGCCAGGGTGATCAGCCCGCCGACGCCTTCGGCGACTCCGGCGGCGCAGACGACGACGTAGAGAAAGGGTTTGCGGGCCTGTTCGGTCACCCGGGAACCCTACTGAACCGGGAACGACTCCCCTCGCTCGGCGTCCGGCCGCGGGCCGTGGATGCGGCGCTCGCTCTCCTCGATCGCCACATCGTTGATGCTGGCCTCACGCCGGGTCATGAGGCCGTGCTCGTCGAACTCCCAGAGCTCGTTCCCGTACGAGCGCCACCACTGGCCGTCGGCGTCACGGCACTCGTACTGGAAGCGCACGGCTATGCGGTTGCCGTCGAACGCCCAGAGGTCCTTGCGCAGGGCGTACTCCTCCTCGCGCCGCCACTTCGCACCGAGCAGTTCCACGATCTCGGCGCGGCCGGTGACGAAGGTGTCGCGGTTGCGCCACACCGAGTCCTGCGAGTAGACGAGCGAGACCTTCAGCGGATCGCGGGTGTTCCAGGCGTCCTCGGCCGCCTGGACCTTCTGGGCGGCGGTCTCCCGGGTGAAGGGCGGCAGGGGCGGGCGGTCGGTCATGAAACGTTCCTCTCGGCAGCGGTGCGGACCACCCGGGAGAACGTACGTTCTCCCGGCTGGCTGTTAACGTAGAGAACGATGGTTCTCGCGTCAAGACGTCAGGGAGTGAGCCGGTACATGGACAGCGTGGTCGCCAGGGAACGGGCCCTGGACGCGGCGGAGACCCTGTTCTACGGGCGGGGCATACAGTCCGTCGGCATGGACGACGTCCGTGGCACCTCGGGGGTCTCGCTCAAGCGCCTCTACCAGCTGTTTCCCGCCAAGGAGCACCTGGTGGTGGCATACCTGGAGCGGCGCGACATCCGCTGGCGGCAGGCGCTCGCCGAGCACGTGGACGGGCACGAGGACGCGCGGCGGCGGATCCTCGCGGTCTTCGACTGGCTGGGCGACTGGTTCCGCCAGGCCGACTTCCGCGGCTGCGCCTGGATCAACTCGTACGGCGAGCTCGGCGCCACGTCGGAGCCGGTCGCCGCCCAGGTCCGCGCCCACAAGCGGGCGTTCAAGGACTACCTGGCGGACCTGGTGGGCGAGGCGGGACTGCCCGCGGACCTGGCCGGGCAACTGCACCTGCTGGCCGAGGGCGCCATGGTCGCCGCCGCCATCGAGCGGAGCGCGGAGCCCGCCGCCCGGGCGGGGCGGGCGGCCCGGACGCTGGTCGAGGCCTGCGACGGGCCGGTCGGCCATTGACCGATGCCGCCATTGACTGATGCCCCGTCGGGTTGCAGACTTCAATTGAAGATTCAACGGACGATTGTTCACCTGGCGAACGCGCGCGGTTCCGTCGCGGAACGCGCAGCGTCGCACGACGGGAAGAGCCGCGCATGACCCTCCATCGTGACCTGCTGATCGGCGGCAAGGACCTGCCCGCGGCCTCCGGCCGCACCGCCGAGGACGTCAATCCCTACAGCTCGCAGGTGTACGCCACGGTCGCCGCGGCCGGCGTCGAGGACGTCACCCGGGCCGTGGACGCCGCCGACGCCGCGTTCGAGGGGTGGGCCGCGCTCGGCCCGGCGCAGCGGCGCAAGATCTTCCTCACCGCGGCCGACCTCCTGGAGGCCCGTGTCGAGGACGCCGTACGGATCATGGCGGGCGAGGTCGGTGGCACCCGGCCGTGGGCCATGTTCAACGTCGGTCTCGCCGCGAACATGCTTCGCGAGGTGGCCGCCGCCGTGACCGCGCCGCGCGGAGAGGTGCTGAGCGCGCAGAAGGAGGGCGCGCTCGGACTCGCGGTCCGCGAGCCCGTCGGTGTCGTGGCCGCCTTCTCCCCCTGGAACGCCCCGGTCATCCTGGGCGTCCGGGCGGTCGCCGCGCCGCTCGCCGCGGGCAACACCGTGGTGATGAAGCCGAGCGAGGACGCGCCGATCGCATGCGGTCTGTTCGTCGCGGACGTCCTGCGCGACGCGGGCCTGCCCGACGGCGTCCTGAACGTGATCACCAACGCCCCCGAGGACGCGGCCGCCGTCGCCGAAGCCCTGGTGGCCGACGAGCGCGTACGGGCCGTCAACTTCACCGGCTCCACGGGTGTCGGCCGGATCATCGGCGTGCACGCGGCCCGGCACCTGAAGCCCGCGGTCCTCGAACTCGGCGGCAAGAACTCGGTGATCGTGCTGGACGACGCCGACGTCGACTACGCGGTCGACGCCGCCGTCTTCTCCGTCTTCATGAACGCCGGCCAGATCTGCATGTCCGCCGACCGCATCCTCGTGCACGAGAGCCTGGCCGAGGAGTTCACCGCCAAGTTCACCGCCAAGACCGAGTCGCTCGCGTCCGGTGACCCCGGTGATCCGCACACCGTGGTCGGACCGCTCGTCACGCGGGACGCCGCCCGCCGGGTCGCGGCGCTCGTGGAGGACGCCGTGACCAAGGGCGCGACCGTCCTCACCGGCGGCAGCGCCCCCGAGGGCGCGGTGCACCCGGCGACCGTCCTCACCGACCTGCCGGAGGAGGCCGAGCTGTTCCGGGGCGAGGCCTTCGGCCCGGTCGCCGTGATCAGCACCTTCACCACGGACGACGAGGCGGTCTCCTTCGCCAATGCCACGGAGCATGGTCTGACCTGCGGGATCATCACCGAGAACGGCACCCACGGGCTCAGGGTCGCCCGCCGGATCCGTACCGGCATCGTGCACGTCAACGACCAGTCCGTCGCCGATGAGCCGAACGCCCCCTTCGGCGGGTTCAAGGGCAGCGGATACGGGCGCTTCGGCGGACGCTGGGGCATCGAGGCGTTCAGCAACACCCGCTGGGTGACGCTCGCCACGCAGCAGGCGCACTTCCCCTTCTAGTTCCGGGGAGTGCCGGGCCCGCCTCCCCTGGGGAGCGGGCCCGGTCTCCGGACGTCCGGGGCGGGCGCGGGCGCCGCCGCCCTCTCGGCCGCGGTACGCCTCCCCCGTCGGCCCTCGCACCTCGGTGTGCCGTAAATGAGTTGCCGCGCAATTCCCTCCGCCGTCAGCATCGGCCCATGACCACGATCGAAGCTCTGCTGCCGCCGACCTCCGCCGCCGTTCGTCCGGTGCGGGTCCAGCAGCAGTCCGGCCGACCGCGGAGGCTCTCGCTCCCGCGGTCATGACCGCCGCGCTCGTCGCGGGACTGCTCGCGGGCTTCGGCATCGCCGTCCCTGTCGGAGCGGTCGCGACCTATCTCGTCTCCCTCACCGCCCGTACGACCCTGCGGACCGGCATGGGCGCAGCGCTCGGCGTGGCGACGGCCGACGGGCTGTACGCCCTGGTCGCCGTGCTCGGCGGCTCCGCGCTCGCCACCGCCCTGCAGCCCGTACTGGAGCCGCTCCGCTGGATCTCGGGGCTCGTGCTCGTCGCCCTGGCCGTCCGGGGCGGACTCACAGCACTGCGCCAGTACCGGCAACAGCGGCTCGCGACCCGCTCCGACCGCGCTCCGGCCGGTCCGGGCCGCGCCTTCCTCGCACTGCTGGGCATCACGCTGCTGAACCCCACCACCGTCGTCTACTTCGTGGCCCTGGTGCTCGGCAGAGGTGCCGGCACAGCCGCGGATCCGCTGGAACAGGGTGTGTTCGTCCTCGCCGCGTTCGCCGCTTCGGCAGGCTGGCAGCTGCTCCTCGCGGGCGGTGGCGCCCTGCTCGGCCGGGCGCTGACGGGCCGGCGGGGGCGGCTGGCGACGGCCCTGGTGTCCAGTGCCGTGATCCTGGCGCTGGCCGCGCACATGATCGCGGCGCCGGCGTGAGGCACTGCGCGGGCCGAGGGCAAGGGCCGTCCCCAGGAGGTGGCGCCCAGTCCGTCCAGGACGGCCTATCCGGCCTGGAAGGCCCGGGCCACGGCGAGGCTGTCCTCGTAGACGTGGTGGCGCACGACCAGGCCGTTCTCGACGGTGAGGTGCAGGGCGAACCGTGCCCGGTAGGCGCGCCCGGTCGGCTTGGCGGTCTGACGGATCTCGCCCGTCACGACCGCCTCGTCACCGTCGACGAGGATGCGTTCGATGTCGGTGGCCGCCTGCCCGGGCACGTGGAACTCGGCCAGCAGGCGGTAGTGGTCGGCGGCGTCGGCACGGGTGGACCGCTGCCGGATCCAGGGGGTGTCCGCTCGCCCGTGCTCCTCCTGCGGCCAGTCGAGCTTCCAGTCGGCCCCCTCGGCGTACAGCTCGGCGATCCGCCCGGGATCGCCCTGGCCGATCCGGCGCAGGAGCTCCTCGACGACGCTGCGGGTGGTGGCGGTCATGGGACTCCCTCTTTCGGCAGCGGTTCGATCTCGCTCGAACCGCGTACGTCCGTCCTGGTCACCGCGTCGTGCGCCGCGGTGGTCACCACCCTGCCGACCCTCGGGCACGCCGGCAATTACCTGCCAGGTCATGCCGGTTGCGTCATCCGTCCCCGCTCGGGCAGGCGAGAGGAACGAGGACCGAGGACGCGTGGGATGAAATCACCGAGGCGCGCGTGTTGCACCTGGGCCGGGACGAGTCCTACGCGCGAACGACGATCGATGGGATGGATGTCATGCCTCTTGAGGGCGAATACGAGCCCAGCCCCACCCAGTGGGTACGCGATCAGGTGGAGCTGTTCGAACGCTCCGGTGGTACCGAGGGAACGACACTGCTGGACACGGGGCTGCCCGTGATCGTGCTGACCACCCGCGGAGCCAGGAGCGGGAAGATCCGTAAGACGCCGCTGATGCGGGTCGAGCACGAGGGCCGCTACGCCGCCGTCGCCTCACTGGGTGGCGCGCCCAAGCACCCCGTCTGGTACCACAACGTCGTCAGCGACCCCCGTGTGGAGCTGCAGGACGGCCCGACGCGCCAGGACATGACCGCGCGGGAGGTGACCGGCGAGGAGAAGGCCCTGTGGTGGGAGCGGGCGGTCGCCGCGTATCCGGCGTACGCCGACTACCAGACGAAGACCGACCGGGAGATCCCGCTCTTCGTCCTGGAGCCGGGCACCGGCGAATAGCAGCGGTCCGGGGACACCGGCGGTCCCACGGACATGACGTGGCCCGTACCAGGCCTTTCCCTGGTACGGGCCACGTCAGTCTGTACGCCGCGTCGCGCGGCGGCCGTGCGGAAGCGCTCGGAAAAGGTGCGCATGATTCGGTGGGGGCCGGGCACCCGATTCTCAGGTCCCGCCGCGCTCCCCCGTCGCGGCGGGGCCACTTTCGTATGCCGCGGTACGCCGCGCCGTGGGGGCGTCCGTCACGTCGAGGAAGATCTGGTCCGCCTCCGGGACCGTGTGGGCGACCGACCGCTTGATGCGCTCGGCGACCAGCTCCACCTCCTCGCTGTCGAGACCCGGCATCAGGTCGATGCGGGCGGCCACCAGGGTCGAGTCCGGGCCGAGCTGCATGGTCAGCAGGGACTCCACGGAGTCGATCTCGGGCTGCGCGTCCAGCAGGGCACGGATGCGGCGGCTCGACTCCTCGTCCGTCGCCTGGCCGATCAGCTGGTCGCGCGCATCACGGCCCAGCCGGTACGCCACGTAGACGAGGAGCGCTCCGATGGCCAGCGACGCCGAGGCCTCGTACACGACCTGGCCGGTGGCCATGTGCAGGGCCATGCCCGTGATCGCGAACAGCACGCCCAGTACGGCGGTGCCGTCCTCGGCGATGACGGTGCGCAGGGCCGGGTCGCGGACCTCGGTGGAGAGGCCACCCTGTTTGCGTACCTGGTGCAGCGCGCGCAGCAGGGAGCCGCCCTCCGCGAGGAGCGCGACGACGAGGACTGCGAGACCCGCCACGTATCCGCTGTGGGACTCCGAGCCCTCTGAGCCGAGGGCCTCGAAGCCCTGGAAGAAGGAGAAGCAGCCGCCCATCAGGAAGATGCCCACGGCGGCCAGCAGGGACCAGAAGAAGCGTTCCTTTCCGTAGCCGAAGGGGTGACGGCTGTCGGCGGGACGCCGGCTGCGGCGCAGGGCGGCGAGGAGGAAGACCTCGTTCAGGCTGTCGGCCACCGAGTGCGCCGCCTCCGAGAGCAGGGCGGGCGATCCGGCGAGCAGGCCGCCCACGGCCTTGGCCACGGCGATGACGAGGTTGGCGGCCAGCGCCACCAGCACGGTGACGCGGGTCCGGCGGTCCGAAGGGGAAGAAGGCTCACGGTTCACCTCCGCCGGATGCCCCACGCCCCCTGCCTCACACGGGGCGACGGCGGTTTTCGGGGAACCCTCATCAGGCACACGTGCGGAAGGAGACGTCATGAGCGACACCGAGGGCAACAGCGCGTACGGGAAGAAGTCCTTCAAGAGGTCGAAGAGCCACTTCTCGGACCGGGTGACGGCCGACGGCCGGGACGGCTGGCCCGTCGAGAGCGGGCGCTACCGGCTGGTCGTCAGCCGGGCCTGCCCCTGGGCGAGCCGCGCGGTGATCTCGCGGCGGCTGCTGGGGCTCGAGGACGCCCTGCCGATGGCGGTCACCGACCCGGTCCAGGACGACCGCAGCTGGCGGTTCACCCTGGATCCCGGCGGCCGTGATCCGGTACTCGGCATCCGGTACCTCGCCGAGGCGTACGAGGCGCGGGAGCCGGGCCATCCGGGCGGTGTCAGCGTGCCCGCGCTGGTGGACGTGCCCAGCGGACGGCTGGTGACCAACGACTACCAGCAGCTGACCCTGGACCTCGCCACCGAATGGCGGAGCCTGCACCGGGAGGGGGCGCCCGACCTCTACCCGGAGAAGCTTCGCGACGAGATCGACGACGTGATGGGAGAGGTGTACGAGGACGTCAACAACGGTGTGTACCGGGCCGGATTCGCGACCGCTCAGGACGAGTACGCGGCGGCCTGCGAGGGCGTGTTCCGGCGGCTGGGACTGCTGTCGGAACGGCTCGCGGAGCGCCGGTACCTGGTCGGGGACACGATCACGGAGGCTGACATCCGGCTGTTCACGACACTGGTCCGCTTCGACGCCGTGTATCACGGCCATTTCAAGTGCAACCAATGGAAGTTGACGGAGGATCAGGTCCTGTGGGCGTACGCCCGTGACCTCTACCAGACACCCGGGTTCGGGGACACCGTCGACTTCGACCACATCAAGCGGCACTACTACCAGGTCCACGAGGGCATCAACCCGACCGGCATCGTGCCGCTCGGGCCCGACCTGTCGGGGTGGCTGACCTCTCACGGTCGCGAGGAACTGGGCGGGCGCCCGTTCGGAGCCGGGAGCCCGCCCGGGCCCGTGCGCGAGGGCGAGGAGGTGGCGGCGACCGGCCGCCCCTGACCTGCCGGGCTCGCCCCGCTCCGGCTCTCCGGCGCCGGCAGCCGGGGCGGTGGGCCCGGGCCTGGGCTGGGCCTGGGCACTGGGCCCGGCGGAGATTGTGTCCCTGTCGGCGCCGTCCGCGCCGTCCCGTGGTGCCATCCATTCCGTCTCGCGGACGTCCGCGTATTCGCCGCTGAACTGGACACTCGCCAGGTGTCCGGGAAAAACGAGCCGAAGGAGAGCCAGGTGCAGAAGAAGAAGCTGCCCATCGTCTACAAGCCCATCGGGTTCGTACTCGGCTGGACGAGCGGAACCCTCGCCGGCATGGCGTTCAAGGCGACCTGGAAGGCGATCCGTCACGAGGACGACGCACCCGACGCGCTGGACAAGGACCGCGGCTGGGGAGAGGTGCTGCTCGCCGCGGCCATCCAGGGCGCGATCTTCGCGGTCGTCCGCAGCGCGGTGGACCGCACGGGTGCGACAGCCATCGAACGGTCCACCGGAGTGTGGCCCTCCGACCAGAAGGGGGGCCGCGACTGACTGCACCTACCGTCCAGTACGGTGGGCCTCCACATCGGTGGCCGGCAGTCAGGGGAGCAAGTCGTGACGAACCAGATAGCGGTGGGCGACACCGTGGAGGACTTCACGCTCCCCGACGAGACCGGTACGACCCGGAAGCTCTCGGAGCTGCTGGACGAGGGCCCCGTCGTACTGTTCTTCTATCCGGCGGCGAACACCGCGGTCTGCACCGCCGAGGCGTGCCACTTCCGCGACCTGGCAGCCGAGTTCGCGGCTGTCGGAGCCCGGCCGGTGGGCATCAGCGGTGACACGGTCGAGCGCCAGCAGGAGTTCGCGGGAAAGAACAGCCTCGGGTTTCCGCTGCTCTCGGACCCGGCAGGCGAGATCCGCGAGCGTTTCGGAGTGAAGCGCGGATTCTCGCTGGCGCCCACCAAGCGGGTCACCTTCGTCCTCTCCGAGGAGCGGAAGGTGCTCGAGGTGGTGCGCAGCGAGATCCGGGCGAGCGTGCACGCGGACCGCGCCCTGGCGGCCCTGCGCGCGCACCGCGGCTGAGCGCGCCGCCTGCTCTTCACCGGGGTCCGGCCCCGCTCGGTCTCAGCCCTGCTTGGGCGCGGTGGCCCGGGTGCAGCGCAGTGTGAACGAGTGGCCCGCCGGGTCTGAGTACCCCCGCTCCTCGTACGGGCCGCCCGCGTCCTTGGTCTCCAGCGGGCGGCCGCCGAGCCCGATGACCCTGCGCTCGGCCTCGTCCAACTCCTCGACGTGGAAGTCCAGATGGGCCTGCAGGGAGTTCTCGGGGCGCGGCCAGCTGGGCGGGGTGGCGTTCACGTCCCGCCGGAACGCCATCCTGATTCCGTCGGCTCCCCTGATCTCCACCCGGTTCGCCGTCGCGTCGACCTCCTCGCCGTCGAGGAACTCCTTGTAGAACGCGGCGAGTTTCTCCGGCTCGGAACAGTCCAACACCACGACGCCTGCCAGTACCAGTGCCATATCTCCTCCGTAGACCGACCGGGCGCGAACGGCCTTCCGCCCACTGCTCCGGAGACCGGGTACCCCGTCACGTGAAATCAGTCGGACACCAACCACTGTCCGTCGCGCATGAGTTCGCGCCCTTCGAGCTCGTCGGCCTCGCGCCAGGCCTGCACCCGCTGCGGGCGGACGCGGAAGTAGAGGTAGGCGGTGGTCAGTCGACGCGGGTCGAAGCCGGTCCTGTCCGCGAAGGCGTCGCCGACGCCTTCCGGCAGTTCGGCGGGGGCCAGTGTCTCCACCGTCCCCTCGACGAGGACGACGTCACGGGTGGGCCCGATGCCCAGCCGGGTCCGGCCGGTCGCTCGGAGATTGCGGCCGGTCGGGCTCGCGGCAGGGGTGGCGAGGAGCAGGGACTCGCCGTCCCACAGGAAGGACAGGGGCACCAGGTACGGCATGTCTCCCTCGGCCGTGGCGACCCAGGCGTCCACGTCGTTCTCCAGCCGGTCCAGTGTGTCCTGCTTGCGCTGCTTGGGAGTTCGGAGGGGTGAAGTCATCGTGGATCGGCCTCCTGGGGCGGTCGACACTGCGTCGTCAAGATGTCCGGCAGCCGTCAGGGCGTCCGGTGATCCTCCAGTGTGACGGGAGTTCACCTCTGAGGAGGAGGACCGTGCCCATCCGGCCACGGAGGCCGACGAATACCCGAGGTCACGGAGTGGTGTAACGCAGGTCACGGTGAAGTCACCGAGGTCGCGGCATAGATCATTTACGATCAGGGCAGCCTCGTAGCGGAAATCGAGTCAACTTTCGCCTCGGGAAGTGCAGTTCGAGTCAACGGGCGCCATTTCGAACGCCCGCGCGCAGGGAGGGGGGCCCTGCCAATCGCCTCAGGAGAGGACGCGAATGCCGCAGGACGTCAGGTTCGACCTTCCCTTCGCCACCCCCGTCAGTGAACATCTCGAGTTCGCCGAGGCCCGCCATCTGCGCTGGGTGTGGGACAAGGGTCTGGTGCGCAGTCAGGCCGGGTTCGAGGAGTACCGGTCCTGGGATCTGCCCCAGGCGGCCGCCCGCACCTACCCCCACGCCTCCGCCGACGACATGGTCGTCCTGATGAACTGGTTCTCGCTGGCCTTCCTCTTCGACGACCAGTTCGACTCCGGCAGGCCCGACCGCGCCGACCGGATAGCGGAGGTTGCGCGGGAGCTCATCGTCACCCCCCTGCGACCCGCTGGCATCACCCCCAGGGTGGTCTGCCCGATCACGATGGCCTGGGCGGAGGTCTGGGCCCACCTCTCGGATGGCATGTCCCTGACATGGCGGACGCGGTTCGCGGCCTCGTGGGGGCGCTTCCTCGTGGCGCACACGGAGGAGGTCGACCTGGCCGCCCGCGGCCTGGCGGGCACGCTCGACCTCCAGGAGTACGCCGCGTTCCGTCGCCGTACGGTGGGCATCCACCACAGCATCGACGCCGGGGAGCGCAGCCGCGGCTTCGAGGTGCCCGCCGAGGTGGAGGCACATCCGCTGATGGAGAGAATGCGGGACCGCGCCGCCGACACCATCGGGTTCATGAACGACATCCACTCCTTCGAGCGCGAGAAACGCAGGGGGGACGGCCACAACCTGATAGCCGTCCTGCACCGCGAGCGGCACTGCAGCTGGCAGGAGGCCGCCGACGAGGCGTTCCGCATGACCACGGACTGCCTCGCCGAGTACCTCGAACTCGAGTCGCAGGTGCCGCAGATGTGCGACGAGCTCGGTCTGGACGAGGACGAACGGGTCAGGGTCCGGATGGGCGTCGAGGCCATCCAGCACTGGATCAACGGCAACTACGAATGGGCCCTGACCTCGGGCCGCTACGCGGCGGACAAGGAAACCCCCGCGGCCCGGGCCGAGTTGGCAGGCAAGGGCTCACTGGACGACCTACTGGCAGTCTGACCCCACAGCCCGCGCCCCCGGGCCACCCAGGGGCGCGGCAAACTGCGCGGCAATCCCCCGCCCCGACTCACCAGGGGCGCGGGGAACGGCGCAGTCCTTCATGTGTGCGGGGAACGGCGCGGTCTCTTAGGGGCGCGGGGAACGGCGCGGTCTCTTAGGGGCGCGGGGAACGGCGCAGTCTTTTCAGGGGCGCGGGGAACTGCGCGCCCAACCCCCACGGACCCGCAGCCGACACCACACCCCCGCGCACCCCATCCACCCAGGGGCGCGGGGAACTGCGCAGACACCCCACCAACCCACACCCCACCCCACCCCCGCCCCGAGCGGAGCGCTCACGCAGTGAACGACACCGGCAGCCGGTCCAGCCGCGCCTCCCACGTGGAGGCCGTAGAGGTGAGGTCCTCGGGATCCACCGCGAGCCGGAGCCCGGACAGCCGGTGCAGCAGCGCGTCGACGGCCGTCTCGATGATGGCCTGGCCGATGTTCTGCCCGGGGCACTCGTGCGGCCCCCCGCTGAACGCGAGATGCGACTGGTTGCCATGCACGGAGATGCCGACGTCCGGCCGGATCTCCGGATCGACGTTGCCCGCGGTCAGGCCGAGCACCAGCAGATCGCCCTCCTGGAGGTGGTGCCCGCCGAGTTCGAGGTCGGCGGTGGCGAACCGGCCCGGCAGGACGGCCAGCGGAGGTGTGTTCCACATGACCTCCTCCACGACGGCGGAGATGTTCAGCTGCCCGCTGACGAGGCCGGAGAGCCGGTTGGCGTCGGTGAGGATCAGTTGCAGGACCCGGGCGAGCAGGTTGCTGGTGGTGGCGTGCGCGGTGATCAGCACCAGCCGCAGATGGTTGAGTATCTCGTCGTCGTCGAGGTCGGCGTGGTGTTCGAGCAGCCCGGTGGTGAAGTCGGAGCCCGGCTCCACCCGCTTGCGCTCGGCGAGCTCACCGAGGATCTGCATGATGCGGTCGTTGTGGACGAGAGCGTCCGCGCCGCCCTTCATCACCAGTGCGCAGGACTCGGCCAGCCGTCGCCCCGCTCCCTCGGCGAGCCCGAACACCCTGGTGAGCACGAGCATCGGCAGGTGTTCGGAGTACTCGGCCACCAGGTCGGCGCTGCCCGCTCCCGCGAACGCGTCGATCTGCTTGTTCGCGAAGTGCGTGACATGGCGGCGGATGCCGCGGCTGGAGACGGCCTGGAGGTTGTCGGTGACCGCGCCGCGCAGCCGGCGGTGCGGCTCGCCGTCCTGGGAGACGCAGTCCGGCCGCCAGCCCAGCATCGGAATCAGCGGCGAGGTGCTCTCGACCCGCCCCTCCTTCCAGTCCCGCCAGATCCGTGAATCCCGGCTGAACTGACGCGGGTTGTCCAGCACCCGCCGGTTCTCCCGGTATCCGAGCACCAGCCAGGCGGGGATGTCGCCCTCCAGCAGCACCGGCGCGACGGGCCCGTGCTCCTTGCGCAGCCGCGCGTAGATGCCGATCGGGTCGACGGCCGCGTCGGGCCCGTAGAGACGGGTGAGGTCGTCTCCCCCGCCGTGTGCGACCGGGCAGCCGCGGGGGGTGTCGGGACCGTTTAAGGGCTGGTCGGTCATCGGGACTCCAGAGCGACTGCGGAGCGTTCCTTGAGGTGACGTATCAGTGCGATGAGCACATCACGACTGGAGGCCCGGTCGCGGGCGTCGCAGGCCACGACCGGGGTGTGCGGGGAGATGTCCAGGGCGTCCCGGATCTCGTCGACCGGGTGGTCCTTGGAGTCCGGGAACACGTTCAGGGCGATGACGAACGGGACGTTCTGCCGCTCCATCTCCTCGATGGCCCGGAAACTGGAGGCAAGCCGGCGGGTGTCGACCAGGACCACGGCCCCGAGCGCGCCCTTGAACAGGCCGTTCCACAGGAACCAGAACCGCTCCTGGCCCGGTGTGCCGAACAGGTAGAGCACCAGCTGGTCGTTGATGCCGATCTTGCCGAAGTCCAGGCTGACGGTGGTCTCCTGCTTGTCCGCCACCCCGATCAGGTTGTCGACGTCGGCGCTGGCCTGGGTCAGCGTCTCCTCGGTGGTGAGCGGCTTGATGTCGCTGACCGAGCGGACCATGGTGGTCTTTCCGGTACCGAATCCGCCGGCGATCATCACCTTCACCGAGCGGGCGCCGTCGGGCAGGCTGCCGTCCGCCGGGTGGCGGTCGGGATGGTCAAAGCCTTTGAAGTCCACTGAGTACCTCCTCAAGGAGCGCGAGGTCGGGCCCGCGACCGGCGCCTGACGCCGGGATGGGGTCACGGGCTTCAACGCGGCCTGCGTCCAGCAGATCGGCCAAGAGCACCGCGAGAATGTTGAAGGGCAGTCCGAGGTGGGCGCCGAGTTCGGCCACCGACAGCGGATCACGGCAGCGCCGGAGGATCTCCTCGTGCTCGTGCTGCATGCCTGGGCCGGGCGCGGCACGGGAGGTGATGAGGGTCGCCACGTCAAGGCTCGACGCCGAACCGCCCGGTCCGCTGCGTCCGCCCGTGAGGACGTAGTAGCGCTCGAGACCGGACGGGTCCGTGGGCCTGTGGGGACCACTCATCCAGAGTGCTCCTCCAGACGCGGCGTGGTGCCGAGGAGCTCACCCATCCTGCGGGCCAGGTCCCTCATCTGATGGCCCAGGAGTCCTTGGTCGAGCCCTTCCCTGGCCAGGACGCCGAGGTACGTCTCCACACCCGCGCGCACCACGAAGAGGTGACCGCCGTCGACCTCGATCATCGCGAGGCGCAGCTGCCCGGCGTACTTGGGGAACTGCTCGGCCACGGGCTGGGCCAGCGCCTGCAGGCCCGCCACCACGGCGGCGAAGCGGTCCACGTCGTCGGGATCGTCGGCACCGTAGGAGGTGATGGCCTTGCCGTCGCTGGAGGCGACGAGGGCGAAGCGGATCTCCTGGATGCTCTCGACCAGATCGCGGAGCGCCCAGCTCACGTCGGTTCCCTGTTGCGTCATGAGGACTAGTCGCTCTCTTCAGTGCGGTGCTCTGTGGACTCACGTCCGGCGGTCGGCTCACGGTCGGCGGTCGGCTCGCGTCCGGCCGTGGCGAAGGCGGCCAGACCGGTGAAGGACTCGTCCGGTGGTACCGCGTGCGAGGCGGTGTTCACGGACTCGTCCTCGCGTACGGACGGCCTGGGCGGCTCGGACTCGGCGGCGCGCCTGCGGCGCCTGGGCAGACCGCCGGGCGTGGTGTCCCCGGTCTCCTCGGGATCGGCCACGGCCGCTCCTTCGACCACGGCCTCTTCGGTTCCGGACGCGGCCGGGACCTGGGCGGGCGACGACGGGGCCGTGACGACGGCGGGCAGCTGGCTGAAGTATTTGTGAGGTACCACGACGACCACCGACGTGCCGAGCCACGGCGAGTCCGCGAACGTGACCCGGATGCCGTACCGGCGGGCCAGGGCCCCCACCACGCGCAGACCGAGGTGGGCGTCCTCGGACACGCCGCCGATGCCGGGGCCGGGGGACACGCCCTCGAGCGACTGGAGGGCCTCCTGCTTCTTCTCCTCGTTGAGGCCCTTGCCGGAGTCCTGGATCTCGATCCCGACGCCGTTGGGCACCTCCTTGCCGGAGACGACCACGGGCTCGGTGGGCGGCGAGTAGCGCGCCGCGTTGTCGAGCAGGTGGGCGAAGATCAGCGTGAGGTGGTCCACCAGACCGCCGTCGACGCCGAGTTCGGGCAGGTGCCGCACCTGGACGCGGTCGAAGTCCCTGATCCGGCCGATGCCGCCGCGCACCACGCTGAGCAGCCGCTGCGGTTCCTGCCACTGCCGGCCGGGCCGGTCGGATCCGCCGAGTACGCCGATGCTCGCGGCCAGGGAGTCGGCGGGGCCGAGCTCCTGGTCCAGCTCCATCAGGCCCTGGGCGACGGAGGGCAGCCTGCCGTGCTCACCCTGCATCTCGTGCAGCCGGCCGCGCAGCTTGCTGGTCAGTACGTGGATACGGCTGCCGATGCTGATGACGGCCTGCTCGGCGGAGGTGGAGCGGTCGAACTCCTGCTCCACACCGATGAGGGCGGTCCTGAGCACCTTGCGCAGGACGGCCTGCAGGTCGGCGCTGACCTCGGCGCACTGGTTGAGGGAGGGCAGGACGTCGTCGATGGAGTCACCGGCCCGCAGCCGCTCCAGCGCGTCGGGCAGCTGCCGGTCGGCGAGCAGGGCGACCGCGGCGAGCTGCCGGTCCAGCTGTTCCTGCCAGGCCTGGGTCTGCTCGGCGATCCGGGTCTCGTACGCCTTGGCCTGTTCGGCGAGCTGCGCGTCGTAGGCCGAGCGCTCGGCGGCGTGCTTGCGCTCCAGGCCGGCCACGTGCTGCTGCCACTGCTGGGAGTGCTCGGCCTGCGCGTTCCTGAACTCACCGGCGCTGCTGCGCATCTGACGCTGTGAGCGGATCAGGAGTCGTACCGAGACGGCGCTCGCCGCCGTCACCACGACTCCGGAGAGGATCGCGGGTATGCGGGCCTGGCCGGAGCCCACGACCGCAGCGACGACGGTCCCAGCACCTAAGGCCAGTGGCAGCAGCCACCAGCTGTACCAGGCGACCGGTGCCCGCGCCGCCGGTGGCGGAGTGGCAAGTTCCATCTGCATCCTTCGAAGCAACACGATCGAACAGAGGGGGGAGAATCTCGGGGGGCAGCACGCGTCACGCGGTGTTCGACCCCGCGACGGGCATGCGTGGACAACGAGCGACAACCGATGGCAATCGCGTCAACTCGCCGCACCTCAGGGAACCTTATCGGGTTTGATCTCCCGGGAATCAACCCGTCCGGCTCACTTCCGTGAAGCTTTCGTCACGCTCCGACCAGGCCATATGAGTCGACAAATCCCTTAACTCATCCCCACAACCGCACGCCGGTGTGACGAAGGCGGCGGGTACGCCCGTGACCGCCCGGGCATACATGTCATGATCACACCACCTGAGTTGATCTTGAGGAGAGTCAGCGATGAGTGGCATCACAGGTCCTCCCGCCGTGGCCCCCACCGCGCCGGGCCGCCTGCCCTTGATCGGGCACGGGCACCAGCTGGCCAGACGACCGCTGGAGTTCATGAACGCTCTGCGCGAGCAGGGCAGCGTCGTCAAGATCCTCATCGGACCCACCGCCGCCTACGTGGTCACCGACCCGGCCGTCACCCGGCGCGTGCTGGTGACGGAGGTCGACGCGTTCGCCAAGGGCGGGAAGATCATCGACGCGCTGCGGGTGTTCTTCGGGGACGGGCTCGCCACGATCGCCGACGGCGACCTGCACATGAAGCACCGCCGGCTGATGCAGCCCATGTTCAACAAGGCGCACATCGCCACCCGGGGCGACGTCATGATCAGCCACGTACGCGCCGCGACCGAGGCATGGGCACAGGGAGTCCCCCGGGACACGTACGAGGACATGAACGACCTGACGCTGTCGACCTTCCTCGTCGCGCTGTTCGGTTCGGGTCTGCCGGGGCAGGTCGAGAGCGAGTTCCAGAGCCTCATGCCCGCGATCATGCGCGGCACGATCCGGCAGACCATCCTGCCCGCCTGGGTCACGAAGCTGCCGCTGCCCGCGAACCGCGCCCACAAGCGGCGGGTCGCCCGCCTGAGGGCACTCGTCGACCAGGCGATCGACCACCACCGCGCCCACCTCGCGTCCGCCGGGCCGACCGCGCCGCCGGCCGGCTGCCCCGCCCACCAGGACGAGGCACCGCCCGGGGACGGCGCGGCACAGAGCGGCCTCTTCTCCACCCTCCTCACCGCCGACGACCCGCAGACCGGCCCCCTGTCCCGGCAACAGCTCCAGGACGAGGCGATCACCCTCCTGACCGGCGCGATCGAGACCACCGGGACGACACTGGCCTGGACCCTGTACGAGATCAGCCGCGACCCCGCCGTCGAGCGGCGGCTGCACGCCGAACTCGACGCCGTCTGCGGCGGACGGCCCCTGCGCCAGGAGGACCTGGGCTCCCTGCCGTACATGCGCAGCGTCCTGAAGGAGGCCATGCGCATGTACGGGCCGGCCTGGCTCGTCACGCGGACCACCACCCGCCCCGTCGTGCTCGACGGGGTGCCGATACCCGCGGGCGCGGACGTCGTCTACAGCCCGTACGTCCACCAGCACGACCCCGAGGTCTACGACGATCCCTCGTCCTTCGACCCGGGCCGCTGGGATCCCGAACGCGCGAAGGGCATCAACCGCTCCTCCTTCCTCGCCTTCGGGGACGGCCGGCGCAAGTGCATCGGCGAGGAGTTCGCCTGGACCGAACTCCTCATCGTCCTGGCCACCGTCGTCCAGCGCTGGCGCCTGACACTGGCGTCCGCTCCCCCGCGCCCGCAGGCCATCGTCACCGTCAAGCCGGACAGGCTGTCGATGACGCCGCGGCCGCGGACACCCGGGAAGGCTTCGGCGAGGACCGGGCAGCCCGTCTGAAGGCCGGGCCCGCCCGGAGCCGTCCCGTACGACGGTTCCGGGCGGGCCCGGTGTAGTGCCGCCCGGAGGTCACGCCGGACGGGCGGCCGGCTCCCTGCGCACCGGGTCGGACACCCCGAGACCTGGAGTCGGGGCGAGGGACAGGACGCCGATCTTGCCCATGTGGGCGTTGCTCTGGACCAGCCTGGCCGCCTCGGCCGTGTCGGTGAGCGGATAGGTCTCGGTCAGCGCGGGGGCGAGATGGCCGAGGTTGAGGAGCCGGTGCACGGCGGCCTGCTCGTGGAGGTTGGACCCGTGACTGCCGATGACCCGCTTGAGGCGCATCCACAGGTACCGGTTGTCGAACTCGTGCTGGTAGCCCGTGCTGGAACCGCAGGTCACCACCGCGCCGCCGCGCCGCACGACGAACACGGAGACACCGAAGGTCGCCCGGCCCACGTGCTCGAAGACGATGTGCGGGTCCTCTCCCGTCGCGGCACGGATCAGCTTGCCGAGCCGCTTTCCGGCGACGGAGGGGTCGGCCGGCGGCTCGTTGCCGGTGAGACCGATCTCCTCACGGTTGACGACCACGTGACAGCCCAGGCGGCGGGCGTACTCCGCCTTCCGCTCGCTGCTGACGACGCCCACGGCGATCCCGCCGCCGTTGCGGACCAGTTGGACGGCGTACGCGCCGAGGCCGCCGGCCGCCCCCCAGATCAGCACCACGTCGCCCTGCGTCATCCGGGCGCCCCGGTCGCTGACGAGCATGCGGTACGCCGTGCCCGCGCACAGCGGGTTCGAGGCGGCCTCCTCCCACGTCAGATGGGCCGGTTTGGGCAGGAGTTGACTGGCCCGGGCCACGGAGTAGTGGGCGAGCCCGCCGAAGTTGGTCTCGAAGCCCCAGGCGAGCATGCCGTTGCCCAGCATGCCGTCGGCGTGGGTCGCCGGGTCCTCCTCGTCGACGTACACGGGACTCACCACGACCTGGTCGCCGACCTGCCATCTGCGCACCCCGGAACCGGTGCGGACCACGACGCCGGACGCGTCCGAGCCGATCACGTGGAACGGCTGGTCGTGCCGGGCCGCCCAGCGGTCCTGGCGGCCGAAGTGCTTCAGGAAGGAGAAGGTCGGGATGGGTTCGAACATCGCCGACCAGACGGTGTTGTAGTTGATGCCGCTCGCCATGTTGGCCACCAGCACCTCGTTCGGTGCGAGTTCGGGCATCGGTACGTCGCCGAGGTGGATCGACTTGCGGACGTCCTTGTCGGCGACTCCGGCGAAGCTCTCCACGTCCTCCGCGCGCAGGTGGGCGGCGGTGTAGTGGCCGGGTACCGGGAGGTGTTCCAGTTCCGTGCGGTCGGCTCCCGCGACGACGGCCTGCGCCAGCGCATCCATGGTGGTTCCTCCTTGAGGGGTCGGCTCGGGCCGGGTCAGCTCAGGCCGAGGCCTTTCGCGAGCGTCGGCCAGGACGCCTTGAACTCCTGCCGCCAGTACGGCCAGGCGTGCGCTCCCCCGTTGTAGAAGTGCACCTGGGCCGGTATGCCCAGGGCGTCCAGCTGGTCGGTGAACCGGTGCGCCTGGGACCAGAGCGCGCCTTCGAGCAGGGCGCCTTCGAGGTTGCCGAAGTCGCCGCCCTGCACGCCGCTGCCCTGGGAGACGTACAGGCCGGTGCCCTTGAGGGCGCGGGCCTGCGCGTAGGGGTTGTGCCGGTTCCAGTTGTCCCGGTTGAGCAGTGGGTTGCCCCAGAGCGTGAGGGGCAGCAGGCCTTCCCGGGCGACGATGGCGTTGAGCACGGTCGGCATGCCGAAGGCCGTGGTGTCGAGGATCCCGCTGTACGAGGCGGCCGCGCCGAAGGTCCCGGGATGCCGCGCCGCGAAGGCCAGGGCGCCGTAGCCGCCGGTGGACACACCGGCGACGGCACGCTTCGTGCCCGCCCTGAACTTCTGTTTCAGCAGGCTCATCAGCTCGTCGACCTGGAAGGTCTCGTAGTCCGTGCCGGCGCGTCCGTAGTTCCACCAGTCGGTGGGGATGCCGGTGGGCCCTGACGAGGGCATCACGGTGATGACGTCCTGGCCGGCGAGGAAGTCGACGACGTCCGTCTCCCTGGTCCAGGACGTGTAGTCGTCGTGGGCGCCCTGGAGCAGGTAGAGGACGGGCCAGGTCCGGTCCGGGTGCGCGGCGTAGCCGGTCGGCAGGACCACGCGTACGGGAAGGTCGGCGCCGACGGCCGGGGAGGCGACCGTGAGGTCGACGGTCCGGGCGTCGAGCCACTTCTCGCCGACGACGGTGGCGCCCGCGGCGGCCTGCACGGCGGAAGCAGCCGTCGCCGGTGGCGCGGTGAGTGCGACTCCCGTGCCGAGCAGTGCCGTTGTCACCGCGAGAGCGGCACATCTGCGCTTACGAGTCATGGGGCAAGTCCCTTCAGAAGTCCCGCAGATCGCGTGTCAGCAGCCGGGCCAGGTGGTCGACGACCGGTGGGTCGAGCAGCGAGAGGTGGTGGCCGGGCAGCGGGACGACGGTCAGGTCGGTGCAGTGCGCGTCCCAGCCGAGCGTCGCGTCGCCGCGCTCGTAGCGGGGGTCCCGGACGGTGTGCGGGGCGGGGTCGCTCGCGCGGTACAGGAAGGTGGGGCCCGTATGTCTGCCGGGCCGGTGGCGCTCGCCGCCGCACAGGTCCAGATAGGACGTCCGCTGGTGTTCGAGGACGGCTTCCGGCAGGTCGACGGTGTCCCTCAGCACCTTGACGACGAGGTCGATCCGTCCCGCGTCGTCGAGCCCGGCGAGTTCGTCGTACGGCAGGTCGAGCGCCGTGCCGTAGGTCCGTGCCACGTACGCGGCGAAGTCCCGGAAGTGCTGGAGGGCCAGGTCGGTCGCGGTGCGGCGGGTGGGCAGGGGCAGCACGGAGTCGAGCAGGACCAGGGCGAGGACCCTGCCGTGCGGGGCGAGGAGCCTGGCCGCCTCCTGGGCGATGAGACCGCCGTACGACCAACCGCCGAGCACCCAGGGCCCGTTGGTGTCCACCTCGCGGATGCGCCGGGCGAACTCCGCGGCCCGGCCCGGTACGTCGTCCGGGTCCGCCTGCCGGTCGAAGCCGTACAGCGGGCGGTCGCCGTCGAGGCTGTGGGCCAGCCGGGCGTAGACATCGGCGGAGCCGCCCGCGGCATGGGCGAGGAAGAGCGGGGTGTGGGGGCCGGTGCCGGGGAAGGTCCGCAGGGGGGCGGCCGCGGGCGTGGCGGCCCTTTCAGGCGGGCGCCTTTCGGATGCGGAGCCCGTGGTGGGTGTCCGGTGTTCCGGCTCCTCGGGGTCGGCCGGTTCCTTCCCGGCCCCCAGCAACTGGGCCACTCCCCGCAGGGTTCCTCGCCTCAGGAGGGTGCCCGGCTCGATGTCGATGTCGAACTCCCGCCGCACGACGGCCCGTATCCTCACGGCGGTGAGGGAGTCGAGCCCGAGGTCGGTCAACGGGGTGTCGGGGTCCAGGCGTTCGGGGCCGTAGCCCATCACCCCGGCCACGCACAGCCGGAGCCGATCGAGCGGGTCCGCGGCAGGGTCGAGTGGTACGGCCGGGTCCGACCGACCGCCGGCCGGGGCCGGTTCCTCGGCCGGCTCCTCCCCCGCCCAGAACCTCCGGTGCCGCCAGCGGGGCGACGGGACGTCCACGATGCGTCCCCCGGCATGCAAATCCTCACGCGGCCGGGCCACCCGTACGCCGTGGACGAGCAGCGTGGCCAGCGCGGTCCGGAAGCCGACGGCGTCGTCGGTGCCGCGGCGCAGCGTGGGCACGATGAGCGCGTCGTCGGCCCCGGCGTCGCGCAGCGTCTCGGCCAGCGGGTGCGACTGTGTGGCGTGCGGGGCGACCTCCACGAAGACGCGGTGCCCGTCCTCGGCCGCCGCGCGTACCGCCTGTGCGAAGCGGACGGGGTTGCGCAGGTTGGCCGCCCAGTACTCCGTGTCGCAGGGGCCTGCCCCGCGGGGGTCGGCGAGGGCCGTGGAGTAGCGGCGGCAGCGGGGTGCGGAGTGCCGGATCTCGCCGAGTTCCCACGTGAACTCCGGGAGCAGCGGCTCGACTTCGGGCGAGTGCCCGGCCGCGGTGACTCCCAGCGAGCGGGCGAAGCCACCGGCCTCCGTCACCCGGGCGATCAGTTCGGCGACGTCCTCGGCCGATCCCGTCACCACGCTCTGGGCCGGCGAGGCGTGCACGGCGACCCGCAGGCTCCTCAACTCCCGTGCCGACAGGGCGATGTCGGAGGCAGGGAGGCCGACCACCGCCATGGCTCCGCCGTTGAGCCCGGCCAGCAGCCGGGAGCGTACGGCGACGATACGTGCGCCGGTGGCCTCGTCCAGTTCCCCGGAGACGACCGCCGCCGCGATCTCACCGAGGGAGTGGCCGACGACGGCGGCGGGTTCGAGGCCGCAGGACCGCCACAGTTCGGCGAGGGCGACCTGCATGCCGTACAGGACGGGCATGACGGTGGTGGGGGTCGACAGGTCGGCGTCGGGCTGGAGTCCGGCGCGCAGGGAGAGGCCCGCGTGCT
This sequence comes from Streptomyces sp. BV286, assembly GCF_019090165.1. Lineage (GTDB taxonomy): Bacteria > Actinomycetota > Actinomycetes > Streptomycetales > Streptomycetaceae > Streptomyces. The sequence goes on from NZ_JAHRIB010000031.1 coordinate 23,077, forward strand.
CGCGCAGGAGCGGTTCCAGCCGGTCGACGGCGGCCGCGAACACGTCCTCCGTCGCGAGGAGCCGGCTTCCCATGCCGGGCCACTGGGACCCGTAGCCCGAGAAGACCCACACCATCGGTCCGGGCCCGCCCGGTGCGCCGTGCCCGGTGACCAGGTGGGGAGAGGGGGCACCGTCGGCGAGGCGGGTGAGGGCGGTGACGGTCTCCGCGCGGTCCCGGGTGACGAGAGCCGCGCGATGGCGGCCGCGGCCGCCGCGGCCCGCGAGGGTCCGGGCGAGGTCGTGGTCGCGTACGCGCCGGCTGCCGGGGGTGTCCAGCCAGGCGGCCAGTTCACCGGCGTACGCGCGCACGCGCTCCGCGGTCGGCCCGTCGAGCAGGAGCAGCGCGGGCCGCTCGGAGGGCCGGTGCGTCCGGGCGGCCGGGCGGTGTTCGGTGAGGACGGCATGGGCGTTCGTGCCGCCGAAGCCGAAGGCGGAGACGCCCGCGGTGGCCGTTCCCGAGTAGCGGGGCCAGGGCTCGGACGAGGTGACCACGCGCAGGCCGAGCGCGTCGAGGTCGGCGTGCGGGCCGGGGCCGGTGAAGTGCAGTTGGGCGGGGATCTCGCCGTGGTGCAGGGCGAGGACGGTCTTGACGAGGCCCGCGATACCGGCGGCGGCCTCCAGGTGGCCGAGGTTGGTCTTGGCGGAGCCGATCAGGAGGGGCTGCTCAGGGTCGCGGTCTCGGCCGAGCACGGCGCCGAGTGCGCTCGCCTCGATCGGGTCGCCGAGGGCGGTGCCCGTGCCGTGGGCCTCCACGTAGTCGACGGTCGCCGGAGTGCCGTGCACCTCGGCGAGGAGGGCGCGCTGGGCCTCGGCGTTGGGGGCCGTGAGCCCGTTGGAGCGGCCGTCGGAGTTGACGGCCGTCGCACGGATCACCGCGAGGACGCGGTCGCCGTCGCGTTCGGCGTCCGTGAGCCGTTTCAGTACGACCACTCCGCAGCCCTCGCCGCGTACGATCCCGTCCGCCGCGGCGTCGAAGGCCTTGCAGCGGCCGTCGGGTGCGAGAGCGCCGGCGCGCTGGAAGCCGAGCGTGACGGCGGGGGTCAGGAGCAGGTTCACGCCGGCGGCGAGTGCCGTGTCGCTCTCGCCCGTCGCCAGGCTGCGTACGGCGTGGTGGACCGCGACGAGCGACGACGAGCAGGCCGTGTCGACGGACAGGCTGGGGCCGCGCAGGTCGAGCGCGTAGGACAGGCGGCCGGCGGCGATGCTGAGGGCCGCGCCGGTGGCCGTCCAGGCGTCCACGGCGTGGGGGTCGGCGGTGGTGAGGTGCGCGTACTCGTTGCCGCTGATGCCGACGAAGACTCCGGTGCGGGTGCCGGCGAGCGCGGACGCGGACAGGGCCGCGTGGTCGAGGGCCTCGCGGCTGACTTCGAGCAGCATGCGGTGCTGGGGGTCCATGGCGGTGGCCTCGTGCGCGGGGATGCCGAAGAACTCCGCGTCGAAGCCGGCGATGGTGTCGAGGCCGCCGAGGAAGGCTCCGTGCCGGCTCACGTCGTCCGGAAGCCGTTCCGGGTCCGGTACGAAGGGGTCCCACCGGCCGTCCGGGAGCGTGCCGACGGCGTCCCGGCCCCGGGTGAGGAGCTGCCAGTACGTGTCGGCGGAGGTGACCCCGCCGGGGAAGCGGCAGCCGACTCCGACGACGGCGACCGGAGCCGGTGTCCCGTGGGTGCCCTCGTGCGGCGGGATTCCTCCGGCGGGCGCCGCGGACGGCGAACTCCCCCGCTGTGAGCGGGACATGGCGTCCTCGTCGGCCACAGTGGTCGACTCGTCCTCGGCCAGGCGCTCCGCCAGTGCCTCCACGGTCGGCGCGTCCCACAGCAGTGTGTCCGGCAGCCGCCGTCCGACCAGTTCGCTCAGGGCGGCCGTCAGCGCGAGTGCGTCCCGTGAGGTCAGTCCGGCCTCGGCCAGCGGACGGTCGTCGGACAACTCGCCGGGCGCCACGCCGTACCAGCCGTGCAGCCGTTCGGCGACCAGCCCGCGGACCTGCGTGCGCGTCGCGCTCATCGTGCCCCGAATCCGCCGTCGAGCAGCCGTGCCCGCGCGGCCGAGCGGGACACCTTGCCGCTGCTCGTGCGGGGAACCGAGCCGGGCGGTACGAGCAGCAGCGAGCCGAGGCGCAGGCCGTGGCGGGCCGAGACGGCGGCGCGTACGGCGCGAACGGCGGCGTGGGTGTCCTCCGCCGTCGGGTCCGCGTCCCGCCGGTGCTCCGCGACCACGACGAGTTCCTCACCGGCGGCGTCCGGCCGGGTCACTCCGAAGGCGGCGAGCCGGTCCGGGCGGATCAGGGGGACGGCCGCCTGCACGGTCTCCTCGATGTCCTGGGGGTAGTGGTTGCGCCCGTCCACGACGAGTACGTCCTTGAGGCGGCCGGTGACGAGGAGTTGCCCCTCGTGCAGGGCACCGAGGTCCCCGGTCCGCAGCCAGTCCTGCGGCCCTCCGAAGCCGAAGGTCTCGGCCGTGAGTCCGGCGCGCTTCCAGTAGCCGAGCCCGATGTTGGGCCCGCGCAGCTGGATCTCGCCGACCCGCCCCTGCGGCAGTACGGCGCCGTTCGCTCCGACGATCCGCAGTTCCTGGCCGACCGGGGTGCCGCACGGGACCAGGACGGCCGCCTCGTCGTCCGGTGGCATCTCCTCGATCCGTCCCTCCGCGAGCGCGCCGGGACGGCAGGCGACGGCCGAGGGGGGTTCGTCCAGGGAGCCGGCGGTCACGAAGACGGTGGCCTCGGCCAGGCCGTACGCCGGGCAGTGCGCCGCGGGGTCGAGCCCGGCGGGTGCGAAGAACGTGCGGAAGCGGTCCACCGTCGCGGCCCGTACCGGCTCGCTGCCGTTGATGAGCACCCGTACGCGGTCCAGGCGGAGTTCGTCGACGACCTCGGGCGCGGTGCGGGCCACGCAGTAGTCGTAGGCGAAGTTCGGGGCGGCGCTGATCGTGCCCTCGTAGGAGCCGAGGAGGCGCAGCCAGCGCGAGGGGTCCTGGAGGAAGGAGACCGGGTTCATGAGGACGGAGGGGAATCCGCCCACGACGGGGGCGGCGATGCTGAGGACGAGGCCCATGTCGTGGAAGAGCGGCAGCCAGCCGACCGTCGTCGACGTTTCCGGGTCCGCGACGAACGCGTCGAGTGCCTGGCGCGCGTTGGCCACGACGTTGGCGTGGCTGATCATCACGCCGGCCGGGCTGCGGGTGGAGCCCGAGGTGTACTGGAGGTACGCGATGTCGTCCGGTTCGGGCCCGGCCGCGGTCCCCTCCCGGTCGTCGTCCGGGCCGGTCGTGTGGCGTTGGAGGGGAAGCTGGTCGACGGCCACCACCGGGACGTCCGGAAGCCGGTGGTCTCGTACGAAGGTGCGGATCGCGGTGGCCGAGTGGGAGTCGCCGAGCAGGCAGACCGGCTCGCAGTCGGCGAGCACCCCCGCCAATCTCCCTTCGTGGCCCGGGACTTCGGGTCCGAAGAGGGGCACGGCGATGACGCGGGCGTACAGGCAGCCGAGGAACGCGGCCACGTAGTCGAGGCCCTGGGGCATGACGAGCGCGGCTCGTTCTCCGGGCGACGCGACCGTGACGAGGCGGGCCGCCACGGCTCTGGCCCGGGCGTCGAGGGCGCGCCAGCCGAGCGTGCGGTGCAGTCCGGTGGAGGAGCTGTCGGGGAAGTCGACATGACTGAAGGCGCGTTGCTGCGGCCGGTGGGCGGCCCAGTGCCTAAGGTGGTCCGTGAGGGAGGCTTCGTCGGCGGCGGGCCTGGCGGAGGTCATGGCGGCTCCAACTGGGTCGGCGGCGGAGCGAGTGGGGGCGAAGCGCGTCGGGGTGTGCGGGGCTGCCGGTGCCCGGTGGGGCGGGCACCGGCTTGGAGCGGTGACCCAGGTTCCGCCTCCGGGAGACCGGTGGGTTAGACGACGTGCTGACAGTTCGTCTCCCGCCTTCTGTCAGTTCGCTGACAAAGGCGCGCGGCTGATTGCGAGCCGCGGGTTAGAGCCCGGACGCCGCTGCGCCGCCCACAATCCGTGCCACGGCGGAAGGAGCCTCCCGTGGGACGTGCCCGGCTGTTCGCGCTGTTCTCCCTGCTCACACTGACCGGCTTCATCACGACGCTCGACAACACGGTCATCAACGTGGCTCTGCCGACCGTGCAGCGCGAACTGGGTCTGAGCGTCCCGGACCTGGAGTGGGTGGCCGCCAGCTACGTGCTCAGTTTCGGAGCGCTGCTGCTGCCCGGCGGACGGCTGACCGATCTGTGCGGACGCAGATCCGTACTGGCCGCCGGGATCGTCGTCTTCACGGCCGCGTCGGCGGCGTGTGCCCTCGCCGACAGCGGGAGCACGCTGATCGCGGCCCGTACGGTGCAGGGGGTCGGGGCGGCGCTGGTCATCCCGGCCTCGCTCGCCGTCATCGCGGTCGACCTGCCCGCCCGGCTGCGCTCGACGGCCGTGGGCCTGTGGACGGCGGCGCTGGCCGTGGCGCTGGCGCTGGGCCCGGTGGTGGGCGGCTTCGTCACGCAACGGTGGGGCTGGGGCTGGGTGTTCGCCCTCAACGTCCCCTTCGGGCTGCTCGCCCTGCTGCTGATGCCGGCCGTGCCGACCCGGTCGGCCGCCCGCCGCGGCGGACTGGACGTGCCCGGCGTGGTGCTGTCGGTGCTCGCGCTGTACCTGCTCACGTACGGCCTCGTGCGCGGGCAGGAACACGGCTTCGGCACCGCGCCCGTACCGCTGTGCCTGGGTGTTTCGGCGGTCGCCGCCTGCGCGTTCGTCGTCGTGGAGGCCCGGACCGCGAGACCCCTGGTCGAACTGGGGCTGCTGCGCGACCGGTTCCTCACCGGCGGGATCGTCGCGCAGATGCTGTGGGGCATCGGCGTCAACGGGGTGTTCTTCTTCACCGCCCTCTATCTCCAGCGGGTGCTCGGCTTCTCGCCGACCGGGGCCGGCCTCGCCTTCCTGCCGCTGGCGGGCGCGCTGCTTCTCGGGACTCCGGTGGCCGAGCGGGCGGCGCACGCGCTGGGCGCCCATGTGTCGATCGCGGCGGGGCTCGGCATGGTGGCGGTCGGGCTCCTGTACGTCTCGGGGACGGGCGCGGGCGCCGGTTTCTGGGATCTGCAGCCGGGGCTGCTGCTGATCGGCTGGGGTTCCGCGTTCACCACTCCCCTGACGGTGCGCTCCCTGCTGCGGGTCCCGGAGGCCGGGATGGGAATGGCGACGGGCCTGGTGAGCGCGGCGCGGGAGGTCTCCGGGGTGTTCGGGGTGGTCCTGGTGGGCGTGGTCCTCACCCGGCGCGAGAGCACCGAGCTGCGGTCCGGCGCCCACCCGCGCGACGCGTTCCTGGAGGGGTACGACCTGGGTCTGCGGATCGCGGCCTGCTGCGTGCTGGCGGGCGCGCTCGTGACGCTGCTGACGCTGCGCCGCCGTGGACGTCATCGGCGGGTCGTGGCGCGGTCGAGGACGCCGGTTGTCATGAAGTGACAAGGCCCCCGGGCACCTCTGTCAGCCGCCGCCGAAGCTGGGCAGAATCCGTGCGGGTAACGTCATTTTGCCCCACATCCCGTTCGCAGAAGGAGCCGCTGCGTGAACGGATTCCGCATGCTGGAGAGCGAGGCCGGCAACACGGCCGTCGCCGTCGAGGCGGTGGACGGCCCGTTCAAGGCGTTCCCGTCGGGCCTGCACGACCACCTCAGACCCTTCTTCGCGGACATCACCGAGGAGGTCGTGGGCGCGATCAGAACCGAGATCCCGGAGTACGCACGGCCCACGGACGACACGTACATGCAGGTCGTCCACCAGGGCGTGGAGCACGCGCTGCAGGGGTTCCTGGAGCGGATGGCCAAGCCCGACACCGACTGGGAGCCGGTGAAGGCCACGTACCAGCGCATCGGCCGTGGTGAGGCGGACGAGGGGCGCAGTCTCGACGCGTTCCAGTCGGCCCTGCGACTCGGCGCGCGGGTGACCTGGCGCCGGATCAACGCCCTGGTCGACGCCGACCTGCTGCCCCGTCACGTGCTGGCCGCCTTCGGGGAGGCGCTGTTCCTGCACCTGGACGAGATGGCGGCCGCGACGACGACCGGGTACACCGAGGCCAGGCTGCACGCGGCCGGCGAACTGCAGCAGCGGCGGACGCGGCTGATCGATCTGCTGATCGTGGATCCGCCCGCGTCGGTCGCGGCCATCACCGACCTCGCACACGCGGCGCAGTGGCCGGTGCCCCGCTCGCTGGCCGTGGTCGCCGTCGACCACGGGGCGCGGGCCACGGGGCCGCCGCCCATCGTGCCGCCGGAGTTCCTGGCACGGTTCGACGTGCAGCCCGCCGTCCTGGTGGTGCCCGATCCGGAGGGCCCCGGGCGGACCCGTGCCGTCGCGGGGGCCTTGCAGGGGTTGCGGGCCGCCATGGGCCCGAGCGTCGCACTCCAGGAGGGGGCGAGGTCGCTGCGGTGGGCCGGCGAGGCACTGGACCTGGCCCGTCGGGGGGTGCTGCCCGACACGGAGATCGTGCGCTGCCGCGACCACCTGGCCACGCTGCTCCTGTTCCGCGACGAGGCCCTGGTGGAGGCGATGGCCGAACGGCATCTGCGCCCCCTGGACGGCGTCCGGCTGCCGCAGCGCGAACGCCTCGCGGAGACGCTGCTGAGCTGGCTCCAGTGCGGCCACAACGCGAGCGAGGTCGCCGCGCGTCTCGCCGTGCACCCCCAGACGGTCCGCTACCGCATGCGTCAGCTCGACGAACTGTTCGGGGACCGGCTCCACGACCCCACCGCGCAGTTCGAGATGCAGCTGGCCCTGCGCGCGCTCAACCTCCGGCGGGGCGTGGCACCCGCACGGTGACGGTCACAGGGCCTGCCCGAGGGTGAGCGTGCGCGGGCCGAAGCCGTGGCGCTCGTAGAACCGGATCGCGTCCTCGTTCGCCGCGTAGGCCGTCACCTCCGCCTGCCCGGCGCCCTGTTCCCGTGCCCAGTCGAGAAAGGCGGCCACCAGCCGCGCTCCGGTCCGGGTGCCGCGGTGCGCCGGGCGCACGTACAGGCTGAGCAGGGTGGCGACCTTCACGGGCCGCACCGCCGAACCCTCCGCGACCGCGCCCGCGAGATGGGCCACGACCTCGCCGTCGCGCTCGGCCACGAGCAGCAGCCGTGCCGGGTCGTCGAGCCCCGAGGCGAAGCGCTCCGCGCCGTGCGCGAGCGGCCAGCCGATGTCCACCGTGGCGTCGCGGGTGCCCGCGTCCTCGGCGAACAGGGCCGCGCTGGAGGCGACGAGCGCCGGGACGTCGTCGGCGCGGGCCCTGCGGACCACCGGCCGGCCGTGGAGATCACCCAGGAGATCACTCATGGGACAGGACGCTAGCGGCCGGGTCCGACAACGGCCGTGACTTCCTGGACAGCTGTCCATGTATAGTGGACAGCTGTCCAACAAGTTGCCCCTCCGAAGGAGCTCGTCCCGTGCAGACACTCGCGAACGTGCTGGTCGGCCTCGTGGCCGCCCTGCACGCGTACATCCTGGTCCTGGAGATGTTCCTGTGGGAGAAGAAGCCGGGGCGCGGGCTGCACGGCTTCGACCCCGAGATGGCGCGGGCCACCGCCTCACTCGCCGCCAACCAGGGGCTCTACAACGGCTTTCTGGCGGCCGGCCTCGTCTGGGGCCTGGTCGCCGACGACCCGACCGGCTTCCGCGCCCAGGTCTTCTTCCTGGTGTGCGTGATCGTCGCGGGTGTGTACGGGACGGTCACCGCGAACCGCCGCATCCTGTTCGCGCAGGCCCTGCCCGGCGCCCTCGCCCTCGCCGCCGTCCTCGTCGCCCGGTGACCTCCGACCCCCGAGCCGAACGCACCCGGGCCAAGCTGCGCCGGGCCCTTCTCGACGAGTGCGCCCGGCGCCCGTTCGCGGAGGTCGGCGTCGCGGCGCTGGTGCGCGCCGCCGGGGTCGGCCGAGCCACGTTCTATCTGCACTACGCCGACCTGGAGGCGCTGGCCGTCGACGCCTGCGCCGATGTCGTACGCGACGCGGTGGACGCCCTGCACGCGTGGCGGGGCAGGCCCGACCCCAGGTCGGCACCGGACGCCCTGCTCGTGTTCTTCACGGGCCTGGCCCCGCACGCCCCGCTGTACCGCGCCCTGCTGAGTCCGGGCGGCGGCGGCCCGCTCGGCCGGGTCCTCCACCAGGACCTGCGGGCCCGCAGCCTCACCGAACGCGAACTCGTCGGGGCGCCGGAGGCCCCCCTCGTCGCCTCCGCCGTCGCGGCGACCTTCGCGGGCGTCCTCGCCGACTGGCTGCACGGGCTCGTCGAGGGCACGCCCGAGGAGATCGCCCACAAGGTGTGGCGCCTGCTCGTGGGCCTGCACGCGGTCCGATGGGACGTCACCGGGTAGCAGGCTGGGCGCCGCGGACGTCCGGGGCCGCCCCTCCCCGGCCGTTCAGCCCTGCTGTCCGGCCTGGAACGTACGCCGGTACGCCTGCGGTGCCACCCCGATCGACGCGTGCAGGTGCTGCCGCAGCGAGGCACCGGTGGCGAACCCGACCTCACCGGCGATCTGATCCACCGGCAGATCACTGGATTCGAGCAACTGCCGCGCCCGGACGACCCGTTGCTGAATGAGCCAGCGGCCGGGGCTCATCCCGACCTCGTCGTTGAAGCGACGGGCGAAGGTGCGCAGACTCATCCGGGCGTGTCCGGCGAGCTCGGCCAGGGTCAGCGGCTCACCGAGGCGTTGCAGCGCCCAGTGGCGGGTGGCCGCGGTGCTCGTCGCCGTGGGCTCGGGCACGGGCTGCTCGATGTACTGCGCCTGGCCGCCGTCGCGCCAGGGCGGCACCACGCAGGACCGCGCCACCCGGTTGGCCAGTTCACTGCCGTGGTCCTTGCGCACGAGATGCAGGCACACGTCGACGCCGGACGCGGCCCCGGCCGAGGTGAGGAGGGAGTCCTCGTCGACGAACAGCACGTCCGCGTCCAGGTCGACGTCCGGGAACATCTGCCGGAAGAGCCCGGCCAACTGCCAGTGCGTCGTGGCCCGGCGGCCGGCCAGCATCCCGGCCGCCGCCAGCACGAAGGCGCCCGTGCAGATCGAGACGATGCGGGCGTCCGGCCGGATGGCCCTGAGCGCGGCGGCCACCGCGTCGGGGAGGTCGGTGCTGAGGTTCGCCAGCGCGAAGGGCGGGATCACCACGGTGTCGGCCGTACGCAGCACGTCGGGGCCGTGCTCGACGGTGATCGAGAAGTCCGAGCTGCTGCGCACCGGCTGCCCGTCGACCGTGCAGGTCAGCACCTCGTAGCGCCCCTCGGCCGAGCCGAAGACCCGGTTCGGGATGCCGAGCTCGAAGGGGTAGACCCCGTCCAGGGCCAGCACGACCACCCTCTCCACGCGCCCGTCGTACTCCCCGGGCCCCGGCCGTCCGGAGCCCTCAAGGTGTCCGGAGGGTTCGAGGCGCTCTCCGCATTGCGTCTGCATGGCACGATCCTATCGAACAATGGCAATCGTGCCATTTTCTCGGTCGGTGGAGCCGGGCAGGCTGGAGCCCATGAGTACTGCGAACACGATGCGCGCGATCAGTCAGGACGTCCTCGGCGGTCCCGAGGTCCTCAAGGAAGTGGAGCTGGAGATCCCGAGGCCGGGTCCGAGCGAGGTGCTGATCCGGGTCCACGCGGCCGGCCTCAACCCGACGGACTGGAAGCACCGGGCGAGCGGCCTGTTCCTCGGGCAGCCGCCGTTCGTCCTCGGCTGGGACGTCTCCGGCGTCGTCGAGGCCGTCGGCCTCGGTGTCACCCTCCATGAGCCGGGCGACGAGGTCTTCGGCATGCTGCCGTACCCGCACGGCGTCGGAGCGCACGTCGAGTACGTCACCGGGCCGGCACGGGCCTTCGCCCGCAAGCCCGCCGAGGTGGACCACACACAGGCGGGTGCCGTCCCGCTCGCCGCGCTGACCGCCTGGCAGGCGCTGGTCGACACGGCCGACGTCCGCCGTGGCCAGCGGGTTCTGATCCACGCCGCGGCGGGCGGCGTGGGGCATCTGGCCGTACAGATCGCCAAGGAGCGGGGCGCATACGTGATCGGAACGGCCAGCTCCGGAAAGCACGACTACCTGCGCGGGCTGGGCGCCGACGAGCTCGTCGACTACCGGGAGACCGATTTCGCCGAGGTCGTACGGGACGTCGATGTCGTCCTGGACACGGTCGGGGGCGACTACCGCTCGCGTTCGCTGCGGACGCTCCGCGCGGGTGGACTGCTGGTGTCGATCCTGCCGTCCGGGTCCCCGGAGCTCGCCGAGGAGGCGAAGGGGCTCGGCGTGCGGGCCGTGGAGATGCTCGTGGAGGCCGACCAGGCCGGGATGAGCGCGATCGCCGAACTCGTCGCCGCGGGAAGGCTTCGCGCCACGGTCGCCGAGGTGTTCCCGTTGGCCGAGGCCGCGAAGGCGCACGCGCTGGGCGACACCGGCCGGACCGTCGGGAAGCTCGTTCTTCAGGTCCGGTAGGGCCGCGCGGGGCGCGGGGTGACAGTGGAGGGCGACCGGCGGGCCGTTGTGGCCGGCCGCCGTCCACCCACGGCGCCGTGTGACGCCGCGTCCCCGCGCCCCTCAGGGGCTCGCCGCCGCGAGCCCGCTCGGGCTCATCTCAGGAGAACGTCAGCACGGGCTTGATGGCCTTGCCCGCGGCCATGTCCTGGACGGCCTGGCCGATGTCCTCGAACGCGTAGGTGCTGATCAGCCTCTCCAGCGGCAGCCGGCCTTCGCGGACCAGCCTCACCAGGGCCGGGATCGCCGCCTGGGTCTCCTGGTCGCCGAGCGTCAGGCCCACCAGCCGTTTGCCGCCGAGCATTCCGTTGACGTCCAGGGCGACCTCGGATCCGAAGGGCGGGGCGCCGACGATCACGGCCGTACCGCGGGCGGCCAGTGCGTCCACTCCCTTGCGGAGGACCATGACGCTGCCCGTGGTCTCGACGACGCCGTCGGCCCCGGCCCCGCCCGTGATCAGTCCGACCGCCTCGACGATGTCCGCCTCATTGGCGTTCACCGTGTGCGTGGCGCCCAACTCCTTGGCCAGCGCGAGCCGTTCGGCCACCTTGTCGACGGCGATCACCGTGGTCGCGGGCGTCAGCGCCGCGGCCATCACCGCCGACAGGCCGACCGCTCCGGCGCCGAGGATCAAAAGCGTGTCCCCTGTGCGGGGTTCCAGGACGTTCCACACGGCGCCGACCCCGGTCTGCACTCCGCAGCCCAGGGGCGCGAGGGACTCCAGCGGCAGATCCCTGTCGACCTTGACGAGACTGCGCTCGTCCACCAACGCCCGCTCGGCGAAGGAGGACTGGCCGAAGAAGTGGCCGCCCAGTGGCACCCCGTCGCGGCTGACGGTGGCGGAGCCGTCCGCGCGGCGGCCACCGAGAAGGTTGAGCGGCAGCCAGGTGGCGCAGTACGCCGGGTGGCCGTCGCGGCAGTTGCGGCACGAGCCGCAGGACGTGAAGGACAGGACGACGTGGTCACCGGGCTCCACGCCGGTGACGTCCGGTCCGACGGCCTCGACGATCCCCGCCCCCTCGTGCCCGAGGACGCCGGGCAGCGGGAACGGCAGGCCGCCGCTGGCGACCCCGAGGTCGGTGTGACACAGACCGGCGGCCACGATGCGGACCAGTGCCTCATGCGCGCGGGGCTCGTCGAGTTCGACGTCGGCGAGGGTGAAGGGTGCTCCCCCGGACTCGACCACGGCCGCGCGAGTGGTGGTGGACATGCTGCGAACTCCCTGCGTCGATGGTGGACCTGCGGGGCCGCTCAGCCGAGCGAGACGACGACGGACTTGACCTTGGTGTAGGAGGCGAGGCCCTCGGGCCCGTACTCACGGCCGAAGCCGGAGGCCTTGACCCCGCCGAAGGGCACCGCGGGGTCGAGCATCGCCCAGTCGTTGATCCACACGATGCCCGCCTGGAGCCTGTCGGCGACGCGGTGCGCTCGGGCGAGGTCGGTGGTCTGCAGGCCCGAAGCCAGGCCGTACGGCGTGGAGTTGGCCAGTTCGACGGCCTCGTCCTCGGAGTCGAAGGGCTGCACGGTGAGGACCGGACCGAAGATCTCCTCCTGGACGACCCGCGAGTCGTTCGCCAGGCCGGCGATGACGGTGGGCTTGTAGTAGAAGCCGCCGTTCAGGTCGAGGCGCTCACCGCCGCACACGATGCGACCGCCCTCCTTGCGGGCCAGTTCGACGTACTCCTCGACCTTCTCCAGGTGCCGCAGGCCCGCCATCGGCCCGACGACGGTCCCGGGATCGCGGGGGTCGCCGACCGGGACGCCGGGGACGGCGTCGGCGAGGATGCCGACCACGGTGTCGTACAGCGGGCGCGCGACGAGCAGACGTGGTCCGCCCATGCAGAACTGGCCGGTGTTGAAGACGAATCCCTTGATGACGGCGCCGATGGCCTTCTCCACGTCGGCGTCCTCGAAGACGAGGTGCGCCGCGTTGCCGCCGAGCTCCATGGTGACCGGCTTCAGGCCCTCGCCCGCGATGCTCGCCGCGTGCCGGCCGACCGCCGTCGACCCGGTGAAGGCGATCTTGTCGATGCCGGGATTGCGCAGCAGCGCCTCTCCCGCGACCGGCCCCGTGCCGGTGACGACGTTGTAGACACCGTCCGGCACACCTGCCTTCTTCAGCAGGCCGGCCATGTAGAGGGCGCTGAGCGGGGTCTCCTCGGCGGGCTTGTGCACGACCGTGTTCCCCGCCGCCAGGGCCGGGGCGATCTTCGAGCCGGAGAGGATCAGCGGGAAGTTGAAGGGCGTGATCGCGGCGACCACGCCGATCGGGCCGCGCCGGGTGTAGGCGAGACCGTCGAGCGGGGTGTCGCGGGTCGCGCCGTCCAGGGTCCAGGCGAGGGAGGCGTAGTACTCGTAGTCGTTGGCCGCGTTCGTCACGTCGACGGCGTGGCACAGCGTGATCGGCTTGCCGACGTCCCGGCTCTCCAGGGCCGCGATGTCGTCGGCGTTCTCCCGGATCAGCTCCGCCACCCGGTGCAGCACCCGTCCGCGCTCGCGGCCGCTCAGGCCGGCCCAGGGGCCGTTGGTGAAGGCGTCGCGTGCGGCCCGTACCGCGGCGTCGACGTCGACCGCGCCCGCCTCGGCGACGGTCGTGACCACCTGCCCCGTGGACGGGTCGATCACGTCGGTACGCGCCCCGTCGGCCGCCTCGCGCCACTGTCCGCCGATGAACAGCTGCCCGGGGCCACTCTCGAAGGTGGTCGTCATTGCCCACTCCTCAGCTTTGATCGCCAAGATTTCAACAAACAGGATTCCTGTTGGTCCGCAGTCTCATTACAGACAGGTTTCCTGTCAATGCCTTAGGCTGAACCCATGGTCGTCACCAAGGCACCCCCGTCGCTCCTCTACATGGTCAAGCAGGTCGAACTCGTCGTGCGTTCCCACCTTGACGAGTTGCTGAAGCCGGCGGGGATCACAGCGCTGCAGTACACCTCGCTCACCGTCCTGGAGCGGCACGACGGCCTGTCCGCGGCGCAGCTCGCCCGGGACTCGTTCGTGACGGCGCAGTCCGTGGCCGACGTGGTCCGCGCCTTGGAGACCCGCGGTCTCGTACGGCGCGAGCGCAATCCGCGCAACCGCCGCGAGCTGCTGATCCTTCTCACCGAGTCTGGCCGCGATCTGCTCGCACGGCACGCCGAGCCCGTACGGCGGCTGGAGGAGCGGATGGTCGGCGATCTCACCGCGCACCAGACGGACCAGTTCCGGCAGGCGCTCTCGAAGGCATGGCAGGCGCTGTCCTAGGAGCCGGGGGCGCACCACGGGGCGCATCCGGATCGCGACACGTCTCTTAAATGACAGACATATGTCAATCGAACATGCTGAAATTCGCTCCAACGAGGGTAACTTGCTGAGTGAGGGTCGGTGGAGCGGCCCGCCGCCGTGCCATGCCGCTTCCACGCTCACGGAACGACGTCACCCTGGCCCCGGTGACCCGGTAGGAGGTGATGTCGTCGTGCGCCACGACTTTGCGCCGCTCTCTCCGCATCTGCGCGTGCACGAGGACCGCGGACACACCGTGCTGGAGTTCCACGGCGAGATCGACATCATCGCGGCGCTGGACATCATCCCGGCCCTGGACGCGGCGACGGGACGCCCGGCCGCCCAGGTCGTCCTCGACCTGCGGCACATCGAGTTCTTCGACTGCTCGGGCCTGCGTCTGCTGTACCGGGCCAGGCGCCGGGTCCTCGCCCACGGCGGCCGGCTGCACCTGGTGTGCACCCATCCGCTGACCCTGCGCATCCTGCACGTCACGGGGCTCGTCGAGGTCATGCCGCCGCTGTCGAGCCTGGACGAGGCCCTCGACCGCCCCGAGGCCGCCTCGGAGTCCTTATGACCTCCCCCGTCCCGGCGACCTGAGCCCCTGCGGCTCCGGCCGTCCCGGACGGAAAACCGGTTGCGCCCGGGCCGCACGGACGGGCCATGATGGCCCTTCACCCCTTGCCTGCCCCAGGAGCACGAATGCGCCGTTTCCTCGGAACCCCTCGCCCCCGCCGGACGACAGTTCTCGAGGACTCGACCACCCATGCATTCCTTGCACACCCCGTACGCAGCGGGGACTTCACGCACCCTGAACATCGGCATCCTGGCGCACGTCGACGCCGGTAAGACCAGCCTCACCGAGCGGCTGCTCTTCGACGCCGGTGCCATCGACCGGCTCGGCAGCGTCGACGCGGGCGACACCCGTACGGACGACGGCGCGATCGAGCGGCAGCGCGGCATCACCATCCGTTCGGCGGTCGCCGCGTTCACGGCCGGGGACGTACAGATCAACCTGATCGACACCCCCGGGCACTCCGACTTCATCGCGGAGGTCGAACGAGCCCTGCAGGTCCTCGACGGAGCGGTGCTGCTGCTGTCCGCCGTGGAGGGCGTGCAGGCCCAGACCCGCGTGCTCATGAAGACCCTGCGGCGGCTCCGGCTGCCCACACTCGTCCTCGTGAACAAGATCGACCGCCCCGGCGCTCGCGAGGAGGGCCTGCTCGACGACATCCGGCGCAGGCTGACCCCGCACATCGTCCCGCTCACGGGCGTGCGCGACATCGGCACCGCACACGCCGAGGTCGTACCACGCCCTGTCGACGGACCGCGTACGACGGAGGTGCTCGCCGAGGCCGACCCCGCCGTCCTCGCGGCGGTCGTGGACGGCCCGCCGCCGACCGCCGACGAACTGCGAGCGGCACTCACCGCGCGAACCGCCGACGGCTCACTGCATCCGGTCCTCTTCGGATCGGCGCTCGGCGGCCAGGGCATCCCCCAACTCGTCGAGGCCCTGATCCGGTTGGTCCCGGCGCAACCGGCGCAACCGGCGCCCGCCGCGCCGGACACGGTGGAGCCGCGCGGCACGGTCTTCGCGGTACGCACCCGTGCCGACGGTGGGCGAACCGCCTACCTCCGCCTGTTCGAGGGCGAGGTGACACGGCGGCAGCACCTCACGTTCCTGCGGCGGGAGGCGGGCGGCGGGGAGACGGAGGTACCCGGCCGGGCCCTCGGCCTCGACGTGGTGGGGCGTCCGGGCCCGCTCACCGCCGGCAACATCGCCGCGGTGACCGGCCTGCCCGGCATCCGCGTCGGCGACCGCCTCGGACGGGGCCCGGACCGCGCCCCGCAGTTCGCCGCCCCCACCCTGGAGACCGTGGTCCGCGCCCGCCGGCCCGAGCGCGCGGCGCCGCTGCGCTCGGCCCTGCTCGCCCTCGCCGACCAGGACCCGTTGATCCACGCGCGGCCGGGGCCGTCGGGCAGCACCGCGCTGCTCCTGTACGGCGAGGTGCAGAAGGAGGTCCTCGCCGCGACACTCCTGGCGGACTTCGGCATCGAGGCCGAGTTCGAGCCGAGCCGGATCCGGTTCCTGGAGCGTCCGGTGGGCACCGGTGAGGCCTGCGAGGAGATCCAGCGGCACGGTCACACCGGTTTCTGGGCGACGATCGGCCTTCGCGTCGAGCCGGGACCCCTCGGCAGCGGGACCGTCTTCACGTACGAGACCGAACTCGGCGCCCTACCCCGCGCCTTCCACCAGGCCATCGAGGAGACCGTGCACGCCACTCTCCTCGCCGGCGGCCCGCACGGGCGGCCCGTGACGGACTGCCTGGTCACACTCGTCCGCTCCGGCTTCGTCGGGCCGATCAGCACGGCGGGCGACTTCCGCGGGCTCACGCCGGTGGTACTGCGCCGCGCCTTGGAGCACGCGGGAACCCAGGTGTACGAGCCGTACCACTCCTTCGAGACCGAACTGCCCCTCGACGCGCTCGCCCCCGTCACGGCCCGGCTCGCCTCCTGCGCGGCGGAGGTGGAGGAGATCACGGGCGGCGGCGCTTCGTGGCTGGTCACGGGGCAGGTTCCCGCCCGGCACGTGCGCGACATCGAGCTGCGGCTGCCCGGACTCACCCAGGGCGAAGGCGTCTGGTGGTCACGGCCCTCCGGGGACCGTCCGGTCCACCGGCGGGAGCAGGACGGGGCTGACCGGCCACGGGCGTGTTCACGCGATGGACGGTGACAGAGGGCCAGGAGGTGGCCCGGCGCCGGCCGGACACTCCTGACACGCCCTGGACGCCGGGCCGCGCCCCCGTCCGCCGCCCACATCGTCCCAGGGTCAACCATCCGGCCAACGGAACGGTCTGCCGCGGCATTTGAGGGGCACAAGCAAAGGGGGAAGGAGGACGGTCCACATGACGACGTCCCTGAAGCGCATGCCCGGATGGGCGAAGATCGTGAGCTCCGTCGTACTGGTTCTGGTGGTGCTCTTCGCAGGTCTGCGGCTGAGCGTACTGCCCGGGCTGGGCGACGTGTTCCGCGAGGACACCCACGACCGGACGGGCCCCACGCTCCTCAAGTCCATCCAGGACATCAGCCGTTACGACGCCGCCTCCGGCAACTTCCAGGTGGTGGTGGATCTGGAGAAGGACACCAAGTACCTGCCGGACGCGGTCCGCGGCACCCGCACCCTGTACGTGGGCGCGGGCACCGTCGACGCGTACGTCGACCTCGGAAAGCTCCGCGAGAAGGACGTGAAGGTCAACAAGGACCGCACGTCGGCCACCCTCAATCTCCCCCACGCGGCCCTCGGCAAGCCCGCTCTCGACCCCGACCAGTCGTATGCCGTCTCCAAGCAGCGCGGTCTCCTCGACCGGCTCGGCGACGTCTTCTCCGACAACCCGAACGACGAGCGGGCCGTCCAGCGGCTCGCCGCCCGGCACATCGGTGACGCCGCGAAGGACAGCGAACTGACCGCCCGCGCCGAGGAGAACACCACCAGCATGCTCAAGGGGCTGCTGGGCTCTCTGGGCTTCAAGGAGGTGCGCGTGACGTACGGGACATGAGCCCTCGGCAGGGCGCCCTCCGCACGGCGGCCCTCCCGGACCGGTGACCACGACCTGGCGGTGACGCCGGGCAGAACCGCCGCTCCGGGCAGGGCCGCTCCCGCGAACGGCCCTGCCCCCCGGTCGCCGTTGCGCGGAACGCAGCGCGTCACGGCGGCCCCCGAGCGAGCTTCGCCAAGCGGTCCGCCCCGCGGGTGACCGGTGGCGTCGCGAAGCGCTCGGAGGGCGGGTTCCCGGACGCTTTCACCGCCCGCATCCCCGGCCACTTCGGGGGTAACAGGCTTCACCGGACCACAGTTGAAAAATGGAGGGTTGCATGGCTCGCGCAGCGCTACGCCCACGTACCGCCTTTCGGTTCCGCTCCACGTCAGGCTCCGGAACCAAGAAGTCGGACCCTCGGACCCCGAAGTCCCGCTCCGGCGACGGGAAGTCCGGCCGCCGGTCCTCGCAGGTCCCACGCGAGCGAAAGCGGCCGCCCCTCGTGGTGCGCCTCCTGGTCATGCTGGTCGCCTTCGCGGCCATGGTGGCTTTCGCCGCCGCACTGGCCAAGATCACACTCCAGCCCTCACCGGCCTCCGAGGCGCTGATCCACAGCAATCTCCGCCCGGGCCGTTCACTCAGCGCCTATCTGGACCAGCCCGAACTGCGGGACGCGTTCAAGCAGATCGGCGGCAATCTCCTCCTCGGCGTCCCCTTCGGTGTGCTGCTGCCCATCCTCGTTCCCGGGACGCGCGGCATCCTGCGGGTGATCCTGCTGACCGCGACGGTGATGCTGCTGGTCGAGTTGGTGCAGGGCGCGCTCATCACCGGACGCGCCTTCGACATCGACGACGTCATCCTCAACACCACCGGCGCGCTGGTCGGCTATCTGCTCCTCGGCCGGCGGCTGAGCCGGGCGGTTCATCCGCGGCGGCTCGACCGAAAGGCGTGACAGCACGGCGGCGTCGACGTGAGGTGGGGGGCCGGGACCGAGGGCCGGGACCGAAGTGGCCCGCGGCCCGCGGCCCGAAGCCCGATGAACTGCAAGGCCTGAAGGACGGCGTCACGCCGTGAACAGATGGTCCGGACCAAGGTCTTGACGCCTTCTTCCTTCACTCCTTAAATCAAGAGGCGAAGCGCGTACCCCCCACCTCAGTCGGCCCGTCCCCCCACAAGGCGGCCGTACGGAAGGGAGAGTCGTGGGTTCACCACGTCTGCTCCGCAGATGCCTCCTCGCCACCCTGTCCGCCGTACTCCTCGCCTCCGCCGCGGTCGGTCCCGCCCAGGCGGATCCCGTACGGACGGCTCACTCTCAGGTGCCCCCCACACCGAGGGCCGCTGCCGCGGTGACGTTCTCGGACACCTTCGACGGTCCCGCCGGCGCCGCCGTCGACTCCTCGAAATGGCAGCTCGAGACCGGCGACAACGTCAACAACCACGAACGGCAGTACTACACGTCCGGCACGCGCAACGCGGCCCTGGACGGCCAGGGCCACCTGGTGATCACGGCCCGCCGCGAGAACCCGAACAACTACCAGTGCTGGTACGGCCGTTGCGAGTACACCTCGGCCCGCCTCAACACCGCGGGCAGGTTCACCACCACGCACGGTCGGGTCGAGGCCCGGCTGAAGGTGCCGCGCGGGCAGGGGATGTGGCCCGCCTTCTGGATGCTGGGCAACGACATCGGGCAGGTCGGCTGGCCCAACTCGGGCGAGATCGACGTCATGGAGAACGTCGGCTTCGAACCCTCGACCGTGCACGGCACCCTGCACGGCCCCGGGTACTCCGGCTCCGGCGGCATCGGCGCCGCCTACTCGCTGCCCGGCGGCCAGGCCTTCGCCGACGCCTTCCACACCTTCGCCGTCGACTGGTCGCCCGGCGCGATCACCTGGTCCGTGGACGGCACGGTCTACCAGCGGCGCACGCCCGCCGACCTGGGCGGCCGGCAATGGGTGTTCGACAAGCCGTTCTTCCTGATCCTCAACCTCGCGGTGGGCGGCTACTGGCCGGGCGATCCGGACGGTTCGACCGTGTTCCCCAACCAGCTCGTCGTGGACGAGGTGAAGGTGACCACGGGGGACGGCGCGGGTGGCGGCACACCCGTCCGGGGGCTCGCGGGAAAGTGCGTCGACGTGGCAGGGGCGAGCGCAGCCAACGGCACCCCCGTGCAGCTCTACGACTGCAACGGCACCGCGGCCCAGCAGTGGACCGTGGCCGCCGACGGGTCGATCCGGGCACTGGGCAAGTGTCTGGACGTCACGGGCAACGGCACCGCCGACGGCTCGACGGTCCAGCTGTGGGACTGCTCGGGCGGGCCCAACCAGCGCTGGACGGTCACCGCGGCACGCGACATCGTGAATCCACAGGCCGACAAGTGCCTGG
The DNA here is from genome assembly GCF_019090165.1 of Streptomyces sp. BV286. Classification (GTDB taxonomy): domain Bacteria; phylum Actinomycetota; class Actinomycetes; order Streptomycetales; family Streptomycetaceae; genus Streptomyces. The sequence continues at coordinate 42,758 of NZ_JAHRIB010000031.1, forward strand.
ACGTGACGGGCAACAGCTCGGCGAACGGCACCCGGCTACAGCTGTGGACCTGCACGGGCGCGGCCAACCAGAAGTGGACCACCGGCTGAGGAGGCGGGACATCCGGCCACCGCCGGGGGACGGCCGGCTCATGCGGGAAGCCGGCCGCGGAAGGGCCCGGCCGGGGTCACCCGGCCGGGCTCGGCTGCTTCGGCCCCGGCGCTTCCCGTCCCGCGGCGAGCACCGCACGCGCGTCACCTGACCCGTGTGTCATGTGGCACGCCCGATCGTCCCGGGCGTGCCACTCCCCTCCTCGGGTCACGTGCCGGACGCGACTCCCGGTGGTGTCAGCACCGCATGGCCCACGTGTGGGAGTCTCCGCGGTCGTTGGCCACGCCGTTGTACCCGACCTCCTGTCCCGGGGTGAGACAGATCGTCATGGCGCCGCCCTGCCAGGCGTTCTCGTACACCCGGACGTGGTCCTTGACGCCGGGGCCGGAGATGCCGTGGTTGGCCCAGGAGGAGTCGGTGTCGGCGATCCAGCTCTCCCACCAGCCGTCGTCGCCGGACCAGTTGGCCCGCTGCCCGGCGAAGTTCGCGTTCTCCCAGACACAGAAGTCGCCACTGGGGCAGCTGGCGGCACCGGCGGGCGCGGCCAGGGCCAGACCGCCGCTCAGGGCGAGGACGGCCGCGGCGGCGGAGAGGGCGAAGCGCTTGATGATCACGAAGGGGTACTGCCTTTCTGTCGGTTTTCCGGAACGGTCCGTGCGGCGTACAGATCCGCCGCACGGTGCAGCGCGCGGGTGCGCAGCTGCCGGTAGGTGGTCAACTGGTCGTGCCGGTGGGTACGGACCCGGGCCATCAGGCCGGGTTCGAGCCGGGCACGCACCTCGTCGAGGCCGCTCTCCCGGGCGCAACGATCGGCTGCGTCCGGATCGGGCCGATCGGGTCTCGGTCCTTCGGCGGGTGTGGCGCAGCGGACCCAACGGGCGTGCGCCACGCGGTAGTCGGGGTCGTCCTTCATGAGCCGGCGGGCCTCGGTACGGAGGTTGTTCACGACGACCTGGGCACGGAACCAGCGCCGCTCGTCCCCGTACAGCTCACGGTGGGCGGCGGCCAGGCAGCCATCGGTGTGCGCCCTGACGGTGTAACCGGTGGGGAGGGTGACGGCCAGCTCAGGACGGCCTCTGCCGAAGAGGGCTCCCTGCAGGCGTCGGTCCCCGTCGCCCGTGCCGTCGTCCGTGCCCTCGTCCGGCCCTCTGCCGAAAGCACGCTCCGGGGACAGTCCCCGATCGGCCAGGCACCGTTCGACGAGGAACTGCTGGGCTGCCTTGATGAGGTCGTCCCGCTCCCGCTCGGTCCTCGGCAGGGCGGGCCGGTCGTCTCCTGCGTCCGTCGTGGTGGCGCATCCGCTCAGCACCGCCACGACGAGCACAGCGGCGCACAGGGCGCGGGGAAGTCGCACGGCTCAGCCGACCTCGCAGCCCATCGTGGTGTCGGACACCCCGTCGAGTCTGGCTCCCCAGGCCCAGTTGTCGGCGAGGTCGTGGGCGCGGATCAAGCGGTGGTAACAGGTGCCGCGGGCCCAGTCGATGGCGTACACGGCGGTGTCGGCGTCCGACCGGAAGGAGGCCGCCTTGTCCCGCAGGGATTCCGGTACGTCCGTATAGCCCGGTGGTGTGTAGCACCAGGACGTGCCGTGCTGGCCGGCGCCGGTCCAGAAGCACACGGAGCCCGCGGCGGGCGCGGCCGTTGCGGGTGCGGCGCCGAGGAGAGCGACGGCGGCGAGCGCGGCGGCGGGCAGGGCGAGGCGACGGAACAAGACGACTCCTGTCGTACGAGGGAGGGACAAGCCGTGGAGATCCGGGCCGGGCCGTGATCACCGGCGACCGGCAAGATCAAAATGCCCTCGTGGGAGTCGCCCCATGCGCCGCCGAGGTCGGCTTCCGGGGTCTGCCGATGCGCGCAGCCGCGCCACCTGCGACGGCTCACCACGGCGCGAAAAGTGCAGGTCAACGCGCTCCCCCTGCGGTTCACCCGGACGCGCCGCCGCAGGGCGGAACTCTCCCCTCCGGGACGGCTGCGCGCGGTCGGGGCACGGGCGACGGCGGGCTCGCCCACGCCGGCCGCCGACGACTGACGGTCGGGACCGATGGCCGGGACCGGTGGCCGGGGCAGGCGGCCAGGGCAGGCGGCCAGGGCAGGCAGTTGGCCGGGCTCTGCAATCGCCCTCGGCTGCCGGGCACGGTGACCGACGCAAGGGGCAGACGTCCGCTCAGCAGGGCGGCAGGGCGCCAGGGGCAGACGTCCGCAGGGCAGCAGGGCAGCAGGGCAGGGTCGCACGTGCCGCGGAGGGCGTGTTGGGCGTGTTCCCGTCGGGAGGGCCCCGAGCCGGTCGGGAGAGCCGGGCCGGGGCGGCGTGCGATGCCCCTCTCCCGTCGCCCGGAAGGGCCGGCGCAGGTGCTAGCGCAGGTGCCAGGTGAGCTTGTCGCCGCCGACCCAGCGCACCACTTCCGGGTCGTCGGCGTCGTGCACCGGGATGCCGTACGCCGCGGCGGCCATCAGGACGTCCGTGAAGCTCTTGGCCTCACCGATGACGGCACCGTCGATCTCCACGATGCGGAAGGGCGGATCGCCGGGCTGGACGCCCAGCACCGTGATCCGCGGGTGCGAGATGTGAGGGCTTGAGATTTCAGTCATGATCCCACCGGTTCCACACGCGTGCCGCCGATAAGCCTGCCCGGGCGGCGCTGTCGGTAGTAGTGGCATTCGGCGGCGCCGGCGTGGCGGCGTCCGTACGAGGTTCGCAGTTCATGGTGGCACACGGCGCCTCCGTCGGCCGCCGTGCGGACCCGGGCGGGCTGCGCCACGCTGGAGCCATGGACCCGGCCGAGGCGCTGGACCGTATCGCCTTCCTGCTGGAACGGTCCCTCGCTCCCACCTATCGCGTACGGGCGTTCCGCACGGCGGCGGGCGTCGTCTCGGGGCTGTCCGCCGACGAGGTGGCCCGAAGGGCGGCCGAGGGGTCGCTGGAGTCGCTGAAGGGCATCGGGCCGAAGACCGCGCAGGTGGTGCGCGAGGTGCTGGCCGGGCAGGTCCCGGGCTATCTGGAGAAGCTGGAAGGGGAGGCCGAGGAGCCTCTCGTCCGGGGCGGCGAGGAGCTGGCGGGGCGGTTGCGGGGCGACTGCCATCTGCATTCGGACTGGTCGGACGGCGGCAGCCCCATCGAGGAGATGGGCCGTACCGCGGCACGGCTCGGGCACGAGTGGGCGGTCCTCACGGACCACTCGCCACGTCTCACGGTGGCCCGCGGTCTTTCGCCCGAGCGGCTGCGCGAGCAGCTGGACGTGGTCGCCGGACTGAACGAGCGCTGGGCACCCTTCCGGCTGCTCACCGGCATCGAGTGCGACATCCTCGACGACGGCTCCCTGGACCAGGAGCCGGAACTGCTGGACCGGCTGGACGTCGTCGTGGTGTCGGTGCACTCCAAACTGCGGATGAGCGCGCCCGCGATGACACGCCGGATGGTCGCCGCCGTCCGGGATCCGCGGTCGGACGTGCTGGGGCACTGCACGGGACGGCTGGTCACGGGGCGTGGGCGGCCGGAGTCGGAGTTCGACGCGGACGAGGTGTTCGCCGCCTGTGCCGAAACGGGCACGGCGGTCGAGATCAACAGCCGGCCCGAGCGGCTGGATCCACCGCGGCGCCTGCTCCGCCGGGCGGTCGCGGCGGGCACGCTGTTCTCCGTGGACACCGACGCGCACGCGCCCGGACAGCTCGGATGGCAGGTGTACGGATGTGCGCGGGCCGAGGAGTGCGGGGTGCCGCCGGAGCGCGTGGTCACCACCTGGTCGGCGCCGGAGTTGCTGGCCTGGGCGCGGGATCGGGTGACTCCGTCGGGCGTGCGGGCGCCCTGACGAGGTACCCGGAGATCTTGGACCATGCGGTACCGCGGCGAAGGGACGACGTATGAAGCGGGCGGCCGTGTTCGATGTGGACGGCACTCTCGTCGACACCAACCACCTCCATGTGACGGCCTGGTGGGAGGCGTTCCGGCAGGCCGGGCACGACGTGCCGATGCATGCCGTCCACCGGGCGGTGGGCCTCGGCTCCGACGATCTGGTCGCGCATCTGCTGGGCGACGGGCGGGACACCGGGGAGGACGACACGATCAGTGCCGCGCACAAGACCCTGTACGGCACGTACTTCGAGCGGCTGCCCGCGTTGCCGGGAGCCGCGGATCTGCTGCGGCGTCTCGACCGCGACGGCTGGGCGGTCGTGCTGGCCACGTCCGCCGGCGGGGCGGAGCTCGGCGCGCTCCGGCGGGCCATCGGCGCGGACGACGTCATCAGGGCGACGGCGAGCGCGGACGACGTGGACGACGGGAAGCCCGCGCCCGATCCGGTGGAGCACGCCCTGGAGCTCGTCGGGGCCTCGGCCGAGCGCTCGGTCTTCGTCGGCGACACGGTCTGGGACATGCGTGCGGGCACGCGGGCGGGTGTCCTCTGCGTGGGTGTGCTGTGCGGCGGCATTCCGCGCGCCGACCTGGAGAAGGCCGGGGCGAGCGCCGTGTACCGGGACCCGGCCCATCTCCTCGCCTCGCTGTCGGGAAGCCCTCTGGCACCGGGCGGCTGACCGCCGCGGGGCCGGTGTCCCGCACGGCCTGACGCGACGGACCGTGACACAGATCACGAGTGACACCGGTCCGAGCTGGGAACACCCGCCAGTAGTTTCCCGTTAAATCAGCTGTGGGTGCGGATGGGACAGTGTCCCCGAGCCTCATTCTCCGCCCACAGGGACGATCGTTCGGCTGAAGCCCTGTGGAGCACCCCGCCGAGAGGCGACCGCCATCCGTGGCCACCCACAGACGGCCCCGACCGTGATTCCCCCGTCCGGTCGGGGCCTTTTCCATGCCCCCGTGGAGCGGCGGACCGCCGGCCCCGCACGCCACGTGCGGCGGTCGGGCCGTTCGGCTCCCGTCCGCTTGACTTCGAGCGCACTCCAGTTCGTAGCGTCGGCGGCATGAACACTGCACAGCACAAGATCGGTTCGGGCTTCGGCCACCGGAGCACCGCGGACGACGTCCTTTCGGGCCTGGACCTCACGGGACAGCTGGCGGTCGTCACCGGCGGCTACTCAGGGCTCGGCCTGGAGACGACACGCGCCCTCAGCAGGGCCGGCGCGCGGGTTGTCGTTCCAGCGCGGCGCCGCGCGGTCGCCGAGGAGGCGGTCGCGGGCCTCGAAGGCGTCGAGGTGGACGAGCTCGACCTCGGCGACCTGGAGAGCGTCCGGGCGTTCGCGGACCGGTTCCTCGCCTCGGGCCGCACCATCGACGTCCTCATCGGCAACGCCGGGATCATGGCCTGCCCCGAGACCCGTGTCGGGCCCGGCTGGGAGGCCCAGTTCGCGACCAACCACCTGGGTCACTTCGCGCTGGTCAACCGGCTCTGGCCGGCGATCGCCCCCGGCGGCGCCCGGGTCGTGTCCGTCTCCTCGGGGGGCCACCACCTGTCCGACATCCGCTGGGACGACCCGCACTGGCGCCGGGGCTACGACAAGTGGGAGGCGTACGGGCAGGCGAAGACGGCCAACGTCCTGTTCGCCGTGCAGCTCGACGCTCTCGGCCAGGACTCCGGGGTACGGGCCTTCTCGTTGCACCCGGGTGGCATCCTCACCCCGCTCCAGCGGCACCTCGCCAAGGAGGAGATGGTCGAGCGCGGCTGGATCGACGAGAACGGCGTCGTGCTCGTCCCCGAGGCCTTCAAGAGCCCCGAGGAGGGGGCGGCCACCCAGGTGTGGGCGGCGACCTCTCCGCAGCTGACCGGCATGGGCGGCGTCTACTGCGAGGACTGCGACATCGCCGAAGCCGCCCATGCCGACGGCGAGCGCGGCGGTGTCCGCGACTACGCGATCGACCCGGCGTCCGCGGCCCGTCTGTGGGCCCTGTCGGCGGAACTCACCGGCGTCGACGCCTTCGCCTGAGCCGCCTCCGCGAGAGGGCGCGCACCACGGCGTGACCGGCCACGGGCAGGCTCGGGCCGGCTCGGGCCTGTCTGACGGCTCAGGCGGGAGACTCCTGCGGCTCGGGGTCCTCGGGGTGAACGGTGCTCGAGTCCGCGTCGGGCTGCCGGCCCGTACCCGCCTCGTCGGTCTCGGGGACTCCGGTGTCCGTCTTCGCCTTCGGCCCGTCGTCGGAGTCCTTGTCCTGTCCCGGGTCGGCGGGGGTGATGTCCCAGCGGTCCCCGCCCTCCTGGGCCTGCTGGTCCGGCAGGTCCCGGGGTACGGGGCCGTCCTCCTCGGGCGTCCTGGTCCCGTATTCACTCATGGCGCTCCCCTCGTCGTGCGGCGAAAACCGCTTGTCGGCCAGGGTGCGGGTACCTGCCGTCAGGCCCCGCCAAACCCCCGGGCGTCAGTGGGGAGCGCGTTCCTCGATGGCCGTACGCCACGCTGGAGGGGGTGCGTCCCCCGGCCCCGTGCCCGCCCGTCGTCCGCCGTGCGCGAAGAAGTCGGCCAGCGGAAGGATCGCCGCGCCGACCGTGACCGCGTCCGGGCCGAGGGCACCGAGCTCGATGGTCACCTTCTCGGCCGGGTGGCGCAGTGCGTACGAGACGGCGTGGGCCCGTACCGCGGGCAGGAAGCGGGAGCCCAGCTGGAGGCCGGCCCAGCCGCCGATGAGGATGCGTTCCGGCTGGAAGAGGTTGATCAGGTCGGAGAGACCCGCGCCCAGGTACTCGGCCGTCTCCTCCAGCACGGCCAGCGCCACCGGGTCGGCCGGTGTGCCCTCGGCCGGGTAGGCGGCGGCGAGCATGGCGGTCAGCGCGGTCTCCTCGTCGACACCTCGCGGCGGGCGTCCTCCCGCCTCCTCCCAGCGCTCCAGCAGGGCCTCCGCCCCGGCGTACGCCTCCAGACAGCCGAGCGCCCCGCAGCGGCAGCGGCGCCCCCTGACCCGTACCGTGAGGTGTCCCCATTCCACGGCCCGGCCCAGTTCCACGTCGTCCGAGACGAGGCTGGCACCGACGCCGGAGCCGAAGAGGACCACGACGGCGTTGTGCGCGCCGCGTCCGGCGCCGAACCACATCTCGGCCTGGCCGAGGGTCTTGGCGCCGTTGTCGGTGAAGTACGGGACGGAGTCCGGCAGCCCGCACGCGGCACGGAGGCGGGACTCCAGCGGCACGGACGGCCAGCCGATGGTCTGGCCGTGCACCACGGCACCCTCGGCCGCGGTGCGCTCCACGATGCCGGGTACGCCGATGCCGACACCCAGCAGGCGCTCGGGCGCGACGTCGGCGGCGGCGAGGACCTCCGCGACGCCGTCCCGGATGTGGCCGACGATGACGTCGACGTCGTAACCCTGGTGCTCCAACGGCCTTTCCGTGCGGGCGAGTTCGGTCAGGGTGAGGTCGAAGAGCTCGACCCGCACACGCGTCTCGCCGACGTCGACGCCGATCATGTGGCCGCTGGCCGGGGCGACCCGGAGCAGGGTGCGGGGCCGGCCGCCGTCGGAGTCGACACTGCCCGCCTCCTCCACCAGACCGTCGGCGACGAGCTCGGCGACGACGTTGCTGATCGAGCCGGAACTCAGCCCGGTGGCCGGTCCCAGCTCGAAGCGGCTCATCGGTCCGTCGAAGTAGAGCCGTCTCAGCACGGCCGTGCGATTGCCCCTTCGCAGGTCACGTACCGTGCGCCCGTTCCGCCCCGCCATGTGGTTCCTTCCCGCCGGACCCCCGACCTGCAAGATACAGCTGCGCGATCCCTTGACGCGACTTCCTTCCGGGTCTTAACTCACGTCCTAAATTAAGCCGTGAGGGCGTTCGGGAAGTGAACGTTCGGCGCCCTCCTGCTCTCCCTCCGGAAGGGACGTCCGACGTCATGCGCAGAACCCGAGCCGCCGCCGCGAGCGCGGTCACCGTCTCACTGCTGGCCGCCGTGACCGCCTGCGGCGGTGGCTCGTCGACGGACGGCGGGTCCAACGACTCGCCGAAGACGCTCACCTACTGGGCCTCCAACCAGGGCCCGAGCATCGAGGCCGACAAGAAGATCCTCACGCCCGAGCTCAAGAAGTTCGAGCAACAGACCGGCATCAAGGTGAAGTTGGAGGTCATCCCCTGGTCCGATCTCCTCAACCGCATTCTCGCCGCGACCACGTCGGGCCAGGGCCCCGACGTCCTCAACATCGGCAACACCTGGTCCGCCTCCCTCCAGGCGACGGGGGCCCTGCTGCCGTGGGACGACAAGAACTTCGACCGGATCGGCGGCCGCGACCGGTTCGTCGAGTCGGCGCTCGGTTCCGCGGGGGCGACCGGCTCGGACCCGGCGGCCGTTCCGCTCTACTCGATGGCGTACGCCCTCTACTACAACAAGAAGATGTTCGAGGACGCCGGGATTTCCGGGCCGCCCGCGACCTGGGACGAACTGGTCGCCGACGGGAAGAAGATCTCCAAGGACGGCAAGTGGGCGCTGGGCGCCGAGGGGGCGAACCCGTCGGAGAACATCCACCACGTCTTCGTCCTCGGCAAGCAGCACGGCGCCGACTTCTTCGACGCCGACGGCAAGCCCGACTTCACCTCCGACGGTGCCGTGGCGGCGGTCAAGCAGTACGTCGACCTGATGGGCCGGGACAAGGTCGTCGCACCCGGCAACGCCGAGTACGCGCAGAACCAGTCCCTCAAGGACTTCGCCAAGGACAAGACGGCGATGGTGATGTGGCAGACGGCCGCGGCCACGCTCAAGGCCCACGGGATGAGCGACGACGAGTGGGGGGTCGCACCGGTGCCGGTCCGGTCCGGCGCTCCGGGCGACGGCACGGCCGTCAACTCGATGGTGGCGGGCATCAACATGGCCGTCTTCAAGAACACCGACAACACCGACGGCGCACTGAAGTTCGTGAAGTTCATGACGAGCGACGCCGAGCAGAAGACGCTCAACAGGACGTACGGGTCCATCCCTCCGGTCAAGGCGGCCCAGGAGGACCCCGCGTTCAACACCCCCGCCCTGAAGGTGATCCGGGACACCCTCGCCCGGAGCGCCGCCCCCCTGCCCCAGGTTCCGAACGAGTCCCAGTTCGAGACGGCGGTCGGCACGGCCGTGAAGGAGCTCTTCGCGGAAGCGGCGGCCGGGCGGCCGGTGACGACCGCCTCGGTGAAGGAGAAGCTCTCCGAGGCCCAGCAGCAGATGCCGAAGAAGTGAGCGCTCCATGACCGTGACCGCTGAACCCGCGGTCGGGAAGCGGGCGTTGCCCGGTGCGGCGGGGCCCACCCCGCGCCGCCGCACCGGGCGGGTACGCCGTGTGGCCCTGCCGTATCTGTTCCTGCTGCCCGCCCTGCTCCTCGAACTCCTCGTCCATCTGGTGCCGATGGTGATCGGCATCGTCATGAGCTTCAAGGAGCTCACGCAGTTCTACATCCGCGACTGGGGCGCCGCGCCCTGGGCGGGCTTCGACAACTACCGCCTCTCCGTGGACTTCGACGCGCCCGTCGGCGAGGCGCTGCTCCACTCCTTCTTCGTGACCTGCGCCTTCACCGTGCTCTCCGTCGGCCTGTGCTGGCTGCTCGGCACGACGGCCGCGGTGTACATGCAGGAGTCGTTCCGCGGCCGCGGCTTCCTGCGCGCGGTCTTCCTCGTCCCCTACGCGCTGCCCGTCTACGCGGCCGTCATCACCTGGGCGTTCATGTTCCAGCGCGACAACGGCCTGGTGAACCACGTGCTGCACGACCAGCTGGGCCTCACCGACAGTCCGTCCTTCTGGCTGATCGGCGACAACAGTTTCGTCGCGCTGCTCGTCGTGTCCGTGTGGAAGGGCTGGCCGTTCGCCTTCCTCATCGTGATGGCGGGCCTGCAGAACATCCCCAGGGAGCTGTACGAGGCGGCCTCGATCGACGGGGCCGGAATGCTCCAGCAGCTGCGCCGCGTCACCCTGCCGTCGCTGCGTCCGGTCAACCAGGTGCTGGTCCTGGTGCTCTTCCTGTGGACGTTCAACGACTTCAACACGCCCTATGTGCTGTTCGGCAAGGCGGCTCCGGAGGCCGCCGACCTGATCTCGATCCACATCTACCAGTCGTCGTTCGTGACGTGGAACTTCGGGACGGGGTCGGCGATGTCCGTACTGCTCCTGCTGTTCCTGCTGGTCGTGACGGGTGTCTATCTGGCCCTGACCTCGCGCGGACGGAGCGCCTCCGATGCCTAGAACGTCCATGAGCGCGCCCCGCTCGCCGATGGCCGCGCCACGCTCCTTCCTGTGGTCGCGCCGGATCTTCCTCACCCTGCTCACCGGTTTCGTCCTGCTGCCGGTGTACGTGATGGTGTCCAGCTCGCTGAAGCCGCTGCAGGACGTGTCGGGCGAGTTCCGCTGGCTGCCGAGCGGCCTGACGGTCCGCCCCTACATCGACATCTGGTCGACCGTTCCGCTCGCGAAGTACTTCGTCAACTCGCTGATCGTGGCGGGCGCGGCGACGGTCTGCTCGGTGGTGATCGCGATCTTCGCCGCGTACGGGGTGAGCCGCTACCGGTTCCGCGGGAAGCGCCTCTTCACCGTGACCGTGCTGTCCACCCAGATGTTTCCCGGGATCCTCTTCCTGCTCCCGCTCTTCCTGATCTACGTGAACATCGGCAACGCCACCGGCATCGCGCTCTTCGGCTCGCGGGCCGGCCTGATCCTCACGTATCTGACGTTCTCGCTGCCGTTCTCGATCTGGATGCTGATCGGCTACTTCGAGTCGGTGCCGCGCGATCTCGACGAGGCCGCGATGGTGGACGGCTGCGGGCCGCTCGGCGCGCTCTTCCGGGTCGTGGTGCCCGCCGCCGTTCCCGGGATCGTCGCGGTCGCCGTGTACGCGTTCATGACCGCGTGGGGCGAGGTGCTGTTCGCGTCGGTGATGACCAACGACACCACCCGCACGCTCGCCGTCGGCCTCCAGGGATACGCCACGCAGAACGACGTGTACTGGAATCAGGTCATGGCCGCCTCGCTCGTGGTGAGCGTCCCCGTGGTCGCCGGGTTCCTGCTGCTCCAGCGCTATCTGGTCGCCGGACTCACCGCCGGGGCCGTCAAGTGACCGACTCGCTCCGCCCCACCTATCCGCCTTCCGCCGAGAGGACCTCTGTGACCATCGACCTCGCCGCACTCCCCCAGGACTTCGTGTGGGGCACGGCCACCTCGGCGTACCAGATCGAGGGTGCCGTGGCCGAGGACGGCCGTTCGCCCTCCATCTGGGACACCTTCTCCCACACGCCGGGGAAGGTGGACGGCGACGACCACGGCGATGTCGCCTGCGACCACTACCACCGGTGGCGCGAGGACATCGCCCTCATGAAGGAGCTGGGGACCGACGCCTACCGGCTGTCGGTCGCCTGGCCGCGGGTCGTGCCCGGCGGCGACGGTCCGGCCAACGCCAAAGGGCTCGACTTCTACGACGCGCTGGTCGACGGCCTCCTGGAGGCCGGCATCACGCCGTCGGTGACGCTCTACCACTGGGACCTTCCGCAGGTGCTCCAGGACCGGGGCGGCTGGCCCGAGCGCGACACCGCGTACCACCTCGCCGCGTACGCGGCCGTCGTGGCCGAGCGCCTCGGCGACCGCGTCCAGCACTGGACGACGCTCAACGAGCCGCTGTGCTCGGCCTGGATCGGTCACCTGGAGGGGCGGATGGCCCCGGGCCTGACGGACCTCACGGCGGCGGTCCGCGCCTCGTACCACCTGCTCCTCGGCCACGGCCTCGCCGTCCAGGCGATCCGCGCCGCGGCCCCCGGCGCCCAGGTGGGCATCGTCAACAACCTCTCCAGCGTCGAGTCCGCCACCGAGCGCCCCGAGGACATCGCGGCGGCCCGGCGCATGGACGGCCACACCAACCGCTGGTGGCTCGACCCGGTCCACGGCCGCGGCTTTCCGGCCGACATGCGTGAGGTGTACGGCGTCGAACTGCCCGAGCGGGCGGGTGACCTGGCGACCATGGCCCAGCCCCTGGACTGGCTCGGGCTCAACTACTACTTCCCGTCCGCCGTCGCCGACGACCCGGCGGGCCCGGCCCCGTACGCCCGGGCCGTCCACCGCGACGGCGTACCTCGCACAGGCATGGACTGGGAGATCGACGCCTCCGGCATCGAGGATCTGCTGCTGCGCCTCACACACGACTACGGCGCCCGAAAGCTGTACGTCACCGAGAACGGCTCCGCCTATCCCGACGTCGTACGCCCGGACGGCACGGTCGACGATCCCGAGCGCACCCGCTACCTGGAACAGCACCTGGCGGCCTGCGCCTCGGCCGTCCGCAAGGGGGCTCCCCTGGCGGGCTACTTCGCGTGGTCGCTGCTGGACAACTTCGAGTGGGCCTACGGCTACGACAAGCGGTTCGGGCTCGTCCATGTCGACTACCGGACGCAGCGCCGCACGGTGAAGGGAAGCGGGCGCCGGTACGCGGAGATCGTCCGGGAGCACCGCGGGAGGCAGCGCAGGGCCGCCTGAGCTCAGCGGGCGACCTCGTCCAGGGCGGCGACGAGCTCCGGGGCCACCGCGTCCCGGAGCCAGGCGTCATGCTGCTCCCCCATGGCACGGGGGACCGTCTCCACAAGCATGATCAGGTAGAGGTAGCTGCGGTAGAGGGCCAGCCGACGACGGGCCGAGCCGGTGAACTCGGCCCGTCCGCCCTCCTCCTGGTACTCCGTCAGGAAGTCCCGGTCCTTCTCGATGTCGTCGAGCAGTGCCAGTGACACGAAGTCCGCCAGGGGGTCGCCCCAGAACATGCGCTCGCCGTCGATCAGACCTCCGATCCTCGGTCCACCGTGACGGGCCGAGTCCGGGTCCGGGCCGCCCGCCGGGCGTTCGACCAGGATGTTCCCCCGCCACAGGTCGAAGTGCACCAGACGCGGTACGGCGACCTCGTCGAGGTCGCCGTACGCGGACCGGGCCGCGCGGGCCACCTCGTCCACCGGTCGCGGCAGCCAGGCCCCGAACCGCCGGGCGTCGTCCAGGACGGCGTCGTACATGCCGGTGAAGGCCGACCGCCAGTCGGCGGACAGCGGGCCGAGCGCGCCGGACGGATAGCCGAACCCGGGGCCGGACACCTCATGAAGGCGGGCCACCCGGCGGCCCAACTCCGCGCGCAGAAGAGCCTGTTCGTCGGGGGCCGGGCGCTCGTCCCACATGTCGCCGGGACAGGCCGTCATGAGCAGATGACGGCCTGTCGGCGCGGCAGCGTCGAAGGAGACACCCACCACGCGCGGCACGGGCACCTCGACCGCGCCGGCCGCCCGGTAGAACTCCGCCTCCGAGACGAGGAGTTCACGCTCGTGACTCAGACCGGGGGCGGTGTGCGGGGGCGGGGTCTTCAGTACGTACCGGGTGCCGTCGGCGAGGAGCAGTTCCTCCACGGTGTTGTACGTCCCACCACTGAGGGGACGGCATTGGACGAGGCGGCCCGCGGAAACACCGGCGGCCTCCAGGATCCGTCCGACCCGTTCCTCCGACATAACGCCCCACCCCGTCCCGTCGCCCCGGTACAGGGTACGAAAGAGGGCGGCTCCATGCCGCGCCCCTTTCAAAGGGCGAGCGAAGCGGGCCCCTTGAAAGGCGCGGGGAACTGCGCGCCCGGTCACGACGAACCCGCACCCGGGACACAACGCCCCGCACCTCGACCCGCAACCCGAGCGGAGCGCATAGGCTCCGGCGCATGGAACAGAGCGAGATCATCCTCCGAGCGATCGGCGTCCTGACCGAGACCCAGGAAATGGTGCGCAGGCTCAACGAGGACGCTGAGGTGGACATAGACGCCGGCGAGGCCCAGCTGGGCAGACTGGTGACCGAGGTGTTCCCGTCGGTCGAGGTCCCCGGTGACGCGACCCCCGCCGAGGCGGGACAGGCCGTCATCGACGCGCTGATGCCCGCGGCGATCTCGCTGGTGGGGGCGTTCGCCTTCCTGTTCTCGGAGCTCGCCGACATCCATGACACGGGCCGTTCCGAAATCAAGAGCACCGAGCTTCTGCGCACCCTCGCCCTGCGGCTGTCGAACACGGACCCGAGCGCCGACTCCGGCGCGGAGCACGACGACGACGCGTAGCGGTGCCCGAGGACGAGGCGGACCGCGGTGCGCCGACGCGCCGCCGTCCGTCGCCCTTCCGGCCGACCCGCCGACCCGCCGACCCGCCGACCCGCCGACCCGCCGACCCGCCAACCCGCCGACCCGCCGACCCGCCGACCCGCCGGTCAGGATTGCAGGCGGTCCAGGAAGGCCGACAGATGGTCCGTCGTGCGGTTGATCTGTTCCTCCACGGTGAGGCTCTCCTCGAAGCGTGATCCCGGACCGGGCAGCTTCTTGCCGCGTACGTAGAGCGAGCAGGCGAGGTCGGCGCACATGTAGACACCCACCGAGTTGCCCTCGCGCCCGGCCGTGCCCACCTTGCGTGCCGTCATGAGCGAGACGCCGTTCCCCGGGTGGGTGGTCAGACACAGCGAGCACATGCTGCGGTGCAGGAAGCCCCGCTGCCGGGACGGGAAACGCAGCGCCACGCCGACGAGCCGGCCGGACCGCTCGGTCACCAGATAGCTGCGGTCGGGTGCCCCGGGATCGCGCCAGCCGAGGAAGTCCAGGTCGTCCCACGGTCGTTCCTCCAGGTCCCGGGGTATGGCCAGCCTCTTCGCCTCTCCCTTGGAGCAGTTGACGAAGGAACCGCGGATGTCCTGCTCGGTGAGCGGCCTCATGGCGGGGTCTCCTGACGGGTCGTGGGCGCCGAGTCAAACCTAGGGTGACTAGGTTATGACCTAGTCTACGTAGCAGATCCATGGAGGGCCAATGGATTTTGGTTAAGTCTTGGAGGGAGGCAGTCGATCATGACGCTGCTCCTCCTGGGCAGCCCCGGGCGGTGCCGGGCACCCACGGAGCTGCGCCCTCCGGATACGTTCGGTGCGGTCGTCGAACGGGAAGTGGCCAGGGATGCGAGATGTACGTGAAGTGTGGACCGCCGGCAGTGCCCAGGTGGCGAAGTGGCGCCAGGAGCCCGTGATCGTCCAGACGGTCCGATCGGCGGCGGCCGCGACGGTCGCGTACGTGGTCGCCCTGCGTTTCAGCCCCGAAGTCGCGCCGCTCACCGCTCCCCTGACCGCACTCCTCGTCGTCCAGGTCACGCTCTACGCCACCCTCACCACCGGCGTGCGCCGTGTGAACGCCGTGGTGGCCGGTGTACTCGTCGCCATCGGCTTCAGTGCTCTGGTGGGGCTGACCTGGTGGAGCCTGGGGCTGCTCATCCTGGCCTCGCTGGCCGTCGGGCACCTGGTGCGGGTCAGCGAGTTCGTGCCCGAGGTGGCGATCAGCGCGATGCTGGTCCTCGGGGTCACCCGGGTCGGTGACACGGCCTGGGCGCGGATCCTGGAGACGGTGATCGGGGCCGTGGTCGGGCTCGGCTGCAATCTGCTGTTCGCTCCCCCGGTGTGGGTCGGTGCCGCCGGCGAGTCCATCGAGGATCTGGCGCGCCGGATGCGGCGGTTGATGCTGCACGTCGGCGAGGAGGCGGCCGGCCGCACGCCGGTGGCCGTGGCGGCCGCGAGGCTGCACGAGGCGCGCCAGCTCGACCACGACATCGTCGACGTGGACGCGGCCCTCAAACAGGCCGAGGACAGCGTGCGGCTCAATCCGCGCGTGCGGGAGGGGCTGTTGCACCGGGTCGTCCTGCGCACCGGCCTCGACACGCTGGAGATCTGCACGGTGGTCCTGCGGGTGCTCGCCCGCACCCTCACCGACCTCGCCAAGGAGCGCGCGCCCGACCCGCTGTTCGGGCCGGGGCCCGGGACTGCCTTCGAGCAGCTCCTGTCCGAGGTCGGTGACGCGGTGGTCAGTTTCGCCGTGCTCGTCACCACCGACGTCAGCCGCAGCGCGGAGTCGGCGGAGGCCCGACTGGCCTCGGAGCTCATCGCGGCGACCGCCACCCGCGACAAACTGGCCCAGCTCCTGCTGGAGGAGGTACAGCGGGACGCACGGCAGTGGCAGCTGTACGGGGCCGTACTGACCGAGGTGACCCGGATGCTCGACGAGCTCGACATGGAGCACCGCTCGCGCCGGCTCCTGGAGGAACTGGACCGCTGCACCCGTGAACAGCGCGAGCGGATGCCCCGGCTGGACCGCCTCGGCCGGCGTCTGCGTCCCTCACGGCGGAACCGGCCGGCCCCGTCGAGTCGTGCTACGTGACGTACTGAGCGCCGTGTGACGTAGCTGCACGGCGACGGCGGGCGACGTGCCCACGCGGAGACAAGGGGAGTACGGATGGCCGACGGCACCGTGCGGATCGATGGGAACTCACTGCTGCTGCCGGGTGGGGTGCGGGTCCGGTTCATCCGCACCCTGCGCCTGCCCGAGACGGGTACGCACGCGCTGCCTCCGGGGCTGGGCGATTTTCCCCTGCGACGTGTGGAGGACTATCCGGACACGGTGCCCGCCGAGTGGCTGGCGCGCGGTGGGGTGATGCTGCCGGTGTACCTGCGCGAGGCGATGTGGCTGAGCTTCGGGGGTACGACGGAACCCGCCGCCCTTCAGGTGGGTGTCGGCAAGGTGTGCGCGGTCTCCGGCAAGCCGTGGAGTTCCCGGCCGGCGCGGGACCCGCAGAACTATGTGGTGCTGCCCCGTCAGCCGTGGCTCGACGGCATCAACTCGGGGAAGGGCACGGTCCGTCAGTTCGTGGCGGTCCCGCTCGGGCTGGGCGCCACCGTCGAGGGCCAGGTCACCGGCGAGGAGGTGTGGGGCGGCGTACAGCTGCAGTCGTTCCCACTGAAGGAGGCCGCACTGCACGCGTGGCGCCAGGAGCAGCGCCGGCTCGCGGAGGCGGCCGCGCGTCAACGGAGCATGACGGCGACGGGCGGCTACGGCGCCGCGGCTCCCATGGCGGCCCCGATGGCCGCGCCCGGTGCCATGCCTCAGCCGGGTGGCACGACGGGCGCCCCGGCGACCGCACCCCGGGCCGCGGCGGCGATGGGCCTGGGTGTCGGCGGTTCGATGCGCCAGGAGGTCTACCAGGACGACCGCCCGCTGTCCGACTGGTCGACCACCGCGGCCGGCCGTGTCTTCGTGCACCTCGTGACCCCGCCCGAGTGGCGGCGCATCACCGGAGAGGCTCCGCCGCCGTCTCCCGTGGACCGCGCGGCCTACACCCGTGCGGGGCTGCCCTGGTTCGACTACTACGACCAGGACGCCGCGGATCTCGACCCCACGGACGCGCTCGGCGCGGTCGCGCCGGTCGGCGACTGGATCGGCGACGACCACACCCCGTGGCAGCCGCCGTCGCCCCAGCAGGTCAAGCCGCTGGGTGACGCGCCGGGCAAGCCGGTCGGTGACGGGGACTGGTGACCCCTGCCGCGGTGCGCGACGGGTGCGTTCGCGTCACCCGTCGCCTTCCGTGCGCTGCCGCTGCAACGCGCGCGGGCAACTCGCGGCGCTCGCCTGCGTGAGCAGGACGTGCATACGCTCGGTGAGCTGTCCGACGTCGTCCGCGGGCCGGTGGAAGGCCAGCCGCACGTCGCCGTGGCCGCGGGCGCGCTCGATGCGCAGTGTCAGTCCGTGGCGGTCGACCGCGAGCGGCTGGACCCGGACGGCGCCGTGCAGACTGTCCCGTTCGACGAGGCGGGTCAGCCGCTCGACGGCGTCCGGGTGGGAGTCGGCCAGGTGCGTCAGCAGCTGCGCCTCCGCAAGGGCCAGCGGATCGGGCTCGGCCGCGGCGAACTCGCCGAGGTCGACGACGACCGCCCCGCCGGGCTCGCGCAGCACGGCGCGCGTGGGGTGGAAGACCAGATGCCCGTCCTCGGCGGCGAACCAGCCCGCCATCCACAGGCGCGCGCGGATCCGGTTGCGCACGGGGACGGGCGCGACGTCGGCGAACTCGAGGACGGCGGACGGCTCTCCGCGTGGCGCGCAGATCGCCGCCGTGGTGAGCATGCTGTCGTCCGGCAGGTGCAGGAGCACCCGGCCGTCGTCGGCGACGGTGTGTACGCCGATGAACTCCTCCCGGCCGCCTTCCGCGGTCACCGCGCAGGACCACGCCGCGGCGAGCACCGACCGGGCACGCTGCGCCGTGGTCGGCGCGGCCGTCCAGCTGTGACGGTCACCCATCCCAAAACCTCCCTTAGGTAAGCCTTGCCTAACCTATCGAAGTTCGGGGTGTACGCCAACCATGCGGCGCCGCTCGCGGCACCTTTGTGACGGCGAACTCACGGACTGACGGCTCCCAGCAGCGCCCGTGCGCACAGATCGCGCACCTGCTCCCGGGAGAGACCCGGCTCCTTGAGCCACTCCAGACAGGCGGCCGCCATGAAGGCCAGCCAGCCCCGCACGGCGATCCGCAGCGCGGGCAGGTCCTCCTCGGTCCACGCGGTCTCGGGGTCCGCGGCCAGCGCTTCGAGGATCTGCCGCTGCTGGGCGGCGAGCGTCTCCCGGTACACCTTCCGGACGGCCCGGTCCCCCGCCGCCTCCGCGCGGTGGAAGGCGCGGAAGCCGTGCGCGTGCTTCTCGACGTACTCCAGGAAGGTGTCGAGCCCGGCGTCGATCTGCTCCCGCACGGGAACCCCGGGAACTGCGGCGGTGACCCGCAGCATCCGCTTGCTCTCGCGCTCCACGACGGCCGCGAAGAAGTCCCGCTTGGTCGGGAAGTAGTGGTACAGCAACCCCCGGGAAACGCCCGCGAGTTCGGCGACCTGCTCGATCCAGACGTCGTCGTACGGGCTCTCCGAGAACAGGCGCGCGCCGACCGTGAGCAGTTGTTCCCGCCGCTCCCCCGTGCTGAGCCGACGGCGCGTGCGCTCCCCCTGGTTGGCGGCCATGCCCGCACCTTACTTGACGTCGGTTCAACAGCGGGATCACACTGACGGACGCTATTGAATTCGCGTACAACAAGCCCAACCGGCGGACGGCACAGGGGAGATGGCGTGATGGCGGGCACGGACAAGAACTTGCCGGTGAAGGGGTTCCGCAGCGCCGAGCTGGGCTGGCCGGAGCTGCGCCGCATCCCGCGTCCGCCGTATCGCGTGCCCCTGATCGGGGACGCCCTCGGGACCAACCTCCGTACGCCGTTGCAGGATTCGCTGGCCGTCGGGCGAAGGCTCGGACCGATCTTCCGGCGCAAGGGGTTCGGCAAGGAGATCGTCTTCGTGTGGGGCTCGGAGCTGGCGGGCGAGCTGGCGGACGAGTCGCGGTTCGCCAAGCACGTGGGCCTGGGCGTCGCCAACCTCCGGCCCGTCGCGGGGGACGGCCTGTTCACGGCGTACAACCACGAGCCCAACTGGCAGCTGGCGCACGACGTGCTGGCGCCCGGCTTCAGCCGCGAGGCCATGGAGGGCTACCACGCGATGATGCTGGCCGTGGCCGCCCGGCTGACGGACCGCTGGGACGGCGAACAGGCCGCGGGGCGGGCCGTCGACGTACCCGGTGACATGACGAAGCTGACGCTGGAGACGATCGCCCGCACCGGCTTCGGCCACGACTTCGACTCCTTCGAACGCACCAGGCCCCACCCCTTCGTCACCGCCATGGTGGGCGCCCTGCTGTACGCACAGCGCCTCAACGTCGTGCCCGTACCGCTGGCGCCGGTACTGATGCGTACGGCCACCCGCCGCAACGCGGCCGACGTGGCGCTTCTCAACCGCACGGTCGACGCCGTGGTCGAGGCCCGGCTCGGCGGCCCGGCCGGGGAGGGCGACCTGCTGGACCGGATGCTGGAGACCGCCCATCCGGACACCGGGGAGCGGCTCACGCCCGAGAACGTCCGCCGTCAGGTCATCACCTTCCTGATCGCGGGCCACGAGACGACGTCCGGCGCGCTCTCCTTCGCCCTGCACTACCTCGCGCGGCACCCCGAGATCGCGGCCCGGGCCCGCGCCGAGGTGGACCGCGTCTGGGGAGACACCCCGGAACCGGCCTACGACCAGGTCGCCAGACTCCGCTACGTGCGGCGTGTACTCGACGAGTCGCTGCGGCTGTGGCCGACGGCACCCGCCTTCGCGCGCGAGGCCCGCGAGGACACGGTCCTCGGCGGTGTCCATCCGATGCGCCCGGGCGCGTGGGCGCTCGTCCTCATCCCGCTGCTGCACCGCGATCCGGAGGCCTGGGGGCCCGACGCGGAGAGGTTCGATCCGGACCGCTTCGAGCCGGGGGCGATACGGGCCCGGCCCGCCCACACCTTCAAGCCGTTCGGCACGGGCGCCCGGGCGTGCATCGGGCGGCAGTTCGCGCTGCACGAGGCGACCCTGGTCCTGGGGCTGATCCTGCGCCGGTACGAGCTGCGGCCGGACCCCGCGTACCGGCTGCGCGTCGCCGAACGGCTCACCCTGATGCCGGAGGGCCTGACGCTGCGCCTGGACCGGCGCTCACCCGCCGCGCCCGCGGAGCCTCAGGCCCCGCAGGCGCGGCAGGCGCGGGACGTGCCCGAAGGTGCGCGGGCCTCAGGGTGTCCAGTGACCGGGGCGGGTGAATGACGCCGGAAGCCGGGTGCCCGCACTCCCCCTGGCGGCGTTGACCTGCGGCTGGGTGAGGAAGAGGACGCCGGTCAGGTCGGCGTCCGTGAGGTCGGTGTCCCGCAGGTCGGCGCCGATCATGTCCGCCCCGCGCAGGTCGGCGCCCGTCAGGTCGGCGGCGATCAGGTACGCGCCACGGAGGTTGGCGCCCCGCAGATCGGCGCCCTTGAGCCGGGCGCCCATCAGGTCGGCGCCCCGGCGGTCCTTCTTCCTGCCTCCGCCGGTTTCGGCCCGCGCCAGCTCGCTGGTGCGCAGCAGCAGGACGTTGACCTCCTGGCGGACCGCGGGCACGTCCAACTCGACCAGTTGCTCGGGGCCTTGGCGGGTGAGTGCCTCGACGTGGTCGAGCGCGCGGCCCAGCTCGGACCGGATCGGGCGGGCCGCGGGGAGGTCCCGCGCCTCGGTGAGGTACCAGAGCAGTTCCTGCAGTTGCCGTACCACCGGGAACACGTCGAACATCAGCCGGGCGCGCTCGGACGGACCCGCGCGCCAGTCCTCGCCGCCGAAGGTCAGCCGTGAGACCTTCTGGCCGGCGCCGAAGCAGTCGTAGACCGTGCAGCCGTTGAAGCCCCGCTGCCGCAGTTCCGTGTGGATGCCGCAGCGGGAGTCCGTCCGCAGGTTCCGGCACGGGCTGCCGGCGGCCTTGTCGACGGCGAAGTCCGCGGAGGCGGAGAAGGGCAGCGCGACACAGCACAGCCCGAAGCACTGGGCACAGTCCGCCTGGAGTTCGCCACGGGCGGGCGCTGTGCTGCCGGGTTCGTCTCGCATGTCCCCCACCCTACGCAGCGCGCGCCCGTGCTGATCACCGGCCGGGGACGCTCACCTGCTGAAGAGCTCGAACGACACGGCGGGCCTGCCGCCGAACCGCTCCCCCGTGCTCTGCGCGAAACCGGTCAGGAAGGACCGTACGTACGTCTCGGGGTCCTCGTCGGTCAGCACCTCGATGTAGGTGCGGTGTTCGAGCAGGGAGAGCACCGCGCGCTCCAGGCCCGGGGTCGCGTCCACCGCGTGGGTGGGGCTGCTGGAGCCCGCGACGGCGACCCAGCGCACACCGTCCCAGGGCTCCAGGCCCGGCTCGGGGAAGATCCAGCGGTTGCCGGCGTCGGAGGCCGCGTCGAGGGTGGCTCGGCCCACGGCCACGTGGTCGGGGGTGTTCCAGGCGACCCCGCCCCACGTGTCACGGTGGTTGAGGGTGATCACCAGCTCGGGCCGGTGCCTGCGGATCGCGAGGGCGATGTCCCGGCG
The DNA here is from genome assembly GCF_019090165.1 of Streptomyces sp. BV286. Lineage (GTDB taxonomy): Bacteria > Actinomycetota > Actinomycetes > Streptomycetales > Streptomycetaceae > Streptomyces. The sequence goes on from NZ_JAHRIB010000031.1 coordinate 64,458, forward strand.
CAGGGCCGTGCCGTACTCGACGACGCCGTCCTTGTGGTCGAGGAACTCCACCTCGCTGACGCCCACGACCGCCGCACTGGCCCGCTGCTCGCGTTCGCGCAGCGGGGCGCACTTCTCCGGCTCCAGGGTGTCGATGCCCGCCTCGCCGCGCGTCGCGAGCACGTACGCGACCTCCCGGCCGCCGTCGGTCCACGCGGCGATCGCCGCGGAGCAGCCGTACTCCAGGTCGTCAGGGTGGGCCACCACCGCGAGGGCCCGCGTCCAGTCGTCGGGCATGGGCTTGAGCTGGTCGTTCGTCGGCTCGGTCATGACCCCAGATTATGCGCTTATGTGACCTCGCCGGGGGCGGAATGCGGGCCGCCCCGCACCGGTCGTGCCCACCCGGCGGAGCCGCGCACGTCACGGCCCCGCGCCCCCGGCGGGAGCCCTCGAAGTGAAGGAGTGCGTTCCGTTGCCCGGGCCTCGTCCCCGTCAGGCCTCGTCGCGGGCGAGTGCCAGCAGACGGTCCAGGACACGCGGGCCGCCCGCCCGTACCCCGTCGTGCTCGAACTCGTCGGTGACGAAGGTGCGCAGGCCGCGGATCGTGCGGGCCGTCCGCAGGGAGTGCTCCGTGTCGACGTACATGTCGTCGTGGTAGACGGCCGCGGCGACCGGGACCTCGTTGGCGGCGAGGCGGCCGGCGTCGTACAGGGAGGGCCAGTCGGTGCGCTCGGCGAGGAGGTCGGCCGTTTCGCGCAGGGGACGCAGGGCCGGGTCGCAGTCGAAGGTCCACGGGTGCACGGACTCGCCGGTGAAGAGCACCGGGCCGTCACCCGCGAGGGACTTGGCCGCGTCGAACTGCGGGAAGTCGGCGCGGACCCGCTCGGCGGACCAGGCCGTGGGGCGCTCGCCCTGGGCATAGCAGGCCTCGTGGACCAGCGCGTACAGGGGATGCCCGGCGAACGAGAGGAGGGACTGGACGTCCTCCTGGAAGGCGTCGGACAGGGCCGGGCCCTGGGCGGTGCGGACGAAGGCGTTCTCCAGGAGGTAGTGCAGGCGGTGGCTGCCCTCGCTGCCGCCGAGGAGGATGCCGAGGGACTGGAAGGCCTCGACGGTGAGCCGGTAGCCGCCGTTCAGGACGGGCTCGTGCCGCAGGAGGTGTTCGGCGACGCGCCGGGCCCGCTCGACGTCCTGGGGGTACCGCGCGTAGTGGGCGGCGACCTTGCGCTCGATGCGCGGGTAGGCGGCCCGGTAGACGTCGTCGGCGTGCCCGTCGAGGGTGGGCAGCCCTCCGGTGATCAGCGCCGTGCTGAGGCCCTCGGGCGCGGTGGCCAGGTAGTGGGTCGCGCAGAATCCGCCGAAGCTCTGGCCGAGGACCGCCCAGGGGGCGCCGCCCGTGACGGCCGGGCGGATCGCCTCGCAGTCGCGGACGATGGAGTCGGCGCGGAACAGCGCGAGGTAGTCGGCCTGCTCGCGGGGGCCGCCGCGCAGCGGGAGCGTCTGCCGGTTCGCGGGCGTGGAGCTGCCGGTGCCTCGCTGGTCGAGAAGCAGGACGCGGTACTCCTCCAGGGCACGGCCGAGCCAGGCCTGCTTCCCGACGAAGCGGTTGGCGCCGAAGCCCGGGCCGCCCTGCAGATACACCAGCCAGGGCAGGTCCTGGTGCGCCTTGTCGCTCCCGGCCACTTCGCGGGCGTACAGCTCGATCGTCTCGCCGGCGGGGGCGTCGTGATCGAGGGGCACGGTGAAGCGGCGGTCGCTGAGGACGACACCGGGCTGACGGTAACTGGTGCTCAAAAGAGGCTCCTGAGACGGACGGGTTCCTGGCCGCGACCCAGTTCAGCACAAGTTCTCCGGTGAGCCGAGACCGCGGATCAAGAAATCCGTACTGAACGGCCGATCAGGCCGACCGCCGGGTACGTACTGAACGACCGCTCAGCGCGGCGGGAGGCTGGAGCGCCGGACCACCAGCTCCGGCTGGAGCACCACGCGCCGGTGTTCGTGCGGGGTGGGAGCGGTCTCGGCCTCGGTCTCCTCCAGGAGGAGTTCCGCGGCGAGCGCGCCCATGGTCACGGCGGGCTGCCGCACGGAGGTCAGCGGGACCGCCGCTGCCGCCGCGAACTCGATGTCGTCGTAACCGACGATCGCGAGGTCGTCCGGGACGCTCACACCCGCCGCGAACATCGCCTGCAGGACGCCGAGGGCGAGCAGGTCGTTGGCGCAGAAGACGGCGGTGGGGCGGTCGGCGAGGCCGAGGAGCCGGGCGCCCGCGTCGCGGCCCGCGGCCACGTCGAGACGCTCGGTGGGCAGCTCACGCAGGCACTCCGGGCCGAGTCCCGCCTCGGCGAGGGCGTTCAGGGCGCCCGTGCGGCGGTCCGTGACCTGGTTGAGTCCGGGCGGCCCGCTCACGTAGGCGATGGAGCGGTGGCCTGCGTCGACCAGGTGCCGTACGGCCAGTGCGCCGCCCGCGACGTCGTCGACGGACACCGAGCACTCGGTGGTTCCCTCGGCGACCCGGTCGACGAGGACGAAGGGGATGCCGTGGCGCCGGAACGCCTCTATGTTGCGGCCCGTCGCGTCGGCGGGGGTCAGCAGGACGCCCCGTACCCGCTGCTCCGCGAAGAGCGACAGGTAGTCGGCCTCCTCGCCGGCGCTCTGCGCGCTGTTGCAGACCATCACGCCGAGCCCGGTCTCGCGGGCCGCCCGCTCGGCGCCGCGTGCCACGTCCACGAAGAAGGGGTTGCCCATGTCGAGGACGAGCAGGCCCATGATGCGGCTGCGTCCGGCGCGCAGCTGCCGGGCCGACTCGCTGCGGACGTAGCCGAGCCGGTCGATGGCGGAGAGCACGCGGGCGCGGGTCTCGGAGGCGACCGTGTCCGGGCGGTTGATGACGTTCGAGACCGTGCCGACGGAGACTCCGGCGACTCGGGCGACGTCCTTGATACCCACCGACTGGGCCATCAGGCGGTTACCTCCGGGGGAACGGGGAGAGTGGTGGGCACGCAGTCACATTAACCCGCGTGCCCACCCGGGACGGACCGGCGTCACGCAGGCAGTCGGAAGTCGACCACGCGCAGCGCCGAGGGCGTCGTCCCACTGGATTTCACCTGGTACAGGATGGACAGCACGCCGTCCTGGGCGATCCGCGTCTCGTCGACGACGACCTCGCCGAAGGCGTTCAGCCCGCTGGCATCGAACAGCGTCGTCCAGTCCGTGTGACCGGAGGCGGCGGACGCGGCGACTATGCGTCCGAAGGGCATGATCGCGTAGGCGTTGTCGTACTTGTCGAGGATCAGCCGGGTGCGCTGGCTGGAGTTCAGGGCGACCGGGATCTCGGTCTTGCGCCAGGTGCCGGTGGCGGTCCTGCGCACGTGGAAGGCGCGGCCGTTCGCCGTCCGGTTGGTGACGTAGTTCGTCGTGCACTGGCCGAAGCGGCCCGGCACGTAGCTGATGATCGCGTGCGGCCGGCCCGCGGAGTCGGTGGCCTGGCTCTCCTGGTTCATCAGGGAGTGGTCCGGGTTCAGGGCGTCGACCACGAGACCGCTGTCGGTGACGGCGACCTTGTCGGAGGCGCCGGTCGTGCCGACGACGGTGCCCGCGTCGTTGCGCCAGGTGCGGCCGCGGTCGTCCGAGTAGACGTAGCCCGTGTCGTGGTTGGTGATGCCTCCGCCGTTGCACATCACCGCGCCGTTCTGCTCACGCCAGGTGAAGAAGGAGTGCAGCCGCCCGTTCCTGTCGTAGTCGATGCCGTGCAGGTACATGTTGCGGACGGTGCTGGAGCCGTGCTCGCTGGTGTACGTGCCGGTGGAGCTGCTCCACTCGCCGAGGTTCGTCCAGGACGTGCCGTCGTACTCGGCGATGGCGTTGCGGCCGTTGCCGGAGATCCCCGCGCGGTAGCTGAGCTGGAGCTTTCCGTCGGGCATGGAGACGAACTGCGGGTACGTGAACTGCGAGGTGAGCGCGAGCCCGTCGAGGGTGGACTGCGGCGCGCCGAACCGGCTCGTGGTCCAGGTCAGGCCCGCGGGGTTGTCCATGAGCCCGGCGACCGACTTGACGTAGGTGAAGCCGTCGCTGTGCGAGTCCATGTTGAGGTGGAGGCGGCCATCGGTCTTGGAGACGCCCATCGAGATGACGTTGTGGGAGTCGTTGTAGCGCAGGGTGTGGCCGACCTTGACGGTCGACCAGGTGCTCGCGCCGAGCACGCGGCGGCCGACGACGGCGTTGCGGTCGGCGGTGTACCAGACGGCGTACTGGTAGCCCTTGTAGGTCAGCAGGCCGTTCTTCTGGAACGAGTTGTTGTTGACCAGACCGTCGTAGGAGACGAAGAAGATGGCCTGGCTGTCGAGCGTGGTGATGCCGGTCTGGGTGACCGAGGGACCGGGGTCGGCCGCCCGGGCGGTGCCGGCGAGGCCGGGGGCGGCCACGGTGCCGAGCAGGGCGGTCGCGAGCAGGGTGCGTCTCTTCATGTTCAGGGCTCCTGGACGTGCGGGGAGGAGGAGAACGAGCGAGGGGAAGAGCGGGTGAGAGCATCGGTCAGGCGAGGTGGAACACTTCGGTGAGGGGCTTCATGGCCTCGTCGGGCCTGGCGCCGTCCAGCGATTCGAAGAACGGCGCCATGTCGGCCTGCCAGCGGGTGTTGACCTCGGCGGCTTCCATGCCTGCCTGCGCGGCCGCGAAGTCCTCGGTCTCCAAGTAGCCGACCAGCAGGCCGTCCTCGCGAAGGAAGAGCGAGTAGTTGCGCCAGCCGGTGGCCGAGAGTGCCGCGAGCATCTCGGGCCACACGGCGGCGTGCCGCTCGCGGTACTCGTCGAGCCGGTCCTCGCGGACCTTGAGCAGGAAACAGACGCGCTGCATGAAGGGCAACTCCCGGTGGACGAAGGGGATCAGAAGTCGAACTGGTCGATGTTCTTCTTGTCGAAGACGGTCGGCTTGCCGAGGTCGATCACACCGTCCTTGCCGATGGTGAAGGTCCCCATGTCACCGGCCTTGAAGGTCTCGCCCTCCTTGCCGGTGATCTGACCGGACGACAGCGCCACGGCGGTCCGCGCGGCCAGCTCGCCGAGCTTCGCCGGGTCCCACAGCTCGAAGGCCTCGACGGTGCCGTTCTTCACGTACTTGCGCATGTCGTTCGGGGTGCCGAGGCCGGTCAGCTTGACCTTGCCCTTGTACTTGGAGCCCGACAGGTACTGGGCGGCGGCCTTGATGCCGACGGTGGTCGGGGAGATGATGCCGGCCAGCTTCGGGTTCTCCTGGAGGAGGCCCTGGGTCTGCTGGAACGACTGCTGGGCGTCGTCGTTGCCGTAGGCGACCTTGACCAGCTTCATGTTCTTGTACTTGGGGTCCTTGAGTTCGTCCTTCATGAACTCGATCCAGGTGTTCTGGTTCGTCGCGGTCTGCGCGGCGGACAGGATCGCGATCTCGCCCTTGTAGTCCAGCTGTTCGGCGAGGAGCTGGACCTCGGTGCGGCCGAGGGCCTCGGCGCTGGCCTGCGACACGAAGGCGTTGCGGCAGTCGGGCTTGGTGTCGGAGTCGTACGTGACGACCTTGACGCCGTTCTTCATGGCCTGCTTGAGCGCGGTGCACAGGGCGCCCGGGTCCTGGGCGGAGACGGCCATCGCGTCGACCTGCTGCTGGGTGAGCGTGTTGACGTAGCTCACCTGGCCGGAGGTGTCCGTGGCGCTGCTGGTGCCGACCTCCTTGTACTTCGAACCCAGCTCGGTGAGCGCCTTCTCGCCGCCCTTGTCGGCGGTGGTGAAGTACGGGTTGTTGACCGCCTTGGGCAGGAAGCCGACGGTCAGGCCCTTCTTGGTGGCCGCGTTCGGGTCGGCCTTGCCGGCGGCGGCGTTCGAGCCGCTGTCTTCCTTGACGTCGTCCTTGGAGGTTCCGCCGCCGCAGGCGGTGGCGGCCAGGGCGAAGGACGTGACGGCGGCCAGGGCCGCACAGGCCCGGCGGAGCTTGGTGGAGGACATGGTGGTGGAGCCTTTCGACGGGAGTGACGAGGAGTTACGAGGAGGTGGGTGCGGAAGTGGGTGCGGAGGTGGGCGCGGAAGCCGCTCTGCGGCCCGCCCTCGCGAGGGAGATCTGCCGTGCGACCCGGGGACCGAGCACGGACAGGACCAGCAGGACACCGGTGACGACGATCTGTGACTGCGCCGAGACGTCCTGCAGACTCATGACGTTCTGGAGCGCCCCGAGCAGGAACACTCCGGCGATCGCGCCGCCCAGCGTGCCCTTGCCGCCGTCGAAGTCGACGCCTCCGAGCAACACGGCCGCCACGACGGACAGTTCGAGCCCCGTGGCGTTGTCGAAGCGGGCGCTGGCGTAGTGCAGGGCCCAGAAGATGCCGGTCAGTGAAGCCATGAACCCGGTCACGGTGAACAGGATCAGCTTCTGCCGCTTGACGCGGATGCCGGCGAAGCGCGCCGCCTCCTCGCTGGCGCCGGTCGCGAACAGCGAACGCCCGAACGGGGTGGCGTGCAGGGCGACGACGGCGATCGCGAGCAGCACGAGGAAGGGCAGCAGCGCGTACGGGACGAAGGTGTCGCCGATGCGTCCGGACGCGAAGTCCAGGTACTGGGTGGGGAAGTCGGTCACCGCGTCGGAGCCGAGCACGATCTGTGCGATGCCCCGGTAGGCGGCGAGGGTGCCGATGGTGACGGCGAGGGACGGCAGGCCGAGCCGGGTCACCAGCAGGCCGTTGATCAGCCCGCACACCACTCCGAGGAGCAGGCAGATCGGGATGATCGTCTCGATGGTCATGCCCTGGTTCCACAGGGCGCCCATCACCGCGCCGGACAGGCCGGCCGTGGAGGCCACCGACAGGTCGATCTCGCCGGACACCACGAGCATGGTCATCGGGAGGGCGATCAGCGCGATGGGCAGCGTGTTGCCGATGAGGAACGACAGGTTGAGGGCGTTGCCGAAGCCGTCCACGGTGGTGAAGGACAGCAGCAGGACGATGACGAGGAGGGCGCCGACGGCTCCGTCCCACCTCAGGGACGCGGACCGGCGGACGGCGCGCGTGAGAGCGGAGTCAGCCATGGCGGGCGTTCCTCTTCTTCAGTGCGGTCGCCACGCGCAGGGCGACGATCCGGTCGACCGCGATGGCGAGGATGAGCAGGATGCCGTTGATGGCGAGCACCCAGACGGAGCTGACGCCGAGCGCGGGCAGCACGCTGTTGACGGAGGTGAGGAGCAGGGCACCGAGGGCCGCTCCGTAGACGCTGCCGGAGCCGCCGGTGAAGACGACGCCGCCGACCACGACCGCGCTGACGACGGTGAGTTCGTAGCCGTTGCCCGTACCGGAGTCGACGTTGCCGAACCGGGCGAGGTACAGCGCTCCGGCGAGACCCGCGAGGGCGCCGCAGAAGGTGTACGCGGCGAGGATCCGCTTGCGTACCGGGATGCCGGCGAGGCGGGCGGCCTCCGGGTTGGAGCCGAGCGCGTACAGTTCGCGGCCGCTGCCGAAGTGCTTGAGGTAGTAGGCCGTCGCAACCAGCACCACCAGCGCGATCATCGCGAGCCACGGGACGGCGGAGAGGCCGCCGGATCCGAAGTCGATGAACCCGTCGGGCAGGTTCGCCGCCGTGATCTGCCGGGAGCCGACCCAGATGGAGTCGATGCCGCGGATGATGTAGAGCGTGCCGAGGGTGACGACGAGCGCGGGCACCTGGCCGAGGCTGACGAGCAGTCCGTTGACCAGGCCGCAGCCGATGCCGAGCAGGACCGCGAGGGCCACGGCGACGACGGAGTTGCCGCCGCCCTGCAGATAGGTGCCGGCCGCGAAGGCGCTGATGCCGAGGGTCGAGCCGACCGACAGGTCGACGTTGCGGGTGATGACGACCAGCGACTGGCCGGTGGCGACCAGCACGAGGATGGTCGCGTTGAGCAGGAGGTCCTTGATGCCCTGCTCGGACAGGAAGTCGCTGTTGCCGATCTGGGTGATGACGATCATCGCCAGGAAGACCAGCAGGATGGCGAGTTCGCGCATCTTGAAGACGCGGTCCACCAGCCGGGTGCCACTGGACTTGGACACCTCGGCGGCGGGGGCCGGGTTGGGGGCGGTCACCGTCATGCGGCGGCCCTCCCGGTGGCTGCGGCCATCACGGATTCCTCGGTGGCGTCGGTGCGTGCGATCTCGGCGGTGAGCCGGCCCTCGTGCATCACGAGGACCCGGTCGGCCATGCCGAGGATCTCGGGAAGGTCGGAGGAGATCATCAGGACGGCCACCCCGTCGGCGGCCAGCTGGCTGAGCAGCCGGTGCACCTCGGCCTTCGTGCCGACGTCGATGCCGCGGGTGGGCTCGTCGACGATCAGCACCTTCGGGCCGGTGGCGAGCCACTTGGCGAGGACGACCTTCTGCTGGTTGCCGCCGGACAGGGTGTTGACGGTGTCGGCGATCCGGGCGTACTTGACCTGGAGCTTGACCGCCCAGTCGAGGGACCGGCTGCGCTCGGCGCCGCGGTCCATCAGGCCGGCCCTGACGGTCGTACGCAGTCCGGTGAGGCCGATGTTGCGTTCGATGGACATGTCCATCACCAGGCCCTGCGCGCGGCGGTCCTCGGGGACGAGGGCGAGACCTGCGGCCATGGCCGTGGAGGGCGCTCCGTTCGTCAGCTTCCTGCCGACGACCTCGACCTCTCCGGCGTCCCAGCGGTCGACTCCGAAGACGGCCCGGGCGACCTCCGTGCGCCCGGCGCCGACGAGTCCGGCGAGGCCGACGATCTCGCCGCACCGGACGTCGAAGGAGACATCGGTGAAGACACCCTCGCGGGTCAGCCGCCGTACGCTCAGCGCGACCTCGCCCGGCCGGACGTCCTGCTTGGGGTAGAGCTCGTCGAGGTCGCGGCCGACCATGCGGCGTACGAGATCCTCCTCGGTCATGCCGTCGATCGGTTCGCTGGAGATCAGGGCGCCGTCGCGCAGGGTCGTGACACGTCGGCAGATCTGGAAGATCTCCTCCAGCCGGTGCGAGATGAACAGCACGGCCGAGCCCTGTTCGCGCAGCGTGCGGACGACGCCGAAGAGGCGGGCCACCTCGCTGCCGGTGAGAGCGGCGGTCGGCTCGTCCATGATCAGTACACGGGCGTCGAAGGAGAGCGCCTTGGCGATCTCGACGATCTGCTGGTCGGCGATGGACAGGCCGCGCGCCGGGCGGTCGGGGTCGAGCTCGACGCCGAGCCGCTGCATGAGGGCGAGGGTCGCGGCGTGCGTGGCCTTGTGGTCGATGCGGCCGAGCGAGCGCCGGGGCCGGCGGCCCATGAAGATGTTCTCGGCGATCGACAGGTCGGGGAAGAGCGTGGGCTCCTGGTAGATCACGGCGATGCCCGCGTCCCGGGCGTCGGCCGGACCGTGGAAGACGGTGGGCTCGCCGTCCAGGAGCACCCGGCCGGCGTCCGGTCGGTGCACGCCGGCGAGCGTCTTGATGAGGGTCGACTTGCCCGCGCCGTTCTCACCGGCGAGTGCGTGCACCTCGCCGGGAAAGAGTTCCAGGGACACGTCCCGCAGGGCGCGTACGGCACCGAAGGACTTCGAGATGTCCTCGAGTGCCAGCACGGGGGCCGGATCCGCGTCGGACCGGTGGGTCATGAGGGCTCCTCAACGACGCGGGCGATGCGGCCTCACGACGTCGTGAAAGGTTTCAACTAGGTTGCCGGGACGTTAGGCAGGTAGCCCAGGTCACGTCAATGGGTACAGGCCGAAATTTTCGATAGCCAAAGGTCACAACCGAGTCACGGCAAGGCGTAATCGCCGCAGGGGTTGACAGCCTTTCGGGCGGCTCATAGCTTCTGCCTTCTGAATCGTTTCAGAGCCATGGGTTCAGAAGTCGTTCAGACCCGATGCCACAACGGAAGTCACAGGAGCCCCGAAGTGACCGAGCTCGCCGCGGTGAAGGCCGCCCTCAGGACCCAGGCAGTAGAGACGCCGTCGTGGGCGTACGGGAACTCGGGAACCCGCTTCAAGGTGTTCGCGCAGCCCGGGGTCCCGCGCGATCCTTTCGAGAAGCTGGACGACGCGGCGAAGGTGCACGAGTTCACGGGGGCCGCGCCGACCGTGGCCCTGCACATCCCCTGGGACAGGGTCGAGGACTACGCGGCGCTGGCGAAGCACGCCGAGGAGCGCGGCCTGAAGCTCGGCGCGATCAACTCCAACACCTTCCAGGACGACGACTACAAGCTGGGCAGCATCTGCCACCCGGACGCCGCGGTGCGCCGCAAGGCGGTGGACCACCTGCTCGAATGCGTCGACATCATGGATGCCACGGGCTCGAAGGACCTGAAGCTGTGGTTCGCGGACGGTACGAACTATCCCGGCCAGGACGACATCCGCGAGCGCCAGGACCGCCTCGCCGAAGGTCTCGCCCGCGTGTACGAGCGGCTCGGGGACGACCAGCGGATGCTGCTGGAGTACAAGTTCTTCGAGCCGGCCTTCTACGCGACGGACGTCCCCGACTGGGGCACCGCCTACGCCCACTGCCTCAAGCTCGGGCCCAAGGCCCAGGTCGTCGTCGACACCGGGCACCACGCTCCGGGCACCAACATCGAGTTCATCGTCGCCACCCTGCTGCGGGAGGGGAAGCTCGGGGCGTTCGACTTCAACTCGCGGTTCTACGCGGACGACGACCTGATGGTCGGTGCCGCCGACCCCTTCCAGCTGTTCCGGATCATGTACGAGGTCATCCGGGGCGGCGGCTTCACCGCGGACGTGGCGTTCATGCTCGACCAGTGCCACAACATCGAGGCGAAGATCCCCGCGATCATCCGCTCGGTGATGAACGTGCAGGAGGCGACGGCGAAGGCGCTCCTCGTCGACGGGGAGGCCCTGACCGCCGCGCAGCGCTCCGGTGACGTGCTCGCCGCGAACGCCGTCGTCATGGACGCGTACAACACGGACGTGCGGCCGCTGGTCGCCGAGGTCCGGGGTGAGCTGGGGCTCGACCCCGACCCGATCGCGGCGTACCACGCCTCCGGGTGGGCGCAGAAGATCGCTGCGGAGCGGGTGGGGGGACAGCAGGCCGGTTGGGGCGCCTAGCCTCGCCCTCCGCCCGGGCACCGCGGCCCCCTCGCCGTCGGGCCGGAGGCCCGGGGCCGGCTGCGGGTCCGCTTCGGCCGGTCGCGCAGTTCCCCGCGCCCCTCACGGGGCTTCTCCCCTCTCTCTTCTCTTAAGGAACTGGAACATGGCAACGCATCCTGAAGCCGCCGCTCTGCTCGGGCGGTCCAACCGGCTCGGTGCCGACCCCCGTAACACCAACTACGCGGGCGGCAACACCTCCGCCAAGGGGACCGGCACCGACCCCGTGACCGGCGGGGACGTCGAGCTGATGTGGGTCAAGGGGTCCGGTGGTGACCTGGGGACCCTCACCGAGGCCGGGCTCGCCGTGCTGCGGATCGACCGGCTGCTGGCGCTGAGGGACGTGTACCCGGGCGTCGAGCGCGAGGACGAGATGGTCGCCGCGTTCGACTACTGCCTGCACGGCAAGGGCGGGGCGGCTCCGTCGATCGACACCGCCATGCACGGACTGGTGGACGCGGCACACGTGGACCACCTGCACCCGGACTCCGGTATCGCGCTCGCCTGTGCGGCCGACGGGGAGAAGCTGACCGCCGAGTGCTTCGGGGACAGCGTGGTGTGGGTGCCGTGGCGCCGGCCGGGCTTCCAGCTCGGGCTGGACATCGCGGCGGTGAAGGAGGCCAACCCACAGGCCGTCGGCTGTGTCCTCGGCGGTCACGGCATCACGGCCTGGGGCGAGACCGCCGAGGAGTGCGAGCGCAACTCGCTGCACATCATCCGCAGGGCCGAGGAGTTCCTCGCGGAGCGCGGGAAGCCCGAGCCGTTCGGTCCTGTCGTCGAGGGGTACGCGGCGCTCGGCGCCGCCGAGCGCCGGGAGCGCGCCGCCGCCCTCGCGCCGGTGATCCGGTCCCTGGCCTCCAAGGACCGTCCGCAGGTCGGGCACTTCACCGACGCCGAGGTCGTCCTCGACTTCCTCGCGAGCGCCGAGCACCCGCGCCTCGCCGCCCTCGGCACCTCCTGCCCCGACCACTTCCTCCGTACGAAGGTCAGGCCGCTCGTCCTCGACCTGCCGCCCACCTCCTCGCTGGACGAGGCGGTCGCCCGGCTGAAGGAGCTGCACGCCGGGTACCGCGAGGAGTACGCCGCCTACTACCGGCGGCACGCCGACGCCGACTCCCCCGCGATGCGCGGCGCGGACCCGGCGATCGTGCTGATCCCCGGAGTCGGCATGTTCTCCTTCGGCAAGGACAAGCAGACGGCGCGCGTGGCCGGCGAGTTCTATGTCAACGCGATCAACGTGATGCGCGGGGCGGAGGCCGTCTCGACGTACGCGCCGATCGAGGAGTCGGAGAAGTTCCGCATCGAGTACTGGGCCCTGGAGGAGGCCAAGCTCCAGCGGATGCCGAAGCCCAAGCCGCTCGCCACGCGCGTGGCGCTGGTGACGGGCGCGGGCAGCGGCATCGGCAGGGCCATCGCCGAACGGCTCGTCGCCGAGGGCGCCTGTGTCGTGATCGCGGACCTGAACGCGCAGAACGCGGCCGACGTCGCCACCGCGCTCGGCGGCCCCGACAAGGCCGTCGCCGTGACCGTCGACGTGACGTCAGAGGAGCAGATCGCCGAGGCCTTCAAGGCGGCCGTCCTCGCCTTCGGCGGCGTCGACCTGGTCGTCAACAACGCCGGCATCTCCATCTCCAAGCCGCTCCTGCAGACCACGGCGAAGGACTGGGACCTGCAGCACGACATCATGGCCCGCGGTTCGTTCCTCGTCTCGCGCGAGGCGGCCCGGGTGATGATCGCGCAGGAGCTCGGCGGGGACGTCATCTACATCGCGTCCAAGAACGCGGTCTTCGCCGGTCCGAACAACATCGCCTACTCGGCGACCAAGGCCGACCAGGCCCACCAGGTGCGACTCCTCGCCGCCGAGCTGGGCGAGTACGGCATTCGCGTCAACGGCATCAACCCCGACGGGGTCGTCCGCGGCTCCGGCATCTTCGCGGGCGGCTGGGGCGCGCAGCGCGCGGCGACCTACGGCATCGAGGAGGAGAAGCTCGGCGAGTTCTACGCCCAGCGGACCATCCTCAAGCGCGAGGTCCTGCCCGAGCACGTCGCGAACGCCGTGTTCGCCCTGACGGGCGGCGACCTCACGCACACCACCGGTCTGCACGTGCCGGTCGACGCCGGCGTCGCCGCCGCGTTCCTCCGATGACGCACGTGTCCGGGAGGTCCCGGACGTCCCGGGGGCCCGGGGGGACGGCCGGGAAGTCCTACGCGGCGGTCGACCTCGGCGCGTCCAGTGGACGCGTCATGGTCGGCCGGGTGGGCCCCGACTCGCTGGAGCTGACGGAGGCCCACCGCTTCCCGAACCGTCCGGTGCGTACGCCCGAAGGGCTGCGCTGGGACATTCTCGCGCTGTATGCGGGGGTCCTCGACGGCCTGCGCGCGGCAGGGCAGGTCGACTCGGTCGGCATCGACAGCTGGGCCGTGGACTACGGCCTGCTCGACGCCGACGGGGCGCTGCTCGGCAACCCGGTGCACTACCGCGACGGCCGCACCGAGGGCGTCGCGGAGAAGGTGTGGGCCACCGTGCCCGCCGCCGACCTCTATGCGGCGACCGGGCTCCAGTACGCCCCCTTCAACACCCTGTACCAGCTGGTCGCGGCCCGCTCCTCGGCTCAACTGGCCTCCGCCGAACGCCTGTTGCTGATCCCCGACCTGCTGACGTACTGGCTCACGGGGGAGGCGGGCACCGAGCTCACCAACGCCTCCACCACGCAGCTGATCGACCCGCGTACGGGCGACTGGTCGTACGACGTCGCGGAGCGGCTCGGCATCGACCTGAAGCTGTTCGCGCCCCTGCGGCGGCCCGGCGACCCGGCGGGGCTGCTCCGGCGGAGCGTGCTGGAGGAGACCGGGCTGACGGGCCCGGTGCCGGTGACGACGGTCGGCTCGCACGACACCGCCTCGGCGGTCGCCGCGGTTCCGGCCGCGGGCGGCGAGCGCTTCGCCTACATCTGCACCGGCACCTGGTCCCTCGTGGGCCTGGAGCTGGAGTCGCCCGTCCTCACCGAGGCGAGCCGCGCGGCGAACTTCACCAACGAACTGGGCCTGGACGGCACGGTCCGTCATCTGCGCAACATCATGGGGCTCTGGCTGCTCCAGGAGTGCGTACGGGAATGGGGGCACCCCGATCTGGGGGACCTCCTGTCGGCCGCCGCCGAGGTGCCGTCGCTGCGGTCCGTCGTGGACGCGGGCGACGCCGCCTTCCTGGCTCCCGGCCGGATGCCGTCCCGGATCGCCGACGCCTGCCGGGAGTCGGGCCAGCCCGTGCCCGGGTCGCCCGCCGAGATCACCCGCTGCATCCTCGACTCGCTCGCGCTCGCCCACCGGCGGGCCGTCGCGCAGGCGCAGGAGCTGGCCGACCACCCGGTGGACGTCGTGCACATCGTCGGCGGCGGCACCCGCAACGCCCTGCTGTGCCGGCTCACCGCCGACGCCTGCGGCCTGCCGGTCGTGGCGGGCCCGGCGGAGGCGGCGGCCCTGGGCAACGTGCTCGTGCAGGCCCGGGCGCACGGCCAGGTCGGCGACCGCGCGTCGATGCGTGAACTGCTGGCCCGTACGCAGCCGTTGACCCGCTACGAGCCGCAGGGCAGCACCGCGGCGTGGCAGGCGGCCGAGGCCAGGCTGGCCGGGCGATGACGCGCCCCACAGGGGCGCGGGGAACTGCGCGCCCAACCGCGGACGACCCGCAGCTGTCGAACAGCATGTCCAGCGGGCCAAGCGCCGCGTATCGTGCACTCATCCGATGACCGACCCCAAGGAGCTGCGATGCGTGTCGCCCTGTTCCTGACCTGTGTCAACGACACGCTCTACCCGGACACGGGCCGTGCCGTGGTGAAACTGCTGACCAGGCTGGGCGTCGACGTCGACTTCCCGATGGCGCAGACCTGCTGCGGGCAGGCGCACTACAACACGGGATACCGGCACGAGGCGGAACCGCTGGCCCGGCATTTCTCCGATGTCTTCGGTGAGTACGAGGCGATCGTGACCCCGTCCGGGTCGTGCGGCGCGATGGTGCGCGAGCTGTACCCGCGCATGGGCGAGCGGGCGCGCGCCGAGGGCCGCGGCGACGGCCTCGCCGCCGCCCTCGCACCGGTCGTGCCCAGGACGTACGAGCTCACGGAGTTCCTGGCGGACGTGCTCGGGGTGACGGACGTGGGCGCGTACTACCCGCACACCGTCACCTACCACCCGACCTGTCACGGCCTGCGTGGTCTGGGCCTCGGCGACCGGCCGCACCGGCTCCTCCGGTCCGTGAAGGGCCTCGACCTGAAGGAGCTGCCGGGCGCGGACGAGTGCTGCGGCTTCGGCGGCACCTTCGCCCTCAAGAACTCCGACGTATCGGCGGCGATGGGCGCGGACAAGGTCCGCAACGCCGAGTCGACGGGCGCCGACGTCCTGTGCGCCGCCGACAACTCCTGCCTCATGCACATCGGTGGCACCATGACCCGGCTCAGGACGGGCATGCGCCCGGTGCACATCGCGGAGATCCTGGCGAGCACGGAGGAGGAGCCGGCGGCATGAACAGGGACTGCGGACAGGAGCCGGGCTCATGAGCGGTGGAACTTTCGTCGGGATGCCGGCCTTCCCGAAGGCGGCGCACGAAGCCGTCCACAACGAGACCCTGCGCGGAAACCTGCGTCACGCCACCCACACCATCCGCGCCAAGCGGGCCAACGCGGTCGCGGAGGTCTCCGACTGGGCCGAGCTGCGGGAAGCCGGCAAGCAGATCAAGGACCACACGCTCCGTCATCTCGACCGGTACCTGGTGCAGTTGGAGGAGTCGGTCACGGCGGCGGGCGGCACCGTGCACTGGGCGGCCGACGCGGACGAGGCCAACCGGATCGTCACGTACCTCGTCAAGGCCACCGGCGAGAGCGAGGTCGTCAAGGTCAAGTCGATGGCCACGCAGGAGATCGGACTCAACGAGGCGCTCGAAGCCGAGGGCATCCGCGCCTACGAGACCGATCTCGCCGAGCTGATCGTGCAGTTGGGCAAGGACCGGCCCTCCCACATCCTCGTCCCCGCCATCCACCGCAATCGCGGCGAGATCCGCGACATCTTCGCGCGCGAGATGGGCGAGTGGGGCCGCCCGGCGCCCGAGGGACTGACCGACACACCCGCGGAACTGGCCGACGCCGCGCGACTGCACCTGCGCGAGAAGTTCCTGCGCGCCAAGGTCGGCATCTCCGGCGCCAACTTCATGGTCGCCGAGACCGGCACCCTGGTCGTCGTGGAGTCCGAGGGGAACGGCCGGATGTGCCTGACCCTCCCCGAGACGCTGATCTCGGTCGTCGGCATCGAGAAGATCGTGCCGACCTGGCAGGACCTGGAGGTCTTCCTCCAGACCCTCCCCCGTTCCTCCACCGCCGAGCGCATGAACCCGTACACCTCCACCTGGACGGGCACGACGGACTCCGCGACGGCTGACGGCCCGCAGACCTTCCACCTGGTCCTCATCGACAACGGCCGCACCGACACCCTCGCCGACGAGGTCGGCCGCCAGGCCCTGCGCTGCATCCGCTGCTCGGCGTGTCTCAACGTCTGCCCGGTGTACGAGCGGGCCGGCGGCCACGCGTACGGGTCGGTCTACCCGGGCCCGATCGGCGCGATCCTCAGCCCTCAGCTCCGGGGCACGCAGAGCGAGATCGACGCCTCGCTCCCGTACGCGTCGTCGCTGTGCGGCGCCTGCTACGACGTGTGCCCGGTGGCGATCGACATCCCGGAGGTACTGGTGCACCTGCGGGAACGGATCGTCCAGGGCGGTCCCGTGACCCGCGAGGGCGCCAGAGTCATGGTCAAGCCCGCGAAGGGGCACGCCGCGGAGCGGGCGGCGATGCGCGCCGCCCGGTGGGCCTTCGGCCGCCCGGGCGCGATGCGCACCGGCCAGCGGCTCGCGTCCCGGACGCGTCGCTTCCATCCACGGTCGCTGCCCGGGCCGGGCAAGGCGTGGAGTGACACCCGTGCGCTGCCCACGGTGCCCGCGGAGCCGTTCCGTGACTGGTGGCAGCGGACGAACGGCGGAAAGGACTCGTCGAAGTGAGCAGCAGGGACCTGATCCTGGCCCGGGTGCGACGCGCGCTCGCGGACGTGCCCCGGGACGACACGCCGTACGACCGGGCCGTCGAGCGCGGGTATCTGCGCGAGCACGGGAACCGGAGTGCCGAGCAGACGGTGGATCTGCTGGCGGAGAACCTGGCGGACTACCGGGCGATCGTGCACCGCTGCGCGGCGGGCGAACTCGCGGCGACGATCGCCCGGCTGCTGGCCGGGCGGGGCTCGGCGTCGGTCGCCGTACCGACGGGCCTGGATCCGGAGTGGCTCGCGGCCACCGACGTCACGCGGGTGCCCGACAGCGCCGCGGACACCCCGGCCGAACTGGACCGCGTCGACAGCGTGGTGACGGCCTGCGCCGTCGCCATCGCGGAGACCGGGACCATCGTGCTGGACGGGGGCCCGGACCAGGGCCGCCGCCGGCTCACCCTGGTCCCGGACCACCACATCTGCGTCGTACGCGTGCCCGGCCAGGTCGTGTCCTCCGTGCCCCAGGGGCTGGAGCGCGTCGACCCGGCCCGCCCGCTGACCTGGATCTCGGGGCCCTCCGCCACCAGTGACATCGAACTCGACCGCGTCGAGGGGGTGCACGGTCCGCGCACCCTGGAGGTGGTGCTGGTGAGCGGAGAGTGACCGACGCGGTTAGCGTGAGGTCATGATCCGGTTCGAAGACGTCACCAAGCGGTATCCGGACGGTACGACCGCCGTGGACGGGCTTTCCTTCGAGGTGTCCGAGGGCGAACTCGTCACGCTCGTGGGCCCGTCCGGCTGCGGCAAGACGACGACCATGATGATGGTCAACCGCCTCATCGAGCCGACCTCAGGCCGGATCCTCCTGGGCGGCGAGGACATCGCGACGGTCGACCCGGTGCGGTTGCGGCGACGGATCGGATACGTCATCCAGCAGGTGGGCCTCTTCCCGCACCGCACCGTCCTCGACAACACGGCGACCGTACCGACACTCGTGGGCTGGAAGAAGGCGAAAGCCCGGGAGCGGGCCGCCGAGCTGCTGGACCTGGTGGGACTGGACCCCGGCACGTTCGGCTCGCGCTATCCGGACCAGCTGTCGGGCGGTCAGCGCCAGCGGGTCGGGGTGGCGCGGGCGCTGGCCGCCGACCCGCCCGTGCTGCTGATGGACGAGCCCTTCGGAGCGGTGGACCCGGTGGTGCGCGAGCAGTTGCAGGACGAGTTCCTGCGGATGCAGGCGGCCGTGCGCAAGACGGTGCTGCTGGTCACGCACGACATCGAGGAGGCCGTACGGCTCGGTGACCGCATCGCCGTGTACGGGCAGGGACGCATCGAGCAGTTCGACACGCCCGGGGCGGTGCTGGGCAGGCCCGCGACCGGGTACGTGGCCGGATTCGTGGGCGCCGACCGTGGGCTGAAGCGGCTGTCCGTCACGGAGATCGAGCCCGACGACCTGGAGCAGCCGCCGGTCGTCCGCCTCGACGAGCCCGCCGAGCGGGCGGCTGCCCGGCTGCGAGCGGAGGGTGCCCGGTGGGCTGTCGTGCTGGACTCCGGAGGCGATCTGCACGGCTGGGTGGGTGCCGAGGGGCTCGCCGCGGGTGGTGCGGTCGGCGACCTCGCCCACCGCATGAACTCCTGGGTTCCGGTGGGAGCGCCGCTGAAGCAGGCGTTCGGTGTGATGCTCCAGCACGACGCCGGATGGGTGGCGGTGCTGGACGGGGCACGCTTCCTCGGCGTACTGACCCCGGCCAAGCTGCATGAGGCGTTGCGGCGTTCGGTGGACGCGGACGCGCTCGGTGTGCCGCGGGGCCAGGTGGAGTTCGACTCCGTGGCGGACGCCTGACCGCTCCCGCGCCCGCGCCACCGCCGTCACCGCCGTCGCGTGTCCGTCACTTCAGCAGGCCCTTGTTCTCCAGGTACGCCCGCGCCACGTCCTCGGCGAGCCGTCGCCAGCTGTCCACCTGCTGGTTCATGGATGCCAGGTCGGCGGTGGTGAGGACGTGGTTGAGCCGGCCCAGTGCCTTGGAGACGCCTTCGCCGCCCGCCCGGGAGCGGTTGACGACCGGCACGATGTGGTCGGCGTTCTGCAGGTGCCTGTCGTCGGCGAGGAGCACGAGGCCGAAGTCGTCCAGTGTCGCGTCCGTCGTGGTGGTGAGCACCATCTGGTCCCGGCCGCTCTGGACGGCCCGCTTCGCCTGGGTGGTGCCCACGCCCTTCGGGTCGACGGCGGTGATGTCGATGCCGTACGTCTTCTTCAGTCCCGGTTCGCAGTACGGCCGTTGCACGCACTCGTCACCCGCGGCGAGCCGTACCGCGAGGCCCGACCTCCCCAGGTCGCTGAGTGTCCTGAGGCCGTGGCGGCGAGCGTAGGCCCGGGTGACGGCGAAGGCGTTCTGGTCGACCGCCTCGCCCGGGTCCAGAACCGTGAGTCCGCGGGGCTCGGCCAGTTTCCGCAGGGCCTTCATCGTGGAGTCGAGGTCCGGCGAGCCCACGGCGGGGGCGTCCGGCCCGTTGGTCTTGGCGCCCAGCCAGTCGGCGAAGGTCGCCGCGTACTCGGGGACCACGTCGATCTGCCCCGATTCCAGGGCGGGTTCGTACAGTTCCCGGTTGTTGACGGTGAGCGCCGTCGTCCGGTAGCCGGCCCGGTCGAGCAGCAGCCCGTACATGGTGGCCAGCAGGTCGCTCTCCGTGAAGCCCGCCGAGCCGATGGTCAGGTCCTTGCTGTCGCCGGGAGGTGCGGTGACCTCCCCACGGTTCTCCAGGGACGGCCCGGAGGCACAGCCGGTCAGCAGAAGCAGGGCCGCGAACGCGACGCGGCGCCTCACCGCGTGCCCCGCCCCGGGGCCAGCCGCTCGGCGACCTCGAAGACCCCTTCGACGAGCAGCGCGAAGACGGCCACGAGGACGGCTCCGGCGACGACCTGCGGTGTACTCGCCAGGTTGAAGCCGGCGGTGATGATCCGTCCGAGTCCGCCGCCGCCCGCCAGCGCGGCGATCGTGGCGGTGGCCACCAGCTGCACGGCCGCGATGCGCACGCCGGTGAGGATCATCGGCATCGCGAGCGGCGCCTCGACCCGCCACAGCATCTGCCGTCCGGTCATCCCCATGCCCCGGGCCGCCCGCACCACGTCCCGGTCGACCTCCCGCATCCCGACGTACGCGTTGGTGAGCAGTGGGGGTACGGCGAACAGCACCAGGGCGACCACGGTCGGGCCCTCGCCCCAGTCACCGACCGGCGTGAGCAGCAGCAGGACGAGGACCGCGAAGGTGGGGACGGCCCGGCCGACGTTCGAGAGGTTGACGGCGAGCGCGCCTCCCCGGCCGAGATGACCGAGGACGAGGGCGACGGGCAGCGCGATCAGACAGCTGATCAGGAGGCAGACCACGGTCAGGACGAGATGCTGGGCGAGCCGGTGCCAGACTCCGTCGTCGCCCGCCCAGTGCGCCGGGTCGGTGAGCCAGTCCCAGGCGTCGGTGAGGACCGTCATCCGCGCTTCGCTCTCGTCCAGGGGGTGATCAGCCACTGAAGACCGAGCAGCAGCAGGTCGGCTGCCACGGCGATGACCACGCACAGCACGGACGCGGCGAGGACCTGGGCCTTGAAGTAGGTGTTCATCCCGGAGTAGATGAGGTTGCCGAGCCCTCCGAAGCCGACGATCGCGCCGACCGTGGCCAGCGACACCGCCGAGACCGTGGCGATCCTGAGGCCCGCCATGGCGGCGGGCAGGGCGAGCGGCAGTTCCACGGTGAGCAGCAGCCGGACGGGCCCGTATCCCATGCCGCGGGCGGCCTGCCGGGTGTCCTCGGGTACGGCTCGCAGGCCGGCCAGGATGTTCCGTACGAGCAGGGTCAGCGAGTAGAGGACGAGCCCGGCGACGACCAGGGCCGCCGACAGCCCGTACACCGGCAGGAGCAGCGAGAACATGGCCAGCGAAGGGATCGTGTAGAGGACCGTCGTGACGGCGAGCACCGGACCCGCCGCCCAGCTCCAGCGGCGCGCCAGTACGGCCAGCGGGAGGGCGAGGGCCAGGCCGATGAGGACGGAGAGGGCCGTCAGCTGGAGGTGCTGGCCGACCGCGTCGAGGAGAATCTCGCGGCGGGTGCTCAGGTATTCGCCGCAGATCCACTCGTTGCGCGCGAGGCAGTCGTCCGGGGGCGCGGTCACGGGTCCATTCCAGCGGGGCGGGCGGCCGGCGGCGCGTAGTGATGGCCCGTACGGGGGAGTTGAACGGTCTTCGCGCCTCCCCCGTACTTCCTGGGCAGCGGGCCCGACCCGTCTGCCGTGCCAGGAGGAGTTCCGCCCATGACCGCACACCGCACCGCCGCCCTCGCCGGGCTGGCCCCGCTCCTGCTCGCGGTGTGGGCCGCCGGGCCCGCCGCCGCGCACGGGGCGCCGACGGATCCGGTCAGCAGGGTGGCGGCCTGCTCCCCCGGCGGGCAGCAGGAGCGGTCGGCGGCCTGCCGGGCCGCCGCCGCCTCCGGCATCGCCGCCTTCGACAACCTGCGGCTGGCGGGCGTCGACGGCCGGGACCGGCAGGTCGTCCCCGACGGCAAGCTGTGCAGTGCGGGCATCGCCGCCTACCGGGGCCTGGACCTGGCCCGCACCGACTGGCCCGCGACGCGGCTCGGCGCCGGGGCGGACCTGACGCTCACCTACCGGTCGACGATCCCGCACACCGGCACGTTCAAGCTGTACCTGACGAAGGAGGGCTACGACCCGGCCGCACCGCTCAAGTGGTCCGACCTGGCGTCGCAGCCCTTCGCGACGGCCACCGACCCCGCGCTCGTGAACGGCGCCTACCGGATCAGGGGCAAGCTGCCCTCCGACCGCACCGGACGCCACCTGCTGTACACGATCTGGCAGAACTCGAGCACACCGGACACGTACTACTCGTGCTCGGACGTCGTCTTCCCCGGCGCGAAGGAGAACGCGGGAGCCGCCGGCTCCGCGACTCCGAAGCCGGTGGAGCCGCCGACGAAATCCCCCGCGGCGCGGACCACGGCGGCTCCCACCCCCACTCCCACGCCCTCGAAGGCTCCGGACGACGTCGCCGTCACACCCGTGCAGCCGTCCGAGACGGTGACCAGCGCCCCCGGCGAGGCGGTCTCCTCCCCCACCTCCGGGAACGGCAGCCAGGCCCTGGCCCTGCCCCTCATCGCGGGCGGCGCGGCGGGACTCCTGATCACGGCGGGCGCCGCGTTCACCCTCCGCAGGCGACGGTGACGGCGAGGACCTGCCGTCCTTGGAAGATCACGTGACTGATAGCCTGCGCGTCGCTTTGGTTGTGAAAAGTGGCTGTCTCAGGGGAGATATACGTGCGGACCTGGCGGAGGAGCCTGGAAGCGGCCGGGGTGCACCAGGGCGTGTTGCGTGACGACTACACGAAGGTCGCGCGGTTCATGTGGCGGCGGGAGGCGGCCGGATATCTGGCGGTGCGCCTGATGGTGCCCGTGGCCCATCAGCCCCATGCGCTCGCCGGTTACGCGTTCGCGTCGTTCACCGACGACATCTGTGACCGGGGCACGGTCGCGGAGCGCACCCGGCGCTACGACGCGTGGGACGCCCAGGTGCGCACCGCGCTGGACTCGGGAAGCGCCGGGCATCCCCTGCTGCGGGCGTTCCTGCACACCGCGGCCGCCCGGGAGCTGCCGCGCCGATGGGTCGACTCGTACCTGGACGGCGCGCGGATCGACCTCGACTTCCCCGGCTTCGCCACCGAGGACGACTACCAGCGGTACGTGGAACAGCTCACCTGGCCGTTCCTGATGATCACCTCGGGTCTGGCCCACCACGGCGGGGGCAGCGCCGAGTTCGCAGCGGGCTGCCGCCTGTTCGCCGACGCGGCCCAGCGGACGGACATCCTGACCGACCTGTCCGAGGACCTGCGCGGCGGGCGCCTGTATCTGCCCGTCAGTGATCTCGAGCGGTACGATATCGCGCGCGAGGATCTCGAACAGGGCCGCGACCTGCCCGGCGTACGCGCGCTGATCGCGGCCACCGCCCGGACCGCGCGTGCCACGCTCCGCGAGGCCGGCGTACTGCTGGAGCACTGCCCCGCCGAGCACCGGCGGCTGATGCGTTTCGTGCTGGACCTGCACCATCAGCGGCTGGAGTCGGTGACGGCCCGAGGCGCCTCGGTGGTCCGGCGCCCCGTGCGGGACCGGCCCGTGGCGTGTCTGCGCCTGCTGGCCCGGCGGTCGACGGGCGGCCACCGGGACGAGCTCGCCGGGGCGCCCGGCGGTACTTCCGTCCGATAGCTGCCGGGCGGAGGGCCGGGCGCATCGCCCCCGGACGCAGTCATCCCCCTCGACCGGTCCGGCCCAGGGGGATGACCGAGACCTCTCACAGCGACAGCGCCGCCTGCGGGACTCACGGAGCAGGCGGTGGCCGTCGGCCGTTGCCCCTCACCTCACCGGCTCTGGTGCCCGGTGGAGGCGTTGAGGCGCTCGGGCGGCCGCCGTCCGACATGCTGACGCCGACCGCCCTCGGGGGCTCAGCTGCACCTGCGTCCCGTGTTGATGCACTGGACCATCTTGTTCGTCACCTTCCCGTCGAAGACGTTGATGAAGTCACCGTGGTCGGTGCCGGGCTTGTGCGCCTGCTCCGGGAAGCCGTCCAGGGCGAACAGCGGGCGGGTCTTGCCGTTGTCCTTCAGGCTGGGCGCGTCGACGTCGTAGACCAGGCGCTGCACCAGCTGCGGGATGGCCCGGAAGCCGCTCGGGCAGTTGCCGGCCGCGTCGGCGAAGGCCACGTGCGTGCGGTGGTTGGCGCTGTCGATGTTCTTGCCGTCCCAGCAGCTCTGGAACTTGAAGGTGCGCACCACGTCCTTGCCCGCCGGGCAGAGCGGGTACTTGTCCTTGAGCTGGACCTTGTTCTCGAAGCCCGTGCAGCTCCAGGAGGCGTTGGCGTTGGCCGTGCCGTTGGTGAACGCCTTGGCGTCACCGGTGATGATGCGCAGGAACTTGGGCATCGCCACGACCTTGCCGCGCGGGCTGCCCACGAAGTCCAGCGTGGCCTTCTTGGCCGTCAGGATGCGGCCCGTGTTGCCCTCGGCGCCGCCGCCCAGCTTGTCGGCGTCGAACTCCTTGGTGCCGTCCTGCAGGCGCAGCACCGGCCAGTAGTAGGAGGACTTGTCGCCCTTGTTCTGGCAGCTCGTCCCGGCCTTGGCGAAGTCCTGGTCGCTGGAGAAGGCGTCGTTGTCCTGGTTGCCGACGTAGTCGTGCATGTGGTGGGCGCCGTTGGTGACACCGGGCGCGACGATGACGTTGTCGCTGTTGTAGAGCTTGTTGGCGTTCACCCCGCACTTGCTGACGAAGACGCCCTTCGAGGCCTTCTTCGACCTGGCCGGCGTACTCACGTTCGCCTTGACCTTGGTGATGTCGACGAAGTCGGCGGCGACGGGGCCGTTGCCGGTCTGTCCGGCGTTGGTGTTGTTGCCGCCCTGGTTGCCGTTGCCGCCCGCGGGCTGGCCGGCGGCGGGCTGGTTGCCGGTGGCGCGCAGCGTGCAGGGCGCCAGGGCGTCCAGACCCTGCGGCTTGGCGGCCACGCGGCCGATGGCGGTGGCGATCCGGTCGATCGTCGCCTTCCGCTTGTCCTTCAGCGGGCCGACGATCGCGTTCTGGGCGAAGTTGGCGTCCTGCTGGATCGCCCTCTGCGACGTGGAAAGACGCTGGTAGGCCTCGGAGATCTGCTTGTCGAGCAGGGCGAGCTCCCGGTCGACCTGAGCGCGGGCCTGGGCGGGAACGTCCTTCAACTGCTGCCCGACGTCGGGACAGTCGATGGTGGAGGATCCGGCCGCCGCCTGGTTCTGCGCGGTGCCCTTGGACGTACCGCTCTCGTCGGCCGAGGCGTAGATGTTGGCAACAGCCAGCCCGCCGGCTCCCAGGGCGAGTGCGGCGACCGCGCCTACCGTCCGACCGGCAGTCCTCGATCTCTTTCGCGTGTTGCGTCTCATGAGGCCTCTCTAAACATCTTCGGAGCCGGCAGGACTTCCGCTGTGGGCGTAGCTCCCTTCGATACGTATGCGCCCACAGGATGTTCACCGAATTCACAGATTCGTAGGTTTCTCTACACGCAAAAGGGGCATTGGCCGCACTTGGCTGAGCAGCGGGCGGCTGCGGCATGCCCGCAGAAATATTGACGAAGCGTCAGAAAAACCCGGGGCGGAACGGTTTCGGACCGAACAGAACTGCCCGCACACGACCGGGTCCGGCCGTGTGCGGGCAGCGTTCAGGTCAACGCACCCTTCCGCGCGGCTTCAACGGCAGGGGCGGCAGTTCGGGAGCGGGCAGCGGACCACCGTCGTACCCCTTCACCTCGCCGAAGCGGGAGCCCTCCATCCAGTCCCGACGGGCCGCCTCGATCTCCTCCTGGGAGCGCCCGATGAAGTTCCACCACATGATCAGCTCCTCCTCGAACGGCTCGCCGCCGAGGAGCATCAGGCCGGCGTCCGACTCGGCCCGCAGGGGCAGTTCGGAGCGGCCGCAGCCCAGGTAGAGCATGGAACCGGGCAGCAGCGGCACCCCGTCCACGTGGACCTCGCCGGACATGGACAGCACGGCGTACTCGAAGTCCGGCTCCAACGGCAGTCGTACGTCGGCACCTTGATCGAGCGTCAGATCGGCCCCGACGATCGGCGTGTACGTCGTCCCGGGTGAGACCGCCCCGTCGACGCCGCCCAGGATGAGCGTGGCCCGCAGGCCGGGGGCCGTCACGACGGGCAGCTCGCTGTGGTGTTCGAAACGCGGCTCGGTGTGGCGGTCGCTGTCGGGCAGGGCGACCCACAGCTGCGCGCCGTGCAGGAAACGGGCGTGCGGCCTGGGGCTCTCCTCCGAGTGGCTGATGGCCCGACCGGAGGTCATCAGGCCCAGTTCGCGGGGGCGGATCGCCTGCAGGCTGCCCGTGGAGTCGCGGTGCAGCACCTCCCCCTCGTGCAGCCAGCTGACGGTCTGCAGGCCCATGTGCGGATGCGGCGGGACCTGCATGCCGGGCTCGTCGGCGATGTCGTCGGGACCGTAGTGATCGACGAAGCACCAGGCGCCCACCATGCGTCGGCCCAGGTTGGGCAGCAGACGACGGACTTCGCTGGACTCGCCGAGCTTGACGCGGCGGGGGCTGAGGAGTTCGCGCACCGGTTCGGCCACGACGAAACCCCGGCCGCCGCACGGAGCGGGAACCGCCTCGCGATCAAGATTGCTCATGGCGGACAACCTAGCCCTGCCGGGGAGGGTCCGTCAGGCCGTCCCCGCGCCCGTCGGCGGTCGCCCGGCCGGGAACCGGCGCACACGCCCCGGAACCCGCTCCGGCCGTCGCCCCCAGGGCGTCGGCTCCCCTCGGACACCCACTCGACGTACACCCTCCACCGCCACCCGCCAGTCGTGGAATATTCAACGAATGCGGGCGGTTCTGCCCGTCGAAGGAGGTCAGACGTGGACACGACGTACTACGACCACGGGACGGCCGCGGAGCGCTGGGAGCGCGCCCGGATGTTCTTCGACGCCAAGGACTACGCCGCCTCGGCGCGCGTTCTCGACGGCCTGGTCGAGGAGGTGCCCGAGCAGGTGGGGCCCCGCCTTCTGCTGGCCCGCGCGTACTACCACTCGGCCCAACTGGGCCGGGCGGAAGCACACTTGCGTGAGCTCGTCGAGCGTGACCCCGTGGAGCACTACGCCCGCCTCATGCTCGGCCGCACCCTGCAGCGCCAGGGCCGCGGCGACGAGGCCGAGCCCCACCTGCGGCTCGCCTCGGCCCTCACGGGGGATTTCGACTCGCTGTGAGCGGCTGAGGGCCGGACGGGGGCCGTCTCCCGAGGTGGCGAAGGCCGCTGCCGTCTCCGCATCGCGGGAGCCCGGGGCCCGGCCACAGGCCGACGAACCGGAGCCGGGCAGGGGCCGGGCAGGAGCCGGGCAGGAGCCGGGCAGGGGCCGGGGCCGCCGCGACAGGCGGGACCCCGGCCCCTCGCCTACACCCCCGCCCGGGGCTCCATCAGGTGGGCCAGCAGGTCGTCGAGGCTCACCAGGCCGGTCAGCCGGCCGTCCGCGTCCCGGACCACGGCCAGTGAGGCCCGGTGCTGTCTGAGCTGCTCGACGGCCTGCGCGAGCGTGTCGTCGGGGGCGAGTTCCGGCACCGGCCGGGCCAGGTCTCGGGCGCTCGCGGTGCGGCCACGGGAGCGGGCGATGAGCGCGTCACGGGCGTGCACCGAACCGAGGACCGTGCCGCCGTCCCGCACGAGCAGCCTGGTCCGGTTGCTGTCGCCCGACACCTGGAGCACCGCTTCGACGTCGTCCTCCGGGGCCACCGACGCGATCCGTTCCGCGGGCACCTGGAGGTCGCGGACCGGCTGCTGGGGTGCGGTCAGCGAACTGGTGATGAGCCGGGAGTCCTCCCCGCTGATCAGGCCGAGCCGTTCCGACTCGGCCACCAGGTGCGTGAGCTGCTCCCGGTCGTGCACGGAGGCCAGCTCGTCGCGCGGGGTGACCTTGCAGAGCCGCACCAGCGCGTTGCTCACCCGGTTGAGCAGCGAGATCAACGGCCGTACGACCCGGATCACGGCCCTGAAGGACGGTGTGAGCAGCATGGCGGAGCGCTCGGGGTGGGCGATGGCCCAGGACTTGGGCGCCATCTCGCCGAGCACCATGTGCAGGAACACCACGACGACCATCGCGAGGGCGAAGGAGACGCCGTAGCTCAGTCCGCTCGGCAGTCCCAGCCGTTGCAGCAGCGGGTCGAGTTCGTGCGACACGGCGGGCTTGGACACCGAACCGAGGCCCAGCGTGCAGATGGTGATGCCGAGCTGGGCGCCGGCGAGCATCAGGGACAGCTCGCGCATCCCGGCCAGCGCGGCTTTGGCGCCTCGCTGGCCGGCCGCCGCGGCCTGTTCCAGCCGGTGCCGCTTGGCGGCCACCAGAGCGAACTCCGCGGCGACGAAGAACCCGCTGCCGACGAGCAGCAGCACGGTGACGAAGAGGGCCATGGGGAAGCTCATGCGCGGTCCTCCCCGAGGGCGAGGCGCACCCGTTCCGGCACGTGCCGGTCCAGGGCCCGTACGTCGATCACCGCTCGGCCGCCCGCGGGCAGTTCGACGACGATCCGGTCGCCGATGGCCGGGAAGCGCCCGAGACGGTCCACGACGAGGCCCGCCACGGTGTCGTAGTCGTCGTCCTCGGGCAGCTCGACGCCGGTGGCCTCGGCGACCTCGTCCAGCCGTCGCCGGGCGTCCACGATCCAGCCGTCGCCGTCGGCGACGGCCACCTCGGTCACGGTGTCGGACTCGTCGGCGATGTCGCCGACGAGTTCCTCGGCGATGTCCTCGTACGTCACGATGCCGGCCACGCCGCCGTGTTCGTCGAGCACGACGGCGAACTCGTCGTCCCGCTCCCGCATCCTCGCCACCGCGTCCGGCAGGGGCAGCGTGTCCGGCAGAACCAGGGGGACGCGGGCCAGTTCAGCCGCTCTGGCGTTGTCCTCGGCGCGCGTCAGCTCGCGTACGCCGAGGACGCCCGTCATGTCGTCCGGATGGTCGCCGAGGACCGGGTAGTTGGAGTGCCCGTGCACGGCGATCAGCTCGATCGCCTCGGCGGCCGTGGCGTCTGCGCGGACGAACACCGCCTTGGTGCGCGGCACCATCACCTCGTCCAGCGTCCGCTCGGAGAACTCCAGGACGTGGTCGACCAGGTCCGCGGTCTCGCGGGGCAACCGCCCCTGCTCGTGGGACTCGCCGATGAGGTGGCCGAGCTCCTCCAGGGTCGCGCCGTGGTGCAGTTCCTCGACCGGTTCGATGCCGACCCGGCGCAGCAGCCGGTTCGCGGCGCCGTCGAAGAGGCGCACGACAGGGCCGACGACCTTGAGATACGCGATGGTGGAGCCGGCCAGCGACTTGGCGAGGCGCTCCGGCACGGCGAGCGCCAGGTTCTTCGGGGCCAGCTCGCCGAGGACCATCTGCAGGACGGTCGCCGCGACGAAGGCGAGGACCACGGAGATGCCGGTGACCGCCCCGTCCGGGATGCCCATGCCGGTGAGCACGGGCCTGAGCAGCGCGGACACGGAGGGCTCGGCGAGAAAGCCGACGACCAGGCCGGTGACGGTGATGCCGAGCTGGGCGCCCGACAGCATGAAGGACAGCCGCTCCAGGACCGTCAGGGCGCGGGCGGCCCGGCGGTCGCCCGCCGCGGCCTCACGCGCGAGGGCGAGCCGGTCGGCGGCGACGTACGCGAACTCCTGGGCGACGAAGTAGCCGGTGCCGGCCGTGAGCAGAAGGACGGCCAGCAGGCCGAGAGCGGCACTCATCGAGCACCACCCCGCCGAGTGCCGTGTTCAGGGAAGAAAGGGCGGGATGGTCCGGGACTGTGTCCCGGGGGGTCCGTCGGTCTGGCGGACAAGAAAGGGCTCCTCAGGGTCGTTCTGTCCTGGAGGAACGATTCTCGTCGTCCGCCGGTTCCCCTGCCACCGGCGGACCGCCCGGCCCGGGCCCACCGGCGGCAGGCCCGGTGCCGGCTACTTCACGGCCTCCTTGGACGGCCCGTAGGTGCGCTTGCCACGGCGGTACGCGATCTCGCCCAGGACCACGTCCACCGCGATGAAGGCCGCCAGCGGGATACCGAGGAGCGGGACGAAGTACCCGAGGACGGCGATGCCCGCCATCAGCGGGACGAGGACGTGCGCGGGGACCTGCTGCCAGGCGCCGCGCGGGACGGGACGGCCGAAGGCCGAGGCGCGGCCCCGCTGCCACCACATGCGGTAGCCCCACAGGATCAGCAGGATCAGGCTGAGGGCGAGGGCCATCAGGACCAGCTGGTTGACGATGCCGAAGAGGACGCCGGTGTGCGCGTCGATGCCCCAGCGGGTGAGCTTCGCCAGCACCGGGTAGTCGGCGAAGCGCACGGTGTCGGCCACCTCGCCGGTCGTCGGGTCGACCGCGACCGCGTCCTGCTTGGTGGGCCAGCTGCGCTGGACCTGCCTGACGACGTAGGCCGACGAGGCGTCGGCGGGCGGGACGATCTCCACCGGGTCGCCCAGGCCCTTGGCACGCGCGGCGGCCAGCACCTTGTCGAGGCCGACGCCGTGCTCGACACCGCCCTCTGCCGCACCGGCTCCGTGGCCGGAGTGCTCGCCGCCCGTGGCGGCCGACACCGACGGGGTCGCCTGACGGAGCGAGGTGCGCAGCTCGTCGATGTTCGCTCCGGCGTACGTCGACCAGGTCAGGCCTGTCGCGGAGAGGAAGAGGAAGCCGAGTGCGGCCCAGACGCCGACCGTGCCGTGCAGCCCGAGCGTGCGGCGGCGGCCGCTGGTCCCGCGTATCTTGCGCTGCGAGCGACGGCGGCCGAACCAGAGCACCAGGCCGCCCGCCGCGATGACCCCCAGCCAGCTGGCGGCGAGCTCGCTGTAGAGCCGCCCGTTGTCGCCGAGCTTCAGGTTCGCGTGGAACTCGTCGATCCAGGTGCGCAGCGGCAGGGCCCCGGTGGATCCGTACTGTTCGAGCGCGCCGCGCACCTTGGCGGTGTACGGGTCGACGAACACGGCGAGGGTGTGGGTCTCGCCGATGCCGGAGACACCGGACAGCATCACCCTGGTGGTCTCGTCGTCCTCGGGCGACGGGCGCACGGCGGAGACCGTGCCCTCCGGGTGGGCCTTGCGGGCGGCGGCCACCTGCTCGGATATCGGCAGCTTCTCGTCCCCCACCGGGACGGTCATCTCGTGCGAGTACAGGATCTTCTCGGCCTGGAACGACGCCGCGTACAGGAATCCGGTCGTGGCGGCGACCAGCAGGAACGGGGCGACGAGCACTCCGGCGTAGAAGTGCAGCCGAAGCACCAGCGGGCGCAGCGGCGCCCAGGCACCGCGTCCGGGGGCGGGGGTGACGGGTCGTGTGGACTCGTCCGTCTCGGTCGTGGGAGCGATGGACATCGGCTGGCTTCTCCGGTCGGGCAGGGGACGACGGGCCGTACTCGGCCGTTGCGGTGCAGTGGTCGGTGAGCGGGGCAGTCGAGTTCCCGGAGATTCGTGTGACGTGGGTCACGTGGGTCACGACTCCCGGGCGCCGGAGGCGGGCGGGGCGACCGGGGCCCGGCGGTCCCGGTCCGTGCGGCGGCAGGAGGGCGCTGGACGGGTGCGGAAGGGCGACGCCCCGCGCCTGCGAGGCCCCGTGACACCGGGGAGCCGCCGCGCTTCCCTCAGAGAGCCGCCTCGCACGCCCCGGTGCCGGCTTGGCATGCTGGCGCGATGGCATCCTCCAGTGAACCCACGTCCCTCAGCGCCCGAGTGGAGGAACTCCTCTCCCGTACGGGGCCGTTGCCGATCGTCGCCGCCGGTGATCCCGTGCTGCGGCACGCGGCCGAGCCCTTCGACGGCCAGCTGGACCCGGCGCTCCTGGCCCGCTTCGTCGTGGCCCTGCGCGAGACGATGCGCGCGGCGCCGGGGGTCGGCCTGGCCGCACCCCAGGTGGGCGTCCCGCTGCGCCTGGCGGTGATCGAGGACCCGGCGCCGGTCCCGGACGAGATCCGCGAGGTGCGCGGCCGGGTGCCACTGCCGTTCCGCGTCCTGGTCAATCCGTCGTACGAGCCCGTGGGCCCGGCTCGTGCCGCGTTCTTCGAGGGGTGCCTGAGCGTGCCGGGCTGGCAGGCGGTGGTGGCCCGGCCGGCCGAGGTGCGGCTGTCGGCTCAGGACGAGCACGGGAACCGGGTGGACGAGGTGTTCACGGGGTGGCCCGCGCGCATCGTCCAGCACGAGACGGACCACCTGGACGGCACGCTCTACCTCGACCGCGCGGAACTGCGGTCGTTGTCCTCCAACGAGGCGATGGCGGCCCGGTGGGCACAGCCGACCCCGGCGCAGGCGGCGAGGGCCCTGGGCTTCCCTCTCTGACTCCGCTCCGGACGGACCCTCGCACCGGATCCACCGAGGTGTGCGGCCGACGCCCGGCGAGGCGGCCCCGGACGCCCGCACCCCGCCCCTGTCCGGCGAGGGCTGCGCTCAGCTCCGGGGCCGGAGTGCGTGCGGGCATGGGGTGCGTGCGGGCCGTCACTTCCCGTCGCGGTACGCCTCCAGCAGCCTCAGCCACACCTCGCTGACCGTCGGGTACGACGGCACCGCGTGCCAGAGCCGGCTCACCGGGACCTCGCCGGCCACCGCGATCGTGGCGGAGTGGATCAACTCACCGACTCCCGGGCCGACGAACGTGACACCGCGCAGCGTCTCGGTGTCCAGGTCGACGATCATCCGGGCGCGGCCCCGGTAGCCGTCGGCGTAGAGGCCGGCGCCGGAGACCGAGGAGAGGTCCACGTCGACCGCCCTCACCCGGTGGCCCGCCTGCTCGGCCTCGGCGAGGGAGAGGCCCACCGAGGCGGCCTCCGGGTCGGTGAAGACCACCTGGGGGACGGCGGCGTGGTCGGCGGTCGCCGCGTGGGCGCCCCAGGGGTCGGTCTCCAGGAGCGGGACGCCGGCCGCGCGGGCGGCGATGGCGGCGCCCGCGATACGGGCCTGGTACTTGCCCTGGTGAGTGAGCAGGGCGCGGTGGTTGACGTCGCCGACCGCGTAGAGCCACTCGCTGCCCGTGACCCGGCAGCTGTCGTCGACCGGCAGCCAGGAACCGGGGTCGATGCCGACCGTCTCGAGTCCGAGGTCGTCGGTGCGCGGGGCCCGTCCGGTGGCGAAGAGGATCTCGTCGGCCTCGATGCGGTCGCCGGTGTCCGTGGTGACCACGACGGTCGCACCCTCTCGTGTCACCGACTCGACCGAGGTACCCGTGCGTACGTCAGCGCCCGCCTCCGTGAGCGCCTCAGCGACCAGTTCCCCGGCGAAGGGCTCCATGCGGGGCAGCAGGCCCTTGCCGCGGACGAGGACGGTGACGCGGGAGCCGAGGGCCTGCCAGGCGGTGGCCATCTCCACACCGACGACACCGCCGCCGACGACCACGAGGCGGCCGGGCACGGCCTGCGCGCTGGTGGCCTCACGGCTCGTCCAGGGCTTGACCTCGTCGATTCCCGGCAGGTCGGGCAGCACGGCGCGGGTGCCGGTGCTCACGGCCACGGCGTGCCGGGCCGTGAGTACGCGCCGCTCCCCGTCGGAGCCCTCGACCGTGACCCGGCGCGGCCCGTCGAGCCGGCCGTGTCCTCGGTAGAGGTCGGCTCCGACGCTGTCGAGCCACTGGACCTGGCCGTCGTCCTTCCAGTTCGAGGTGTAGTAGTCGCGGTGGGCGAGGACCGCGGCGGCGTCGAGGGGGCCCTGCACGGCCTGGCGCAGGCCGGGTACGCGGCGTGCGTCCGCGCGGGCGATGACCGGGCGCAGCAGGGCCTTGCTGGGCATGCAGGCCCAGTACGAGCACTCGCCGCCGACCAGTTCGCTCTCCACGATCGCGGTGGAGAGGCCCGCCGCGCGGGCGCGGTCGGCGACGTTCTCCCCCACGGGCCCGGCCCCGAGCACCACGACGTCGTACGCGATGGTTTCCGTTTCCGTCATGGGGTCAGTCTGGTCGTTGGTGTGGGCCGTGGCCACACGGGTACGTGCGCGGAATACGCCGCCGGCCGTCACCGTTGTCGACAGCGGCCCCGCCCCGACCCCAAGGAAGAGGGAATCAACGCCATGAGCAGCACCGTGGAGCTCACCAAGGAGAACTTCGACCAGACGGTCACGGACAACGGATTCGTCCTGATCGACTTCTGGGCGTCCTGGTGCGGTCCGTGCCGGCAGTTCGCCCCGGTCTACGAGAAGGCGGCGCAGGCCAATCCCGACCTGGTCTTCGCCAAGGTGGACACGGAGGCGCAGCCGGAGCTGGCCGCGGCCTTCAACATCCAGTCGATCCCGACGCTGATGATCGTCCGCGACCAGGTGGCGGTCTTCGCCCAGCCCGGGGCGCTGCCCGAGGCCGCGCTGGAGGACGTCATCGGTCAGGCCCGGCAGCTGGACATGGACGAGGTCCGCAAGTCCGTCGCCGAACAGCAGGAGCAGGCCAAGTAGTCCCGGACCCGTCGGTGACGCCCCTGCCCGGTGGTGATCACCGGCTGGGCCGGCCGGGGGCTGAGGTCCGGCCCGGGGCGTGTACGGCGGCCGCCAGCGGAAGTCCCGTGTAGTTCGCGGCCAGTTCGGCGGCCGCGGGACGGGACGCGGTGATCCGGCGCAGCCGCGTGAGCTGCAGCCGGTCCTCGAAGGTGTCCCCGTCCGGTCGTTCGTGGAGCATCGTGGTCATGTCGTAGGAGAAGCGCGTCGCCTGCCACACCCGGTCGAGACACAGCCGTGAGTACGCGTCCAGGAGCCGCATCGAGCCGGTCAGGTGCAGTTCGGCGAAGCCACGGGCCAGTACGCGGACGTCGGACACGGCGAGGTTCAGCCCCTTGGCGCCCGTCGGCGGCACGATGTGCGCGGCGTCCCCGGCGAGGAACAGCCGGCCGTGCCGCATCGGCTCGTGGACGTGACTGCGCATCGGGGTCACGGACTTGGCGGTGATCGGGCCGCGCTCCAGCCGCCAGTCGCCGTCGATCGCGAAGCGGGCGTCGAGTTCGTCCCAGATGCGGTCGTCCGGCCAGTCGTCGGCGTCCGTGCCGTTCGGGACCTGAAGGTACAGCCTCGACACGGACGTCGAGCGCATGCTGTGCAGCGCGAAGCCTCCCGGACCGCGCGCGTAGATCAACTCCTCGCAGGAGGGCGGCACATCCGCCAGGATCCCGAGCCAGGAGTAGGGGTAGTCGTGCGTGTACGTACGACTGACGGCGGCCGGGAAGGCGTCGCGGGCGATGCCGTGGAAGCCGTCACAGCCGACCACGTAGTCACAGGTGAGCAGCTGTTCGCGGCCCTCGTGGACGAAGCGCACGGCCGGCGGACCGCTCTGCCGGTCCCCGTCGGCGTTCTCGACGGCGAGGGCCTCGGCCTCGAACAACAGGGGCGCCCCGTCGGCGAGTTGGAGCCCCACGAGGTCCTTCACGATCTCCGTCTGGGCGTAGATCGTGACCGTGCGGCCGCCGGTGAGCACGGGGAAGTCGATGCGGTGCCGCTCGCGGTCGAAGCGCAGTTCGATGCCGTGGTGGACCAGCCCCTCGGTCTCCAGCCGGTCGGCGGCGCCGCACTCGCGCAGGGCGTCCACCGTGCCCTGCTCCAGCATTCCGGCGCGCTGTCGCTGCTCGACGTACGCGCGGGTCCTGCTCTCCAGGACGACGCAGTCGATCCCCGTCCGGTGGAGCAGGCGGGCCAGCAGGAGCCCGGCCGGGCCCCCGCCGATGATGCCGACCGTCGTCCGCATGACACGCCTCCCAGGCATTCAGCTCGATTCGCGGTGCACGACCTTCGCTCCCAGTACCTCATGCGTCCCGGGCACCGCGACGGGCTCGCGCACCGCCCGGTCGACCATCTCGGCGAGTTCGCGTCCGGAGGGGAGCTCGATGTGGACCGTGCTCAGCCGTGGACGCAGCAGCCGGCCGAGCATCAGGTCGTCGGCGCCGATGACGGCCGTCTCGTCCGGTACGCCGATCCCCTCGTCCTGCAGCGCGCGCATCAGCAGCATCGCGAACTCGTCGTTGTACGCGAAGACGGCGTCCAGGCCGAGGGACCGCCAGCGCGTGGCCAGGTCGGCCGCGGCCTTCTCGTCGTAGGCGAGCGGCACCTCGGTCACCGTCGCGTCCGTGCCGGTCAGGGCCTGCCGTACGCCTTCGAGGCGCGGCCTGGAGAAGATCTCCAGGCCGGGGTCCTCCGGTACCAGGACCCCGACGCGGCGGTAGCCCCGGGTGAGCAGGTGGGCGCCGGCGCTCCGGCCGACCCCGCGGTGGTCCATGATCAGCGCGTGGGCGCCCTCGACGGATTCGGGGCCGAGGGTGACGACGGCCCGGGCGCCGGAGCGCTTGAGGACGGACACCCCCTGGGGACCGAGGCCGCCGCCGGGCGCCAGTACGGCGACCGGTCGCAGCTCGGCCCAGGCGCGGGCCGCCTCGTCGCCCCGGAGGCCGAGGCCGCCGTACTGCACGACGGTGTACTCGAGGCGGCTGAGCGCCCACTGGAGTTCGTTGAAGAACTGGCTGTAGAGCGGGCCCACGGGCACGTCCGGGGCGGGCATCAGGACCATGCGGCTGTGCCCGGCGCGCAGGCTGCGGGCCGCGGCGTGCGGCACGTACCCGAGTTCCTTGGCCGCCTCGTGGACGCGGCGGCGGGTGGGCTCGCTGATCCGTACGGCGCTGGTGTTGTTGAGGACGTAGGAGACGGTCGCGCGCGAGACACCCGCCAGGCGGGCCACATCGGCGCTCGTCGGCACTGAGCGCGGCGCGGGCGACGCAGGGGCGGATGTTTTCGGTATCTGCACCATGACGTACGGCATCTTTGCAGAAGCCGGGAGCCCGCTCGGGGCCGGGGGCGTCGTGAACGCCGGACACGCGGCGCGGCCGCGCCGGGCACGGCGCGGCCCAAGTCGCTTGCCTACTGGGGAAGTTCCGTACGTGTCACGCGTGCGACCAGGTCGATCCATCCTGCCTCCAGGCGCTCCAGCGGCATCTCGCAGTCCTTGGTCAGGTGGTGGATCAGGGCCGGGTCGAGACAGCTCATCAGGGTCTGGGCGAGGAGGGCGCTGTCGGCGCCGGGCACCGCCTGGCGCAGCAGCAGGGTGACGTGGCCGGCCAGTAAACGGTGGGGCGGGTTGGAGAAGCGGCGGGCCCCCTCCGGCTGCGCCGCCATCTGCAGTTCCAGATGATCGGCGGCCTGGCGCAGCACGGCCAGACCGAACGCCCGGAGCCTGTCCACCGGCGGCGCCCCGGGCCCCAGCGGCGGCGGCCCGCCGAGGAAGGCGGCCTGGAGCTGTTTGGCGGAGTGGTCCAGCAGTGCCATCAGCAGGCCGGTCCGGTCGCCGAAGCGCCGGAAGACGGTTCCCTTGCCGACCGAGGCCGCGGCGGCCACCGCCTCCATCGTCACGCCCGCCGCGCCGTGCTCCTCGACCAGGCGTGTGGCCGCCTCCAGCAGCCGGGCACGGTTGCGCGCCGCGTCGGCACGCAGGCAGGGCTCGTCGGCCCCGTTGGTGAGCTCCAGCAGGACCGGCCCGTCGGTCGGCTCCTGGGACATGGGAAGGGGTGGCAGGGAGGCGGACATGAAGACAGCGTAACGCCAGGGAAGAAAAATGGACCGCGGTCCGTTTAGGTGCTACAACTTTAAACGGACCCCGGTCCGGATCGTAACGGCACTGTTTCAGCCCATTGGAGTTCCCATGTCTGTTCGCATCCTCGCGCTCGTCGGCAGCCTCCGCGCCGGCTCCCACAACCGTCAGCTCGCCGAGGCCGCCGTCAAGCTCGCGCCGGAGGGCGCGGAGGTCGACCTGTTCGAGGGCCTGGCCGAGATCCCCTTCTACAACGAGGACATCGACGTCGAGGGCAGCGTCCCCGCCTCCGCAGCCCGGCTGCGTGAGGTCGCGGCCGGCGCCGACGCCCTGCTGCTCTTCTCGCCCGAGTACAACGGCACCATCCCGGCCGTCCTGAAGAACGCCATCGACTGGCTGTCCCGCCCGTTCGGTGCGAGCGCCCTGAACGACAAGCCGCTCGCCGTGGTCGGCACCGCCTACGGCCAGTTCGGCGGAGTCTGGGCGCAGGACGAGGCCCGCAAGGCCGCGGGTATCGCCGGCGCCAAGGTCCTCGAGGACATCAAGCTCTCCATCCCCGGCTCGGTCGTCCGCTTCGCGGAGACGCACCCCGTCGACGACGCCGAGGTCGCCGCCCAGCTGACCGAGGTCATCGGGCGGATCCACGGCCTGACGACGGAGCCCGCCGCCGCCTGATCACGACACGTTCCGCGGCCGCGCGTCGCATCTGCCGGAGGGGGCCGGAGCCGAGAGCTCCGGCCCCCTCCGGCAGCCCGCCCCGACCGGTGTGCACCTCCACCGCCACCGGTTCCTCCGGAAGGTGCCGGTTGCCCATGACCACGTCCGCCCCCGCCCCCGCCCACACCGCGCCGCCGAAGCTCGTGGCCACCGACCTGGACGGGACACTGCTGCGCAGCGACGGGACGGTGTCCGGGCGGACGGCGGCCGCGCTCGTGGCGGCCGAAGCGGCCGGCATCCGTCTCGTGCTCGTGACCGGCCGTCCCCCGCGCAGCCTTCCGGTGCTGCACGAGGACATCGGACGCCACTTCGCGATCACCGCCAACGGCGCCGCCGTGTACGCCCCCGACGGCACGGCCGTACGGCTGTCGCCGTTCCCCGAGGCCCCGCTCGCCGCGCTCGTGGCACGCGTGCGCGCGGCGGTCCCCGGCGTGTCCTTCGCCTTAGAGTACGAGCGGGACTTCGGCCACGAACCGGGCTACCCGGCCTGGTCGTACGGGGAGCCGGCGGTCGAACTGATCGGTACCGCAGAGGAGTTGCTCGCGCGCTCCGCCGGTCGTCCCGTCTTCAAGATCCTCGCCCGTCATCCGGAGCTGTCACTGCGCGACTTCCACGTGCGGGCACGGAGCGCGGCGGGCACAGGCGCCGAGACCACGCACTCCACGGGGCTGGCGCTGGTCGAGTTCAGCGCCCCGGGCGTCACCAAGGCCAGCGCGCTGATGGCATGGAGCGCCGGGCTCGGCCTGCGCCCGGAGGACATCGCCGCGTTCGGGGACATGCCCAACGACCTGCCCATGCTCGGGGTGGTGGGCCGCCCGTACGCCATGGCGAACGCCGACCCCGAGGTCAAACGGGCCGCGCGGTTCCACACCGCCTCGAACGACGAGGACGGTGTGGCCCGGGTGCTGGAGCAGTTCGTCGCCGCACGGACCCGCCGCCGTCCCGCGTAGTCCCGGCGGCCGCGGTCCCGGTGGTTCGGCCGGTGCCGGACGGGCGGGGACGGTGCGAAGGCAGGCGATCGCCGCCTGCACCAAGGAAGTTGCCCTTCCCGTACCGCGGACGCCCGCTGGACGTTACCGTTCGGTAGACATCGTGCTTCCGGAGGTGGCCGTATGACTCCCGACCGTGCCGCGGGTCTCGCGGAGCGCGCCCGCGCCCTGGCCGAGGGCTCGGTGTCCTCTCGGACGCTGGTGGAGGAGGCCCTCGCCCGGATCGAGGCCACGCAGGGCACCTTGAACGCCTTCCGGCTGGTGCGCGCCGAGGCGGCGCTCGCCGAGGCCGACGCCGCCGACAAGGAGCTGGCGGCGGGCGGACACCGGCCGCTGCTCGGGGTGCCGGTGGCGGTCAAGGACGACATGGACGTGGCGGGCGAGCCGACGGCCTTCGGCTGCTGCGGGGAGTTCCCGCCGTCGGCCGAGGACGGCGAGGCGGTACGCCGGCTGCGGGCGGCCGGAGCCGTGGTCGTCGGCAAGACCAACACCTGCGAGCTGGGTCAGTGGCCCTTCACCGAGGGCCCGGCCTTCGGTGAGACCCGCAATCCGTGGAACACCGCGCACACACCGGGTGGCTCGTCCGGCGGTTCGGCCGCCGCCGTCGCGGCGGGCCTGGTCCCCGCCGCACTGGGCTCGGACGGCGCGGGCTCGGTGCGCATCCCCGCCTCCTGGACCCACCTGATCGGCATCAAGCCGCAGCGCGGTCGCATCTCGACCTGGCCGCGCCCGGAGTCCTTCCACGGCATCACGGTCAACGGCACGCTGGCCCGTACGGTCGAGGACGCCGCGCTGCTCCTGGACGCGGCGAGCGGCAGCCACGCCCGCGATCTGCACCGCCCGCCCGCGCTGCGCGCGACGGACGCGGTGGGCCGGGATCCGGGGCGACTGCGGATCGCGCTCTCCCTGAAGCCTCCGTTCACGGCGCTGCCCGCGCGGTTGCGCCCCGACGTACGGGCGCGGGTCGTCGCCCTCGCGGAGCGGCTGGCCGCGCTCGGGCACGAGGTCGAGGAGGCCGACCCGCGGTACGGGCAGATCGGGCTGGCCTTCGTGCCGCGCGCCACCGCGGGCATCGCCGAGCGGGTACGGGAGGTGCCCGACCCGGCTCTCCTGGACCGGCGCACCCGCGAGGCGGCCCGCCTGGGGCGGCTGCTCGGGGGCGCCCCGCTGCGGGCCGCCCGGCGCGCCGAGGCACGCCTGCACCGGCGGATCGGCGCGCTCTTCGAGAGGTACGACGTGATCCTGGCGCCGACGACGGCCGCTCCCCCGCCGCGGATCGGCGCCCTGCACGGTCTGAGCGGCTTCGGCACCGACCGGGCCATGATCGCCGCGTGCCCGTACGCCTGGCCGTGGAACGTACTGGGCTGGCCCGGGGTGAACATCCCCGCGGGCTTCGTCGACGGCTCGCTGCCCGTGGGCGCGCAGTTGCTCGGCCCGGCGAACAGTGAGCCGCTGCTCGTCTCGCTCGCCGCGCAGGTGGAGGCGGACCAGCGGTGGTACGAGCGGTGGCCGGACGGCGAACCGGCCGGCGAACAGGACGGCGCCGTACCGGAGTTCGGTCCGCCCGCGGGCCCGTAGTCCCCGCGGGCCCGTAGTCTTGGCACCATGGACGACGCGTCGATGGTGGGGCTGATGG
Source organism: Streptomyces sp. BV286 (assembly GCF_019090165.1). Classification (GTDB taxonomy): domain Bacteria; phylum Actinomycetota; class Actinomycetes; order Streptomycetales; family Streptomycetaceae; genus Streptomyces. The sequence continues at coordinate 104,920 of NZ_JAHRIB010000031.1, forward strand.
GGCGGGTCACCGGCACGGTGGGGCCCGGGCTCGTCGGCGAGGTGATCGTCCGGGTCCGTGGCGGCGCCGAGCACTTCCTCGCGTACCCCGCCGCCGCGAAGGACCGCATCGAGACGGGCACGGTCGTGATGGTGGTGGAGTACCTGCCGCCGCGGACGGTGTACGTGTCGCCCGCGTACGGCGGTTGAAGCCGCCAGGGGCGTCTGCGTCATGTGAGCGTGTCGTGTGTGTCAAGGCTGTACCAAGGACGCGGCCACGTCTGTACCCACGGGTCCGCGCGGGCGCACACTCCCTTCGTTCGGTGCCGACAGGGCACCATCCAACAGGGGGCGCATGCCGATGGTTGTCGGCGTCGTCGCGGGGGCAGCGGTCCTCGCGCTCATCTTCGTCGTTGTGGTCTTCAAGCTCATGTGGCGGGTCGCGGAGCCCAACGAAGCACTGATCATCTCCGGTTCGAAGCACCGTACCGAAGGCCTTGAGGAAGGCATGGGTTTCCGTATCGTCACCGGGCGCGGGACGCTCGTGATGCCGGGCGTCCAGGCGGTGCGCAAACTCTCGCTCGACCTCAACGAGACCGAGCTGTCCGTGGACTGCGTGACCCACCAGGGCATTCCGCTCAGGGTGCGGGGCGTCGTCATCTTCAAGGTGGGCGACGACTTCGTGTCGATCGCCAACGCGGGCCGGCGCTTCCTCGACCAGCAGAAGCTGATGTCGGAGCGGGTGCACAACGTGTTCGCCGGTCATCTGCGGTCCATCGTGGGCGGGTTGACCGTCGAGGACATGATCCGCGACCGCGACAAGCTCACCGGCCAGACCCGTGCCGCGTGCGGTACGGAGATGGAGAAGCTCGGCCTGATCGTCGACTCGCTGCAGATCCACGAGATCGAGGATCCGACGGGCTACATCAAGAACCTGGCCATGCCGCATGCGGCGGCCGTGCAGCGGGACGCCCGGATCGCGCAGGCCGAGGCCAACCGGCTGGCCACCGAGGCCGAACAGCAGGCCGCCGCCCGGATGTCGGAGGCGACCCGGGACAGCGAGATCCTGCAGGCCGGATACCAGGCGGAGCGCGACAACGCATCCGCCAAGGCCCGTCAGGCAGGCCCGCTCGCCGACGCGGCCGCCCGGCAGGAGGTCGTGGTCCAGGAGACACGCGTCGCCGAGCTGGAGGCGCACCGGCGTGAGCAGCAGCTCCAGGCGGACGTCCGCAAGCCCGCCGACGCGAAGGCGTACGAGAAGCGCACGCTGGCCGAGGCGGAGCGCGACGTCCGGATCTCCGCCGCGCAGGCCAAGGCGAAGGAGACGGAGCTCGCGGCGGCGGCGGAGGCGACGCGGGTCACGACGGCCGCGGGCGCCGAGGCCGAGGCGACGAGGGCGCGCGGCTCCGCCACCGCGACCGCGACCAGGGCAACGGGTGAGGCGGAGGCCGCCGCCCAGCAGGCCAAGGGCCTCGCGATCGCGGAGTCGACCCGGGCGAAGGGACTGGCGGAGGCGGAGACCATCAAGGCGCGGGCCGCCGCGCTGGCGGAGAACCAGGAGGCTGTGGTCGCACAGCAACTCGCCGAGAACTGGCCGGAGATCGTCAAGGCGGGCGCGAGCGCGTTCGGGAACGTCGAGCACATGGTGCTGCTCAACGGCGCCGACGGGATGTCCGACATGTTCGCCAAGGCGCTCACCATGGGCGGCACGGGACTCGGGCTGGCCCGGCAGCTGCTGGCGTCGATGAACCAGAACGGCCAGGCCGGAAAGGACACTTCGCCGGTGAACGGGTTTCCGGCGGCGCCGCCCGCTCCGCAGAAGGTGCCGGTGGACGGGGAGTCGTAGAACGGTGGAACGGTGCGGTGACCGGTCGGCCGGTCGGCTGCGGATCGCGTTCGGCCGGTCGCCCGGTCGGCCGCGGATCGCGTTCGGCCGGTCGCCCGGTTCCTCCCCGGCCCTGTGAAGAGGCAGTTCGTCGCTGTGCAGAGGCCGTTGTCCGCGTCCTGCGACCTGACGGGGCGCGGATTCCGGCCGAAGAGGCGCGGGCTACCGTGTGCCCGTGACTGCCTTCGCCGAGCAAGACGTCCCTGGCCGCTCAGGCCCCTCCGCCACCACCGAGGCGGATCCGCGCCGGGTCGGCCAGGTGCGTACCGAGTACTCCCCCGCGCACGACGGGGATCCGGATCCGGGCGAGATCGTCTGGACGTGGGTGCCCTACGAGGAGAACGACGGGCGGGGCAAGGACCGCCCGGTGCTGGTGGTCGCCCGGGAGGACGCCGGTACGTTCCTCGCCGTGCAGCTGTCCAGCAAGCGGCACGCCAACGACCGGGAGTGGGTGCCGATCGGCAGCGGGCCGTGGGACCGGTCGGGGCGCGACTCGTGGGTGGACGTGGACCGGGTGCTGCGGCTGCACGAGAAGGGGATGCGCCGGGAGGCGTGCGCGCTGGACCGGATGCGGTTCAACTCGGTGGTGCACCGGCTGCGGGAGCGTTACGGCTGGCGCTGAAGAGTCCTGAACGTCTGTTCGAAGGTGCTGCGGACCACGGCGCCCGTCGTCCGGTCGAGGACGCCGAACACGACGTGATCGAAGGAGCCGGCGAACCGGCCGCCGTCGCCGAGCAGGGCGTGGAAGGCGCCCGCCACCTGTGCCGGGTCGTTCCGGAAGACGCCGCAGCCCCAGGCGCCGAGCACCAGCCGTCGGTAGCCGTGCGCGGCCGCCGTCTCCAGGACCCGCTCGGCGCGGGCCGCGAGGGCACGCGGCAGGTCGGGCGCCCGCTCGGGCGCCGTGCGCAGGATTACTCCCGCGTTGGGCGCGGCGGCGGTCAGGAATCCGGCGGTGTACGGCTCGTCGAGGAGTCGTCCCCGGTCGTCGCGGAAGACCGGGACAGCCGGAGAGTGGATCACCCGGTCGGTGTAGAAGGGGTCGCGGTGTGCCCGGTGGTGGTCGTAGAACTCACGGGCCTCCACCACGCACGTGTAGAGCGCCGAGGCCCGGCACAGGGCTTCCTCCTGGGCCTGCGCGCCGTTCAGATAGCCGCCGCCCGGATTGCGTGCCGAGGCGAAGTTCAGCACCGCTACCGGGCCGGTCAGCCGATGCGCGGCCTCCAGGCTGCTCTCGCCCGTGACCTCGAAGAGCGTGTCCACCGGGCCCATCCGGGCCGTGTCCGCGGCAGCGGGCGGCGACGCGCCGCCGGAGCCGGGGCCGGAACGCGGTGTCTCCACGGGCCCCGGCCCGTACATCCGCGTGCCCTCCCGCGCGGCGGCCACCGCCGCGGCGATCGACACCTCGCGTCCGTCGGACGCGCGGTACGAACCCGCCGCGACGATCTCCTGCGTCTGCCGCGCGATGCCCCGCAGGCGGGCGCTCATGGCGCCACCCCTGTAGGCGCCATGACCGCGTCCCGCGCGATCTCCCCCGACGCCCCCGTGGCGTCCCCCGTCGTGCTCATGAACGCATGGTGAGCGATCCTGGTACTGCGCCGCAACAGGATTTCCCGACCCCATAAGCGACGATACGCACCCTTGTGCGAACCGGCGTAAGTGGTCTTGGGTGGGACGAGCGACTGTCGGCCCGGCCCAACCGACGCCGGACCGACGGCATGGATGGAGTCTCAGGAGGATCCCGACATGTCAGATTCGGTGAGTGACTGTTCGGAGCGCCGCTCCGCCGTCACCGAGGCCGAAGTGGAGGCGCTGGTCCGTGGCATCTGCTTCAAGACCGGACCGCCCCGCCGCCTCGGTGTGGAACTCGAATGGCTTGTCCACGAGCCGCGCTCCCCGCGGCTCCCCGTACCACCGGAACGTCTCGAAGCGGCCTACGCCGCTCTGCGGGCCCTGTCCCTGCGTTCGGCGCTCACCGTCGAACCGGGCGGCCAGCTGGAGCTCAGCTCCGCTCCCGCCGACTCCCTGATGGAGTGCGTCGGATCCGTCTCCGCGGACCTCGACGCCGTGCGCACGGTACTGCGCGACAGGGGTCTCGCTCTCCACGGACTGGGCCAGGAACCCTGGAACGAACCCACCCGGTTCCTTCATGAGCCGCGCTACGACGCCATGGAGACCTGCCTCGACCGTGCGGGCCCCGAGGGCCGCGCCATGATGTGCTCCTCGGCCTCCGTCCAGGTCTGCCTGGACGCCGGGTACGAGGAGCCCGGCCCGCTCGGCCACGGGCGGCGCTGGCTGCTGGCCCACCAGCTGGGCGCGGTCCTGGTGGGCGCGTTCGCCAATTCGCCGATGGCCGGGGGCCGGCTCACGGGCTGGCGTTCCACCCGGCAGTCCCTGTGGGCCGCGATGGACCCGGGCCGCACGAGCTCCCCGTCCCTCGACGGCGACCCGCGGACGGCGTGGGCGCGGCACGTGCTGGACGCGCCGGTGATGTGCGTACGGGCACCCAGCGGCCCCTGGGAGGTACCGGAAGGCCTGACCTTCCGCGCGTGGACCCGGTCCGCAGCACCACCCGGCCGGGATGATCTCGACTACCACCAGACGACCCTGTTCCCGCCGGTGCGTCCGCGCGGCCACCTGGAGCTGCGCATGATCGACGCGCAGCCGGGCGACGACGGCTGGATCGTGCCGCTCGCCGTGACGGCGGCGCTGTTCGACGACCCGGAGGCCGCGGAGACCGCCTACCGGACGGTGAAACCGCTCGCCGAACGGGCCGGCTCGGCGCCCGCCCCGTGCAACCCGCTGTGGACGGCCGCCGCCCGCTCGGGCCTGGCCGACCCCGAACTGCGGGAGGCGGCCGTCACCTGTTTCGCGGCGGCCGCCGACGCCCTGCCCCGGATCGGCGCGAGCGACGGGGTGCGGAAGGCCGTCGCGGAGTTCACCGACCGCTATGTGGCCCGGGGCCGCTGCCCCGCCGACGACCTGCTCGACCACGTCGCCGGCACCGGCCGCCCGCCGCACGGCACGGAAGACCTGCTCCACGGGAAGGACATCCGCCCATGACCGACCCCGGCACCTCGCTCGACGACCCGGAGACGCTCAGGAAGCGTGCGCTGGCGGCGCTGACCACGGCCCGCGACCGCACCGCGCTCCTGACCTCCTGCGTGGAGGACCCCGAACTGACCGCACAGCACTCGCCGTTGATGTCCCCGCTGGTGTGGGACCTCGCGCACATCGGCAACCAGGAGGAGCTGTGGCTGCTGCGGACACTCGCCGGCCGCGACGCGATGCGGCCCGAGATCGACGGCCTGTACGACGCGTTCGAGCATCCGCGCTCCGAGCGGCCGTCACTGCCGCTGCTGCTGCCCGCCGAGGCCCGCAGTTACGCCGCCGAGGTACGCGAACGCGCGCTGGACATCCTGGAGAGCGCCGCCTTCCAGGGCCGGGGCGACCGCCTGACCGAGGCGGGTTTCGCCTTCGGCATGATCGCCCAGCACGAACAGCAGCACGACGAGACGATGCTGATCACCCATCAGCTCCGCCGGGGCCCGACCGCCCTGACGGCTCCGGACCCGATACCCGACCCGGCGTACCGGGGGCCGGCCGAAGTACTCGTTCCCGGCGGCCCGTTCACCATGGGCACCTCCACCGAGCCGTGGGCGCTGGACAACGAACGGCCCGCGCACCAGCGCCTGGTGCCGCCGTTCCTCATCGACACCACCCCGGTGACGAACGAGGCGTACCAGGCGTTCATCGCGGACGGCGGTTACGGCGATCCGCGCTGGTGGGCGTCCGAGGGCTGGGCGCACATCCGGGCGCACTCCATCGAGGCACCGCTGTTCTGGCGCCGCGAGGGCGGCGACTGGCTGCGGCGGCGCTTCGGCGTCACCGAGATCGTGCCGCCGAACGAGCCGGTGCTGCACGTCAGTTGGTACGAGGCCGACGCGTTCGCGCGCTGGGCGGGGCGGCGGCTGCCCACCGAGGCCGAGTGGGAGAAGGCGGCCCGCCACGACCCGGAGACCGGCCGCTCCACCCGCTACCCGTGGGGCGACGCCGACCCCACCCCCGAGCACGCCAACCTCGGCCAGCGTCATCTGCGTCCGGCACCGGCCGGCAGCTACCCGGAGGGCCAGTCGCCCCTCGGCGTACGGCAGTTGATCGGTGACGTGTGGGAGTGGACGTCCAGCGACCTGCTCCCCTACCCGGGCTTCTCGGCCTTTCCCTACCGGGAGTACTCGGAGGTCTTCTTCGGGTCGGAGCACAAGGTGCTGCGCGGCGGCTCCTTCGCGGTGGACCCGGTGGCCTGCCGGGGCACGTTCCGCAACTGGGACTATCCGGTCCGGCGGCAGATCTTCTCCGGGTTCCGTACCGCCCGGGACGTCGGCCCGGAGGGCGTCTGATGTGCCGTCATCTCGCGTATCTGGGACCCGCGGAGCCGCTCGGCCGACTCCTGATGGAACCGGCGCACAGCCTGTACCGCCAGTCGTGGGCACCTCGGCGCCAGCGGTACGGGACCGTCAACGCCGATGGTTTCGGGGTGGGCTGGTACGCCGAGGGGGACCCGGTGCCCGCGCGGTACCGGCGTACCGGACCGGTCTGGGGCGACCCGTCCTTCGCCGACCTGACGCGGGTGGTGCGCTCGGGCGCGCTGCTGGCCGCGGTGCGCGACGCGACCCTGGCGGGTGCGGACGGGGAGGCCGCGGCGGCGCCGTTCGCCGCGGACACCTGGCTGTTCAGCCACAACGGCGCGATCGCCGGCTGGCCGTTCTCCCTGGCCCCGCTCGCCCGGACCCTGCCGGCCGCGGACCTGCTGTCGATGGAGGCGCGCTGCGACTCGGCGCTCGTCTGGGCACTGGTCCTCAACCGGCTGCGCGGCGGGGACGAGGAGGGCCAGGCCCTCGCCGACACGGTCCTCGACGTCGCGGCGGCGGCCCCCGGCTCGCGCCTCAACCTCCTGCTCACCAACGGCGAGGTGATCGCCGCCACCGCCTGGGGCGACACGCTCTGGTACCTGACCGAACCCGGCCGGCGCACCGTCGTCGCGTCCGAGCCGTACGACGACGATCCGCACTGGCAGGAGGTGCCGGACCGCACCCTGCTGGCCGCGAGCCGCTCGGACGTCCTGCTCACCCCCCTGAAGGACATCGACGAACACCTGGCATCCGCATCAAGCAAGGAGCCCCGTACGTGAGTCCGTTCCTGGTCACCCGCACCCTGCCCGAGGACGCCACCGAGGCCGCCCTGCGCGCCGACGTCCTGCACGGTCTGACCCGCACGCCGAAGACGCTCCCGCCCAAGTGGTTCTACGACGCGCACGGCAGCGAGCTCTTCGAGAAGATCACCGCGCTGCCCGAGTACTACCCCACGCGTGCCGAGCGCGAGATCCTCGTCGCCCGGGCCCCCGAGATCGCGGCGGCGACCGGCGCCCGCACCCTGGTCGAGCTGGGTTCCGGCTCGTCCGACAAGACCAGGCACCTGCTCGACGCGCTGTCCGCGCTGCACACCTATGTTCCGGTGGACGTGAGCGAGAGCGCGCTCACCCAGGCCGGACAGGCCCTGGTCGCCGAGCGGCCCTCCCTCGACGTGCACGCGCTGATCGCCGACTTCACCGGCGGTCTCGCGCTGCCCGGTACGCCCGGGCCGAGGCTCGTCGCGTTCCTCGGCGGCACGATCGGCAATCTGCTGCCCGCCGAACGCGCCGCGTTCCTGGCGTCCGTACGTTCCCTGCTGTCGCCGGGGGACGCCCTACTCCTCGGCACGGACCTCGTGAAGGACGAGTCGGTCCTCGTCGCGGCCTACGACGACGCGGCCGGGGTGACGGCGGCGTTCAACAAGAACGTGCTGACCGTCGTCAACCGCGAGCTCGGCGCGGACTTCGATCCCGACGAGTTCAGCCATGTCGCCGCCTGGAACGCACAGGAGGAGTGGATCGAGATGCGGCTGCGCGCCCGTTCGGCGCTGACCGTGAAGATCCCCGCGCTCGATCTCGCCGTCGAGTTCGCCGAGGGCGAGGAGATGCGGACCGAGGTGTCGGCGAAGTTCCGCGAGGAGGGCGTACGCGCGGAACTCGCCGCGACCGGACTCGAACTCACCCACTGGTGGACGGACCCCGAGGGGAGGTTCGCGCTGTCGCTGAGCACGGCCCGGTGACAGTCGCCGGACCGGGGCCCGTCCGGGTCCCGGTCCCCCGGGCCCACATCTCGCGGTCCCCCGCCTCGTGGGGCACCGTGGAACGACGCGTGGCACACAGGCCACGGCGGAGAGGAGCAACCCGTATGTCCGACCACACCTACCGCGTCACCGAGATCGTCGGGACCTCGCACGAGGGCATCGACCAGGCGATCCGCAACGGGATCACCCGGGCCTCGCAGACCCTGCGCAACCTCGACTGGTTCGAGGTCACCCAGGTCCGCGGACAGATCGAGAACGGGCAGGTCCAGCACTACCAGGTCGGCCTGAAGGTCGGTTTCCGCCTGGAGGACGCGGACTGACGACCGCCTCGTCGAAACCGGCGGACAGACCGCTCCGGCGCCCGGGCCACGCAGGTCCGGGCGACCCACGCGTGCGGGAGGGCCGGACCCTCAGGTCCGTCCCTCCCGTTCCTGTGCCGCCTTCAGCGCCGCCGACGCTGCGGCCCAGCGCGCTCTGACGACGGTGAAGCCGGCCCGTTCGGCGTCCTCGCACACCAGCTCGTCGTCGTCCACGAGCACCCTGATCTCGCGGTCCCGGGCCAGCCCGCGCAGAATCTCCAGCTTGGTGCGCCGGGCGGGCCTGCGGTCGTCGTTGCGGCGCATCCTGATGCGGCCCTCCGGCAGGCCCTGGGCGGCGAGCCAGGCCTCCGTGTCCTTGCGGCAGCGCTCGGGCCGCCCGGTGAGGTAGAGGACCTCGCACCGTTCGGCGTGTTCCAGCGCCAGTGCCACGCCCTCGGCCAGCGGCGGATCGTGCTGCGCCGCGGCGAAGAAGGCGTCCCAGTCCCGCGGGCTGCGCTCCAGGAACCGCTGCCGGTGCGCTGTGTCGGCGAGCGTGCCGTCGAGGTCGAAGACGGCGAGGGGCCTGTTGTCGTTCGTCACCCCGCCCACCCTAGGACGCCGGTTGCCACCCGGAACGGCCAGGCCCGTTCGCCGCTCGACGCGCTACGACACGGGCTCGGTCCCCGCCTCCTGCTTCTTCGAGGCCCGCAGGCTGGTGAAGGTCGTCACCGCGAGGACCAGGACGATGAAGCCGAGCGAGAACGGGATGCTGATCTCCGGGACGTGCACCCCGGACTCGTGCAGGGCGTGCAGCACCAGTTTGACGCCGATGAAGCCGAGGATGATCGACAGCCCGTACGAGAGATGGACGAGCCGCTTGAGCAGCCCGCCGATCAGGAAGTACAGCTGCCGCAGGCCCATCAGTGCGAAGGCGTTCGCGGTGAAGACGATGTAGGGCTCCTCGGTGAGGCCGTAGATGGCCGGAATGGAGTCCAGGGCGAACAGGACGTCAGTGGAGCCGATCGCCAGCATGACCACCATCATCGGGGTCATCACGCGCTTGCCGTTCTGCTCCACCCACAGCTTGGTCCCGTGGTAGCGGTCGGCCACTCCGAAGCGCCGCTCGACCGCCTTGAGCAGCTTGTTCTCCTCGTACTCCTCGTCGCCGTGGCCCTTGCGGGCGTCCTGGACGAGCTTCCACGCGGTCCAGATCAGGAACGCCCCGAAGAGGTAGAAGACCCAGGAGAACGTCGAGATGATCGCGGCACCGGCGGCGATGAAGATCGTCCGCAGCACCAGGGCCACGATCACGCCGACCATCAGTACCCGCTGCTGGTACTGGGCCGGCACGGAGAACTTCGCCATGATCAGGACGAACACGAAGAGGTTGTCGACGCTGAGCGACTTCTCCGTGATGTACCCGGCGAAGAACTCGCCCGAGGGACCCCCGCCGTAGACCACCAGCAGCCCGACGCCGAACGCCACGGCCAGGGCCACCCACACCGCACTCCAGATGCCGGCCTCCTTCAGGGAGACCTCATGGGGTTTGCGGCCGATGAAGAAATCCACGGCGATGAGCGCGCACAGTGCTGCGATGGACAGCGCCCACACGCCAAAGGAGACGTTCACTTTTCCTCCGGGGGCTGATGTTGCGGGTGACAGCGTCGCCAGTCGTGAAGAACAAAACCACCCCGGCAAGGTAAACAGACGGCAACGTGCGGGCATACACGTGGCAGCGGAACCTTCTCGCCCACCTGGACGGGAATCCTGGAGCGCCCGCGGTGTTGAATCCCACGTGAGCTCAGTGATCGCGTCGACCCGATTCTCCGTCCTCGACCGCTCGCGCACCCGCGAGGGGCACGCGGCCCCCGAGGCGCTGCGGGACACCGTGGGGCTGGCCCGGGAGCTGGAGCGGCTCGGCTACCACCGGGTCTGGGTCTCGGAGCACCACGGCGTGCCGGGTGTCGCCGGTTCCGCGCCGACCGTGCTGGCCGCCGCGGTCGCCGCCGCGACCCGCACGATCCGGGTCGGCACGGGCGGGGTGATGCTGCCCAACCACCAGCCCCTGGTGGTGGCCGAGCAGTTCGGTGTCCTGGAGTCCCTGTTCCCCGGGCGCGTCGACATGGGCCTGGGCCGTTCCGTCGGGTTCACGGACGGTGTCCGCAGGGCGCTGGGCCGGGAGAAGGATGTCGCCGACGACTTCGCGGCGCAGCTGGACGAGCTGCTCGGCTGGTTCCGGGGCACGTCCCCCACCGGCGCGCACGCGCGCCCCGCCGAGGGCCTGACCGTGCCGCCGTTCGTGCTGGCCATGGGCGAGGGCGCCACGATCGCCGCCCGGGCCGGCCTGCCGATGGTGATCGGCGACCTCAGGAACCGCGAGAAGATGCGGCGCGGCGTCGACCACTACCGCGAGACGTTCCGGCCCTCGTCCTGGGCGGCGCAGCCGTACGTCGTCGTCTCGGGGACGGTCGCGGTCGCGGCGAGCCCCGGGGAGGCCCGCCGGCTGCTGCTCCCCGAGGCCTGGTCGATGGCGTACTCGCGCACGCACGGTACGTTCCCGCCGCTGCCGCCGGCCGAGCGCGTCGAGGCACTGACGATGACGGAGAAGGAGCGCGGCTTCTACGAGTCGGGCCTCTCGGGCCACATCGCCGGCACCGAGGACCAGGTCGCCCACGAACTGGAGACGGTGATCAAGGAGACCGGCGCCGACGAGGTTCTGGTCACGACCAGTACGTACGACCGGGACGCGCTGCTGGACTCGTACCGGAGGCTGGCACGGGTCGCGGGACTCGGGCCTGTCCGGCACCCGGAGGTGCCGGACAGGCCCAAGGACGGGTCCTAGTTGGGGCAGCCGCTGGCGTTGTGCCGGCAGAGGGAGCCGATGGTGTAGGTGCCGGCGAGGTTGCCCTGGCCTCCGGAGAGGGTGCTGCCGATCCGGTCCTGGTAGCTGAACGCCCGGTAGTAGTGGTAGCGATAGCTCGTCCGGTTGTAGACGGACCTGGTGACCGTTCCGTTGTTCATCCAGGAACACGCCTCCCGCGCACGCGGGTTCAGGGCGGAGCTCCACTGGCACCTCGACCCCGTGCCGTTCGACCCGGACCAGAAGCAGATCCAGCCGCTGCCGCAGTCGGAGTACGCCTTGGTCCCGACGTCGCCCGGCGCGCTGTCGAAGCCCATGGCCTGGCCCGCGCCCAGGGACTGCGCGGCGATGTCGGCGGGCGTGAAGGCCGGTGCCTCCTGGGCCTGTGCCGTCGGGGTCAGCGCCAGGGTGGCCCCCATCAGGCCGGTCGTCATGAGGACGGCGAGTTTGGTGCGAATGTTCACAACAGTTCCTTTCGCGGGACGGGTTCCGTGAGAAGGGCGAACGCGTACGGCCCCTGCGGTCCGGGCCGGGACGGTGGCGGACCGTGCGACCGGTAGGGAGCCTGGCGCAGACGGCCACGGCAGGGGAATCGGTATCGGCTGTCCCGGACAGGAGCGGGGTGTCCGTGCTGGCCGGAGCCGTGTCCGGACTCCTTCCGGACACGCGCCGGACAGGATTCCGCCTCGACAACACGGCTGAAACGGGCGTTGAAGGGGCGGACGAACCCGGTCAGGATGCTCGCCATGGGGGACGAGAAGGACCCGTTACCGTCCGAGGCTCATGACTCCGCGGAGTTCGTCGCACTGCTACGGCTTCTCAAGGAACGGTCGGGACTGACCTACCGGCAGTTGGAGAAGCGTGCGGCGGAATGCGGGAAGACGCTCGCGCGCAGCACGCTGGCGGATGTACTGCGCCGGGACACCCTGCCGCGTCCGGAGCTGCTGGCGGCCTTCGTGCATGCCTGCGGGGAGGGCCGGCACACGCGGGCGTGGCTCGAACGGCGGGACGGCATCGCTGCTTCACAGCGGTGCCGGGGCGCCGTGGCACCGCGGGAGGATCCCGCTCCGGCCGAGCCGCCCGAAGAGCCGACGGGGGTGGGTGTGCCCGGGCCCCGACCGCACGTCCGGCGTGGGCAGGCAACCGCCATGTCCGTCTCGGCGGCCGCCGTGCTCGTCCTCGTCATCGCCGTGGGTGTCTGGGTTCTCACGCCGGGCGGTGGGGCGGACGGGGCGGCCACCGGCGACTGCCCGGACGCCCTGGCTCCGGGCGCGTACGGGCCCTGCGTCCGGGAGGTGCAGCTGCACCTTCGCCAGCATGCGCTCGATCTGCCGGTGGACGCGTCGTTCGGCCCGCTGACGCGGGCGCGCGTGGCGGCCTTCCAGGGCATGTCCCGGCTGCCGGTGACCGGAGCGGTGGACCGTGCCACGAAGAACGCCTTGGACCACCGGCATTCCACGGCTCTGGCCCAGGCCCGCCGGTGGTCGTCGGCCCGGGTGGAACGGCGGCTGCGTGCCACGTTCCCGGAGGATCCCGGTGCGGCCGTCGCGCTGGCCCGCTGCATGTCGAACCTGGACCCGCTGTGGGCCTGGGACGGCGGCTCGGCCGACCGCTCGGCGTGGCGGTGGGGCCTGTTCCAGCTCACGGACCGGGACATCAAGGGGTTGGGCGGCACGACGAGGAACGCCCTGGACCCCGAGTGGAACATCCGGGCCGGACGCGCCATCTGGGAGCGCGAGCGGGGCTTCGTCCGCTGGACCTGCCGCCCGGCCAGGCCCGGATGAGGCCGGCGGTGTCCGCTGAGCGGCGGGCAGCCGGACGACCGTCCCGCCGGTCACCCCACCGGTCTCCCCACCAGTACGCCGTGCCCGGGACAACGGCTCTCCGGCCGGGGTCGTACGCTCCGGGGAACCTTCAGGGACCGGTACTCGACTTTGCTGACCCCTCGTCAGAAGTGGTCGTGTACTTGTGAGTTCGCGCTCAGTCGATGAGCGGTGGCTCTTTCGGCGGCGAGGGCGAGCGAGCGCCGGTCGGGTGCGCCGCCCGGCGGGAGCACCGGCTGGGCGCACACGTCGGCCACGAGCCCGCGGACCGACACGACCCGCCACACCGAGGCGAGCAGCGAGTCGTCGCCCACGAAGGCGGGTGCGGTGGTCACCGTGCCCTCCTCGCGCCGGTAGTGGAGCCGCACCGGCTGGACGGGCACGCCCGCCTCCAGGGCGGCCTGGAACACCGCCCTGCGGAAGGGCCCCCGGGCCCGGCCGCACCACGTGCTTCCCTCGGGGAAGACCGCGACCGCGGCGCCCTCACGCAGGATGTCAGCGATCCGTTCGACGGTGCCCGGCAGCGCGCGCAGACGGTCGCGGTCGATGAACAGCGCGCCGCTGCTCGCGGTGAGCGCCCCGGCGACGGGCCACTGCCTGATCTCCGCCTTGGCGAGCATCCGGCCGGGACGGACGGCGGCGAGCAGCGGGATGTCCAGCCAGGAGATGTGGTTGGCCACCAGAAGCAGGCCACCGGTCGGCGGGGCCGCACCGGTGGCCCGTACGCGGACGCCCGCGGCGCGCACGATCGTCCGGCACCACCTTCTGACGAGCCGGTCGCGCGGGGCGGCGGGGATCCGTCCCACGAGCGGGATGAGCATGATCCCGGCGACGACCACGACGAGCAGCGAGATCAGTCGCAGCACGGCACGCGGTAGGTCCGTGACCGCCCGCCCGGACTCCACGCAGGTCCGGGGAGTGCAGGGCGCGCCGGGCAGCCAGGCGC
>NZ_JAHRIB010000032.1 GCF_019090165.1 Streptomyces sp. BV286
CCCCCATCCCCATCCCCACCTGGACCGTGGGCGGCGTCCCCGTCCACCTCATCGACGAAGTCAACCTGCCGCCCGAGACCGGACCCTGGCTGCTGCCCGACGCCACCCCTGAGGTGGTGACCGCCCAGGACTGGCTGCACCCCCACTTCGCCGGCCAGGACGGGATTCTGCACCTCGACAGCCACAGCTTCGCGTTCGTCGTGAACGGGCTGCGCGTTCTCGTCGACACCGGCATCGGCAACGGCAAGGAGCGGGCCAACCCGGCCTGGCACAACCTGCGGACCGACTTCCTGGAGCGCCTCACCGCCGCCGGTTTCCCCCCGGACTCCGTCGACCTGGTGATCCTCACCCACCTGCATGCCGATCACGTCGGCTGGAACACACAGCAGGTGAACGGCGAATGGGTCCCCACCTTCCCCAACGCCCGCTACCTCACCTCCCGCGCCGAGCGGGAGTTCTGGGCCACGTACGACATGGAGGAGGCACGCGAACAGATGTTCCGCGACTCCGTGATCCCGGTCGAACAGGCGGGTCTGCTGAGCACGGTCGACGTCCCGCTCAAGGGGGCCGAGATCGCCCCCGGCCTGCGCTTGATCCCAACACCCGGCCACACCCCCGGCCACGTCGCGGTGGAACTGACCAGCCAGGGGGAGACGGCGCTGATCTCCGGCGACTGCGTCCACCACCCCGTCCAGCTCGCCCACCCCGCCATCGGCGCCTGCGTCGACATCGACCCGCGGCAGTCCGAGGCCACCCGCCGCAAGCTGCTCGGCTCCCTCGCCGGCACGGACACCCTCCTCCTCGGCACTCACTTCGCACCGCCCACCGCCGGCCGCGTGGCCGCCCATGGAGACGCCTACCGGCTGAAGCCCGTCCCCGCTTCCTGAAGCCGTTGCCAAGCCGCCTCGGCCGCCTCAGGTATGGCCCAGCCCTTCGGACCCCACCAGGGCCGCTCCTCTCGAATTCGCCGCCGAGGTCAAACACGTCAGGGACAAGAACGCGAAGGGCCTCTACCGGCACGGCGCACGCAAAGAGCAGCCCTCCCGCGTACGGGGGGCACCCGGCTCGAGTCGGTGGGTTTCCCGCGCTGGAGTCGTATCTGGCGGGGATCGAGTCGGACGAGGCTGACCTGCAGCCGAAAAGGGGCTAGAGGACGTGGCAGCCCGGGCCGGCGCCCGCCGCCGTGCCCGGTACCCGAGTTGTCGCGGTTCAGCCGGGCCCGTCCATCAGTGCGGTGACATAGGAGTCAAGCCGCTTCACCACGGCTCGCGTCGTGAGCCCGGTTCTCCCCGCCTCGCGCCATGACTGCGCCACCGACTTCACATCTTCCGAGCACGCCAGCCCGTCCCGCACCCGCCAGTACAGCCGCTCGTTCGCGGCCGCGGCCAGCACCCCGCCGGCCTCCTCATACGCCTCAGCGAACCGCAGACCCCACGCCGGGCCGTGCAGCAGTGCGAGATTGGTGGAGCAGTGCGCGACATCGAGGTCCGCCGGGCCCCAGGAGGTCGTCGCCCAGTCCACAACCCCGGTGACCCGGGCACCTGCCGGGCATTCCGTCGGCACGTCGAACAGCACGTTGCCGGGGTGGAAGTCCCGGTGCAGGAATCGCCCTTCGTAGGGCGGCGCGGGCTTGCGGATCACGTCGATCGCCGCGGCCCAGAGCGCCGCGTCGGCGCCTTTCGGAACCACCACCGTGTCGGCGGTCGTCAACGCCGCATACTCGCGGGGCCGTTCGGCGGGCCGCACCGCGTGGATCGCCACGAGTTGGCGGGCCAGCAAAGGAACGCGCGCCTCAACTCCCGCATCGTCGAGGAGCGTCCGGCCCGTCAGATGTGTCATGAGGAGCGAGGGATACGCGCAATGGGCGGCGGTCGGATCCACCGCGACGAGACGAGGAGCCGGCACACCGGTCTCCGCGAGCAGGGTCAGGGCGTCGGCCTCCCTGTTCAGCCAGTCCTTTGCGTGCTCCACGGAGAACGGATCGACGAAGCTCCGCAGCACCAGGTCGCGGGTGCCACCGTCCCGAACGGCGATGGTCAGCCGCCGCATTTCGGCGGTGATGCCGCCGTGCAGTGCCTCGGTTCCGACGACCCGTTCCCCGGCCTCCAGATGCCGACCGACCCAGGCCGAGGTCAACGGCGGGACGGCAGCTTCCTCGTCGTGGTTGCTCACCGTGCCACCCCATCATCCGGCCGAAGGCAGGCGCCAAAGACTTTGTCACGTCCCGCGAGCACCAGACAGCTGAACTGCGGAAACGTCAGGCGCTGCCCCGCGAGTGAAACGGCCCCTGTGGGACATGACCGATGACCGACCGGGCGGGTTCTCGGCCCATCAGTCGATACAGAACTCGTTCCCCTCGATGTCCAGCATCGGGATGCACGCATCGTTGCCGTCGTACAGCGTTCTCACGTGTACCGCTCCGAGCGGGACCAGTCGTGCGCACTCGGCCTCAAGTGCGGCAAGGCGCTCTTCACCCACGAGTCCGGTGCCGACCCGCACGTCAAGATGCAGCCGGTTCTTGGCCGCCTTCCCTTCGGGGACCCGCTGGAAGTACAGGCGCGGGCCCACCCCTGAGGGATCGCTGCAGGCGAACCACGCGTCCTGCTGCTCAGGGGGCTGGGCACGCTTGAAGTCGTCCCAGGTGGCAAACCCCTCCGGTGGCGGCGGTACGACGTATCCCAACACCTCGCACCAGAAGCGGGCGAGGCGCTCAGGTTCCGCACAGTCGAAGGTGACTTGGAACTTCTTGATCGACATCACCTGGCCACCGTAGGGGCACGTGCTCCTCGACGGAACCCCCGACTGGCATCACCTCGCTGGTCCACAACCTTGCGCGCGCACCCGTTGGCGTGGGCCGTGCTCGCGCGGCGCGCGGCCGGCGGCAGACGCCCGGGGAATTGCATTCGACGCGTGAATCCGGAGTGAGCGGAGGGCTACATCCGCACCGCTCCATGCCGAGGCGATGGCCACGGACACAGGCGGTCAGTCATGCCTGACGGTCTCCGTCCGCTGGTCGTCCGCCAGCTCGATCAAGGCGAGCACCGCGGCGTGGCGGTCCTCCTCGACGCCCAGCCGTTGGACCTCGCCCGCCTCGGCATCGATCTGGTGGAGGCCGTGCAGACGCTCCGTCCAGTCGCGCAGGATGGCGCGGGCCTCGTCCGGCGTGATGTCGATCGCGGCCGCGACCTCGGACCAGGTGGCTCCGAGCCGGACAGCCTCACGGATGTCGCCCGCGCGGCGGGCAGTGAGGTCGCGCCGGATCGACTCCGACAAGGCGAGCACGGCCAATACGTCGCCGGCACCTCCACGCTCGACCGGGTCCGGGAAGTTGGCGGGCAAGGTGCTGTTCATCAGCCGGTCCACGTGTCCGGCGTGCTTCTCCATCTGCCAGGAAAGCGGGACCCGCCGACCAGAGATCATGCGGACGTCGTCCGGGCGGCGGACATCGAGGTCGGCCCAAAGCTCGTACTCGGGTGTGCTCACTCGACCCCCTTGGGCGGCCGGGCCCCACGGCGTCGGCGTCCGTCGAACACCCTAGAAGGGAAAGGGGGACAAAGGAACCGGCGGCTGTTCAACCGGCGGGCTTCGCGGTGCCCTCATGATCGCCAGCGGCCACGGTAGGAACGCGAGCACGCCAGGTCGGCGCTCCCGCCACTCGCACCCTGATCGCGATGGCGTTCCGAATGAACAGCGACACCTTCCGCTCCGCCGCCCGCAGCGTGGCCGACCAGGAGTTCCGCCAGACCGGCGAACACGGCAACCACGCCGCCCGTACCGTCACCCAGGCACTTCAGGACGCCGGATACCGCGTGCGCAACCCGTCGACGCTGCCGGAGCCTGGTCCAGCGGGTGGTGCACGAGGCCGGCCAGGGCCAGGTTCGCGGTCTGGCCGGGCATCAGCAAGGCATGGTTTCTGTGATCATGTCACCGGCCTGTGACAGCGTTGTCCTGGAACGAACACGCCGGGATCCCTTCGGCTCGCAGCCCTCTCATAATGATCAAGTAAACGCCGAGAGGCCGACAGCGCTTCGACCTCAACTCACCGATCACCAAGGGGATTCAATGTCCGGCAACCGTCGCAAGGCCTTCCTCGTCTCCGCAGCCCTCGTGGGCGGCGCCATGCTGATGACAGCGTGCCAGGACACGGACAAGGCCACGGACAACGGCGCCGCGAAGGGCTCTTCGTCCGCCACTCCGGCGGGCGACGCGGCCACCCCGTCCAGCTCGTCGACCACGGGAAGCGGCCAGGGCGCCGACAAGGGTTCCGATGCCGCAAGCAAGGGAACCGAGGACGGGGCCGGCTCCGGCGTCGACACCGGCGACGGCGAGCGGAAGCCGGTCGAGCAGGGCTGCGGTGCCAACGACATCACCTGGAGCACCAAGTCCGAGTCCCAGGCCGGCGGATACATACTGATCACGGCTAAGGCGAAGTCGGGCATCACCTGTTACCTGCCCGCCGCGCTGCCGACCGTGGCTTTCGGATCCGACGGCACCGAGGCGGGCCCCGCGGAGCAGGCCGTCGGCGAGCAGATCAAGCTGAGCGGGAACACCACCGCCTACGCCGGGGTGAACCCGAAGACCACCAACTCAAACGGCGGCAAGGAACTGGACTTCATCATCGTCGCCGTCGGCAACGACGACCCCGACCCCGTTTCCCTGCCGGTCGACACCATCACCGTCGACAAGCCGATCGTGACCAACTGGCACACCGCCCCGGCCGACGCCGTTCCTTTCAGCTGAATTGACTCACGGCTCCGGGCCCACGCTTGAACTGCTCGACGCAGGAAGCGGCCAGTCCCGGAATCGGTTGAGGCGGCACCGTCAGTCGGACCGAGCCGACTGACGGCATCCAGCGGTGTTCAGCCTGTGCACACGTTCATGTACTGGCTCTCGTCGAAGCGCTCGTTGCGCTGCGGATGGAACCAGCTGACCTTCCGATAGGTCCGGACGCCGAAGCAGTCACCCAGATCGAAGGCGACGACGGTGCTCTTCTCCCAAGGGCTCTCGGCCACGGACGCCTCACCGGTGACGTGAATGGCCTCTCCCGTGCCGGTGGCACGCTCATCACCCCAGGACGTCCAGGTGACATCCCGGACCATCCCTGACGGACTGCCACCGTTGTAGACGGTGGTGGGCTTGGGCAGCCCGTACCCCTTCTGGTACGGGCCCCACAAGGTGCCCAGTACCGGGGCGGGCTTCGAGTCACCTGGAGCCCAGGCGAAGACCGTGACGGAGTCGCCGAGGGGAACACGCTGATTCTTGGAGTTGGTGACGACAAGCGGTGAGGCCGGCGGCCGGTAGTCGTTGAGCCCTGTGGCCCCGGCGCGCCGGGCGCTCCACCCGTCCTCGGCCGGCTGGGCCATGACTGCCTCCTGATCGGACTTGGTCCAGGCCCCGTCGTGCAGTCGGTAGACGACTGTCCGCTGCCGTCGGGACGCCTCCTCCTCCCCGTACGCGACGCAGGCCTCGGCCGGCTGACGGAAGGCGCTGGCCCACACCTCGTCCTTCGGGCCGAACCAGACTCCTGTGATCCGCAGACGACGGGACGCGTCGTCGTCGGCCAGGGCGGTGGTGGCGTGTTTGCCGGTGTCGAGGTCGACGACGGTCACACCGTCCGAGGGCACGCAGGGGTCTCCGCCCGAGACATTGCCCCCGTAGGCCAACCGTGTGCCGTCCCTGCTGACCGCCGCGTACTGGCCGGGCCGGCGGGCGCCACCGGGGATGTGACGGAGAGCGTCGTCGACGACCGTCGTCACCATCTTGTTGGCAGCCATCCGGTACAGCTTGTTGGCGTCGGCCCCACTGACGTCGTTGTCAATCGTGAAGATCAGCAGTTCGCTGTCGGCCGCTGTGCTGCCGACGAGGAACAGCTGCAGGGCCGCGGTCGTCGTGTCGATGCCCTGGAGTTCCAGGCTCTTGGGAGCCTTGCCCGTAGGCGGGTGGGACAGGATCTCAGCACCCTGCCGCACACTGACCAGGTTCGCGCCCTGAAAGGCGAGTCCGGAGCAGTCCTGGCAGTCCCAGGTGCGGTTACGGCCGGTGGAGAGGTCTCTGGTGTGCAGAGTGACGGCCGTGCCCTGGGAGGGTCTGACGAGCCAGCCCAGGCGGCGGCGGTCGGCTGACCAGATCAGATCGGTGACGGTGCTGCCGACCGGCACCGTGTCGACGGTGGTGTTCCTTTCCTTGGTCTGGACGCGGACCTCCTTGTCCGTGGCGTACGCGATGGTCGGCATCGTGGCGGCCACCGGAGCCGTCTGCGGCGAGGAGGAGTTCGTGTCGGGGCGGGTGAGCAGCAGCGCTCCCGCGACGACTGCCGCGGTGGCGACGGCTGCTGTGGCGACCTTGGCCGTCCTGGCCGCAGGGCGGCGCAGCGGACCGACGGCGGACGGTGGCCCGGGAGGGCTGCTGGGCGGGTTGGTCGGTGGTGACGACAACACGGAGATGGCCTCGGACCAGGCCTGATTGACGGCTTGGAGGACCACGGTCCGGACCGGGCGGAGGAACAGGAGAAGGACGAGGGCCGGCGCCCACTGGGCCTTCAGATCCACTCGCTCGCTGTCGCACACCAGGCAGCGCCGGCAGCCGGCGGACTTCTCGCACGTGCTGATGGCCAGGACGTCCCGTACGCGGCAGGTGGGACACACCGTGCAGCTTCCGCAGTCGGCGCATTTGCGGGCATGTTTGAGCACGTGATCCCGCACTTCGCTGCCGAACTCCTGCGGGTACCGGCCGATGATGGCGGTCAGCCGTCCGCATGACGTTCGGTCGTGCTGCACGAGGAGATACGCCTCGAAGCCGGTCGCGACGACCGCCGCCACCCGCGTGACCTTGTTCTGGACGGTCTTCTGCGACAGTTTCCGGCCGGAGAGGGTGAGTTGCTCCGTCACCTCCGCGACCGAGAACTCCTGCTCGTAGTAGAGCCGGTAGATCTCCTGCTCGTCCGCCGCGAGCGTGCGCGCCACCCGGCCGGCGATACCGCGCGCCTGAACCAGTCGCTCCTCGTCGTCACGCGCCACCCCCACCCGGGAGATGCCCGAACCGAACTCATCGCCGTGGTCATCGGCCGGGCGAGAACGTTCCCGGTTCGCCTCGCGGCGCTTGTAGTGGTTGCGTTCGCGGTTGCGGCTGAAGTTGTGCAGCCAACCGCCCAGGCGATCCGGGTTCTGCGGCCCCTCCCCCTTCATCAGCTTGTCGCAGACATCGGTGAAGGTCTGCTGCGTGACATCGGACGCCGCCTCCGCGTCCCCCATCCGGCGCGCCGTCGACGTCAGCACGTCTTGTAAATAGCGTTCCGCGATCATCTCCAGCGCCTTCTTGCGCCGTCGTGGCTGGGACGCGTCCAGCGCCCAGCCGACCAGCTCCCGGTCGCCGACGGGCTCGTTGCCCAGCTCTGCACGGTCCCCCACCGTCACTCCCCTCGTGTGAGCCGCGACAGCAGCTCACGAACTTCCTCAAAAGAATCTTCGTGAACTTCGGGAAACGCCCCGTTCCTCGGCCCCGGGCCTCCGTCCGATACCTCACGGCATCAACGGAGGACTCCATGTCCCGTCGCATCCAGCACAACCGCACCGCCTCCCCCGCCGAGGGCGAACAGCACTGCTCCCACCGCCCGCAGCGATTCGTCCACGTCACCGCACTGGCCGGCTCCGGCCTCTCCAGCGCGGCCCTCTCCTGGAGTCTGCTGAGCCACAGCCCGGTGTGGGCCGCGGTGGTGGCCGGGAGCGTCGGCGTCGTCGCGGTGACCGGCATCATCGCCCCTCACACCCCCCACCTCGTCCGTGCCTTGATCTGGCGTCTGACCCTGCGCACAGTGCTGCGGGAAGTACGGCAGTTCGCACGCGAGGACCTCCTGACGGAGAAGATCACCCCCAAGGACCTGATGAAGCTCGCCGCAAAGGTCCACCGGAGCACCTTGGAGAACCACCCCACACAGTCGCGGGACAACCACGGCAACGACAGCTGACCGCTGCGGTCGTGGGGCCCTTCAGCCCGAAGGGCCCCACGGCCGGCGAGGCCGTCTCCCGTATCCGCCCCAACGCCCACACAGGGTCGACAAGAGGACAGATACGGTACAACCGCCCCCAAGAACGAAAGGGCACATTCGCGAAAAAGCAGTCCCGGACACAGGACGTTCGCCAGGCATGCCGGTCAGGCGCGCGGGACGCGCTCGGATCCGCGCGGCAGCTGTGTGGAGGCGCGCTCCTGCGGTGGAGCCAGACGCGCCGCCGCTTCTTGGACGACTTGACTGATCGACGCCTCGTCACATGTCCGGTAGGAGAAGCCAGACTTCGGAAAAGGCGAGGCCGTGTTCGTGGGTCGTCATCCCGCATGGGCAGCCCAGCGAGATCAGAAGCCAGTCGCACATCACGGTCCACGGACCCGCTGTGCCCCCGCACGCCGGGCAGGCGACGGTCTCAGCCGTCCACACTCCGGCAGCGGGTCTGCCATAACGACGGAATCGGCCCGCGTATCGGAGCTGCCAGGGCTCGGCCGGGGGCGTGAGCGAAGCGGCGCCGGGCCCGCGGGTGGCGGCCAACGCAGCGAACAATTCGGTCAGTTCGGGGAGCAAGGCCTCGCCGGTCGCTGTCGGCGGCCCGGCCAGGCCGTCCGCCGTTCCCCCTGGCGCCCCGTACCTCGGGGCCGCCGCTGCACCCGGCGGGTTCGGGGTGGCGTACCAAGGCAGGAATGCGCGGGCGACCGCAGCCAGGAGAGCAACCGCGGGCGGGCTCACGACTCCTGCGTCGAGGTGGTGGAGGGTCGTGCGCAGGAGACGCTGCAGTCGCCGGTCCCGGTCTGTGGCCACCATTGATGCGGTCGTTGCCCGCCGGGCAGGGAGCGGGGCCGCGAGGCGGTCCAGGACGGACGCTGCGGCTTCGGAGTCCGCCGCGGAAGGGCGCCACTCCCCGGCCGCCAAGAGCCGCTTTTCATTCCCGGCCTCGCGCATCAAGGCGCGCGTCTGCAGCGACCTCAGGCCGAGGGCTGTTCTGCGGCT
This sequence comes from Streptomyces sp. BV286, assembly GCF_019090165.1. Lineage (GTDB taxonomy): Bacteria > Actinomycetota > Actinomycetes > Streptomycetales > Streptomycetaceae > Streptomyces. The sequence goes on from NZ_JAHRIB010000032.1 coordinate 8,993, forward strand.
CTCGTGTCCGTTCATCATTTCCCCCGCTGTGCCGCCCTCTCTCTGTCCTCGTCCCGGCGACCGGCGCGATGCACCCCTCGTATCCGCCGCAGAGCACCCGCGGGCATCCCATCACACCGACGCACAGGGCCTCTTGGAGCCGCTGCTGAGGTTCGCGCCAGGTCGCCTGGCCAGAATCGCGTCAGCCGTCGAAGGGCGCAGACGCGGCCTGCGATGATCAGCGTATGTCCCGCCTGCCCGTGCGACCTCGTCCGCTGAGCGACCTGGAGCGAGCCGTGCTGGAGCACGTTCTCTCAGCCGACTTCGCCGGAGCTTCCGCGCTCCGCAGCCAGCTGGACCGGACGGAAGTGGTAGCCCCCTGGGCTCCTGGGTCCGCGAGCGTCAACCTGCGGGTACGGGAACCCGTGCACCACGCGGCCATGTCCGCCGAACTGGTGCCTGTCGACGCCCACGTCCACGACCAGTCCGGCGAGTACATCGGTGAATTACTGGTGTGGACGGACAGGGGCGCCACCCTGGCGGCTCTGGAGTACTCCTGGATCACCGACGAGATGCCCGGTTCCCTCCCCCATGTCGACCAGGTGATGGTCAGCGTGCGGTGACCGGTTCACGCGTTGAGGGGGCCCGGTAACCAGGGCCCGGGGTCCGCCGCTCGCCCTGCCTGACGGCTGACTCGAGCCAAGGAGGGCGGCTCATTCGAGGCCGTATCGCTGCTGGGCCGGGTCCTCCAGCAAGGCCCGCAGGCAGAGTTGGGCCTGCAGAGCCCTACTTCTCTCACGCACCGGCCGGCCTGTCGGCCGTGTCACGGATCCGTGGCCACTGTCACAGCCGTGCCACAGGCCCCTGCGCCACGCGCCGGGAGTACAACTTCTGTTCAGGTTCCCGGGTCTCATCTCCCGCAAAGGCACCACGCCGTGCACGACCGGTTCGGCGTGCTGCCCGACTCACCGGACTGCGGCTTCGACGCAGTGACATACAGGGGGAACCTCCATGCGCTCCACACGCTCTGCCGCCGCCCTGGCGGTCGCACTGCTCGCCGTCACCGGCTCCGCGATCGTCAGCGGGCCCGCCTTCGCGGCGGGCGACCAGCGCGCCAAGGCTGTGGCCCACGACGACTTTAACGGCGACGGCTACCCGGACCTGGTGGCCGCGACGCCCGCCGCGCGGGTGGCTGGCAAGTCGGGAGCCGGGCTCGTTTCCGTGCTCTACGGCTCGTCGAGCGGCATCGACACGGCTCGGAGAGTGGTCCTGACGCAGAGCTCAGCAGGTGTGCCCGGCACCCCGGAAGCCCACGACGCCTTCGGCTCGGCCGTCACCTCCGCGGACCTCGACGGTGACGGCTACGCCGACCTGGCAGTCGGATCGCCCGGCGAGGACATCGGCGACGTCGTCGACGCAGGCGGCGTCACCGTCCTGTGGGGCTCGGCCCGCGGGCTGACCGGTACGAGCTCGTGGCTGGAGAGCGGCACCTTGGGCCCGTCCAGCGCGAGGGAGCAGTACGGGACCGGTCTCACCACTGCCGACGTCGACGGCGACGGGCGCCCGGAGCTCGCACACCTCAACGCGGAGGGCACCCTCTACGTGCACGACTTCAGCAACTCCCGCACGCCCGCCGCCCCGGAGCAGCTCCACGACCTCCCCTCCGAGAGGGGCTTCCGGCCCAGCGGACTGACCGGCGCCGACTACGACAAGGACGGCTACGCCGAGCTCGTCATCACCGGTTCCGAGCAGCAGCTGGAGCAGCGTGAGGGCCGCTCGATCCTGCTGCGGGGCACCGCGAGCGGGCTCGACCTGGACCGCTCTTTCGGCGAGGGCTGGGTGGGCGCCTCCGGTGACATCAACAAGGACGGATACCCCGACCTGGTGCTCGGCTCCCCCTACACCCTGGAACACGGTGAATGGGATCTGTCCTCCGGCGCTGTGTTCGTGCGCTTCGGCGGCCCGGGCGGCCTGTTCGCAGGCAACACCGAGGCCCCCGACCAGGTCTTCGAGCAAGGACAGGGCGGCATTCCCGGCAGCTCCGAGGTCGGCGACGACTTCGGAGCCGACCTCAGCCTGGGTGACGTCGACGGCGACGGCTACCCCGACCTCGCGATCGGCTCTCCGGGCGAGGGCATCGGTGACCTCGGGGACGCGGGCGCGACGTGGCTCCTGCGCGGCTCGGCCCAGGGCCTGCGGTCGGCCGGCGTGCAAACCCTCAACCAGGACACCGCCGGAGTGCCGGGTGCGGCCGAAGCGGGCGACCGCTTCGGTGCACAGGTCCGGCTCATCGACTCCGACCGCGACGGTCGCGCCGAGCTCGTCACCACGGCTCCGTACGAGAACGACTCCGCGGGCTTCGCCTGGGTCTTCGACTCGACGGCGTCGGGCCTGACGACCAGCGGCTCCTGGTCGTTCGGTGCCGCCGCACTCGGCGCGTCGCCGGACAACGCCTTCTTCGGTTACGTCCTCGGCAAGTAACGCCCACCGCACCAACCGCCATCGAGTACTGCACGACACCCATCGCCTGAACCCGGGGCCCCGCCGACTCACGACTGTCGGCGGGGCCCCGGCCATGGGCCGCCGACGGCAGCGCCGTCCTGAGGCCGACGCCCGCCTGTAGTGCGTAAGCACCAGGGCACCTCAGAGGCTGGTGCGGATGCACCGGGGGAAGACGGCAGCGGGGGACGATGCCCGGCGGGACGCCCGAGGGAAGTCTGGGAGGCGCGTTGCATCTCGCGCATTCCCCTTGCCTAGCGGTGTCTGGAGTGATCTACAGGTGGCGACAATTCTTTACCGGATCGGACGGTGGGCCTTCCGGCGGCGCCGGCTCGTGGGCGGTCTGTGGCTGGGCGTCCTCGTGCTGGCGGTCGCGGCCGCCGCCCTGGCGCCGGCTGCGGAGGAAGAGGACATCTCCATGCCCGGCACCGAGTCGCAGAAGGCGTTCGACCTGTTGGACGAGCGCTTCCCCCGCGGCAACTCCCAAGGTGCCGAGGCCCGCTTGGTGTTCCAGGCCCCGGACGGGCAGCGGGTGACGGCCACCGAGAACAAGGCGGCCGTCGAGGACGCGCTCGGTTCGCTGGACGGGGACGATCAGGTCGCGTCGGCCACCGACCCCTATGCGACCGGCGCCGTCAGCGAGGACGGCACCATCGCCTACTCCACGATCACGTACGCCGTGGACGCCGTCGACCTCACCGAGCCGACGAAGAGGGCCCTGGAGGACGCCGCGGGCCAGGCCCGGGACGCGGGGCTGACCGTGGAGATCGGCGGCTCGGCCCTGGACGCGGAAGAGTCACCGGGCGGCACGACGGAGATCATCGGCGTGGCGGTGGCGGCGGTGGTACTCGTCCTCGCCCTCGGATCGCTGGTCGCGGCCGGGCTGTCCCTGCTGACCGCCTTCCTGGGTGTGGCCATCGCCTTCGGCCTGGTCTCCGCACTGGCCGTCCCGCTGGGCCTGACATCCACCGTGGCCATCCTGGCGCTGATGCTGGGTCTCGCGGTCGGCATCGACTACGCGCTCTTCATCACCTCCCGCTTCCGCGACGAGCGCGCCCAGGGCCGCGAGCCGGAGGAGGCCGCCGGCCGGGCGGTGGGCACGGCCGGATCCGCCGTCGTCTTCGCCGGCGCGACCGTCTGCATCGCCCTGGTCGGACTGGGGGTCGTCGGAATCCCCGAACTCACCAAGATGGGCATGGGCGGCGCGGGCGCCGTGGCTCTTGCCGTACTCGTCTCGCTGACCCTGGCTCCCGCACTGTTCGGCTTCTTCGGCCGACGCGTCCTGTCCCGCGCCGTCCGCAGGACCACCCCGCCGGGAAGCGGGCGCCCGCACCCGGTGCCCGTAACGGCCGGCCGTCCCGGGCTCGGCATCCGCTGGGCACGCTTCGTGCTGCGCCGGCCGGTGGCCGTACTGCTCGTCGCCGGACTCGGCCTCGGCGCCGTCGCCCTACCGGCACTGTCCCTCGAACTCGGCCTGCCCGGAGACGAGTCCAAGTCCGTGGAGACCACCCAGCGCCGAGCCTACGACCTGCTGTCGGAAGGCTTCGGCCCCGGCTTCAACGGCCCGTTGACCGTGGTCGTGGACCTGTCGGAGTCCACGGACGCGCGCGCCACCACGGACCTGGTCGTCAGGACCGTACGGGGAGTGGACGGGGTCGAGTCGGTCGGTGCACCGGTCCTCAGCCGGACCAAGGACACCGCCGTCCTCACAGCGGTCCCGCAGACCGCGCCGAACAGCGGTGAGACCAAGGACCTGGTGCACACGATCCGGGGCGCGGTCTCGGACACCGAGGCCGCCACGGGCGCCGGCATCCTCGTGACCGGCACCACCGCGTTGAACATCGACATCTCCGAAGCCATGTCCGACGCCCTCATCCCCTACCTGACCGTGGTCATCGGCCTGGCGGTGCTGCTGCTGATGGTGGTCTTCCGCTCGGTCCTGGTCCCCGTCAAGGCCGCGCTGGGCTTCCTGTTGTCGGTGGGCGCCGCCTTCGGCGTCCTCGTCGCCGTCTTCCAGTGGGGCTGGGCCGCAGACCTGATCGGCATCGAACAGACCGGGCCGGTCATGTCGCTGATGCCGATCCTCATCATCGGCATAGTTTTCGGCCTCGCCATGGACTACGAGGTCTTCCTCCTCACCCGCATGCGGGAGGCCTACGTCCATGGCGCGTCCCCCGACGAGGCGATCGTCAACGGGTTCCGGCACAGCGGACGTGTGGTGGCCGCGGCGGCGATCATCATGATCAGTGTGTTCGCCGGATTCATCGGAATGAACAGCCCGACCATTCAGACGATGGGTGTCGGCCTGGCCTCCGCGGTCGCCTTCGACGCCTTCGTGGTCCGGATGGCGATCGCCCCCGCGGTCCTGGCACTGCTCGGCCACCGGGCCTGGTGGCTGCCCCGTATCCTGAACCGCGTGCTGCCGAACGTGGATATCGAGGGTGAGGCACTGAGCAGGCATGCACCGGCCTCCTTGACCGAGCAGGACGCAGCGATGCGACGGTTCCCCGTCGGGCGGAGCTGACCCGGCCATGACGAACACGGGTGGCGGCGGCCCGCGACCACGCGGCAGGTGGCGGCGCGAGGCAGCGATCACGGCGACGGCGTTCGCGCTCTGTCTGTTCGGCGGCGTGGTACAGGAGGACGGCAGCACGCTGTCACCGCCGTCCGCCCTCGCCTACGTCATCGCCGTGGTGTCCTGTGCCGTGCTTCCGGTGCGGCACCGGGCGCCCCTGGCCGCCATCGCGATCACGACCGCGAGTGGCATGCTGGCGCCGTTTCTGGGCCTTCTGCTGAGCCCGCTCATCGTGGCCCCCGCCATGGTCACCGCCTACTCCTACGCGCTCACCGCGCGCTCCGAACGGCGCGTGGCGAGCGCGGTGGCGCTCATATCCGTGGCGCTGCTGGTCGCCTCGACCCCCTTGTTCGGGGCCCTGTCGTGGAAGGACGCGAGCAGGGTGGGAGCGGTGGCGGCGTTCCCACTGGTGGCCGGCGTACTCGGGCACTCGGCGCAGAACAGGCGCGCCTACCTGGCGGCCGTGGAGGAGCGGGCCCGGCGGGCCGAGGAAAGCCGGGACAGCGAAGCACGCCGGATGGTGGCCGAGGAACGGGTACGTATCGCCCGGGAACTTCACGATCTGGTGGCCCATCAGATCACCCTGGCCAACGCACAGGCCACGGTCGCCGCCCATCTCTTCGACTCCCGCCCCGAGCAGACCCGCAAGAGCCTCCAGGAACTCGTCGAGACCACCGGCGACGCACTCGACGACCTACGGGCCACGGTCGGTCTGCTGCGCCAGGCCGGAGACGCGGCCGCGCCCGCCGAACCGGCGCCCGGGCTGGACCGGCTCCCCACACTCTTCGAGTCCTTCCGCCGCGCGGGGCTGGAGGTGGCGGTGCACCAGGAGGGCACCGCCAGGCCGCTGCCGCCGGGAGTGGACCTCACCGCCTATCGCATCGTCCAGGAGGCTTTGACCAACGTGACCAAGCATGCCGGTACCGGCAGCGCCCGGGTGCGTCTCGCCTGGAACGGCGACCAGGTGACCCTCACCGTCGCCGACGACGGAAGGGACGTCCGTACGTCGCCCGCCGCGTCCACGCAAGCGCACGGGTCCACAGCAGCAGACCGCCCGCCCGGCTACGGCCTGATCGGGATGCGTGAACGTGCCACCGCGGTCGGAGGGCACCTCTCCGCGGGCAGGAGCCCGGAGGGCGGCTTCCTCGTCTCCGCCCGCCTGCCCCTCCCACCCGTCAAGGACATGACGCCGACGGCCGGCGGGACGACAGCCACCGAGGGACGAACGGCCGACACAGCGGCAGGCGACGCACGGACGGACGGCGGAGCGCCCGGGGAGGCGCCGTGACGCTCCGGGTACTGCTCGCCGACGATCAGGCCCTCCTGCGGGGCGCCTTCCGGCTGCTCCTCGACAGTGCCGACGACATCACCGTCGTCGGCGAGGCCGCCGACGGCAGAGAGGCGGTGAGGCTCACCCGGGAACTGCGCCCGGACGTGGTCGTCATGGACATCCGCATGCCCGAGATGGACGGTCTCACCGCCACGTCCGAGATCTGCGCGGACCCGAAACTGCGTGCCAGCCGCATCCTGATCCTCACCACGTACGAGACCGACGAGTACGTCGCCCAGGCGCTGCGGGCGGGAGCCGGCGGCTTCATCGGCAAGGGCATCGGGGCCGAGGCCCTGCTGGACGCCGTGCGCACCATCGCCGACGGCGACACTCTCCTGTCCCCCGCCGCGACCCGCTCCCTGGTCGCCCGCTTCCTGGCCACACCGGACACCGCCACGCCGCACCGGCACCGCCCCGAACAACTCGCCGCGCTCACCCCGCGCGAACGCGAAATGGTCGCTCTGGTCGCGACCGGACTGTCCAACCAGGACATAGCCGAGCAGATGTTCCTCAGCCCTTTCACCGTACGAGCCCACGTGCAGCGCGCCATGACGAAACTGGAGGCCCGCGACCGGGCGCAACTCGTCGTCATCGCCTATCGGACAGGCCTGGCCCGCGCCGCCCCTGACGGGGGCACCGACGATCTGTCCTAGAAGGGAAGGCGGCAGTGGTCGTGCTCGTCCCTGGGCGAGTGGCAGCTTGGCGCCGCGCGCCACCACGGCGGCATCTCGGCAGGAAAGACCTTCGCGACGGTGGAGCTGTCCGGTTCTCTTGGCGGACGAACCGGGGGTGGCTCCAAGGCAGTGCGCCGCGTCGTGACAGGATCTCCTCATGTCTACCAACGTCTTCTTCGACATCAACATCGACGGCGCCTCCGCCGGCCGGATCGTCTTCAAGCTGTACGACGAGGTCGTCCCCAGGACGGCGCAGAACTTCCGTGAGCTGGCCACCGGTCAGCACGGCTTCGGATACGAGGGCTCGGGTTTCCACCGTGTCATCCCGGACTTCATGCTCCAGGGTGGCGACTTCACCCGCGGGGACGGCACCGGCGGCAAGAGCATCTACGGCACGAAGTTCGAGGACGAGAACTTCAAGCTCAAGCACGACAAGCCGTTCCTGCTGTCCATGGCCAACTCCGGCCCGGACAGCAACGGCTCGCAGTTCTTCATCACCACGGTTGTCACGTCGTGGCTGGACGGCAAGCACGTGGTCTTCGGTGAAGTCGTCGAGGGCCAGGACCTGGTGACGAAGATCGAGTCCCTGGGTTCGCGTTCCGGCGCCACCCGCGCGAAGATCGAGATCGCTTCCTCGGGCGTCGTGGAGAAGTAGGGCCCACGCCCCGGGCCGCTGCGGGGTCAGCTCCACGCCGAGTGATCCCTGCCTCGTCCCCCCGCTCGTCCCGGGGCCTCCCACGATCCGACGCACGCCACATCCGGCACATCGGCGCCTTGGCACGCCGAAGCCCGTCGACGAGAGCACGGATTGTCCGTGGCGAACGACAGGGACCTCCTCCGTCGCCCTGCCGCCTTCTGCCGCCTTGAACGTCTCATCGAGGACTCAGGGATCGACGGCGTTCCGAGCACGGGCCGCGAGCCATACGGCGATCCGCGCCTTGAACTCGCGGTTGACGTAGGGGCTGTCGTGAACCGTGATCCACTCCAGGTGCCGCAGGATGTTCCCCGAGCGGCCCGGGTGGGCTACCGCAAGCACATCGACGCCGGTCTCGCCCGTCGATCCGTGGACGTACACGCTGCTGTCGAGCGCCATCATCGCGAAGCCCGGACGGCCCGCGCCCACGCCGAGAAACGCTGACCCCGCGCCCCGCCCCATGATGTCCCAGCGCTCCAGCAGCCGGACCCGTGTCCAGACCGACGGCCCGGTATCACTGTCGCTGTGCAGATGCCGCAGGGCAGCCCGGTGCGTCCGAGTCCCCTGAGGCAACTGCACGAGGAACTCGCGTCGACGGTCGAGAAGGCCGGAAGAGACGGCCAGGTCGTACCAGTCCTCGTTGAGCCTCTCGACGAGCCGTGGGGTGTCGTATCGGTGGGAGAAGCCGCCGGTCACGTCCTCGGCCCCGTATCCGTGGACGAAGGGCATCGTGCCGTCCGGCACGGCGTCCGGGATCACCTCGAGGCCGGCCCGCCGCAGCGGTCGGTACACCTTGCGGTCACGCTCTCGGATGCCCATCGATGACTGTTCTAGCAGGCGCCAAGGCACACTCCCCGGCCGGCCACCCGAGCCTGCGGGACTCCGGCGTCCGGGCCACCGCACCATCGGCTGCGTACGAACATGCGCGCGGCGCCGCGTTTGAAATCAGCGGCACGGTAAACCCGGAGGCCTTGACACAGTCTTTATACAACCAGCTAGGAGCGCAGTCATGGGCATCATCGCCTGGATACTCATCGGTCTTCTCGCGGGCCTCATCGCCAAGGCGCTCATGCCGGGCAAGGACCCGGGCGGCATCATCATCACGATGCTCATCGGGATCGCCGGAGGCCTCCTGGGCGGCTGGCTCG
>NZ_JAHRIB010000033.1 GCF_019090165.1 Streptomyces sp. BV286
CTCACCCTCTCGGGCTTTCCTCCGGGCGCTTCCCTTCGGTCTTGCGTTTCCGACTCTATCAGACCGTTTCCCGATCCGATTTCCTCGGTGCCTTTCAGGTTTCCGCTTTCGCGTTTCCCTTTCCGGCGGTGTTGACTCTAGCAGATCCTTTCGGGCCTGACTTCCAGTCAACTTCCCCCGCGTTAGCGGGGATTGGTGCTGTGTCTTCGCGGCTGTTGGGCCGTTCCGACGTTCCAAACGTTAGCGGATCCTCTCGGCAGTTCCTAATCGGAGCTGTCGGCCCCAAATCGAAATCAATTCGGGCACGCCGAATTGAATCCCGCTGGGAGATCGTGCTGGTGGTTGGATGTGCCGCATCTGCGGCGGAGATGTTGTCGCAGAACCGTTCCGGCTCCGTGGCAACTCGAAGAACCCTACGCATCTGCGAGGGGAGTGTCAAGTCTCCCCCGGGCGGCCATCCGGCAAACCCTTGGCCCGTACTCGGACCGGGTCGTGGCATGAGCCCAACTCAGGCCTCAGTCAAGGTCGGTGAGCCGGCCGCCCGCGTCCGGCTGGGCGTCCTCCACCCTGCGCAGCAGCCGGGTCAGCACCTCTCCGAGGACTCCGCGCTCCTGCTGTGAGAGGTCCTGGAGCAGGTCCTCCTCGAAGACAGTGGCCAGGCGCATGGCCTCCAGCCACTTCTCGCGGCCCTCGTCCGTGAGCTCGACGATCACGCGGACCCGGTTGGACTCGTCGCGCTCACGGGTGACGAGACCCTCCGCCACCATCCGGTCAATCCGGTGGGTCATGGCCGCCGGGGTGAGACCGAGCCGCTTCGCCAGCTCGCTCGGACCCAGGCGGTACGGCGATCCCGACAGGACGAGGGCCTTGAGGACCTCCCACTCGGCGTTGCTGATCCCGAGGGTGGCGGTCTGGCGGCCGTAGGCGACGTTCATACGGCGGTTGAGGCGGCCCAGCGCCGAGACGATCTGCTCGACCTGGGGGTCGAGGTCCTGGAACTCGCGCTGGTAGGCGGCGATCTGCTCGTCCAGCGTCGGCTCGTTCACGGCCGGGGTGTCACCCATGGCCGCAGTATGGCACGCACCCGCTTGGCGTTGAAGTCCTTCGAGATGTACTGTTTAGCTTCGAACTTTAGCTTCGAAGTCTTCACCTCTAACTCCTGAGGCAACCGTAAGACTTCTCGATCAAGGCAGGTGAAAGTGACCAGGGCGAGGGGCGCGGAGATGCGCCGGATCCATGTGGGCAACGCACTCAGCGCGTTCGGGCTCGGCTTTACCGTCCCGTATCTGTACGTCTATGTGGCGCAGGTACGGGACCTCGGTTCGATGACGGCGGGTCTCGTGCTCGCCGTCTTCGCCGTGGCCGCGCTCGTCGTGCTGCCGTTCGCCGGGCGGGCCATCGTCCGGCGGGGTCCGCTGCCGGTGCTGGTCCTCGCCCTGCTCACCGCCGCCGCCGGAGCGCTGAGCCTGGGACTGGCGAGCAGCTCGACGGCCGTCCTGCTGTCGGCCGCCGCGCTCGGCGCCGGACAGGCCGTGATGCAGCCCGCGCTGGCGACGATGATCGTCGACTTCTCGAGCGCCGAGACCCGGTCGCGGGCCTTCGCCACGCAGTTCTTCCTGCAGAACCTCGGCCTCGGGGTCGGCGGCCTCATCGGCGGTCACCTCGTCGACGCCTCGAAGGCGAGCTCGTTCACGCTGCTGTTCTCCATCGAGGCGGCGATGTTCCTGCTGCTCGTGGTGGTCATGGCGACCGTACGGATGCCGCGGGCGCCCAGGGTCGAGGGTGCGCCGGGGCAGGACCGGGGCAGCTGGAAGCAGTTGCTCGGCAACCGCGCCATGGTGCAGCTGTGTGTGCTGGGCTTCGTGCTGTTCTTCGCCTGCTACGGACAGTTCGAGTCGGGGCTGAGCGCGTACGGCGTCGAGGCGGCGGGGATCTCCACGTCCACGCTCGGGACGGCGCTCGCCGCGAACACCGCGATGATCGTCGTCGCGCAGTTCGCCGTGCTGAAGTTCGTCGAGCGGCGCAAGCGGTCCCGGGTGATCGGCGCGGTGGGACTGATCTGGGCGCTCGCCTGGCTGACCGCCGGGTACGCGGGGCTCGGGCACGGCAGCCAGGCGATGGCGACGGCCGCGTTCGTGTCGACGTACGCGCTGTTCGGGCTCGGTGAGGCGATGCTGTCGCCGACCGTGGCGCCGCTGGTCGCGGATCTGGCGCCGAGCGGCATGGCCGGGCAGTACAACTCCGCCTTCGCCCTGGTGAAGCAGCTCGCCCTCGCGGTCGGGCCGGCGGTGGGCGGGCCGATGGGTGCCTCGCTGCCGGGTCCGTACATCGTGACGTTCCTGCTGTTCTCGCTGGGCATCACGTTCCTGGCGGTGCGGCTGGGGCGGCATCTCACTCCTGTGCAGAACCAGCCCTCGCTGGCGAAGAGCCGGGTCGTGGTGCGCGGCGGGGCTCCGGTGGAGCCCGTTCAGGCCGCTGCCTGACAGGGGCCCGCGCGAACACGTACGACGGCCGTCACCACGGATGGGGTGACGGCCGTCTCGTGTTTCCGGTCAGTGGCGTCAGCGGACCGCCGTCACCAGGGCGGACGTGAACGGGACGGTCGCCGTGCCGTCCGGGTTCGTGTGGGCGGCGAGAGCCGTCACGACCGCGTCGGCGGCCTGGGCCAGGCGGTCGGGGCCGCCGGCGTCCTCGATCGCCTGGCCCCAGGGCACGGCCGTGAGGTGGCCGCGGACGAAGTCGGTGAGCGGGGGCAGGGTGATGCCGAAGGTCGCCTCGTGGCTGACCACCTCGCGGAAGCCCGCCTCCGTGAGAGCGGCCGTGAGGCGTTCGGCGGGGCAGGAGAAGGCCGACGCGAAGTACGCCTCGGCCGCCGCGCCGCCGTACTCGGCGACGACCGGGGACTGGACGGCGAAGTACGGGGAGCGGTCCCGGGGCGCCCACGCCGTGGCGGCGAACCGGCCGCCGGGACGCAGGACCCTGGACGCCTCGGTGAGGGCCGCGCCCAGGTCGGGGAAGAACTGCACGCCCTGCTGGCACAGGACGGCGTCGAAGCTGCCGTCCGGGTGGGGGAGCCGGTCGGCGGGTGCCACCGTGAACTCGATGTCCGGGTACATGCGGGGCGCCTTGGCGGCGGCCACCTTGAGCATCGCCTCGCTGAAGTCGGCGGCCGCGACGTGGCCCGTGGGTCCGACCCGGGCGGCGGCCGCGCGGGCCACGAAGCCGGTGCCGGCGGCGAGATCGAGGATCTGGTGACCGGGACACAGGTCCACGGCGTCCAGCAGCGCCTCCACGAACGGCGCCATGATCGGTGCGCTGTACTCCTCGTAGCGCTCGGGAGCGCTGCCTTTGAGCTGAAAGCCCGTTTCGTCTGCCTGCGGTGAGCTAGCCATGGGTGAGCTACTAGCACCGCGGGGCGTGACTGACCAGATGCCGCGCGGCTCCTGGGTCAGGTGGTGCGCGGAAGTGCGAACTCGCACCACACCGCCTTGCCACCGCCGGGAGTACGGCGCGAGCCCCAGTTCGAGGCGATGGTGGCCACGATCGAGATGCCCCTGCCGGACTCGTCGGCGGGCTCGGCGCGGCGGCGGCGCGGGAGGTGGTCGTCGCCGTCGGTGACCTCGACGATCAGGCGGCGGTCGGTACGGCGGAGTCTCAGACGCATCGGCGGGGTGCCGTGCTGGAGGGAGTTGGCGACGAGCTCGCTCGCGGCCAGCACGCCGAGGTCGTGCAGGTCGGGCGGGAAACGCCAGCTGGTGAGGACGCCGGAGGCGAACGCACGCGCGCGTGGAGCCGCTTCCACGCCGCCGAGCAGCTCCAGGGCCGCGTTGCGGAAGAGGTCGCTGTCGGGGCCCGTACGTGCCGGGTGCTGGAGGACCAGGACCGCCACGTCGTCGTCGTGGTCGGCCGTCACACCCGCCGAGCGGACCAGCCGGTCGCAGACCACCTGGGGCGTGCCCGTGGCGCCGGCGAGCGCCTGTGCCAGGGAGGCGATGCCCTCGTCGAGGTCCGCGTCCCGGCGCTCGACCAGGCCGTCGGTGTAGAGCACGGCCGTGGAGCCGGGGCCGAGGGGCACCGAGCCGGAGGAGTGCATCCAGCCGCCCGTGCCGAGCGGGGGCCCGGTGGGCTCGTCGGCACGCAGGACGGTGCCGCTCTCGTCGCGGACGAGGATCGGGAGGTGGCCGGCGGAGGCGTACACCAGGCGGCCCTCGTTCGGGTCGTGGACCGCGTACACGCAGGTGGCGATCTGGTTGGCGTCGATCTCCATGGCGAGGCCGTCGAGGAGCTGGAGGACCTCGTGCGGGGGCAGGTCGAGGCGGGCGTACGCGCGGACCGCCGTGCGGAGCTGGCCCATGACGGCCGCCGCGCGCACCCCGCGGCCCATGACGTCGCCGATGACGAGGGCGGTACGGCCGCCGCCGAGGGTGATCACGTCGTACCAGTCGCCGCCGACCGCGGTCTCCGTGCCACCGGGGTGGTAGGTCGCGGCGACCCGCAGGTCGTCCGGCTCTTCGAGCTCCTGGGGCAGCAGGGAGCGCTGGAGGGTGACGGCGGTCTCGCGCTGCTGGCGCTCGCTGGCCCGCAGCCGCTCGGCGGCCTCGGCGTGGTCGGTGACGTCCGCGGCGAAGATCAGTACGCCGCCCTCCTGGGGGGCGGCCGGAGCGTCGACGGGGACGGGGGTGCACGTGAACGTGTACGAGCGGCCGCCGGGGACCTTGCGGGACTTGACCGTACGCGGCTTGGAGCTGCGCAGGACCTGGTCGAGGAGCGGCAGCAGGCCGACCTCGGCCAGCTCCGGCAGCGCGTCGCGCGCGGGCTCACCGACCGGGCGGACGCCGAAGGCCGCCACATAGGCGTCGTTCACGTACGCGAGGCGGTGCTCCGCGCCGTGGACGAGGGCGACGAGGGCCGGGATGCGGTCCAGGACCTCGCGGACCGGCAGCTCGTCCACGGCGGGGGCGGGCGCGGCCTGGGCGTCCTCGGCGGTCGGCCGCTCGGCGCGGGCCGCGGGCACGGAGCCCTCCGAAGGGAGCGCGGTCGGCGATCCGTCGGTCCGCGCTGCGGCGCGGCGCTGCGTTCCGGGGAGCCGGGCGCTCCAGCGCGTGAAGTTCACTGTGGGACAGGCCTCGTGGGGTCGAAGGGCGAGCGGTCGGCCCGCCCATGGTCGTGGACCAGTGTGTCCGACCGGACCGACATCCGTCAGACGCCGGCCCCGCGGACGGAGTTCCTGCCTCCGGTCAGGACGACCCCTTCGGGTCCCGAGGAGGTTTTCCACCGGCCGCGAGTTCGAACTCCGCACGGGGGTGTTCGAGCGAACCGAGGGAGACGATCTCCCTCTTGAAGAGGCCCGACAGGGTCCATTCGGCGAGCACGCGGGCCTTGCGGTTGAAGGTGGGCACCCTGCTCAGGTGGTACACGCGGTGCATGAACCAGGCAGGGTAACCCTTCAGTTTGCGCCCGTAGACGTGCGCAACGCCCTTGTGCAGCCCCAGGGAGGCGACCGAGCCCACGTACTTGTGCGCGTACGTCTCCAGCGGCTCGCCGCGCAGGGAGTGGGCGATGTTGTCGCCGAGGACCCTGGCCTGGCGCACGGCGTGCTGGGCGTTCGGGGCCGTCTCCGCGCCGGTCCCCGGCACGGTCACGTCGGGTACGGCGGCGGCGTCGCCCGCGGCCCACGCGTGCGTGGCGCCGTCCACGGTCAGCTGGGCGGTGCACTTCAGGCGGCCGCGTTCGTTCAGCGGCAGGTCGGTGGCCGCGAGAACCGGATGCGGTTTCACTCCTGCGGTCCACACGACCGTCCGGGTCGGGAAGCGGGCGCCGTCGCTGAGGACGGCGACGCGGTCGGAGCACGAGTCGAGGCGGGTCTCCAGGCGCACGTCGATGTTGCGGCGGCGCAGCTGGGTGACGGTGTACCTGCCCATCTCCTCGCCGACCTCGGGGAGGATGCGGTTCGAGGCCTCGACGAGGATCCACTTCATGTCGTCGGCCTTGACGTTGTGGTAGTACCGCGAGGCGTAGCGGGCCATGTCCTCCAGCTCGCCGAGCGCCTCCACTCCCGCGTATCCGCCGCCCACGAAGACGAAGGTCAGGGCGGCGTCGCGGATGGCGGGGTCGCGGGTGGAGGAGGCGATGTCCATCTGCTCGATGACGTGGTTGCGCAGGCCGATGGCCTCCTCGACGGTCTTGAAGCCGATGGCGTACTCGGCGAGACCGGGGATCGGAAGGGTGCGCGAGACGGAGCCGGGGGCCAGGACCAGCTCGTCGTACGAGATCTGGTCGGGGCCGGTGCCCTCCTCCTCGGTGGCGAGGGTGACGACGGTGGCCGTGCGCTTGGCGTGGTCGATGGACTCGGCCTCGCCGATGACGACGCGGCACTGGTCCAGGACGCGGCGCAGGGGCACGACGACGTGGCGCGGCGAGATCGAGCCCGCGGCCGCTTCCGGCAGGAACGGTTGATAGGTCATGTACGGGTCGGGGGTGACCACGACGATCTCCACGTCGCCCCGCCTGAGCTCCGGTTTGAGCTTCCGCTGGAGACGCAGGGCGGTGTACATCCCGACGTAGCCGCCGCCGACAACGAGAATGCGCGCACGTTCCTTCACTCACCCATGACGCAACGGCGACCGGCGTTTGTCCACAGGCCCGTCAATTTGTGTGACCGCCCGCCCGAGACACGCGGACGCAGGCGATTCGCCGGGGCGCGGGGAAGGACCGCAGGTCAGCGGGTGTGAGCGGGGTGGCAGTAGGGGGCGCAACCGGGACGTAACCGGCCCGTACTCCGATCGGGGGGCGCTCTGTGCGGAACCTCCCCCTTCTGAATTGACCCCCACTCAACTATGTTCGTGTGTCATCGGGGTGTAGGGGGATTCGCTCGACGGGTCCGTACGGCGGGGTCGTACGGCCAAGGCTGTTCCGCTGACTCCGGCTGTCGATGGCGGGGAGAGTCTCCGGGGGGAGACGTCATTACCGGGGGAACACATATGCATATTCAGGACACTCATTGGACTTCTGCGTCCGCCCTCACAACGGGCGGCGCGGTCGGCGCGGTGGCGGGGAACGGACGCGCGGCGGATGTATCGCGCACCACACCACTGCGAGTGGACGCACAGCGCAACCTGGAGCACGTACTGCGCGCGGCCCGCGAGGTCTTCGGCGAGCTGGGGTACGGCGCTCCCATGGAGGACGTGGCACGGCGCGCGCGGGTCGGCGTCGGCACGGTGTACCGGCGCTTCCCGAGCAAGGACGTCCTGGTCCGGCGCATAGCCGAGGAGGAGACCTCCCGGCTGACCGACCAGGCGCGCTCCGCGCTCGGGCACGAGGACGAACCGTGGTCGGCGCTCTCGCGCTTCCTGCGGACGTCGGTGGCCTCGGGTGCCGGGCGGCTGCTGCCGCCGCAGGTGCTGCGGGTGGGAGTCGCCGACGAGGGCGGCGAGGGCACGGTCTTCGACGAGGCGCGGGTGCCGCAGCAGCGGTCCCAGCCCGCCGGGCCCGAGCTGCGGCTCGTGGAGCGTCCGGCCCCCCTCGGGGAGGCCGTGGTGGACGAGGACGACGCCGGGGCGGCCCAGCTGCTGGAGGTCGTGGGCCGACTCGTGGACCGGGCACAGGAGGCGGGCGAGCTGCGTCCGGACGTGACGGTGTCGGACGTACTGCTGGTGATCGCCACGGCGGCGCCCTCGCTGCCCGACGCGGCCCAGCAGGCGGCGGCTTCGGCACGACTGCTGGACATCCTGCTGGAGGGGCTGCGGTCCCGTCCGGCCTGAGCCGGGAGTGCTTCCGGCCGGGAGCGGTTGCGGCGTGAGCCGCGGTGGCTTCCGGCCGGGTGCGCGTGCTCCTGGGCGGGGCAAGTGCCCCCGGGCGCATGCGCGTCGGCGAGGACCGGCCGGGCGCGTGTCGGTGATGGCGGACCGGGTGCGTGTCGCCGAGCTCTGGCTGTGCCGTCCCTGCGTCCCTGGCGTGGCACGGGTCCCGTCGCCAACCGGCTTGCAGGCACGGGTCCCGTCGCCAACCAGCTTGCCGGGGAAGGCCGCTGAAGCTTCCCCGTTCGGGTGAACGATAGTTCGCCAATTCGGCAAACTCCCTCGGACGAGTGGTTGCGCCGTTCCTCCGGGTAACAGCCACGGGTCCGTGTGTCACTCTTTCCCGGTGTTCGGGTCCGAGTGTGCAGGCGGGGGCTTTCCGCAATGAGCGTTGACGGTCGGGACGAGTCACCCGGCACCGGGGACACGGAGACCGGCGGTCCTCCGTCGCCGCAGGTGCCGGGCCAGGGAGGGTCCTCCTGGGACGCTCCGCCCACGGCCCCCGAGGCCGTACCGGCCGGCGGCACCGAACCGGAAGCCAGCGTTCCGCCCCAGCGCGAGCGGTACGACCGGCGTGAGTGGCGCGACAGCGGTGTGCTGCCTCCCCCGGTCGAACTGCCGCCCGCCGACGCCGACCTGATCGCCTGGATGCGCGCGGGCGACGACACCGCCTACGAGGAGCTGTACCGGCGCCACGCGGTCGCCGTCCGCAGATACGCCCGCACCTGCTGCCGGGACGCCCACACCGCGGACGACCTCACGGCCGAGGTCTTCGCCCGCATGCTCCAGGCCGTACGCGGCGGCAGCGGCCCCGAGCACTCCGTACGCGCCTACCTGCTGACGACCGTACGGCGCGTCGCGGCGGGCTGGACGAAGTCGGCGCGGCGGGAGCACCTGGTCGACGACTTCGCCGTGTTCGCGGCACAGGCCGCGCGCGGCGCCGAGATGTCGGACGACACCGCGTCCGGCTCCTTCGGAGCGGGCCTCGACCTGGGCGCGGACGTACGCGCGATGCACGAGGCCGAACAGTCGATGGCCATGCAGGCGTTCCGGTCGCTTCCGGAGCGCTGGCAGGCCGTGCTGTGGCACACCGAGGTCGAGGACGAGTCGCCCAGCGAGGTCGCCACGCTCTTCGGGCTCGACGCCAACGGCACGCGCGTACTGGCCAGTCGGGCCCGTGAGGGCCTCAAGCAGGCCTATCTCCAGGCGCATGTGAGCGCCACGCTCACCACGGACGAGGAGTGCGCGAGCTACGCCGACCGGCTCGGCGCGTACGCGCGTGGCGGGCTGCGCACGCGTGCCGAGCGCGGGCTGCGCAAGCACCTGGAGGAGTGCGCCAAGTGCCGGCTCGCCGCCGGTCAGATCAAGGAGGTCGCCAGCGGGATTCCCGCCGTGGTGCCGGTCGCGGTCATCGGCTGGTTCGGTGCCGCCGGCTACGCGAAGGCGGCCGCCCTCATCGCCGGCGGGGCCG
>NZ_JAHRIB010000034.1 GCF_019090165.1 Streptomyces sp. BV286
GCACCCCGTCCAGGAGTTCACGCACCTCATCCTCGGTGGCCTGGACCGCCACCATCACCCCACCCGCAGGCAACACATCCATCAACCTGCCACGTGCCGCCACCAACGTCGCCGCATCCTCCAGCGAAAGAATCCCGGCCACATGCGCAGCCGCGATCTCCCCCACCGAATGCCCCGCCACAAAATCCGGCCGCACACCGAACGACTCCACCAACCGGAACAAC
>NZ_JAHRIB010000035.1 GCF_019090165.1 Streptomyces sp. BV286
CCTCACCGTTGAGGTAGGGGAAGAGGACGTCCTTGTTGCGAGGGTCGCGCTGGATCAGGTCGTCTGCCTGTTCGGGGGTGAGGATGAACCCTTTCCCCAACACGTTAGACCCCTGGAACGACTTGCTCTTGTTGGCTACCAGACGGTACGGCCGCCCCGAAACCCGAGACCGCGGATCAAGCGACGAAGTGATACCCCGGACCGCGACATCGTCCAGTACCCGAGTGGCGTCAGCACCCAACCCCGGCCTGGTGGTCCAGACAGCGCAGTACTCCAGTGCCGCAGACCGCGAAGGCCAGCGTGCGCTCTTCACCGCTCGGCGTACCTCGATGCCGTCATCCAGTAGCTGGTCGAGTCCAACCTCCCGAGTATCGCCCTGGGCAAGGGTGTTGGTAGCGATCAGGCCCGTCTGGCCGCGCTCGCTGAGCAGTTGGTGGGCTCGGAGCTCGAAGTAGGCGACGAGGTCCGCGCTACCCCGCTGCCCACGCCCCAGCCCGAGCACGAGGTACTCGCGGTATGCCTGCCCCAGAGTCCCCGTCAGTTTCTGGCCACCGAGGAAAGGAGGGTTGCCGATGATCGCGTCGAAGCCGCCCTGCTCGGCCTCGAAGACCTCGGGGAACACGAGAGGCCAGTGCACGGGCAGACGGACGAAGCCGTCCGCGGGGAGGTCCTTGCTCAGCCAGTCCAGAGCCCGCGTCCGAGCATCGTGGATCACGGGGTCGGAGTCGCGGACCGACTCAGAGGCGACCATGCCGGCCAGCTCCGCAGCCTGGATGTAGGTAGCGCTCTGCAACGAGTCACCGCCACCCGCAGAAGCGAGGCCCGCCCCTGTCGTCAGGTCGCCGATCAGCCGCAGGCGTTGCAGGTGTTCGTTCGTGGCCGCGAGCAGGCGCCGTTTCTCATCCAGGTCGGCAATGGTGTCGCTGTGGATTCCGGCGATGGCCTGCCGGTTGTCTGCCGCGCCGTGGACACGAGCACGCGCCCACTCGGTCCACCCCTCTTCGAAGGCTCCCCGATGGAGCTTGCGGCCCGCTACCGGATCGAGATGCACACTCTCGATCTGCTCCAGGTTGGCGATCCCCAGCAGCGAGTCCCCCGCCACCAACCGGTCGTCCAGAAACGTGAACGGGCGTTCCGGGTCCATGGAGATCAGCCACAGCGACAGCTTGGCCATCTCCACCGCCATGGGATTGATGTCCACCCCGTACAGGCAGTGCTCGATGATCAGGCGCCGGGCGCGGACCATCACCGGGTCGCTCTCCGCGTCCGCCGCCGTCATGGCGCCCGTCTGGTCGCGGTGGCTGCCGCGGAAGGCCAGGGCCTCCTCGTCCTCCGCCTCGACCCAGGCGTCGACCAGACGGTCCGCGAGGTAGCGGCAGGCGGCGACCAGGAAGGCGGCCGACCCCATCGCGATGTCGGCGACCTTGAGCTTCAGGATGTCGTCCGCGCCGACGAGCTTCCACTGCTTGTCGTCCGCCGTCTGGAGCGGGCCCGGACGGTAGACGAGTGGCTCCAGTGCTCCCACGGCGACCTGCTGGGCCAGGACACGCGGCGTGTAGTGGGTGCCGGTGTTCTTGCGGAGGCGGGACTCCGTGACATACAGGCCGTCCTCCGGGATCACCACCGGCAGGCCGCGCAGGTCGTCGCGGAGGAGGCCATGGAAGGGGAGGATGCGCTCGGCCAGGTCGCGGTCGTTCTCGGTCACCGCGAGCAAGCGGTGAACGGCCTTGCCCCGCGCCTGGTCGTCGCCGGTGGCGAGCAGCTTCTCCATCTTCGACGCTGCGGCTGGCGGCCTGGGGTCTTTCAAGTGCTCGTGCAGCTTCTTCGACAGGCCCGGGAGGTTGGGCTTCTGGCCGGAGACGGCGCGTGCGCCCACTCCGAACGGGGCAGCCAGTTCCTCCAGTTCGGTCAGGCTCACCTCGTGTTCCAGGCCGGGCTTGCCGATGAGCCCAAGCACGGTGTCCTGGGCGCGCTTGCCGTCGTACGAGAGGAGGCCCTCGTACACGTAGCCGATCTGCTCGACATCGAGGGCCCGGAAGGTCAGCCGGCGCCGCTCCCTGTTGACGACGACGAACTGCACCGAGTCGAGGACGTGCAGGACGGTCCGGTCGTCGATCGGGAGGAGGGAGGTGTGGCCGTCTGCGGCCCGCGTGGCGCCGTCGTCCGTGGCGTCTGCGCCCTCCGGCACCGCCTCCAGCCAGGGGAAGCGCTTCGGGTCGAAGATCGAGCCGTCGTACGCAGGCAATGTGAGCAGGGGGTGGTCCACTCCGCCGTGGACGGCGTGGAAGAGGGCGATCAGCCGGTGCCAGGCGGCGGTGGTGTGGTCCAGGGAGTCCTCGCCGTCCGCGCGGCGGCGTTTGTCCAGCGTCTCGTACAGCCGCCCGGCCGAATACGCCTCCGCGTAAAGCTCGTTGTCAGCGGGCAGCAGGCCCCGTTCCTCCGCGAAGAGGAGGAAGACGACGCGCATCATGACCGCGACGGCGCCCCGGTAGACCTCGCTCGCCGGTACACCTGACAATCCCTTGCCGCCGCGTTTGACCATCCGGGCCTCGGCGCGGCCGATGGAGTCCACCAGGAGTTCGACGGCCTGACGGACCTGGATGCCGAGCGCCTCGGTGACGTCTTCCTGACCGTCCAGGCTCTCGCGCAGCAGCGCAGGGAGCAGTTCGTCCACCGGGCGTCCGAAGAACCGGCCGCGGCGGAGGAGGGACACCCAGGCGCGGACCGCCACCAGGTCAGCCGCCTCGTTCCAGGCGATGGTGTCGAAGGTGGCGCTCGTCGTGACGCCGCCGGGCGGTGCCCAGACCAGGGACCACCAACGGCCGTCGGTGACCAGGCCCAGCTCGACGCCATGGTGGCGCAGGACGTGGGCGAGCCGGTCGACTCCGCTCGCCGCCCAGGAGTCGTCCCTGATACGGCGAGTCGGCACGGTGTCGGGCGGGAGGACCAGGCCGAGGATCGGTACGTGCTGGGCGGTGCCAGCAGTATCCGGTTCGGCGGTGGGGTCGGTTCCAGGGCGGACGAGGGCGAAGTCGGGGCGGACGGTGGTGTCGGACCCGGGCGGGCTGACTGCGAACCGGTCCAGCAGCGTGTCGTCCTCGGCCAGGCTTTCGCCGCTGTCGCCGAACTGTCCGGCGCCCTCCCGCAGATGCAGGGCGTCGTCCCATTCCAGCAGGGTGCGCAGCTGGAAGCCGATCCAGTCGAGGCGGCCGGCGCCCTTGCGGTCGTCCTGCCAGATGCCGTGGTGGAGGCGGATGTCGGCGCGGCGCCCGCTGGGCACGCCTTCCAGCTGTGGCCAGCTGCGCAGCAGGACCGGCAAGGTGAGAAACGGGCCGGACACCTCGACGAGGTTCAGCCAGTCCAGGTGCTGCTGCTTGCCGTCGGACGCCTTCGCGGCACGGATTGCGGCGGCGGAGGGACGGCGGCTTCCGGAGCGCGGCGCGGAGCTCATCAGTATGCCTCCTTGGCGGGGATGACGAAAACGACGGCGACAGGGAAGAGATGGTCCTGCGGCTCGCGGTAGCGGGCGGCGATCGCGGCGAGTTCGCGCTGGCGTTCGTCCTCCACGCCGTCGAGCCGGGCCCGCCAACGTTTGCGGTCGTCGGCGAGCTGGCGGCGTTCGTCGGGATCCTTCAGCTCGTCCAGGCCGAAGAGCGTGTCCATTCCGCCCGTCGGGGAGGCCGCCGTGGCGGAGGAGGTCTCGCCGAGCCGGTTCCGCAGAGTGCGCTGGAGACGGTCGAGGGTGGCGTTGATGCGCTGCTCCTCATCGGCCTGGCGCTCGGCCAGCCGGTCCATCAGGGACACCTTGCGTTCCTTGCCGCGCGCGTCGACAGACTGGGTGAGGCCCTCGTACGTCTTCGGCCAGCTCTGCTGGAGCCGGTGGAGCAGGCGCTCCTTGGCGGGGCGGCCCTCGGTGAGCGCTCGGTCCAGGATCGAGGCGACCGCCTCTACTCCGCGCAGCCGACGCTGCCAGCCGTTGTCGCCGAGCCAGCCACCCGCGTGCAGGATCTCCTCATGGAGGCGCTGCCCGTCCGTGCCGACCAGCACGAAGCGGGCGTACGCGCCGACGAACGTGGTCTCCAGGGCGGGGTCGTCGCTGACGACGGCCGTGATCCGGCGCAGGTCGACGTTGTCCGCGTTCCAGACGGCCGCGCGCAGCAGCCGCGTCGACATGGCTACCAGCGGATGGTTCAGATGGGCCAGCACGATGTCGGGGCGCCCCGAAGCTGCCCGCGCATCGAAGGTGACCGGGCGAAGGACGTCGGGGCGAAGCTTGTCGGGCAGGCCGCGGGTGGCCCGCTCCCACGAGCCGGTCAGCGGGGGCACGGTGTACAGGCCCTGCCGGAAGTCGTCCTCGGACGGCGCGTTCTCGTCGAGGCACGGTACGAGGGGCTGCTGGCGGGCCAGGTTCAGCGCGGTGTTCACCACGCGGGCGACCCGGTCCGGGGTGATGCCGAGTTCCACGGTCGTCTGCTTCAGCTGGGCGCTGAGCCGCCGCACCTGCTCAGTGACGTTCTGTTCGGCGTCCACCTTGCCGCCCGTGGGACGACCCTTGATCTTCTTCGCTCGGGCGTGCTCGATGTCGAAGTCGCTGAGCTGGCCCGTCATCCGCAGCTGTACCTTCTCGGCGAGTACGGCGTTGACCTCGCCGAGGTCCTCCTCCATCTGCGCGACCTTCCGCGCGATGCGGGCGAGGAACTCCAGGTCGGCCTCGTACACGTCCGTCCTGGCCTTGTCCCAGGCGGCGCCGACGAAGTGCATGATCTGCGGGTTGTATCGCTGGCCGTAGCGATCGATGCGGCCGATGCGCTGTTCGAGCTTGTTGGGGTTGAACGGGATGTCGTAGTTGATCAAATATCGACAATGGTCTTGGAGGTCGATTCCCTCGCTTGCGGCGTCAGTGGCGATGAGGATGCGTACCGTGCCCTCGGGGCTGGTGGGCTGTTCCTGGAAGGCGAGCCGGATCTGCTCGCGCTCGTCGGCATTCTTCCCACCGTGGAGGGTGAGGACGCGGCCCTCCTGGGCCAGGCCCTCCTGCTGGAGCAGGTTCAGCAGCCAGTCTTGGGTGTCGCGGTACTCGGTGAACACGACGACCCGCTCGTTCCCCCAGGTCCCGCCGGTGAGGCAGATGGCCTTGAGGGTCTTGACGAGCTCCTTGGCCTTGGCGTCAGGGGACGCCTGGTGGGCCTGGCCCCAGCGGGCCATCCGCTCCAGCAGCTCGGCCTCTTCCTCGGAAGAGGCCGGGGTGACCGTGGCTGCTCGGGTGATCGCGTCGTGCTCGGCCTCGGCCAGCTCCTCGTCGTCGAGCTCGGCGGCGTAGTCCTCGTACTGCGTGATCCACAGCGGGGTCTCGACCGGGGCCGGAACCTCCTTTTTTCCGCCTGACCTCGCCTTGGCGCGTACCGATTCGAGGTGGACGCCGACGGTGTGCGCGAAGGCGGCGGGAGAGGAGAACAGCCGCTTCTTCAGCAGCAGGGTGACCAGGTCGACGGCCTTCCGGCCGCCGCGCCGGTCGGGCGTGACCCGCTTCTTGCGCAGTTCTGCGTAGCGGGTGAGGAGGGCGTGGATCTCGCGCTCGGTGTCGGGGTACTCGACAGGCAGCGCCTTCGACTCGCGGACGTGGAAGCGGGGGTTGCCCTCCTCGTCGGTCACGGAGGTCTTCAGACGTCGTACGACGGTGTCGTCGAGGGCGGCCGTGTCCGGCTCGCCGCCGCGGAAGAAGCGCTGGTTGTCGATGAGTTCCAGCAGGGCGGTGTACGACTCCTGGTAGCCGTTGTGCGGGGTGGCGGAGAGGAAGAGCCGGTGCTCGAAGTGGGGGGCGAGACGCCGGATCAGCTTGGTCTGCTGGGAGTCGACGGCGTAGATCTGCTTGGGCGCGCTCGGGGCGACATGGTGTGCCTCGTCCAGGATCAGCAGATCGAAGGTACGGCGCCCGGGGCGGCCCGGCAGCTCCGTCGACCCTCCCGGGGGTAGCACCTCGTCGATAAGCCGCTGCGCCTTGGGCGTGCGCAACCAGGGGAGGCTGACGATGGTCAAGGGGAACACCCGGAACGGGTTGGCGGCGCTGCTGTGCGTGCGGCGCAGTTCGGCGCAGCAGGCAGAGTCGACCACGGTGAAGTCGAGGCCGAACTTGTCGGCCATCTCGTCGCGCCACTTGAGGGTGAGCCCCGCTGGGCAGACAACCATGACGCGATGGGCCCGGCCGCGCAGCCGCAGCTCCTCGGCGACCAGTCCGGCCTCCACGGTCTTGCCGAGACCGACATCGTCGGCGAGCAGCAGATTGACGCGGGGGGCGCCGACGGCGCGAGCGACCGGTTCCAGCTGGTACGGCTCGATGGCCACCCCTGACCGGAAGGGGGCCTGGAGCGTCTTCACGTCAGCGGAAGCGACAGCGGACCAGCGGACGGCGTCGAGGAAGGCCGCGAGCTGCTCCGGCGGGTCGAACGCTCCGGTGGAGGCGTCGGGAAGGGAGCCGGCGGGGAGGACGCGGCGTCCCGGCTCGACCTCCCATATCACGGAGAGGGTGTCGCCGTAGCGGCCATCGGCAACGGACTGTAGATGCACCACGGTGACATCGCCGGCCGGGGCGGCTTCGACTCCGGACACCACCCAGTTCTGGCCGCGTACCTGAACGAGAGCATTCTCCTTCGGCGGCGCGACGATTGCGGAGGCTTCGGAAGTACGGGTGGTTCCGGGCATGCGGACATCCTCCACTATCACTACCGGCGAGACGGCGGTGCCTACCGGAGTGCCTCATATTGACGAGCGATTCGTTCGTTGACCTAGATCACATACTTTCTCTCCTGGTTGTGGACGGGGCGTCGGCGGGTCACTGCGGGAGGCGGAGCGCGCGGGTCAGTCTGCCCAGGCGGCTGACCAGACGCTCCACCTCGGCATGGGCCTGATGGTCGGGAGGCAGCGCGGTCCGTTGGTCGTCGGCGAGGTGGCGCAGAGCCTCCAGGGCTTCACCAGCCGCGCCTGAGCCCGCCAGGAGGGTGGCGATGTCCCGGCGGGTCTCTAACATCTCCGGATCCAGCAGGGGAAGCACCTCCTTCTGGAGATCGAGTGCCTCGCGAAGCTCCAGGAGGGCGGCGGAATTGTGCCCGAGCCGGCCAAGGCAGCGGGCCGCCATCACCCGGCAAGCCGCGAGGTCCGCGTCCGGCGCGGAACGCGTCGACACGAGGGTTTCCGCGAGCTCCAGGCAGCCCTCGCGTGCCGCTTGCAGTTCCTGCCCTTCGAACTGCAAGCGGAGGATGGCCAGTCGGCGGGAGACGACCTCCGGATGGGAGGAGTCGAAACGGGGCAGCACCTCGTTGAGATCCCTGCCCAGCAGCTCCAGTGCCTGTGACAACCGCCCCTCTGCCGCAAGGCGTTGCGCGCGCTCGCGCAGGTCCGCCGACTCCGCGGGTGACCCGGCCCCGGAGGTGGACGGCGGTTGCGCTGGCTGAACGGAAGGTTGTGCAGTTGCGAGCGGGGCCGGGGCGTGCTCCGGAACGGATGCGTGCGCTTTATCCGAAGGAGGATCGTTCGGAAGGTCGCTGCCATCGTGCGGCAGGCGCGCGGTGGCCTTGCCGGGCCTCGGCGTTCCGGCGCGGGCGGCCTTCGGCACCGCCTGCTCGGCCCAGGGCGCGAGGGCCTCCCGGACTTCGGCTGCGTCCACCGGCCGATCCTCCGGGCGCTTCGCAAGTAAGCGGGAGACCAGGTCGCACAGTTCGGCTGGTGCGTCGTCACGCAGCCGTTCCAGTGGTACTGGAGTATCGGCGATGTGCTGGACCACCAGGGCCAGCGGCTCGTCGGCCGTGAATGGCGGTCGTCCGCCCAGTATCTCGTACAGCACGCACCCCAGTGCGTACAGATCACTGAGGGGAGTGGCCGCCTGCCCCTTGCCTTGCTCTGGAGAGATGAAGCCCGGAGTTCCGGCCACCATGCCCGCGTCGGTCAACCGTGGACCGTCCGGTGGTTGCAGGGCGGTGGCGATACCGAAGTCGAGGACGCGTACCGTGCCGTCTGCCGTGAGCATCACGTTGCGGGGCGTGAGATCCCGGTGGACGAAGCCGCGTCCGTGAGCCTGGACCAGCACGGAGCACACCTGGGCGCCCACCGCGGCGGCCCACTCCACGGGAAAGGGCCCGCGCTGGGCCACCAGCCGGTCCAGCGTGTGTCCGTACACGCGCTGCATGACCAGATAGAGCCGACTCGCTCGATGGGTGCCCGCATCATGGATGACCGGTACGTACGGATGCTCCAGCTTGGCCATCAGTCGTGCTTCTCTGGTGAAGCGGACGACGGCGGGGTCCTGCGGATCGAGCCTGCGCGGCATCTTGGAGACAGCCGTCCGTGGCGTCAGCAGTTTCACCGCCACAGACCGGTCCAGCCGCTGATCGTACGCCGCCCACGCCTCGCCCATGCCACCTCTGCCGAGCAGCTCCGCCAACTCGTAGCGGCCGTCGATCAGTTCGCCCCTCGTCAGGTGCTGGTCCCTCATCGTCTTCCCCGCGCCCTTTTGTCGCCCCGGGTTGCCGGTGGTCGCGGAGAGGCCGAGCCATATGGGGCCTCCCCAAGGTGTGTACGCACCCGGTCCGCCCCGAACCATCACGGTGGGTGCATGGTCGCTAACGATCCTAGGTCAGCACGAGAGGACCGGGGAGCGGACGAGTAAACCGAGGGTCTCGAAGCTGCCGAAATCCTTCACCGGCGCCCCGCTCCACGAGAGTTCCCTGCACTCAGGAGCGGTGTACGACTCACGGTGCTACGCCTCAAGGGGACGGGACAGAGTGCTGGGGACTTTCACAGACGCGCCGCATGTACGGGTTCGGGGCAGGTCGCGGGCTGGCGAGATTGGCCCTTGCGTCGTGTGCCCTGTTGTCCGTGCTCTCTACAGTGCGGCTCCTGACCACGTATCAAATCGGGAACCTCCGGCTGTCCGCTCCAGACGACACCAGTCGCCTGAAGGCCGATTGCGATCCAGGTCCGGTCACAAGTCGTCATCCGGCACACGGGCAGTCGGCGCACGGGGTGGCCACGCCAGCATGGATTGCACGGTCGTGCACGAGAACACGGTGCAGCGAGGGGTGAAGCCCATGGCCAAGCTCACTGAGGAGCAGAAGCGGCAACGAGCCGCCAAGCGTGCTCTGCGCTCGGCCCTCGAAGCCGAAGCGGATGACCGGCGGCGCCGTGAGCGGGATGAGCAGTGGGAGCGAGAAGGTACACGCCTCAGCTGGGCGGAGTACGTGGCTGGTGAGCCCTGCCGCGGTTGCGGACTGCCCATGACGGATGGGCTGGGGAGCTGGCCACCCCTCCTGAAGTTGTCCGAGGCGGAGAAGCTCGAATACGAGGAAGCCAACCAGAAGTTCCGGGAGCGGCACGTCGACTGCCGGGACGCCCGGTGGACCGTCAGCGGTTCTCGGGTAACGCACTGCTGTTTCTGCTGCCCACCACCGCCGATGGGGCCGAAGCAGATGGAGAAGCTCGCCAGGCTGTTCGCTTCCTGGCCCTCACGGGAGGAACGCACGAAGGACCTCGATAGTTGGGATCTCACTCTCCGTTGCGACCACGTGGTGCCTTACATTCAGCATCGCGAGAACACCCGCGTCTCCGCCCGCGTCGTCGACTGCCCAGAGTGCGGAGAGCGTCGCGGCGTAGTGAGCAGTGAGCGAGTAGGGCCCGCGTACCGCGATGACGGGACCATCCGTGAGCGGGCGGCAGCTGATCGGGAGCGGCTCGCCCGGGAACTGGCAGCCGCCGAGGCGAAGCTGACCCGTCAGCAGAAGAACGCGGCGGCAACCCAACAACGCATCGCCGAGCTCCAGGAAGAGCTCGGCAGTGAGTCTTGATGAGACGAAGCGCAGGCAGCGATGCCAGGTCATTCCCCGTATCGATTCCAATGGGTTACCGGCCGGGAGCCCTCGTGTACCGAGGCGTCAGGACTCAGAGGCCGAATCACGTGCCGGCCAGTGCTTCGGCGGGGCGACGGCCGGGTCCGTGATCTGGAGGCGCTTCTGCCGGGTCGGGTCGATCGACGTCAGAGAGACGAGACGCTGGCCGCTAGCCGCTGCGAGCTCGGACAAGGCGTGAGGAAGGGCCGCGCAGACAGTGGCGATCGCCGTGCCCAGACCCACCAAGCCACCGTGCTTGTTGTTCTGGCGGTACTCGATGCGATGCAGGCCCGACTGTGCGATGGCCGCCACTTCGAGTGGCCGGCTGAGCTGCTTGGTGTCGTTGGTGATGACGACCTCGAAGCCGTCGGCCTTGGCCTTGGCGTACAGCTCAATGTCCTTCGTGCCCGTCCAGCCCTTGAGGTCGTGGACGTGAACGACTTCATGGGCCTTCAGCAGGATGCGCACGATCTCGGCCATGGGGCGCGGCACGTTCTCGTCGAGCAGCAGTTTCAAGCGACGACCTGCCGGGGCTCGCTGCTGCCATAGCTGTCGACGTACTCGCTGAAGTCGGCGGCGTCCCGGGCGGCCTCTGCCGTCACCCCTGGGTAGAACTCACCGATCTGGTCCGGCGGAATGCCGTCTCTTACGAGGGCAGCGACATCTGACGCCGGGATCCTGGTGCCTTGGATGACCGGTTCTCCGCCGCGGACCGACGCGTCGACCGCGACGTGCTCACGGGGAGTGAGCAGAGCGGGAATGCTACGGCCGTCCTTATAGAAGGGCGCGAGAACATCCACCATCTGGTGGATGACCACGTTGCCCCCCTTGATCAGGTCTACGGCATGGTCGGGTTCAGCCAGATAGATCGTGTCCGGACCCGCGACAAGTTTGTACGAGGAGAGGTGCTTCGACTCGCCGAGATCTTCCCGGAGCGTGTTCAGCGCACGGCGGATCTTCTGCAACGAAGCCTCTTCGCGCAGCTGCACACAGATACGGAGTGCGACAACGTCGCGGAACGAGTAGAGGATCGGCCTCTCACTGGAGATCTCGGGCACGAGCACGGAGCCCTTGGGCCCGGAGGCTCGGCGCCAGTGAGACAGCTGGCGCAGCGTCGCGCCGGAAAGAGCCGCGGCGAGTTTGGGTTCGTACGACACCGCGCGCCTCCTTCCGTCTTTCGCCCCCATCGATATCGGCCTGAACGTACCCCATTCTCCTGGAGGCCACTCAGCACAGAAACCGAAGGGCCCACTCAGGGTGAGCCGGGGACGCTGCACGCCCCATGCCGCACACGCCGCTGCCACGGGATTCGCCACAGGCCGGCACACGTCCGTGGCATTTTCGGCCACCCACCGGCGGCGCCCGTATGCGCCGCGTAACCTCACGGGCATGGGGGCAACAGCATCCGGTGCAGGTCAGGACGCCGACGAGGAGGCGCGGCGGCGGCTGAACGCGTACACGTACCTCAGCGCGCCCGAGCGGCTGGAGCACGTCGCGATCATGCGGGTCTTCTGCGGAACGCTGCTGGCGGATCTCGCCGTCCCGGACATCATGGCGAAACTGCGCCAGACCGGTGCTTCCGCCGCGGGACTCGACGCCGACACCCTCACGGTCCGACTGGAACAGCTGGTCCAGTGGGGAAACCTGCTCCGCAGCAGCCACACGGTGAACGCGTCCAGCATCAGCGAGTACCAGCGTTCCCGCTCGCGCTACCAGCTGTCGAAACTGGGCGAACGTATCCAGCGGGACGCCGACGGAGTCCTGGCCGAAGCCGACGCCGCCCGCGAGGTGAGCAACGAACTGCTGGCACTGGTCGAGCGCGGACTACGGGAGCTGGCCGACCTCGTGACCGCGCCGGGCGGCGTCGAGCTGCAGGACGGACTGGAGCGGATCAGCACGCTGTTCGTGCAGTTCACCGAGTTCGCGGACTCCATACGCGACTTCTACGCCTACCTCGGCCAGGTGCTGTCCCGCTACGACCTGGACAGCGCCGAGTACCAGGGCTTCAAGGAGCTACTCCTGGACTACGTCGAGGCGATCACGGAGGACGTGGCGTTCCGCGCGCCCCGGATCTCGGCGGCGTTGGACACCCTGTGGCCGCACATCCCGGCTCTGCTGGACCGGCTGGATTCCCACGCCCAGGGGCTCACCGGGCTCTCGACGCAGGCGCAGGGCGAAAGCCGCCCCGAGGTCCGGATCCAGCGCAGCCGGGGCCGCGAATTCGCCGACTGGGAGGGCCTGCGCGGCTGGTTCAGCAACACCGACGGCCAGGGCAGCCAGGTCGACCAGCTACGCGACGCCACCCTGCGCGCGTTGCAGTCGCTGCTCGCCAACGCCAAGCGGATGCTGCGGTCGGCCACCGGGGAGATGTCCCGGCGCAAGGATCTGCTGCGGCTGGCCCGCTGGTTCGACGAAGCGGCGCCGCGGGACGCACACGACATCGCCGTCGCCGCCTTCGGGCTGTACGGCGCCCGCCATCTGGGCATACCTCCGGCCACCGACGAGGTGGTGCCCGCCTACACAAGCTGGTGGACCGGTCCGGTGGTCGAGGTGCCGGTGGCCCTGCGCGAAAGAGGGAGCCTGGCCCAGCGTGGCCGGGCCTCAGCGGTGGAGGACCACTCCGCGCAGAAGCAGCTGCTGAGGGAGGCAGCCCGTCAGCGGGCAGCGGCCAGAGCAGCGGCGGCCGACGAACTGCGCAGTGCGTCCGGCCGGTTCGGCGAGGTACGCCTCACGTCAGCCGCGCTCGGCCTGCTCCTGGAGCTGCTGGCTACAGCGCTCGGAAACGCACAGCTCAGCAGGCCCGTCAGCACGGACGGGGAGAGGACGGCGGGGTTCGACCTCGACTCGGCCAGCAGTGAAGACGCCGAACTGCGTATCCGCCTCACCGTGCGCCGGACGGCGGGCACGCGAACGGTGCTGTACTCGGCCGACGGCGACCTGCTGCTGGACGACCTGGAGCTGGACATCGGTCGCACCTCCGCCGCGGTCGGCGGCGAAGCGGAGGCGAGCGTGTCATGACCCTCCCCTCGACTCACGACGTAGCCCTGGCAGCCGAGCGCCGCACCGCCGCCCGGCTGCTGCTCGCCCACCCGCTGGTCGCGTCGGACGGCCCTCATGCCGACCTCTTCCCGCTGATCCGCAGGCACGCCGACTGGCTGGGCAAACGGTTCCAGCAGGTGCTCGGCTACCGCCTGCTGGTCGACAGCTCCTACGCCCGGCTGTTCAAGGCGGGGCTGGGGGCGGGTTCGGGTCATCGGCTGGAGCGCTCCACCGGCACCCCGTTCACCCCACACACGTACGCCTGCCTCGCGCTGGCCCTGTCCGTGCTGGTGACCGCGCCCGAGCAGATGCTGCTGTCACACCTGGTCGTCGATATCAGGGCTGCCGCAGCCGACGCCGGGATTGAGCTGGAGGAAACGGGCCGGGCGGCCGGGAAGCGGACCCTGGTCGCGGCTCTGCGCCAGCTCGTCGACTGGGACGTGCTCATCGAGACCGAGGGCCATGTGGCCGCACTTGCGCAGGAGGCGGGCGGAGAAGCCCTGATCACGATAGACCGGGAGCTGGCACGCGTGGTCGTCGCCGGCCCGCTCTCCCAGGCACGGAACGGCGCCGACCTGGTCCGGCGGGCAGCGGACCCGGGCTTCGGCGGACCACGCACCTACGTGCGCCGGATGCTCGTCGAGACACCCGTCGTCCACCTCGACGAGCTGACGGACGCCGAGCGTGACTGGCTGCGCACCCGGCAGCGCCGGGAGGCCCAGGCTTTCTCCGAACTCCTTGGTCTGGAGATGGAGATCCGTGCCGAGGGCGTGGCGCTGGTGGACCCCGAGGAAGAACTCACGGATCTGCACCTGCCGGGCACGGGGACCGTCGCACAGGCCGCGCTGCTGCTGGCGGAACGGCTCGTGGAACGCCTTCGGCCGCAGGAACCGGGGCATCCGGCGACCGGCGGGACACTCATCATCGGGGTGGCCGTCCCGGACGGCCTGGTGGACGAGGTGCTCGCCGAGCTCATCACCGAGTACGGGCAGCGCAGCAACTGGCAACGCGGCTACCTGGAAGACCTTCCCTCCCTGCGAGAGGCCGTACTGGACCTGCTGGTCCGCATGCGGCTGATGGCCCGCGCGGGCCGGCTGCGCGCCGAGGGCAAAGGACTGCCGGAGGGGTACGTCGAAGAGGCGTCGGAAGGACGCACGGTGACCGATGTCCATGGCGCACGGCCCGGCGGCGACAGCTGGGTGCTGCTGGCCGCAGCGGCTCGCTACGCCACCCAAGTCACGGTGCGCCCGGCCACAGCAGTCGGCAAAGGCACGGACGTTCAAGAGGAGTTGCCGCTATGACCACCGACGCGCGTGGCCTCGTTCCGCTGCCGCGTTCCGGCGCTGCGACAACCACCGACCCCGCAACGACCACCGGCACCCGCTTCCGGCTGCACCGGGCAGGCATCCAGAACGTCTGGCAGTACGACGAGCAGGAGTTCTCCTTCGGCGACGGACGGCTGCTGCTGCGCGGCAAGAACGGCGCGGGCAAGTCCAAGGCCCTGGAGATGCTGCTTCCGTATCTTCTGGACGGCGACTCCCGGGCACTGGACGCGACAGGCACCGGCCGGACCACGCTCGCGTGGCTGATGCTGGACGGGTTCGAGCAGACCAACCGTCTCGGGTATCTGTGGGTGGAGTTCCGGGGCACGGCCGACGACGGCGGTCACCGCCACCTGACGCTGGGTGCCGCCATCCGCGCTTCGAAGTCGACGCAGAAGGCGGTGCCGACGTTCTTCGTCACCCCGCTGCGGATCGGTGAGGACCTGCATCTGGTCGAGGCCGGTAAGCCGCTGCCGGTCGACCGGCTCAAGGAGATCGTCGGCTCCGACAACACGACCGACCGTGCGGTCCAGCACCGCTCACGCGTGGCCCGGGAACTGTTCGGCATCACCGACGCGACGCGCTACCGCAACCTCACCCAGCTCCTCCATCGGCTGCGGCGCCCGACGGTCGGCGACCGGATCGAACACGGGGGCCTGGTCTCCCTGCTGAGCGAGACCCTGCCGGGGCTCGACGAGGACGTGGTCGAGAAGGTGGCGCGCAACCTCCACGACCTCGACGCCGTACGGGACGAACTCGGCCGCCTGGAACGCACCGACGCGGCCTTGCGTACGTTCCTCACCAGTTACCGCGGCTACCTGGCCGGGGTCCTGCGCACCTCCGCCCAGAAGGTGAGCCACGAGCTGGACGTCCTCGCACATCGGCGCCGGGCGGCCGGAGACGCCGCACAGCGGACGAGCGACCTGAGGACGCAGGAGGAAGAGTCGGAGGGCCGACTGGAGACCCTGCGCGAGGAGGAACAGGACGCCCGGACCGACCTGGCCGCCCTGCACGCCAGTCACGCCTACCGCAGCCTGCGCGAATTGTCGGAACGCCGCGGCACGGTGGAGGCGCTGCACACCGCCGCGGCGGCTGCCTTCACCACCCTGCGCAACGCCCACGACGCGGAGGAGGGCTCGGCGGAGCGGCTGGCCGAAGGCGTCGAATACCTTGGAAGCCGGCTGGCCGAGCTGGGAACCGAACACCGGGAGTTGCTGACGCAGGCGGAGAAGGCGGGGCTTCCCACCGGCCATCTCGGCGAGGCGGTGGCTCTGCCACGCACGGTTCTAACCCAGGCCACCGAGACCGAGTTGACGACTCCGGACGGGGAGACGCGTACCGTACGGCACCGGTCGGTGGCCCGCGTGGACACGGTCACGGCGCAGGAGGGGCTGCGGTCCTGGCAGAACCAGTTGGAGGACGCCGAGGCGGTCGCGAGAAACCGGGCCCGGATGGTTCAGGAGGTGACCCGCCTCATCTCACGGGCGGACGAGGCCCGGGCCGCGGCGGCTCAGGCCGATGGCGAGCGGGAACGGCTGGAGGGCGAGGCAGAAGACGCCGCCGGCCATCTCGACGGCAGCCGTGAGAAGGTCGCTGAGGAGAGCGGCGCCTACTCCCGTCAAGTCGCTGAGTGGGCGGCACGCACGCGGAATGCACTGGGTGCCGACTGCCCGTCGCTTGACGCCGTCCACGCCGTCGTTGGCCTCGAGACTTCTACCGATGCGCCCTTCGCGGACCGCACGCTGCCGCCCGATATCGACAGCCAGGCGTGGCTGACCGCTCAGGCCGCGTTGGAGCCGTACGGCGAGAAACTCACCGAACGCCGGGACGCCCTGGTACTCGGCGTCAGCCGACTCGGCGAGGAACTCGACCGCCTGGCGGAGCAGAAGCGGGACTGGGAGCAACGTACCGACCCCGAGCCACCGGCCCCGCACCATCGCGCCGCCGCGAGGACGCCGGGCAGTGGAGCCCCTTTCTACCGGCTCGTGGACTTCGCGGACGACCTGGCTCCGGCCGACCGAGCCGGTCTGGAAGGGGCGCTGGAGGCGAGCGGAATCCTGGATGCGTGGGTGAGTGCGGACGGCGTCCTTCTCAATCCACGCACCCAGGACACCCTTCTCCAGCCGGGTCCCGTGCTATCCGACGGGTCGACTCTCGCCTCGGCCCTGCGCCCAGCCCCTGAACCGGATTGCGGCGTCACCTCCGAGCAGGTGGGGAGTCTCTTGGCCACCATCGCACTCGCATCGGCAGAGGAGACCTCCGCGCACAACGCGGTCTTCTACGAAGGCAGTTGGCGTCTGGGCGTACTCAGCGGTCGTCATGACAAGGGCGCCACCGAGTACGTGGGGGCCGCCGTACGCGCCGAGACTCGGCGACGCATCCTCGCCGAGCTGGAGGAGCGGATCACGCATACGGAACAACAGCTGGCAGATGTCCGCAAGGAACTCGCCGTAGCCGATGCCATGCGTCGGGCTCTCACGCTCGCGGAACGGGATTTCCCCAGGGCACGGAATCTCGCGGACGCGTGGAGCAGGACTGAATCAGCCGAGCGGACCCTGCGCGACCTGACCGCCAAGGCGACCCGGGCGGCGCGGCTGGCCGAGGAGACACGCGCGCTCGCGGTATCGGCGCGGACCGAGGCGGATGCCACCGCGACCGCCCACGACCTGCCCGGCGACCCCGCCTCCCTGGACCGTGTACGCACCGCGCTGGCTGGTCTGCTCAGCGGTATCGGACAATTGCGCAGGGCCGTCAGCGGCACGGGCGAGCGGCTCGGTACGAACCAGGCCGATGCCGACCGGTACGGACGCGCCCACGAGGATCGCCTGGCCGCGGAAGAGAGCTACCGGGTCCACCTCACCGGCCTGCGCACCGCCGAGCAGGACCTGCGCACCCGCGAGGAGGCCATCGGGTCGTCCGAGGAGGAGATCCTCTCCCGCGAGCAGGAGACCAAGCAGCGCATCGCGAACGCCGTCCAAGCGCTCCCCACGGCACAACGAGCTCGCGACGATTTCCACGACCTGCGCGTGCGCGCGGAAGAGGACGAAAAGCGCCTGCGCGGGAGCCTGGTGGATCAGGAGACCGCGGTCATCGACGTCGGCAGCGCTCTTCGCGGCGCTCTCAGCCGACCCGAGGTGGTGCGCGGCGCCGGGCTTGACCGGGCTTCGCTGCCCGAGTACATGTCGGACGATCCCGGCGCGGACGTGCGCAGCCGTCTGCGAGCACTGCGGGCCCTCGCCGACGCCGTGGAACATGCCCTCGGCCGCCCGAAGGGCGAGGTGTCGGACAGCACCCTGCTCAACCGCCACACCGATCTGCGTGACCAGCTGGCCGGCGGATTCGACGCGCAGCTGGAGGAGCGAGACGGGATCAAGGTGTGCCGTCTGGTCGACGACCACGGGTCCCATGACGTCGCGGCCGTGGGCGAGCGGATCGCAGTCCAGGCGGCGGAGGCCCGGGGACGGCTCACCGAGCGCGAACGCGAAGTGTTCCAGCGGTTCCTGACCGGTGAGCTCGGCGACCACCTCTCGGCACAGGTCATCACCGCAGCGAACCTGGTCGCGGCTCTCAACGACACCCTGCGGACCGTGCGCACCTCCCACGGCCTCGGTGTCGAGCTGCTGTGGAAGCTGGACGAGGACGTGGACGCGGATGTGCGCGCGGCCGTCGAGCTGCTGCGCAGTCCGTCGAGCCTCAGGACGCGCGACCAGACCGAGCAGCTGCGCGAGGTGCTGCAACGCCGGATCGAGGACGCCCGCCGTGCCGACCCGTCAGCCGGTTACGCTGCCCATCTGCGGACCGCGCTGGACTACCGCGACTGGTTCCGCTTCCACACCTTCGTGGTCGAGGACGCGGCTCCGGGCCGCCGTAGGAAACTGACCGGCCGGACCGGTCTCAGCCAGGGCGAACAACGGGTCCTCTCCTACCTCGTGCTCTTCGCCGCGGCAGCCGCCCACTTCACCAGCCTCGCCGAGTCGGCACCGCATGCGCCACGGCTGATCCTCCTGGACGACGCCTTCGCCAAGGTCGACGAACCCACCCACGGCCGGCTGGGCCGTATCCTCGTCGACCTCGATCTCGACTTCGTCCTCACCAGCGAGCGGCTCATGGGCAACTGGCCCGAGGTTCCGTCCCTGCACATATACGAGTGCCTCCGTGATCCCCACGTACGCGGGGTGGCCACCCTTCACTACACCTGGAACGGCCGGCACCGACGTCTGGTGTCCGTATGAGCGGGCTGCCCGCCGCGACGCGCGACTGGCTGACGGGACCTGGACTCACCCGGCTCTGGCAGGGGGCACGCAAACGCCTGGAGAGCAACGGCGTACAGGCCACGGGTTCGCTCCGACTGACCGCGATGAACGCCCAGGAACGCAACGACCTGTCTCTCCTGCTGGGCAAACCCCTCACAGGTGCCGCCGTGACCATACAGCTCGACGTGCTCGACGCACGGCTACGCGCCTCGGCCGCCGGACTCGGCCTCAGACAG
The DNA here is from genome assembly GCF_019090165.1 of Streptomyces sp. BV286. Lineage (GTDB taxonomy): Bacteria > Actinomycetota > Actinomycetes > Streptomycetales > Streptomycetaceae > Streptomyces. The sequence goes on from NZ_JAHRIB010000035.1 coordinate 18,726, forward strand.
ACCCTGGAGGGACTCGGCCCGCCACTCACCGACCGCCGTGCCGCCCGCGCGGACGTGGCGGCACGGCGGGAACAGGTGTGGTCGTCTCTTGCTTCGTCACTGGACGCCTCCCCACTCGCCGACCAGGAATGGCCCCGGCAGTGGTACGACCTGCTGCGCCGTTCCGGTGTTCCGAGAGGAGTGACGCCCGAAGCGGCGATATGGACACTCCAGCAGGCGGTCCAAGTCCTCACCGCTCTCCTCGGACCCGACGGACCTGAACGCAACGGCACGCGCGGTCGAGGAGAACTCGCCGCCATGACGACCGGCTCCGCGCACGGACTGGACGACGGCACCTGGCTCGCACGCCTCGTCCAACGCGGGGTCGCCCTCGCCCACGGCACCGAGTTCCCCGACGACGCGGCCGGTCGACGCGCTCTGTGGCGGCTGGTGTCCGTCACGCCGGATGAGGTCTCCAGCACGGTGCTGACGTACGGACTGCGCCCCGACGGCGAGGGCTGGCGGGAGCGTGCTCTGCGGGAGCGAGCCGACCATCACGCCGAAGTGCACGTCACACCACGCGACCTGCATGGCCTCCGGCTTCAGCTCCCCGCCGGAACGCTCATCCACATCTGTGAGAACCCGCGCGTGGTGGAAGCCGCGGCGGACGCGGCCTGCGTCCAGCCCTTGGTGTGCACCTCCGGCAGCGCGGCCACCGTGGTCTTCACTCTTCTCGACGCCCTCGCCGCCACGGGTTGCCGCTTCGCGTACCACGGCGACTTCGACTGGCCGGGGATCGCTCTGGCCAACCGGGTCATCCGCCGCTACGAAGCCCGGCCGTGGCGCATGGGCACCGCGGATTACGAGCACCTGGCCGCTCGCAGTCAGGCCGAGGGCATCCCTCAACTGGCCCTCGACGGCCAGCCGGTCGACGCGGACTGGGACCCGGATCTCGCCCCCGCCATGACCGCCCTCGGCGTCGCGCTCCATGAGGAGGCGACCCTCGACCTCCTGGTGGACGACCTGTCACGCCGGGCGTAGGGACGCCGACGCCTCCGTGTCGGGTTCTGGGAGCCACCTGGGAGCCGACCCGCTCCCCAAGCCCCTTCCACACCACCCGAGACCGCCCCACCCCAACGCCCCGACCAGGCAAAACATCAAACCACCCGGTGTCGATCTTGGCGGAACCTCATTCGGGACGAAGAGGTCGTGGGTTCAAATCCCGCCACCCCGACAGCCAAAACAGCAGGTGAGGCACCTACGGATCTCCGTAGGTGCCTCACCTGTTTTCTGCGTGCTGGTGGGGGTCCGGGGCGGACGCAGCAGTGCGGGTGTCAGAGCCTGATGCAAGTGTGTCCGGCATGGAGACACACGCTGCCCCTGACAACGAGGGTGAGGAGCACGCCGTCATCGCGCACTTCCGGCTTGCCCGTGACGGTTTCGGTGAGGTCGACCAGCGCGAGCGCGTCTTCAAGGCCGAGCGGGAGATGGAGGCAGCGGCCGCAAGAGCTGGTGTCGGGGAGGTCGACGGGAACGAATTCGGAGGAGGCGAAGCTGTCGTGTATGCCTACGGGCCCGATGCTGATGCGTTGTTCAGCGTCCTGAAGCCGACTCTGCGCAGTCTGCTGTTCCGTCCGGCACATGTCGTTCTCCGACGGGGCGACGGCGAGACACTCGTCGAGCTCTAGCTGTCCGTGGGGCGTCGCCGAACGCACCACAGGCGCACGGTCCAGGACTCGCGCCGGACCGGACGATCGTCTTCGATCTCTGCCGAGAGTGTCCCGGTCACGAGGAGCCGTCACGGCTCCGCGTGCGCGCAGGGTCAGCGGGGTGGAGCATTGGGGTGTGGTGCTGCCGGGGGCGGTGATACCCGGGAGGTCCGATGCGTCGTGCTGTTGGTTTCGTGCTCGCGGGGGTTCTGACCGCCGCCGTCAGCTGTTCCGGTGACAAGACGGTCACCACGGCGCCCGACAGTTCCCGGGCGACCAGTGCTCCGGCCGAGGCGGCTTCTTCCTCCGAAGCAGCCAGCCCCAGCCCCACACCCACTCGCTCCTCCGCGGCAGCCGTGGGGGAGACCTTGAATCTGACCGGCAACGAGAGCGGTGAGGCTCTCGCCGTCACCGTGGTGAAAGTCGTCGATCCCGCTCCCGCCGAGAACGAGTACTCCACTCCGGCCGCGGGGAAGAGGTTCGTCGCTGTTCAGTTCCGGTTGGAGAACACTGGCAGCGAGGTCTACTCCGACGCGCCCAGCAATGGAGCCCGGCTCGTGGACACCGAAGGGCAGCAGTTCGAGGCCACCTACCAAGGCACCTCCGCCGGCCCCGGCTTTCCCGGCAGCGTCACCATCGCGCCCGGCGACACCGGACTGGGCTTCATCGCCTTCGAAGTTCCCACCAACTCCGCCACGAGCAAAGTGCAGTTCACGATGAACAGTGGATTCTCCGCGAACACCGGGCAGTGGGACATTCCGGCAGCGTAAATACCGCCCAGACCGTTGGCTTGTCGGCTCGCGGGCTGTTGATCCTCCTCGTCGGCTGAGTCGGCGCGTTGCATTTCAGAGGGAGACCGCGACCCCGTTGAACGTCGTTTCCGGGGTCTGAGGGCTCGTGAAGCGGGCGTTGACCAGGTACAGGCGGTTGCCGAAGCGGGCCGCTGTCGTGGGGACGTCGAAGCGGGGGTCCGTGATCGTGCCGGTGAGGGTCGCCGTCGTGGACCCTGCGTTCAGGTGGAACACGCTGATGAGGTTCAGGCGGTTCTGGACCACGTACAACGTGCGGCCGACGCGGTAGAGGCCGTCGCCGTTGACGACGTCGGTCGCGCCGACCAGGGTGATCCTGGTGGCGTGGCCCGTCCTGAGGTTCACCTTGTAGAGCTCGCCCGGGGAGCTCTTGACCACGATCAGGGCGCGGCCGTCGGGGGTGCCGACGATGCCGTTGGCGTTGTTCACGTTGGGGGTCTGGACCCAGTCGCCGGTCAGGGGCAGGGTTCGTACGGCCCCGGCCCCGGCTTCAGTTCCGGCCCCGGCCCCGGCTACGGCTCCGGCTCGTGATCGGGGCCGGGAAGCGGCTCGGCCTCGCGGGATCGCGTAGAGCGCGGCGGCGCGTGAGTCCGTGAACCAGGCCCGGTCGCCGAGAAGCGTCACGTCGTTGATGAAGTGGCCGGTTGCTTCCGTCAGTTGGTGTGTTGCGACCACTTCGCCCGTGCGGGAGTCATGGGTACGAGCCACACCCGTGTTGCCTGCCACGTACAACAGGCCGTCGTGGTCGAGCTTGAGGCCCACGGCCAGCAGGCCGGTGCCGCCCGCGAAGAGGATCCTGCCCTCGCCCGTACGCAGGTCGGTGCGGTACAGGGCGCCGTTGGCCCGCGAGCCCATGTACGCGTACGGCTTTCCGCCGATGGCTATGCCCTCGGGGAGGAAGCCGTCGGGGAGCGGGAACTCCGTCGGCCACGGGGCGGGGGAAGTGGGGGTCGTGGTGGCTGCGTTCGCCGTCCCGGCGGCGCCGGTCGCCGCCGCCAGCGCGGTCAGGGCCGCGCCGCCCAGGAGTGCGCGCCTGGAGGGGGTGGGGTGGTTGCGGATCATGGTTCCGGGCCTCCGTGCGTGTGGGGTGGAGGGTGCGTGGGTGAGGGGGTGAGGGGGGTTGGTTGCTGGGGCGCCGCTTGGCTTGTGGGGCCGCCGATTCGTGCCAGGGACTGGGCCGGTGGGCCTCAACTCTGTTGGTGGATCCGTTGGTTCACGGCAGTCGCTCGCTTCATCCTGGCCCAACCCCGGCCCTTCTCCCCCGCGTGTGCCCGGTATCGACAGAGGATCGACAGGTTGGCCGGCGCGTTCCGTCGTGGGCCGCCGCTCAGCCGTTCCAGCTCTCGTCGTACGGGTCCCGGGGTGCCGCGACCGGCTTCGCGGCGGTGACGTCGAGGAACGGGATGATGCCGTTGTTCACCGGGTCCTTGGTCCGCTTCGCGGTGTAGGTGCCGGTGACCTCCAGCCACGTGTCCGGTTGCAGGACGGGAGGCGTCCGGCCGGTCAGGCCTATCTTCACCGGCACGGCGTCGGCGGCGCAGCAACTGAGCGCCATACGCACCAGGTAGGGGGTGCCGTCGCGGCCCACGGCCACGAAGCCGGCGGTCTTGATGCGGCGGTCGTCGAGCGAGCGGCCGTGGTCGTAGGCCGCGCGGCCCGCGTAGTCGACGAGGCTCAGGCGGACGGTGTCCCCCGGGGGGAGGTCGGCGAAGCCCCACGGTTGTTCCTGAAGGGCGGTGCCCGCGCGCAGGGCGCTGTACGAACCGAGAGCGGGCGGGGAGACGAGGATCAGGGCGAGGAGCGGGAGGACCAGCAGCCAGGCGATACGAGGCTCGCGGTGGGGGTGAGGGTCAGGGGTGAGGTGGGGCTCCGCGTTCCTCTCCGCGTGGGCGTGCTCGACTTCCCTGTCTCGGCGGAGGGCGGGGGCGGAGTCGCGGTCGGGGTCGCCGTCGCCCTCGCGGCCCTCGCGGCCCTCGTCGTTGCCGGCAGCGGTGCCCGGGGCCGGAGCAGGAGTCCGGGCAGCGCTCGTGTCGGCGTGGGGCGGGCGGGTGCGTGCGTCCTTGCGTTCGTACCAGACCGTCGCAACCGCCGTGGCGATCAGGACGGCCCCCGCCGCCAGCAGCAACGGCTGCAACCCCGCCTTCACGTACCGCAGATAGAGGTCGGTGAGGCCCGCGTGCAGGATCGCTCCGCCGGTGAGGAGGAGCACGGCTGCCTGTGCCTGGCGGTTCACAGGAGCACCGCCCCTACCAGTGACGACACCAGGACGGCCAGCGTGAACGTGGCGGGCGCGAAGCGCAGGGCGAACTCGCGGCCGAACGTGGCGGTCTGCATGGCGAAGAGCTTCAGGTCGATCATCGGGCCGACGACCAGGAAGGTCAGCCGGGCCGTGAGCGAGAACTGGGTGAGGGACGCGGCCACGAACGCGTCCGCCTCGGAGCAGATGGAGAGGAGTACGGCCAGAACGGCCAGGGCGAGGATCGACACCACCATGTTGTCGGCGGCGAGGCTGAGCCAGGCCGCCGGGACCACCGCCTTGAGCGTGGCGGCGGCCATCGCGCCGACGACCAGGAACCCTCCCGCGTGCATCACGTCGTGCCGTACGGATCCCCAGAACGCCGCCCCTCTGCCGAGGCCCTCGGAGGAGGGGCGGGCCGGTGGGCGCAACCAGTCGGCACGGCCCAGCCGCTGCCAGAGCCAGCCCATCGCGCAGGCCACCAGCAGGCTCGCCACGAAACGGGCCAGGACCATCCGCGGCTCGCCCGGGAACGCGACGGCGGTCGCGGTCAGCACGATCGGGTTGATCGCCGGGGCCGACAGCAGGAACGCCAGCGCCGCCGCGGGCGTGACCCCCCGGCGCACCAGCGCTCCGGCCACCGGCACGGACGCGCACTCGCACCCGGGCAGCACCGCCCCTGCCATGCCTGCGACCGGTACCGCGAGAGCGGGCCGGGCCGGCAGCGCGCGGGCGAAGAACGACGGCGGGACGAACACCGCGATGACCGCCGACAGCAGCACACCGAGCACGAGGAAGGGCAGCGCCTGCACGATCACCGCGACGAACACGGTCATCCAGCTCTGCATCACGGGCGCCGACAGCGCTCCGCGGATCGGGCCCTGCAGCACGACTCCCGCGAGGAGCAGCATGGTCAGGACGAGAGGCGAGTTGAACTGCCAGCCCTGCCGCTCGTCCGTCCCGCGGTCCTCAACCTTGGGCGGCGCTGTGTTGGTTGTGGTCACGGGAGAGGTACCTCCGGTAGGGGAGGGCTTCGTCGGTGGATCGCCCTCCACCTTCAGTACGCCCGTTCGGGCACAGCTTCTCATCCCGGCTTCCGGCCGGGATCGGGCGTCGGCTCCGCCGCGGCAGGCCTGTGTGCAACCGTCCGTGCTCGTGCGGCACTCTGTGATGTTGTGGTGAGCCTTCCGGATCAGAGCGGGTCGGACGATCGTGCCGCGCACATGGTGGTGTGCGGAGACGATGCCCTGGCGCACCGGCTGGCGGCCGAGCTGCGCGGTGTCTACGGGGAGCGGGTCACGCTGGTCGTGCCGTCCGGCGAGCGGACCGAGCGGCCACCGGTCGTCGGCCGGGCGCGTGCCTCGACGCTGCTCGACCGCGTGTCGGCGGCGATGACCCGGGCCGCGGGCAACGGCGTCAGCGGGGCCGGAAGCGGAAGTGCCGTCGGCAGCGGAGGCGCAGCCGGCAGTGGAGGCGCAGCCGGGAGCGGAGGCGGCGGGACCAGCGGCGGAAGCAGCGGCAGTCGCGGGAGCAGCGGGAGCGGCAGCGGAGGTGACGGCGCGTCCGGTCGTCGCGGCGGTGGTTCCGAAGGGCCGCGCCCCGCGCGCGTGCTGGAGGCCGCGGTCCTGACCGAGGCCGTGCTCGCCGAGGCCGGTGTGGAGCACGCCGCCGCGCTGGCACTCGTCCATGACGACGACGAGACGAACATCCGCGCCGCTCTGATGGCGCGCCGGCTCAACCCGCGTCTGCGCCTGGTCGTCCGGCTCTACAACCGCCGTCTCGGCCAGCACATCGAGGCCCTGCTCGATCAGGCGTCCGCCCTGGCCATGGCGGGAGTCGGGGAGTCCGCGGACTCGCCCGTACCCGGCCTCCTGGACGCCTCCACGACCGTGCTCTCCGACGCGGACACCGCCGCGCCCGCACTGGCGGCCACCGCGGTGGCCGGTACCAGCAAGGTCGTGCAGACCGACGGGCTGATGCTGCGGGCCGTGGAACGCCGGCCGCCGGGGCCCGGAGAGGTCGCCGACCCCGGGCTGTGCACGCTGGCCCTGCTCTCGGCCACGACCAACGACCCGGCCGGGGCGGACGGTTCGGAGAGCAGCGGCGAGCACGGGCCGCGGCTGCTGCCCGACGAGGCGTCCGTGGCCGCCGCGACCGGGCGCGGCACCATCGTCCTGGAGACCGTGTCGTACTCCGGTCCCCCGCTCCCGCCGGGCCGCAGCGTGCTGCCCATCGGCAGGCTGTTCTCCCGGCGGCTGCGCTGGTCCTTCGCCGGTCTGGTGGCCTGTGTGGTCGCGCTCGCGGTCGCGTCCATGGCCGTCACGGGCGCCCATCCGCTGCACGCCACCTACCTGACCCTCCTCGATCTCTTCGCGATCAACGATCCCGCGCTCGGCGACCCCCTCGGCCGGCAGATCCTGCAGCTCCTCTCCGGTCTCGTCGGGCTGCTGCTGCTTCCGGTGCTCCTCGCGGCCGTCCTGGAGGGCCTCGGTACGTTCCGCAGCGGGTCGGCGCTGCGGAAACCGCCCCGGGGGCTCTCCGGTCACGTCGTACTCCTCGGCGTCGGCAAGATCGGTACGCGGGTCCTCGCGCGCCTTCGTGAACTCGACATCCCCGTGGTGTGCGTCGAGGCGGACCCCGAAGCGCGCGGGCTCGCACTGGCGCGTCGGCTGCGGGTGCCCGTCGTGCTCGGCGATGTCACCCAGGAGGGCGTCCTGGAAGCCGCCAAGATCCATCGGGCGCACGCTCTGCTGGCTCTGACCAGCGCCGACACCACCAACCTCGAAGCCGCCCTGTACGCGCGGTCGGTGCGCCCGGATCTGCGCGTCGTCCTGCGGCTGTACGACGACGACTTCGCCACGGCCGTCTACCGCACCCTGCGCGCCACGCACCCGCACGCGCTCACCCGCAGCCGGAGCGTCTCCCACCTGGCCGCGCCCGCGTTCGCCGGGGCGATGATGGGCCGCCAGATCCTGGGGGCGATCCCCGTGGAACGCCGGGTCCTGCTCTTCGCGGCCCTGGATGTCTCGGGGCATCCGCAGCTGGAGGGCCGTACCGTCGCCGAGGCGTTCCGTGCCGGGTCGTGGCGGGTGCTGGCCCTGGACACGGCCGCTCCGGCGGGCCGCCGCACCCGTCAGCAGCCCGTCCCGGCGCCGCCCGCGCCGGACCGTACCGCGCCACCGGCCCCACCGGCCCCACCGGCCCCAGGCCGCGACGCCTCCGTCCCGGAACGGCCGTCCGGCCTGGTCTGGGACCTGCCGCCCACCTACGTGCTCGGGTCCGGGGACCGCGTCGTCATCGCCGCCACCCGACGGGGCCTCGCCGAACTGCTGGGCCGGCGCCCCCGGGAACGCACGGGCCCGTAGCCGTCGATGGCCTGCCGTGCGGTGCTGAGCGGCTGGTGGCTGGTGGCTGGTGGCTCGGCACCTGACGACCGGTTCTGAGCTGCGCGGATCCGGATTCGGCACTTCCACGGCGGCCTTCGCCCGGAGAGTTTTCCACAGGCTGGGGACCCCGGCGGTGGAATGTCGTCCGGTGCGTGCAGTATGGGGCCATGACTGAGAGCAACCGGGCGATCCCGCACGACGGAACCATGCCCGACTGGGAAAAGCGCTTCCGGGCGCCGCGGGTGTCCTTGCCGGACTGGGCGGAGGACGCTCCGCACCGGTCCCTGTTCGTGTCGAACGCGACAGGGACGTACGAGTTGTACGCGTGGGACCGTGAGACGGGCGCCCAGCGCCAGGTCACGGACCGCCCGAACGGGACGACGGACGGCGTGCTGTCGCCGGACGGCGAGTGGATCTGGTGGTTCGACGACAAGGACGGGGACGAGTTCGGGATCTGGCGGCGGCAGCCGTTCGCCGGGGCCGGCGGTGACGGCGGCGCGGCCGTTCCCGACGGGCCCGCGGCCCCCGGGCTCGCCCCCTCCTATCCCGCGGGCCTCGCGCTCGGCCGGGACGGGCGGACGGCGATCGTCGGCAGGTCGACCGACGAGGACGGATCGACGATCTACGTCAGCCGGACCGGCGAGGACCCCGTCGAGGTCTACCGGCACCGGGAGTCGGCCGGGGTCGGCGACCTCTCGCACGACGGCTCGCTGATCGCGATCGAGCACACCGAGCACGGCGACGCGATGCACTCCGCGCTGCGGGTGCTGCGGATGGACGGTTCGGCGGTGGCGGAGCTGGACGACACCAAGGGCGGCACGGTCGAGCTGGGCCTGGAGGTGCTGGGCTTCGCCCCGGTCGACGGGGACACGCGGCTGCTCGTCGGGCACCAGCGGCGCGGGCGCTGGGAGCCGATGGTGTGGGACGTGGCGTCCGGCGAGGAGACCGACCTGGCGCTGACCTCGCAGCTGGACGGCGACCTGAGCGCCGAGTGGTATCCGGACGGCTCCGCCCTGCTGGTCGTCAACAGCTTCGAGGCGCGCAGCGAGCTGTGGCGGTTCGACCTGGCGGCCCGTCACCTGGAGCGGGTTCCCACGCCGAAGGGCACGGTGTCGGGAGCGACGGCCCGCCCGGACGGCAGCGTGGAGTTCCTGTGGTCGTCGGCCGCGCAGCCGCCGGTGGTCCGCTCGACGTCGGGTGAGGTCGTCCTGGACCCGCCCGGCATGAAGGCGCCGGAGTCGGTGCCTGTCGAGGACGTGTGGGTGACGGGTCCCGGCGGCCGCATCCACGCCCTCGTGCAGCGGCCCGCCGGAGTGAGCGGCCCCCTGCCGACCGTCTTCGACATCCACGGCGGCCCGACCTGGCACGACAGCGACTCGTTCGGGGCGGGCCCGGCGGCCTGGGTGGACCACGGGTACATGGTGGTCAGGGTCAACTACCGGGGTTCCACGGGGTACGGGCGGGAGTGGACGGACGCCCTCAAGCACCGGGTCGGTCTGATCGAGCTGGAGGACATCGAGGCCGTACGGGAGTGGGCGGTCTCGTCCGGGCTCGCCGACCCGGCCCGGCTGATCCTCACGGGCGGCTCGTGGGGCGGCTATCTGACCCTGCTCGGGCTCGGTACGCAGCCCGAGGCGTGGGCGCTCGGCATCGCCGCGGTACCGGTCGCGGACTATGTCACGGCGTACCACGACGAGATGGAGGCCCTGAAGGCGATGGACCGCACGCTGCTCGGCGGCACTCCGGAGGAGGTTCCCGAGCGTTTCGAGGCGTCGTCCCCGCTGACGTACGTCGACGCGGTGAAGGCGCCGGTCTACATCTCCGCCGGGGTCAACGACCCGCGCTGTCCGATCCGCCAGGTGGAGAACTACGTGGTCAGGCTCGCCGCGCGGGAAGCGGACCACGAGGTGTACCGCTACGACGCGGGGCACGGTTCGCTGGTCGTGGACGAGCGGATCAAGCAGGTCCGGTTGGAGCTCGACTTCGCGGAGCGACACCTGGGCAGGTGACCGTGCCGGCGGCCGCGCCCGCCTTCGGCTGTCCCAGGGCACCGGGCGTCCTCGCGGGAGGGCCCGGCTGAGGCACCCCCTCGGCCGAGCCCTCCGCGAGGGCCCGTACCTTTGAGGTTGTGTACCGGTTCCTGCTGACGCCCCGCTGGTGGGGGATCAACGTCTTCGTGCTGTTGGCCATCCCCTTCTGCATCTTCATGGGGTCATGGCAGTTGGGGCGGTTCGAGGACCGGGTCCAGGACCATCGCGACGCCGGTGAGCAGGCCTCTGCGGCCAGGACGCAGGCGGCTCGGCCGCTCGCCGAGCTGCTGCCGGTGGACAAGGAGACGTCGGGCAAGCAGGCCACGGCGACGGGCCGGTACGGGAAGCAGTTGCTCGTGCCGGACCGGGAGCTGGACGACAAGACCGGCTTCTACGTGCTGACGATGCTGCGTACCGACGACGGCCGGGCCCTGCCGGTGGTCCGGGGCTGGCTCCCCGGTGTCGCCGACGCCGCGAAGGCCCCGGCGGCTCCGGCCGGCGAGGTCACCGTGACCGGCGCGCTCCAGGCATCGGAGACCCCCGGGTCGAACGGCGTGCCCGCGGCCGGTGGGCTCCCCGCCGGGCAGACCGGTGCGATCAGCTCGGCGTCACTGGTGAATCTCGTGCCGTACGAGGTGTACGACGCGTGGATCACTCTCGCCGTGGCGGACGCGGGAATGAAGGCCGTGCCCGCCACGGCTCCCTCGGACACGGGCCTGGACCTGAAGGCCTTCCAGAACCTGGGCTACACCGGTGAGTGGTTCGTCTTCGCGGGCTTCGTCGTCTTCATGTGGTTCCGGCTGATGCGGCGTGAGGTGGAGTTCGCCGAGGACGCGGAGCTGGGTCTCACGGAGGAGGCTCCCGCGGAGGGCGAGGCCTCCCGGGGCGGCACCGGCGGCGAGGCGGCCGCCGCGGGCCACGGCGAGACGGCCGAAACAGCCCCGGACGCCTCCGTCGGGGCAACGGACCGCGACGCCGACACCGACACCGACACCGCGAAGGTGTCGTCCTCTCCCACGGCCTGACGTTACCCGGGGCTGCCGGCCCCGGCGCGGCCTACGCGGCGGATGCACTCAGCGGCCCCATTCGAACGCATCTGTCCAAGCAACGGATCCGACCCAGCCGACGGGTCGGACCGGTCAACGGACGGACCCGTTCCAGGCGGGGCGCTCCCGGAGTGGTCCACGCCGCCCGGCTCGACCGCGCGGCGCGGCCTGCTCGGCCCGAGCGGGCGGTCGGGGCCCGGCGTCAGGCCCCGGACAGCATCCCGGTCCGGTAGACCGTCCCGGCACAGGCGTTGAACACGGTCGTCGCCGCCGTAGGTGCGCCGCCCTCGGCCGCGTAGGACACGGTGACGCTTCCGTCGACGGTCCCGTCCTCCTGCATGAGCTGCGTACTGACGCCGTTGGTGCCCTCGGAGGACGTACCGCCGCTGTCACCCCCGGTGTTCTCCGAAGGGCTCGGGTCGGGCGTCGGTGACCCGCCGCTGGTGCCGCCGGTGGTCGGGCAGGTCGACGACGGCACCCAGGCGAACTTCACGCTGTACGTCCCGCCCGGCTGGAGCACCACGTTCGTGGCGTAGCCGGCCGGGTCGGGCAGGTTGGTGGCCGGGTCGCCCGCCTGATGGAGAAGGGTGCTGACCTTGGACTGGTCCGCGGCGCCCGCCGCGCTCGAGGAGACGGAGCCGTCGCCGACTGCCGTACAGCTGGCGGTGGAGATGTTGGTGACCGTGAAGGTGCCGTAGACCGCGCCGCCCGCGTCGGGGGCTGCGCCGCCGTCCACGGCGGTGAGCTGCGCCGGCGTGCAGGTGGGTGCGCCCACCATGGAGGCGGACGGCTGGGCACCGGTCGTTCCGCTGCTGCTTCCCTTGCCCTTGCCGGGCTTGTCCTTCTTGTCGCCCTTGCCGGAGCCCTTGGAAGGGCTCGAGTCGCCGGAGCCGCTGCCCGCGGAGGCTTCCTTGCCCTCGTTGTCGCCGCCCTGGGTCGCCGAGGCGTTGGCCGCGATGGACTGGTCGTCGCCGGAGCCCGAGGCGTTCGAGACGTGCACGAGGGCCGGGACGGCCGTGCCGATGAAGAGCGCGGCGGCGGCCATGCCGACGATGGCCTGGCGCTTGCGTGCCCGCCTGGCCGGTACCGCGCGCCGCAGGTGGTCCAGCGTGCCGTCGGTCGGCTCGATCTCCTCGACTGCCTGGTGCAGCAGCCGTCGCAGGGCCAGCTCGTCGGAGCCGAACCCGTCCGGTCCGGGCCCGACCGCACTGAGACCGAAGATGCCGGCGGGCTCCGCCTCGGCGCCGGATCCGCCCGAGTCCCGCGACTGCGGGTCGGCGGACTCCGTGTCCGAGGCACCCGTCACGTCGGCCGAGGCGTCCGGCACGTGGGCAGGGGCGTCCGGCACGTCGCGCGAGGCGTCGCCCGCGGTGCTGCCGGAGGCGTCGTCAGGCCGGCTGTCGTCCGGCGAAAGGTCCGCCGAGCTGCCCGAGGCGCTGTCCGGGGCGCTGCCCGAGCCGCTCTCCGAAGCGTCGTCCGGGGCGTTGTCCGAGCCGTTGTCCGAGGTGCCGTCCGACGCGGGATCCGGCGAGGGATCCGACGGGAGGGCTTCCGTGTCCGAGTAACCCGACTCTTCCGGGCCCGAGTTCTCCGAGGCGCCGTGATTCACAGTTCCGTTCCCTGCGTGCTGCTCATGTTCGGTGTCGTCGCCGTGGCGACCGTGTTCGTCGTGGCGTGTCCGGTCGTCGTGCCCACTCATGCCGCCGCCTCCATGGCGATGCGCAGCGCCGCGATGCCGCGCGAGCCGTACGCCTTCACCGAGCCCAGCGAGATTCCGAGGGTCTCGGCGACCTGCGCCTCGGTCATGTCCGCGAAGTATCGCAGGACCAGAACCTCGCGCTGGCGTCTCTGGAGGCCCTTCATCGCGTTGATGAGGGCGTCGCGCTCCAGCAGGTCGTACGCGCCCTCCTCGGCGCTCGCCATGTCGGGCATCGGCTTGGAGAGGAGCTTCAGGCCGAGGATGCGCCGGCGCAGTGCCGAACGCGAGAGGTTGACGACGGTCTGGCGCAGATAGGCGAGCGTCTTCTCCGGGTCCCGCACGCGCTTGCGCGCCGAGTGCACCCGGATGAAGGCCTCCTGGACGACGTCCTCGCAGGACGCGGTGTCGTCGAGGAGGAGCGCCGCGAGGCCGAGGAGCGACCTGTAGTGGGCGCGGTAGGTCTCGGTGAGATGGTCGACGGTGGTGCCGGCCGCCAGTGCCTCGTCAGCGCCCTCACGCTGACTGGGGATGTGGGCCGACCGCGCTGCGGGCATGGGGGCGATCACCGGCATGCCGCCGCCGGGCGCGCCGGACGTGCGGGATCGGCGGGGCGGACGCAGGGCCGTGCCGAGCGTCGCTGCTGGGAGCCCCCCGGCTCGAACAGAGCCGAGAGTGGGTGAGAATTCGAGTACCTCTGCCACGCCAGTTGGACACGCGTCCCCCCGTCGGGGTTGTACGCGACAGGCATCACATTTGCGTCGGACTGCATGCGAGACAGTGCGCTAAATGCCCTCATACGTAAAAACTCATCCCCTATGCCCCATATGAACGTGGCGTCCGGTCGCCCCTGAAGGGCGACCGCAAAGACGCTCCCCGCCCTCCGCGCGGTTGCGGAGAACGGGGAGAAAAATCTTCGAACGCCTGAGGCTTCGATTCAAGCGGTCCGGACCACAGACCCGACCATGGTCGAACCACCAAAGTCACACAGATCCTACAAACGATTCAGCTTACGACCAGAAGATTTCCCGCCCGGATCGGCGAGCGCGAGGCGATATGTCGCGTATCCCCCCGCGGCTCGCGAGTCCCGGGCAGGTCAGAGGTCCGCAGCCACCAGTTCGGCGATCTGTGCCGTGTTCAGCGCGGAGCCCTTGCGGAGGTTGTCCCCGCACACGAAAAGCTCCAGCGCCGTCGGGTCGTCGAGCGCTCGCCGCACCCGCCCGACCCACGTGGGGTCCGTCCCGACCACGTCGGCCGGCGTCGGGAACTCGCCCGCCGCGGGGTTGTCGAAGAGGACGACCCCCGGGGCGGTGGCGATGATCTCCCGCGCCTTGTCCACCGTCACCTCGCCCTGGAAACGGGCGTGGACGGTCAGCGAGTGCGTGGTGACGACCGGCACCCGGACGCAGGTGACGGCGACGGGCAGGTTCGGGAGCCCGAGGATCTTGCGGGACTCGTCCCGCACCTTCATCTCCTCCGAGGACCAGCCGTCCTCGCGCACGGACCCGGCCCACGGCACCACGTTGAGCGCCACAGGCTCCGGGAACGGTCCGGTGTTGTCCCCCACGGCCCGCCGTACGTCGCCGGGTGCCGTCCCCAGTTCCGTACCGGCGACGAGCTTCAACTGCTGCCGCAACGTGTCGACGCCGCGCTGCCCGGCCCCGCTCACCGCCTGGTACGAGGACACCACCAGCTCGCGCAGCCCGAACTCGGCGTGCAGCGCGCCCAGGGCCACGATCATGGACAGGGTCGTGCAGTTGGGGTTGGCGATGATGCCGCGCGGGCGGACCCGGGCGGCGTGCGGATTGACCTCCGGCACCACGAGCGGCACCTCGGGGTCCATCCGGAACGCGCCGGAGTTGTCGACCACGACGGCCCCCTTGGCGGCCGCGACCGGCGCCCAGCGCCCGGCCACCTCGTCGGGTACGTCGAACATGGCGACGTCGACCCCGTCGAAGGCCTCCTCCGTCAGGGCGATCACCTCGACCTGCTCGCCGCGCACGGCCAGCTTGCGGCCGGCCGAGCGCGGCGAGGCGATCAGGCGGATCTCGCCCCAGATGTCCGCGTGCTGGGACAGGATCTGGAGCATGACCGTGCCGACGGCTCCGGTCGCGCCCACGACCGCGAGCGTCGGTTTCGCGGCCGGGGGTCCCACGACCTTGACCATCAGCGGCCGGTGCCCCCGTAGACGACGGCCTCGTCGCTGTCGGAGTCGAGTCCGAAGGCGGTGTGCACGGCGCGCACGGCCTCGTTGACGTCGTCCTGGCGGGTCACGACCGAGATGCGGATCTCGGAGGTCGAGATGAGCTCGATGTTGACGCCCGCGTCGGACAGCGCCTGGAAGAACGAGGCGGTGACGCCCGGGTTGGTCTTCATACCCGCGCCGACCAGGGAGATCTTGCCGATCTGGTCGTCGTAGCGCAGCGAGTCGAAGCCGATCGCGCCCTTCGCCTTCTCCAGGGCTTCGATGGCCTTGTGGCCCTCGGCCTTGGGGAGCGTGAAGGAGATGTCCGTGAGGCCCGTGGAGGCCGCGGACACGTTCTGCACGATCATGTCGATGTTGATCTCGGCGTCCGCGATGGCGCGGAAGATCACCGCGGCCTCACCCGGCTTGTCCGGAACGCCGACGACAGTGATCTTGGCTTCGGAGACGTCGTGAGCGACTCCGGAGATGATGGCGTGCTCCACCTGCGCGTCCCCTTGCGGATTCTCGTTGCTGACCCAGGTGCCCGGCAGTCCGGAGAAGGACGAGCGGACGTGGATCGGGATGTCGTAACGGCGTGCGTACTCGACGCAGCGGTGCAGCAGCACCTTGGAGCCGGAGGCGGCGAGCTCCAGCATGTCCTCGGAGGAGATCCAGTCGATCTTCCGGGCCTTCTTCACCACCCGCGGGTCGGCGGTGAACACACCGTCGACGTCCGTGTAGATCTCGCAGACCTCGGCGTCGAGGGCGGCGGCGAGGGCGACGGCCGTGGTGTCGGACCCGCCGCGCCCCAGCGTGGTGATGTCCTTCTTGTCCTGGCTGACGCCCTGGAACCCGGCGACGATCGCGATGTTGCCCTCGTCGAGCGCCGTCCGGATGCGGCCCGGCGTGACATCGATGATGCGCGCCTTGTTGTGGACGGAGTCGGTGATCACGCCTGCCTGGCTGCCGGTGAAGCTCTGGGCCTCGTGGCCCAGGTTTTTGATCGCCATGGCCAGCAGGGCCATGGAGATCCGCTCTCCTGCGGTCAGCAGCATGTCGAACTCACGCCCGGCAGGGATCGGGGATACCTGCTCGGCGAGATCGATCAGCTCGTCCGTCGTGTCACCCATCGCCGACACCACGACAACGACCTGGTGGCCGTTCTTCTTGGCGTCGACGATTCGCTTGGCGACACGCTTGATGCCTTCGGCATCGGCTACGGAGGAGCCTCCGTACTTCTGCACGACAAGGCCCACGTGCGCTCCTCGCTCAGTCCGTCTCGTACCGCACGACTGCGGTCGGCTCAGTCTAACGAGCGGCCGAATTCCACCCGGGCGATATCGCATCGTGAGATGTCCCGCTCACGTGCTGATCATCCGGGCCGGTCCGGATTCCGGTGGTCCGATTCGGTCGGTCGCCGTCGTCCGGCCCTTCGGCCGCTCCAGGACCGCATCTGCCCTGCTCGGTCGCACCTCACTCGCAAAGTGCGCCGCGTCACACCCGGCCCCCGGCCCGTTAAATTTCAAGCACTAAGGTTCCGCTTGTGCGCGTACTCCTGGTGGAAGACGACGAGCCGGTAGCCCAGTCGCTCCGGCGCGGGCTGGTGCGTTACGGCTTCGAGGTGGCGTGGGTCGCCACGGGCGGTGACGCCCTGGCCCACGGGGATCCGTACGACGTCGTGCTGCTCGATCTCGGTCTCCCCGACACCGACGGCCTCGATGTCTGCAAGGCTTTGCGGGCGCGCGGTGACGTGCCGATCATCGTGATCAGCGCGCGCAGCGACGAGACGGACCGCGTGGTCGGCCTGGAGCTCGGCGCCGACGACTACGTGACCAAGCCCTTCGGCGTGCGGGAGGTCATCGCGCGGATAAGGGCGGTGATGCGGCGCGCCCGGCCGCCCGCGTCGGCCGACGCGGGCCCCGACGAGTACGGGACGCGGCTGGCCATCGACCGCAAGGCGGCCCGCGTACGGCTGGACGGCCAGGAGGTCGCCCTCGCGCCCAAGGAGTACGACCTGCTGGCCTTCCTCACCGAGGAGCCGGGCGCGCTGATGTCGCGCGAACAGATCATGGAAGCGGTCTGGGACGCGAACTGGTTCGGGCCGACGAAGACGCTGGACGTCCATGTGGCGGCGCTGCGGCGGAAGCTGTCGGGCGCGATCACCATCGAGGCGGTCCGCGGAGTCGGTTTCCGCCTGGAGATCGCGCGGGATCCCGGGCAGGGGGCGTCCGGCTCGTGATCCGGCAGCTGATCGTCAGTTACGTCCTCCTGGTGGCCGTCGCGCTGGCCGCGTTCACCGTGCCGGTGGCCTTCACGCTGACCGCGCAGCTGCGCGGGGACACCGAGGAGTCGGTGGAACGCGAGGCCACCACCATGGCGCTGCTGCTGGGCGAGGGGGACGCGTCCTCGCGGCAGGCGCTCGCCCGGATGGCCGGGGCCTACTCCGACGACACCCCCGGCACCGTCCAGGTCGTCGGCTCCACCGGCGCGGCGGTGGCCTCGCTCCCCCTCCCCGCGGACGACGCGGCGATCAGGCGGGCCCTCGATCAGCGGAAGCCGACGGTCGACTGGGGCTCCTCCTTCGTCTGGGGCAAGCACCTCGTGGTCACCGTTCCGGCCCGGGCCGCGGACGACAAGGACCGGGTCGTCGGCGCGGTACGCATCCAGTACCTGACCTCCGACCTCAGCAAGCGGCTGTGGAGCATCTGGGGCTTCCGGGCCGTGCTCGCGGTCGGCGTGCTGGCCGTGGCCGCCTTCATCGGCGCCTTCGTGGCCCGCCGCCTCACCCGGCCGCTGCGGCAGCTCAACGACATGGCGACCCGGTTCAGCGACGGTGACCTGACGGCACGCTCGCCGGTGGAGGGCCCGCACGAGACCCAGCAGCTGGCCCGCACGCTCAACTCGGCCGGCGAACGCCTCGACAGCCTGGTCGCCGCGCAGCGCATCTTCGTCGCCGACGCCTCCCACCAGCTGCGTACACCGCTGACGGCCCTGCGGCTCTCCCTGGACAACATCGCGGACGGCACCGACGACGAGTTCGTACGCGAGGACGTGGAGCAGGCCACCTCCGAGGTGGTCCGGATGAGCCGGCTGGTCAACGGGCTGCTGGTGCTGGCGCGCGCGGAGGCGAAGGTGTCCGCGGCCGAGCCGCTGCCGCTCCTCGACGTGATCGAGGAGCGCTTCTCGGTGTGGAGACCGGCCGCCGACGAGCGTGGCGTCACCATCGCTCTGGGGGGAGTTGCCGGCGGCCGGCCGCTTGTGCTGGCCAGCCCGGGTCATCTCGACCAGGTACTGGACAACGTCTTGTCGAACGCACTGGAGGTCTCGCCGGACGGCGGGACGATCACCGTGGAGGTGTCGTCCCACCCCGACGAGGTGCTGCTGTCGGTGCTGGACCAGGGGCCCGGCATGTCCGACGCGGAGAAGTCCCGCGCCTTCGACCGCTTCTGGCGCGGCCAGGGCCTGACGGGCCGGTCCGGCTCGGGGCTCGGACTGGCCATCGTCAAGCAGCTGGTCACGGACGACGGCGGCACGGTGGCGCTGCGGGACGCCCCCGGCGGGGGGCTGTGCGTCCGGTTCAGCCTGCGGCGGGCAGCACCGAGGAGTGGTGGTTGACGATCAGCCACTTGCCGCCGCGCTTCTCGTACTCGTACGTGTAGCGGGCCTCGACGTTCTTCTTCTCACCGGTCTTCGGGTCGGTGAGCTGGAAGACGTACAGTCCGGCGTCGATCGCCGAGTTGCTGTCCAGGACGTTGATCACGGACTTGATCTTCGTGCCCTTGGGCTTGTTCAGCAGGAAGTGGTCGAAGTAGTCGACGATCCCGGCGCGGTCCGTGCGGATCACGGGGGAGGCGGTCGGCAGGAGGACGGCGTCCTTGGCGTACCGGTCGGCGACCTTCTTCGAGTCCCCGGTCTGCAGGGCCTTGTTCCAGCCGTCGAACAGCGCGGCGATCTGCTTCTTGGTCGGCTTCGCGGCCTGGCTCGCCGCGGGCTTCGACCCGCGCTCCGGCGCGGCCTGGCTGACACCGACGGTGACGGCTCCGGCGGCCACGAGGGAGACGCCGACGATCGCTGCGCGGGTACCTATGTGACGCTTCATCACAACTCCTGTGCGGTGGGGTGGACTTGCTCCCCTGGGGGAGTGATCCAACCTTCTCGTCACACGGGTTAGGGCCCGTCCAGCACAGGTGCAGCACACGGACAAGGTTCATACAATCCGGACCGCGGAAATCCCAACTCCCCCTGATCGGCTTTGACATACGGTGATCACCTCCGACGGAGAGAGACCCTCCGTCGGGATCGAACGACGCCTGCAAACGACCGAATCAGGGGGAACAAACAGTGAAGCACCCCATACGAAGACCGGCTCGAAGACTGACACGCGCGGGTTTCCTGGGTGTGGTCGCCGTGGCCGTCGCGGTACTCGGGCACCCCGGCACCGCCTCCGCCGACTCGCGGGGCCACTCGTCCGTGGACGGCAAGGAGATCCGCTGGGAGGACGAGACCAAGTACGACGACGCCCGGAAGTGGGCGGCGACGGCCTGGAACAACTCGCAGTACGGCCTGACCAGCATCAAGATCGCCCCGGACGAGTGGGACACGATCGCCGATCTCGAGTGGCGGGACATCAAGCGCGCCGACGTCAAGTGGGTCGGGGGCTGGGCACCCCGCAAGGGTGCCGACCGGATCCTCCTGAACACGGCGTTCCTGGACAGCGGGAAGAAGTACGGAGCGAAGGGCTGGCGCCGCAAGGCCGCCGCGCACGAGCTCGGCCACGCGCTCGGCCTGACGCACAAGCCCAACGGCACGCTGATGTCCAAGACCATCGGCTACCTCCCGGCCAACGCCCGCCCGGTCCACACCGACCGCGCGGCCTACCACGACCTCTGGGGCTGATCCGATGAACAGGAAGCCCATCAGCAGGAGGACGGCCGTCGTCGTGGCCACCGCGGTGATCGCCGCGCTGGGCGCCGGCACCGCCGGGTTCGTCGCGTACCAGGAGTCGGACGAGGGGAACGCGGCCGTCGGCGAGACGGCCGAGATGCACCTGACCTTCGACGCCGACTTCTCCGTCGACACGAACCTCGCCGGAGGCGCCGAGGACCTCTTCTACGGCAAGGTCACCGCCCTCAAGGGGCAGAAGGACCTGGGCGTCGGCCCGGAGACCCAGTACGCGGTGGCCGTACAGCGGGTGTTCAAGGGGGACGTGACCGGAACCGTCGTCGTCAACCAGCTCGGCGGCACGGACGAGGAGGGCGTGCTCCTCCTCCCAGAGGGCGATCACCTCCTCCAGGTCGGCAAGCGCTACCTCTTCGCCACGAACTACAACGAGGAGCAGCGGTTCAACACCCTGATCCCCGTGCACGGCGACCAGCCGATCCCGGACACGGAGGCCGGCGCGCCCGGCGCGCCGGACTCCGACGGCAACGGGCAAGCGACCATGTCGGACCGCTGGGTGGCCGCGGTGCGGGACCAGGCCGACCTGTCGACCGCGGCGCCGGAGCCGGAGCCCACGGAGGAGCCGGAGGAGGACCCGACGCCGGAGGCCTCTCCGACACCGGGTTCCTGAACCGGGGTTCCGGGACCGCCGAACCGGGGCCCGGGACCGCTGAACCCGGGTCTCGGGGCCGGGGTCCCGGGGCCGCTGTCGCACGCGAGGGGCGGACGGGTCGTTCGGACAACGCGTTGTGGGGCGCGGCGAGTGCGCCGCGCCCCACACCGTACGGAAAAGGACGGCTACTTGACCGTCCGCAGGCCCAGCGGTCCCGCGATCTCCTCCGCCATGACCTTGCCTGCCGCCTCCGCGAGTGCCTCCTCGCTGAGGTCCTGGTCGGTGTCCAGGCCGTCCAGCTCCTCAAGGGGCTGGTTCAGGCGGACGTGCGCCACCAGGGACTGAAGGGCACGCAGGGTCGCCGAGGCCGTGGAGCCCCAGTTGGAGAAGTACGAGAACTGCCACCACCACATGGCCTCGGTGGTGCGGCCCGCCCGGTAGTGGGCCATGCCGTGCCGCAGGTCCGCCATGACGTCGGCCAGGTCGTCGGAGATACGGGCCGGGACCGGGGCCTTGCGCGGCTCGTACGGGTCGAAGACCTCCGAGTAGACGTCGACCGGGTCGAGCATCTCGGCGAGCCGCTCGCGCAGTTCGTCGACGTCCGGCTCCGGGCCCAGGTCCGGCTCGTAGCGCTCGTCGGGGACGATGTCCTCGTGCGCGCCGAGGCGGCCACCGGCCAGCAGGAGCTGGGAGACCTCAAGGAGCAGGAAGGGCACGGCCGAGTCCGGCTCGTCCCCCTTCGCGACCTCTGTCACGGCGACGAGGAAGCTCTCGACCTGGTCCGCGATCTGGACCGCGAAATCGTCGGGGTCCTGAGCGGTCGCATGCAGCGTGGCGTCAGACATCTAGAAGCCGGCCTTCCTCAAGAACTCCGTAAAGAAGTTCGACAAGAACTTCGTTCCGTACATCACCAGTCGTTCAGACATCCAGCAGCCGCCTTCCCTCGAAGGCGCGTCCCAGGGTGACCTCGTCGGCGTACTCGAGGTCGCCGCCCACCGGCAGCCCGCTGGCGAGGCGGGTGACCCGCAGGCCCATGGGCTTGATCATGCGGGCGAGATAGGTGGCCGTGGCCTCGCCCTCCAGGTTCGGGTCGGTGGCCAGGATCAGCTCCGTGACCACACCGTCGGCGAGCCGCGCCAGCAGCTCCCTTATGCGCAGGTCGTCCGGGCCCACGCCCTCGATCGGGCTGATCGCACCGCCGAGCACGTGGTACTTGCCCCGGAACTCGCGTGTCCGCTCGACGGCGACCACGTCCTTGGGCTCCTCGACCACGCAGATGACCGACAGGTCGCGGCGCGGGTCGCGGCAGATGTTGCACAGCTCCTCCTGCGCCACGTTCCCGCAGGTGGCACAGAAGCGGACCTTCGCCTTGACCTCCATCAGGCACTGCGCGAGACGGCGTACGTCCGTCGGCTCGGCCTGGAGGATGTGGAAGGCGATCCGCTGCGCGCTCTTGGGACCGACGCCGGGCAGCCGCCCCAGCTCGTCGATGAGGTCCTGGACCACGCCTTCGTACACGGATTGCCTTCCCGTTCCTGCTCGTTCTTCAGCTCGTGCTTCTGCTCGTCGTTCTGCTCACTCGGTACGTACCGTAGTCGCGCTTGCTCTCTTCGTACGTACGGTAGTTGGCGGTCGGCCTTCTTAGAAGGGACCGCCGGGTTGACTTAGAACGGCAGACCGGGGATGCCGCTGCCGCCGCCCAGCCCCTCGGCCAGCGGGCCGAGCTTCTGCTGCTGGAGTGCCTGGGCGTTCTCGTTGGCCGCCTGGACCGCCGCGACGATCAGGTCGGCGAGGGTCTCGGTGTCCTCCGGGTCGACGGCCTTCGGGTCGATGACCAGACCGCGCAGTTCGCCCGAGCCCGTCACCGTCGCCTTCACCAGGCCGCCGCCCGCCTGACCGTCGACCTCCGTGCGCGCCAGTTCCTCCTGGGCGTTCGCGAGGTCCTGCTGCATCTTCTGGGCCTGCTGGAGCAGCTGCTGCATGTTGGGCTGGCCACCACCGGGAATCACGATCAGCTCCTGGTTTCGTACGGCTGTGAGGACCGCCGTGCGCGCTCGTGCGGGCACGGCTGTGTCCGGGCTGTCCGGCGGGTTTTCCGCCTTGGCACGAGCCTACGTGGTCTACCGGGCCGTCGCTCCAGCACTCTTTCGAGTGAGAGGACGGGTTGGCCTATACCTGACCAAGACCCACGTCCGAGCGGAAAAGCCCTGAAACCAGGGCCATCGCCACCCATTGGGAGGTAGTAAGGGTGCGGCGCATCAGCACCTCGCGCCACGTTACCGTCACGCAACGTAACGATTAGGGAGCGTCGGGTGAGCCAGCCGGACATGCAGCCCGAAGGATCGGCCCAGGACGGTCGGGGCGACGGTGCGCGGCCCGGTGGGCAGGGGCCGGGTGGGGCCGGGCCCGCGGGTCTCGTGCCCCGGGGGCTGGAGCCGGGCGATCTGATGGGCCGGACCTTCCCGCTCGGCGACTGGGGGGAGCCGGGCGACCGGCTGCACGAGCTGTACCGGTGGGTGGAGGCGGGGGCGCTGACCACGGCGTCCTGGTATCTCGCCGATCGGGTGTGGAAGCGGCGGGGGGCGCGGGCGCTGCGGGCGGGGGCCGCCGCCGGGGCCGTGGCCGGGGCCGCGCTGCCGCTGCTGGATCTCGCCGGGGTGCTGGGCGGGGGCGCCGCCTGGGGATACCTGGCGTTGCTGGTGGGGGTCGCCTGCGTGGCGGGGGACCGTTTCTTCGGGGTGACCTCCGGGTGGATAAGGGACGTGGCGACGGCGCAGGCCGTGCAGCGGCGGCTGCAGGCACTGCAGTTCGACTGGGCGTCCGAGTGCGTGCGGGAGGTCCTCGGACCCACCGAGGGGACGGCCGGGGAGGCCGCGGAGCGGTGTCTCGGTGTGCTGCGGCGGTTCTCCGAGGACGTGACGGAGCTGGTGCGGGCGGAGACCTCGGACTGGATGGTGGAGTTCCGGACCGGGTCCGCGCCGCTCGCCATCCAGGCGGGGATGAACGGGGGCGCGCGGGCGGACACGGCTTCGCCCGGGCGGCCGCCGCTTCCGCCGGGGACCCGCCCGAACATGCCCCGGCAGCGCCCGCCCGAGCCCCGGTAGTACTCCGCCCAGGGCTGCCGCTTCCCGCAGGCCTGCCGTTTCGGCACCGGTCCGGGCTTCGCGCCGGTCTACTGCTTCGTGTACGTCAGCTCGTCGCCGCTGCTCGTGTTCACGCGGCGCAGTCGGCCGTCCGGCAGGAGGGTCAACTCCGTTGCCGTGCCCGGCGAGCAGGACGTGGCCGGTTCGCCGACGGTGACCTCGGACGGGCCGATCTGCAGAGGGCCGCCGTCACTCGGGGCCTCGGCGAGCTCCGCCCGGAACACACAGTGGTAGGTACCGCTGCCCGCGGGCCCGTCCGCCGTGAGCGAGAGGACCGTGTCCCCCACCTCGCCCTGCTGGATGGTGAGCCTGCGGGTGTTGTGGCCCGTGTCGTTGTCGATGGACGCCGTCCAGGTGCCGAGGAACCCGGCCGGGATCGGGCCGTCCGCCGGTGTCTCCTCCGGCGAGGCGGACGGCTGCGCCGAGGCGTCCTGACCGGACGGTCCGGGGGTGGTGGGCGCGCCCGTCGGGGTCGGACTGGAGCCGCCGTCGGCCCGGCCGTCCCCGCCGCCCTTCATGAGGGCGTACACGGAGGCGCCCGCGCCGAGCGCGACGACCAGCGCCACGACGATCAGGACGGCGGTGGACCGCCCGCCCCTTCGCGGCGGCTCCGGCTGCGGGGCGGCCCCCGGACCGTACGGGGGTGTGGGGCCGTAGGGAGGGGTCGCTCCCGCAGGGGGCACGTAGGAGGGGCCGCCCGACCAGGCGCCGGGCTGCGGCTGGAGCGGGTGGCCGTAGCCGGAGGGCGGGGGGTGCTGCTGCGGGTACGCGTAGGCCGGGTGGACCGGGCCCGGGGCGGGGGCGTGCCCGGGAGGCCCGGGGGGCGGGCCTGCCGGCGGGGGTGTCCCGGGCAGGCTCGTGGTCATCGTGGGGAGGTGGCCGAAGGGGTCGGCCGGCGGGGTCCCCGGCAGGGGCGGCGAGGATCCGTCGGGGGTGGGGGCGTGTTCCGGGGAGGCCTCGGGTGCCGGGGCGGGGCCGGGAGGGGGTGCCGTACGGGGAGGGGCCGTGGGCGGGGGCGGCAGCGTGGGCGCCGGGGCGGGAGTGGCAGGGGGAACAGAAGGAGGTACGGAAGGGGGTGCGGTGGCCGGGGGCTGCGGGGTTCCCTCGGCTGTTGCCCCGGCCTCGCCGTCCTCGCGCCCGCCGTCCTCGCCGGATGCCGCCGGGCCCTCGCCGTCGGCCCGGCCGGTCCCGTCCTCCGGTGCCGGACGGGCCGAAGCCTTCTCCTCCGGGTCCTCCGCGTCGAGCAACCGCACCGCGTGACGGCCCAGTTGGGCGACCAGCATCCCCGGCAGCCAGGGGTCCCGGCTGCGTCCATCCGAGACCGTGTCCTCCGCTCCCGTCCGCTCCAGGATGTAGTCGAGCGTCGGGCGGGCGGCCGGGTCCTTGCGCAGGCACCTGCGGACGAGATCGGCGATGCCCTCCGGCACCCCCGCCAGGTCCGGCTCCTCCTGGGCGATGCGGAACATCAGGGCGTGCACCCCGCTGTGGGCCGCGCCGAACGGGAGGACGCCCGTGGCCGCGTACGACAGGACCGAGCCGAGGCAGAAGACGTCGCAGGCGGGCGTGATCCGGTCGCCGCGAACCTGCTCGGGGGCCATGAAACCGGGTGAGCCGACCAGCGCGCCGGTACGGGTGAGGCCGCCGTCGGTGACCGTCTCCAGGGCGCGGGCGATGCCGAAGTCGATGACGCGCGGGCCGTCGATCGTGACGAGGACGTTCGACGGTTTGAGGTCGCGGTGGATCAGCCCGGCCGCGTGGATGTCCTTCAGCGCGTGCGCGAGGCCGGCCGCGAGGATCCGTACGGAACGCTCCGGGAGCGCGCCGTGGTCGTGGCCCACGACCGCCTGGAGCGAGGGCCCGGCCACATAGCCCGTGGCGACCCACGGGATCGCGGCCTCGGTGTCCGCGTCGAGCACCGGCGCCGTCCAGTACCCGCCCACACGGCGGGCGGCCTGCACCTCCTGGCGGAAGCGTGCGCGGAACTCCTCCTGCTCGGCGAGCTCCCTGCGGACGAGTTTGACCGCGACGGTCCGCCCCCGGTCGGAACGCGCCAGATACACCTGGCCCATACCGCCCGCACCCAGCCGTGCCAGCAGCCGGTACGCGCCGATCCGGTGCGGATCCGCAGATCCGAGCTTCTCCATCGGTACGCCGCCCTCCCCCGTACGTGTGCGACACCCGAGGATAGTGCGGCCGAACGGCGAGGTGGCGGGGCCGGTGTCTACGGTTCCGTAACAGCGGAGGGCGGGTGCGCGGCCGCTTCCGTGGCCGTCTCCATCGCTGCGACCAGCCGCTCCAGCACCCGTACGGTTTCGGCCAGTCCCGCCTCGCCGAGGGCGTGGGTGAGGCGGTCGGCGAAGGCCGCGTGCCCGGGGTCGATCCTCCGCACGGCGGCGAGGCCCTCCTCGGTCGGCCGGAGCAGCTTGGCGCGGCGGTGGGCGGGATTGGGTACGTACTCGGCGAGCCCGGCCTCCACCAGCAGGTCGGCGATCCGCTGCACGCTCTGCCGGGTGATGCCCATGGACCGGGCGATCCCGGAGACGGGCAGGGGCTCCCGCAGGACGGCGCCGAGCACCTGCCACCGGGCGGCGGTGAGTCCGGCGGGCCCGGCCAGTTCCTCGGCCACTGCCAGGAACTGGCCGTTCAGCCGGAACACGGAGAGCGCGCTCCGGCTGAACAGGTCCTGGCGCTGCCTGCCCGCCTCGTCGGTCCCACTCACTGCCCGGCCGCCTCGAGGACCGCGTAGGCCTGGGCGTCCGAGTCGTGGAACAGCCGGTACCAGGCGTCGAGCACCTCTCCCTCGTACACGCCGAGCAGGCCGAAGACCTCCCGGGCGAACGCGACGGGGTCGGTGGGCCCGGCGGTGATCAGCCCGCCGTCCGTGACGGCGTCGGCGTCCACGTACCGCTCGCCGCCCTTGTAGCCGGTGGCGGCCAGATAGAAGGAGACGGCGCTGGTGTGGGTGCGGTCGTCGAGCAGGCCCTCGCGGGCGAGGCCCGCGGTGCCGCCGCAGATCGCGGCGACGGGCACGTCGGCGGCCAGGAACTCCCCCGCCTTGCGGGCGAAGGGCGCGAGCTCGTCGCCCGTGTCCCACAGATCGGCTCCCGGCAGGATCAGCAGCGCGCCGCCCTCGGGGCGTACGTCGTCGAGTGCGACGTCGGGCAGGACGCGCAGCCCGCCGATGGAGGTCACCGGGTCGCCGGACGCGCCGACCGTCCGGATCTCGTAGCCGGCCCGGGCGAGATACGCGGTCGTGTGGCCGGTCTCCCAGTCGGCGAACGTGTCGTAGACGGCGAGGTACACGGGCTTGCGGGTCATGGTTCCTCCTCGGTGCTGCTCCTGCTTGCGCTTCTGTAAGTATGCTGTCATCACGACAGGATGCTGTCAATAGAAAAAGGGCTCACGAGTCCTCGGCCGGTACTCCGGCAGGCGCTTTCACACACGACAACCTGTCGCGTTCCCGGCCGCACCGCAGACAGGACGCCGATGTCGCGTCCGCACCCGGGACACCTACGCTCGGGCGCATGACCCCTCAGCCCAATCCCCAGGCCGGCGCCGCCGTGAAGGCCGCGGACCGTGCGCACGTGTTCCACTCCTGGTCAGCACAGGAGCTCATCGACCCGCTCGCCGTCGCCGGTGCGGAGGGGGCCTACTTCTGGGACTACGACGGCAAGCGGTACCTGGACTTCACCAGCGGACTCGTCTTCACGAACATCGGGTACCAGCACCCGAAGGTCGTCGCCGCGATCCAGGAGCAGGCCGGGAAGCTGACCACCTTCGCGCCCGCCTTCGCCGTCGAGGCACGGTCGGAGGCGGCACGGCTGATCGCCGAGCGGACACCGGGCGACCTGGACAAGATCTTCTTCACCAACGGCGGGGCCGAGGCCGTCGAGAACGCCACCCGGATGGCCAAGCTGCACACCGGCCGCCCGAAGGTGCTGAGCGCCTACCGCTCGTACCACGGGGCCACCGCCGCCGCGATCAACCTCACCGGCGACCCGCGCCGCTGGCCGAACGACAGCGGCACGGCCGGGGTCGTGCGCTTCTGGGCGCCCTTCCTCTACCGCTCCCCCTTCCACGCCGAGACCGAGCAGCAGGAGTGCGAGCGCGCGCTCCAGCACCTGGCCGACACCATCGCCTTCGAGGGACCGGCCACCATCGCCGCGATCATCCTGGAGACGATTCCGGGCACGGCGGGGATCATGATCCCGCCCCCGGGCTACCTGGAGGGCGTCCGCGCGCTCTGCGACGAGTACGGCATCGTCTTCGTCCTGGACGAGGTCATGGCCGGCTTCGGGCGGACGGGCCACTGGTTCGCCGCCGACCACTCCGGCGTGGTCCCGGACCTGATGACCTTCGCGAAGGGCGTGAACTCGGGATACGTGCCGCTCGGCGGTGTCGCCATCTCCGAGGCCGTCGCCGAGACCTTCGCGCGCCGCCCCTACCCCGGCGGACTCACCTACTCCGGGCACCCCCTCGCCTGCGCCGCCGCCGTCGCGACCCTGAACGTGATGGAGGAGGAGGGCGTCGTCGAGCACGCCGCCCGGATCGGCGAGAACGTCCTCGGCCCGGGGCTGCGCGAGCTCGCGGAGCGCCACCCGAGCGTCGGCGAGGTGCGGGGCACCGGTGTCTTCTGGGCCCTTGAGCTCGTACGGGACCAGGAGACCCGCGAGCCCCTCGTCCCCTACAACCCGGCGGGCGAGGCGAACGCCCCCATGGCGGCCTTCGGCGCGGCGGCCAAGGCCCACGGCCTGTGGCCCTTCATCAACATGAACCGCACCCACGTCGTGCCGCCCTGCAACATCACGGAGGCGGAGGCCAAGGAGGGCCTGGCCGCACTCGACGAGGCCCTCTCCGTGGCGGACGAGCACACCGTCTAGCGCGGAAACAACGTGATCCGGGTGGCCCTGCCCCGAACGCGTAAGGTGACTGGCTCGTAGACATGAGCGAGTACTTACCCGATCGGGGGAGGAACCTGACGATGCCCGGCACCGGCAGCGGCAATGGCGCCGTCACCCGCAGCACCCTGCGGCAGCAGATCGCGGACGCGCTCCGCGACGAGGTGCTGGCCGGACGGCTCCAGCCGGGCCAGGAGTTCACGGTCAAGGAGATCGCCGAGCAGTACGGCGTCTCCGCGACCCCCGTCCGCGAGGCGCTGGTCGACCTGTCGGCCCAGGGCCTCCTGGACGCGGACCAGCATCGCGGGTTCCGCGTCCACGAGTACTCGCTGGACGACTACCGGGGCATGATCGAGGCCCGCACCCTGGTCACGGAGAGCATCTTCCACGGGCTGCTGGAC
>NZ_JAHRIB010000036.1 GCF_019090165.1 Streptomyces sp. BV286
TGATCGGCGCCGTCACCGACGCCCACCACGGCGGACAGCCCCGAGACGACGCCACCGTCCTGTGCCTGGACTGGCACGGCCCCCGCCCCACAAGCCGCCCCACCAGCCGCCCCGCCGGCACCTGAACCGGCGCCTGAACCGGCGCCTGCCCGGCACTCCACCCCGGGCCGCTGCCCGCCGAGGAACCGAAGGCTGGTGTGCGGGGCCGGCGGAACCCGGTAACGTCTTTGCCATGTTCTTCCAGACGCCGGTTCACCGGTGAGCGCGTGACGGGCCCC
>NZ_JAHRIB010000037.1 GCF_019090165.1 Streptomyces sp. BV286
CCCTGGCTGAGGTGTGGCGTTCGGTGGGTGTGGAGCCGGATGCGGTGGTGGGGCATTCGCAGGGTGAGATTGCGGCTGCGGTGGTGGGTGGCTGGCTGTCCCTGCAGGACGGTGCCCGGGTGGTGGCGTTGCGGTCGAGGGCGATCGGTGAAGTGTTGGCGGGCGGTGGCGGGATGCTCGCGGTTCAGGCCCCGGCCGATGAGG
>NZ_JAHRIB010000038.1 GCF_019090165.1 Streptomyces sp. BV286
TGCAGGGGGGACCCTGTGGGAGAGTAGGACGCCGCCGAACTTATATTGCTGATAGCCCCCGCACTCCGGTGCGGGGGCTATTTTGCGTTCACCACGTGTTTCAGCTCGCTCAATTCTGGGGGTGTTTCTATACCCCCCGGAATTCGGCGGAAGTCAAAGGCGGCCTGCGGCCTTCAATGCCAGATACGCGTCTGCCAAGGCCGGCGGCAGGTTGTCGGGTGTTGCGTCGACGACAGTCACACCGTGCCGGGTGAGTTGCTCGGCGGTGCGATGCCGTTCCGCCTGGGCCTGGGCCGCGGCGGCAGCCTCGTACACCGACTCGGTGGTGCCCCGTGCCGCTGCCATGCGCTCTATGTGAGGGTCGGAGACCGAAGCGACGAGAACTGTGTGGCGCTGGGTGAGGCGGGAGAGTACGGGAAGCAGGCCCTCCTCGATGGGGGCCGCGTCGAGGGTCGTGAGGAGCACGATCAGCGAGCGGCGCGGGGCCGTGCGGAGTGCGGTGGAGGCGAGGCCACGGGCATCGGTCTCGACGAGCTCCGGTTCGAGGTGCGCCATGGCGTTGACCAGGGAAGGAAGGACATCGCCTGCGGCTCGGCCCTGTACCAGGGCGCGTACCCGGCGGTCGTAAGCGAGGAGGTCCACTCGGTCGCCGGCGCGAGAAGCGAGGGCTGCCAGGAGGAGAGCCGCGTCCATCGAGGCGTCGAGTCGGGGGGCGTCTCCGACGCGGCCGGCGGCCGTGCGGCCGGTGTCGAGGATCAGAAGGATGTGCCGGTCGCGCTCGGGGCGCCAGGTGCGTACGGCGACCCTTGCCTGGCGGGCGGTGGCGCGCCAGTCGATGGAGCGTGTGTCGTCGCCGGGGACGTAGTCGCGCAGGCTGTCGAACTCGGTTCCCTCACCGCGTGTCAGGACGCTGGTGCGGCCGTCGAGTTCGCGCAGGCGGGCCAGCTTCGACGGGAGGTGCTTGCGGCTGGTGAACGGGGGCAGGACACGTACCGCCCAGGGGGTCTTGTGGCTGCCCTGGCGGGCGAACAGGCCTAGAGGACCGTACGAGCGGATGGTCACGCGGTCCGCCCGGCGGTCGCCGCGGCGGGTGGGGCGCAGGCGGGTCGTCACGCGGCGTCGTTCGCCCGCGGGGACCGTCAGCCGGTGGCGGGACGCGGCGACCTCCGTGCCGGCCTGCCAGCTGCTCGGGGGCCAGGCGTCACGGACGCGGGCGCGCAGAGGGCGGCCGGACGGGTTGGTGACGGTGAGGGTGACGTCGGCGGCCTCGCCAAGGCGTACGGAGGTGTCGCCCGAGCGGGTCAGGCCCAGGCGGCGTACCGGTGCGGCCAGAGCGAAGTCGCAGGCGCAGGCGAGTGCCAGGGGACCGTTGACGGCGAGGATGCCCGTCCAACTGGGCTCCAGGATGCCTACGGGGAGGGTGCCGAGGGCCGCCAGGAGCGCGGCGCGTCCGGTGAGAGGCATCAGCGGGGGACGGGGACGTGGGAGAGGATCGCGGCGATGACCGAGTCGGCCGTCACGCCCTCCATCTCGGCCTCCGGGCGAAGCTGGACGCGGTGGCGCAGGGTCGGGAGAGCCAGGGCCTTCACGTCGTCGGGGATGACGTAGTCGCGGCCGGTCAGCCAGGCCCAGGCGCGGGCCGTGGCCAGGAGGGCCGTCGCGCCTCGGGGGGAGACACCGAGGGTGAGGGACGGCGATTCACGGGTCGTGCGGCAGATGTCCACTACGTAGCCGGTGATTTCGGGGGAGACCGCTGTTTTGGCGACGGCCGCGCGGGCCGCTTCGAGCTCTGCCGGACCGGCTACGGGGCGTACGCCGGCGGCGCGCAGGTCGCGTGGATTGAAGCCCTCGGCGTGACGGGTGAGGACGTTGATCTCGTCCTGGCGGGATGGGAGGGGGATGGTCAGCTTGAGGAGGAAACGGTCCAGCTGCGCTTCCGGGAGGGGGTACGTGCCCTCGTACTCGACCGGGTTCTGGGTCGCGGCGACCAGGAACGGCTCGGGGAGCGGGCGGGGGGTGCCGTCGACCGTGACCTGGCGCTCCTCCATCGCTTCGAGGAGCGAGGACTGGGTCTTGGGCGGGGTGCGGTTGATCTCGTCGGCGAGGAGGAGATTGGTGAAGACCGGGCCGGGCTGGAAGGAGAACTCCGAGGTGCGGGCGTCGTAGACGAGGGAGCCCGTGATGTCGCTCGGCATCAGGTCGGGAGTGAACTGGACGCGCTTGGTGTCGAGTTCCAGCGCGGATGCGAGGGCCCGCACGAGCAACGTTTTCGCTACTCCAGGGACTCCTTCTAGTAGAACGTGTCCGCGGCACAGGAGGGCGACGACGAGACCGGTCACGGCGGGGTCCTGGCCGACCACGGCTTTGGCGATCTCGGCGCGCAGGGCTTCCAGGGAGGAGCGGGCAGCGCCCGGATCCCCGGCGTACCCGGCGTTGTCAGTGGTCGGGGCCATCATGGACGGCGTACCTCACTTTCGAGGGCGTCGAGTTGGTCGGCGAGATGGATGAGGGCCGCGTCGTCGCGGGGCGGCGGCCCGAAGAGGAGGACGTGCAAGGACTGTCCCTCCCGGCGGAGCTGGGCGGACAGAGCGGGGAGGAGTGCTTCGGGCGCGTGCGCCTGGGCGGGGGACACACCGACGAGGGGGGCCAGGCGGGTGCGGGTGGTGGAGCGCAGGGCCGAGGCGGCCCGGTCGCGGGCGTTCGACTTGCGGTAGAGGCGGGCCCGGCCTTCGACGGTTTCGGAGGCGCGGATCGCGACGGGGAGCCTTTCGGGGACGAGCGGGCCGAGGCGGCGGGCGCGCCAGAGGGCTGCCAGGACTGCTGCGACGAAGAGCTGCAGCGTGCCCCAGAGCCAGCCGGAGGGGATCAGGTCGGTGAAGCTGCGGTCACCGGCGTCGGTGGCGGAGTCGTCGGAGAGCGAGGGGAGGTACCAGACCACATGGGGGCGGGAGCCGAGCAGTTGGAGGGCGAGGGAGGCGTTGCCGTGCTCGTCGAGACGGTCGTTGCGGAGGATGTCGGGGGCGCCGAGCACGACGGTGTCGCCGCCCCTCTCGGCCGCGGGGATGCGCAGCAGGGTGGGCAGGCCGTCGCTGGGGTAGCAGGCGTCGGCGTCGGACACGTCCGCCGTGTAGCGGATGCCGCCCGTGTCGGCGGTGCCCGCTCGTCGGGCGGCGGGCAGGCTGCAGCCGGGCGGGAGCGTGGAGTCGAAACTCGGCGCGAGGTCGGCGTCGACTCCGGGGGCGAGGGTGCCGACGGACGGGGCGCCGGGAGCGACGAGGACCGTGCGGCTGCCGGAGTTCACGAACGCCGAGTGGAGACGGTCCTGCTGACGGGCGGTCAGCAGGTCGGGGCGGGCGACCAGGAGCGTCGTGTCGGGGCCGGTCGCGGTGCTTGCCTCGCCCAGGGTGGTGACCACCCGCGTGGACACGCCCCGATCGGCGAGCAGTTCGGCGACGGCGCGGCTGCCGGAGGGATCAGCGGAGCGGGGGTCGAGGCTGCCGTGCCGGGCGTCGGAGCGTACGAGGGCGATGGCGACGGCGGCCGCCAGGAGGATCACCAGTGCGAGCAGGATGCCGCGCGAGCGGGTCCACACCTGGCGGGTGGTGGGAGAGGCCGAGGTGGACGGCAAGGTGGCCTCGGGTGCCTCGGTGGTCACCTGGAGGCCCCCTGGTGGGCGCTGTGGTCCGTGCTGTGGCTGCTGCTCGCGAGGACCGGTTTGGTGCGCTCCAGGTCGCTGTCGAGTTGCGCGAGGCGGTGGTACGTCTCCGGGGCGGCCGTTCGTCCGCCGTACGTCACGTCGTCGAAGTCCCGTGCCGCGGCGCGCAGTCGGTCCGTGTGGGCGGGGAGTGCGCGGCCCGCCTCCGCTGCGGCCTCGTCGGCGGTGCGTCCGGGACGGGGGTCGAGGAGCGCTCGTTCCTCCAGGGCGCGGACGACGGCGCGCATGCGCTCCTGGACGGCCTGGTTCCAGTGGCCCTGGGCCGCGTGTGCCTCGGCGGCCGCGCGGTGCTCGGCCGCGCTGCGCGGCCGGTCGTCGAAGAGGGGGACCGCTGACGTGGGGCCGCGGCGGGGGGAGCCGAGGCGCCACCAGAGGGCGCCGACGATTGCCACAACCGCCAGGGCGATGACCAGCAGGCCGAGCCCGCCTCCCGGGGTCGCTGTGGAGGCGGCGCCGAACAGTTTGTCGACCCACTCCCAGAAGGCGTTCAGGGCGCGTTGGAGCAGGCTGGGGTCGTCCTCGTGGTACATCCGCTTGGACAGCTCGCGCCGGGCGGCCTCCCGCGCGGGGTCGCGCGGGACGGTCACCGGTGGTTCGCCGTCGGCGTGTGGCAGCGCCAGTACCGCTGTGAGAACTCCCCCCGCCAGGCTCACTCCGTCAGCTCCCCGGAGTGGAGCCGTGCGCGCCGGAGCCGTAGTCCTGGACGCCGGCCGCGCGGGCCAGGTCGAGGTCGAGGGCTTCGCGGCGGATGCGCTGGTCGATGTAGAGGAGCACGGTGACACCGGCGGTGATCGGGAAGGTGAGCATGGCTCCGATCACCGAGCCGACGCCGCTGACGATGAGGAACGTCCAGCCGAGGTCGCCGGTGCCGCTGTTGAGGAAGCCGCCGACGCCGTCGCCGCTGAGAGCGGAGGCGATGAGGGCGAACGGGATCACGATGATCGACGCGACGATGTTCGCGATGATCGTGGCGAGGAGCTGGATGCCGAAGACCCGCCACCAGGAGCCGCGGACCAGCTTCGCGGACCGGCTCAGCGACTTCAGGACGCTCTGCTTCTCCAGCATCAGGGCCGGCGAGGCCAGGGAGAAGCGGATCATCAGCCAGAGCGCGACGAGGGACGCTGCCAGGCCGCCGAACACGGCGAGTGCCACGGCGCCGTCACCTCCGCCGGCGAGGCCGACGAGGACGCCGGGCAGGGTGCCGACGGCTGCGGTCGCGACAGCGATGAGCGGGAGCAGGAAGGTCAGGCCGATGAGCTTGGGCAGCTGGGGCCGGGCGTCCTGCCAGGCCTCGGCGGTGGTCACCGACTTGCCGAGGACGGCGCGGCTGGTCACGGTCGTGAGCAGGGCCGTCGCGACGATGGTGCCGAGCAGGGTGATCAGGAGGACGACACCGGAGTTGAGGAGGGTGTCGCCCAGGGCCCGGGTCAGCTCCCCGGCGGTGGCACTGGGGTCGTTGAGGGTGTCCGCGCTGGCGCTGTCGTCCAGGACGAAGCCCTGGAGCAGGATCACGGCGATCTGCGTGAACACGGCGACCGTCAGCGAGATGCCGAGAACCGTGCGCCAGTGCGTGCGCATGGTCGACACCGCGCCGTCGAGGATCTCGCCGACGCCGAGCGGGCGGAGCGGGATCACGCCGGGCTTGGCCGCGGGCGGTGGGCCTCCCCAGCTGGGGTGGCCGCCGGGGCCCTGGCCGTAGCCGTACCCGCCCGGGCCGCCGTAACCCCCGTATCCGCCAGGGCCTCCGTATCCGCCGGGGCCGGCGGGCGGCTGTCCGCCCCAGCCGGGGCCCGGCGGAGGCGGAGCCTGGGGCGGGGCGCCCTGCGGGCCGCTGGGCGCGGGCCACTGGGTCGGCGGAGGCTGCTCCTTGGACCACTTCGAGCCGGGGCCGGACGGGGCGGGGCCGGGCTCGCCCGTGGGCTGGGGAGGAGTGGGCCGATCCGAGGGCTCGGCAGGGCCCGGGGTCGCCGGTTCCTGTCCGTTCTGCCCTTCGGAGGGGGCAGATCCGGGCGATGCCCAGCCCGGAGTGTTGTTCATCGTCGCTCCTTCACGGTGCCCGTCCGCGGTCGCGGCGGCAGGTTGGCTGCCATCGTGCCACGGTGTGCCCGGGAAGTGACCGGCCGCCGTATGGGCTGCACACCTTCAATTGTCCGGCCCGTACGGGGCAGACTGGGCGGATGGCTGATCAGTACGCGCAATCCCGCGAGGACAACCGGCCCGTCGAGATACCCGCGATTCGGTGGGACGAGCCGCCGGAGGGCCCCGTGCTGGTCCTCCTCGACCAGACGCGGCTGCCCGCCGAAGAGGTCGAGCTGGTGTGTACGGACGCGCCCGCGCTGGTGGAGGCGATCCGCACGCTCGCCGTGCGCGGGGCACCGCTGCTCGGCATCGCGGGGGCGTACGGGGTCGCGCTCGCCGCCGCGCGGGGGTTCGACGTGGACGAGGCCGCGGCCTCCCTCGCGAGCGCCCGGCCCACCGCGGTGAACCTCTCGCACGGGGTTCGCCGGGCTCAGGCGGCACACCTGGCCGTCCTGCGGGGCGGCGGCGACCAGAAGCGGGCCGCCGAGGCCGCGCTGGCCGCCGCGCGGGCACTCCACCGGGAGGACGCCGAGGCCAGCGCACGTATGGCCGAGCAGGGGCTGGCGCTGCTGGACGAGCTGCTGCCCGGGGGCAACCACCGGATTCTCACGCACTGCAACACCGGGGCGCTGGTGTCCGGCGGGGAGGGCACGGCGTTCGCGGTGGTGCTCGCGGCGCACCGCGCGGGGCGGCTGCGCAGGCTCTGGGTGGACGAGACGCGTCCGTTGCTGCAGGGTGCTCGCCTGACCTCGTATGAGGCGGCGCGCGCCGGAATGGCGTACACCTTGCTCACGGACAACGCTGCCGGGTCACTGTTCTCGGCGGGAGAGGTGGACGCGGTGCTCATCGGAGCGGACCGGATCGCCGCCGACGGTTCGGTGGCGAACAAGGTGGGGAGCTATCCGCTCGCGGTGCTGGCCAGGTACCACCATGTGCCGTTCATCGTGGTGGCGCCGGTGACGACGGTGGATCCGGACACTCCGAACGGAGCATCGATCGAGGTCGAGCAGCGTGCCGGTCATGAAGTGACGGAGATCACAGCACCGCAGGTGCCGGTGGCGGGAGTCGAAGCGGGAGGCGGAATACCGGTGGCACCCCTGGGGACCCAGGCGTACAACCCGGCGTTCGACGTGACGCCGCCCGAGTTGGTGACGGCGATCGTCACCGAGGAGGGCGTCGTGTCGCCCGTGACGGCCGAGGCGCTTGCGGAGCTGTGTGACAGGTCACGCCAGGTAACGATTTAGTTAATGGGATGATGTCGTTTATGAAGGGACGAGTCCTTGTCGTCGATGACGACACCGCACTGGCCGAGATGCTCGGCATTGTGTTGCGTGGTGAAGGTTTTGAGCCGTCTTTCGTAGCCGACGGCGACAAGGCGCTGGCCGCTTTCCGTGAGAGCAAGCCCGACCTGGTGCTCCTGGACCTGATGCTTCCCGGCCGGGACGGTATCGAGGTGTGCCGCCTGATCAGGGCGGAGTCCGGGGTACCGATCGTGATGCTCACCGCGAAGAGCGACACCGTCGATGTCGTGGTGGGCCTCGAGTCGGGCGCCGACGACTACATCGTGAAGCCGTTCAAGCCAAAGGAACTGGTGGCCCGGATCCGGGCCAGGCTCCGCAGGTCGGAGGAACCGGCGCCCGAGCAGCTCGCGATCGGCGATCTGGTCATCGACGTGGCCGGTCACTCTGTGAAGCGGGACGGGGCGTCCATCGCGCTGACTCCGCTGGAGTTCGACCTGCTGGTGGCGCTGGCCCGTAAGCCGTGGCAGGTGTTCACGCGTGAGGTGCTCCTGGAGCAGGTGTGGGGCTACCGGCACGCGGCGGACACCCGTCTGGTGAACGTCCATGTGCAGCGGCTGCGCTCCAAGGTCGAGAAGGACCCGGAGCGGCCGGAGATCGTGGTGACCGTCCGTGGCGTCGGTTACAAGGCCGGACCGAGCTGACATGTCCCGGGACAGTGCCGCTTCGGCGCCCGGTGAGCCGGGAGTCCGGCCGGGGCGGCCTGTCGGCCGGAAGATGACGGGCTCCCTCTGGGGGCGGTTCGTCGAAGGCGGGCTGCTCCAGGGCGGTGTCCAGGGCAGCCCGGTCCTTCGGCTGTTCATGCGCTGGGTGCGCCGTCCGCTGCTGCCTGTCATGCGGCTGTGGCGGCGCAACATCCAGCTCAAGGTCGTCGTCACGACCCTGCTCATGTCGCTGGGCGTCGTTCTGCTGCTGGGTTTCGTCGTGATCGGACAGGTGCGCAACGGCCTGCTGGACGCCAAGGTGAAGGCCTCGCAGAGCCAGGCCACGGGCGGGTTCACGGTCGCCAAACAGGAGGCCGACAGCGCGGCGGGCGCGGGCGGGGACAGCCGCTCCGGCGCGGACGACAACCCCGTCCAGAACGTCAGCGTCTGGATGAGCACCCTCGTCGAGTCGCTCTCCAGCGGTGGCCAGGGCGCGTTCAGTGTCGTGACCCTCAGCACCACCTCCGCGGACAACAGCAGCAGGGGCCTCGGACCACGTGCCTCGGGCTATGTCGACCCGAGCCTCAGCGTGCCCCAGGACCTGCGGGTACGGGTCGACGCCGGCACGGGCGCGGCCCAGAGCTACACGCGCATCGTCTACACCAACGGTCAGAAGTCGCAGCCGGCGCTGATCATCGGCACCCAGGTCAACGACCCCAAGAACGACCCGTTCCAGCTGTACTACCTCTTCCCGCTCACGCAGGAGGAGAAGTCGCTCAGCCTCGTCAAGGGCACGCTCGCGACGGCGGGGCTCTTCGTCGTGGTCCTCCTCGGGGCGATCGCCTGGCTCGTGGTGCGCCAGGTCGTCACGCCCGTGCGGATGGCGGCGGGGATCGCCGAGCGGCTGTCCGCCGGACGCCTCCAGGAACGTATGAAGGTCACCGGCGAGGACGACATCGCGCGTCTCGGTGAGGCCTTCAACAAGATGGCGCAGAACCTGCAGCTGAAGATCCAGCAGCTGGAGGACCTGTCACGGATGCAGCGGCGGTTCGTGTCCGACGTGTCGCACGAGCTGCGTACGCCCCTGACGACCGTGCGGATGGCCGCGGACGTCATCCATGACGCGCGCGTGGACTTCGACCCGGTGACCGCCCGGTCGGCGGAGCTGCTGGCCGACCAGCTGGACCGTTTCGAGACGCTGCTCGCCGACCTGCTGGAGATCAGCCGGTTCGACGCGGGCGCGGCGGCGCTGGAGGCCGAGCCGATAGACCTGCGGGAAGTCGTACGGAGGGTCGTCAGCGGGGCCGAGCCGCTCGCCGAGCGCAAGGGCACTCACATACGGGTCGTCGGGGACGTGCAGCCGGTGATCGCCGAGGCGGACGCCCGGCGGGTGGAGCGGGTCCTGCGCAACCTCGTGGTCAACGCCGTGGAGCACGGCGAGGGCAACGACGTGGTGGTCAAGCTCGCGGCGGCGGGGGGTGCGGTCGCGGTCGCGGTGCGCGACTACGGAGTGGGCCTCAAGCCCGGCGAGGCGACCCGGGTGTTCAGCCGCTTCTGGCGGGCCGACCCGGCACGCGCGCGTACCACCGGCGGTACGGGCCTCGGCCTGTCGATCGCTCTGGAGGACGCGCGGCTGCACGGCGGCTGGC
This sequence comes from Streptomyces sp. BV286, assembly GCF_019090165.1. GTDB lineage: Bacteria > Actinomycetota > Actinomycetes > Streptomycetales > Streptomycetaceae > Streptomyces. The sequence goes on from NZ_JAHRIB010000038.1 coordinate 9,386, forward strand.
TGCAGGCGTGGGGCGAACCGGGCGGCGGCTCGCAGTTCCGGCTGACGCTGCCGCGGACGGCCGACGAGCCGCTGCGGGGCTCGCCGATACCCCTGGAGCCCAAGGACTCACGGCGCAACCGCGGGCTGAACGACGCGGGCCTGCCCCTCGACGGCTCGCAGAAGCTGGCGACGGTACCGGCGCAGCCCGTCAGTGAGCGGGCGGTGCCGCCGATGCCGGCCCGTGCTCCCGGAGTGGCGGGCGCGGTGGATCCGGCGGCGCTGCCCGGCAACGGCGCGCGGGTGGTGCCGAGGCCGTCCACCGACGCTCGGGGCCCGGCCTCGGCGCCAGAAGAGGCCCCGTCCGAGGACGGCCGGGGAACCGGCGAGCGGCCGGACCAGTTGAAGCATGGGGAGGGTTCTCGTGGGCGCTGACCGCGATGGGAGCGGCCGTGGGCGTCCGGCGCGCGTGGCGGTGTACGCCGCCTGCGGCACGGTACTGCTGGCAGGGTGCGCGTCGATGCCGGACGGAGGGGACCTGCGTGATGTCGAGGCCTCCCAGCGGCCGGACGCGCAGGTCCGGGTCTTCGCGATACCGCCGCGGGAGAACGCGCAGCCCGACGAGATCGTCCAGGGCTTCCTCGAAGCGCTGACCAGTGACGACCCGCAGTTCGAGACGGCCCGCAAGTACCTGACCGAGAAGGCGTCGCAGGAGTGGCACCCGAATGAGTCGACGACGGTGCTCGCGGACGGGCCGAACCCCGTGGCGGACCGTGCCAACAGCAGGGAGGCGACCGGCGACTACACCTACTCGCTGATCGGTCGCAAGGTCGCCACGGTGGACTCGCAGTTCGCCTACGAGCCCGCCGAAGGGGCGTACGACAAGCTCGTGCACCTCACGGAACAGAAGGAGGCGGACGGCACCAAGCAGTGGCGCATAGCCTCGCTGCCGTCGGGCGTGGTGATGGGGATGTCCGACTTCCGGCGCAACTACGAGTCCGTCAGTAAGTACTACTTCGCTTCGAACACGGCCGGCGGGACCGACGGGCAGCTCGCGGCGGTCGCCGACCCCGTCTACGTACGGGAGCAGGTGGACCCGGTGACCCAGATGGTCCGCTCGGTCCTGAAGGGCCCGACGAGCTGGCTCAAGCCGGTGGTCAGGTCGAGTTTCCCCACCGGTACGGCGCTGAAGAAGGGCGTCAAGTCGCTGACGCCCGACGACCAGAACCGGCTGACGGTGCCGCTGAACGCCAAGGCCGACCGGGTGGGGCAGGCCAAGTGCACGGAGATGGCCGCCCAGATCCTGTTCACGCTCCAGGACCTGACGCCCACGGGCGTCGACGAGGTGGAGCTCCAGCGTTCGGACGGCACACAGTCGTGCGTGACCGACGCGGCCCGGGCCGAGACCTACGTCACGCGCGGTCCGGCGAAGAGCGCCTCGTACGAGTACTTCATCGACGGCGAGAAGCGGCTGGTACGGATACCGGGAGCCAGCAGCGAGCAGGAACCCGAGCCGGTCCCGGGCGCGCTCGGTGACGGCGACAAGGCGTTGCGCGCCGCCGCGGTCTCGCGGGACGAGGACACCGCGGCCGGGGTGTCGCTCGACGGGCGCTCGATGTACGTCGGGTCGCTCGCGTCGGGCGGTTCGCTGGGGGACCCCGTGCTGCGCAGCAAGGCCACGTCGGAGGACGACGGGCTGACGACACCCAGTTGGGACACGAGTGGCGACCTGTGGGTGGCCGACCGTGACCCGAAGAACCCCCGGCTGCTCCTGCTGTCGGAGGGGGCGGGCGACCCACTGGTCGTCTCGACGCCCGGCCTCGACGGGCGGATCGAGGCGGTGCGGGTGGCCGCGGACGGTGTGCGGATCGCGCTGATCGTGCGGAACGACAAGCGGACGACCCTGCTCATGGGACGGATCGAGCGGACGCGGGAGAACGGGAAGAGCGCCGTTGGCGTCCACGAACTGCGGACCGTGGCACCGCAGTTGGAGGAGACCACGGCCATGTCCTGGGCCGGTGACAGCCGCCTGGTCGTGGTCGGGCGCGAGGCCCGCGGTGTGCAGCAGATCCAGTACGTCCAGGTCGACGGGTCCACTCCGGTCGGCCAGGCACCCTCCGCGCTCACCGGCGTGAAGGAGATCGCCGCCTCCGAGAACGAACGGCTGCCGCTGGTGGCGCACTCGGAGGACGGGATCGTGCGGCTCTCGACCGGTTCCCAGTGGCAGACGGTCGTCAAGACGGGGACGGCGCCGGTCTATCCGGGGTGAACCCCGCTCCGCGGGTGCACTCCGCGCTCCGCCCGGCCCGGTGGTGCTTGGCCGGCCGCGGCTGCGGCCCGGTCGGCATGTTGGGACGTTCGTCGCTCGTGTGGGGGACAACGCACCAGCTTCTGCGGGGAGTTGTCCACAGGTAGTTGTCCACAGGGCTGGCAGGGGTGCCCGGGCCTTGGCACAGTGGTGGGCATGCGGGGGTGGTGGCAGGACCTCACGGACCTGGTGCTGCCGGCCGAGTGCGGAGGCTGTGGAAGGCCTCGCACGGTGCTCTGCCCAAAGTGCCGTGCCGCCCTGACGGGGGACGTACCGAGCCGGGTGCGACCGGATCCGGAGCCGCCGGGGCTGCCGGTGGTGCACGCGGCGGCTCCGTACGAGGACGAGGTGCGCGCGGCGCTCCTCGCCCACAAGGAACGGGGGGCGTTGACGCTCGCGGGGCCGCTGGGAGCGGCGCTGGCGGGGGCTGTGCGGGCAGGGCTCGGATCCGGTGGACGGACGGGGCCGGGTGGCTCGGGGGCGGCGTTGCTGCTCGTGCCGGTGCCGTCGGCGAGGTGGGCGGTGCGTGCGCGGGGACACGATCCCGCGCGGCGGATCGCGCTCGCCGCGGCGGCTGAGCTGCGGCGTGGCGGGACGCCGACGCGGGTGCTCGCCGTACTGCGGCAGCGGCGGGCCGTGGCCGACCAGTCGGGGCTCAACTCGCGGCAGCGGCTGGACAATCTCGCCGGCGCCCTGGAGGTCGCCCCGGGTGGCACGCGGCTGCTGGCGGACGGAGGGCGGATCGTGCTCGTCGACGACTTGATGACGACGGGGGCGTCCTTGGCGGAGGGAGCGCGGGCCCTGAGAGCCGCTCTGCCCGAAGGCGATGGTTTCTACGGCCGGGTAACACCCGGAACGACGGGAGAAGAAGCGGCACGGACGGCGCTGGCAGGTGTAGGCCGAGCAGAAGTGGTCAGGGAAAAGAGTGACGTGAACAGTGCGGAAGGCGGGATCGGCGCGGCGGTGGTCGCTGCTTCTCCAGCTTCTTTCGAAATAAACCGGAACTGACAGGGAACTTGCGTCGTTGCAGGTAGTGAGAGGTTCCATTCACCTGAATGGAGGTACGCAGCAGTAGAGGGTGACGACATCCGTCCAGGCGAGATATGTTCGGTTGTGAGGGAATGGCGGACGCCGACCCTTGCTAATCGGAATGCCGCGCCGTGGGTTTTCCGCAATCACCCGTGGCAGTGGGGTGGAGATCTTGCCCGCGGGGGAGGAGGAGGTGGAAGTCACCGAGTCCGAGGCTCCGGGACGCGCTGGAGCCTGGTGCAAAAGGGAGATGCTCCGCCGTCGATGCGGAGCAATCCGGGAACGGAGTTCTGCGTGGACATCGTCGTCAAGGGCCGCAAGACCGAGGTGCCCGAGCGGTTCCGCAAGCACGTGGCCGAGAAGCTGAAGCTGGAGAAGATCCAGAAGCTCGACGGCAAGGTGATCAGCCTGGACGTCGAGGTGTCCAAGGAGCTGAACCCCCGGCAGGCCGACCGCTCCGACCGAGTGGAGATCACACTTCACTCCCGCGGCCCGGTGATCCGGGCGGAGGCAGCGGCAAGCGACCCGTACGCGGCGCTGGACCTGGCGGCGGACAAGCTGGAAGCACGGCTGCGCAAGCAGCACGACAAGCGGTACACACGCCGTGGCGCCCGCCGGATCTCGGCCGCTGAGGTGGCCGACCACGTCCCGGACGCGGCGACACTCGACGGCAACGGCAGCGTCGTCCATGACGAAGAACCCGAGGCAGTGCCGACCAAGAGGATCGGCCCGCTCGAGGTCAAGGGTGACGGCCCCCTCGTCGTCCGCGAGAAGACCCACGTCGCGTCCCCGATGACGCTCGACCAGGCGCTCTACGAGATGGAGCTGGTCGGGCACGACTTCTACTTGTTCGTCGACTCCGAGACCAAGGAACCGAGTGTCGTCTACCGGCGGCACGCGTACGACTACGGCGTCATCCACCTCAGCACGGACCCGATGGTCGCTCAGGCGGAGCATGCCCCGGCGGGCGGGGTGCTGGGCGGCTGACCGCGCCCGGCGAGCTCCCCCAGCTTCGGCCGGAGGAACCCCCAGTGGTGCCCCTGGAGTGCCTGTGCGCCCCCAGGGGCACCGGTGTGCGACCCCTTCGCGCCCCGCTCTGTCGTCCCGTTGTCGTCCGGGCATGAAATCATGGCCGTACCGGCCTCAACCGGTGCGCTGTCGCCCCGGGTTGGCGACGGCACAGGAACGCAGGCCACGGCCTTCAGGGGGAGGAACCATGGCGGACAGCTTCGGACCGATGCGTGACGAAGATGCCGGCGACGGCGTCGTCGGCATGGGCCCGGACTCGGGCTCCCCACGCAAGGAGCCCATCCGGGTCCTTGTCGTGGATGACCACGCCCTCTTCCGCCGCGGCCTGGAGATCGTGCTCGCCGCGGAGGAGGACATCCAGGTCGTCGGGGAGGCGGGCGACGGCGCGGAGGCCGTCGACAAGGCCGCCGACCTGCTGCCGGACATCGTCCTCATGGACGTACGCATGCCGAAGCGCGGCGGAATCGAGGCGTGCACCTCCATCAAGGAGGTCGCACCCAGCGCGAAGATCATCATGCTGACGATCAGCGACGAGGAAGCCGACCTCTACGACGCGATCAAGGCGGGAGCCACCGGCTATCTCCTCAAGGAGATCTCCACGGACGAGGTGGCCACGGCCATTCGCGCCGTGGCCGACGGGCAGTCGCAGATCAGCCCGTCCATGGCGTCGAAGCTGCTCACCGAGTTCAAGTCGATGATCCAGCGCACGGACGAGCGGCGCCTGGTGCCGGCACCCCGGCTGACGGAGCGCGAGCTGGAGGTCCTCAAGCTCGTCGCGACGGGGATGAACAACCGGGACATCGCCAAGGAGTTGTTCATCTCCGAGAACACCGTGAAGAACCACGTACGGAACATCCTGGAGAAACTGCAGCTGCACTCCAGGATGGAGGCCGTGGTGTACGCGATGCGGGAGAAGATCCTCGAGATCCGGTGAGGGGCGCTCGGCGAAACCGGCCGCTGCGAGGCCGCGGGCCGGACGCGGCCGACGGCGCCCGGGCGGCGAACCCGCACGAGGCCACGGCCCCGCGCCCCCGAAGGGCTACGCGGATCAGCCGACCGTCCGCCTGAGCTCCGCAGCCAGGGCGTCACGCAGTTCCGGAGTGTTCGCACGCTCCACCCGCACGTTCGTGCAGTCCACCCAGCTTGCCGCCTCGGTCAGGGCCTGGGCCACGGCCGGTACCGACTTGGGGCTGTCGACGGTGACCTGCTTGGCCACCAGGGTGGCGCCCTCGCGAGCCGGGTCCACCCGGCCGACCAGACGGCCGCCCGCCAGCACGGGCATGGCGAAGTAGCCGTACACCCGCTTGGGCTTGGGGACGTAGGCCTCCAGGCGGTGGGTGAAGCCGAAGATGCGCTCCGTGCGCGCACGCTCCCAGATCAGCGAGTCGAACGGCGACAGGAGCGTGGTGCGGTGGCGGCCACGCGGGGCCGTCTCCAGCGCCTCGGGATCCGCCCAGGCCGGCTTGGACCAGCCCGCCACGGTGACCGGGACCAGGCCCGACTCCGCGATCACCGCGTCGACCTGCTCGCCCTTGAGGCGGTGGTAGTCGGCGATGTCCGCGCGCGTACCGACACCCAGGGAGCGGCCCGCCAGCCGGACGAGGCGGCGCAGGCACTCCGTGTCGTCCAGCTCGTCGTGGAGCAGCGCGTCCGGGATCGCCCGCTCGGCGAGGTCGTACACCCGCTTCCAGCCGCGGCGCTCCGTGCACACCACCTCGCCGTACATCAGCGCGCGCTCGACGGCGACCTTGGTGCCGGACCAGTCCCACCACTCGCTGGTCCTCTTCGCGCCGCCCAAGTCGGTGGCGGTGAGCGGCCCTTCGGTCCTCAGCTGCTTGATGACCTGGTCGTACGTGCCGTCCGGCAGCGCGTGGTGCCAGTGCGGGCGGGAGCGGTAGGCGCGGCGACGGAAGGCGAAGTGCGGCCACTCCTCGACGGGGAGGATGCAGGCCGCGTGCGACCAGTACTCGAAGGCGTGGGGCCGTGCCGGGGCCGTGCCGTCGGCCGCCGGGGTCCAGTACGCCTCGTCGACCGTCCTGCGGCCCACGGCGCCGAGGCGCGCGTACGGGACGAGTTCGTGCGAGCGGGCCAGGACGGAGATGGTGTCGAGCTGGACCGCGCCCAGATGCCGCAGAACGCCACGGACGCCGCCCCTGCGGTCGGGGGCGCCCAGGAAACCCTGGGCGCGCAGGGCGATCCGACGGGCCTCGTCGGCGGTGAGTTCGGTGGTCGGGCGCGGCAGACTCGTCATGGTCCGCACGATAGGCGGTGCCACTGACAGCAGGCCCGGACCTGGGCCGTCCCATCAGGACCGATGATCAGGTCTCCCGCCGAACGGGAAGGTACGGCGCCGACGAGGGCAGCCCCAGATCCGACGGGAGCAGGGAACCGACCCAGCAGTCACGGCGTACGCCCTTGTTGTTGACGCCGGAGCGCAGGATCCCCTCGACGGTGAAGCCCGCACGCTCGGCGACCGCGCGGGAACCATGGTTGCCCACCTCGGCACGCCACTCGACGCGGTCGACGGCCCGCTGTGTGAACGCCCAGCGGGAGGCCGTGAGCGCGGCCTCGGTGATGTAGCCGTGGCCCCGGTGCTCCTTCGTCGCCCAGAAGCCGATCTCGCCGACTCCCAGGGAGCGCATCGTGATGGCGAGCATGCCGGCGAGTTCACCGCCGACGGGCCGGAAGACACCGAAGGTGAACATCGAGCAGTCCGCCCAACCGTCGGGCGCCATCTGCTCGGTGAAGGCCGTGGCGTGCTCGCGCAGATAGGGCGACGGGATCGTGGTCCAGCGCTGGATGTCCGGATCCTGGACGGCGTCGAACACCGCGTCGGTGTCGTGCGGCCCCACCGTGCGCAGCAGGAGCCGTTCGGAGGTCAGGGTGACGGGGTCCATCGGCCGATTCTGCTCGGGCTTCGACAAGGAAGCCATCACTTTCGCTCTGGGTGAGGCCGCCGTTACCTTTCGTGGCGACAGCGCGGCACCTTCCGCAGCCCCCGCCCGTTGTCCTGATGGCTGTCACATGCAGACCTCCCTGTGCGGTGGGGTCCTCGCTTACGATGGCCGTTGCTCAAGCTGTGATTTGAATCCGTCATTGAAACCGACCGTCCCAGGCCCGACCGGCAAGGAGACAAACCCCCGTGTCCGTCCTCTCGAAGATCATGCGTGCAGGCGAAGGAAAGATCCTGCGCAAACTGCACCGCATCGCGGACCAGGTCAACTCCATCGAAGAGGACTTCGTTGACCTCTCCGACGCCGAGCTGCGAGCCCTGACCGATGAGTACAAGCAGCGGTACACCGACGGCGAAAGCCTCGACGACCTGCTGCCCGAGGCGTTCGCGACGGTCCGCGAGGCCGCCAAGCGCGCCCTCGGTCAGCGTCCCTACGACGTGCAGATCATGGGCGGCGCCGCGCTCCACCTCGGCTATGTCGCCGAGATGAAGACCGGTGAGGGCAAGACCCTGGTCGGCACGCTGCCCACGTATCTGAACGCCCTCTCCGGAGAGGGCGTCCACCTCATCACGGTCAACGACTACCTGGCCGAGCGCGACTCCGAGATGATGGGCCGTGTCCACAAGTTCCTGGGCCTGAGCGTCGGCTGCATCCTGGCCAACATGACGCCGGCCCAGCGCCGCGAGCAGTACGCGTGCGACATCACGTACGGCACGAACAACGAATTCGGCTTCGACTACCTGCGCGACAACATGGCGTGGTCGCAGGACGAACTGGTGCAGCGCGGCCACAACTTCGCGGTGGTCGACGAGGTCGACTCGATCCTGGTGGACGAGGCCCGTACGCCGCTGATCATCTCCGGCCCCGCCGACCAGGCCACCAAGTGGTACGGCGACTTCGCCAAGCTCGTCACACGCCTGAAGAAGGGCGAGGCGGGCAACACCCTCAAGGGCATCGAGGAGACCGGCGACTACGAGGTCGACGAGAAGAAGCGCACCGTCGCCATCCACGAGTCCGGTGTCGCCAAGGTCGAGGACTGGCTGGGCATCGACAATCTCTACGAGTCGGTGAACACGCCTCTGGTGGGCTACCTGAACAACGCCATCAAGGCCAAGGAGCTCTTCAAGAACGACAAGGACTACGTCGTCATCGACGGCGAAGTCATGATCGTCGACGAGCACACCGGCCGTATTCTCGCCGGCCGCCGCTACAACGAGGGCATGCACCAGGCGATCGAGGCGAAGGAAGGGGTGGACATCAAGGACGAGAACCAGACGCTCGCCACGATCACCCTGCAGAACTTCTTCCGCCTCTACAAGCGCCACGACCACAACGGCAAGGAAGTCCCCGGTCTCTCCGGCATGACCGGTACGGCGATGACCGAGGCCGCCGAGTTCCACCAGATCTACAAGCTCGGCGTCGTCCCGATCCCGACCAACCGGCCGATGGTCCGCAAGGACCAGTCCGACCTGATCTACCGCACCGAGGTCGCGAAGTTCGAGGCGGTCGTCGACGACATCGCCGAGAAGCACGAGAAGGGCCAGCCGATCCTGGTCGGCACCACCTCGGTCGAGAAGTCCGAGTACCTCTCGCAGCAGCTCAGCAAGCGCGGCATCCAGCACGAGGTGCTGAACGCCAAGCAGCACGACCGTGAGGCGCCGATCATCGCCCAGGCCGGCCGCAAGGGTGCTGTCACCGTCGCCACGAACATGGCCGGCCGTGGTACGGACATCAAGCTCGGCGGCAACCCCGACGACCTCGCCGAGGCCGAGCTGCGCCAGCGCGGCCTCGACCCCGAGGAGCACATCGAGGAGTGGGCCGCGGCGCTGCCCGCCGCCCTGGAGAGGGCCGCGAAGGCGGTGCAGGCGGAGTTCGAGGAGGTCAAGGACCTCGGCGGGCTCTACGTGCTGGGCACCGAGCGGCACGAGTCGCGCCGTATCGACAACCAGCTGCGCGGCCGCTCCGGCCGTCAGGGCGACCCGGGCGAGTCCCGCTTCTACCTCTCCCTGGGCGACGACCTGATGCGGCTGTTCAAGGCCCAGATGGTCGAGCGCGTCATGTCGATGGCGAACGTCCCGGACGACGTGCCGATCGAGAACAAGATGGTCACCCGCGCCATCGCCTCCGCCCAGTCGCAGGTCGAGACGCAGAACTTCGAGACCCGGAAGAACGTCCTCAAGTACGACGAGGTCCTCAACCGGCAGCGTGAGGTCATCTACGGCGAGCGCCGCCGCGTCCTTGAGGGCGAGGACCTGCAGGAGCAGATCCAGCACTTCATGGACGACACGATCGACGCGTACATCGACGCGGAGACCGCCGAGGGCTTCGCCGAGGAGTGGGACGTCGACCGGCTGTGGGGCGCCTTCAAGCAGCTCTACCCGGTGAAGGTCACCATCGAGGAGCTGGAGGAGGCCGCGGGCGACCGGGCCGGCCTCACCGCCGAGTTCATCTCCGAGTCCATCAAGGACGACATCCACGAGCAGTACGCGGCCCGTGAGGAGCAGCTCGGCTCCGAGATCATGCGTGAGCTGGAGCGCCGGGTCGTGCTGTCGGTCCTGGACCGCAAGTGGCGCGAGCACCTCTACGAGATGGACTACCTCCAGGAGGGCATCGGCCTGCGCGCGATGGCCCAGAAGGACCCGCTGGTCGAGTACCAGCGTGAGGGCTTCGACATGTTCACCGCCATGATGGACGGCATCAAGGAGGAGTCCGTCGGCTACCTGTTCAACCTGGAGGTCCAGGTCGAGCAGCAGGTCGAGGAGGTCCCGGTCGAGGACTCGAAGCCGTCGCTCACCAAGGAGGACTCCGTACCCTCCGGTGGCGGGCGTCCGGAGATCCGGGCCAAGGGGCTCGACGCTCCGCAGCGGCCGGACCGGCTGCACTTCTCCGCGCCGACCGTGGACGGCGAGGGCGGCATCGTCGAGGGCGACTTCACCAACGACGACGAGCCGGTGCGGTCCGAGTCCGACGGCCTCACGCGCGCGGAGCGCCGTAAGCAGCAGAAGGGCGGCCGTCGCCGCAAGAAGTGACGGTTCGCTCCTCGGAGCGAACGCTTGAAGGGCCGGGCACTTCTGTGCCCGGCCTTTCGCGTGGGGCCCGCCCGCGCCCTGTCGCCGCCCGCACGCGGGGGCTCCCGGCCCGGCTCCGGAATGCGCGGGCTGTGGTCCGGGGGAATGCGCGGGCAGAAAGCGGCGACGTCGTCGGCTGCGGGCCGGTGAGGGCTTGGCGCGCGGTTCCCCGCGCCTCTGACTGCCCGCCCGCCGGAGCGGGGCGTTGGAGGTCAGTCCTCGTCCGGGCGGGGCATGCGGGCGCCGCCCAGCTCCACCGCCGTACAGCGCCAGCGGAGGTCCGCGCCCTGCTCCAGACGGAACGCCATGGCGCGGACCTGGTCGCCGGCGCCGATCCGGGCGAAGGCCTCGACGGCGCCCGCGCGGGGCACGTAGTAGCCGATGTCACGGACGACGGGGCGCGTGCCGCGGGTGCGGAGGGGGCCTCGTTCGGCGAGCCAGGCCAGTTCGTCGTAGGCACGGCCCGCCGTGTGCCGCAGCATGCAGTGGACCGGGCGCTGGCCGCTCAGCACTGCGACGAGGCGGTCGGCGAAGAGGTCGGTGGGACGGGGCTGCGGGGGCGGCGTCCTGGGCGGACAGTCGGCGAGGGCGGGGGAAGCCGCCGCAGGCGACGCGCTTGCGGCCGGGACGGCAGACGGCGGGCCGCCGACCGGCGAGGTCCGGGGGACCCTGCCCGACGCGGTCCGCGAGACGACACCGCCCGGGGCGGGCCGTCCGGCGCCGCTGTCAGGTGCGGTCCGCAGGGATCCGTCACGCGGCGCGGTCCGCAGCGATCCGTCACGCGGTGCGGTCCGCAGCGAGCCGTCGTGCGGTGAAGTCCGTGGGGAGCCGTCGCCCGGTACGGTCCGCGTGCCGCCTCCGGCCGGTGTGGGCCGGGACGAGTCGCTGCCAGGTGCCCTCCGGGATGTGCCCGGGGCCGGCGGTGACGTGGTCTGCGAGCGGGTTACGGACTGTGCTGCCGTACGGGGCGCGTACGCGGGCCCCGTGGCGCCGGAAGCGGGGCCGCTCCAGGCCGTGCCCGTCGGATCGGTGCCGTCCGGGCCCGCGGCGGAGCCGGTGCTGCTCCGGGTCGTGCCGGGTGCGCCTGTGCCCGGCGTCGAGCGCGGAGTGGTTCCGCCGGGGCGGCGGGTGTCGTGGCGGACGGGCGGCCGGGAGCCCGGGGTGCGCCTGGTCCTGGTCATCACCTTGTTCACGACGGGGCCCCATTCGGTCGGACCGGCTGATACCGGTCGGTAACTTTCCGTTGGGGATCTTGTACGAGGCCGGGGCGGGCAGCCGCAAGGAAGCCGAGCCCGCGTCGGGGGACCTGAAATGTTCACCTATCAGGGTGACGGGGGAGGCTGGGAGGCATGGCGGGACCGGGGACCACCGGGTGACGGGCGGGGTCCGTGGTGGACGCGGCGGGAAGGTGGGCGCGGACTCGAAAGAGGACGCCCGCACGTATCCTGAAGACCATTCCGGGCGGCGCGAAACCTGCCCCGCCACCATCCTTCGTCCACGGGATCCGCCCGGCAGACCGACCGCGGACTCCCCTTACGAAAGCGGCCAGCCATGCGCGTCTACGTCCCTCTGACCCTCTCCGGTCTCGCCGAGGCGTACAAGACGGGTGAGCTCGGCTCGGGGCCCTTCGACGCGTACGCCGTCACGCCCGCGTTGCGCGAGTGGTATCTCTCCGACGACATCGAGGAACTGGAGTACGCGGCGCTGAGCCGGGCCGCGCTCGCCTCCCTGCGGCTGGTCGCTCTCGATCCCGGGGCCCCGCGCCGACGGGTCGTCGTCGCCGTCGACGTGCCGGACGGGGCCGCGGTCGCCGATCCCGACCGGGGGCTCGACCCCGCGTCGCTCGGGGAGGTGCGCGTCGGCGGCGCCGTGGCGCTCGCCAGGGCCGCGGCCGTGCACGTCGACGCGGACGACGCGGAGGCGGACGTGACGGCGGCCGCCGACGCGCTGGGCGCCGCGGACGGCGGTGACGACGACGGGCAGTTCGTCGTGGACGGCGCCGAGGACCACGAGCTGCTGTGGTTCGCCACGCAGGAGATCCCGAACCTGCTGGGGCTCGGCGGCTGACGCGCTCAGGGGGCGCGTTTCGCGAGGCAGGCGCACGGAGGGCGGGCTCGGGGCTCTCCGGAGGTGTTGTCGGTGGGGCCGGGTACTTTTTGGATATGGGGATGCACGGAGCGACACACATCGTCTGGGACTGGAACGGGACGCTGTTCCACGACAACACGGCAATCATCGGCGCGACCAACGCGGCGTTCGCCGAGATGGGCATGCCGCCGATCACGCTGGAGAGGTACCGGGAGCTGTACTGCGTACCCGTACCGAAGTTCTACGAGCGGCTGACCGGGCGGCTGCCGTCGGACGAGGAGTGGGAGGCCATGGACGTGATCTTCCACCGGTACTACGCGGAGCACCGGGTGGGGTGCGGGCTCACCGACGGGGTGCCGGGACTGCTCGCCGAGTGGGCGTCGGCCGGCCGGAGCCAGTCGATCCTGAGCATGTACGGGCACGACGAACTCGTCCCGCTGGTGCGCGGCTTCGGTATCGAGCCGCATTTCCTGCGGGTCGACGGGCGGACCGGGCCGTCCGGCGGCAGCAAGGCCGAGCACATGGTGCGCCATGTGAGAGCGCTGACGGGAGTGGAGCCTGCCCGCACGGTGGTGATCGGGGACGCGGCGGACGACGCGCTCGCGGCGCGGCACGTGGGAGCGAAGGCCGTGCTCTACACCGGCGGGTCGCACAGCCGGGCCAGTCTCGAAGGGGTCGGCGTGCCCGTGGTGGACACCCTGGAGGAAGCCGTGACGGTGGCCGAGTGGCTGGCGGCGTGAGCGGGGCCCTGGCCGGGCTCAGCACGGACCGAGCGTGAGCCCGCGCCCCCGCCGTCCCTGCATCGCCCCGACGGCGCACGGCCTCGGGCGCACGGAACCGCGCGCTTCCAGGGTGAACCGGACGCGGAGCCTCGGGTGCGGGCCGGCGGTGGCTGGTCGCGCAGTTCCCCGCGCCCCTGGGTGGGCGGCGCCTGAGCCGTTCTCCCGGGCCGGCGGTTCGCGGCCCGTGCGCGATCACGCGGCCGGCCGTCGCGGGCAGCCGCGGATTCGGGTGCGGAGTCGTACCCTGCACAGCCTCCGCCGGAGCGAACTGTGCAGAGTGTCAAAAAGGTGACCCCTCTTTTGTACACATACGGCTCATGACGGGGCCCCCTTCGGGGGCGATAGCCTTGTCCCGTGATCAGCGCGATACGTCGCGGGGGCATCGTCGCCCCTGCCCTGCGCCCGGACCGCACGGACGACATCCGTGACCGGGCGGTCGCTGGTCTTCCCGAGCGGGCAGCCGCGGTACACGCACCGAGAGCAGCGTCACAGCCTCCGGAGCGGCCGAGAATGGCCGATAACGCCCCGCTCATCTCTCATCGCGGCATAGCGTCGGATCAGACCGGACACCCCGCGTCGCGGCGCTACGTCACTTCACGTTCTACGACGTCACGCAACGGCGCGCGACAGGAGCCAGAGGACAATGCAGACCAAGCTGGACGAAGCAAAGGCCGAGCTGCTCGAAAGGGCCGCCCGGGTAGCTGAGAACAGCCCGGTCGGGGGGCACCTACCGACCGGGAAGACGGACGAGAGCACCCCGGACCGGGACACATTGCTCGCGTTCCTCCAGCGCTACTACCTGCACACCGCCCCGGAGGACCTCACCGACCGCGACCCGGTCGACGTCTTCGGAGCCGCCTTCTCCCACTACCGGCTGGCCGAGAACCGCCCGCAGGGCACGGCCAACGTGAGAGTCCACACCCCGACGGTCGAGGAGAACGGCTGGACCTCCAGCCATTCCGTCGTCGAGGTGGTGACCGACGACATGCCCTTCCTCGTCGACTCCGTGACCAACGAGCTGTCCCGGCAGGGGCGCGGGATCCACGTCGTCATCCACCCGCAGTTCGTGGTGCGGCGCGATCTCACCGGCAGGCTCGTCGAGGTCCTCAGGACCCGGCCCACCGGCGACCTCCCGCACGACGCCTCCGTCGAGTCGTGGATCCACGTCGAGATCGACCGCGAGACCGACCGCGCCGATCTGAAGCAGATCACCGCCGACCTGCTGCGGGTCCTGTCCGACGCCCGCGAGGCCGTCGAGGACTGGGAGAAGATGCGCGACTCGGCGCTGCGCATCGCCGAGGAACTGCCCAAGGAGCCCACCGCCGACGATCTGCGCGACCAGGAGGTGGAGGAGGCCCGCGAGCTGCTGCGCTGGCTCGCCGACGACCACTTCACCTTCCTGGGGTACCGCGAGTACGAGCTGCGCGACGACGACTCGCTGGCGGCCGTCCCCGGCACGGGGCTCGGCATCCTGCGCTCCGACCCGCAGCACGGCGGCGAGGAGAGCCACCCGGTCAGCCCGTCCTTCGAGCGGCTGCCGGCCGACGCCCGCGCGAAGGCCCGCGAGCACAGGCTCCTCGTCCTCACCAAGGCGAACAGCCGCGCCACCGTGCACCGGCCGTCCTACCTCGACTACGTCGGCGTGAAGAAGTTCGACGCCGACGGCAACGTCGTCGGGGAGCGGCGCTTCCTGGGTCTGTTCTCGTCCGCCGCGTACACCGAGTCGGTGCGCCGCGTGCCCGTCATCCGCCGCAAGGTCCAGGAGGTCCTGCGGGGCGCCGGGTTCTCGCCCAACAGCCACGACGGCCGTGACCTCCTCCAGATCCTGGAGACGTACCCGCGCGACGAGCTCTTCCAGACCCCGCCCGACGAGCTGCGGGCGATCGTCACCTCCGTGCTCTACCTCCAGGAGCGGCGGCGGCTGCGCCTCTACCTGCGCCAGGACGAGTACGGGCGCTACTACTCGGCGCTCGTCTACCTGCCGCGCGACCGCTACACCACCGGTGTGCGCCTGCGGATCATCGACATCCTCAAGGAGGAACTGGGCGGCATCAGCGTCGACTTCACCGCCTGGAACACCGAGTCGATCCTCTCCCGGCTGCACTTCGTGGTGCGGGTCCCGCAGGGCACCGAGCTGCCGCAGCTCAGCGACACCGACAAGGAGCGCATCGAGGCGCGGCTCGTCGAGGCCGCCCGCTCCTGGGCCGACGGCTTCGCCGAGGCACTGAACGCGGAGTGCGGTGAGGAGCGCGCCGCCGAGCTGATGCGCCGGTACGGGCACGTCATCCCCGAGGGCTACAAGGCCGACCACAACCCGCGCACCGCGGTCGCCGACCTGGTCCGTCTGGAACAGCTCGGCGACGGCAAGAACTTCGACCTCAGCCTGTACGAGCCGGTCGGCGCCGCCCCCGGGGAGCGCCGCTTCAAGATCTACCGCACCGGGGAGTCGGTCTCCCTCTCCGCCGTCCTGCCGGTCCTCACCCGCCTGGGCGTCGAGGTCACCGACGAGCGTCCGTACGAGCTGCGCTGCTCGGACCGGGCGTCCGCGTGGATCTACGACTTCGGTCTGCGGCTGCCCAAGTCGGGCAGCGGCGCCGGCGACCACCTCGGCGACGACGGACGCGAGCGGTTCCAGGAGGCCTTCGCGGCGACCTGGACCGGGCACGCGGAGAACGACGGCTTCAACTCCCTCGTCCTGAGCGCCGGGCTGAACTGGCGGCAGGCGATGGTGCTGCGCGCGTACGCCAAGTACCTGCGCCAGGCAGGCTCGACGTTCAGCCAGGACTACATGGAGGACACCCTCCGCAGCAACGTCCACACCACCCGGCTGCTCGTCTCGCTCTTCGAGGCCCGCATGTCACCGGACCGGCAGCGGGCGGGCACGGAACTGACCGACGCCCTCCTGGAGGAACTGGAAGCCGCGCTCGACCAGGTGGCCAGCCTCGACGAGGACCGGATCCTGCGCTCCTTCCTCACCGTCATCAAGGCGACCCTGCGCACGAACTTCTTCCAGGAGGCGGGCGGCGGCGTGCCGCACGACTACGTCTCCATGAAGTTCGACCCCCAGGCCATCCCGGACCTTCCGGCGCCGCGTCCGGCGTTCGAGATCTGGGTGTACTCGCCGCGGGTCGAGGGCGTGCACCTGCGCTTCGGCAAGGTCGCGCGCGGTGGTCTGCGCTGGTCCGACCGGCGTGAGGACTTCCGCACCGAGATCCTCGGGCTGGTCAAGGCGCAGATGGTGAAGAACACCGTCATCGTGCCCGTCGGCGCCAAGGGCGGCTTCGTCGCCAAGCAGCTGCCGGACCCGGCCGTGGACCGCGACGCCTGGATGACCGAGGGCGTGCGCAGCTACAAGACGTTCATCTCGGCGCTGCTCGACATCACCGACAACATGGTGGCCGGCGAGGTCGTGCCCCCCGCCGACGTCGTACGGCACGACGAGGACGACACCTATCTGGTGGTCGCCGCGGACAAGGGCACGGCGACGTTCTCGGACATCGCCAACGGGGTCGCCGAGTCGTACAACTTCTGGCTCGGGGACGCCTTCGCCTCGGGCGGCTCGGCCGGCTACGACCACAAGAAGATGGGCATCACCGCCCGCGGCGCCTGGGAGTCCGTCGAGCGGCACTTCCGGGAGCTGGGCGTCGACACGCAGACCCAGGACTTCACGGTCGTGGGCGTGGGCGACATGAGCGGTGACGTGTTCGGCAACGGAATGCTGCTCTCCGAGCACATCCGCCTGGTCGCAGCCTTCGACCACCGGCACATCTTCATCGACCCGCGCCCGGACGCGGAGACGTCGTACGCCGAGCGCCGACGGCTCTTCGAGCTGCCGCGTTCCTCCTGGGCCGACTACGACAAGGAGCTGCTGTCGCAGGGCGGTGGCATCTTCCCCCGTACGGCCAAGGCCATCCAGCTCAACAGCCACATCCGCGAGGCCCTGGGCATCGAGGGGAACATCGCCAAGATGACCCCCGCCGACCTGATGCGGGCCATCCTCGCGGCACCGGTGGACCTGCTGTGGAACGGCGGCATCGGTACGTACGTGAAGGCCTCCACCGAGACGCACGCGGACGTCGGCGACAAGGCCAACGACGCCATCCGCGTGGACGGCGCGGACCTGCGGGTCAAGGTCGTCGGCGAGGGCGGCAACCTCGGCCTCACCCAGCTCGGCCGCATCGAGTTCGCGCAGGCCGGCGGCAAGGTCAACACCGACGCCATCGACAACAGCGCGGGCGTGGACACCTCCGACCACGAGGTGAACATCAAGATCCTGCTCAACGCGGTGGTGGCGGACGGCGACATGACCGTCAAGCAGCGCAACAAGCTGCTCGCCGAGATGACCGACGAGGTCGGCTCGCTGGTCCTGCGCAACAACTACGCGCAGAACACGGCGCTCGCCAACGCGCTGGCCCAGTCGCCGAGCATGCTCCACGCCCAGCACCGCTACCTGCGGCACCTGGTGCGCGCGGGCCACCTCGACCGGGCGCTGGAGTTCATGCCCACCGAGCGGCAGATCCGGGAGCGGCTGAGCAACGGGCACGGCCTGACCCAGCCGGAGACGGCCGTCCTCCTCGCGTACACGAAGATCACGGTCTCCGACGAGCTGCTGCACACGTCGCTGCCCGACGACGCGTACCTGCGCAGCCTGCTGCACGCGTACTTCCCGACCGCGCTGGGCCGGCAGTTCGCCGAGCAGATCGACAACCACCCGCTGCGACGCGAGATCGTCACGACCGTGCTGGTCAACGACACGGTCAACACCGGTGGTACGAGCTTCCTGCACCGCCTGCGCGAGGAGACCGGGGCGTCGCTCGAGGAGATCGTCAGGGCGCAGACCGCGGCCCGCGCGATCTTCAACTCCAGCGCCGTGTGGGACGCGGTCGAGGCGCTGGACAACACGGTCGACGCGGGTGTCCAGACCCGGATCCGGCTGCACTCGCGCCGGCTCGTCGAGCGCGGTACGCGGTGGCTGCTCAACAACCGGCCGCAGCCGATCCAGCTCGCCGAGACGATCGACTTCTTCCGCGACGGGGTCACGCAGGTCTGGGGCGAGCTGCCCAACCTGCTGCGGGGCGCGGACCTGGAGTGGTACCAGCAGATCTACGACGAGCTGTCCGGGGCCGGGGTGCCGGACGAGCTGGCGCAGCGGGTGGCCGGGTTCTCGTCCGCCTTCCCGACGCTCGACATCGTCGCGGTCGGTGACCGTATGGGCAAGGAGCCGATGGATGTCGCGGAGGTCTACTACGACCTCGGTGACCGGCTGCGGATCACCCAGCTCATGGACCGGATCATCGAGCTGCCGCGGGCGGACCGCTGGCAGTCCATGGCCCGGGCGTCCATCCGGGAGGACCTCTACGCGGCGCACGCGGCGCTCACCGCGGACGTACTGGCCGTGGGCAACGGGACGTCCACGCCCGAGCAGCGGTTCAAGGCGTGGGAGGAGCGGAACGTGGCGATCCTCGCGCGTGCGCGGACGACGCTGGAGGAGATCCGGGGGTCCGAGTTCTTCGACCTGGCGAACCTGTCCGTGGCGATGAGGACCATGCGGACGATGCTGCGGACGCATTCGTAGCCGACCGCGATGTGAGGAGGGGCGCCCTGTGGGTCGGGGCGCCCCTTTTCGTCGCCCCGACACCCTTTCGGGCGGAAAGCGCGGCAACCCGCGCAGCTCACCCGACATCTACCTGAGTGGCCCCCAACCGGCCTACATCCCGTACAGGGTCCGACAATGGGCACTTAGGATAAACAGGGTGAACGAGGATCTGCTTCAGGTACCGGACGTATCCGTCGTCGTGATCGTCTACAACGACGCGGCACGGCTCCCCGCGGCCGTCGGCTCCGTGCTGGCGCAGACCCTGCGCAACGTCGAGGTCGTGATCGTGGACGACCGGAGCACGGACGGCTCGTACGAGGTGGCGCGGGAGCTGGCCGCCCGGAACCCCGGACAGGTGCGGGCCTTCCAGCTGGACGAGAACAGCGGGGGCTGCGGCGCGCCCCGCAACCACGGGATCGGCCGGGCCCGGGGGACGTACGTCCTCTTCCTCGACAGCGACGACGTACTGGAGCGCAACGCCTGCCGGAACATGCTGGAGGCGGCCGAGACGACCGGCGCCGACCTCGTCTGCGGCCTGTGCGTGCGGGTCCACGTGGACTCGCGGAGCCGCAAGGAGGTCAAGTGGTACCCCTGGCTCTACACCCGCACCCGCACCCTGGAGTCGATCTCCGAGCTGCCCGACCTGCTGGTCTTCGACACCCTGTCGACGAACAAGTGCTACCGCAGGGAGTTCCTGGTCGAACAGAAGCTCACGTTCCCGGTCGGTATCCACTACGAGGACCTGCTGTTCTCCGCGCAGGCCTACGCCGCCGCTCGCCGGATCACCCTCATCCCGAACCGCGTCTACGACTGGAACGTCACCGACAGGGCCACGACCAAGTCGATCAGCAACCGGCGCGCCGAGATCGCGAACTTCACGCACCGGATGGAGATCCACCGGCGGGTCGACCAGCTCCTCGCCGACAAGGGACTGCCGGAGCTCAAGTTCCACAAGGACGTCAAGTTCCTCAAGCACGACCTGGTGCTGCACCTGCGTGACCTGCCCTTCCGGGACGCCTCCTACCGGGAGGAGTTCGCCGCCGTCGCCCGCGGCTATCTGGAGTCCGTCGACCGTGCCGCGTTCGACGAGGTGGAGCCCATCCACGCCATCTGCGCCTACCTGTTGCAGGAGAGCGACTGGGACAACCTCCTGCCGGCCGTGGACACGCTCACCAACCGCGACAAGATCTCGTCCCCCCTCGTCGAGCGGGACGGCCGCGTCTACTGGTGTGCCGAGCACCTCGACGACGACTTCGCCCGGCACGTGCTCGACGTCACCGACCTCGGCCATCACACGAGGCCGGTCGACAGGATGTTCCTGCGCAACGTCCTGACCCGGTACGAGGAGGCCGCGGGCACGGTCCGGCTGGCCGGGCGCATCACCAACCCTCTCGGCGTCATCGCGCCCGGCGCCCGGCTCACCGGCGAGCTGGAGTTCGGCGCCCGCCGCAGGGGCGTGCGCTTCCAGACCTTCCGCTTTCCCGTGGCCGGACTGCGCCACGAGGGCGAGTTCGTCGCCTGGGAGGCGTCGGCCGGCCTCGCGCGAGGGCTGCGGCCGGTGGGCGTCGTGGACGCCGTGTGGGACGTACGGCTGCACCTCGACGTCGACGGCGTACGCACCACCACCCGCCTCACCGCCTCGGAGCCCGGCCTGGCCGTCGGGGCGTCACCCGTCAGGCCCCGGCTCACCCGGCTGGTCGCCGACCGCATCGCGCCCGAGGTCTCCTCCCGCGGCCACCTCTCCTTCCGGGTCGTCACCCGCGAGAAGGTGGACGCGCTCGTCGGGCGGGGGGTGCGGGGAGCGCCCGGCCGGCTCGCCAAGTCCGGGTACCGGAAGGCCAGGGAGGCGCGCGCGAGGCTCACCTCGGGCGACACCAAGATCCGGCTCTACCACGAGGTGTTCAGCCGCCTCCCCGTGAAGAAGGGCCTGGTCGTCTTCGAGAGCCACCTGGGCCGGCAGTACAGCGACAGCCCGAAGGCCGTCTACGAGGAGATGCGGCGCCAGGGTCTCGACTTCGAGGCGGTGTGGTCGTACGCGGGCAGCCCCGAGGGCTTTCCGCCCGACGCCACCCTCGTACGCCGCTGGTCGCTGCCCTATCTGAAGGCGCTGGCGCGGGCCGAGTTCTGGGTCGACAACCAGAGCTATCCGCTGAAGCTCACCAAGCGCCCGCAGACCACGTACCTCCAGACCTGGCACGGTTCGGCGCTCAAGCGGATGGGCTTCGACGAGCCGGAGTGGAAGCTCAGGCCCCGGCCCGAGCAGGAGGAACAGCAGCGCACCCTCGACCGCTTCGACCGGTTCCTGATCCGCTCCGAGCACGATGTGCGCACCCTCGCCCGGGCGTTCCGCCTGAAGGAGAGAACGCTGCTGCGGGTGGGCTACCCCCGCAACGACGCCCTCGTGCGGGCCAGGGTCAGGGAGCGGGAGACGGGCCGTCGTGAACGGGGCCCGCTCGCCGCCGAGCTGGGGATCCCCGACGACAGGGAGGTTCTGCTGTACGCGCCCACCTTCCGTCGGCAGGGGAGCGGACAGCGGCGTTTCGAGCTGCCCTTCGACGTGGAGCGGTTCGCCGACGAGTTCGGCGACCGGTACGTCCTGCTGGTGCGCTCGCACTACCTCAACCACGTCGTGCTCCCGCCGTCCGTGCGCGGGCGCGTCGTCGACGTGTCGGCCCACCACGACGTGACCCCGCTGCTCGCGCTCGCCGACGGGCTCATCACCGACTACTCGTCCGTGATGTTCGACTACGCGCTCCTCGGCCGGCCGATGTTCTTCTTCGCGTACGACTACGAGGAGTACGTGCACGAGGGCCGCGGCACCTACTTCGACCTGCTCGAACGGGCGCCGGGACCGGTCGTGCGCACCGAGGGGGAACTGCGTACCGCCCTCGCCTCCCTCGACGAGCAGACCGCCAAGTACGCGGAGGCCCGGGAGGGCTTCGTGGCGGAGTTCGGCGAGTACGACAAGGGGACGGCCGCCCGGAGCATCGTCGACCAGTTCTTCTCCCGGTGGAGGCGTGGATGACCCTCGTGAACGCGGATCCGCAGCGGGACGTCTTCTTCGTCTCCAACAGCGTCGACGAGCTCGGCGGAGTGACCAGCTGGTCGCACCAGATGGCCCGGCTCCTCACCGGGCGCGGGCATCGCGTCCACGTCGTCGGCATCACCCCGCCCGGCGTCGCACAGGAACTCGGCGAGGTGCCGTACCCGACGACGACGCTCTACGCCGGACAGCCGCCGCGGGCGGGCCGGGCACGTGAGGCGAGCATCCGTGAGGAGGCCGCGAAGCTGACGGCACTGTTCCGGACGGCGCGGCCCGGCGCGGTCGTGATCGTCACGCAGGTGTGGGCCATGGAGTGGGTCGCCCGGGCCGACACGCACGGGCTGACCGTGATCGGGATGAGCCACGAGTCCTTCGTGTACTCCAGGGCGTCCTCGCGCTTCGAGCGGGTGCGCAGGTACTACGCGGACGTCGACCGCATGCTGGCGCTCACCCGCGAGGACGCCGACCTGTGGATCGGGCAGGGCATGAACAACGCCTCGTACCTGCCGAACCCGCTGCCCTTCATGCCCGAGGTGCCGTCGCCGCGCACCGGGAAGGTGGTCGTCAGCATCGGCCGGCTGCACGACCAGAAGGGCATCGACATGCTCCTCGACACCTGGGCGGAGGTCGCGCCGCGCCACCCGGACTGGCGTCTGCGGATCTACGGCTCCGGCGAGGACGAGGAGATCCTGAAGAAGCAGTGCACGGCTCTGGGCCTGGACGACTGCGTCGACTGGATGGGCCGCACGGGAGACGTCCCGGGCGCGCTGCGCGGCGGCTCCGTCTTCGTCCAGTCCTCCCGGGGCGAGGGCTTCCCCCTCGCGCTGATGGAGGCCATGGCGACCGCCGTGCCCTGTGCCGCCTTCGACTGCGCGCCGGGCGTCCACGAGATCGTCCGGGACGGCGAGGACGGCCTGCTCGCCACCCTCGGCAACACCGGCGAACTGGCCCGCCGCCTCGACACGCTGATGTCCGACAAGGAACTGCGGGACAGGATGGGCGAGGCGGCCCGCGTCAACATCCAGCGCTACACGACGACCGAGATCGTGCGCAGGTGGGAGGACCTGTTCGCGTTCCTGGAACGCTGAGAGCCGCGACGCAGGCGCCGCACCGAAGAGGCGCGGGGAACCGTGCGCCCGGCCCTCACCCGCCCGCAGCCGACGAGCGACCTCCCGGCTCCTACCCCTTCCCCCCGCCTCCCGTGAAGGCCTCGTACTCCTTCAGGACGTCCTCCGTGGGCCCGTCCATCCGCAGCTCCCCCCGCTCCAGCCACAGCACCCGGTCGCACGTGTCCCGGATCGACTTGTTGTTGTGGCTCACGAGGAACACCGTGCCCGCGTGCTTGCGCAGCTCCCGGATCCGGGCCTCGGAGCGCTTCTGGAAGGAGCGGTCCCCGGTGGCGAGGGCCTCGTCGATCATCAGCACGTCATGGTCCTTGGCGGCGGCGATGGAGAACCGGAGCCGGGCGGCCATGCCGGACGAGTACGTCCGCATGGGCAGGGTGATGAAGTCGCCCTTCTCGTTGATGCCGGAGAAGTCGACGATCTCCTGGTACCGCTCCCGCACCTGCTCCCGGGACATTCCCATCGCGAGGCCGCCGAGCAGGACGTTGCGCTCGCCGGTCAGGTCGTTCATCAGTGCCGCGTTGACCCCGAGCAGCGAGGGCTGCCCGTCGGTGAAGATCCGGCCGCGCTCGACGGGCAGCAGCCCGGCGACGGCCTTGAGCAGGGTGGACTTGCCCGACCCGTTCGTGCCGATCAGCCCGATCGCCTCGCCCCGGTACGCGGTGAAGGAGACGGATCGCACGGCGTGCACCTTGCGCACCCCCGCGGCCTGTTCGGTCTTCTTCCCGCGCAGGATGCGGTTGAGCGCGGCGGTGGCGCTGCCGCGTCCCGCCCCGGTGCCGTTGACGCGGTAGACGATGTCGACGCGGTCGGCGACGACGGTGGGAACCCTGTCGGCCCCGCCGGAACCCCTGATCTGGGTGAACACGCTCTGCTCAGCCACGGCCGTACGTCTCCTCAGCCTTCCAGAAGTAGATGAACCCGCCGACGCCGGCGAGCAGTGCCCAGCCGACCGCGAGCGCCCACACGTGGTGGGGCAGCTGGCCCGCGTGGAACGTGTCGATCAGCGCGAACCGCATGAGGTCGATGTAGACGGCGGCCGGGTTGCACTCCAGGGCCAGCAGCACGACGTGCGGCATGTCCTGGTGGCCGCTGAGCACCCGGTCGATGCTCCACATGACGCCCGAGACGTACATCCAGGTCCGCAGCACGAACGGCATCAGCTGGGCGATGTCCGGGGTCTTCGAGCCCAGCCGGGCCATGACCATCGCCACGCCCGCGCTGAACACGAACTGAAGTGCCAGCGTCGGCAGGGCCAGCAGCCAGGAGGCACTGACGGGCACGCCGAAGCAGAGCAGGATCACGATCAGCGCGGCCATCGAGAACAGCAGCTGCTGGAGCTGCTGCAGCGCGTACGACACCGGGAGCGCGGCGCGCGGGAAGTGCAGGGCGCGGACGAGGCCGAGGCTGCCGGAGATCGCCCGGGTGCCCGCCATGATCGAGCTCTGGGTGAACGTCCACACGAAGACGCCCGTGACCAGGAACGGGATGTAGTCCGGCACGCCCCGGCTCGTGCCCATGAGGACGCCGAAGATGAAGTAGTAGACCGCCGCGTTCAGCAGGGGGGTGGCCACCTGCCAGACCTGGCCCAGCTTCGCCTGGCTGTACTGGGCGGTGAGCTTGGCCGTCGCGAACGCGGTGATGAAGTGCCGGTGCGCCCACAGGCTGCGGACGTACGCGGGCAGGGAGGGCCGGGCGCCGCTGATCGTGAGGCCGTACCGGGCGGCGAGTTCCGCGGGGTCGTCGGGCGGGGCCGGCGCCGGGGGAGGTGTGTCGAGGACCTGACTCACATCCGCTGCTTTCGCTCGGGGGCGGGAGGGAGGAGGAAGTGTCTTTACCTGGGGATGGGCTCGACTTTACGTCGGGACGGGACCGTATCGTCGCCACGTGAGCGTAGGCCGGTTTCACGTCGGAACGCAACCGTCTCGTCGTGACGCCCCTATGCTGTTCCGCATGACGAACGCCGACGGAGCAGCCGAGAACCCGCAGCAGCCGCGCCGCAGGGCCCCCGCCGGGGCGGCGGTGCTCCGGGAGGACGTCACGGAGGCCATCAGGACGGCCGTCTTCGAGGAGCTCGCGTCCGTCGGGTACGCGCGGATGTCCATCGAGGGGATCGCGCGCCGCGCGGGCGTCGGCAAGACCGCGGTCTACCGCCGGTGGCGGTCCAAGCTGCACCTGGTGCTCGACCTGGTCTCCGCCGTCGCCGTACAGGGGCTGCCCGCGCCCGACACCGGCACCCTGGAGGGCGACCTGCGGCTGCTGTACGAGGTCACCTCACGCGCCCTGCGTCACCCTGTCGCCTCGCAGGTCATCCCCGATCTCCAGGCCGAGGCCGCCCGCAACCCGGAGATCGCCGAGGCCATGCGGAAGGCGCTGCGGGAGGGCCAGGAGAGCGTCGCGAGCGGCATCGTCGCCGCCGCTCAGGCCCGCGGCGAGGTCCGGACGGGAATCGACGGTGAACTGGCCCTCGACGTGATCTCCGGACCGCTCTACTGGCGTGCGGTGGTGATCCGCGGGCCGAAGCCGCCCAAGGGACATCTGGAGAGTCTGACGCGCGCCACGGTGGCGGCGCTCAAGGCTTTGTAGGCGGGCGCGGACCGGTGCTCCACGTGCGGGCGACGGGGTCGGCGCCCAGCTCCGGGCACCTCTCGGAGGGCGCCCGGCCCCCGTAGCGTCCGGATCGTTGTCATCCACGCCTCACTCTCAGGGCCTTCGGGGGCGCATACTGGAATCACGATGACGAAGCCATCCGCGCCCCGGCGCCACCTGTCCACCAGTCCCTTCAAAGCTCCGGTTGTCCCGGTCGCCAAGCACTTCGCCCTCGGCGACCGTGTGACGCACGACCAGTTCGGCCTGGGCAGGATTGTCGGCGTCGAGGAGGGCATCGCGATGCTCGTCGACTTCGGCTCCCGCCAGGCCCGTATCGTCAGCCCCTACACCCGTATGGACAAGCTCTGACGGGACCCGTCCGAGCACTCTCGCCGCGGCCCAGGACCACGTCCGGCCCGCGGCGAGTGCGTTTCCGGGAGCCTGTGAGCTCCTGACTAGTCCTGCCGCCGGGCCTGCGGATGCAGCCGCACCCAGCCCTCCCAGGCAGACGTGATCATGTCGTCGAGGCCGTACCTCGCCTTCCAGGCGAGCTCCGCGGCGATGCGGTCGGCGCCCGCGACGACCCGGGCGGGGTCACCGGGCCGGCGGGGAGCGACCGTCGGCGCGAGACCGTAGCCGGTGAGTTCGTTGATGCGGTCGACCATCCTTCGGACCGAGACTCCCTCGCCACGGCCGATGTTGAGGGTCAGGTCGGTGCCCGGGGCCGCGGCGAGCCGGCGGGCGGCCGCCACATGAGCCTCCGCCAGGTCGACGACGTGGATGTAGTCGCGCACGCACGTGCCGTCCGGGGTCGCGTAGTCGTCGCCGAAGATCCGCGGGGGCTCGCCCGCCGTGAGCTTCTCGAAGACCATCGGCACGAGGTTGAAGACGCCCACGTCGGCCAGTTCCGGCGCCGCCGCCCCCGCCACGTTGAAGTAGCGCAGGGAGGCCGTCGACAGGCCGTGCGCGCGGCCCGTGGCACGGACCAGCCACTCGCCGGCGAGCTTGGTCTCGCCGTACGGGCTCATCGGCACACAGGGCGTCTCCTCGGTCACGAGGTCGACATCGGGCATGCCGTACACCGCCGCGGAGGACGAGAACACGAAGGACGGCACCGCCGCGGCCGTGACCGCCCGGAGCAGCACCCGCAGCCCTTCGACGTTCTCGCGGTAGTAGTGCAGCGGCAGTTCGACCGACTCGCCCACCTGCTTCTTCGCCGCCAGGTGCACGACACCGGTGACGGCGTGGTCCCCGATCGCCCGGGCCACCCGCTCCCCGTCCAGGGTCGAACCGACGACGAGCGGCACCCCGTCCGGGACGCGCTCGGCGATCCCGGTGGACAGGTCGTCGTACACCACGACCCGTTCGCCCGCCTCGGTCATCGCGCGGACGACGTGCGCCCCGATGTATCCGGCGCCGCCGGTGATCAGCCAGGTCATCTGTGCCCGTCCCCTCGTATGTCCTCGTGATGCGGATGTGGATGCGGATGTGGATATGCATGTGGATGCGGATTGCGGGTCGGTGGTCGCGTGCCGGTTCGTGTACGCGGGCGCGTCCCGGAAGGCGCCCGGCACGCGTGCGCGTGCCGGTGGTCGTATCAGTGAAGCAAACGCCTCAGCCTGCGGCCCAGCACGGCCGCCACGCCCCGCGGGCCCGGCGCGATCCGCAGGGCGAGCGAGCCCGCCCGGGTCGCGTACGGCTGGACGAGCAGCACACCGTACCGGCGGCTCGGCACGACCGACCGGCGCAGCAGCCCCGGGCCCGCGCTCGCGTGCGCGGTGGTCTCACGGACCGTGCCGTCGTGGAAGCGCAGGCGCAGCCGCAGGTCCCAGGTGCCGGAGCCGAGCGCCGCGAGGTCGACCGGCGTCTCGGCCGTCCAGGAACCGGCACCGGAGCCGGGGCCGGGACCGCTCCCCCCGACCTCGTCGGCGAGGTCGGCGGGAGCGGCAGGACCGGTGGCGTCCGGCAGGAACTCCGCGGTGAGGGCGAGCCCGGCCGTCCCGTCCCGCCGGCTCACGAACTCGGCGTCGACGGACGCCGGCCCCGCGTCCGCCATCCGTCCGTACAGCTCGTGCAGACGCAGGCGCAGCCGGGTGCCACGCGCGCGTGGCCGCAGTTCCGCGTCGACCGCCACAGGAAGGAGGTGCACGGGCCGGAACAGCAGGTGTTCCAGCGTGACCCGCGGCAGACCGGCCGACCAGACCGGCGTACCGTCCGCGGCCCGCGCGTACGGCGGCCGCAGCCGGGCCGGGCGGGCCGCGACCTCCTTCACCCGGGTCAGGTCGCACGGCTTCTCGGAGGCCAGGACCACCTGCGCGATCACCCTCCCGGGCGCCGGGGCGAGCGCGAAGTCACCCGCGTCGAACGTCGCGAGGTAGGCACGCGTGAGGGCCCACCACTCACGCCGGTACGCGGGTCCGCGCAGATCCAGCTCGCGCGCGTACATCCGCAGCGCGTGGTCGAGGAACCTCGCTCGCGACGCCCGGGCCAGCCGCTTCTCACCGGCGCCCAGGAGGGTGTCGTACGCCAGGGCGTGCGCGGTGATCCTGGCCCGCCAGTTGTCGACGCCCGACCTGTCCAGCGAGATCGACAACCGCTCGGCGCTGCGGCGCACGTGCCAGACGTACACCCTGTCCGGAATCAGCGCCATGCGCGGACCGGCGGCGAGCACCCGCGCGGTGAAGACGAAGTCCTCGTACGGGAAGCGCCCCTCGGGGAAGCGGATGCCGTGCTCGCGCAGGAAGGCGGTGCGGTACAGCTTGTTGACGCACAGCGTGTCGTGGACGAGACGGGTGCGCCGCGACGGGACGGTCACGAGGGCGGCCCTGGCGTACAGCTCCGGCTGCCACGGGATCTCGCGGCCGGACGGCAGCTCGCGGCGCACGCACAGGCCGGCCGCGACCTCGGCGCCCCGCCCGGCGGCCGCGTCCAGCAGCGCGTCCACCGCGCCGGGCGGCAGCACGTCGTCGCTGTCCAGGAACATCACGTACGGAGCGGTGGCGGCGTCGATGCCGTCGTTGCGCGGGCTGCCGCAGCCGCCGCTGTTGGCCTTGCGGCGGACGACCCTGAGGCGCGGCTCGTCGAGCGCGAGGCGCTCCAGGAGGTCCGCGCTCCCATCGGCCGAGCCGTCGTCCACGGCGATCACCTCGCGGACCGAGGGTCCCTGCGCGAGCGCCGAGCGCACCGCGTCCGTCACGTGGGCGGCGTCGTCGTACCCGATGACGACGACGCACACCTGCGACTGGCGGGAGGGTCCGGCTGGCACGGCTTGCATGGCTTCCATGGGGCGGAATAGTAGGTACTGAGGGTAATTTTCCGTTAAGAGGCGCTTACTGTCTCATGGGGAAGATGGTGGGAATTGCGCGAGGGTTCCGTGCCCTCGGGCCGCATGGCGGCGGGCGGGGCCGCGGCCTTCCACAGGCGGTGGAAGGAGAGCGCGGCGGCCGTCACCAGCAGGCCGTTGCGGACGAGCATCAGCACGGAGCCCGTCCAGGTGCAGGCCACGACGTCGTCGTACAGGACGGGGTACGCGAGGGCGCTGACCGCGGCGGCGGCCGTGATCAGCGCGGCCACCGGACGCTGTGTGGTGTGCCGGGAGGTCAGGCACACGGCGGCCAGGCCGATCAGCCACACCATGTACTGAGGGCTGATCACCCGGCTCGTCACGGTGAACAGGAGCACGGCGCTGAGCGCGGCGTCGTACGGGGTCGCCGGCGTCCAGCGCCGCGCGCGCAGCCGCCACAGCAGCAGGGCGCCGAAGGCGACGACGGTGAGCGCGAGCGAGGCCGCGGCGATCGAGGTGACGTACGGTCCGGTGAACTCCATCGCGCCGTACCGGTAGCCCACGCGGCCGGGCCAGCCCGCGTGGCGCGCGAAGGACAGGACCGTGCCGCCGAGCGACTCGATCTGCACGCCCCGGCCGCCCTGCTGGCGCAGGAAGTCGAAGGGGTCGCGGAAGAGGGCGGTGAGAGCGAGCAGCAGCGCGCCCGCGGTCACCGCGGCCGACGTCCAGGCCTCCTTCGTCGTACGCCCCCTGGGGGTGCCGATCAGGGCCAGCGCGGGCCACACCTTCACCAGGGCGCCCAGCGCGGCGAACACCCCGCACGCGCGCGTGGAGCGCGACAGCGCCAGCAGGGAGATGACCGCGAGGGCGGTGACCTGTACGTCGTAGCGGGCGAGGGGGATGTGCAGCAGGAGCGGCAGGGCCGCCGTCCACAGCGCCGCGCCGCGCAGGCTGCGGCCCGTGCGGGTCCCCGCGCGCGTGAGGGCGACGGTGATGAGGAGGTCGGTGGCCAGGGTGAGGACCACGAACGCCTGGAAGTACGTCAGCCCCGGCAGCAGCCCCGGGGACAGCAGGACGGGGCCGGCGCCCGGCGGGTACTGCCACAGCCGGTCGCCCGTCGGGAACGTGCCCTCGACGAGGACGCCGTACCAGCGGGCGTACAGGTCGTGCGCCTCGCGCGCGACGCCGCCGACGCCGAGAGGGGCTCGGCCGTCCTGGAGGAGCAGCCACAGCATCAGGACGCGGGTGGCCGTCCAGGCGGCGGCGAGGGGGAGGAGGCGGGGCATCGTCCGGGAGGCGGTCCGGAGCTTCATCCAGGGCTTCATCGAGGGGATCGTAAGCCGCGCTGGTGCCTATAGCGTCTGATGACGAGTCAATCACCAACAAAGGTTTGCTAATAGCACAAAATCGGGTGCATGGCCGTCAAGTGTCCGCAGGTCGCCGTTCCAGCCTCCGCCTCTGCGCCCGCCTCCTCCGTGCCCTCCGGTCCGTCCGCTCCCTTCGCGGTCGCCTCCGCCTCCGTCGTCGCCGTGCTCGCGCCCGTCCTCGTCATGTTCGGGATCGGTCTGTGGGGGATCGACCGCGGGGGGATGTGGCGCGACGAGGCGGTCACCTTCCAGGTGGCGCGGCGTTCGCTGCCGCAGATCTGGCATCTGCTGCACTCCGTGGACGCGGTGCACGGCCTCTACTACCTGCTCATGCACCCGGTGCTCGCCGTCCACGCCGACGAAGTCGCCCTGCGCCTCCCGTCGCTCTGCGCGGCCGCCGTGACGGCGGGCCTCGTCGCGGCCCTCGGGACATGGCTCGCGCGCCCGAGGGTCGGGCTGTGGGCGGGTCTGCTGTACGCGGTGACACCCATGGCCGGGCACTTCGCGCAGGAGGGCCGGTCGTACGCCCTGGTCGCCGCCGGCGCCGCGGGGTCGACCCTGCTGCTCGTGCGGGCGGTGCACGCCGCGAGCAGCGGCGAGCCACGCGCGCGCGTGCCCGCCCGGCGCGTGTCCGCCTGGTGCGCGTACGGAGGGGCCGTCGCCGTCACGGTCCTGCTCCACGAACTGGCCGTCCTGATCCTGCTCGCGCACGCCGCCACGCTGGCCCTCGCGCGGATGCCCCGCCGGGTGTGGCGGGGCTGGGCACGCGCCGCCGGGGCCGTGCTCCTCGTGCTGCTCCCGCTCGCGCTGGTCTCCAGCGGCCAGGCGGGTCAGGTGGCCTGGCTCAGACCGCCCGGCGGCGACACGGTCGAGAGCCTGCTGCGTTCCTTCACCGGTCCGACCCAGCCGGTCCTCGGCCCGTACCTGCTGCTGATCGCCCTCGCCCTGCGCGCCCCGCTCACCCGCCGCGGCGAACTCTCCCTCCCCGCGGTCGCCCTCCCGCTGCTGCTCCTCCCGCCCGCGACCCTCCTCGCGGTGTCGCGCCACTGGCCGCTCTACGACGACCGGTACGTGCTGTACGCGCTCGCGGGAGCGCCGCTTCTGGCGGCGGCGGGAGCGGACCGCCTGCTCGGCACGGCTGCCCGCCTGCGCCTCCCGGCACGGCACCCGCGGGCCCCGGCCGACGCCGGAGGTGCCACCCCGGTCCCCGCACGGGACGACCGCACGGCCCCCGCACGGAACGCCGCCCCGGCCCTCCCGCGGGCCTTCCGGGCGCGGTACGGCGCCGCGCTCCTCGGTGTGGTGGCCGTCGGTCTCGCCTTCGTGTCGCAGGTTTCCGTCCTGCGCGCGGACCGGGACCCCGCCCGTCGCCCCGACAACCTCGCCGCCGTCTCCGCCGCGGCCGCCGAGCGGATGAGCCCCGGCGATCCCGTGCTCTTCCTCCCGGCGATCGGCAGGCGCGCGGCGGTGGCGTACCCGCAGGGCTTCCGGAGCGCGCGGGACGTCGCGCTGCGGGAGCCCGGGCCCGTCTCCGGAACCCTCTACGGGCGCGAGACCGGCCCCGGCGAACTGCGCCGCAGACTCGACGGGCTCGACCGCCTCTGGGTGGTCGCCGAGCCGTACGCCCTGAGACCGTCCTGGCATCCGGCGGAGCCGACCGAGCAGGTCAAACTCGCCGTGGTGGGCGAGGAGTTCGTGCCGCGCGCGGAGTTCGTGCGCAAGGGATCGGTCCTGCGGCTGTACGTGCGCCGGCCCCCGGCCACGTGAGACGCGCGGGCGAGGTCACGGCCCCCCGGCGACGTGATCACCCGCAGCCCGGCGTCTCCGCCAGGTCCGCCGAGTCCAGCGCGCCCGTGAGCTTGTCGAGGCGGGTCCGCAGTTCGAGGATCTCGGCCAGGTCGAAGCCGGTCGCGGCGGCGATCCGGCGCGGCACGCGCAGCGCCTGCTCGCGCAGGGCCGCGCCCTCGTCCGTGAGGCCGACCACCACGGACCGCTCGTCCCGGGCGCTGCGCTCACGCCGTACGAGACCGGCCGCCTCCAGGCGCTTCAGCAGGGGCGACAGCGTCCCGGAGTCGAGCCGCAGGTGCTCGCCCACCTGCTTCACGGGCAGCTCGCCGTGCTCCCACAGCACGAGCATGACCAGGTACTGGGGGTAGGTGAGCCCCAGGTCCTTGAGGACGACGCGGTACACACCGCCGAAGGCGCGCGAGGCGGCGTTCAGGGAGAAGCAGATCTGCTGGTCGAGGCGGAGGAAGTCCTCGTCGCGGACGGAGCCGCTCGGGGCGGGTCCGGAGGATGCGGTCGCCGGGCCGCAGACGGCGGGGTCGGATGCGGGCGTCGTGGTCATGCCTCCAGAGTACCTCCGGTGCGTCATTTAGTTGTGCACAATTTAATTGTGTGCTCTACTTGAGGTCGTGCGGAGGGCCGGACCAAGGCCCGCCGACACGACTTCGACCTTGAGAGGGATGGTTTCCATGGACGCGCTCTACACCGCAGTCGCCACCGCCACCCACGGCCGCGAGGGCCGGGCCTACAGCTCCGACGGGCGGCTCGACCTGCAGCTGGGCATACCGGCGGAGATGGGCGGCAACGGTCAGGGCACGAACCCCGAGCAGCTGTTCGCCGCCGGTTACTCCGCCTGTTTCGCCAGTGCGCTCGGCCTGGTGGGGCGTGCGGCGAAGGTCGACGTCAGCGAGGCCGCGGTGACCGCCGAGGTCGGCATCGGCAAGCAGGGAGAGGGCTTCGCCCTCGCCGTCACGCTGCGGGTGGAGCTGCCCGAGTCGGTGGACGCCGAGACCGGCCGCAAGCTGGTCGACCAGGCCCACCAGGTGTGCCCCTACTCCAACGCGACCCGCGGCAACATCCCGGTCGAGATCGTCGTCGAGTAGTTCCTCCCGCCCTCGGACGCCGGACGGGCCGGAAGGTGTCGGCCCGTCCGCGGAAGCTCAGCCTCCGCGCCGCCTGAGGAGCGGGGCTTCGAGGGCTGCGCCCCCGGTGGGGGCGGGAAGGGCGAGAGCGGGGGCCCTCTCCGGCGTCCGCCCGCCGACGTGCTCCGCCAGGAGCAGCGGCAGCCCCACCACCGGCACCAGCCACACCATCACCATCAGCCGGTCGATGGCGATGTCGGGATGCGCGGCGATGCTCAGCACCCCGGTCCCCGCGGCGCCGAGAAGCAGCACCCCGAAGGCGGGCCGCTGCCGAAGCGCACCCCACCCGCCGGCCGCGACCAGGACCAGGAACAGCGGTTCGGCCAGCTCCCGCCGCAGCCACTCCGTCCAGAAGTTGACCTCCAGATGGAGGAACTCCCGCCAGGGGCGCTCCCGGTCGGGCCGGAGGAAGTGATCGGTCAGGAGGTCCTGGAGACTGTCCGACTCCGACGGATAGCGCAGCAGCCGGGCGAGCAGGACCGTCCCCACGGCCGCCCCCAGAGTCACCTTCAGCAGCGTCCGCACGGCGTCCCCCGCCGGCCGCCCCGCCCTCCTGCGGTGGAGGCCGACCAGGCAGAGCGCCCCGGCGAGACACACCGACAGGAACAGCGCCTGCGAGTGCTTCACCGTGAAGAGCAGCGCCAGCGACACCGCCACCGGAGCCCCGCCGGACCGCCCGCGCAGCACCAGCGCGCACCCCCACAGCACCGCCAGGGTCAGCGCCATCATGGTGCCCTCGGCCATGGGCCGCATCGCGGTCGCACCCGTCGGCAGCACGTAGTACAGCGCCTGCCCGGTCAGCGCGGCACCCACCGGAGCGCCCAGCGCCCGCAGGACGAGGAACACCAGCACGCCCCCGGCCGCCGCGACGCACACCCCCGCCGCCCACAGCCCCCACGTCACCCCGAGCAGGGTCACGAACGGCACGAGCAGCAGCGGATACCCGGGCCGCACCTCGAAGATCCGCATGAACCGCTCGCTCATGAACGGCGCGGTCCAGCCGGACGTCTGCCCCGCGTCGAGCCGCCGCCCCACCTTCCACTCGTAGTAGCCCCGGCACTGCGCCCGCACCTTCGGCCCCGGATCGGGAGCACGGAAGCGCCGGACGTCCACACTGTGGTTCCGGGAGGCCGTCTCGCCCCGGCTCGCGCACAGGTACGCGATGCTCCGCCCCGCTGCCTCCGCCTTGTCCGCGCCGCCCAGACTCAGCGCGTACGACAGGTAGTTGCGGCTGTCGGGCGAGTCCCGACCGGTGACGTTGGCGAGCTGGAGGCAGCCGAACAGCGCGGCGAGGAACAGCACCCACGCGGCGGGGCGAGCCCTCATGACCGGGTCAGGGCGTCGCTCGGGGCGCCGGGCGCGGGAACCACGGGCAGCGCCATGTCCTCGCCCAGCATCAGCGTCCGCACGACCCGCTCCGCGGCCCGCCCGTCGTCGTAGCCGCCGAACCGCGCACGGAAGCCGGCCCGCAGCCGCGCCGACTCCTCGTCCCGCCACGCGCCCGACGCGAACAGCCGCGCCAGCTCGTCCTCGTCACGGGTGACATGGCCCGGCGGCCGCTCGGTGACGTCGAAGTACGTGCCACGCCCGGCGAGATACGTGTCCAGGTCGTAGGTGTGCAGGACGATCGGCCGGTCGAGGTGCGCGTAGTCGAACATCAGCGACGAGTAGTCGGTGATCAGCGCGTCGGAGGCCAAGAGCAGATCCTCCACCCGCGGTTCGTCCGTGACGTCCAGCACCAGACCGCGCGCGGTCAGGTCCCGCAGCCCGAGGCCGCGTTCGTGGTGCTGGGCCAGCGACGGATGCAGCCGGACGGCCAGGACGTGGTCGCCGGGCAGTCCGGCCACCAGCCGCTCCAGGTCGCAGGTGGGCGCGTAACCGCCCTGCCGGTGGTCGCGGTTGGTCGGCGCGTACAGGATCAGCGTGCTGTCGTCCGGGACGCCCAGCCGCCCGCGTACGGACTCCCGCCTGCCCGGCTCCGGCACGACCAGGCAGTCGTTACGCGGGCTGCCCGAGGGCAGGGACGTGAAGCCGCAGGGGTAGGCGCGGTCCCAGACCTGCTCCGAGTGCGCGTCGGCGGCCAGGCTGTAGTCCCAGCGGTCGGCGCGCAGCAGCATCTTCGGGACACTGAAACCGCGCCGCGCGCCGGGGTACTTCAGCAGATCCGCGCCCATCGACTTCAGCGGGGTGCCCTGGTGGGTCTGGATGTGGACGGCGCCCTCGCGCTTCACCAGATCGTTCGCCCAGTTGACGTTGTTGACCAGGTACGTGGCGCGCGCCGTCACCCTGCGGTACGCCCGGCTGCCCGGCAGGACGTGCTCGACATCCGGCGGCAGCGTGTCCGCGTACTCCTTCCCGACCACCCACACGCCCCGGATGTGCGGGGCGATCTCCCGGGCCTTGCGGTGGATCGCCGCCGGGTCGCCGAGGACACCCCGGTGCGAGAAGGCCGAGTACACCGCCAGGTTCGGGTCGAGCCCGCGCCGCAGGACCAGCCGCCGGTGCAGCGCGAGCAGCACCCTGCGCAGCCGTCGGCGCCACACCCGGTGACGCCTGCGCAGCCCGGCACGCTTCACGGCGGCGACGCGGTGCAGCGCGTAGAGGGCGTACGGGGCCCGGGCGAGCAGCGTGAAGGACGTCCGCGGGATGTGCGCGCCGAGCCGGTGGCCGCGCGGACGGTACGCCCGCAGGTCCCGGGCCGCCCGCCGGTGGAACTCGGGCCGGGACGCCGGCGGTACGCGGTCCTGCTGGCGGAGGATGAACAGGTAGTGGTCCGCCATGTGGTCGTAGAGGAAACCGCGCCACCGCTCCAGCTCCGGCCGCTCCTCGACGAACCGGAACAGCCGCTCGTACTGGGCGAACACCTCGAAGTGCTCCCGGCTGGGCGTGCGCATCGCGTTGCCCTGGCGGCGCTGCCGGTAGTACACGCAGACCCGGTCGACGAGCGTGATCGTGCGGGCCGTCCACAGCGTCTGGTAGACGATCACCGCGTCCTCGTAGAAGCCGGTGGGGAAGGCGAAGCCGCCCTCGCGGAAGAAGTCGAGGCGATACGCCTTGTTCCAGACGACCGTGAACAGGTCCAGCAGGTCGGGGCGTTCGGCAACGGTGAACACCTCCGGTCCCGGCGCCTCGAACACCGCCGCGTCCCGGTTGCGCTTCACCGGGCCGTACCAGTGCGTGCGCGCGTAGTCGAACAGGACGATGTCCGGCCGGGAGGTCGCGTCGATGCGCTCGGCGATCGCCCGCAGCGTGCCCGGCGTGTAGCTGTCGTCGCTGTCGAGGAACAGCAGGTACTCGCCCCGGGCCAGCTTCGCGCCGTGGTTGCGGGCCGGGCCGATACCGCCGTTGACGGGGAGATGGACCGGCACGACCCGCTCGTCGCGGGCCGCGAACTCGTCGATGATCGCCGGACTCCCGTCCGGGGAGCGGTCGTCGACGACGATCAGCTCGAAGTCGCCGTACGACTGGCCGAGGACCGACTCCAGACAGGTGCGCAGGTAGCCCTGCACGTTGTGGACGGGCACGACGATGCTGAAGCGGGGCATGGCACTTCCAGGTCCGGGAACTTGCTGGGCTGTGGCTGTCGGAGGACGTGACGGCATCAGTGCGCCGGCGTGCGGGGGCGCGACACGGCCGCGGCCGGCACGGGCAGGCGTTCCCGCAGCGGGATCAGCGGCGGCAGCTCCTCCTCGGGCTGCCCGAGCAGCACCCGCCGTACGACCCGTTCGGCGGCCCGCCCGTCGTCGAACGCGCAGAACCGCTCACGGAAGCGGGCCCGCAGCCCGGCGGACCGCTCGTCCGCCCACGCGCCCGACGTGAGGACCCGGAGCAACTCGTCCTGGGTACGGGCGACATGGCCCGGAGGCTCGGCGAGCAGGTCGAAGTAGACGCCCCGGGTGTCCCGGTAGACGTCCCAGTCGTCGGCGTACGTGACGATCGGCCGGTCGAGGTTGGCGTAGTCGAACATGATGGACGAGTAGTCCGTGATCAGCGCGTCCGAGGCCAGACAGACGTCCTCGGTCTCCCGCAGGGACGTCACGTCGATCAACCGCCCGTCCGCCACGGCCTGTCGCAGATCGGCGTTGCCGTCGAGGAAGTAGTGCGCCCGCAACAGCACCACGAACTCCTCCCCGAGCTCCGCGCAGAACCGCGCCAGGTCGAACTGCGCGGAGACGTCCCGCGGATAGTCCCGGTAGGTCGGCGCGTACAGCAGCGCCACCCGGTCCGCGGGGACGCCGAGCCGCTCGCGGATCGCGGCGACCTCACCGGGTTCCGCCGTGTGGAAGCGGTCGTTGCGCGGATAGCCGTACTCCAGGTGCGAGAAGGCGCTGGGGTAGGCACCCGACCAGACCTCCGTGGAGTGCGCGTTGGAGGACAGGGAGAGGTCCCAGCGGTCCACGCGCTGCATCAGCCGGCCGAAGCTCCCCGTGGCCGCCGCGACGGCCCGGTACTCGATCTGGTCGACGCCCATCCGCTTCAGCGGCGTCCCGTGATGCGTCTGGACGTGCACGGTGCCGGGCCGCTTGCGCACGGCCGTCTCGAAGTTGACGTTGTTGAACGTGTACTTCGCCCGGGCCATCACCTGCCAGTACCGCCTGCTGCCGATCACCACGCTCTCCACGTCCGCGGGCATGTGCGGCAGTTCCTTCTCCTTCACCAGGAACACCGACCGGATGTGCGGGGCGAGTTCACGTGCCGTGCGGTGAACGGCCGCCGGGTTGCAGGCGTAGCCGCGGCCCCAGTAGGCGGCGAAGACGGCGAGGTTCTCGTCCAGCGGTCTGCGCAAATGCCACGCGTAGGTGAGGGCCCGGCGCCACCGCACCGTGGTGCGGGCTGCGTACGCGCGCGCCCGCGCCGTCCGTCCGCCGAGAGCCACGAGCGTGCGGAACGCCGTGGACGCGCCGAACCGGAGCAGCCGGTTCCGCACGCCCGGGGTGCGCAGGCCCGCCGGGCGGTGGCGCCGGTGGAGCCTGCCCGCACGGCGGAGGAAGGCCCGGTCGCGAGGGCTGCCGGCCGCGCGGTCGAGGACCTCGGCGAAGAGCTGCCCGAAGAGGGCGCGCAGCCGGTCCTCGGGGAGTCCCCGCGCGGCGGCCCGGTCCAGGACCAGCTCGACCTGGTCGAGGAGCTCCGCCTGCTCGCGGGTCGGCGTACCGCCGCTCCGCCTGCGCTCGGTACGCCGTACGCAGACCGTGTCCAGCACCTCGGTCCGCCCGGACGCGAGGGCCACCAGCCCGGCCCAGCCGAGGTCCGTGCCCCGTCCCTCGGGGAAGGCGAGCCCGTGCTCGCGGAGGAAGGCGCGGCGGTAGGCCGTGGCCCAGACCGGCAGCCGTACGTCGGTGGGGTCCGCGTCCTCGAACAGCTCCGGCTCGGCCTCGCCCTCCCACCACGGGACGCGTTCGTGGCCGAGGCGCAGTACGTCGGTCTCGCCCCCGGCCTCGCGGGCCTCCCGCAGCCGCGCGTCCGCCGCGGCGAGCGCCCCCGGCGTCAGCGCGTCCCCCGCCTCCAGGAACAGCAGGTACGTTCCCGTGGCCGCCCCCAGCCCCGCGTCGCGTGAACCGGTGACCAGGACGACCCGGGGGTCCCGCCCGGCGTACTCGGCGGCGACCGTGCCCGCCGGGGAACCGGGGGCCTCGCAGGCCGCGATCAGCTCGAAATCGGTGAAGGACTGGGCGAGAACCGCGTCGAGAGCCGTGGGGAGCCGCCCCGCGATGTCCTGGACGGTGACGATGATGCTGAAGCGGGGCATGTGGTGTGGTGCTCTTTCTGTCTGTGCTGGGTGGTGCCGCCGTCCCGGCGGGGCGACCGGCCCCGCCGGGACGACAGCACGTGCGGCTGGGAGCGGACTGGTCGCGCACGCGGCGAACCTGCGTGTGCCGAAGCCCCGCGTCCCCGGAGGAACGCTCCTGCCGCCGGTGGCGTCAGTCCTTGCGGCGGCGCCTCACCAGCGCCCTCGTGACGATCGGCGGGAGCAGGTCCTTGGCGAGCTTGCGGCCACGGCGGGGGCGGGCGGCGGGACGGGCGGGAGCGGGCCGGGACGACGCCGCACGCTGGACCGGCCCGGCAGGCCCGGCAGGCCGGGCGGACGCGGCGGACGCGGGCGGTTCCTCGGCCGCGTACCGGGAGACCGGATGCTTCGGCTCGGTCGCCTTCCTGCCGTCGATGCGGATCATTCCGTGCCCCGCGACCTGCTGCACCTCGTGCCACATGTCGTCACGGGCCGCCAGCCACTCCAGCAGCGCGTCGCGCAGCGGCTCCGGATCGCCCCAGGTGCCGTAGAACTTCGTGCCGGTCACGCATATGGGGTGCAGGCCGAGCGTGGCCACCGCCCCCCAGGTGGCGCAGGCGACACCCGGGCAGTGCTCGGCGCGGTAGTCGTCGAGGACGACCACGCCGTCGGGCAGGAGGATGTCCCGCACGGCCTCGATGTCCCCGTGCACGTGCTCGTACAGGTGCGAGGCGTCGATGTGCGCGAAACGGCAGCTGTCGTCCGCGACCCGGTCGGCGACCACCGACGTCGGAGCCTGGACGACCTCGGGCAGCCTCTCGTGGAACGCCGAGAAGTTGGCCTC
This sequence comes from Streptomyces sp. BV286, assembly GCF_019090165.1. Taxonomy (GTDB): domain Bacteria; phylum Actinomycetota; class Actinomycetes; order Streptomycetales; family Streptomycetaceae; genus Streptomyces. The sequence continues at coordinate 49,120 of NZ_JAHRIB010000038.1, forward strand.
GAAGGCACGCCGGGTGAGCGTCGAGTACGACTTGTTCATCTCCTTCAGATTGGCCGCGTCCTGCGCTTCCGAGTCGAAGAGGTCGCACACCGTGAAGGCGTCCTCGTCACGCCGGTACGAGGCCATGAAGATCGCGCTCTTGCCCATGTACGCGCCGAGTTCGAGCAGGTCGCCCCGCTGCGCGCGGTCCAGCTGCCCGGAGAGGAACCAGTCGAACAACTGCTGGTCGACGGCACGGAACCAGCCCTTGACCTCCGACAGGGCCTTGGGACGGGGCAGTTCGGTGGTGCTGGAAGTCATGAGTACTCCGTAAAACGGGGTCTGTGGATTTCCTGTGCCTGGGGATGGGACCGGAGTGCTTCAGGGTCTGTCAACGACGGGAACGGAAACGCCGGATGTCGGGACGGTGGTGAGAGGTGAGAGCGTGTTCCGGTCCGCGGCCGACGGCACCGGACGACGCTCCTCCAGCGGCACCACCGCGGGCAGTCCGGCCGTCTCACCGAGCACGACATGGCGTACGACGCGCTCCGCGGCCCGCCCGTCGTCGTAGGGGCAGAAGCGCTCCCGGAACGCCGCTCGCAGCTGCGCGGAGCGCGAACCGCGCCAGTGGCCCGTCGCGAAGATGTCGATCAGCTCGTCCTCGCTGCGCGCGACCGCGCCGGGCGGGAAGGCGCGCAGATCGAAGTAGGTGCCGCGGGCCGCCTCGTACGCCTCCCAGTCGTCCGCGTGGATCACGATGGGCCGGTCAAGGCCCGCGTAGTCGAACATCAGCGACGAGTAGTCGGTGATCAGCGCGTCCGAGGCGAGGCACAGCGACTCGACGCTCGGATGGTCCGACACGTCGATCAGCCGGGCGCCGCCGCCGGTCAGCGGGGCCCGGTACGCGGGGTGGGCGCGGGTCAGCAGGACGAAGCGCGGGCCGAGCCGGCGCAGCACCCGCTCCAGGTCGAGCGCCGCGCGCTGGGTGCGGAGGTAGTCGCGGTGCGTCGGCGCGTACAGGACCGCCACCGAGCCCTCGGGAATGCCGAGGGACTCGCGCAGCCGGGCCACGTCCGTCGGCGTCGCCTTCTGGAACACGTCGCTGCGCGGCTGGCCGTACTCCAGCGTCGTGTAGCCGGACGGGAAGACGCGCTCCCAGACGAGCGTGGAGTGGCGGTTGGCCGACAGGCAGTAGTCCCACTGGTCGGCGCCGCGCAGCAGCTCGGCGAAGTCCGTGCCGCGCGCCGCCGCCGGGCGCTCCTGGAGGTCCAGGCCCATGTGCTTGAGCGGCGTGCCGTGCTGCGTCTGGATCATGACCTGGCCGGGCCGCTTGACCAGCCGGCGGTCGAAGCCGACGTTGTCGACGAGGTACTTGGACCGGGCGAGCGCCGTCCAGTACGCGGCGGAGCCCGGCGTCAGCCTGCGCGTGCCCGTCGGGATCGTGTGGTGGAACTCGGGATCCGCGATCCACGCGGTGCGCATCCCCGGCGCGAGCGTACGGAACGCGGCCTCCAGCGCCCCCGGGTTGCAGCCGTGACCCCGCCCCCCGTACCCGGCGAACACGGCGTGGTCGGTCCGCACGGGCAGCCGGAGCTGGACGCCGTAGTGCAGCCGGAGCGCGGCCGTCCGGACACCGCGGGCCAGCGCCCCGGTGAGCCGCGCGACCCGCCGCTTGAGCCGCGTCGCCGTCCACAGCGCGCGGTACGCGCGATGACTGCCGAGGCGTACCAGCGCGTGCCGCAGCCGGTTGCCGGACGGGAGGCCCGCGTCGCCCACGCGGTAACGGCGGTGGTGCGCACGGGCCTTGCGCAGGAACTCCGCGCGGGTGCCGCGCGGCAGCCGGTCGCGCTTGAGGAAGACGGCCGACAGGTGGTCGACCATGCGACGGAACAGGACCGGGCGCCACCGGGCCAGTTCGGGGTGCGCGTCCAGGTGCGCGAAGACCCGGTCGTACTGGTCGAAGATGTCGAAGTGCCTGCTGCTGGTCGTGCCGAGGATGCTTCCCTGACGCCGCTGCCGGTAGTGGACACAGACGCGGTCCAGCGTCGCGATGGTCTCGGCGGCCATCAGGACCGGGTACGTCCAGGGAGTGTCCTCGTAGAAGCCGGGCGGGAACGCGAACCGCTCCCGCTCGACGAACTCCCGTCGGTACGCCTTGTTCCACACGACCATGAGGACGTTCAGCAGCCCCGGCCTGTCGTCGAGGCGGAACGGCGCCGGGCCCTCCTCGGTGAGCTGGCCCGCCCGGACGTTGCGGACCGTCTCGCCCGACCAGAAGGTGCGCGCGTAGTCGTAGACCAGGACGTCCGGATCACCGGTCTCCTTGACGCGGTCGGCGATCTCCCGCAGCGCGTGCGGGGTGAGGCTGTCGTCGCCGTCCAGGAAGATCAGATAGTCGCCGGTCGCGTACCGCATACCCGCGTTGCGGGCCCGGCCGAGACCCACGTTCTCCTTGAGGTGGACGGCCCGCACGCGCGCGTCGCGGGCCGCGAACTCGTCGATGATCGCACCGCAGGCATCCGGTGAGCAGTCGTCGACAGCGATCAACTCGAGATCGGTGAAGGACTGTTCGAGGACCGACGCCATGCACTCGTGCAGATACGCCTGCACCTGGTACGCGGGGACAATGACACTGAACCGGGGCAAGGGACATCCATGGGTCGGCGCGGCCATATTGCCCGGAAACGGCCGAAGGGGTTACGTGGTTACGCCGGATGCGGCATGTGGGGGACCCCGGAGCGACGCGAAGGGGGCGGGACCATGCCGGCCCGCCCCCAACGCGTGCACTCAGGACGTCACTTCACGGAGCCCGCCATCACGCCGGACACGAACTGCCGCTGGAACGCGAAGAACACGGCCAGCGGGATCACCATGGAGATGAACGCACCGGGTGCGAGCGTCTCGATGTTGCCGGAGAACTGCCGGGTCTGCTCGGTCAGCGCGACCGTCAGCGGCCGTGATCCGGAGTCCGAGAAGACCAGCGCCACCAGCATGTCGTTCCACACCCACAGGAACTGGAAGATGCCCAGCGAGGCGATCGCCGGCCCGCCCAGCGGCAGGACCACGGTCATGAACAGACGGGTCTCGCCCGCGCCGTCGAGCCGTGCCGCTTCCAGGAGTTCACGGGGGATCTCCGCGAAGAAGTTGCGCAGCAGGAAGATCGCGAACGGCAGGCCGAAGCCCACGTGGAAGAGGATGACGCCGATGACGCTGCCGAAGATCCCGATGTCGCCGAAGAGATCGGACAGCGGGATCAGGGCGACCTGCACCGGTACCACCAGCAGCGCCACCACGGCCAGGAACCACCAGTCGCGGCCCTTGAAGTCCATCCAGGCGAAGGCGTATCCGGCCATGGCCCCGATCACGATGACCAGGGTGGTGGCCGGCACGGTGATCCAGATCGTGTTGAGCAGGGAGTCGGTGATCTCCTCCTTGCCGAGCAGCGTCGAGTAGCTCTCGGTGGTGAGCTGGGACGGCTTGCTGAAGACGTCCCACCAGCCGGAGGCGGCGATGTCGGTCGGGTCACGGAACGACGAGGCGAGCAGTCCGACCGTCGGTGTGACCCAGAGCAGCGCGACCAGGATGAGGAAGACCCGCATGACGCCGCCGGCCGCGCCGCTCGCGAGCCTGGAGCCGAGCGAGCGCGGCGGCCGACCGGACTCCTGCGCTGCCACGGGGGGTTCCTTCAGAGGTACGGAGGGTGCGGTCACCTTCGGCGCTCCCTTCGCAGTCGGCGGATGTTGACGATCATCACGGGCAGGACGAGCAGCAGCAGTACGACGCCGATCGCGCTGCCGAGGCCCAGGTCGCCGCCCCCGCCGAAGGACGCGTTGTAGAGCTGCAGCGCAAGGACGTTGGCCTCGTCCTGGGTGGGCTGCGGGGCGATGATGTAGATCAGGTCGAAGATCTTCATCACGTTGATCATCAGCGTGATCAGCACGACCACGAGGACCGGAGCGAGCAGGGGAACCGTGACCCTGCGGAACACCTGCCACTCGTTGGCCCCGTCGACCCGGGCCGCCTCCATCAGGTTGCGGTCCACCCCGGCGAGGCCCGCCGCGATGAGCACCATCGCGAAACCGGCCCACATCCAGGCGTACGCGCCGATGATGGCCGGAGTGACCAGGGACGGGCCGAGCCAGTCGACGCCGTTGTAGGCCGCCGCGAAGTTCGAGGAGGGCAACCGGAGCCGGGCACCGTCGGCCGACGCCGGCAGTGTGAACGTACCGTCGTCGCCCGCCTTCGCCGAGGCCACGACCTTGCCGTCCTTGACCGCCTCGACCTCGATACCGGGAAGGGCCTTCTCGCCCGCGTCGACGGCGCCCTTCTCGCCGCCGCCTCCCAGCTTGAAGTCCAGCCAGACCGTGCCGGACACCCCGTCGCCCGAGGCCTCGGCGGCCTTGGCGTCCCCCGGGTCGCCCGGCACCTTGTTCGGGGCGATGCCGACCAGCGGGATCAGGGCCGGGGAGCCCGCGCTCACCGTGCCCGTCGAGGTGAACGAGCCCTTGCCGGACGCCTTGAGACCGCTCTCGGTGGACGGGCGCGCCTTCGGATACACGGACGACTCGGCGAAGGTGTCGTGCACACCCACCACCACGGCGTTCGCCACGCCCTGGTCGGGGTCCGCCTCGTACACGAGCCGGAAGATGATGCCCGCGGCGAGCATGGAGATCGCCATCGGCATGAAGATGACGAGCTTGAACGCCGTCGACCAGCGCACCCGTTCGGTCAGCACGGCGAAGATCAGGCCGAGCCCGGTGACCAGGGCGGGCGCCACCGCGACCCAGATCGCGGTGTTCTTGACCGCGGTGAACGTGGCGTCGTCCGAGAAGATGTCACCGTAGTTGCCCAGACCCACGAAGCCCGAGCCGTCGGCGTCGTACAGACTGCGCCAGACCGAGTACCCGATCGGGTAGACCACGAGCGCGCCGAGCAGCACGACCGCGGGCAGCAGGAACAGACCTGCCACCCACGGCCGGGTGCCCATCACGCTCTTGCGTTTGCCGGCGGGGGGCACCGGACCTGCCGCGCCCCCCGCCGTCGCCACCTGCGACGACATCAACGGCCGTCAGCTCTTGTACGCCTTGGCGGCAGCCGCTTCGAGCGCCTGCTGCGCGCCTTCGACGTCCGAGGGGGTCTTCAGGAAGTCCTGCAGCGCCTTCCACTCGCCCGCGCCCTGGGTGCCACCGAAGGCGGCCGGGGCCTGGTCGGACATGTCGAAGCGGAAGTCGTCACCCGCCGCGAGCAGCGCCTTGGCGATGTCCCGGGTCACGTCGTCCTTGTAACGCTCCGCGTTCATCTCCTTGTTGGGGGAGATGAAGCCGCCCTGCGCCGCCCAGATCTCGGCCGCGTCGGTCGACGCCAGGAAGGTCAGCAGGGCCTGCGAGCCCTTGTCGTCCTTCAGCGCCACCGCCACGTCGCCGCCGCTGACCACCGGCGACTCGTCGCCGACCGCCGGGAACGGGAAGACCTTGGCGTCCGTGCCGATCTTCGCCTTCGTGTCGGCGTTGATGTTCGCCGCGACGAAGTCGCCCTCGTAGACCATCGCGGCCGGGGTGTCACCGGAGAAGGTGTTCGTCACCGACTTGGGGAACTCGGTGCGCAGGGCGCCGGCCTTGCCGCCCGCGATCAGGTCGTCCTTGCCCCACAGCTGCGCCAGCGTGGTCAGGGACTCCTTCACGGAGGGGTCCGTCCACTTGATCTCGTGCTTGGCCAGCTGGTCGTACTTCTCCGGGCCCGCCTGCGAGAGGTAGACGTTCTCGAACCAGTCGGTGAGGGTCCAGCCGTCCTGCCCGCCGATGGAGACCGCGGGCGAACCCGCGTCCGACAGGGTCTGCGCGGTCTGCACGAACTCGTCCCACGTCTTGGGCTCGGCCGTGATGCCCGCCGCCTCGAACGCCGCCGTGTTGTACCAGACCAGCGACTTGTTGGCGGCCTTCGCATAGACGCCGTACTGCTTGCCCCCGACAGCGCCCAGGTCCTTCCAGCCCGTGGAGAAGTTCTTGTCGAGCTGGGCCTGTCCCTCGGCGCCCAGGGGCTTGACCCAGCCCTTCTCGGCGAACTGCTGGAGGACGCCGACCTGCGGCAGGAACGCCACGTTCGGCGGCTTGCCGCCCTGGATCTTCGTGCCCAGGAAGGTGGAGGTGTTGTTGCCGGTCGGTACGAAGCTGACCTCCGCGCCCGTCCGCTTCTCGAACTCGTCCAGGACCTTGGTGAAGTTCTCCTGCTCGGGTCCGGTCCAGACGGCCGCGACCTCCAGCTTCTGGCCGTCGAGCTTGGGGAGCTCGACACTGGCGGCGGCGCCGGTCTCGCTTCCCCCGCCGCCCTCGTCGCCCTTGTCGTCGTCACCGCCGCACGCCGTGAGCGTGAGCGCCATCGCCCCCGCGACGACGGCGGCCGCGGCCTTCGCGGTTGCGCTCTTCTGGTAAGGCCTGTTGATACGGAGTGTGCTGCTGCGCATGACTTGCCCCGTTCTTCGTCGAACGATCCGGCGCTGTCCCGTGCGCTCTTGGTCTACGCCCGTGCGCTTGCACGCGGCAAGGGCGCCTGCGCTGTCAAGGGCGTGATCGTAACCGCGTCGTGACGTGGGGCTGGGGCCGACGGGGCGAGTTGTCGGCTGTCGGCCGGTGGGGCCGGACGCGCGGTCCCCCGCGCCCGGGAGAAGCGGGGCCGCGCCCCTGCTTCTCGACTCGGACGGACGGCGGGGGCACAGGGCCCGGCGGTCACAGGAGCGACGGCACCTCCGTCGCCGAGACGGAGCGGGCGGCCCGCTCCAGGGCGCTGGCCAGCAGCGCCAGGTCGGTCGGCCCGTTGCCCAGCTCGCGGACGGGGCGGCGCGCGGGCGGATCACCCATGCGGGCCCACTCCAGCGGCACGACCGTGGGACGCAGCGTCGCCGTGCGGGGGATACGCCCCGTGACGCGGCCGCCCTGGAAGGGCGTCGACCGATGGGCCGGTCCACTGAGTCTGCCCCGCCCCGGCGACGGCTCCTCGGGACCGGACCCGGGGGTTTCCAGGACGACCCGGAGGCCGGCCCGCCGGGCCAGCTCCGTCTCGTCCGTACGGGCTCCGCCGCCGGTCGCCGCCACCAGGTGGACCCCGAGCCGCTCACCGTCCCGGGCGACCGATTCGAGGGCCCGTACGACGGAACCGGCGGCCGGGCGCCCGGGGGAGCCCAGCGCGGGGGAGAGCAGGGCGTCCAGATCGTCGACGACCACGACGAGCCGGGGGAGCGGAGGGCCCGCGTCCGGCCGGGAACGGGCCGCCGCGGGCCGCAGCCGCAGGGTGGAGCTGGGAGGTGTGTCGAGGTCCCCGGCGCCGGAGGCCGAACCGGAGACCGTGCCCGTGGCCTGCCTGGCCGCGGAGCCCGCCGAACGCTGGGCGACGACCCGGCCCGACCTCTCCGGACGCGCGTGCCACTCGGCGAAGTCGAGACGCCCGAGCAGCTCGGCCCGCCGCTTCAGCTCGGCGGACAGGGACTGCGCGAACTCCCGCATCCGTACGGGATCGTGGGCGCCCAGGTGTGTCGTGACGTGCGGCAGGTCCGTGCAGACCTGGAGCCCGTCCCCGCGTGCGGCGGCGCCGCCGGTGCCCGTGCCGTCCCGGCCGTCGACCAGCACGATGCCGAGCCGGTCGGGCCGCTCCGCGGCGGCGAGCGACGCGGCGACGGAACGCAGCAGTTCCGTACGCCCGCTGCCGGGCGGGCCCTCGATCAGCAGGTGCGGGCCCTCGTCCGAGAGGTTCACCCCGACGGGGCCGCGCGGCCCGGCGCCGAGCACGGCCGTGGCCCGGCCGCCCAGCGCCTCCGCGTCGTCGGCCGCGTCCGCCCAGCGCGCCATCAGCGACGCGGGCGTCGCCCGCGCCAGGCCCAGCTCGTCCAGCAGCCGCGCGGACTGGGGCAGCGGCGCGGACACGCGGGTGTGCCGCTCACCGGCCGAGGCCTCCGTGCGCAACGGCGCGAGGGCCCGCGCGAAACGCTCGGCCCACGCCATGGAAACGGCGTCCACCGCGGCGACCGTGCCGTGGCCGACGGGCCCGCCAGGACCGCCGGGCGTCTGGGGCCCCGGAGCCACCCGCAGCAGGCGCAGGGCCGTCGCCACGTCCCCGCTGAGCAGCGCGACCGCTCCGCACTCCCGGAACGCGGGCGACACCGCGCAGGCCGCCTCGTACGTGTCGGCCACGGGCGAGGCGGGTGAGGCGGCCGGTGTCTCGGCGAGACAGATGACGTGGATCCCGACCTGCGGACCCTCGGCCGCGAGCCGCGACACGGCCTCCCGCACGCCGGCCGAGCCGGGGTCGCCGTCCACCACGACGACGGTGTGGGGGCCGGGCCACTCGGTGTCCGCCGGGTCGTCCGACCGCGCCCAGGAGGGCCGCCGGCTCCTGCCTCGCGGATCACCGGTCTGTGTGCCGCTGCGGGGGAGCCCCAGGTGGGTGACGTTGCTGTCGCGTACGGCGGGACGGCTTCCGTCGGCGGGTGAGAAGGTGCCGGGGTCGTGCGCGCCGGAGGCGTCCGGGCCGCTCCGGCCCGTGGCGTACGGGTCGGTGGGGGCGGCCGCGCCGGCGCCGTCCGGATTCCCCGGGCGGGACGCGAAGGCCCCGCTGTCGTCCGGCGAGCCGGCGCCGAGCCGGGCCTGCCCCCTCTCGGCGGCGCGTCCCGTCTCCGTCAGGTGGTCCTCCAGGCGCCGGATCAGCTCCTCCGTACGCGCCGTCGCCTGTTCGCGGTCGTAGGCGAGGAGGAGGCGGCAGTCCTGGCCGTGCGTGGGGCGCAGGTGGGGCAGCCAGCCGAGCCACGACCACTCTGCGGTGCGCTCCTCCAGGGAGCGCGAGCGGTCCGTGCTGAGGAGGGTGATCTCCAGCGAGTCGGGGGAGTGCAGCGCGGCGAGCTGGGCCACCACCGCGCGCGAGAGCCCCGAGAGGCGCTCGCGCGGCCCGGCCAGACCGAGCGCCCCGACCTCCCGCAGCCCGGTGGTCACCGGGACGGCGGGCAGCAGTCCGGAGCCGTCGGGCGCGCTCCGGTCCGCCGTGCCCAGCCGGACCGTGAGCGTCTCCTGGTGTCCCGGTCCGCGCTCCCACAGCCGCGGCCCCGGACCGAGCGCCGCCAGCAGCAGCGCGGCGGGATCGGGCCACCGCTCGGGCTCGGGTGCGCCGGGGTCGACGGGCTCGGCGGACGGTGCCTCGTACACCTCGTACGTCTCGTCCTCGGGGTCCGGCTCCTCGCTCCGGCCGCCCGCCAGCCGACGGGCCCACGCGGAGAGCCCGCGCTTGCGCGGACCGCGCGGCACGGGCGTGCCCCGCAGGGGGGTGCCCTTCCGCTTGCCCTCCCCGGGCCCCTGGCCTTCGCCGAGTCCCTGACCCTCGCCGAGTCCCTGAACGGGCTCCTGGGCGTTCGTGGTCCCCTCGGACGGCCTCCTGGGGTCGGCGCGCTCGATCCTGGGTGCCCCGCTCTGGCCGGGCACCGTGTACGGCCCCGGGGGCAGGTGCCCCTGGGCCTCGGCGGCACCGCCCTCGGCGGCGCCCCACCCGGCCGTGCCGTATCCGTGATGGGTCTCCCCGGCAGGTGGCGCGACCGGGGATCGGGAGCCCTCCGAGGAGCCCCCGTCCCGAGCACGGGGCACCCTCGCGGCACCGGCCTCGGCCCCGGTGTCGCCGGAGGAGGCGGGCCCTCGCCCCTGCCCCTGACGCTCTCCCGTTCCCGTTCCCGTTGCCGTCCCCGGTCGGCCGGGAACGGGCTGCGGAGTCGGCCGGTCCCGCCCGGGGGCCTCCGGCGCCGCCACCACCCGTACGTGTCCCTCGCCGTCCGGCGCGGTCTCCCGGACGTCGGCCGGTTCGCCCGGCGGGGCGAGCCGCAGGGCCGACTCGCCCACCCTCAGCAGCGCCCCCGGCGCGAACCGCACCGGGCGCTCGCCCACGCGCCTGCCGTCCAGCACCGTGCCGTTCGTGGAGCCCAGGTCCGCGACCGAGACGTGGCCGTCCGCCGCGACGGTCACGGCGCAGTGCAGACGGGAGACGTCCGGGTCGTCCAGAGGCACGTCGGCGTCGGCGGAGCGGCCGATGTCGATCCGGCCGCCGTGCAGCAGATGGACGCCCCCGGCGTCGGGCCCGGCGACCACACGCAGCTGCGCGGCGGCGGGGTCGACATCGGGACCTGGCTGCGCGGGGGAGCCCAGGGACAGCACGGCGCCGTCCATGAGAGGTGGCTCACCCAGCGTGCAGCGCTGTGCGTCGAGCCGCTCCGCCTCCGCGTACAACACCCCGGCGCCCTCGCCTCCGACCGCCGAGGCGAGGCCGGAGGCCACCGCCGCGAGCGCGGTCCCGGCGGGTGCTGTGACCAGCACGTCGCAGGACGCGGGGCGCCCGTCGGGGCGTGTGCCCAGCGGGTCTACGACGGTCAGCCGGATCTGCATCGCCGTCAGCGGTCCCTTCTGTCGCGGGTGCCCGCGACGGAGCTGTCCCACGGTCCCCCACCGCAGATCCCCCCACCGCGCACGGGCACGTCGGCCAGTACGGAAAGCATCCTCGCACCTGCTACTGACAACACGCCCGTCCTCCGCAGGCAAGTGATCTTGATTGGTCGGCTCTGCCCGCAAAAGTGCCTGACCAATGCCCGGTTGAGATCGGTCACGTCAAGATCCGGCAACCAAACCACCCGAAGCGAGCGTCTTTTCATCGAACACATACGGGAAAGCGCCACGTAATGCATGGGTGGGTGAGGCGGAGGAAACCGCAGCACGACGACAGCCCGGTGCCGTGTTCGGCGGCATTACAGTGGGTCGGAACCACCGGTACCACGGTGGACGGACCAGGCAAGCAAGCAGCAGGGAGCGCATGACGTGCGGCCGGTAGGCAGCAAGTACCTGCTCGAGGAGCCACTCGGGCGCGGCGCCACGGGCACCGTCTGGCGGGCCCGCCAGCGGGAGACCGCGGGTGCGGAAGCGGCGGTGGCCGGTCAGCCCGGCGAGACCGTGGCGATCAAGGTCCTCAAGGAGGAGCTCGCCAGCGACGCGGACATCGTGATGCGTTTCCTTCGGGAACGCTCGGTGCTGCTGCGCCTGACCCACCCGAACATCGTGCGCGTACGGGACCTCGTGGTCGAGGGCGATCTGCTGGCCCTGGTCATGGACCTGATCGACGGTCCCGACCTGCACCGCTACCTGCGCGAGAACGGCCCGTTCTCGCCGGTGGCCGCCGCCCTCCTCACCGCCCAGGTCGCCGACGCGCTCGCCGCCAGCCACGCCGACGGTGTCGTGCACCGCGACCTGAAGCCGGCGAACGTCCTGCTCCAGCAGCACGGCGGTCAGATGCACCCGATGCTGACGGACTTCGGCATCGCCCGTCTCGCCGATTCGCCGGGCCTGACCCGCACCCACGAGTTCGTCGGCACGCCCGCGTACGTCGCGCCGGAGTCCGCCGAGGGCCGCCCGCAGACCTCCGCCGTCGACATCTACGGCGCCGGGATCATGATGTACGAGCTGGTCACCGGGCGTCCGCCGTTCGGTGGCGGGTCCGCCCTGGAGGTCCTCCACCAGCACCTGAGCGCCGAGCCGCGCAGGCCCTCCACGGTTCCGGACCCGCTGTGGACCGTCATCGAGCGCTGTCTGCGCAAGAACCCCGACGAACGGCCCAGCGCGGAGAACCTCGCCCGCGGCCTCCGTACGGTCGCCGAAGGCATCGGGGTGCACGCGAACTCCGCGCAGATCGCCGCCGCCGAGGCCGTGGGCGTTCTCCTCGCCCCCGATCCGGCGCCCGCCGCCGTGCCGGGCATCCCCGGGGCCGCCGACCCCACCCAGGTGCTTCCGCAGGGCGCCGCCGCCTACGACCCGAACGGCGCGACCAGCGTCCTGCCCCACACGGGCGCGGGCGCCGCCGACCCGACCGCCGTACTGCCCCACCGCGGCGCCGCCGACCCGACCGCGGTGATGCCGCCGGTGCCGCAGAACCAACCCGGGGCGGGCCCCGAGGACCCGCACCCCTGGCAGAACCAGCTGCGCGCGGCCCGCGACCGCAACGAACCGACGCAGATGCAGTCGTACGTCGACCCGAACGAGGACCCGCTGAGGCGGCGCCCGCAGCGGCAGGTCGCCCGGCCGCAACAGCAGCCCCAGCCCCAGCCGCGCCAGCGGCCCCAGCAGCAGCGCCCGCCGCAGAACCAGCCCGGATACGGCTATCCCCAGGGCCAGGGACAGCAGCCGCAGGGGTACGCCCCGCAGCCGCCCCAGCCCCAGCGGTACGCCCCGGCACCGCAGCAGCCCCAGCAGCCCGCGCCGCGTCCGCCGCGCGAGCCCCGGCCGCCCCGCCAGCGCGGCGGCAGTCCGATGAGGATCCCCGGGCTCGGCTGCCTCAAGGGATGCCTGTTCAGCATCGTCATCCTGTTCGTCGCCGGATGGCTGGTCTGGGAGCTGAGCCCGCTCCAGGACTGGATCGGGACGACCAAGGGGTACTGGGCCCAGCTGTCGGACTGGTTCGGCACGGTCTCCGGGTGGGTCGAGAAGCTGGGCGGAGGCTCCGGGGCGTAGATCCTCCGGACGGCGACGGGCCGTTCCTGGTGTTTTGGGACTTTGATCCCCTGAAATCCCCAGAACCGCACTGCGGTTCTGGGGATTTGTCGACACCTGGGGGGTGATTTCCGTCGCCGAAGTGAAGGTTGGCGCTACGGGCGCGTAGTTTTGTCGCCAACACGCGCCCGTAGGAGCAGTCTTGGTACGGAAGATCGGCAGCCGGTACACCGCGCACCAGATCCTGGGGCGGGGCAGCGCCGGCACGGTGTGGCTGGGCGAGGGACCCGAGGGTCCCGTCGCCATCAAGCTGCTGCGTGAGGACCTCGCGTCCGACCAGGAGCTGGTGGGACGTTTCGTGCAGGAGCGGACGGCCCTGCTGGGCCTCGACCATCCGCACGTCGTCTCGGTGCGGGACCTCGTGGTCGACGGCACCGATCTCGCCCTGGTCATGGACCTCGTCCGCGGCACGGACCTGCGGACCCGGCTCGACCGGGAGCGGCGGCTCGCGCCCGAGGCGGCCGTCGCGATCGTCGCGGACGTGGCGGACGGCCTCGCCGCGGCGCACGCGGCAGGCGTGGTGCACCGGGACGTGAAACCCGAGAACGTGCTCCTCGACATGCAGGGGCCGCTCGGTCCCGGCGGCGCGCACCCCGCGCTGCTCACGGACTTCGGGGTCGCCAAGCTCATCGACTCACCGCGGCGGACCCGGGCGACGAAGATCATCGGCACGCCGGACTACCTGGCGCCGGAGATCATCGAGGGGCTGCCTCCCCGGGCGGCCGTCGACATCTACGCGCTGGCGACCGTGCTGTACGAACTCCTCGCGGGATTCACGCCGTTCGGCGGCGGGCATCCCGGCGCGGTCCTTCGCCGGCACGTCACCGAGACCGTCGTCCCGCTGCCCGGGATCCCCGAAGAACTGTGGGGGCTGCTCGTGCAGTGCCTGGCCAAGGCACCGGCCTCCCGGCTGCGGGCATCCGAGCTGGGCGAGCGGCTGCGCGAGCAGCTGCCGCTGCTCACGGGCATGCCGCCGCTGGACGTGGACGAGCCGGAGGGCGAGGCGGACGCCGCCTACGAGGACGCTCCGGACGAACCGGAGGCCCCGCGGGAGCGGGTGCGGCGGGGTGCCGTTCCCCTGGTGCCGGGCGCCAAGCCCGACTCGAACCGTGACACGCACACGTCGATGA
>NZ_JAHRIB010000039.1 GCF_019090165.1 Streptomyces sp. BV286
CCCTTCGCCGGGGTGCGCCGGCCGGCCCGGCGGACCGCGACCGCAGTCGCGGTCGCGGTCGCGGTCGCGGTCGCGGCCTCGGAGGAGCCCTGCGCCGAGGCGGGCGCCGGTCCTGCTTCCCGGAGCCCGCCCGGTGTGGTCGGTCCGGGCTCCCCGGGGGCCTGCTCGCCGTCGTGCGGCGGTACGGGCCCCGGCAGCGGACGGTTCGTCATCCGGCTCATCCCGCGGAGCTGAACGCGGCGTTCATCTTCTTGGCCGCGTCCTTCGAGGCGGCCGCCACGTCCTTGCGGCCGCTGACGACCTCCTGGAACATCGTCGGCAGGACCAGGGACGCGTCGATCTGGGACCAGGCGGGCGAGGCCGGGACGAACTTGGCGCCCGCGCCGAGGGTCTTCACGAAGGGCCCGACGAACGGCTCGCGCTTCGCGACGTCCTGGCGCACGTCCGTGAACGTCGGCAGGAAGCCCATCGCGTCGAAGAGCGCGCCCTGCGTCTTCTTGGACGCGAGCTGCTCCATCAGGTCGACGGCGAGTGTGCGGTGCGAGGTGCTGTCGAGCACGCCGAGGTTGTTGCCGCCCGCGAAGGCGGGTGCGATCTCACCCGACTTGACGCCCGGCAGCGGTACGACGGCGTACTTGCCCTTGACCTTCCCCGCCTCGATCGCGGCGTGGCTGAAGTCGCCGCCGATGGCCATGCCGGCCTTTCCGGAGGCGAACGCCGTGACGGTGTCGTTGCCGCCCATGCCCGCGCACTTGGCCGCCGGACAGTTGTCGTCGCCGAAGAGCGAGGTGTACGCCTTGATGCCCTTCTGGGCCGCCGCGGTGTCGATCGTCGAGGCGTACGATCCGCCCCTGCCCTGGGCGATCTCGCCGCCGTTGGCCCAGATGAACGGCATCGCGCCGTACGTGTAGGCACCGCCGACCGCGAGACCGTACAGCTCCGGCTTCGCCTGCCGGATCGCCTTGGCCGTGGTGATCAACTCGCTCTGGGTCTTCGGTACTTCGAGATCCAGTTCCTTGAAGACGTCGGTGCGGTAGTAGAGAGCGCGGACGCCGACGAAGTACGGGGCCCCGTAGATCTTGCCGTCGACCGTGACGGACTGCCGGGCCGTCGGGTCGGTGTCCTTCGACTCGTTCCAGTCCGCGAACTCCTTGGTGACGTCCGCGAGTCCGCCGTCCTTGACGTAGCCGGCGGTGTCCGTGTTCCCGTACTCGATGAGGTCGGGGGCGCTCTTGGGGTCGTTGAAGGCGGCTTTTATCTTCTCGGCGCGGGTCTCGACGGGGATGTACTGGACGTCGACCTTCGTGCCCTTGTGGGCCTTCTCGAAGGCGGTGACGACCCCGTCGACCACCTTCTCCTTGGGCGCGTTGGTGACCTCCTGGAAGAGCCACACACGCAGGGTGCCGCTCTTCTCGTCCTTGCCACCGGAGTTGTCGGAGGACTCCGGGGCGCAGGCGGTCGCCGTGAGCCCGGCGACGACGAGCGCGGCGATCGGTGCGGCCATGCGGGCAGAGAGATGAGAGAGCTTCATGGGGCGTCCTCCGGGGGAGCGCGTTGCAGCCTGTGCAATGGGGGTTTTGCGCTGCACAACACGTCGGAGGCTATGGAGTACAGGAACGTGCCCACAAGAGGTCTCAACCACTCTGTGACCGGCGGAAGCACTCCGTGCAACGGACGGGCAGGACAAAGGCCCCGGATGCGCCGAGAGCGCGCCCCGGCGCGCCGGGTTCACCCGCCGGGGAGGGACACCCGCACGAACCGGCCGGCCGGCGGAGGCGGGAGGTTCCGGGCACGACTCGGCCGCGGCACCCCGCACCGGGGCGCCGCGGCCGTACTCCGTCCTCGCGGCGCACCGCGCCGCACAGCGACACGGGGCGCCGGACGCCCGGCGCGCGTAAGGCCACCGGAGGCGCTACTTGTCGCCGCCCTTGCCCTTGCCGTCGTCGCCGCCCGCGCCCATGGACTCGTAGATCTCCTTGCACATGGGACACACGGGGTACTTCTTCGGGTCCCGGCCCGGGACCCACACCTTGCCGCAGAGCGCGACGACGGGTGTGCCGTCGAGCGCGCTCGCCATGATCTTGTCCTTCTGGACGTAGTGGGCGAAGCGCTCGTGGTCCCCGTCGCCGTGCGACGTCTGCGGCGTCGGCTCTACGAGGGTCCCCGTCCCAGTGCCTCGCTGGGGCTGGGTCTCAGGCTCAAGAGTGCTCATGAACGCAAGAGTACTGAAGGCCGACGGCATCAGTTCAGCGAAGGGTCGTCCGGATAGGTGGCCACCATCGCCAGCTCGCTGCGCTGCCGGCGCAGCACCTCGCGCCACAGCCGCTCCGGAGCGGGCGAGGAGACGTCCCCGGGCTCGGACTCGACCACGTACCAGGCGCCCTCGACCAGTTCGTCCTCCAGCTGTCCGGGCCCCCAGCCCGCGTACCCCGCGAAGATCCTGAGCGAGCCGAGCGCCGAGGCGAGCAGCTCCGGCGGGGCCTCCAGATCGACGAGCCCTATCGCGCCGTGCACGCGGCGCCAGCCGAGCGGCGTGCGCTCCCCGGATGCGCCCCCCGGGATGACCGCCACGCCGAGCGCCGAGTCCAGCGAGACGGGACCGCCCTGGAAGACGACCCCGGGCTCCCCCGCCAGTTCCGCCCAGCCCGCGAGGATGTCGCCGACGTCCACCGGGGTGGGTCGGTTGAGGACGACGCCGAGGGAGCCCTTCTCGTCGTGGTCGAGGAGCAGCACCACAGCGCGGTCGAAGTTGGGGTCCGACAGGGCGGGTGTGGCCACGAGCAGCCGCCCTGTGAGCGAGGACACCTCGGTCATGCGAGACATGATCTCGCATCTTCCCTGCGTGAGGGGAGGCAATGGCCGTATGCAGCTCAGGGCGTACAGATGCAGGCAGAGCGCACGGACCGGCCGGTGACCCCGTGTGTCCGATTCGCAGCGGTTCGTGTTGTGGCAAAGCTATGACGACATCGGAGCACCCTTGGGCTTACTGAAGGGGGGTAGGCGGCCATTACGCTTGCTTCTTCGGCCCTGCCCCACCAACCGGAACGCGAGATACATGACCGTCAACGGCTCAGACGACGTACTCCTTGTCCACGGCGGAACCCCGCTCGAGGGTGAGATCCGTGTCCGCGGTGCGAAGAACCTCGTACCGAAGGCCATGGTCGCCGCGCTGCTCGGCAGTGCTCCGAGCCGGCTGCGCAACGTCCCGGACATCCGTGACGTGCGGGTCGTACGCGGCCTGCTGCAGCTGCACGGTGTGACGGTCCGTCCGGGTGAGGAGCCGGGCGAGCTCATCATGGACCCGTCGCACGTGGAGAGCGCCAACGTCGCGGACATCGACGCGCACGCGGGTTCGTCGCGCATCCCGATCCTGTTCTGCGGCCCCCTGCTGCACCGCCTCGGTCACGCGTTCATCCCGGGCCTCGGCGGCTGCGACATCGGCGGCCGGCCCATCGACTTCCACTTCGAGGTGCTGCGGCAGTTCGGCGCGAAGATCGAGAAGCGCGCGGACGGGCAGTACCTGGAGGCTCCGCAGCGGCTGCGCGGCACCAAGATCGAGCTGCCGTACCCGTCCGTCGGCGCGACCGAGCAGGTACTCCTGACGGCCGTCCTCGCGGAGGGCGTCACGGAGCTCTCGAACGCCGCGGTGGAGCCGGAGATCGAGGACCTGATCTGCGTCCTGCAGAAAATGGGCGCGATCATCGCGATGGACACGGACCGCACCATCCGCGTCACGGGCGTCGACAAGCTCGGCGGCTACACCCATGCGGCCCTGCCGGACCGCCTGGAGGCCGCCTCGTGGGCTTCCGCGGCACTGGCGACCGAAGGCAACATCTACGTGCGCGGCGCCCAGCAGCGCTCGATGATGACGTTCCTGAACACCTACCGGAAGGTGGGCGGCGCCTTCGAGATCGACGACGAGGGCATCCGCTTCTGGCACCCCGGCGGCCAGCTCAAGTCGATCGCGCTGGAGACGGACGTGCACCCCGGCTTCCAGACCGACTGGCAGCAGCCCCTGGTGGTCGCCCTGACGCAGGCCACGGGCCTGTCCATCGTCCACGAGACGGTGTACGAGTCCCGCCTCGGCTTCACCTCCGCGCTCAACCAGATGGGCGCACACATCCAGCTCTACCGTGAGTGCCTCGGCGGCTCCCACTGCCGTTTCGGGCAGCGCAACTTCCTCCACTCGGCGGTCGTGTCGGGCCCCACGAAGCTCCAGGGCGCCGACCTGGTCATCCCCGACCTGCGCGGCGGTTTCTCGTACCTCATCGCGGCGCTGGCGGCCCAGGGCACCTCCCGGGTCCACGGCATCGACCTGATCAACCGCGGCTACGAGAACTTCATGGAGAAGCTCGTCGAGCTGGGCGCGAAGGTGGAACTGCCGGGCAAGGCCCTCGGCTAGCGGCATCACGTGAGGGGGCTCCGGAGGACCGGAGCCCCCTCACGCACGCGATGGGGCGGTCACCCGGAACCGGGTGACCGCCCCATCGGCGTCATGTGACCTCGTACGTCGTCCCGGGACGTACAGGAGGCCTGACTACTTGCCCTTGGCGGCTTCCTTGAGCTTGCTGCCCGCGGAGACCTTGACGCTGTAGCCGGCCGGGATCTGGATCGGGTCACCGGTCTGCGGGTTGCGGGCGGTGCGAGCGGCACGGTGGGTGCGCTCGAAGGTCAGGAAGCCGGGGATGGTGACCTTCTCGTCGCCCTTGGCGACGATCTCACCGACGGTCTCGGCGAAGGCGGCCAGAACGGCGTCGGCGTCCTTGCGGGTCACCTCGGCACGGTCGGCCAGCGCGGCCACCAGCTCACTGCGGTTCATGTTGTTACTCCCGTGTTCTTCTTGCCGTTGAGGCGTGCCACGCGGCGGAGCCGCATATCGGGCACGTCGAAGCCGATGCTGCCAGGGTCCTCGGCGGTCCCCGGACCCGGGTCCGTGACCGGACCCTCGCGCCCGAAGACGCATCCTGCCCCCACCTGCGGCGGGAAAGCCAATCCGGTACCCCTGGGAGTCACACGAAAAGCGCCACGGCCTCGAATTGGTGACGCTCCGTCCGCTCCCGGCGGCGGACCGCAGGGCCTGGAGGCCTGGAGGGCCCGCAGGGACTGAGCCATGGCCGCCACCCTAGAGGCGGCGCGAGGCCCGGTGTCCGGCGACGCGCCGGTACGAGGGCCGGGTGGCAACCGTCACAGCCGCCGCCGGCCGGGCGTTTTCTCCGCCCACACCGCCTCTACCCGCTCCCGCCCCTTTCAGGCACGGGCCGCCGCTTCCGCCTCCGCGGCGGCCCGGACGGGGGCGTTCGGGCCGGGAGCGAGAGCCGACGCGACGCCCGCGGAGGGGGCCGGACGGGGGTTCAGACCGTGACGCCCGCGGCCTTCGCCGCGTTGCGGACCGCTCCGGCGACCGCGCCCGCGACCTTGTCGTTGAAGACGCTGGGGATGATGTAGTTCGGGTTGAGCTCGTCCTCCGTCACCACGTCCGCCAGCGCCGTTGCGGCCGCAAGCATCATCTCGGTGTTGACCGTGCGGGACTGGGCGTCCAGCAGGCCACGGAAGACACCGGGGAAGACCAGCACGTTGTTGATCTGGTTCGGGAAGTCCGAGCGGCCGGTGGCCACGACCGCCGCCGTCAGTCGGGCGATGGCCGGGTCGACCTCGGGGTCGGGGTTCGCGAGTGCGAACACGATCGCGCCGTCGGCCATGGTGGCCAGGTCGTCGCCGTCCAGCACGTTCGGGGCCGAGACGCCGATGAAGACGTCCGAGCCGGCCACGGCCTGCTTCAGCGTCCCCGTGACGCCCTCGGGGTTGGTGTTGTCGGCGATCCACCGCAGCGGCGAGTCCGCGGCGGCCTTCACCAGGTCCTCGCGGCCCGCGTGCACGACACCGTGGATGTCGGCCACGACGGCGTGCTTGACGCCCGCGGCGAGCAGCAGCTTCAGGATGGCCGTGCCGGCCGCGCCCGCGCCGGACATGACGACGCGGATGTCGCCGATGGCCTTGCCGGTCACGCGCAGGGCGTTCGTGAGCGCCGCGAGCACGACGATCGCGGTGCCGTGCTGGTCGTCGTGGAAGACCGGGATGTCGAGGGCCTCACGGAGGCGGGCCTCGATCTCGAAGCAGCGCGGGGCGGAGATGTCCTCGAGGTTGATGCCGGCGAAGCCCGGGGCGATCGCCTTGACGATGGCGACGATCTCGTCCGTGTCCTGGGTGTCCAGGCACAGCGGCCAGGCGTCGATGTCGGCGAAGCGCTTGAAGAGGGCCGCCTTGCCCTCCATGACCGGCATGGCGGCCATCGGGCCGATGTTGCCGAGGCCCAGCACGGCCGAGCCGTCCGTCACGACCGCGACGGTGTTGCGCTTGATGGTGAGGCGACGGGCGTCCTCGGGGTTCTCGGCGATCGCCATGCACACGCGGGCCACGCCCGGCGTGTAGATCATCGAGAGGTCGTCACGGTTGCGGATGGGGTGCTTGGACGCCATCTCGATCTTGCCGCCGAGGTGCATCAGGAACGTACGGTCGGAGACCTTGCCGAGCGTGACGTCCTCGATGCCGCGCAGCTGCTCGACGATCTCCTCGGCGTGCGCCGTGGACGACGCCGCGATGGTGACGTCGATCCGGAGCTTCTCGTGGCCGGAGGCCGTCACGTCGAGGCCGGTGACCGAGCCTCCGTGTGATTCCACGGCCGTGGTGATCTGGGAGACCGCGGTACCGCTCGCGGGCACCTCCAACCGGACCGTAATCGAGTAGGAGACGCTGGGCGCCGTTGCCATGGCCGACTTCCTCTGCTTTCACCGGGTACTGCGAGCGCTACTGGTTCGCGGGTTTGCCGTCCGATCGTCGCACCTACCGCGGAGTACGTGGTAGCCACCCCGGATTGCGAACCTTTTGTTCATGACGAAAGAGGTCCACGTCACCGGGTGACGTGGACCTCTCGCGTGCGACTTCACGTTCAGTGACACCGACCCGCCATGCTCGCCTCGCGGCAAGTGGTCGCTCGTAGCGACGAAGGTTGGGCCCGGGGGCTTGGATCGGGCCGGTGCCACATCAACGGTAACAAACGATCCCCGTAAGGCAATTCCCGCACCGTGGGTTCACAGAGAACCTTCACGAGGACGGGCCCGCCGGTTCACGCCGCCGGGCCCGCCGGTTCACGGGTCCAGGGCCGGGACGGGCCGCTCCGGCCCGTCCCGGCCCGTTCACCCGCTCAGTCCCGCAGAAGGTCCGGTACGCCGTTGGCGTCCGGCTCGTCGCGGTCCGCCGAGACGACGGTGAGCTGCTGGGTGGCCCGGGTCAGCGCCACGTACAGCACGCGCAGCCCGGCCGGCGACTCGTCGGCGATCTCCGCCGGGGAGACGACCACCGTGGCGTCGTACTCCAGGCCCTTCGCCTCCAGGCTGCCGAGCGCCACCACGCGGTCCCCGAGTCCGGCGAGCCACCGGGCGGCCTCGGCGCGGCGGTTCATCGCGACGACGACGCCGACCGTGCCGTCGACCTGGTCGAGCAGCCGGGCGGCCTCCTCCCGCACGGTCTTGGCCAGGGACTCCCGCCCCACGGTGCCCTGTCCGTTGTTCGTGGCCACGAAGCGCGGCCGTACGCCCGTGGAGCGGACCGCGGACGGGGACTCGGAGCCGGGCATGGCGAGGGCCAGGACCTTCGCGGCGAGTTCGGCGATCTCGGCGGGGTTGCGGTAGTTGACGGTGAGCGTGAAGCGGCGGCGCGGGCGGGAGCCGAGAGCCTCGTCACGGGCCTCGGCGGCCTCGTCCGGGTCCGACCACGACGACTGGGCGGGGTCGCCGACCACCGTCCAGGTCGCGTGCCGGCCCCGGCGGCCGATCATGCGCCACTGCATGGGGGTGAGGTCCTGCGCCTCGTCGACGATGACGTGCGCGTACTCCGTGCGCTCCTGGGCCAGCCGCTCGGCCCGCTCGCGCTGCGACTCCTCGCGTACGGGCATGAGTTCCTCCAGGCCCGTCAGCTGGTCGAGCGGGTCGAGGTCGCGCTTCCTGCGGGGGCGGGCCGGGGTGCCGACGATCGCCTCCAGTTCGTCGAGCATGGCCACGTCGTGCACGGAGAGTCCCTCCCGCTTGAGGGACCGTGCCACCCGCCGCACCTCGCCGGGGTTGAGGATCCGCCGCGCCCAGCGCCCGAGGCGTCTCTCGTCTGCCATGGCCGCCAGCACGGCGCGCGGCGTCAGCTCGGGCCACCAGGCGTCGAGGAACGCGATGAAGGCGTCCTCGGAGCTGACGTCCTCGTCGAACGACGAGCGCAGTTCGGCGGCCAGCTCGGGGTCGGTGTGCCGGGTGCCGGCGCCGGAGCGCGACCAGAGGGCGTCGAGGAGCAGCTTGCGGGCGCGCGGGCGCAGCAGGTTCACCGGCGCTGTTCCGGAGAGCGCGCTCTGCCGGATGCGGTCCAGCTCGGGCGTCTCCAGCTCCAGCCGACGCCCGAAGGCGACGACGCGCAGGCGGGTGGTCGTGACCGCGGGGGTCTGTGTGCCGGGCTCGTCGCCGTCCTCGTCCTCGTCTCCGAACGCGAGCTGCCCGGCCTGCGCGGGACCGGCGGACCGGCCGGGCGCGCCCGGCGTCTCCAGCGCCCCCCGTGCCGCCTTCCGCAGCACGCTCAGCATCCGGTGGGACCCCTTGGCGCGGGCCACCGCCGGTGCGTCGTACAGCGTGGCCTCGGCGCCGTCGACCAGGGAGCCGACCGCGCGGATGGCGACCTGACCCTCCTCGCCGAGGGACGGCAGGACGCCCTCGGTGTACGCGACCAGCAGCGGCGTGGGCGAGACGATCAGGATGCCGCCCGCGTACCGTCTGCGGTCCTGGTAGAGCAGATAGGCGGCCCGGTGCAGGGCGACCGCCGTCTTGCCCGTGCCGGGGCCGCCCTCCACGTACGTCACGGACGCGGCGGGCGCCCGGATGACCTGGTCCTGCTCGGCCTGGATGGAGGCGACGATGTCCCGCATGGTGTGGCTGCGGGCCTGGCCGAGCGCGGCCATCAGTGCGCCGTCCCCGATCACCGCGAGTTCGTTCCCGGCGAGCGTGGCCTTCAGCTCCGGGCGCATGAGGTCGTCCTCGACGCCGAGGACCTTGCGGCCCTTGGAGCGGATGACCCGTCGGCGTACGACCCGGCCGGGGTCGACCGGTGTGGAGCGGTAGAACGGCGCGGCCGCCGGCGCCCGCCAGTCGATGACCAGCGGAGCGTAGTCGGCGTCGAGGACGCCGATACGGCCGATGTGGAGCGTCTCGGCGATGTCGGCGGTGTTGTCGGCGCGTACGGCGCCTTCGGCGGGCTCGACCGCGGTGTACGCGCCGTCGGGGCCCTTCTTGCCGTCCTTGCCGAGGAGGAGGTCGATCCGTCCGAAGAGGAAGTCCTCGAACTCGTTGTTCAGGCGGTTGAGGTGGATCCCCGCCCGGAACACCTGCGCGTCACGCTCCGCGAGTGCTCCGGGTGTACCGACCTGGCCGCGCTGGGCGGCGTCGTTCATCAGGAACTCCGCCTCGTGGATCTTTTCCTCAAGGCGCTGGTACACCCGGTCCAGGTGTTCCTGTTCGACGCCGATCTCCCGGTCGCGCACGGAATCGCCTACCGGATCGAGCGCCATTTCCTGCTGAACCTGAGCGGCCACCGGGCCCCCTTCTGACGTGCATGGCAGCCGTCAACCGTACGCGAAGGGGAGCCCGTGAGGCTACGTTTCCGCTCTTGATCCGCTTACACGTCGACCTCGACCAGCTTCTTGCCGCCGAAGGTCGCGATCTCCCAGTGGTCGATGTCCGCCGGGTTCATCGCCACGCCACCGTGTACGTAGAGCGGGTTCTTGGCCTGCTCGGTGGTGGCGTTCTTGATGCCGTAGCCCCACTTCGGGACCGCCCAGGTGGTCGCCGTCTCCCGCTCGCCGTTCTTGCCGACGGCGATGAGGGAGCACTTCTCGGGACCCTTGACGTTCTTGAGCTCCAGGACCGCGTGGGTGCCCCAGGCCTTGCTCTCCACGCCGACCGTGGCGCTGACCTTGGTGCTCGGGTCCGTGGACTCGACCTTGTCGGTCATGTGCGTGAACGCGTCCTTGGCCGGGCTGGAGGAGAGCGTCTGCGGCTGCTTCGTGTCGGAGTCCCCGCCGGTGACCGCGATCGCGGCGATCGGAGCGCCGATGATCAGCGAGGCCGCGAGCCCGAAGAAGGCACGCCGGCTCCTCTTGGCGCGGACGCGGCGCTCGACGACTTCGCCGACCAGCCGGTCCGAGAGCCCGGTGCTCGGGCGGACGCCCAGTGACTCGCCGATGGCCGGTGTGCCCCGGGTGCCCGGCAGGTCCGCCAGGGCCGCGAGCATCGGCTCCATGCCCGCGAGCTCGTCGAGCTGCTGCGCGCACCAGTCGCAGGTCGCGAGGTGCGCCTCGAACTGGGTCGCTTCGGCGTCGTCGAGGATGCCCAGCGCGTAGGCACCCACTGTTTCGTGCAGATCGCCCTGCCCCTGCGAACTTTGCATGGATCCAGGACTACCCGTTCCGTATCCCCCGTATGTGCTCATGCCGTCACCCCCCGCTCCTCCAGTGCGAGCTTCATCGAACGCAGGGCATAGAACACCCGTGATCGCACCGTGCCGCTGGGTATCCCCAGGGTCTCGGCGGCCTCGTTCACGGTACGCCCCTTGAAGTACGTCTCGACCAGTACCTCCCGGTGGGCCGGGGTCAGGTCGTCGAGCGCGTCAGAGAGAGTCATCAGCCACAACGCCTTGTCGATCTCGTCCTCCGCGGGAATGACCTCCAGCGGCGACGGGTCCACCTCCTGCGGCCGGGCCTGCCGGCTGCGGTGCCCGTCGATGACGATGCGCCGAGCGACCGTCACAAGCCAGGGGCGCACCGAACCGGTAGCTCGGTTGAGCTGACCGGCGTTCTTCCAGGCACGGATGAGCGTCTCCTGTACGACGTCCTCCGCCCGCTGCCGGTCCCCGGCGACCAGCCGCAGCACATAGGCGAGCAAAGGGCCGGCGTGTTCCCGGTACAGGGCACGCATCAGCTCCTCGTCAGGTTCCGAGGGCTGGGACATGCGATGTCGGGCCCTCGGCGATCGTTCATCGGCCACGGCGGAATCCTTGCGCACGCCTACCTCCGGTGTCCGGGGGATCCCCCAGTCGGTCGCTCATCCCGGGATACGGGTGCAGGCGCGGCTGTGTTCAAAGTGACGGAATATCTTTGTGAGGAGAGTGTGGGGAACTTGGGGGCGTCTCCTTCACGAAGAGACTCTAAGCCCGCGCGAGGGCTGCTCTGCGCCGGTGTCTGGCCACCCGTTCGCGGTTTCCGCACACCTCACTGGAGCACCACCTGCGACGACGCCCTCTGGACGTATCCAGGTACACCAAGGGGCAGTTGTCTCCCTCACACTGCCGGATGCTCGCGCGAGCGACCGGGTCCGTGAGGAGCTCCACCGTGTCACGGGCGACCGCCGCGAGGAGTGCGTCGCAGGTGGGAGGCCCTGCCAGGGCGCGGACGAGCGAGCCGGCGGTACCCCACACCGCCAGCGGCACGGGCGGTGCGGCGAGGGAGAGTTCGTTGACACGGGTCAACGCTACCCCGAAGGACCGGGAGTCCGAAGAGGGCTCTTCGCGTACCAACTGTCCGATATGCCCCCGCAGTTCGCGGAAGGCCACGAGCCACGAGGAATCGGCCGACGCGAGGGGTGTGCCCGCCGGGACGAGTCCGGATCCGGCGATCCAGGCCCGCAGCGGCCCGGCCGAGTCGAGCCGTTCCTCGGGGTGTGTGGTCGCCAGGAGATCGAGACAGGTCCGCCCGGAGTCGAAGCGCAGCTCGTACGAGGCCGTGGCCGTGCCCAATGCCATGTGCCTGTCACCGCCTTGGGGTTGCCGCCCTGAGGGGCCGGTGAGGGGATCGTGAAGTGGGGGTCCGCGCGGGGGCCGTGCCGGGCCCGTACTCCCTACAGTGCCTTCCCCCGCGCGCGGCGGGAAGCCCCACGCCGTCCCCGCCCCCGCCCGCGCCGTTCGGCCTCCTGCCGCGCGCCGGAGGTCCCGCCGGCGCGGCGCATCGGACGCCTCATCCGGTGCGACCCGGACGCCCCACCGGGACGGTGGGTGGTTCGTCCCCGGAGCGGCCTGGACGTCCGCTTATGCCCGCGCGCGTCCCGGCCATGTCGTGCGGGCCGGCCCGGCGCTTGACTCGATGGCATGACAGCTATCGCACAGAGCGGCAAGGGGCGGCGTACGACCGCCGGGGGTGTGCTGGTCGCGGCCACGGTCGCCACGGGCCTGATGGCCGGGCTCTTCTTCGCGTACGCGTGCAGCGTGATGCCGGCGCTGGCCCGCAGCGACGACCGGGTCTACGTCGAGGTCATGCAGAACATCGACGACGTCATCCAGAACCCGCTGTTCCTGCTGACCTTCAGCGGCGCGCTGCTGCTGGCGGCCGTCTCCGCCTGGCAGTTGCGCGGCTCGCCGCGCGTGCGCGGGTGGGTGTTCGCGGCACTCGTCACCTATGTGCTCGCGTTCCTGGTGACCGTCGTCTTCAACATCCCACTGAACGAGGACATCGTGGGCGCCGGGAACCCGGCCACGATGACCGATCCGGCGGCCGTGCGTGAGCGGTTCGAGGACCCGTGGGTGGCCTGGAACGTCGTACGGACCGTGCTGCACACCCTCGCGTTCGCCCTGCTGGCGCCCGCCCTGGTGCTGTACGGGCGCCACGGCGGGAGCGGCGGTCAGACGTCGGCGTACTTGGAGTCGGCGGCCGGGTCGAGCGCCAGCCGGTAGCCGCGCTTGACGACGGTCTGGATGAGCTTGGGCGTCCCCAGTGCCGTACGCAGCCGGGCCATCGCGGTCTCCACGGCGTGCTCGTCCTTGCCTGCGCCGGGCAGGGCCCGCAGCAGCTCGGCCCGGGCCACCACCCAGCCGGGCCGCCGGGACAGCGCGCGCAGCAGCGACATTCCCGCGGGCGGTACGGGCCGCAGCGCGTCGTCCACCAGCACGGCGTGCCCGCGGATCTCCACCCGGTGGCCGGCGATCGGCAACGTCCGTGCCCTGGACGGCAGTTCCTTGCACAGCACCTGCACGAGCGGGCCGAGCCGGAAGCGCTCGGGCTGGACCGTGTCGATGCCCCGGGCCTGCAGAGGCAGCGCGGTGACCGGGCCGACGCAGGCGGGCAGCACGTCGTGGCTGAGGGCGGCGAGCAGTTCGGGCAGCAGTCCGCGGTCCTCGGCACGGCCCAGCAGTGAGGCCGCGGCCGGGGCGCTGGTGAAGGTCAGCGCGTCCAGGCCGCGGGCGACCGTGGCGTCGAGCAGCCGGTCCATGGGGCCGATGTCCTCCGGGGGCATCCACCGGTACACGGGGACACCGACGACCTCCGCGCCCGCGGCCCGCAGCGACTCCACGAAGCCGGGCAGCGGCTCGCCGTGCAGCTGGATCGCGATCCGGCGGCCCTCGACCCCCTCGTCCAGCAGCCGGTCGAGCACCTCGGCCATGGATTCGGAGGACGGAGACCATTCCTCGGTCAGCCCTTGGGCTCGTACCGCGCCTTTGACCTTGGGTCCTCGGGCAAGCAGTTCGACACCGCGCAGTACGGCGAGGAGTTCCTCGCCGAGGCCCCACCCGTCGGCGGCCTCGATCCAGCCACGGAACCCGATCGCGGTGGTCGCGACCACGATGTCCGGTGCCTCGTCGAGGAGCTGTTTGGTCGCCGCGAGGAGTTCGCTGTCGTCGGCGAGGGGGACGATGCGCAGGGCGGGAGCGTGCAGGACGGCCGCCCCGCGCCGCTGGAGCAGGACTCCGAGTTCGTCAGCGCGGCGGGCGGCGGTCACACCGACGGTGAACCCCGCGAGTGGGCCGTGATCTTGTTGGTCCGGTCGGTCCGGTCGCTGCTCTTGTCGCTGCGGTTCCTCGTACATGGCTCTCGTCCCGCTCGAGTGGTGTTCGTGCGTGTCACCCGCTGGGTTGGGGCGTTCCGCTGGAGTACCCGTGTCCGGGACTCCGGGGCGTCCTCTGCACGCCCCGCTTGCCCGCCTCATGGCGGACGACCGAGCCTGTCAATGGTGCATGACAGGCTCGGTTCCGCTTGATGTCGCTCGTGTTACGTCACACCTCGGCGTAGCTGAGCTGCGGCTTCGCCTCCGAAGTGGTCGTGGCGGGCGATTCGGCGGCCGCCGGGCGGCGAAGGTATACGGCCCAGGTGACCGCGAAGCAGACCGCGTAGAAGGCGAGGAAGGCGACGAAGGCCCCGGTGCCGGAACCGACGCTCAGGAACGACTGCCGGAAGGCCAGGTTGATACCGAGACCACCGACCGCGCCCACGGCCCCGATGAGCCCCATCGAGGCGCCGGACAGGCGTCGCCCGTACGACGCGGCCGCCTCCCCGGTGAGCCCCATGGCGACGGCCTTGGCGTGGAAGATGCCGGGGATCATCTTGAACGTGGCGCCGTTGCCGAGCCCCGTCAGCACGAACAGCACGATGAAGGCGGTGGTGAACAGCGGCAGCGACTTCTGC
The DNA here is from genome assembly GCF_019090165.1 of Streptomyces sp. BV286. Classification (GTDB taxonomy): domain Bacteria; phylum Actinomycetota; class Actinomycetes; order Streptomycetales; family Streptomycetaceae; genus Streptomyces. The sequence continues at coordinate 14,477 of NZ_JAHRIB010000039.1, forward strand.
ATGGAGGCGACCACGATGACGGCGGTCGCGGCGCCCATGGCGACGAAGTTCCACAGGGTGATGCGCGCCCCGCCGTACTTGTCGGCGAGCGAGCCGCCCACGGGCCGGATCAGCGAGCCGAGGAGCGGCCCGATGAAGGTGACGTAGGCCGACTCCAGGGGCGTACGGCCGAACTGAGTCTGCAGTACGAGGCCGAAGGCGAAGCTGTACCCGATGAACGACCCGAACGTCCCGATGTAGAGGAAGGACATGATCCAGGTGTGCGGGTCCTTCACGGCCTCCTTGGCGGCGCCGGTGTCGTTCTTCACGGACGTGATGTTGTCCATGTAGAAGGCGCCGAGGACGGCGGCGACGACGATGAGCGGGATGTAGATCCCGAGCAGCAGGCGCGGACCGCCGCCGGCTCCGATGACGGCGAGCCCGACGAGCTGTACGACGGGGACCCCGATGTTGCCGCCGCCGGCGTTGAGCCCGAGGGCCCATCCCTTCTTCCGGAGCGGGAAGAAGGAGTTGATGTTGGTCATGGAGGAGGCGAAGTTCCCTCCTCCCACACCGGCGAGCATGGCGCACACGAGGAAGGTCCCGAAGGACGTCCCGGGCTCCATGACGGCGAAGGCCGCGACCGTCGGGATGAGCAGCATGCTCGCCGAGATGATGGTCCAGTTCCGGCCACCGAAGCGGGCGACCGCGAAGGTGTAGGGCACCCGCACGATGGCGCCGACCAGCGTGGCCATCGAGATGATGAAGAACTTGTCGGCGGGGGTGAGCCCGTACTCGGGCCCCATGAAGAGCACCATGACCGACCAGAGGGTCCAGATCGAGAACCCGATGTGCTCGGAAAGAACCGAGAAGAAGAGGTTGCGCCGGGCGACCTTCTCCCCCGTCTCCTTCCAGAACGTCTCGTCCTCCGGGTCCCAGTGGTCGATCCAGCGGCCTCCCCTGCGTCCTGCGGGGGCTGTACTCGGGGCTGTCATGACGCCTCCACGGTTCTCCGGTGCTCAGGTCTCGTACTCAGGTGATGAGCCCGAAGGTAGGGAGGACTGATTTCCGTTCCTGTGGCTGTGAGTGACCGGAAGGGAACGTTGCTCTCACGAGGGGCGGCGGGCCTCGGTGAGGACGGTTCCGTCAGGGGGCACCCGTGAGGAGCTGTCGGGCGAGCACAGACGCCTATGGAGAGCGTACGAGAAGGGAGTGGCTGGAAGTGATGGGTTCGGGTGTGATGTGAGCGGAGGCGACGGGGCTGACGAGGAGCCCTGGCTGGTTCAGCGCTTTTGCCACGTCAGTACCTACTGAGGAGGCTGGGCCTGCCCGTAGGGGTTCACTTGTGGATAGGGCTGCGCCTGCGGCGGAGACTGGGGCTGGGCGTGGGGCTGCGCGTAGGGGCCGGGGCCCTGCTGACCGGCGTACGGGCCGGGAGCCTGAGGGGCGTACGGTCCGGGAGCCTGAGGGGCGTACGGTCCGGGAGCCTGAGGGGCGTACGGCCCAGGGGCGGGTGCGTCGGCCGGGGGAACGCCGTGCGGGTTGCCGTAAGGGCTCCCGTACTGGTGGCCGCTCTGCTGCCCGTACTGCTGGCCGTATTGCTGGCCGTACTGCGCTCCGAACGGATTCCCCTGCCCGGGCGCGGACCCCGGAAGCTGCCCGCCCGGCATCTGCAATCCCTGCGGCAGATAGCGCACCCGCCCCGTCTCATCCGTAACAGGGGTGAATCCGGCGGCCTGCAACCGTGCCGCGAACTTGGCGTTCCGCTTCCGTGTGACGACGAGCCCGAGGCCCAGGACGCCCATGAGCACCACCCAGAAGACCCCCGACACGGCGAAGGCGATGCCGTCCCCACCGGTGCGCAGGGCGAGGATCACACACCCGACGGTAAAGCCGACGGCACCCCAGGCCATGCGCTTCTCGGCACTCTTGCCGGTCAGGTCGAAGTTGATCCGCGCCTTGAGCAGCTCCAGCGCATCGGGCACGAACGGCGGCAGCGGCCCACCGCCGGGGGCCTGCGGAAACTGCGCCCAGTTCTGCGCGGCCCGGGTCCGGGCTTGCGGACTGGCATCGGGGACGATGAGCATCTTCAGCGCACTGTTGTTCCCGCCTCCCTGCCGCACGTCCGCGTACTGATAACCGAACTGCTCCGCGATGTACGCAAGCCGGGCGAGCTTCTTCACGGATGCCATGGGGCTGGTGAGCTCGACGGGCTCGCCTCCCGCCATGAGCTGGAACATCTTCCGCACTTGGCGACTACTCACGCCTGACTACCCCCGTTGCCGACTGCTGATCATCATCCGGCCGAACAGCCTATCCACGGCCGCCGAGGGCCTGGGGCGCGGCTATGCCCCCTCCACGGCCACACCTCGGCGACTCCACGAAAGGCGCACACCTGAGACCGGGGCGGGCCGGTCTTGCGTTGGCCCGAGGCCAATCCCGCCGCCGTCGCTGTTCCTGGTAGGTCACACCGCGGAGGGGTCGACCGGCCAGGGCCACCGGCCAGATCAAGGGGCGGTGGTCGGTCTACCGGGAGCGTACGAGGGCCTCCAAGACCTGGTGGACGGTCTTCGCGGGGTGGCCGGTGGCGGCTTGCAGCACCCGGGACCGCATCGTGCAGGCTGCGGTCGGCCTGCTGTGCAACCATGGGCCGGCCGCGGTGACCACGCGCCGCGTGGCCCAGAAGGCCGGGGTGCAGCCTCCTGCTTCTTACCGAATCTTCCAGGGCAAGGACGACCTGCTGGATGCTGCCGCGGAACGCGTCTTCGCCGAACATCTGGCGAGCAAACGGACCACCGCGCCCTCGGACGACCCCGTGGAAGACCTCCGCGCCGGGTGGAACACGCCGATCGGCTTCGGCCTGGCCAACCCGTACGTCTACGGCCTGCTGCTCGAGCCCTGGCCACGGCGGCAAAGCACCGACCGACCGCCCCTTCTGGGAACCAGACCGAGGCACACACGCCGCCTTCCCGGTCAGGGCACTAACGATTGCGACGCCCCTCTCCCCCAACCTCGAACCACAGAAGCTTCCCGCAACCGCGCCCGAGCAGGCCGTCACCAAACTGCCAGCCGCCCCACGAACTCGCGCACTCCTGCACGAGGAACAGCCCGCGGCCGCCTTCCGCACCCGCCGGGGCGGGCGGAACCCGATCACCGGGAGGCTCGCTGAAGGGGGCCGGAATGTGCGGGCTGCTGTCCCACACCCCTACCCGCAACCGCCCGTCCCCCAACGCGGTCAGCCGCAGGGAGGCGGGCCCTCTCGCGTGCCGGTACGCGTTGGCCACCAACTCCGACGCCAACAGCTCAACCACGTCGAGGACTTCAGCCATTCCATGCCCGCTGAGCGCGGCCCGCACGGTCATACGTGCGACGCGTGCGGCACGGGGGTCATGGGGCAGGCGAAGGGCGTACGTCCAGGCATCGGGCGGGGCTACGGTGACCATGAATGCCTCCGGAAGGGAAAGGGACTTGGGCTCACTCAACGGCGGCGCCAGACGGTGGCAATGCCTGGTGGGGTGCGCTTCCGTCTTGGGGCGCCGACAGGTTGGCGATACGGTCTTAAGCTAGCGCCGACTGGGAGATACATCTCCCAAAGTCGCGATATTCATCATCGATTACCTCGTGTGAGGTACCCGAGCGCCGCAACGCGGCCGGAAGGAGACGCCTTGCCGCCCACCGGCACCCCGACCTTGCGCCAGCGGCGCATGGGCACTGAACTCCGCAAACTCCGTGAGCGGGCCGGGCTGACCGTCACCGGCGCCGCCACGCTGCTCGGCGTCAACCAGGGCCGCGTCAGCATGATCGAGACCGGCCGCAGCGCCCTCAGCGCCGACCGCGTCCGCGCCCTGACGCGCTCGTACGACTGCGCGGACGAGCAACTCGTCGACGCCATCACCACGATGACCGGTCGGCGAGTCCGCGGTTGGTGGGAGGAGTACCGCGACATCCTCCCCTCCGACCTGCTGGACCTGGCCGAGTTGGAGCACCATGCCACCGCACTCCGGGTAGCTGTCACGATCCACATGCCCGGCCTGCTGCAGACCGCAGAGCACGCCCGAGCGGTCATGCGCGAAGCGGTTCCGCCACTCCGGTCCTACGAGATCGAGCATCGCGTGTCACACCGCGTGAAGCGCCAATCAGTCCTCTTCCAGGGAATCGGGACCCCGTACACGGCCATCGTGCACGAGGCGGCACTCCGCATGGGTTTCGGTGGCCCTGAGACCAGTCGGGCGCAACTCGCCTATCTGATGGAGGCGAGCGAACAGCCCAAAATCAGCGTCCGGGTGATCCCCTTCGGCGAAGCGGGATTCCCGGCTTCCGGCCAGCCCATCACCTGTGCCGCCGGCCCTGTGCCAGGGCTCGACACTGTCGTACTGGACACCGACCACGGCTGCGAATTTCTCGATGGGCAAACGCAGTTGGAGCGCTACCGCTCGGTACTGGATCGCATGGAATCGCGGGCCTTGCCTGAGTCGAAGTCCCGAGACCTGATCCAGCGCATCACACAAGACCTCTAAGGAGACCCCGTGCCGGAACTCACCTGGCAGAAGTCGTCGTACAGCGCCGAGGCGGCCAACTGCGTGTACGTGGCGACTACTTCTACGGACACTGTCCATCTTCGTGAGAGCGACGAACCCGACGTCATCCTCCTCACCACCCGCCCACGCCTACGTGAGCTGATACGAACCTTGAAGAAGTGTCCGTCCCCACGAACCACGTGAACAACTGGCAACCGTGGAACACCCCGCGTGCTCCGGACCTGAATCGAGGGGTGCCACGCGCACGGTGTCCTCAGATTCCCTTACCCCGATCGGCACGGCGGCCGGGGTAGCCAAGAGCACGAGCGATCCGGAACACGGCCCCGCCCCTGTGACACAACCTCGGGAATTCAGATCTGCGGCGCCTTGCTGCGTACACGAGGCGGGAAGAGCCTGTCGTACACACGGATGAACGCTTTGGCCAGCGGAGCCCCGACAAGGGTGGCGGCGAGACCGGTCACCCAGAGGGCGGGATAGCGCCTGGAGGTGTCCGTGCCGCCTGGACTGCCGCGTCGGCCTCCGCCGAAGGGCCACGTTTCCAGGATGGCGCCGAACAGAACCTCCAGGATGACAACGCAGACGACGGCACCCACTATCCAGGCGAAACGCTGCAATGCAGGCTCCCACGGCTCCACCGCCTTGGTCACACAGAGGAAGAGAAGAACGGCAAGAAGAGGAACGGCGAGACCAGCTGCTACGGCAAACCTGTAGGCCCCACCAGGCCACGAAGCCCCAGCCCAGCGCCAGGCCACCGGACCCCACTGGTCCTTGCCAAACGCAGGGACGACAAAGAGCCCGAGGATGAGGCCCACGATGACGAGACAAGACAAGCCACGCTGTCGATTCGTGTTGCCCTCCATGCCTGCAGAGCCTTCTCCCACGGATTTCATGATTAGCGCGCTGCCCTCGTATCCGCTTCCAGGGGATTGTCGAAGCTGACCGTTTCAGCGATCTGCTTGAGGATCGCGCGGTACTGATCGCGGCGAGCCACGGCCGTCGTACTCAGCGTGAGGACAACCATGCGCTTGCAGTCCGGGTGGGGCAGATGAGCGTGGATCTGCAGGAGCGGCACTTGCGGGAGACCGCTGCTGGCTGAGGGCGTACGCACGGTTTGGCTGAACGTTGCGGGGCCGCAGGGCAGTTCGAGGTACTCGACGTACATGTGGCCATCAGCAGAAGCCACGGCACGGGCCGCAGTGGCCGCTCGCGATGACACGGTCGTGTGACGCCAGGAGAGAGTGAGGAAAGACGACAGAGGCTGACCCCTACCGCCGCTGCCCGCGGTTTCGATGTCATCACAGTGCAGACCGATAGAGCAGTGCACGGTGCCGATCTCACGCAACGCAGCCAGCAATTGCTGCCCTTCCGCGACTTGAGCAACGAAGCGCTGCCTGGCGACCTCGCCGGGTGCCGCGTCGAGGAACGGCGCGAAGGCTGTACGCAGCTCGCGGGCGGCTGAAGATTCAGGCGGTGCAAGTAGGAGGTCGAGAGGTATCGGAGTAAAGCCTGCGGGTTCGGCGAACCAGATGTCCGCATCGGGGTCTTTGGCGGAATCGTCGACAATGAAGCGAGGGGCGACGGTCATGGAATCCTGTCGGTACGCGTGGCTCGGCGCCGACGCTAGTGAGGAGCCGATGGGCCGGGCACATGGGCTCCGGCGCGGCGAGCACGTTCGAGCGCCGCGGGGCCGGCGCTCCAGTCAGTCGGGGCGACTCCTCGGCCGCCTGTGGCTGCACGCTGATAGAGAAGGTGCAACCGTTTGGGCGCGTCCCCTCCACGGCCAGTGGCCGCGACCACGGCGATGAAACGTGGGTCACCGGCAAACCAAAGAGGCTCGATCTGAGCTTTCAATTCCGGTTTAGTACGGGCAGTTCCGAACCGTCGCATCCACCAGAAGGTGCGCATGTTCGACAGGAAGAGCAGAGGAACCTGCTCCTCTGGGTTCTCGGGGTTGACGATCTCGAACCACATCTCGTCCTCCTGGGCACGGGGGTGCTTATTCCGGCCACGAGGGATGCCAGTCAGGAACTGCCATGGGTATTGCTGGAGGACGCGCCGGATGTGGAGGGACGGACGAAAATAGACGAGTTGAAGAACGGCTCGGAACGTCGCGTAGACGAGAACGGGCAGAAAGACCCACCCGATCGAGGATGGTGTCGCCACGATAAGAAAGAGCGATCCGAACCAGACTGCAATCCACCCTACAAGTCGCCCAGCGATCGAGAGCATGTGCTGGTTCCAGGCTCGCCGGGTTGGTGGATGACCCCAAGCTGTCGGGGATTCGGTTGCATGCACGAGGTGGGCTCTCTCTGTGTTCAGGGCTCAGAAAACATGCCGGGCAAGATCGACGAGCGCACCACCATCAATGCCAAGCCGTGTGCCGTCGATGCCTGCCACGGAGCCGCTCTTGATCCCGTCGTCGTCGGCATCCACGGCTTTCATAGCCAAGCCGAAACCTGCGGTGACAACACCGATTGAGGCTGAGGTAACCTCGATCGATTTAATCGTTTGTTCGGCTCGAGCTCCCCTGATCGTCAAATTGAGGAGGGAGTTGTCCAAGGCGGAAATCGACTTCGCCTGCTCCATGGTGAAGGTGCCGAAACGCGCAGCTCGTTGACCAAGCGTGATGGCTGCCCCCGCTTCACCAGTGACTCGCACGGCAGCCATAGCGCCTTTGCCCACCGCGCCGATTCCAGGAAGCATGCCGAGAGCGTCGCCACCGACCGTGACAAGGTTGCTCCAGAAGTCCGTGTCCAACTCGCCTTTGGTGAATCCGTCCCACAGCGAAGCACGCAGCTCGGGGTCGCCGAGCACCCGCATCCCCAAAGCCGTGGCGCTCAACGTCGCCGCGACGAGCAGCAGTACCGCAGCCGCCGTCCCGCCCGACAGAACGAATAGTGCTACCAGCCCGACCACAGCGGCCACTCCGCTGAGGATGTCCGGGAGGTTCTCGCCAAGCCAGTCCACTGCCGAGTCGAACGCCCCCGGCTCATGCGGGGCCAGCTTCTTCGTTGCGTCCCGGATCTTGCCCGCGCGGTATTGCGCTTGGTTCTCGTGCTCCTCGGCGAGTTTCCGGGCCCGGCCGAGGATCTTCTCGAGGTCCGCCTCCGCCTCGTCCACGGCCGTGTTCGCCTGGGTCAGGGCCTTTTCCGCGTCCTCGTGCGCGGTGCCCTTCTTCTTGTTCAGGGCCGGGTCGTCGCCCGCGGTGGTCGCCTTGCCCTTGGCGGCGTCGACCACGGCGCGCGCGTCCTTCGCCTCCTCGTCCAGACGCTTCGCACGGCGCTGGAAGTCGTCGAGCTCGCCCTCCCAGAGGCTCAGTTGCTTGGCGGCCTTGCCGATGGAGCGCGCCGCGTTCTTCAGGTTCAGCGGCAGCGGGCCACCGTCGAGCTGCTCCCGGAAGGCGACGGCCGCGTCGCCCTTCCAGTAGCTGCCGTCCATCAGCTTGGTGACCAGGTCGCGCGTGTCCGCCAGGACCTTCGCGCAGTCGGCGAGCTTCTTGTGGAGGCCACTCACCGTGTCGGTGCTGCCCGGCACAGGATTGAAGCCGAGGTGTGGATAGTCGGGGTTGGGCATCCTCGGCGAGGATTTCCGCCCCTGCGGTAGCTGTGCTTCCTTGGCGGCCTGGGACTCGGCCAAGGGTGACGGTTCAAGGCCCGGTGTCACTGTCACTTCTGGCCGCCGCCTTCGCCGTTCCCGGCCTTCTTCAGCGCCTCTTCGAGGGCCTTGTCGACCTCGCGGTAACTGTCCCGGCTCTTCTCGATGATCCCGGCAAGATCCTCGGTCTGCTTGCCGATCTCCTCCGAGCCGAACTTCCAGTCGTCCTGGAAGCCCTCGCACGCGGAGTCCAGATCATCGGTGCCCAGACCCGTGATGGTCGCTTCGGACAGCGCCTTGCGGACACCCTTGAGCGAGTCCGTCGATTTGTTCAGCATCTTCATGAAACGCCCGAGCTCGTCGCCGTCGACCGCTAACCGCTCCGCCACGCCTCGTTACCTCTCCCCGTCAGCCGACCGCCCCTTGAAGCGGAATCACGCTATCCGTTCTTCATGGTGCTCGGCCAACCGCCCCCTCGGGAGGGCGGTCGGCCGCCGGCTGACTCCACCGCCGCACTCAGCGGTTGACGGCCTGGATCTCCTGCACGATCACGTCCTGGTCTGCCCCGAACTCGCCGTCGGGCAGGTCCTGTTCGCCGTTCACGCCGGTGCCCGTCCAGTGGATCTTCCAGGTGATCGTCGCCTGGAGCTTGTACGAGTCGTCGCCCGACGAGCGCAGGTACTTCACACCGCACGGCGGGGTCTCGCCGGCCTTGCCCTTCGCGTAGGCCTCGCCGATCTGATCGCCGTTGAGTTCGCAGACGCCGGAGGCGGGATACGTCGTCGCGTCGGCCGTGCCCGGCTCGATCTTCAACGAGACCGGCTCGGCCGTGGTCGTCGCCTGAACTCCCAGCAGGGGGACGGACGCGGTTACGGAGACCGGCTTGAACTTCGCCGCGTCCAGCCATGCCCACGTCGGGAGGTTCACCTTCGTGTTGCCGTCCGGGGCGAGTTCGACCGTAGTCGAGGGCACCCGGATCTCGGCGTAAGCAAGTTGGGCCAGCATTTCGGGGGTGATCGCCTGCGGGATCTCCGGGGGCGGCGGAGTTCCCTGGTCGACCCAGAAGATGTCCTTGTCACAGTCGAGAGCTCCAGGGTCGCCTTCCCTGCCCTCCGTGACATAGGAGTCCCAGAAGTAGCCCTTGCCCTCCTTGTCCTTGTTGAAGTCCTTGTACGGGTCGCCTCCGACGAACTTCTTGCGCTGCGACGCGTCCCACTCGTACCCCGTCGATCCCGCTTCCCAGATCGGCTCCAGGTACTTCTTCAACTGGTCCGGGGTGTACTTCGGAGCGTAGTAGCAGGCAGGCGGAGTCCAGTTCGATGCCGTGGACGTGACCGGGCCGGCCGCGTTGCCCGTGCCGTTCTTCGAACGGTCGAAGACGACTGCGCCGGCCGTGGAACTCACTGTCTGCTCGTTCCGGCCCCCGTCCACCTGAGTTTCGGAGCCCGTGCCGTTGCCGCCCGGCACAAAATCCGCCCAGGCAGTAGGACCACTGACCGATACCGCAACAACGGCAATCACGGTCGCGCCAACGGCGATTCGCCCTACGGCTGGCATTGCGCCGCCCCCCTCGTGGAAATGATCTGGGACGTCTGCCACGTTCCAGTGCTGCTTTTTTCCAACCGCGTGTTGTAGTGGACATAGCTGTTCTTCGTGACAGGTGTCTTGTCAGCGGTGCCGGTTTTCTTGTCCTTGCTGAAGCCCTTGCTTTCGTCCGCACAGAAGCTGAGCAAAGCTGTGGTCTTATTCTTCAGCGTCACGTTCCGGTCGTAATACCGTGCCTCTCCCGTGAGCGAGGCGTCAGCATCCTTGAACTGCTGAACCCAGGCCAGCGCAGCTTCCCGCGCCTTGCCCGTGTTGTAGAAAGCAAGGGCCTCGCCCTTGGGGTCCGTCCCCGTGATGGCGGCGTCCACGGCACGCATCCGCTCAGCATTGTCAGCAAGCACGGCATCCTTGACGGCATCCCCGGTCTTCGCCGGTTCGAAGACCAGCTTCAAGTCCGACGGAAGCGTGATCTTCGGCCGGCCCGCCGCCGCCGAAGCAGGCGCACTCGGCGAAGCCGACTTCTTCTTACCGGTGTCGGCGCCCGCGATCTTGTCGTTGGCCTTGTCCTTGGAACTGTCGTCGCTGCCGCAGGCGGACAGCGTCAGGGCCGCGGTGGCCGTCAGCGCGATCGCTGCGAGCAGAGTGGGGCGGCGGTTCACGGACGGCTCCCGGTGGGGCGAGGGGGACATGAGCGCAGCCACGCTACCGAGGGTGCAGGGACCACACCAGAGCGAATTACGCCGACGTGATCAACAAATGGGCACCCAAGACCTCATACCGGTACAACACGCCACCGAGAGAGCCGTCACAAGTGGCGGGCCAAGTCCCCGACTTGGCCCGCGCAAACGAAGCACACGGCTCCGCATCCGACCGTTCGGCCACGTTCGCGGGCCGCCGTCAGGCTCTGCCATACCGCCGTCAGGCTCTGCCGTACCGCCGTCAGGCTCTGCCGTACCGCCGTCGAGCTCTTCCCTGCTGCCGTCGGCCGCTGCCGTTCTGCCGCCGACGGCGTTCCGCTCTTCCTACTTCTCTTCCTGCTTCTCTTCCTACTTCGCCTTCGCCCGGGACCTGGACCGGGAACGGGAGCGGTCCCCCGCGCCGGAGCCCGCGCCGGGGCCCGAGCCGTGCCCGGAGCCGGAGCCGGAGTGCGAGCCGGCACGGGACGCCTTCTTCGATCCCGTCGGCCACAGCTGCGGCTTGCGCTTGGCCGCCAGGTCCTCCGCCCAGCCGAAGCACAGGACGCAGGCGCCGATCAGGAGCCAGGTGAGGACGAGGACCGGCCAGGGGCTCTCCAGCAGCCAGGAGAAGTCCCGCCACATCACGTCGATGTCCCACAGGCGGTCCCACTGCGTCGCCGCGATGAGGATGCACGTGTTGTGCCAGAGGTAGATCGTCACCGCGCGCGAGTTGAGCAGGGTGATCGGCTTGTCCCAACGGCGCAGCCTGCGTGGCCATTCCGACCAGGACGGGCTGAAGTGCAGCAGGAGCAGCACGGTTCCGCAGGACCAGAGCGCCTGGGCCAGCGGGATGCTGTCGAGGTCGTGGCCCTCGGAGAAGTTCTGGTTCGTGGCGTACCAGAGCCCCAGCAGAGCGACGGCCGGGGCCACCGAGGGGATCACGTAGCGCGGGAGGCGCTGGAGGATGCCCTCCTGGTGGGCCATGCCGAGGATCCAGCAGGCTCCGAACGTGCTGAAGTCCGTGAGCGCGGACGGAATCCGCTCGCCCGGAAGCGACAGGTACTCCAGCTGGAAGGCCGCCGACAGGAGGATCGGCGCCGCGATCGTCGCCAGGGGCAGCGCGCGCAGCGCCCGGAGCAGGAAGGGCGACAGCAGCACGTACCAGAGGTAGGCGCGGACGTACCAGAGCGGGCCCGCGAGTTCCTCGGCCCAGCCGTCGCCGATGAAGCCGTGGATGCCGGACAGGCCCTCGGCGAACGGCGGGTCACTGACGGGGAGGATCCAGAACGTGAGGTGGAGCAGCCACCAGCCCGGGTGGCCGTCCTCGTCCGGTCCCCAGCCCTGAAGGACCATGCCGGTGACGCCGATCGCGCCGAGGAGCCAGATCGGGGGCACCAGGCGGCGGATGCGGCTCCGGATGACCTGGGGTGCCGGACGCTTCAGGGAGCGTGCCATCAGGTTGCCGGCCAGCGCGAACATCACGCCCATGGACGGGAACACCAGGGGCAGCCAGGCCCAGCCGGTGAGGTGGTAGAGGACGACCCGGAAGAGGGCGATCGCGCGGAGGAGGTCGAAGTAGCGGTCGCGGACGGGGCCGCGCTTGGCGGTCGCCGCAACCCCTTCGGCCGCCGACGTCCCTTCTCCCGGGGCTGCCGCTTCTTCCGTCGGTGCTCCGGGTCCCGCTGCCACACCCGCTGTGGTGGTATTCGCGGCCGGCTCGGGCCACACCGTGGTCGCGGTGGGTGCCGCCGTGCCGGCCGTACCTCCCGCGATGCCCGGTGCCGCCGCGGGACCGGGGAAGCTCCCGCGGTACAAGTCGTGCGCGTCCCGTGTGTCGTTCGGGCCGCCGTACGAGTCGTGCATCGAGTGGTCCTGTCCGGCTCCGGGCCATGTACCTGCGTCCGGGCCCGTACCGGTGCCGGCGCTTTCAGCCGCACCCGTACCTGAACCAGTACCTGAACCAGTACCTGCACCTGTACCTGTACCTGCGTTGCGGGGTGCGCCCATGTCCTGCCATGGGTTCTGGGGAGGCGGGATGCTCATCCGACCGGCCTCCGGTCCATCTCCTGCTGCTGCGGTACTCCGCCCGCGGCTCCGGGAAGGCCCACCGCGCCCGTGCGCCGGAGTTTCTGCCAGCGCAGCCGGCCGCCGGTCAGCGCGGTGATCCAGGACTGGAGCAGCACGACGTACATGAGCTGGCGGTACAGGATCTGCTGGAGCGGGAGCGAGAGCAGGTGGGTCATGCGTTCCTTGTCGAGGCGGAACGCGTACGCCGCGCACACCGCCTGGACCGCCAGGACGCCGAACCACGCGAGGATCGTCTGCTCGGTGGGGCCGAAGACGAGTCCGTAGAGGAGGAACACGTCGATCAGCGGGGCCAGGAGCGGGGCCAGGATCATGAAGAGGGAGACGAGGGGCATGCCCACGCGGCCGAAGCGGCCCGACGGGCCGCGTTCGATGACCGCCCTGCGGTGCTTCCAGATCGCCTGCATCGTGCCGTACGACCAGCGGTAGCGCTGGGACCACAGCTGCTGGACGGACTCGGGGGCCTCGGTCCAGGCGCGGGCGTTCTCCGCGTACACGACCCGCCAGCCGTCGCGGTGCATCGCGATGGTGATGTCCGTGTCCTCGGCGAGCGTGTCGTCGCTCATGCCGCCCACGCGCTTGAGCGCCGAGCGACGGAAGGCGCCGACGGCCCCGGGGATCGTCGGCATGCAGTTGAGCATGTCGTACATCCGGCGGTCGAGGTTGAAGCCCATCACGTACTCGATGTGCTGCCAGGCGCCGATGAGCGAGTCGCGGTTGCCGACCTTCGCGTTGCCCGCGACCGCGCCGACGCTCGGGTCGCCGAAGGGCTGGACCAGTTCACGGACGGTGGCGGGCTCGAAGACGGTGTCGCCGTCCATCATCACGATGAGGTCGTAACGGGCGTTCGCCACGCCACGGTTGAGGGCGGCGGGCTTGCCCGCGTTGAGCTGGCGCACGACGCGCACGTTCGGCAGGTGCAGGTTCTCCACGATGCGCGCGGTGCCGTCGCTCGATCCGTCGTCGATGACGATCACCTCGATGGGGTGATCGCTCGCCACCAGCGAGTGGACCGTCTGCTCGATGCACTTCGCCTCGTTGTAGGCGGGCACGAGGACCGACACCGGTTCGGTGATCGGCCTGCCCCAGCTGAAGCCGCGGCGGCGGACCTTGCGGGCGTGCAGGACGGAGAGCAGCAGCATCAGCCCGAAACGGGCGATGACGAGGGCGCCGACGATGGCGAGGCCGACGACCAGGACGGACGTCGTGTTCTCGGAGGCCTGGACCGCCAGGACCCACGCCCTGCCCTTCCACAGGTCGAGGCCGCTGACCTCGGTGTGGGCGCTGGGCACCTTCAGGGTCGCGGTGAGCGTGTCGAAGCGGTAGCCGTCGTCCTGGAGCCCGGCGATGAACCGGTCGAGCGCGGCCACGGTCTGCGAGCGGTCGCCGCCGGAGTCGTGCATGAGCACGACGGCGCCCTTGCCGCCCTTGGGCGTGGCGTTGCTGATGATCTTTTCGACGCCCGGCCTGCGCCAGTCCTCGCTGTCGGTGTTGTTGACGATCGTGATGTAGCCGCGGCTGCCGATGTACTCGGTCACCGGCCACGACTTGTTGTCCATCTCGCCCGCGAACGACGAGTAGGGCGGCCGGAAGAGCGAGGTCCGGATGCCGGCCGCGCCCGCCAGCGCGAGCTGGTTCTGGGACAGCTCCCAGTCCACCCGGCTCTTCGACTGGAGGGAGAGGTCGGGGTGGTTGAAGGTGTGCAGGCCGACCTCGTGGCCCTCGTCGACCATGCGCTGGACGAGGTCCGGGTGGCGCGAGGCCATGGTGCCGGTGATGAAGAAGACGGCGTGCGCGTCGTGCCGCTCGAGCACGTCGAGGACCTTGGGCGTCCACTCGGGGTCCGGGCCGTCGTCGAAGGTCAGCACCAGTTTGTGGTCCGGGATCTCCACGCTGTCCTCGCGGCCGGCCCGGGTGTCGATCACCGGGCCGCCCTCCAGGATCTCCTTGGGGACCCGGTCGGACGCGGCCGGCGACTGGACGCGGTGGTCGGCGAGGATCTCGCTGTGCACGAAGCCGCGCAGCATCAGCATCGCCATCAGGGCGAGGAGGATGAGCGAGGGCAGCAGGTAACGCATGGGGAGGCGCCGGCGCCGGGGGGCGCCCCGCTCTGCGCCACGGCGGTTGGTGCGGGGTGCCATCAGAGAACGTTCTCCGGGGACGACGAGGACGAGGGAGCGGTGGTCGGGTCCGGCGTGACGGGGACGGGCTCAGGTGTGAGCGGTTCGCCGGCGACCGTGTCGGTGTCGCCCGCGGCCGGCGGATCCGAGGGACCCTCCGAGACGCCGGTGTCGGTCGGCTCCGGATCGGGTGACGTGGTGACCGGGTTCGACGGGGTGGACCTGGTCGGCTCCGGGTCGGGGTTCGGCTTGGTGTTGCTGGTCGAGGGCTTGGGGGCGGTGCTCTTCCCCGAGGCCGAGGCGCTTGCCGACGGGTCCGCCGACGTGCCCGCACCCGGTGACCTGGTCGTCAGGTCGTCCGCCGAGGGGGTCGTGCCCGGCGAGGGGCTGACCGCGCCGGACGGTTCCGCGGACTCGGCGACCAGGGGCGGTGAGTCGACCTTGCCTGCGGGCGAGTCGTCCTGCTTGCCCAGCTCGGGGAGCCAGGGCGCGGCGGAGTTGCCCGACAGGAGCGTGGCGAGGATGACCATCGCGTAGACCGCGCAGGCCATGCCGACGGCCATGCCGATCCTGCGGTAGCGGCGGCTTCGGCGGCCCGTCTCGTCGACGAACACCGGGCCGTCCGAGGACTCCTGGGTGCTGGGGCCCTTCGCCTGCTGGACGAGCCAGTCCTCCAGCTGCCGTCCCACACCGTCGAGCTGGACCGTGACCTCGTGCGGGTCGTGGGTGTGCTCGGGGTGCTCGGACTCCTGCCAGGAGTCCTGCCCGACGTCGGAGTCGGAGTCGAACGGGGCTTCGACGGTGCTTCCGGAGGTGCCGTCGCTCAGCACGTCGTCGTTCCGGCGTCCGTCGTCCGGGCGATCGGCGTCCGGCTCGTCGTATCTCTGCCGCGGCACCGACGCGGCCGCCTCCCGGCGGAACCATCCGTCGGACGCGCCCGCACCACCTGACGCGCCGGAGGCCCCGGACACGCCGAAGGCACCGGCTTGGCCGGAACCGCTTCGGAAGGGCTGATCAGGCTCGTCCCGGACCGACTGGCCGATCTCGCCTCGGGCCGACCGGTCGTCGCCGCTCTGCCCC
This sequence comes from Streptomyces sp. BV286, assembly GCF_019090165.1. GTDB lineage: Bacteria > Actinomycetota > Actinomycetes > Streptomycetales > Streptomycetaceae > Streptomyces. The sequence goes on from NZ_JAHRIB010000039.1 coordinate 30,095, forward strand.
GCCGGACCGGAATCATTCCGATCCGGTTGAGCGTCTTCTCGCCAACTTTTCACGCGCACGCACATCCCCCCACGGGACTCGTTCTGGGGTGCGCGTGCGGCCCGGACACCCGCACGTCGTCGTTCGAACCGGACCCCCATCCGGTCGAACGCCCCCTTTATCACACTGCACCCGGGCCACGAATGTATCGCACGTAAGCATCAGTGAGGGTTCTGTGTCAGCCCCGGCTCATCATGATGAGTGCATCTGTGGCCGGAATCCACCCCTCCGAAGGGCGCTTCAGCCACCCTTCATCCGCCGCGAGCCGCGCCGCAGCGGTGCGCAGCGCCTCCACTCCGCGATGCACCAACCCCTTCCGCCACACCAGGGATACGGGCGACAGGGGCACAGGATCGACGAGTGGCCGAAGTGTCGCAGCGGGCATGGCCGGAAATCCCACCACGGCCAGAACGGGGTTCCTCGTCTTGGCCATGATTCTTCGGAACTCCTCGGCGCCGACGGCGAGCGGCGCGGGCGGCGCGACCTCGATCCCGCGTCCCTCGAACAGCTGACGGGCCAGGTCGGTCCATTCCAGCGTCCGGGGGTTTCCCGCTCCCGCGTACACCCGCTCGCCCGCCAGGGCGTCGAGCGGCACGGCGTCCAGCGCCGCCAGGTGGTGGTCCTCGGGGAGGAGGACGGCCATCGGCTCGTACCGTACGGGCTGCTGCTCCAGGCGGGCGCGGACGGCCGGGTCGAGGCCCGCGAACCGTCCGAAGGACGCGTCGAGCCGGCCGGCCAGCAGTTCGGCGGCGGCTCCCGTGAGGCCGCTCTCGAAGCGGGTCATCAGTTCGCAGTCGGGGGCCAGTTCACGGGCCAGGGCCAGGACCCGTTCGGCGACCAGGCCCGGGCTGTTCACGTCCACGAGCAGGGGCCGCTCGGCGTCCGCCCGTCCGAATGCGGCGAGCAGCTCGTCCTGCGCCTCCAGGGCCCGGCGGGCGTACGGCAGCAGCCGCTCGCCGTCGGGGGTGAGCGTCACCTGGCGGGTGGTGCGGACGAAGAGGTCGGCGCCCAGTTCCCGTTCCAGGCGCCGGACGTCCCGGCTGAGGGCCTGCTGGGCGACGTACAACCGGGTGGCGGCGCGGGTGAAGTGCAGGTCCTCGGCGACGGCGAGGAAGGCGCGCAGCAGCCGGGGGTCGAGGTGGGCGGACATCGGGTGAACCTACAACGCGGATGCGTGAATCGGTACGGAGAAAGTGTTGGACCCCCGGCGGCGGGCCGGGCGAACGTTGCCGGATGCCGTCACAGCCCTCTCAGCCTCGCCCTCACGGGCCTCAACCACCTTCCCGGTCGCACACTCACGAGCCTCGACAGCGCCTCCGGCCACACCCCGAGGAGCCGGGCCCGCCACGGCCCGAGGAGCCGGGTCCGCCGCGGCCCGAGGAGTCGGGTCCGCCGCTGCCCGGAGAGCCGCCCCGGCGCAACCCCTACCTCCGGCTCTTCGACATACCCGGCACGCGTGCGTTCACGATCGGGAATCTGATCGCCCGGCTTCCCATGGGCATGTTCACCGTGAGCGCCGTGATCATGATCGCGGGGACGCGGGACTCGTACGCGCTCGCGGGCGCCGTCACCGCCACCGGTCTGGCGGCGACGGCGGTCGTGGCGCCCTGGACGGCACGCCTGGTGGACCGCCACGGGCAGGCGCGGATCGCCGTCCCCGCGACGGCGGTAGCGGCGCTCGGCTCGATCGCGCTGCTGCTCTGCGTCCGTCACGGGGCGCCCGACTGGACGTTGTTCGCCGCGTACGCCGCCACGGCGACCACGCCCAACACCGGGGGCATGTCCCGGGCTCGCTGGGCCCACCTGCTCAAGGGCGACCCGGTGCGACTGCACACGGCGAACTCCTTCGAACAGGCCGCGGACGAGCTGTGCTTCATGCTCGGGCCGGTGCTGGCGGCGCTCCTGTGCGGGGCGCTCTTCCCGGAGGCGGGCACCCTCGTCGGGGTCGTCCTCCTGCTGACCGGCGTCCTGGTGTTCACCGCCCAGCGCTCGACGGAACCGCCCGCCCGGGGCCGGACCGGCGCCGGTGTCCCGTCCCCGGTCCGTGCGCCCGGAATCCCTCCGCTGCTGGTCGGGTTCCTCGCCACGGGCGCGGTGTTCGGCTCGATGGAGGTGGTGACGATTGCGTTCGCGGACGCACAGGGGCATCGTTCGGCGGCCGGGGTGATCCTCGCGCTCCAGGCGGCCGGCTCCTGCGCGGCGGGGCTCCTCTACGGGTCGCTGAAGCCGACCGGGTCCGTCGGACGGAGACACCTGCTGAGCGTCGCCGCGATGGTCCCGCTCATGTGCCTGCCCCTGCTGGCCGCCTCGCTGGGCGGCGGTCTCGTGGCTCTCGGCCTCTCGCTGCTGCTCGCCGGGATGGCCACGGCGCCGACGATGGTCACGGCCATGACCCTGCTCCAGCACCGCACGCCCGAGGGCCGGCTGAACGAGGGCATGACGCTGGCGGTGACCGGGCTGCTGGGCGGGATCGCCTGCGGTTCCGCGCTGAGCGGGTGGGTGGTCGAGCACGGCTCGGCCGCCGCCGGTTACGGAGTCCCGGTCTCCGCCGCCGTGACGGCCCTGCTGATCGCCCTGGCGACGAGGCGACCGGCGCCCCGGTGAGTCCGCGGCGGTGCCCCGGCCCCTCTCCCGGCCCGTCGAACGCCTCGCCCCAATTCCCGCGCACCCCATTGACTCGCCCACAGCGCGCACATACGTTCGCTCGTCGAAGCGCTTCGACGTTCGGAGTCGAAGCGATTCGACGAGCGTTGAGTGATGTCCCGATACCCATCCGACTCCCCTGGAGGCACTGGATGTTGACGGCACGAAGTCGTGTGATGGCGGCGGCCGCGGCCGTGGTGAGCACCACCCTGCTGCTGGCCTCCTGCGGTGACTCGGACAGTGGGTCCTCCGACGGGAAGACGCTGAAGCTGTGGCACTACGAGGGCCCGGACAGCGCGATGGCCGTGGCCTGGAACGCGGCCATCAAGGAGTTCGAGAAGACCCACCCGGGCGTCAAGGTGAAGTTCGAGGAGAAGGGCTTCGAGCAGATCCAGAAGACGGCGCCGATGGTCCTCAACTCCAATGACGCGCCCGACCTCATGGAGTACAACAAGGGCAACGCGACGGCCGGGCACCTCTCCCAGCAGGGGCTGCTCACCGACCTGTCCGCGGAGGTGACCGAGCGCGGCTGGGACAAGAAGCTCAGCGCCGGCGTGCGGACCACCAGCCAGTACGACGCCAAGGGCGTGATGGGTTCCGGGAAGTGGTACGGGATCCCCAACTACGCCGAGTACACGATGGTGTTCTACAACAAGGACCTCTTCGCCAAGTACAAGATCGCCGAGCCGAAGACGTTCGACGAGCTGACGGCGGCGATGGACAGGTTCGTCGACGAGGGCATCACACCGCTCGCCAACGCGGGCGCCGAGTACATGGCCCAGCAGTACCTCTACCAGCTGGCCCTGTCGAAGGCCGACCGCGCCTGGGTGGACTCGTACGAGCTCTACAAGGGCAAGTCCGACTTCCACGACACCGCCTGGACGTACGGCGCCGAGACGTTCGCGGACTGGGTGAAGAAGGGGTACATCAGCAAGAAGTCCACCGGTACGAAGGCCGAGGACGCCGGGGTCTCCTTCATGCAGGGCAAGAGCCCGATCCTGTTCTCCGGCAGCTGGTGGTACGGCCGCTTCGCCGCGGAGAACAAGTTCGACTGGGGCACGTTCCTGTGGCCGGGGTCGAACATGACCCTCGGCTCCGGCGGCAACCTGTGGGTCGTCCCCAAGGGCGCCAAGAACAAGGAACTGGCGTACGACTTCATCGACATCACCATGTCGAAGAAGATCCAGAACCTGCTCGGCAACAAGGGCGGTGTCCCGGTCGCCGCCGATCCCGCCGCCATCACGGACCCGCAGGCCAAGGGGCTCATCGCCGACTTCAACACCCTCTCCGAGCGGGACGGCCTGGCGTTCTACCCCGACTGGCCGGCCCCCGGCTTCTACGACGTCCTCGTCTCCGAGACGCAGAAGCTGATCACGGGGAGCGCGAAACCGGACGCCTACCTGGACGCGGTGCAGTCGGCGTACGACAAGGGCGTACAGGACCAATGACGGTCACCGCCGAGCGGGGCGGCAGGGGTGGCGGCCGGATCGTCGAAGCGCATCACCGCGCGAAGTCCCCGCGCCGCCCCCGCGACTCGTACGCCCTGTTCCTGCTCCCCGGGGCCCTCGCGTTCCTCGCGATCGTCATCGTGCCGTTCCTGATGAACACAGGCGTGAGCTTCACCGAGTGGCAGGGCGTCGGCAGCCCGAAGTGGGCCGGGCTCGCCAACTACCGGGAGCTGATGGACGACGCGGAGTTCTGGGCGTCCTTCCGGCACAGCCTCTTCATGGTCCTCGCGATGGCGGCCGTACCGACCCTCCTCGGACTCGTCCTCGCCGCCGCCCTGTTCGACTTCGTCGGCAAGCACTTCGGCAGCCGGACGGCCGCCGTGCTGCGGGCCTGCTTCTATCTGCCGCAGGTGCTGCCCATCGCGGTCGCGGGCATCGTGTGGAGCTGGATCCTCGCACCCGACAACGGCTCCCTCAACGAACTCCTGAAGGCGATCGGACTCGGGAGCCTCCAGCAGGACTGGCTCGGCGACCCGGACATCGCGCTCTACAGCGTCATGGGCGTGATGGTCTGGGTGCAGCTCGGCTTCCCGCTCGTCATCTTCATGGCGGGGCTGCAACGCGTCGACCCGCAGCTGTACGAGGCCGCCGAGCTCGACGGGGCCGGCTGGTGGCGGCGGTTCTGGCACGTGACGCTGCCGCAGATCAGGCCCGAGATCTACGTCGTGCTCCTGTGGTGCACGATCGCCGCACTCAAGGTGTTCGGCGCGGTGTACGTCCTCACGAAGGGCGGGCCGGGCGGGGAGACGAACGTGCCGTCGTACTTCTCCTTCACCACCTTCTTCGAGAAGACGCAGGTCGGTTACGGCGCCGCGATCTCCACCGTCCTGACCGTGATCATCCTGGTGCTCGCGCTGGTCGGCCTGAAGCTCCAGACGCGTGCCGAGGACGCCGAGCAGGGGGTCGTGCGATGAACGCCGAGCCAGGAGCCGCCCGATGACCGCCGTCCGCCGCTACCCCGTGCTCGCCGCCCTGGTCATCGGGGCCCTCTTCATGGTCCTGCCCTTCCTGATCGTCACGGTCAACGCGGTGAAGTCGCCCGCCGAGTACTCGGCGAACGGCCCGCTGAGCCTCCCTGAGGGCGTCTACCTCGACGGTCTGAAGGACTTCTGGGAGCGCGTCGACTTCGGACAGAAACTGGTCAACTCGATCCTGATCAGCGGGTCGGTCGCCCTCGGCGCGGTCGTCCTGTCCGTCCTCAACGCGTACGCGATCGGCATCGGCCGGATCAGGGGCCGCACCTGGGTGCTCGCCTTCTTCGTCCTCGCGAACATGCTGCCGCAGGAGGCGCTGGTCTACCCGGTCTACTTCCTGAGCAAGGAAGCCGGCCTGTACGACACCCGGCTGAGCGTGATCATCGTCTTCACCGTGATCCAGGCCGCCTTCGGTACGTACCTCCTGTCAGCCGTCCTCGGGCAGTTCCCGCGCGAGATCATCGAGGCCGCCCGGATCGACGGGGCGAACAAGTGGCAGGTGCTCTGGCTGATCGTGGTGCCCGTCAGCCGGCCGACCATCGGCGTGCTGCTGGTCTTCTTCTTCATCTGGACCTGGAACGAGTTCCTGCTCCCCCTGGTCATGCTGATCTCCAACGACAACCAGACCGTGTCCGTGGCGCTCGGCGTCCTCCAGGGCCAGCGCCTGATGGACGCCACGATGACCAACGCGGCAGCGCTCCTGGGCGTCCTGCCCGCCATCGTCTTCTTCCTCGTCTTCCAGCGGACGCTCACCCGCGGCATCGCCGTGGGTGCCGTCAAGTAAGGGGTGTGCGCGTGAAGTTCACCGACGGCTACTGGCTGCTGCGCGAGGGTGTGAGCGCCGCGCACCCGGTCGAGGTCCTCGACGTGAGCGCCGGGTCCGGGGCCCTGGAGATCCACGCGCCGACCCAGCCCATCCGTCACCGCGGCGATCTGCTGAAGGGACCGGTCGTGACGATCGGCGCGCACGCCCCCATGCCCGACGTCATCGGCGTCACGTTCACGCACTTCGTGGGCGAGGAGCCGCGCGGGCCCCGGTTCGAGCTCGCCAAGGAGGAGTTCACCGCGCACGCGGAGTACGACGAGGAGGCCGCGACCCTCACCGCGGGCGCCCTGTCCGTGAAGGTCAGCCGCACCGGCCCCTGGCACGTCGACTTCCTCGCGGACGGCCGCACCCTCACCAGCAGCGGCCCCAAGGGCATGGGCATCATGCGGGACGCCGCGAACGGCGGCCACTACCTGCGCGAGCAGCTCAACCTCGGCGTGGGCACGCAGGTCTACGGGCTCGGCGAGCGCTTCGGACCGCTGGTCAAGAACGGCCAGGTCGTCGACATGTGGAACGCCGACGGCGGCACGGCCACCGAGCAGGCGTACAAGAACGTGCCGTTCTACCTGACGGACGCGGGCTACGGCGTCTTCGTCGACCATCCGGGCCGGGTGTCCTTCGAGGTCGGCTCGGAGGCGGTGTCCCGGGTCCAGTTCAGCGCCGAGACCCAGCAGCTGACGTACTACGTGATCTACGGGCCCACCCCGAAGGACATCCTCCGCAAGTACACGGCCCTCACCGGGCGGCCCGCGCTGCCGCCCGCCTGGTCGTTCGGGCTGTGGCTGTCGACGTCCTTCACCACCTCGTACGACGAGGCCACCGTGAGCTCCTTCATCGACGGCATGAAGGAACGCGAACTCCCGCTCTCCGTCTTCCACTTCGACTGCTTCTGGATGCGCGAGTTCAACTGGTGCGACTTCGAGTGGGACCCGCGGGTCTTCCCCGACCCGGAGGGCATGCTGGCCCGCCTCAAGGAACGCGGGCTGCACATCAGCGTCTGGATCAACCCGTACATCGCGCAGCGCTCACCGCTGTTCGCGGAGGGCAAGGCCCTCGGGCACCTGCTGAAGCGGCCGGACGGCAGCGTCTGGCAGTGGGACCTGTGGCAGCCGGGCATGGCCCTGGTCGACTTCACCAGTGAGGCCGCCCGCGACTGGTACGCCTCGAAGCTGGAGGCGCTGCTCGCGCAGGGCGTCGACTGCTTCAAGACCGACTTCGGGGAGCGGGTCCCGCTCGACGTGGCGTACGCGGACGGCGGCGACCCCGAGCGGATGCACAACTACTACACCTACCTCTACAACCGGACCGTCTTCGACGTGCTGCGCAAGCACCGGGGCGAGGCGGAGGCCGTCGTCTTCGCGCGCTCGGCGACCGCCGGCAGCCAGAAGTTCCCCGTGCACTGGGGCGGCGACTGCGAGGCGACGTACGAGTCGATGGCCGAGTCGCTGCGCGGCGGGCTGTCCCTCGGTCTGTCCGGGTTCGGCTACTGGAGCCATGACATCGGCGGCTTCGAGGGCACTCCGACGCCCGCCCTGTTCAAGCGGTGGCTCGCCTTCGGCATGCTCTCCTCGCACAGCCGCCTGCACGGCAGCTCCTCCTACCGGGTGCCCTGGCTGTTCGACGAGGAGGCCGTGGACGTCCTGCGCCTGTTCACCCGGCTGAAGCTGCGGCTGATGCCGTACCTGTACGAGGCGGCCCGCGTCGCGCACACCGAGGGCGTGCCGATGATGCGCGCGATGCTCCTGGAGTTCCCGGACGATCCCGGGTGCGCGCATCTGGAGCGGCAGTACATGCTCGGCCCGGACCTGCTGGTCGCGCCGGTGTTCTCCGACGACGGGCACGTGTCGTACTACGTGCCCGAGGGCACCTGGACGCACTTCCTGAGCGGGCGGCAGGTGACCGGACCGCGGTGGGTGCGCGAGGAGCACGGGTTCTCCAGCGTGCCGCTCCTCGTCAGGCCGGGTGCGGTGATCCCGGTGGGTGCCGTGGACGACCGGCCCGACTATCCGTACGCGGACGGAGTCACCCTGCACGCGTACGGCCTGGAGCGCGGCGCGCAGGTCACCGTGCCCGTGGACGGCGTGACCTTCACCGTCGTACGTGAGGGGGACACGCTGCGGGCCTCGTCGAGCGATCCGGCGGCGCCCTGGGCGCTGTCGGCCGAGGGGCGGGTGGCGCGGGCGAGGGCCGGGACCGGGTTCCTCTCCCTCGAGCTGGGCGCCGAGCAGGAGCGGGGCTGAGCATGGTGAAGATCACCGACGTGGCCCGGCACGCGGGGGTCTCCCCCAGTACCGTCTCGTACGCGCTGAGCGGCAAGCGCCCGATCTCCGAGGAGACCCGGCAGCGCATCGAGGACAGCATCCGCGAGCTGGGCTACCGGCCGCACGCGGGCGCCCGGGCACTGGCCAGCAGCCGGTCGAACGTGCTGGCGCTGGTGGTGCCGCTGCGGGCCGGCATCCACGTGCCGGTGGTGATGCAGTTCGCGGTGTCCGTGGTGACGGCCGCGCGCCGGCACGACCACGACGTGCTGCTGCTCACGCAGGAGGAGGGCGAGGACGGGCTGCGCCGGGTCGCGGACACCGCCCTCGTGGACGCGCTGATCGTGATGGACGTCCAGCTCCACGACCGGCGCCTGGCGTTGCTGCGCGCGCTGGACCTGCCGTCGGTACTCATCGGGTTCCCGGCCGAGCCCGCCGGGCTGACCTGCATCGACCTGGACTTCAGGGCGGCGGGCGAGCTGTGCGTCGAGCACCTGGCGGGCCTGGGACACCGGGTGATCGGCCTCGTGGGCTCGCCGCCCGAGGTGTACGTACGGGAGACGGGGTTCGCCCAGCGGGTGGTCCAGGGCTTCACCGCGGCGGCCGACCGCAACGGCGTCTCCTCCTCGGTGCACCCGTGCGAGGCGGCGCCCGCGGCGGCCCGCCGGGTCGCCGAGCAGCTCCTGCGGGAGCGGCCCGCCCTGACGGGGGTCGTGGTGCACAACGAGCCGGTCCTGGAGCCCCTGATCGACGCCTTCGAGTCGCTCGGCCTGCGGGTCCCGGGAGATCTGTCGGTCACCGCGATCTGCCCGGACGAGCTGGCCGAACGCGCCCGTGTGCCCGTCACCTCGGTCGCCATACCGGCCGACGAGGTGGGTGCCGGGGCGGTCGAGCTGCTGATGAGGAAGCTGGGCGGCACGACCGCGGCGGAGGCCACCCTGCTCCCGCCGCGCCTGACCGTGCGGGCGAGCACCCGGCCACGCCCCTGACCACCTCCCTGACCCGTGCAAGGCCCTAGCCGAAGGAGCCTGACGTGAAAGGCAAGAGAGCACCCGCGAGACGCGCAGGACGCAGAACCGCACTCGTCCTGGCGCCGGCCCTGATCGCCGGCCTCGGCGCCGCCGTACCGGCGGGGGCCGACGACACCTCGTACCCCTTCCGGGATCCCCGGCTCACGGCCCACGCACGCGTGGACGACCTCCTGTCGCGGCTCACCCTCGACGAGAAGGTGTCCCTGCTCCACCAGTGGCAGCCCGCGATCCCCCGGCTCGGCATCCGGTCGTTCAAGACCGGCACCGAGGCCCTGCACGGCGTCGCCTGGCTCGGCGAGACCACCGTCTTCCCGCAGGCCGTCGGCCTCGCGTCCACCTGGGACCCGGCCCTGATCCGCAAGGTCGGCTCGGCGGTCGGCGACGAGGCACGCGGCTTCCAGCAGGAGCGTCCGGCCGGCTGGGGCCTCAACCTGTGGGCGCCCGTCGTCAACCCGCTGCGCGACCCGCGCTGGGGCCGCAACGAGGAGGGGTACTCCGAGGACCCGTACCTCACGAGCTCGATGGCGACCGCGTACGGCCTCGGCCTCACCGGCGGCGATCCCGACCACCTGAAGACGGCCCCCACGCTCAAGCACTTCCTCGGCAACAACAACGAGGCCGACCGCACGACCACGTCCTCCGACCTGCGCCCGCGCGTGCTCAAGGAGTACGAGGAGCAGGCGTTCAGGCCGGCGATCGAGGCGGACGCGGCGACGGGCGTGATGTCCGCGTACAACCTCGTCAACGGCCGCCCGGCCACGGTGAACCCGGCGCTCGACGAGGTGCGCGACTGGACCTCGTACGGCCTGATGAACGTCACGGACGCCTACGCGCCCAACAACCTGACCGGCACCGGCAGTCAGAAGTACTACGACACCCTGGCCGAGGGGAACGCGGCCGCGCTGAAGGCGGGCATCGACAGCTTCACCACCGACGACACGAACGCCCTGCCGACGACCACGGCCGTCAGGTCGGCGCTCTCCGAGGGCCGGTTGAAGGAGTCGGACATCGACACGGCGGCCGGGCACATCCTCGACGTCCGGGTCCGGCTCGGGGAGTTCGACCCGGGCGGCGGGAAGTACGGTGCCATCGACAAGTCGGTCGTGAACAGCCCGGCGCACCGCAGGCTCGCCCGGAAGGCGGCGGCCGACGCGGCGGTGCTGCTGAAGAACTCCGGCGGCGCCCTGCCGCTGAAGGCGTCCGGGAAGGACGTGGCCGTCGTCGGCCCCCTCGCCGACACCCTCTACACCGACTGGTACTCGGGCACGCTCCCGTACGCGGTCACCCCGAAGGAGGGCATCGCCGCGAGGCTCGGCACGTCCGTGGCGGGCAGCGAGGGCGTGGACCGGATCACGCTGCGGAACGCGGAGAGCGGCGGGTACGTCACGGCGGGGACGGACGCCGACGGCGAGGCGCTGAAGGAAGGCACCGCCGCGGGGACGGCCGCGCAGTTCGACGTCTTCGACTGGGGCGCCGGCATCGTGACGCTGCGCTCGGCCGCCAACGGCAAGTACGTGGGCTACAACTGGTCGGACTTCGTCAACGACCAGGCCCAGCCGAACGGCTGGTTCGTCCAGCAGCAGTTCGCGCTGGAGGAGCAGGACGACGGCGGGTACCTGCTGCGGTACGCCGGCTACGAGACCCGCGAGCCCTGGTGGTCGAACCCGGTCTACCTCGGCCCCACCGGCTCCGACGGCACCCTCGGCCTGGTCGGGAAGTCACAGGCCGCCCGCTACACGAAGGACGTGGTCCGCAGCGGCACCGAGGAGGCCGTGGCGGCGGCGCGGGGCAAGGACGCGGCGGTCGTGGTGGTCGGTTCGATGCCCGCGATCAACGGACGCGAGAACGACGACCGTGAGGACATGGGCCTCGCGCCGTCCCAGGAGGCCCTGGCCAAGGCGGTGCGCAAGGCCAACCCGAACACCGTCGTGGTCGTCGAGAACAGCTATCCGACCACCCTGGGCACTCTGCAGAAGGAGGTCCCGGCCCTGCTGTGGACCACGCACGCGGGCCAGGAGACCGGCAACGCCCTCGCCGACGTCCTCTTCGGTGACGTGAACCCGGCCGGGCGGCTCACCCAGACCTGGTACCGCTCGGAGGCCGACCTGCCCTCCGTCCTGGAGTACGACAACATCAAGCACGACCGCACCTACCAGTACTTCAGGGGCGATCCGCTGTACGACTTCGGCCACGGGCTCTCGTACTCCTCGTTCCGCTACGGGCGCCTGCAGCATGTCGACGGCGGCTACGAGGTCGCGGTGACGAACACGGGCCGCCGTGCCGGGGACGAGGTCGTGCAGCTCTACACCCACCAGCGGGTCTCCCGGGACAAGCAGCCGCTGAAGCAGCTGGAGGCGTTCCAGCGGGTGTCGCTGAAGCCGGGAGAGACGCGGACGGTACGGCTGAAGCTGCGGGAGAAGGACCTCGCGCACTGGGACGTGACCCGCTCCCGGTGGGTGGTGGAGAGCGGCACGTACGACGTCCTCGTGGGTGCCTCCTCCGGGGACATCCGCTCCCGCGCGGCGCTGAAGGTGCGCGGGGAGACGATTCCGGCGCGTGATCTGTCCCGGGTGACCCGGGCGGAGAACTTCGACGACTACGAGGGGGTGCGCCTGGTGGACGAGTCCAGGGCGCGGGGCACCGCCGTGGGAGCCTCGCGTGAGGGTGCCTGGCTGAAGTTCGCCGACTCCCGGCTGGGCTTTGGCGCGGCGCGGTTCGGCGCCCGGGTGGCCGGCGCGGGCGGGAAGGTGGAGATCCGGCTCGGCTCGCCCACCGGCACGCTCGCCGGTACGGCCTCGGTGTCCGGGACGGGGTCGAAATACACGTACGCCGAGGTGAGCGCCCAGCTGTCGGCCGCCGCGAAGGGACGCCAGGACGTGTACCTGGTCCTGGGGGACGGCATGCGGCTGTCGACGTTCACGATCCGCTGACCGGTGGTCCCGCGGCGGCGGCCCGGGGCGTCGAGGAGCCGCCCCGGGCCGCCGCGCTCAGTTGCTCACGTGCTCAGCACTCCGCCGGCTTGCGCCACGAGCACTCCAGGTCCCCGTCCCGCTCGGCGCCCCGCGCGCTGCCCGGCTTCACCGGGACGGTGTCGTCGGCCGTGGAGCGCGCCAGCGTCACCACGATCGCGTCCTCCAGCGGTTTCACGGACGAGGCGAGGTAGTTGTTGAGCACGACGCTGTAGACCAGTTCCCGTCCGTCGGCGTCCCTCACGTACCCGGAGAGCGCGGACGCCCCCGTCAACGACCCGGTCTTTCCCCGGGCGTTGAGCGCCGCGGGTGTCCCGCACATCCTGGAGCGCAGCGTGCCGCCCACGAAGCGGTCGGGGGCGCAGGCCACCGGCAGGGACGTGTACCAGTCGGCGTACCAGGGCTCGGCCCGTACCGCGAGCAGCAGTTCGGCGAACTGCTTGGCGGGGAAGTTGTTCATGCGGGAGAGCCCCGAGCCGTCGACCTGCCGCAGCTTGCCCGTGTCGACGCCCACGCCCTTCACGTATCCGCTGACGGCGGCGAGCCCGGCACTCCAGCTCCCCTTTCCGGAGACCTTGTGGCCCATGGCCTTGGTGAGGATCTCCGCGTGCATGTTGTTCGACAGCTTCATGAACGGGATCAGCAGGTCCTTCAGCGGCATGGAGGCGTGCGAGGCGAGCCGCCGCGCCGACGCGGGCGTGGCGCGCCCGAGACGGGTCGGTCCGGTGACCTTCACCCCGTGCGCGGTGAGCGCGTCGCGGAACACGGCCGCCGCGTAGCCGGTGGGCTCCCACACGCTCACCCATTCCTCGGCTCCGGAGCCGCCGACCGGTGTCGTACCGCTGACGACGATCGTGTTGGTGCCGTGCTCCCGCTCGACGGTGAGGTCGTTCGCCCCGCCCGCGGCGACGGTCGTGGCCCGGATGTCGATGTCGACGTATCCGGTCTTCGGGGTGACGGTCGCGCGGGGCTTGTCGCCCGCCGCCGCTCCGGGTGCGACCCGCACGATCACCGACCCGGTGTCGTAGTCGGTGTCCGGCGCGACGCTCAGTGCGCTGATCTGCGCCGAGTAGTACGAGGACTCGTCGTCGGCGGCCCAGGAGCGGCCGAGGCGGCTGCTGTCGAAACGGGTGTCGTCGGCGAGGAGCCGTCCGCTGACGCGGGTGACGCCCGATTCCGCGACGCGTGCGGCGAGTGCGTCGTAGTCCTCGGCGAGGGCGGTCGGGTCGCCGGTGCCGCGCAGATACAGGTCGCCGGCCAGGACGGAGCCGTGCCGGCGTCCGGTCGTCAGGACGTCCGTCGTGAACGTGTGGTCCGGTCCGAGGATCTCCATCGCGGCTGCCGAGGTGGGCAGCTTGGTGTTGGAGGCGGGCATCAGCCGCGAGGTGGGCCCGCGCTGGTGGAGCACGTCACCGGTGGTGGCGTCGGCGATGACGACGCTCGCCGCCCCGCCCTCCATCCGGCTGTCCCCGAGGATGCTGTCGATGGCCTCCGGCAGTCCGCTGCTGCCCGCGTCCGCCCCGGCCGGCGCGCTCCAGCCGAGCCCGGCGGCGAGCATGCCCAGGACGACGGCCCAGGTCCACGGGTGCCTGCGGGAGTCGTGAGATCTCTTGGGTTTTCCGAGTCGTCTCATGCCACGGCAGCATCCATCAAGACCCGGCTTTCGCACAGGGTGCCCGCGCGGGTGGCCGGTACCGGTGCCGGACGCCCCGGCGCATGACAAAGGCCCCGCTGCCGTGGCAGCGGGGCCTTTGCCCACATGGGATGTGGAGATGGCGGGAATCGAACCCGCGTCCAACGGTGCAGAATCAGGGCTTCTCCGAGCGCAGTTCGCTTAGATTTTCTCAGCCCCGGAGATCACGCGAACAAGTCTCCGACGGGCTCAGTCACTGTTTGATTTCCCATCGAGCCCCGTGACCGGGCTCGACGGTTTAGTTCCCTTGATTATGCCAGGATCCGGGTCGGGAACACCCCCGGGCTGACACCCATTTAGGGTCCTTCACTCACTGGTTATTAAGCAGCGAGGGCGAAGGACTGGGAATCGCTCTTGGAATTGGCGATTATTGGTTGCGACATATGGTTAACGAGATCATTGCCGCTTCCTCGGCTCGCTTCCCCTGCTTCGACAGCCGCTGTCGAAACCGATCATCCCCATGTTGTTTTTTCAAAACCCTCCGAGGAGGGCGCGCGCACCCGCTGTGAGGTGCAGTGCCATCGTACGTGACCAACGCACGCCGATGCCACCGTATTCCCGGCGGCCGCCCGCCCTACTCGCCGCGCTGCTTGCGCTTGACCGCCGCGATCGCCCGGTCCGACTCCCGCCGGTCCTGCTTCTCGCGCAGCGTCTGCCGCTTGTCGTACTCCTTCTTGCCCCGGGCGAGCGCGATCTCGGCCTTCGCGCGGCCGTCCTTGAAGTACAGGACGAGAGGCACGATCGTGTGACCCGTCTCCTCTGACTTCACCGCCAGCTTGTCGATCTCCTCGCGGTGCAGGAGCAGCTTGCGCTTGCGGCGCGCGGAGTGGTTGGTCCAGCTGCCCTGGCTGTACTCGGGGATGTGGGCGTTGTGCAGCCACGCCTCGTTCCCGTCGATCTGGACGAAGCCGTCGGCCAGCGAGGCCCGCCCCTGGCGCAGCGACTTGACCTCCGTGCCGGTGAGCACGAGTCCCGCCTCGTAGACGTCGATGATCGCGTAGTCGTGCCGGGCCTTCTTGTTCTGCGCGACGATCTTGCGCTTGCCGTCCTTGGCCTTGCTCTGGGCTCCACCGCCCTGCTTCGGCTGGGATTCCTTCGGTACGTACATGCCCTTGCTCATAGTGCTGGCCATTTTCGCACTAGAGAGGGGTCCGAGGGAAAGCCGATTACGAGGGCCGCGGGGCACCGGCCGCGGAGGCCGCGCCCTGCCTGCTAGGAGGGGTCCCCGAGCCCGCTCAGCACCGTCTCGGCCCGCTCCAGCGCGCCCGACTCGGCCTCCAGGTCGGGGGTGATGCCACGGCCGTCCACGGTGCGCCCGGAGGGAGTGCGGTAGTGCCCGACGGTCAGTTCGGCGACGGAGCCGTCGGGCAGCCGGCTCGGCATCTGGACCGAGCCCTTGCCGAAGGTCCTGGAGCCCACGACGACCGCACGGCCACGGTCCTGCAGTCCGCCCGTGAGGAGCTCGGCCGCGCTCATCGTGCCGCCGTCGACGAGCGTGACGAGCGGGCTGGTGGTGTCGCCGCCGGGATCGGCGTGCAGGGCCCGCTGGGAACCGTTCACGTCGTACGTGGCCACGAGTCCGCCGTCGAGGAAGGCGGAGGCGGCGGTGACGGCCTCGGTGACCAGGCCGCCCGAGTTGCCCCGCAGGTCCAGGACGATCCCCGCGTCCACGGGCGCGTCGGCCACGGCGGTCCGTACGAGGTCCCCCGAGCCCTTGGTGAAGGCGGCGACCT
Organism: Streptomyces sp. BV286; assembly: GCF_019090165.1. Classification (GTDB taxonomy): domain Bacteria; phylum Actinomycetota; class Actinomycetes; order Streptomycetales; family Streptomycetaceae; genus Streptomyces. Next base: position 45,769 of record NZ_JAHRIB010000039.1, read on the forward strand.
TGATCACGGTGACCCCGCCGGGGAGCTCGCGCACGCTCACGGAGTCGGTGGACAGCCGCGCCCGGCGCAGGGTCTCGCGCCACGCGTGCGTGCCGCGCTCCAGCCCGAGGGCGACGGTGGTGCCTGCGTCGGCGTCGGTGGCGTCACCCCTCAGTAAGGACACGACCTCTGTGACGGGCCTGCCGTCGACACGGCGGCCGTCGACACTGCGCAGCCGGTCGCCCTTGCGGATCCCGGCGGCCTGGGCGGGCGAGCCTGACTGGACCCTCGTCACCTCGATCCGCCCGTCCCGCTCACGCCGGGCCCACAGGCCGACGCCGGTGTACTGGCCGTCGAGGGCTTCCTCGAACTCCTCGTACTCGCCCCGGGAGTAGACCGCGCCCCAGCGGTCGCCGCTCCGGCTGACCGCCCGCTCGGCGGCCTCCACGGGCGACTTGCCGTCGGCCATCGCCTCGGCGGCGGCGTCGGCGACGTCCTCCTGATGACCGGCCTGGGCGGTACGGGCCGACGCCGGGGCGGATTTCCGGCCGGGGGTGTCGAACGAGCCGGTCGCGGCGCCCGCCGCGAGGACACTCGCGAAGACCAACGTCAGGGCCGCCCCGCGGCCGATGCGGCGGGGCTGACAGAACAGGTCACGGCCTGACATGCCGGTGAGTCTAGGACAACGGGAAGGGCCGTACCGGCGGATGCCGGTACGGCCCTTTTGGCATGCGTCACACCTTCAAGTACTTGCGCAACGCGAAGAACGCGGCCAGCGCCGGCATCAGGAGGCTCGTGGCGAGGATGAGCGGCAGCTTCGTGAGAACGGCGTCCCAGCCGATGAAGTCGATCAGGTTCAGCTTCTCGGACAGGGCCAAGCCGTGGTCGATCATGAAGTACCGGGCGATCAGCAGGAAGGCGCAGGCGACACCACCGCCGATCAGTCCGGCGACGGCGGCCTCCATGATGAACGGCGCCTGGATGTAGAAGCCGGAGGCTCCCACCAGACGCATGATCCCGGTCTCACGCCGACGGCTGAACGCGGAGACACGCACCGTGTTGACGATCAGCATCAGCGCGACGACGAGCATCATCGCCATCAGCGCCCGCGCCGCCCAGTTCATGCCGTTGAGCAGCTCGAAGAGGTTGTCGAGGATGCCCTTCTGGTCCTGGACGGACTGCACGCCGTCCCGACCGTCGAAGGCGGTCGCGATGACCTTGTACTTCTCCGGGTCGGTCAGCTTGACGCGGAAGGACTCCTGCATCTGGTCCGGAGTGAGCGAGGCGGCCAGCGGGGAGTCGCCGAACTGCTCCTTGTAGTGCTTGTAGGCCTCGTCGCTCGTCTCGTGCGTGACGTTGTCGACGACCGGCATCTTGTCCAGGTCGGTCTGGATCTGCTTCCGCTGCTCGCTGGTGATCGCCCCCTTGGCACAGTTGGGGTCGGACTCCGCGTCGCTCTTGTTGCAGAGGAAGATCGAGACGTTGACCTTGTCGTACCAGTACCCCTTCATCGAGTTCACCTGGTCGCTCATCAGGAGCGAGCCGCCGAACAGGGCGAGGGAGAGGGCGACGGAGACGACGACCGCGAAGGTCATCGTCAGGTTGCGGCGGAGACCGACACCGATCTCCGACAGAACGAACTGGGCGCGCATGGCGTCTTCTCAGGCCTTTCCGTGACGGATGCGTGGGGGTCCTCCCCCTGCTCCCGGCGGCGGAGCCGGGAGTTCGGGGAGGTCGCGGTCAGTGCTGGTAGCCGTACACGCCGCGCGCCTGGTCGCGGACTAGTCGGCCCTTCTCCAGCTCGATGACGCGCTTGCGCATCTGGTCCACGATGTTCTGGTCGTGCGTCGCCATCACGACGGTGGTGCCGGTCCGGTTGATCCGGTCGAGCAGCTTCATGATGCCGACGGAGGTCTGCGGGTCCAGGTTTCCGGTGGGCTCGTCCGCGATCAGCAGCTTGGGCCGGTTCACGAACGCTCTCGCGATGGCCACCCGCTGCTGCTCACCGCCGGACAGCTCGCCGGGCATCCGGTCCTCCTTGCCGCCGAGGCCGACGAGGTCGAGCACCTGCGGCACGGACTTGCGGATCTCGCCCTTCGACTTGCCGATCACTTCCTGCGCGAAGGCGACGTTCTCGGCGACCGTCTTGTTGGGCAGGAGACGGAAGTCCTGGAACACGGTCCCCAGCTGGCGGCGCATCTGCGGCACCTTCCAGTTGGAGATGCGCGCGAGGTCCTTGCCCAGTACGTGCACCTGGCCGTGGCTGGCCCGCTCCTCGCGCAGGATCAGCCGCAGGAAGGTGGACTTTCCGGAGCCGGAGGATCCCACCAGGAACACGAACTCGCCGCGCTCGACCTCCAGGGAGACATCCCTCAGAGCGGGGTGGGTCTGCTTGGCGTAGACCTTGGAGACGTTGTCGAATCGGATCACGGATGCACCACAGGCCGTCGGGAGTAGATGAGCGTGACCATACGCGACCCGGGTACACCGCCGCAGGCGCCGAGACGGGTTGCTTGAGGGTTGTGTGCTTTTGTACCCGGGCAGCATCCGAGGGAGAAATGCGGGCGGTGCCCCGGGAGGGCGTGGGACCGCCCCGCCGCCCCGCGCAGGGCCCCCTGCCCGTCCCCCGCAAGGGAACCCGCGCGCCCTCCGGAGGAACCTGGCACAGTGGAGGGGGAACGTATCCGTTCCCGAGGGCGTTGTGTACGTGGGAACCGGTGCAAGGAGGGCGAGCGCATGACGTACGACCGGCTGGTGTGCGCGAACTGCGCCGCGCCCGTGAACGAAGGCCGCTGCCCCGTCTGCCGCGCGAACCGCGCGCGACTGCAGCAGGAGGGCCCCTTCGGAGGCCTCAACCCCATGGCGCTGATCGCGCTGCTCGCCGTGCTGATCGCGGCGGTCGCCCTGCTGGCCCACCAGACCGCGTAGGGGACCCGCGCCTCAGAGGGTGACGGGCACGGCCCGGACACGACGAGGGCGCACAGGAGACGGACACCACAGACAGACGGACAGGCATGAGAGAAGGGCCCGGAGCCGATGGCTCCGGGCCCTTCTCGCGTCCTCATGTGCTCTCACACCCGGGCCGCCCGCGAGCTGCGTCAGGCAGCGGCGCCGCGGCCGTTCATGAGGCGGGGCAGCATACGGAAGCCGATGCCGCCGGCGATCATCGTGGCGGCGCCGATCAGCAGGAACGTGACGTTCTCGGCGGCGCCGGTCTCGGCCAGCTCGCCGCCGGTGCCCTGGGCGGAGGTGTCCGAACCGGTGTCGGTCAGGCTCTCCTTGCCCGCACCCTGCTCGACGGGCTTGGAGCCGCCGTCGGGGTCGGTGTCGTTGCCGCCGCCGTTGCCGCCGTTGCCACCGCCGTTGCCGGGACTGGTCGGCTCGTCGGTGGGCTCGTCGGTCGGCTCCTCGGTGGGCTCGGTGGGCTCCTCCGTGGGCTCGGTCGGCTCGGTGGTGGGCGGGTCCGTCGGGATCACCGTCGGCTCTTCGGTCGGCTCGGTGGGAGTCGGGGCCGGGGTCGTCGGGTCCTCGACACCGATGCCGACGCCGACACCGCTCTCGTCGACGCTGGCGCCGACGTTCAGGCCGCCCACGTTGACACCGACATCGAGCGCCGAAGCGGCACCGGCGGCCGTCAGCGAGGCACCGCCGGCGATCACCGCGCCGGCGACTATCCGCGCGATCCGGATCCGGGTCTTCTTGGTCATCTGGTTGCTACCCCCAGTAGCTCATCGTCAGTGGTGCAGCGTCCGGGGCAGCGTCGTCGGGGATGGCTCAGTGGAAGCTCCCGGTTTCACATGCGCCCCAGAAATACGCATGCCACGCGTTACCATTCCCACTTTTCAAAGCAACGTCAAGGTCGTTGCGACCGCGATGTCCAGATCACGCTCTTTTGACCGGTGCAGCGACTTGTGAGTGTGACGTAAAACCCAGACATCGCCCTACACAAAGGGCAACTGCCGTCCGATGGACTGCAGTTGCCCTGTCGACAAAGCGATGTGCGCAAATGTCGCTTACTTCTCCTGCTGCTTGCGCCAGCGAATTCCGGCCTCGAGGAATCCGTCGATCTCACCGTTGAAAACGGCCTCGGGGTTTCCGACTTCGCACTCGGTGCGCAGGTCCTTGACCATCTGGTACGGGTGCAGGACGTACGAACGCATCTGGTTGCCCCAGGAGTTGCCGCCGTCGCCCTTGAGCGCGTCCATCGCGGCCTGCTCCTCCTGGCGGCGCCGCTCCAGCAGCTTGGCCTGGAGCACGTTCATCGCGGACGCCTTGTTCTGGATCTGCGACCGCTCGTTCTGGCAGGACACGACGATGCCGGTGGGGAGGTGGGTCAGCCGCACCGCGGAGTCGGTCGTGTTGACGCCCTGGCCGCCGGGGCCGGACGAGCGGTACACGTCCACCCGCAGCTCGGACTCGTCGATCTCGATGTGGTCGGTCTGCTCCACGACGGGCAGCACCTCCACACCGGCGAACGACGTCTGCCGGCGTCCCTGGTTGTCGAAAGGCGAGATGCGCACCAGCCGGTGCGTGCCCTGCTCGACCGAGAGCGTCCCGTACGCGTACGGGACCTGGACGGCGAAGGTGGTCGACTTGATGCCGGCCTCCTCCGCGTACGAGGTCTCGTAGATCTCCGTCTTGTACCCGTGCTGCTCGGCCCACCGCAGGTACATCCGCTGGAGCTTCTCGGCGAAGTCCGCGGCGTCCACGCCACCGGCCTCGGCACGGATGTTGACGAGGGCCTCGCGGGAGTCGTACTCGCCGGAGAGCAGCGTGCGGACCTCCATCTCGTCCAGCGCCTTCTTGACGGCGACGAGCTCGGTCTCGGCCTCGGCACGGGTGTCCGGGTCGTCCTCCTCCTCGGCCATCTCGAAGAGCACACTGAGATCGTCGATGCGCCCGCGGAGCGCCTCGGCCTTGCGCACCTCCGCCTGGAGGTGACTCAGCTTGCTGGTGATCTTCTGCGCTGCTTCGGGGTCGTCCCACAGGGACGGTGCCGCCGCCTGCTCCTCGAGCGCGGCGATGTCCGCCCTCAGCCTGTCGAGGTCCAGGACGGCCTCGATCGACTCCATGGTCGAGGAGAGGGACTTGAGCTCTTCGGATACATCGACGACTGCCACGCCCCCCAGCGTAACGGCTCCGCCAAGTGAGGTCGGCCGGAGTGGGGGGAGCCCTCTCGTACCGGCCTTCTCCGGGGTTGTGGCCCCGGGATTGCGGCTTCGCCCCGGCCGGCCCCGTCCTCGGACACCGGACGGGCCGGCGCCCAGCCCTTCGGGCGCTCAGGGAGCGGGTCGGCGCTCAGCCCTTCAGCGGGCGGCGGGGTCGGCCCGTTCGCTCACGGTGCGGCCGGTGCCGAGGTCTCCGTGTCCTGGGGGGTCGCGCCGGCGTCGTCCCCCGACGTGGCGAGCCAGGCGCCACCCCCTATGGCGGCGACGAGGGCGACCCCGGCCACCCCCAGCGTGATCCGCCGGCGC
>NZ_JAHRIB010000004.1 GCF_019090165.1 Streptomyces sp. BV286
GGGCGTCGTGGACGCGGGGGCGCCGGTCGCCCTGTCGGCCGTCCGGGAGGGCGCGGCCGTGGCGGAAGCCGTGCCCGAGGTCCTGGTGGGCGCCGCGGGTGCTGCCGTGGCGGATGCCGTGTCCGTCGCCGCGGGTGCTGCTGCGGCGGGCGCGCGGTCCGCGTCCCGTGCGGCCGCGGAGCGGACGGAAGGCCGGGGGGCGGGGCGGCTCGGATTTACTGGCGCGGAGCGGTGGGTGGCTATCGCCTCGCGGTAGCGGGCCGCCGTGCCCTCCGCGGCCCTGGCCCAGGTGAACCGCTCCAGGACGCGCCTGCGCCCGGCGGAGCCGAGCCGCTCGCGCAGACCGGCGTCGCCCAACAGCCTGCTCAGCGCGGCGGCCAGGGCCCCCGCGTCGCCGGGCGGGACGGCCAGACAGGACTCGCCGTCAGGTCCGGTGACCTCCGGTATGGCCCCGCCGGTCGTGGCCACGAGCGGCGTGCCGGTCGCCATCGCCTCGGCGGCGGGCAGCGAGAAGCCCTCGTACAGGGAGGGGACGCAGGCGACTTCGGCGGACCGTACGAGGTCGACGAGTTCCGCGTCCGAGATGCCCTTCACGAACTGGACGGCGCCTTCGAGCCCGTACCGCTCGATGAGCTGGGCGACAGGCCCGTCCTCGGCACGCCTGCCGACGACCACGAGGTGGGCCGCCGGGTGCTCGGTGCGGATCTTCGCGAGCGCCTCGACGAGGAAGACGAGGCCCTTGAGGGGGACGTCCGCGCTGGACGTCGTGACGATCCGGCCCGGCACCTGCGGCACGGACGGATCGGGTGAGAAGAGGTCGGTGTCGGCACCGATGTGGACGACGTGAATCCGGTCGTCGCGCACACCGAGGTGGTCGACGATCTCCTGGCGGGACGTGCCGGAGACGGTCAGGACGGACGGCAGGCGGCGCGCGACACGCTTCTGCATGCGGGTGAACGCGTACCATCGCCGGACGGACATGCGCCTGCGCCGCCCCTCGGCGGCGTCCAGCTCCAACTGCCGGTCCACCGTGATGGGGTGGTGGATGGTGGTGACCAGCGGGGCACCCACGTCACCCAACAGCCCGTATCCCAGCGTCTGGTTGTCGTGCACGACGTCGAAGTCGCCGCGCCGGGCACGCAGATGGCGGCGGGCACGCAGGGAGAACGTCAGCGGCTCGGGGAAGCCGCCGGTCCACATCGTGCCGACCTCGACGGCGTCGATCCAGTCACGGAACTCGTCGCGCCCGGGGGTGCGGAAGGGGTCCGGGTGGCGGTACAGGTCGAGGCTGGGCAGCTCGGTGAGGGAGAGGCCGTCGAGTCCCTCGCCCTCGTCGAGCACGGGATAGGGCTGCGAGCCGATCACCTCGACCTGGTGGCCCAGGCGGGCGAGCTCGCGCGAGAGGTGTCGTACGTAGACGCCCTGGCCGCCGCAGAACGGGTTCCCCTTATAGGTGAGAAGCGCGATGCGCAGCGGTCGGTCGGCGTCGGCGGCCGAGCCCGCAGGGAGGCCTGCCTCCATGGCCTCATGGGTCACTCTCGGCCCCCTTCTTCCAGCACGTTCCCGCGAGATTACTTCGGGACGGTAATCTAGAACAAGTTTCAGACTTGATCGTTCAGGGAGCATCGAATCTACCGGCAGGTAGCCCTCCTGTGAGCGGTGGATCGGGTGATTCACGCCACGACGGGGCCCTACTCTGCTGTCACCCACCCGCCCCCACCGCCCTCTGTTGTACGAACGTCACGGAACGGGATCCATGCCTGCGGAAGCCAAGAGTGCGGCGAAGGCCGCGCAGCCGCCCGTACGGGCCGCGCAGCCGGTCACTCCCCCGCTCACCGAGCGCCAGGAGGCGCGACGACGGCGCATCCTGCACGCGAGCGCGCAGCTGGCGAGCCGGGGCGGCTTCGACGCGGTACAGATGCGGGAGGTGGCGGAGTCCTCGCAGGTCGCACTCGGCACGCTCTACCGCTACTTCCCGTCCAAGGTGCATCTGCTGGTCGCGACCATGCAGGACCAGCTGGCCCACATGCACGGGACGCTCCGCAAGAAGCCGCCGGCCGGTGACACGGCGGCGGAGCGGGTGGCGGAGACCCTGATGCGGGCCTTCCGCGCCCTTCAGCGCGAGCCGCATCTCGCCGACGCGATGGTCCGCGCCCTCACGTTCGCCGACCGCAGTGTCAGTCCGGAGGTCGACCAGGTCTCCCGGCAGACCACGGTGATCATCCTCGACGCCATGGGCCTCGACGATCCCACCCCCGCCCAGCTCTCCGCCGTCCGCGTCATCGAGCACACCTGGCACTCGGCCCTGATCACCTGGCTCTCCGGCCGTGCCTCCATCGCCCAGGTCAAGATCGACATCGAGACGGTGTGCCGGCTGATCGACCTGACGGAGGTCAGGGAGACGCGGTAGCCGTGACGGAGGAGCAGTCGAGCCGCGTCGCGGAGAGGGTGAACGGCGGGGTACCGGGCTCCTCCTCCGAAGGTGCTCTCGTGAAGACGTACATGCCCCAGTTCGCCCTCGTCAGGAACCAGGTGGCGCCGCCGTCCTCCGGCTTGCGGAACACCTGCTCCCAGCCGTGGCCCTTCAGGTCGGTCACCACCTTCGAGACGGCGGCCGCCTTCGGCTCGCCGTCCGTCCGCACGCCGACGATCAGCCGGCAGCGGGCGGGCTTCCCGTTGCGGTCGTCGACACCGTCGAAGCCCCCGGCGGCGACCGCCGCCCGCACGTTCCGCTGCACCGTGGCGCGGCTCAGCTTCGTCTCCTTCGCCGGAGAGGCGGACGTCGAACCCTCCTTCGGCCGGGGCGACTCGGAGCCGCCGCCGTCATCGGTCCCGCCGCCGCACCCCGTCAGCAGTACGGCCGCCACCACGGCACCCGCCGTCAACGCCTCTGCGCGCATCCCCGCCCCCTGTCCGCCCCGGCCCCGGGCCGTGCGCCCGGGGTCGTGACGCGGAGTTTCGCACAGGCTCCCCGGTCGCCGACCGTGAGGGAGCCCAGGCGCTTCGGGCGGGCGGGACGGACTCACTCCTCGGGCGGGAACACCGCCTCCCCGCTCCCCAGCAGGGAGATCGTGATCGCCTCGACCGGGCACCCCTCCGCAGCCCCCAGGACCTTCTCGTTGGCGTCCGTCTCGGCGTCCGTGGGGTGGGACTGCATGGCGGAGTCGAGGTGGAAGCCGGTGGGGGCGAGGTGGGCGCACTGGGCCGAGCCGATGCACAGCGAGCGGTCGACCTCGACGTGCCAGCGATCACCCATCCCTCAGGCCTCCCAGCCGGCCGGCAGGTGGATCATCTTGTGCTCCAGGTACTCGCCGTAGCCCTCGGGGCCGAACTCGCGGCCCAGGCCCGAGTTCTTGTAGCCGCCGAACGGGCCGAGCATGTCGAGGCTGAAGGTGTTGACGGAGTACGTGCCGGTGCGGACCTGACGGGCGACGTCGATGCCGCGGGCCACGTCGGCCGTCCAGACGCTGCCGCTCAGGCCGTAGTCGGAGTCGTTGGCGATCTTCACCGCCTCCTCCTCGTCGCCGTACGGGAGCAGGCAGATGACCGGCCCGAAGATCTCCTCGCGCGCGATCCGCATGGAGTTGTCGACGTCGCCGAAGAGTGTCGGCTCGACGTACCAGCCGCGGTCGAGGCCGGGTGGGCGGCCACCGCCGGTGAGGATCTTGGCGCCCTCCTCCTGGCCTATGCGGATGTAGTCGAGGTTGCGCTGCTGCTGCCGCTGCGCGACCAGCGGGCCGACCTGGGTGGCCGGGTCGAGCGGGTCACCGACGACCAGCGCGTTCGCCGCCGCGGTGAACGCCTCCGCGAACTCGTCGTAGCGCGAGCGCGGCAGGAGGATGCGGGTCTGGGCGACGCAGGCCTGCCCGTTGTTCATCCAGGCGGCCGAGGCGATGCCCGGGACGGCGGTCTCGATGTCCGCGTCCGGCAGGACCAGGGCCGCCGACTTGCCGCCCAGCTCCAGTGTGACGCGGGTGAGGTTGCGCGACGCGACCTCCATGACGCGCCGGCCGGCCGCGACCGAACCCGTGAAGGAGACCTTGTCGATTCCGGGGTGCCCGACCAGGTACTCGCTGACCTCACGGTCCGCCGGCAGGATCGACAGGACGCCCTCCGGCAGTCCGGCCTCCTTCGCGATCTCGCCGAGGATGTACGCGTCCAGCGGCGACTCGGGCGAGGGCTTGAGCACGACCGTGCAGCCGGTCAGCAGCGCGGGCGCGAGCTTGGCCGCCGCCACGAACTGCGGGACGTTCCACGGGGCGACGGCGGCCACGACCCCCACCGGTTCACGCCGCACGAGGATGCGCCCGAGCACCCCGTCGCGGGTCTCCTCGTACGTGAAGTCCCGGGCGACGGTGATCGCCGCGTCCCACACCATCATCGCGCCGAGCGCCTGCGCGAGGACGCTCCAGGAGTACGGGGAGCCGTTCTCGGAGGAGATGACCCGGGCGATCTCCTCGTGCCGTACGGCGATGGCGTCCTTGATCCGGCCGACCACCTCGATCCGCTCGTCGAGGGACATCCGCGGCCAGGGCCCCTCGTCGAAGGCGGTACGCGCCACCGCGACGGCCCGGTCGACGTCCTCCCGCGAGGCGTGCGGCACCCGGCCGATGACCTCCTCGGTGTGCGGGGAGACCACCTCGATGACGTCCCGGCCCAGGGGAGCGGCCAACTCCCCGCCGATGAACAGCTGTCCGTGTTCCACGAGTTCGGTCATGACCGACTGCCTCTCCGAGGACATTTCCTGACGGTGCATCAGACACTGAAACTGATACCAGTTCCACTTGGAGGAGTCCACGGAGCTCACAGCACTTCGCTCTCTCCGCCTCCTGCCGTGCGGGGTGGTTGAGTGACTTGGGCTCCCATTGGAACTGGTTCTAGTTATAGTGACCGGAAGTCGGCGACAGGGGAGCTCATGCCACAGGTGACCGATCACGGCGGAGGCGTACGGTCCGTCGAGGTCCCCATCCCGGACAACCCCCTCGGCAACACGCTCGTGTACGTCGTGGACACCGACCGCGGACCGGTACTGATCGACACGGGCTGGGACGATCCCGCGTCCTGGGACGCGCTCACCGAGGGGCTGACGGCCTGCGGGACGGCGGTCGGGGAGATCCACGGAGTGGTGATCACCCACCACCACCCGGACCACCACGGGCTGTCCGCCAAGGTGCGGGAGGCTTCGGGCGCATGGGTGGCCATGCACGCCGCCGACATCTCCATCGTGCGGCGCACCCGGGAGACACGGCCCGAGCGCTGGTTCGCGTACATGGTGGACAAGCTGACGGCGGCGGGGGCGCCCGAGGAGCACGTGACGCCGATGCGCGGCGCCCGCTCCCGGTTCCCCGGCCTCTCCCCCGCACTGCCCGACCGCGAGATCGTCCCCGGCGAGCTCCTCGACCTCGCCGGCCGCCGCCTGCGCGCGATCTGGACCCCGGGCCACACACCCGGCCACGTCTGCCTGCACCTGGAGGAGGCCCATCCGGCACAACTGCCGGGTCACGGGCGCCTGTTCTCCGGCGACCACCTCCTGCCGAGGATCACCCCGCACATCGGGCTGTACGAGGACCCGGACGACGACACCGTCCCCGATCCGCTCGGTGACTACCTCGACTCCCTGGAACGCGTCGGCGGCCTCGGACCGGCCGAGGTGCTCCCCGCCCATCTGCACGCCTTCACCGACGCCCCGTCCCGCGTACGGGAGTTGCTCGACCACCACGAGGACCGCCTCACCGATCTCCTCTCCCTTCTCAACGCCCCACTCACCGTGTGGCAGGTCGCCGAGCTCATGGAGTGGAACCGTCCCTGGGCCGACATCCCGTACGGCTCGCGGAACATCGCGGTCTCGGAGGCGGAGGCCCACCTGCGCCGCCTGGTGAAACTGGGGCGTGCGGAAGCCGTGACGGGAAGCGATCCGGTGACGTACGTGGCGGTATGACGCCACGTCAGCAGCCGACGCCCGGGCGGCCGGTGCCTCAACTGCCGCTGCCCACGCGGCCGGTGCTTCGGCAGCCCCAGTCCGGACGGCCGGCGCTTCGGCAGTCCCAGTCCGGACGGCCGGTGTTTCAGGGGCGCGGGCGCCGGTGGTCCGGGACGTCGCCCACCGCGTAGTCGATGCCCCGCTCGTACGACATGGCCAGCCCCTCCGCGTACGCCTCGGTGTAGGCCTCGTCGCCGATCTCCCGGCGGACCAGGTGTTCACGGGCCCGGCGGGCGGACATCAGGTCCGGCGACTGCATGTGGACGCTCCCGAGGCGCTCCCAGATGCGCTGGCCGACGGCGAGGAGGCGGGCCGCACGATGCCCGTCACCGGTCGCGACGACCGCCGAGGCCAGCACGTCGAGGGTGAGGGCGACACCGAGCGTGCTGTTCAGCAGCGAGTGCCCGACGATGGCCGTGCGGGCGTTGCGCACCGCGGCCACGAGGTCGCCCTCGTCCAGGTCGGCCTGGGCGACGAAACAGTCGGCGAAGGCGCCCACCCAGCACTCGCCGCGTCGCGCGCTCTCCTCGCGCACCTCGTCGGCGACCTCGCGGGAGCGGACGAGGTCACCGCTCAGCAGGTGGACGAAGGACAGCCCGAGCCGCACCTGGAGTTGCGCGGACCCCAGCCAGTCGTCGCGGACCGGGAGCAGTTCGGCCTCCCGGAACACCACCAGCGCCTCGGCCAGTCTGCCGCGCAGGAGCAGGTGCCCGCCGTTGAGGTACGCGGCGGCGACGACCGCCACGGGGTCGCCCTGTTCCACGGACGCCGCCGTACAGACCGCCGCCCAGCGCTCGGCGCTGTCCAGGTCGCCCTGGAGGAGCGCGACCGCTCCCCTCGCCCACAGGGCGCGCACGACGTCGGGGCCGGGCTCCGGATCGGCGGTGAGCACCTGGTCGAGGCAGTGCTGCGCGTCCCGCAGGTAGCCGCAGTGGCGCCACAGGAAGCCGATGTCGGCCGCCGTGCGCAGGGCGTCCGGGCCGTCGTGCCCGGACAGCGCGTAGTCCATGGCGGTGCGCAGGTTGGCGTGTTCGGTGACCGTACGCTCGCACCACAGCACCTGACGGCCGGTGTTCCACTCCGCGCAGCCGCTGCGGGCGAGGCTCCGGTAGTGGTCGAGGTGCCGCATCCGCAGGGCCCGCTCCTCACCGAGCGCGCGCAACCAGTCGGCGCCGAACTCGCGGACACTGTCGAGGAGTTGGTAGCGGTCGTCGGCGGTGCGGTGGCGCAGCACGATGGACTGCTCGACGAGCCGTTCGAGCAGCACAGCGATCCGCCCGGCGGGCAGGGGGCCGCCGGCGCAGACGTCCTCGGCCGCGGCCAGGTCGAAGCCGCCGGTGAACACGGAGAGCCTGGCCCACAGCAACCGCTCCAGGGGCGCGCACAGTTCGTGGCTCCAGCCGATGGCCGTGCGCAGGGTGCGGTGCCGCAGCGGCCCCTCGCCCGGCCCCGACGCGAGCAGGTCCAGCGGGGACGGCAGGCGCTCGCCGAGCCGTTCGTCCAGCGCGGCGAGGGAGAGTTCGGGGAGGCGGGCCGCGGCCAGTTCGATGGCCAGGGGGATTCCGTCCAGGCGACGGCAGATGGCGGCGACCGTGCCGGTGGAGTCCCCGTCGAGGACGAAGCCGGGCCACGCCTCGACAGCCCGCTGCGCGAACAGGTCGAGCGCGTCACCGGAACCGTCCCGGTCACCGGCGTCCTCCCGTACGGGCGTGCCCGCCGCCTCCTCCCGCACGGGGGCCGCTCCCTCCCGGTCCTCCCCCGCGGGGGACGCCCTGGCCTGCCGCGTGGGGCCGGCGTCCTCCCTCACCGGCAGCGGGGCGACCTCGATGCGGAGTTCGGACGGATGACCGAGGTGTTCCCGGGTGGTGGCCAGGAGCCGCAGGCCCGGTGCGGCGGGGAGCAGGGCGCGGGCCAGGTCGACGCAGTCGGGAAGCACGTGCTCGCAGGAGTCGAGGACGATCAGTACGTCCTTGTCCCGCAGCCATTCCGCGAGCACCTCGGTCACCGGACGGGTCGACTGGTCGGCGAGCCGCAGCGCCTCCATCACGGCGAAGCCCACCAGGCCCCGGGCCCGCAGCGGCGAGAGCTCCACGAACCAGACGCCGTCCGGATACCGAGGGGCGGCACGGCGGGCGGCACGCAGGGCGAGCCGGGTCTTGCCGACGCCGCCGGGCCCGACGAGCGTCACCAGGCGCTCGCGGTCCCCGGCCGGGCCCAGGACCGCGTCGAGCCGGGCCAGTTCGGGGCGCCGGCCGACGAAGCTCCGGGTCTCGGGCGGAAGATTTCCCGGCCGCCCGCCGGTCGTCCTGTCCTCTGGCACGGCAACGCCCTCCCCGCACGGCACACGGACGAGCCCCGTGGGACCCCGCATCCGGGCCAGTGTGACCCGGCCACCGGGCCGCTTCGCACCGCTCCGGCGAGGCGAACACGAACTCGGTCCATTGCCGTCACTTCCGGGCACATTCCGGAGGGATGCGGTCACAGCAGCTCCGTACGGACGGGCAACCACGTACGGGCGGGCAGCCTCGCGCACACGGGCATCCCGACCGGGCCGGGCCCGGGGGCCATTGCTACGGGCCGGTACAGTGAGCGGGTCGTCATCACGCTCGTACGGGGGGAAGCCGGTGCAAAACCGGCGCTGACCCGCAGCCGTGTGCCGCCCTCGGTCGAGCCGGGCGGTGAGCCGGAATGCCCCGTGCGGAAGTGACCGGCTCGCGTCACCGGGACCGCCGGTGACCGGCACCGTCGAGGCATACGGAGCCGAGCCGCCCGGTGCTCCGGGCTGCCCGGCTCCCCCGCAGGGACGCGCCGGTTCGGAGCCGGCGGACGTGCGGAGGCCGAAGGCCCGAGCGCGGTCGCCGGCCCGACACCGACCGCGGCGCCCCGCGGGCGAACCCGTGAGCACAGAGAGGCACCCGCCGATCATGTTTGTCCGCCGCAGCGCCGTGGTCCTGGCCGCCACCGCCGTGATCGGCACGGCCTTCGCGCCGGCCGCCCCCGCCGACGAGTCGCCCTCCGCATCCCCCTCCCAGGCCCTTCCCACGGGCCTCTTCGGCAGCACCGACCCCACGTACGACGGCGTCTGGCGCCAGTCGCTGGCGCTGCTCGCCCAGCACACGATGGACGTGAAGCCCGCGGGGAAGGCCGTCGACTGGCTCACCGGACAGCAGTGCGCGAACGGCGCCTTCGCGGCCTACCGCGCGGACCCGGCCGCGAAGTGCGACGCCAAGACGCAGATCGACACGAACAGCACGGCCGCCGCCGTCCAGGCCCTGGCGGAACTCGAAGAGGACGACGCCACGACCGGCCCGGCCGTGAAGTGGCTGAAGTCCGTGCAGAACAAGGACGGCGGCTGGGGCTACCTCCCCGGCGGGGCCACCGACACCAACTCGACGTCCGTCGTGATCGGGGCCCTGGAGGCCACGGACACCGACGTGGAGGGCGTGCGGTCGAAGGGCGGCCGGACGCCGTACGACGCCCTGCGCGGGCTGTCCGTCCCCTGCGACGAGGACGGCGGGGGCGCCTTCGCCTTCCAGCCCGACAAGAAGGGCGCGCTCGCGGCGAACGCGGACGCCACGGCGGCCGGGGTGCTCGGCGCGCTCGGTGAGGGGCTGGCGGCGGTACCGGACGACGAGCCCGTCTCCCCCAAGGCCCCCACCTGTGCGGGCAAGGGCTCGGTGACCCTGGACGAGGCGGCGGCCAACGGTGCCGGGTACCTGGTCGGGGCGGTCGCGAAGACCGGCCACCTGGAGTCCTCCCTGCCCGGCGCCGAGGACCAGCCCGACTACGGCAACACCGCCGACACGGTCGTCGCGCTCGCCGCGGCGGGCCGGACGGCCGATGCCAGGAAGCCGCTGGCCTGGCTGGAGAAGAACGCCGCCGCCTGGGCGGCGAAGAGCGGCCCGGCCGCGTACGCGCAGCTGATCTTCGCGGCGCACGCCACCGGTTCGAGCCCGAGCGACTTCGGCGGGGCCGACCTGGTCAAGCAGCTCGGCCGGACCGGCCCCGCGCCCGCACCCTCCGACTACTCCGCCGCGCCGTCCGACAGCGCGGACGAGCAGAGCGGGAACGAGGACGACGGCGGGGTCAGCGTCTGGTGGATCATCGGGGTCGGCCTGGTCGGCGGCATCGGCATCGGCTTCCTCATCAGCGGCCGCACCAGGAAGCAGCAGCTGTGACCCGCCGCCGCCCGGCCCTGCTGGTCCTGGGCCTCCTGCTCGCCGTACTCGGTACGGCGGGGCAGGCCCAGGCGGCCGGCTATCGCTACTGGTCCTTCTGGGACCGGGACGCCGACGGCGGCAGGTGGGTGTACGCGACGCAGGGCCCGTCGACCGCGCGGCCGTCCGACGGAGACGTCCAGGGCTTCCGGTTCTCGGTGAGCGAGGACTCGAAGGACTCGGCCAAGCCCCGAGGGGCGGCCGACTTCGCGACGATCTGCGCGAAGACGCCCGCCCGGGAGGGCACGAAACGGGTCGCCCTCGTCCTCGACTTCGGTACGGCCGCGGACGCCCCGACCGGCTCGACACCGCCGGGCCCGCGCACCGCCTGCGCCCGCGTCGGCGAGGACGCGACGACGGCCGACGCATTGGCCGCCGTCGCCAAGCCGCTGCGCTACGGCACGAACGCCCTGCTGTGCGCCATCGAGGGCTACCCCCGCACGGGATGCGGCGAGGCCGTGTCGGGCGACCGTCCGAAGGCCGCCGCGTCGCCCGGCGAGGAGAGCGGGTCCGAGGGCGGCGGACCGTCGGTGGGCCTGCTGGCCGGGGCCGCCGCCGTAGCCGTACTGGGTGCGGCCGCGGTCTGGCAGGCGCGTCGGCGTCGCGGCTGACGGGACGTACGTGATGGAGGACGACGGGAAACCCGGGCTGAGGCGAGCACATGCACCGGCACCCGCACCCGCACCCGCACCCGCACCCGCACCCGCACCGGGCAGCGTGTCCCGCCGGGTCCTGGGGCGCCTTCGCGCTCCTCGGGCGACGCGTGCCAACGCCCTGCATCCCGGCGCCTGGTGGGTCTGGGCCCTGGGCCTGGGGACCGCCGCGTCCCGCACCACCAACCCCCTCCTGCTCGCCCTGCTCGTCGGCGTGGCCGGTTACGTGGTGGCCGCACGCAGGACGGAGGCACCCTGGGCCCGCTCCTACGGCGCCTTCGTCAAGCTCGCCCTCGCCGTGCTGGCCATCCGGCTGGCCTTCGCGGTCCTCCTCGGCTCCCCCGTCCCGGGCACGCACCTCCTCGTCACCCTCCCCGAACTCCCCCTCCCCGACTGGGCGCAGGGCATCCGCGTCGGTGGCCGTGTCACCGCGGAAGGCCTGGTCTTCGCCCTCTACGACGGCCTGAAACTCGCCACGCTCCTCATCTGCGTGGGCGCGGCGAACGCCCTCGCGAACCCGTCCCGCCTCCTCAAGTCACTCCCAGGCGCCCTGTACGAGGCGGGAGTGGCCGTGGTCGTCGCTCTCACCTTCGCCCCGAACCTGATCGCGGACGTCCAGCGGCTGCGCGCGGCCCGGCGCCTGCGAGGGCGCTCCGACAACGGTCTGCGCGGCCTGCTCCAGGTCGGACTGCCGGTCCTGGAGGGCGCGTTGGAGCGTTCGGTGGCCCTCGCCGCGGCGATGGACGCGCGGGGTTACGGCCGTGCCGCCGAGGTGGCGCCCGGTGTCCGCCGCACCACCGCCGCACTCACCCTCGGCGGTCTGGTCGGAATCTGCGCGGGCACGTACGGCCTGCTCACCGCGGAGGGCGGCAGCTACGGCCTGCCCGTGCTGCTCGCCGGACTCGCCGCGGCCCTGGGCGGTCTGCGGCTCGGCGGCCGCCGGTCGCTGCGCACCCGGTACCGGCCGGACGCGTGGGGGGTCCGCGCGTGGCTCGTCGCCGCGTCCGGGGCGGCCGTCGCGGCGCTGCTGATCCTGTACGCCTCCCACGACTCGGCGGCGCTGCATCCGGGCGTCGTCCCGCTGACGGCACCGACGCTGCCGCTGTGGCCCGCGGCGGCGATCCTGCTCGGCCTGGCCCCCGCCTTCATCGCCCCGGCCCCGGCCGCCCCGGCCGCCGTCCCATCCCCCGCTCCCCCTCTCGGGAGCACCGGCAAGGAGTCGTCGTGATCCGCTTCGAGGATGTCTCCGTGACGTACGACGGGGCGTCGGAGCCCACCGTCCGCGACATCGAACTCACCGTTCCCGAGGGCGAGTTGGTGCTGCTGGTCGGGCCGTCCGGGGTCGGCAAGTCGACCCTGCTCGGCGCGGTGAGCGGTCTGGTCCCGCACTTCACGGGCGGCACCCTGCGCGGGCGCGTGACGGTCGCGGGCCGTGACACACGTACGCACAAGCCGCGCGAACTCGCCGACGTGGTCGGCACGGTGGGCCAGGACCCGCTGTCGCACTTCGTGACGGACACGGTCGAGGACGAACTCGCCTACGGAATGGAGTCGTTGGGGCTCGCGCCGGACGTGATGCGCCGCCGCGTCGAGGAGACCCTGGACCTGCTCGGTCTCGCCGACCTGCGCGACCGCCCCATCTCCACCCTGTCCGGCGGCCAGCAGCAGCGGGTGGCGATCGGCTCGGTCCTCACCCCGCACCCCAGGGTCCTGGTCCTCGACGAACCGACCTCCGCCCTCGACCCGGCCGCCGCGGAGGAGGTCCTCGCCGTCCTCCAGCGCCTCGTCCACGACCTCGGCACGACGGTCCTCATGGCCGAACACCGCCTGGAGCGCGTCGTCCAGTACGCCGACCAGGTCGCCCTCCTCCCGTCCCCGGGCGCCCCCCTGATGCTGGGTACGCCTGCCGAGGTCATGGCCGTGTCGCCGGTGTACCCGCCGGTGGTGGCCCTGGGCCGGCTCGACGGATGGTCTCCCCTGCCGCTGACGGTCCGGGACGCCCGGCGCAGGGCCGGAGCCCTGCGGGAACGGCTGGAGCCACTCACGTACGACGAGCCGGCCACGCCAGGAGCCGTACCCACGGCGAGCAGCGGCGCGAGGCCCTCCCGGCGCCCTCGGCTCCTCCGCAGGCGCCCTGCGGAAAGCACTGCCGACCTCCACCCGGCGGTGGTCGAGGGGCTCGCCGTCCGCCGCGGCCGCACCGAGGTGCTCCACGACGTCACCCTGAGCGTCGCCCCCGGAGAGACCGTCGCACTCATGGGCCGCAACGGCGCCGGGAAGTCGACGCTGCTGTCGGCCCTCGTCGGCCTCGTCCCGCCCGCCGCGGGCACCGTACGCGTGGGCGGTGTCCAGCCCCACCGCACGGCGCCCGCGGAGCTCGTCCGCCGCGTGGGCCTCGTACCGCAGGAGCCCCGGGACCTGCTGTACGCGGACACCGTGGCCGGCGAGTGCGCGGCCGCGGACACCGACGCGGGAGCCGGGCCGGGAACCTGCCGGGCCCTGGTGTCCGAGCTGCTCCCGGGCATCGGGGACGCCACCCATCCGCGGGACCTCTCGGAGGGGCAGCGGCTCACGCTGGCCCTGGCCGTCGTGCTGACCGCCCGTCCGCCCCTGATCCTTCTCGACGAGCCGACCCGCGGCCTCGACTACGCGGCCAAGTCCCGGCTGGTCACCCTCCTGCGGTCGCTCGCGGCGGAGGGCCACGCCATCGTCCTGGCCACCCATGACGTCGAGCTGGCCGCCGAGCTCTCCCACCGGGTCGTCATCCTCGCCGACGGCGAACCCGTCGCCGACGGCCCGACGGCCGAGGTCGTCGTCGCCTCCCCGTCCTTCGCCCCGCAGGTCACCAAGGTCCTCTCCCCGCAGAAGTGGCTGACCGTGGCGCAGGTGCGCGAGGCACTCCACGCGTCCGGGCCGGCGGAGGGCGCGGGCTCATGAACCTCCCGCCCCTGCCGCCCCAGCCCCAGGCCCGCCCCATCCGTCTGGGCCCCCGCTCGGTCGCCACCCTCGTCCTGGTCGGTGCCGTCGGTCTCGCCGCGCTCACCTGGCCCTTCTTCAGCGGTCCGACCTCGCAGGTCGGCGCCCACTCGAAGGACGCGCCCTGGCTGTTCGCCGGACTGCTGGTCCTGCTGGTCGGGGTCGTGGCGGCGACGATCTCCGAGTCCGGGCTGGGCCCCAAGGCCGTGGCCATGCTCGGGGTGCTCGCCGCGACCGGGGCGGCGCTGCGGCCGATCGGGGCCGGCACGGCGGGCATCGAGCCGATGTTCTTCCTGATGGTGCTGAGCGGGAGGGTGCTCGGTCCGGGGTTCGGTTTCGTGCTCGGGGCGGTCACGATGTTCGCGTCCGCGCTGCTCACGGGCGGGGTCGGGCCCTGGATGCCGTTCCAGATGCTTTCGATGGGCTGGTTCACGATGGGTGCGGGGCTGCTCCCGGGTCCGGACCGGCTGCGCGGCCGGGCCGAGTTGGCGATGCTCGCCGCGTACGGCTTCCTCGCGGCCTTCGCGTACGGCACGCTCATGAACCTGGCCGGCTGGCCCTTCATGGACGCGCTGTCGTCGAGCGTGGCCTTCGACCCGGCGGACGCCGTGGACACCAACCTGGCCCGGTTCGTCGCGTACTGCCTGGCCACCTCCCTCGGCTGGGACCTCGGGCGGGCCACGGTGACCGTCGTCCTGACCCTCACTCTGGGCGCGACGGTCCTCAAGGCGCTCCGCCGGGCCACGCGGAGGGCGGCTTTCGAGACGCCGGTCACGTTCGAGGACCCCGATGGTGCGGCGCCCGTCACACCGCCCGGCCGCGCACTGTAGAAGCGGCAACTACTTCCTGTTACACCGGCCGTGAGGCGGCCCACAGGACCTTGGTCCTCGACGAAGCGCGATCGTAGATCTTTTCCGCTGTCATGCCCACGTCGTTTCCCGCTCTGACCTGCGGATTGAGAGCCACGTCACAGAAGGACCTTTTCCGGCACATACGACCACAACTAGCAAAAGGGGTCATTGCGGACGCCTTGCCGGCCTGGTTCTCTGGAGGAGTCGCAAGGCGCCGACGTGCCCCTCCGGGCCTCGGCGCCGCCGCATGCCAGGGCTGCACGTCACGGCGTACGAGCGACCGTCCCGTCCCCGAAGAAAAGGTTCTCCGTGTCCTTCTCCACCCGCATTCGTCGCATCGCCTCCCCGAAGAGGGCCCTCACCGGTGTCGCCGTGGCAGCCGCCACCACCGGCATGGTGATCGCGGCGTCTCCCGCCCAGGCCGCCACCCCTACGGCGGCCACCTCCGCCTCGGCCAAGGCGATCGCGCAGAAGATGATCCACAACGACGCCCAGTACAAGGCGTTCGCCAAGATCGTCGAGCACGAGAGCGGCTGGGACGTCGACGCCACGAACTCCTCCTCCGGCGCCTACGGCCTGGTCCAGGCCCTGCCGGGCTCGAAGATGGCTTCGGCCGGCTCCGACTGGAAGACGAACCCGAAGACCCAGATCGAGTGGGGCCTCGACTACATGAAGTCCCGCTACGGCAGCCCCGTCGGCGCCTGGAACTTCTGGCAGGCCAACGGCTGGTACTGACCGGCCCGCACGACACCCCCGTACGCGAAGGCGGCGGCCCCGATCCCCGGGCCGCCGCCTTCGCCATGCGCCGGTGGGACACGTCCGGAGTCCCGGAGCGGGGACTCCATCCGGTCACAGGACAACGGCACCGGACAGCGGACACCGGCTTCAGCCGCTGGAGCCGCTCCAGCCGCCACAACCACTGCAAGAGCTACAACCGCTGGATGATCGTCCCCGTGGCCAGCGCTCCGCCCGCGCACATCGTGATGAGCGCGAACTCCTTGTCCCGCCGCTCCAGTTCGTGGAGCGCCGTGGTGATGAGCCGCGCCCCCGTCGCCCCCACCGGGTGACCCAGCGCTATCGCGCCGCCGTTCACGTTCACCTTCTCCAGGTCCTGTTCGAAGACCCGGGTCCAGCTCAGCACCACGGAGGCGAAGGCCTCGTTGATCTCGACGATGTCGATGTCCTTCAGGGACATCCCGGCCTTGCCCAGCACGGCCTTCGTCGCGTCGATCGGCCCGTCGAGGTGGAAGTGCGGGTCGGAGCCCACCAGCGCCTGGGCGACGATCCGGGCGCGCGGCCGCAGCTTCAGCGCCCGCGCCATCCGCTTGGACGCCCACATGATCGCGGATGCTCCGTCGGAGATCTGTGACGAGTTGCCCGCCGTGTGGACGGCCGTCGGCATGACCGGCTTCAGCCGCGCCAGAGCCTCCATGGAGGTGTCGCGCAGCCCCTCGTCCCGGTCGACGAGCCGCCACATGCCCTGCCCGGCACTCTGCTCGTCCTCCGTCGTGGGCACCTGCACGGCGAACGTCTCGCGCTTGAAGCGCTCCTCGGACCAGGCGATCCCGGCCCGCTCCTGCGAGACGAGTCCCAGCGAGTCGACGTGGGCGCGGGTGAGGCCGCGACGGCGCGCGATGCGCTCCGCCGCCTCGAACTGGTTCGGCAGATCCACGTTCCACTCGTCGGGGAACGGCTTGCCCGGCCCGTGCTTGGACCCGGAGCCCAGCGGCACCCGCGACATGGCCTCGACGCCGCACGAGATCCCGACGTCGATCACGCCCGCCGCGACCATGTTGGCGACCATGTGCGAGGCCTGCTGCGAGGAGCCGCACTGGCAGTCGACCGTCGTCGCCGCCGTCTCGTACGGCAGCCCCATGGCCAGCCAGGCCGTGCGGGCGGGATTCATGGACTGCTCACCGGCGTGCGTCACCGTACCGCCGACGATCTGCTCGACGCAGTCCGCGTGGATGCCGGTACGGCCGAGCAGCTCACGGTAGGTCTCGCCCAGCAGATAGGAGGGGTGCAGGTTGGCGAGCGCGCCGCCGCGCTTGCCGATGGGCGTGCGTACGGCTTCGACGATCACGGGTTCCGCGGCCATGGGGAGTTCCTCTCCTCGGGTCACCCGCGCGGCGCGGGCGTCCCGGCCCACCCGCCACGCTGAACTAGTACGCGTTCTAGTTCTGTCTGCAGTCTGCTGACACGGCGTCCGCCACCGCAAGGGTCGTGCAGCTCCCGAAGTCGCGATCTGCACCGATCCCGCACGCAATTCGGGGTGCCGCGCCTCTTGCCTCTTGTAGAACCCGTTACTACCTTCACGGCAATTCCCGGTTCCTGATGGGCCGTCAGAACTCGACAGTCAGTGCCCACCACCAGCACAGAACCCGACCGTCGCACGACCTGGAGTTGCCGATGCCCTGTCCAGCGCTGCCCGACGGGTTCGATTTCACCGACCCCGATCTGCTGCACCACCGCGTGCCCCTCCCGGAGTTCGCCGAGCTGCGTCAGGCCGAACCGGTGCGCTGGATCCCCCAGCCGCCCAATCTCGCAGGCTTCGAGGACGAGGGCTACTGGGCCGTCACCCGGCACGCCGACGTCAAGTACGTCTCCACGCACCCCGAGTTGTACTCCTCCACCCTCAACACCGCGATCATCCGCTTCAACGAGCACATGGAGCGCGACGCGATCGACGCCCAGCGGCTGATCCTGCTCAACATGGACCCGCCCGAGCACACCCGGGTCCGCCAGATCGTCCAGCGGGGCTTCACCCCTCGCGCCATCCGCGCCCTGGAGGAGAACCTGCGCGGCCGCGCGGTCCGGATCGTCGAGACCGCGCTCGCGGACGCCGGCCCCGGCGGTTCCTTCGACTTCGTCACCCAGGTCGCCTGTGAGCTGCCCCTGCAGGCGATAGCCGAGCTGATCGGCATCCCGCAGGACGACCGGGCCAAGATCTTCGACTGGTCCAACAAGATGATCGCGTACGACGACCCGGAGTACGCGATCACCGAGGAGGTCGGCCAGGAGTCGGCCACCGAGATCCTCGCCTACGCGATGAACATGTCCGCCGACCGCAAGCAGTGCCCCGCCAAGGACATCGTCACCACACTGGTGGCCGCCGAGAACGAGGGCAACCTCGCCTCCGACGAGTTCGGCTTCTTCGTGCTGATGCTGGCCGTCGCGGGCAACGAGACGACCCGCAACGCCATCACGCACGGCATGCACGCCTTCCTCACCCACCCCGACCAGTGGGACCTCTACAAGCGGGAGCGCCCGGCGACCGCCGCCGAGGAGATCGTCCGCTGGGCGACACCCGTCGTCTCCTTCCAGCGCACGGCGACCCAGGACACCGAACTGGGCGGCAAGCTGATCAGGAAGGGCGACCGCGTCGGCATCTTCTACTCGTCCGCCAACAACGACCCGGAGGTCTTCGACACGCCGGAGGTCTTCGACATCAACCGGGACCCGAACCCGCACCTCGGCTTCGGCGGCGGCGGCCCGCACTTCTGCCTCGGCAAGTCCCTGGCCACCCTGGAGATCGACCTCATCTTCAACGCGATCGCCGACGCGATGCCCGGCCTGCGTCTGGTCGGGGCCCCGCGCCGACTGCGCTCGGCCTGGATCAACGGCGTCAAGGAACTGCAGGTCAGCGCCGGTTGAGCCGCCGGTGACCCGCTTCGTGGGAGGCAGGGGCATTCCCCCCTACGCCCCGCCCCTGCCTCCCCCGGGTCCCACCGGACCCGGGCGGGAGGAACGTTTCCACTCCCTGGCACGTCTTCACGGGTGGCACAGACAACGCACACCTTCGAAGACTTCGAACGGAAACGCCGAGCCGTGGTCGCAGCCGAACCGTCCCCCCACCGGGCGGAAGGCGTCGGCTCCTTGCGGAAGCGGAACCTCCGGCCGGTTCCGGGACAACGCCGAGTGCCCCTCCTCGCCACCCTTGCGACCGTGCCGCTGTACGTCGTGTGGTGGCTGTTCCTCGCCACCGGCGGCGGTGATCTGGCGGCCCAGGAGGCCTGGGCGGACTTCGCATCCCGGCACGGCGACTCGGCGTACAGCCTCTTCTGGTACGGCGGGATGCACACCGCCAACTACAGCCTGATCTCGCCCTATCTGATGGCCGCCTTCGGCGTGCGGACGGTCACCGTGGCGGCCGGGCTGCTGGCCGCCTGGCTGGCCGCGGCGCTCATCGTCCGTACGGGGATCCGCCGCCCCCTCGGCCCGGCGCTGCTCGCGTCGCTCGCGCTGTGGTGCAACGTCGCGTCGGGGCGTACGACGTTCGCGCTCGGAGTCGCCTTCGGACTCGCCGCCTGCCTGCTGCTGACCCGCGAGCGGCGGATACCGCAGGCCGTGGCGTACGCGGCGCTCTCGGCCATGGCGAGCCCGGTGGCAGGCCTGTTCCTGGTCGTCGCGGGCGCCGGCCACGCCCTCGTGCGGGACCGGGGCCGGGCCGCCGCGCTGATCGTGCCCCCGGTCGTGGTGGTGGGCGCGACCACCCTGCTCTTCCCGTTCACCGGGGAGCAGTTGATGCCCGCCGCCCGGATCTGGCCGCCGGCGGTGATCGGTGTCGTCGTGCTGACGCTGGCCCCGCGCGGGTGGCGGGTACTGCGCTGGGGTGCCGTCGTGTACGCGGCCGGGACGGTTCTCACGTATCTGGTCCCCTCGCCCGTCGGCACGAACGTGGAACGCCTCGCGGAGCTGTTCGCGCCCGCCGCCCTGCTGGCCGCGCTGCTCGCCGTGCCGGGCTCCCGGCACACCTCGAAGGCCGACGCCCACCGGTGGCGCAGCAACAGAAGAAGGCGCGTCGCGCTCACGATGGCGCTGGTCTTCTCCGTGGGCTGGGTGGGCAAGAAGACCGTCGACGACCTGGAGGTGTCGACGGTGGTGCCCGCCTGGGCCCACGACACGACCAGCGTCGTGGAGGCCCTCGACCGGCTCGGCGCCGACCGCACCCGGGTCGAGGTGGTCCCGGCCCGCAACCACCGCGAGGCCACCGCGCTCGCCCCGCACGTCAACCTCGCACGGGGCTGGAACCGGCAGCTGGACATGGAGCGCGGCCGTCTCTTCTACGACGGGACGTTCTCGGAGAGGACGTACCGGGCCTGGCTGGACCGGTGGGCGGTCGGCTTCGTCGTGCTGCCCTCCGGGAAGCCGGACGGCTTCGCGGAGGACGAGGCGCGTCTGGTCAGGGGCGGCACCCCGTGGCTGGAGCCGGTGTGGCGGGACGCGAACTGGCGGATCTACCGGGTCCGCGGGGCGGTGCCGCTGGTGTCGCCGCCCGCCACGGTCCTGCGGGCCGACAGCGCCGAGATCGTGGTGCGTGTCCCGCGCCCCGGACCGGTGACCGTGCGGGTCGCCTTCTCGCCCTGGCTGTACGCCGAGGGCGGCTGCCTCGACAAGGAGGGCGAGTTCACGCGGCTGACGGTGACCGAGCCGGGCGAGTACCGGATCAGCTCGGGGTACGGCCCTTCGCCGGGACCGGCTCCGCGATGCCGGCCTCCTCGGCAGGTTCCGTGAGGGGCCGCGGCCTCGGCCTCGGTCCCTGGAGCAGATGGGTCAGCGCGAAGCCGGCGCCGACGACGGCCGCGCCGCCCACCGCGTCCAGCACCCAGTGGTTGCCGGTCGCCACGATCGCGGAGACCGTGAACAGCGGGTGCAGCAGGCCGAGAGCCTTCATCCACCACCGGGGGGCGAGGATCGCGATGACGAGCCCGCACCACAGCGACCAGCCGAAGTGCAGCGAGGGCATCGCCGCGTACTGGTTGGTGAGCGCGGTCAGCGTCCCGTAGTCCGGCTGGGTGAAGTCCTGCACGCCGTGCACGGTGTCGATGAAGCCGAGACCCGGCATCAGCCGCGGCGGGGCCAGCGGGTAGAGCCAGAACCCGACGAGCGCGAACAGCGTGGCGAAGCCGAGCGCCGAACGGGCCCAGCGGTAGTCGGCGGGCCGGCGGACGTACAGGACGCCGAGGACGCTCAGCGGCACCACGAAGTGGAACGACGTGTAGTAGAAGTTGAAGAAGTCCTCCAGCCACCCCACCCGCACGACCGCGTGGTTGACCCAGTGCTCGATGTCGATGAAGAGGAACTTCTCGATCGAGTGGATCTGCTCGCCGTGCTGCTCGGCGGTGGCCCGGCCGCCGCTGTTGGTGCCTCCGGTCGCCGCGAGCCTGACCTGCTGGTAGGCGGAGTAGCCGACACGGATCAGCAGCAGTTCGAGGAGCAGGTTCGGCCGGGTGAGGACCCGGCGCAGGAACGGCAGCAGGGGCACCCGCTTCCACCGGGTGGGCACGGGCTGCGCGTACCGCGTCGGGACCGGCGAGCGGTAGTACTCGGACGTACGCGACAGGAACGGGACGGCGGTCGCCGCGGCGAGGGCGGCGAGCAGGACGACGTTGTCGCGCAGCGGGTAGAGCGACTCCATGTTCGGCAGCATCATCTTCGCCGGCAGTGTCATCACCAGGATGACGGCGACCGGCCACACGTACCGGTCGCCCGCCTTCTTCCCGACCCGGCCGACCAGCGCGAGCAGCACCCACAGCAGCTGGTGCTGCCAGGTCGTCGGCGACACGAGGACGGCGACACAGCCGGTGATCGCGACGGCGAGCAGCAGTTGCCCGTCGCGGGCGTAGCGCACGGCGCGGCGCAGTCCGAGCACGGCGACGGCCGTGCCCAGCGTCAGGAAGAGCGCGATCTCCGGCGGGCCCTCGACGCCGATCCGCAGCAGCGCCCCGTGCAGCGACTGGTTGGCGAGGTCGTCGGCGGGCAGACCGAGGCCGACCCCGGCCAGGTGGTGCACCCAGTACGTGTACGAGTCGTGGGGCATCGCCGCCCAGGCGAGCGCCGTGAGCGCGGCGAAGGTGAGTCCGGTGGAGGCGGCGGCCCGGCGGCGTCCGGTGAACCACAGGAGCGGCGCGAAGAGGAGCACGGTCGGCTGCAGGGCCGCCGCGAGGCCGATGAGTACCCCGCTCGCCCGTTCCCCCCGCACGGCGAAGCAACCGAGGAGCACCAGCAGGACGGGGATGATGCTGGTCTGGCCGAGATACAGCGTGTTGCGCACGGGCAGCGACAGCATCAGCAGGGTGATCGCGACCGGAGCGGCCAGGAAGGCCGTACGACGGCTCACGGGCTGCGGCAGTGCGCGGGCGGCGACCAGGCCGAGGGCGGCGACCAGCAGCAGCGTGCCGAAGGTCCAGCCCCAGCCGAGGGCCTGTTCGGCCGCCCGGGTGAGGGGTTTGAGGACGAGTCCGCCCAGCGGTGTGCCCGTGAACCGCGTCGAGTCGTACAGCGATCCGTTCACGTGCAGCACGCCGTCGGGTCCGACCCAGGTCTCCAGGTCCGTCAGCCGTTCACCTTTCGGCGTGCTCAGGACAACGGCGACCTGCCGTACGGCCA
Source organism: Streptomyces sp. BV286 (assembly GCF_019090165.1). GTDB lineage: Bacteria > Actinomycetota > Actinomycetes > Streptomycetales > Streptomycetaceae > Streptomyces. Next base: position 22,067 of record NZ_JAHRIB010000004.1, read on the forward strand.
GCACGGCGGCGACCAGCCAGAGGCCCGCGCGGACCATGCCCAGCCGTGCCTTCGCCGCCCCGGGCCCCGCCGCCCCGAAGGCGTCACCTGGTCGTCCACCGTGCTCCACGTTCGCCACGCGCCGTCGGCCCTCCCGCCCCGTTCGTCCCCTGCATCCCATGAGTCCCATGAGTCGCGTGCGCCTGATTCCTGTCCGAACCATATGAGGCTCGCACCACCCCCGACGTGAGACGCAGGCAACCCCCACTTCACCTGACGTCCTCCAGCCTTTTGTCCGGATGAAGGTGTTGTACGGCCGATGCGGACCCCTGGCACGCCGCGACGCGCGGGCGTGACGGAAATACAACCAGTCAACGTGCCGGTGACCGGCTATATTCGGCGACGCGACTAGTTAGGTCGTCTAACTAGGCAGGCGAAAGGTATGTCGCATGACCGATCCGCAGCTCTGGCACGACGTGGACGACTACTTCACCGGCCTCTTCACCCCGCCGGACGCCGCCCTGGACGACGCGCTGCGCGACAGTGACGCCGCCGGGCTGCCGCCGATCAACGTCGCCCCGCCCCAGGGCAAGCTGCTGCACCTCCTCGCCGCGGTCCAGGGTGCGACCCGCATCCTGGAGATCGGCACGCTCGGCGGATACAGCACCATCTGGCTGGCCCGCGCCCTCCCGCAGGACGGCCGGCTGATCACCCTGGAGTACAGCGGGCACCACGCCGAGGTGGCCCGGCGCAACCTCGCCCGCGCCGGCCTGGACAAGATCACCGAGGTCCGTGTGGGGCCCGCCCTGGACAGCCTGGCGAAGCTGGCCGAGGAGCAGTCCGCCCCCTTCGACCTGGTCTTCATCGACGCGGACAAGGTGAACAACCCGCACTACGTGGAGTGGTCGCTGAAGCTCTCCCGCCCGGGCGGCCTGATCATCCTCGACAACGTCGTCCGTGGCGGCGCCGTCACCGACGCCACCAGCGACGACCCGAGCGTGCGGGGCACCCGCGAGGCCCTCGAACTCTTCGCCGGGCACCCCAGGCTGAGTGCCACGGCGATCCAGACGGTGGGAGCGAAGGGGTACGACGGGTTCGCGCTGGCGCGCGTCCTGCCGTAGGCCCTGTCGGCCCAGGGCCTGTTGGCCCAGGCGCGGCTCACACCCCGCACGGGCTCCTTCCGCTCGCGTCCGGGCGCCGGCCCCCTCCCGCCCACATCGGGGCGCCGGCCCGTTCCGCCCACGACCGGGCGCGGGACCGTCGCCCTCGGGGCTCTCAGGCCTCGTGGTAGAAGCCCACGTTCACGCTGCACGGGCTCGTGCGGTCGTGGATGACGATCTCGCCGGCACCGCCCGGGGGCAGCTTCGCCGTCCCGCCGTACGGGAGCGCCTGCGGGGCCCCGCCCACCAGCGCGAACCGCACCTCGGAGGACGGGTCGTCGTGCGTGCCCCGCAGCCAGGTCACCTGCCAGGTCCCCTCGGGTCCGCACAGGAACTCCAGGTGGACCCGGGAGACGAACAGCCAGTCGTCGGGCGTCGCGAGGCGGCAGGCGCCCCGGTCGCGCCCCACCCGCAGCATGGCGCCCGGCTCGCTCGGCGCGTCGGCCATCTGCATTCCGGCCGTCGCGCCGGCGTCCGTCCCGGACACCGAGGCCATGGTGAGTTCGAGCACGTGCGCTCCTTCGTTCCCGCGCGTTCCCGCGATTCCAGTCGTGCCGCGCCGGGACACTGTCGATGCCCGGCGACGTACCGCCGCCGAATGATAAATCGCCCGGACGTGCAGCGTCCCGCACAGTCGCAATACAGCTCGGGGCGCTCTCGCGCCCTCCGGCACAATGGACCCATGACCGAGCGCAAGCCTCCCGGTGTCAGCTTCGAGTCCTGGATCGACAAGCAGATCCGCGAGGCGGAGGCCCGCGGCGAGTTCACCGAACTCGCCGGTGCGGGCAGGCCGCTGCCGAGCGGACCCGACACGTCGTACGACGAACTGTGGTGGATCAAGCAGAAGATGGCCCGCGAGGGCATGTCCGTGCTGCCCCCGACCCTGGCCTTGCGCAAGGAGGCGGAGGACGCGCTGGAGGAGGCCGCCGGGGCGCCCTCGGAGCGGGTGGTGCGCCGGATCGTCACGGAGATCAACGCGAAGATCCGCGAGATGATGTTCAAGCCGCCGCCCGGACCGCCGTTGGGCCTCAAGCCGTACGACGTGGAGGAGATCGTCCGCGCGTGGCACGAGCGCCGCGCCGGCTGATACATCAGGGGCGGGACGCGCCGAGGCAGACACGAGTGGGCCCCGCCCGGGCGATGTGCCGGGCGGGGCCCACTCGTGTCCCGTCCGCGCACCGCCGGACGGGGCCTTCCGTCTGATCACCCAAGTCACCTGCCGCGCAACGGAGTTGGCGGGGGCGGGTGGGTCGCGGGTGGGTCACAGGGTGGGTCACATCTTCAGGAGCCGTTCGGCCAGTTCGCGGTAGTCCCGCAGGGCCAGCCTCAGCTGCTCCGTGTCGGTCTTGTCGTCGCCGGTGGTCTGCCATGACGTACGCAGGGTGCGCCGCCGCTGGGTCACGGCGTCGGCGAACCGCTCCGCGACCTCCTGCAGCACCTGGTCCGCCTCCTCGACCGAGCCGCGCGGCCCGTCGACGAACGCGGTGACCGCGTGCTGCAGCCGCAGCGACCACTTGTCGCCCTCGTCGTGCGGCATGAGCCGCCCGCCGACGTTCTCGGCGCTCCCGCCGCTCGCCCTCGTCCCGGCGCCGACGACGCCGTCGCGGGACGCGTGGTTCCGGCCGCCGTGGCCGTCCTCGTGCGCACCCGCACCCGCACCCGCTCCCGCTCCCGCCGGGCCGGGGATGCCGCCCTCGTGAGCCGGTGAACCGTCGCGTTCCACCGAGTCCGGACGGGCCGGCACGCTTTCACGGGCCGCCGAGTCCCGGCCGCCGCGCACACCGTCCTGGCCCGCCGTGTCACGGCCGCCCAGCACGTCGTCACGCGTGCCCGACCCGGCCCGTGCCCCGACGCCCTCGGGGGCGCGGGGCGAGGTCTCACGCTCACCCGCACCGGCGGACGTGCCGGGGACGGCAGAGGCAGCGCCGGTACGCGTACCGGAACCCTCGCGCCCGATCACACTCTCGCGCACCGTGTCACCGCCACCGCCGGTCCTGCTCGCGCCACCCGTTCCCGGTGTCCTCGTCACGTCGTCCCGCTCGCCGCGCCGGTCCTTGGACGGTCCAGCCGCAGTGTTGTCCTGCATGCTTCTCAACTCCCCTTCACATGGCGCCTGTTGAGCGCCCACGGCGCGTGCGAACGGCCGCGGGAGCTGTCGGTCCGGGAGCTCGCGGCTGCTTCCGCGTCGCCCTGCTCGGCCTTGCCCAGCCGCGCCCTGTCGTCACGGCCGGAAGTCGTCAGGTCCTCGAAGAGGGCCCGGGCCTCGACCAGGGCCTCACGCAGTTCCTCGGTACCGGCCCGGCCGGCGTCCGCGCCGTTCGCGTGCGCGGCCAGGTGGACGCGCCGGTAGCCGTTCACGTGGTGCGCGTGGTGCACGGAGAGCGCGGAGAGCTGCTCCTCGTAGCGGCCACCGTCCGGGAACCCGCGCGCGCCCGCCACCTCGGCGAGCAGCCGGTCCGCCTCGACGACCGCGTCACGCGGCGAGTCGACGAACTGCTCCTGGATCGCGGTCCAGCGGACCGCGTACCGGTCCTGCGCCGCGGGGTCCAGCGGCTGCGTACGCAGCGACCCGTGCCGCTCCACGCGCTCCTCGAGCTCGCGTTCGGCAGCCTTGGTGTCGCCGTCGTGCCGGGCGACCGCCCGGTCGTACTCGGGCCCGAAGCGCCGCTTCAGACCTCGCCCGCCGCCCGCACCGCGGGCCATCACGAGCCGTGCGATCACGACGGCGGCTAGGGCCACCGCGACCACGATCAGAACGATGATCACGCCTGTGGACATGGATTGCCTTCCGGGTTCTGGGCCCAGTGGGCCACCAGTGGGCCGCTTCACAGGTCGGGTTGCCCGGAGTGGGCCGTCCAAACGGCAACAGTCACATTCGGGAGAAGGGGCGGCGCCGGTCAGGGCGCTCCCGGAACGGTTCCCGTTCGCCGCGGTGGTGCAAGGCGGCGCCGGGGCACCTCACTTGCCGAGCCAGGCCCGGCCGGCCGGCCCGGGCGCCGCCCCGTCGTGCGGCCGCTCCTCGTCGGAACCGCACATCTCGGCGTTCAGCTCCGCCACCAGCTGGGTGAGGTCGGTGGGCCGGTCAGGTCCCCACCAGTCACCGAGGAGTTCGGCGAGGGAGTCCTCCCGGGCCGCGGCCAGTTTCTCGGCCACCTCACGGCCCTGCTCGGTGAGGACGAGATCGAGACCCTCGCGCACGACGAGACGCCGCTCCTCCACCTGGCGTGCGGCCGCGATGACGATGTGCAGGGGAACCGAGCTGCGTTCGGCGAGGGTGGCCGCTTCGGCCCAGCCGTGACGCCGGATGCGCAGCAGCAGCCAGCTCGCGCCGGGCAGCAGGTCGTACCCGGCCCGGGCGGTGATCTTCTCGTAGATCTGCCGCCGCCCCTCCCGGGTGCCGAGCACGGACAGCGCGCGGCACACCTCGTCGTACGAGGTGCGTTCCACGGGGTTGCTGGCGAGGGTCTGGGTGCCGTCGGGCGCCGTCACCGAGGCGCGCAGCCGGTCCTCGCGAAGGAACCAGGCGAGCACGAACCCGACGAGGGCGACCGGCGCCGCGTACAGGAAGACGTCCGTGATGGAGACGGAGTACGCCTCGACGACGGGCGCCCGGAGTGCGGGCGGCAGGTCGGCGATGATCTTCGGATCGGACTTCAGCGCGTCGGCGCCGAGGCTCGGCGGGAGCTCCTGGCCGCGCAGGACGGTGGCGAGTTCGTCGCTCAGGCGGCTCGCGAAGAGCGAGCCGAAGATGGCGACACCGAACGAGGCGCCGATGGAGCGGAAGAAGGTGGCGCCGGAGGTCGCGACGCCCAGATCCTCGTACGAGACGGCGTTCTGCACGATCAGGACGAGGACCTGCATGACCAGGCCGAGCCCCAGGCCGAACACGAGGAAGTACGCGCTCATCTCGCCCGTGGAGCTGTCCGCGTCGAGGCGGTGCAGGAGGAGCAGCCCGAGGGCCGTCACGGCCGTGCCCGCGATGGGGAACACCTTCCAGCGGCCCGTGCGGCTGACGATCTGCCCGGAGACGGTCGAGGAGACCAGCAGTCCGGCCACCATCGGCAGCATGTGCACGCCCGACATGGTGGGCGAGACACCCTGGACCACCTGGAGGAACGTCGGCAGGTACGTCATGGCGCCGAACATCGCGAAGCCGACGACGAAGCTGATCACCGCGGCGAGGGTGAAGGTGCGGATCCGGAACAGCTTCAGCGGGAGCACCGGTTCGGCGGCGCGGCGCTCGACCGCCACGAAGACCACGATGAGCACGGCGCCCAGTACGGCGAGCCCGACGATCTGCGGCGAGTCCCACGCCCAGGTGTTGCCGCCGAGCGAGGCGACGAGGACCAGGCAGGTGGCGACGGACGCAATCAGGAGCGTGCCGAGGTAGTCGATCGTGTGGCGCCGGGAACGGACCGGGATGTGCAGGGCGGCGGCGATGACGGCGAGCGCGACGATCCCGACGGGAAGGTTGATGTAGAAGACCCAGCGCCAGCTCAGATGCTCGGTGAACAGGCCGCCGAGCAACGGCCCGAGGACACTGGTCGCGCCGAAGACCGCACCGAACAGGCCCTGGTACTTGCCCCGTTCGCGCGGGGAGACGAGGTCGCCGACGATCGCCATCGACAGCACGATGAGTCCGCCGCCGCCGAGGCCCTGGAGGGCACGGAAGGCGATCAGCTGGGGCATGTTCTGCGCCATGCCGCACAGCGCGGAGCCGATGAGGAAGATCACGACGGCTATCTGGAACAGCTTCTTGCGTCCGTACTGGTCACCGAGTTTGCCCCAGAGCGGGGTGGCGGCCGTGGAGGCCAGCAGGTACGCCGTGACGACCCACGAGAGGTGGTCCAGGCCGCCGAGGTCGCTGACGATGGTCGGCAGCGCGGTCGACACGATCGTCTGGTCGAGCGCGGCGAGCAGCAGCCCCAGGAGCAGCGCCCCGATCGGGACGAGGACACCGCCCGGCTTCCGCTCCTGACCGGCCGGTGCGCCGCGCGGACGGTTCCGGGCGTCGCGGGATGTCTTCCGTGTGTTCACGCCGTCCGAACCGTGCGCGTCCCCGGCCATGAAGACCTCCCGGCCACGAGAATCCCGTTGCTCTTCCATCCTGGTCGGTGTGACCGGTTATGGCCTGTTGAATCCAGCCAGGAGCCCTGGATTCCGGGGGTATCCGGGAGATTGTGTGGAGGGGGTCTGCATAATCGCTGGTGTTCGAATGGGGAGGGATCCACACGTGAGTGACCGGAGCGGTCATATATGTCCGGAATGCGGGACACCTAGGGAGCCGGGAGGCTCCCCCGCCTGCGGCTGCGCCCGCAGAGCGGCGGACGAGCTCCTGGAGACCCGCACCGCGGAGGCGGCCGCCGCGGAGGACTTCGACCCGCTGCGCATCCGCCCCTACGTGGACCTGGGGGTAAGGGACACCTCGGCCGACGCCGCATCCCCGGGCACCTCCACCGAACCGGCGACCGCTGAGGACCACCCCGGGCCCGGCTCGCGGTCGGCCGCGGCCACGGCCCCGACCGGCACCGCGAGCGAGAGGCCGCCCGGGGCCGGGGGTCTCACCGGACACGGAAGCACGGGCGGCACGGGGATCCCGTACACCGGGGCACCCGCCTCGTACGGCACCGACGGCTCCGCCCCGTACGGAACCGGGGGCCACCCCGGGCCGCAGGGCCACGCGGGGCCCGACGGCCGGGAAACCCTCGCGACACCCATGCCCTCGGCCGGCCACACGGGCCTGCACGGCCCACCGGACCTACGTGACTCACAGGGCTCACAGGGCTCACAGGAGCATCAGAGTCCGCTCGACGCCTTTGGGGCGTCCGGCACTCCGGGGGCCCACCCCGCCGACGCGTTCGCCGACACCGACGCGACCTCGCGGCTGCCCCGCCTGGCGGCCCTGCCGCACCCGGTCGGCACCCATCTCTTCGACACCCGGCCACCCGGCCCCGATGCGGCCCCCGCCCCCGCTGCCGCCGACTTCCCGGACGACTCCGCCGAGGTCCCGAGCCGGCGCCGCCGTTTCGCGCTCGTGGGCGCCGGCGCCACCGCGGTCGTGGTCGCGGCCGCCGGGTTCGCGAGCGGGCTGTTCTCGTACGAGTCGCCGTCGCGGGACAGCGCCGCGCCGGACGACATACGCGCGAGCGTGCCGGACGCGTCCGTGGAGGAGCGGTCGCCGTCGGCCTCCGCGTCACCGAGCCCGTCGCCGTCGGCGTCCCCGTCCGCGTCGCCCAGTCCGAGCGTCACACCGTCGGCCACACGGCCGGCCGCCCCGCCCACCCCGTCCCGGGCGGCCAGCACGTCGAGTACGCCGTCGGCCGACTCCCCGACGGGTACCACCCGGCCGCCCTCGGGCCCACCGGAGAAGGGCGTGCAGCCGGTCCTGCGCCGCGGCGACACCGGCCCGGAGGTCACCGAACTCCAGCTCCGCCTGCAGCAGTTGGCACTCTTTGTGGGCAACTCGGACGGCGACTACGACAACCGGACCGAGAACGCCGTACGCAACTACCAGGTCACCCGGGGCATCAACGAGGAACCGGGCGTGTACGCCGAAGAAACCAGGAACCGCCTGGAAACGGAAACGTCAGAACCGTAACCCCGCCCCGTCTTCAGGCGCGCGGGGGCGCCGAACCCCCACCCGCAGCCCCGCCCCTTCAGGGGCGCGGGGAACTGCGCGACCAGCCACGAAGCACCCACACCCTCCCCCACAACCCCTGGCGCCCCGAGCCGTCCCCCGTCAACCCGAACCCGCACGTCACCCCACGTGCAGCCGAACCGCCCCACCCTCAGCACCGTCGACACCCTCGATGACCTCGACCCGAACCTGCCGAAGATCCCGCACCACCACGTCCGGCCGATGAAACGCGGCCCGGGGACCCACCCCGACCACCCGCATTCCGGCGGAGCGCCCTGCCGAGATCCCCGCCCCCGAGTCCTCGAACACCACACAGTCCTCGGGCGCCACACCCAACTCGGCCGCCGCCTTCAGGAACCCTTCGGGATCCGGCTTGCTCGCCCCGACGGACTCGGCGGTGATCCGCAGCTCGGGCAGCGCCAGTCCCGCCGCCCCCATCCGCGCGGCGGACAGCGCCACATCCGCGGACGTCACGAGCGCGTGCGGCACCCCGCGCAGGGAGGCCAGGAACTCCGCGGCCCCGGGGATCGCCACGACCCCGTCCATGTCGGCGGTCTCCTCGGCGAGCATGCGCGCGTTGTCCGCGTGGTTCTGCTCCATGGGCCGGCCGGGCAGCAGCACCGCCATCGACGCGTATCCCTGCCGTCCGTGGACGACCTTCATGACCTCGTCCCCGTCGAGCCCGTGCCGGTCGGCCCAGCCGCGCCAGACGCGCTCGACGACGGCGTCCGAGTTGACGAGGGTGCCGTCCATGTCCAGCAGCAGGGCACGGGCGGTCAGCACGGTCGTGGCCGTCATCGGCATGCTCCAAAGCGTGGAAGAGGGGGCCACGCACGGCCCCCGGGGAACAAGGCGGCCCCGTCCGCCGGTCAGGGAGAACGGACGGGAGCCACTTTGTTCCCCCACGGTACAAAACAAAGGGGCGATCCCGCCACCACTCCCGGGGACTCATTCCGCACAAGGGCACGACAAACCGGGCGGCCCGACCCGAAAGTCCCGCCATAAACCTTGTCGTGTCATGCCCGCGTCATTAACTTCTCACCTGACGCTCATCTCCCGGAAACCGGCCACCGCGAGCATTCAGTCGCCCGCTGGTCAACTTCCCCCCGCCCCAAGGGAGTTCGCATGCCCAGGTTCTACGCGCGTCGACGGCTGAGTCTAGCCGCCGCCTTCACCGGACTGATAGCCATGGCCGGCCTCTTCAACGGCCCGGCCGCCTCCGCCGCCCTGCCCACCCCGGTCAGCGCCGCCACCGCCCGCACCTACCTCGCCTCGCTCACCGTGGCGACCGAGGACCGCACCGGCTACAACCGTGATCTCTTCCCCCACTGGATCACCATCAGCGGCACGTGCAACACCCGTGAGACGGTCCTCAAGCGGGATGGCACGAACGTCGTCACCAGCTCCGCCTGCGCGGCCACCAGCGGCAGCTGGTACTCCGTCTACGACGGCGCGACCTGGACCGCCGCCTCCGACCTCGACATCGACCACCTCGTCCCGCTGGCCGAGGCCTGGGACTCCGGCGCCGACAGCTGGACCACCTCGCAGCGCCAGGCCTTCGCCAACGACCTCACGCGCCCCCAGCTCATCGCCGTCACGGACAACGTGAACCAGTCGAAGAGCGACCAGGACCCGGCCGAGTGGATGCCGTCCCGCACCGCCTACGCCTGCACCTACGTGCGCGCCTGGGTCCAGGTGAAGTACTACTACGACCTCTCCGTCGACTCCGCGGAGAAGAGCAAGCTCAGCTCGGTCCTCAGCGGCTGCTGACCGGAAGTCCCGGGATCTGCCGCAGCCGCTGACCGAAAGTCCCCGGGATCTGCCGCGATCTCTCGCCGGAACCTCCCCACCGACCTCCGTCGTTCCGTACCGTACGGGGCGATGGAGGAGGCTGATCACGTGGCGAATCTGCGCCTGGGTCCACTGCTGAGGTACGTCGACGGCTCGTCCGCGACCGTCTGGGTCGAGGCGAGCCGTCCGTGCACGGCCGAGGTGCGCTGCGCGGACGGCGCCGGCGGTGAGACCCGCACCTTCCAGATCGCGGGCCATCACTACGCCCTGGTCCAGGTGACCGGACTGACACCGGGCACGACCTCCGCGTACGAGGTCCTGCTCGACGGGGCGCAGGTCTGGCCCCTGCCCGACTCGCCGTTCCCGCCCTCCGCCATCCACACCCCGGTGGACGGCCAGGAGGCCGTCCAGGTCGCCTTCGGCTCCTGCCGCTGGGCCTCGCCGCCCGCCGGCGAGAAGGACCCGGTGGGCCCGGACGCCCTGGACACCCTCGCGGCCCGGATCGCCGGGGACCCGCAGGGCGAGCGCCCGGACGTCCTGCTGCTGCTGGGCGACCAGGTGTACGCGGACGAGGTGTCCAAGGCCACCCGCCACTGGCTGAAGGCCCGCCGAGGCCTGCACGAAGCCCCGGGCGCCGAGGTCGCGGACTACGAGGAGTACACGCACCTCTACTACGAATCGTGGCTCGACCCCGAGGTCCGCTGGTTGCTCTCCACGGTGCCCAGCTGCATGATCTTCGACGATCACGACGTCATCGACGACTGGAACACCAGCGAGGCCTGGGTCACCGACATGCGGGCCACTCCCTGGTGGCGCGAGCGTGTCCTGAGCGGCCTGATGTCGTACTGGGTCCACCAGCACCTCGGCAACCTCTCCCCCGACCACCTCGCCGAGGACCCCCTGTACGCGGCCGTCCGCGCCACCCCCGACGGCACGGACGCCCTGCGCGACTTCGCGTCCCGGGCCGACGCCGAGCCCGCCTCGGTCCGCTGGAGCTACCGCCGCGACTTCGGCCGCGCCCGCCTCCTGATGGTCGACAGCCGCGCCGCCCGTGTCCTCGACGAGCAGAACCGTTCGATGCTCGACGAGGAGGAGTGGACCTGGCTCCGGGAACAGGCACTGGAGGGGACCGGCGCGTACGACCACCTCCTCATCGGGACCTCACTGCCCTGGCTGCTCCCCAACCTCGTGCACGACGCGGAAGCGTGGAACGCCGCGATGTGCCGGGGCGAGCGGGGCCAGCGCTGGGCGCGGCGGGGGGAGAACCTCCGGCGGGCGGCCGACCTGGAGCACTGGGCGGCGTTCCCGTCGTCCTTCGACGCGCTGGCGGAGCTGATCGCCGAGGCCGGCTCGGGCCCCGGGGCACCGGCGACGGTGTGCGTGCTGTCCGGGGACGTGCACCACGCGTACATCGCCGAGCCGGTCTGGCGGAAGGGCCTGCCGGGGCCGGACGCCCGGGTGGTCCAGCTGACCTGCTCCCCCGTCCACAACTCCATCCCGCCCTACATCAAGATCGGCTTCCGCTTCGGCTGGAGCGGGGTGGGCCGGGCCATCGGCCGCCGCTTCGCCCGGCACGGCAGGGTCACGCCCCCGCCCGTCGACTGGCGCAAGACCGGGGGCCCCTGGTTCGGCAACCAGCTCATGACGCTGACCCTGCGCGGCCGTTCGGCCCGGCTCCGGCTCGACCACGCGCGGGAGGATCGCGGCGGCGGGGCCAGTCTGCGGACGATCGACGAATCGGAGCTCAGCTAGCCCGCGGCCGCGGGTATTCCGCGGCCGCGGGAGTGACGGCGGCGCCGACGGGTGAAGGGCGGACAGGCGAAGCGCGGACGGGTAGGGGCGGACGAGTTGTTCGCGCGGACCGGGCAGGCGCCCCATCCCTCGATATCTGATGTTCCGTCATATACGTGCGCAATCAAGGTAGTTCGCGAACGACGCCTGGCCGGATGACGTGCGTCAGGTGACCGCGGCCGGTGCCGTCCGCGTGTGGACTCGGTCACCCCGCCGGACACCGCCGAGCCGGCGCCGGGCCGCGCTTCGGGCGGTCGCCGCCCAGGCCGGACAGGGGGTGGAGCCCTGTTCGACAGCCACTTCGATGACTGAACCATGGCCAAAAGTTGAACTTGCAAGCGTTGAACAGGCAGACCTAACGTGGAGCACTCACTCGGTTCCGTCCCCCACCGGTCCCCCCAGGACCGCACTCAGACCGAAGGAGTTCCCCCACATGACCGGACGCCTCAACAGCGCCCAGCCGTACGCCATCGGCCTGTTCCGCATCGTCATCGGCCTGCTCTTCGCCTGCCACGGCGCCGTATCGCTCCTCGGCGTCCTCGGCGGCGTGGACGGCAAGGGCGCCACCGTCGAAACGGGCGCCTGGCCCAACTGGTACGCGGCTGTCATCGAGCTCGTCGGCGGCACCCTGGTCCTGCTCGGCCTCGGCACCCGCATCGCGGCGTTCATCGCCTCCGGCGCGATGGCCTACGCGTACTTCAAGGTCCACCAGCCCGAGGCCCTGTGGCCGATCGACAACAACGGTGAAGCTGCGGCCATGTACAGCTGGTCGATGCTCCTGCTCGTCTTCACCGGCTCGGGCGCGTTCGGCCTCGACCGGTTCTTCGCAGGCCGTTCGTCCGCGACGGCCGAGGAGAAGCGCACCACGGAGCCCGTCACGGCCTGACGCACGTACGGCTTGACGCACGTAGGGCCTGACGCACGTAGGGCCTGACGCATGTACAACCGGATGCACGCACAACCGGACGCACGCACAACCGGACGCACGCACAACCGGATGCGCCGCCGGACACACGACCGGTGACACGGTCGCCGGCACCACCGCACATGCGACTCCAGGCAGCGCCCGTCCCCTCACTCGGGGGCGGGCGCCGTCGCGTCGCCAGGTCCCTCGAACCGGCAGGCCCGTCGCACCGCCGCGCCTGCGAGCCGAACGGCCTGACGAACCGACAGGCCTGGCGGGCTCTCAGGTGGCCCACCCGAAGGGCACGGTGAAGCACGCCAACCGCGCGCCGGAGCCGCCCTGTTCGCCGTGCAGCACGACGGAGGCGGCCTCACCGCGCCGGAAGTTCCACTCGTGGCGCGCGCTCACCCCGCCCGCACCCTTGGCATCGGCGGTGAAGTCGAGCCACACCTCGTTGTCCGCGTTCACGTCGGCGGGATCGGTGGACGGCCGGTGCTGATAGTGCCCGCCCGCCGCGGCCGGATCGGTACCGCACGGGTTGCGGTGTACATGCACCCCGTACGCGCGCCCCGGCTTCAATCCCGTCGCCCGCAGCCGCACCGTCGTACGCCCGCGCTCCTCGCTGTGCTGGCTCACCTCGATCCACGAGGCGGCGGGCACGAGCCCGGTGTCGTACGTGACGGCCGCCGACGGAACGAGGGCGCCGAGCGGAGCGAAGCGGGCGTCCGTCCGCATCCGGTAGCCGGGGGTCGTACCGGTGGCGTCCGGACCGGCGGCCGCCACGTCCGCGCCCTCCTCGCCGGGGACGCCCGGGCCGTCCGAAGCACCGGCCGCCCCTGCCGTGAACACGACCGATGCCAGAGCACCGACCACGAGCACCATCACTCCGGCCGACCTCACCGCTCTCGTGGTTCCCTCTGCTCCCGCTGTTGCCGCTGTTGCCGCTGTTGCCGCTGTTGCCGCTATTGCCTCTGTTGCCGCTGTTACTCCTGCTGCTGCCGTCATCGCCGGATCCGCTCCTCACACCGTCGGTCCCCCCATTCGTTGGTACGGGACGTACGACCGACCCGCCCCCGGGGGCGTGGCAGCCGAGTGAACATGGTGTGGCGAACCCACGATCCCCCTGTGGATCTCCAGTCGGACTCGAGGCGTACGCTGTATGGCTGTCACAGGCCGCTCCGGCCGCTCCCCCGCAGCATCGGGGGCACGCGGCACGGTCCGGGCCCACGGGGGAGACACAGGGGAGTTTCGGTGCTTGAGAGTGTGGGGTCGCTGTCCGGCACCCCTTGGATCTACAGCCAATGGATCTATGCCGTAGTGGCGCTGTCGGTCCTTTTCGACGTATTTCTGCCGGTGCTGCCGAGCGGCGTGCTCGTCATCACGGCGGCGACGGCGGCCGCGGCCGGCACCGGAGCCGCGGCGACCGCGCACGTGCCGGACATCCTGTCGCTGATCCTCTCCGCCGCGACCGCGTCGGTCCTCGGCGACCTGGTGGCGTACCGGCTGGCCTGGCGCGGCGGTGAGCGGCTGGACCGTGCCATCGCCCGCTCCCGCCGCCTGAGCAGCGCGCAGGAACGTCTCGGCGCGGCCCTCGCACGCGGCGGCGGCGCCCTGGTCGTCCTCGCCCGCTTCGCGCCCGCCGGCCGCTCGGTCGTCTCCCTCGGCGCGGGCGCCGCACACCGGCGCGTCCGCGAGTTCCTGCCCTGGTCGATCCTCGCGGGGCTCGCCTGGGCCGCGTACAGCGTCGCCCTCGGCTACTTCGGCGGGCAGTGGCTGGGCGCCACCTGGCTCGCGTCGGGCATCTCGCTGGTGGCGCTGTTCGGGGCGGGGGCGGGAGCGGCGTACCTGATGCGACGCCCGTCGCCGTTGCCGGTACCGCTGCCGGTACCCCTTCCGGTGCCCGTGGTGGAGGCGGGCCCGAGCGTCTGAGGCCTGGGGCGGGACCGGGTGCGACGGGACAGGGAGCGACGCCACCGGGGCCCATAGGGGCGCCGGTGCCCCTACCGGACATCAGGGCACCCCACAGCGGGGCCCGGTGAGCGCCCGCCCCGCGGGACCGCGCGGTGGGGCGCTCACCGGCCCATACAGCCAGGTATCCCGGGACCGTGCGGTCAGCCGGCCGCCCGGTGGGGCGGAGTGGTCTGCCCGCGCACCTCCAGGCCGCTCAGCAGTTCGGCCGTGGCCTCCGTGATCGCGTCGACCGCGCGATCGAAGACCTCGCGGTTGTGGGCGGCCGGGGCGCGGAACCCCGAGACCTTGCGGACGTACTGAAGAGCGGCGGCGCGGATGTCCTCCTCCGTGGCCTCTTCGGGCAGGACTGGGGGGCGAAGTGTCTTGATGCTCCGGCACATGCGTCCAGTCTCGCGCGCGGCACTGACAACGCGAGCGGAATCGGCGGTCCGTGCACCCCGTCCCGGCGTTCGCCCGTCACAGTTCGCGTGAAGTCCCCCGAGAAACTCGCATCCCAAAATCGAACAGGCGTAGCATTGTCGTGTGGCTGCGACCTACGAGTTCCCAAGCGACCTCCTGGCCGGTCAGGAGGAACTGCATCAGGTCCGGGCCGAGCTTCTGGCCCTGCTGAAGCGGCTTCCCTGGTCGGTCGAGCCCCTGGACGGCTTCAGTGACGACCACGGCTGGCGCAAGGTGGAGCGCCCCGCCTCCCCCGGTTGGACACCCGACGAACAGGCCGAGGTGGAGAAGCTGCGGGAACGCGAGCGGGAGCTCGCCGTCTACGTGACCTGCCACCGCTTCTGGTCGGAGGTCACGACCGCGGACAAGGTGGAGGCCCGGATGACCCTGAAGCACGTACGAGAGGCAGACGTACGCGAAGCGGACGCACGTGACGCGGACGCACAGGCAACGGACGCACAGGCAACGGACGCGCGGCAGGCGGACGTGCAGGGAACGGTTGCGCGGGAGGCGGGCGCACTGGAGTCGGGGGAGAAACAGGGACCCGCGTGAGGCCGCGCACTGGGCCGCGTGCCGCCGCACGCCCTCTCACCAGGGCTTCGGGCGGGCAGCGGGAAGGACTCTCCGCACCCGCCGGGATCCCCCTCAGGCCCCTCCCGGACCATTCCGGAACCGCCCTGACCATTCCGGAACCGCCCGGACGCTCCCGGACCGTCGCTCAGGCCCCGCCCCCGCGCTCTTCCCGGATCTGTGAGACCACGCCGGACACCGACCCGCGCACACCCTCCAGCTCGGTCAGGAAGTGCCAGTAGTCCGGGTGCCGGCCCTCCAGCGTGCCGATCGCGCGGTCCAGACGGGCCACCGCTTCGTCGAGGGGGCGCGCCTGCCGGGGGTCCGGGGTGCTGCGGCCGGCCATCGCGAGGCGCTGCGCGTCCCGGATCGCGAACCGCGTACGGTCGATCTCCCGCTGCGGGTCCTTCGACACCTCGTTCAGGCGGCGCAGCCGGTCCCCGGCGGCGGAGACGGCCTCGTCGGTGGTGTTCAGCAGCGCCCGGACCGTGGACAGCAGCGATGTGGCGTCCGCCCAGCGCTGCTCCTCGCGGGCGACCCGTGCCTCCGTCAGCTTCCGCTCGGCCTGGCGGACGGTCTCCGCGGACTGGTCCGGCACATGCTGGAGGTCCTGCCAGCAGGCGGCCGCGAACCGTCGCCGCAGCTCGCTGAGCACCGGGTCCACCTGCCCGGACCGCGTGGTGAGCGCCTGCGCGCGCGTCCGCAGCGAGACGAGACGGCGGTCGATCTCGGTGGCCCGCTCCGGCAGCCGCTCGGCCTCCGCGCGCACGGCTCCGGCATCCCTCGCGACCCGGTCGGCCCGCTCCAGGGTCTCGGGCACACCGTGCTGCCCGGCGCCCTGGTTGAGCCTGGTCAGCTCGGGGGCCAGCGCGGCGAGGCGGGCGGCCAGGTCGTCGGCCTTGAGACCCGATCCCCGTACGGCGTCCAGTGCGTTCGAAGCGGCGAGCAGGGACTGGCGGGCGCGCTCGACGGCCGGGGCGAGGCGGGCGAGCTGCGTCTCGGCCTTGCCGAGGAGCGGGCCGAGCCCCTGCTCGAAACGGTCCAGCTCCTGCTTGACGCGGGCCAGCTCGTCCTTGGCCCGGGTCAGCTCCGTACGTGCGTGGGCGGCGACGGAGGCCTCGAGGTCGTCGCGGTCGAGATCGTGCGCGTCCACCGCGCCGATGTACGTACTGCTGGCCTCGTCGATACGCCGGCCGAGCGCCTCGAAGTCGGCGACCACGCGGCGGGCCGCCGGGGAGTCGTCGACGGCGGTGATGGTCTCGATCGAGATGCGCAGATCACGCTGCGCCGTGTCGAGTTCGTAGAACGCGGCCGCCGCGGCGTCCTTCGCGGCCTGTGCCTCGGCCCGCTGGCTCTCGGAGCGCCCGCCGAACCACCGGCGGGTGCCGCCGCCCGCGAACGCGGCGGGCATGGCGAGCGCGAGGAGCGGAAGCGGCAGGAGGACGAGGGCCAGCAGGTCGCGGCCTGCGCCGCGGGTCCTCGCGGACCCGAATCCGGCACAGGAGGGAGGTACTTGCTGTGCGCATGGCACAAACGGCGTGTACGGCTGCGAAGGTGTCGCCGTCACTTCCCTCTCCCGTGCTGTGGTCCGTCCGGCCCCGGTGCCCCGTGCCATTCTCCCACCAGGTAAGGACGAACACACGGGCCGGTTAGTTCGCCGTACGCACGGTGACTTTCCCGTCCTCGGTGTGGGCGGACACCACATGGGAGCTGCCCTTGTCACGGGGTACCGACACATCCACGGAGCCATCTTCCGCGTCGGCGTCGACACGGTAGGTGGCGTCCGGCAGCCCGATGGTGAGCGAACCGTCCTGTCCACGCGCCGAGACCCGGTCCGGGACCGAGGCGAATTCGAGCCGGGTGGAGCCGTCGTGGGTGTTCACGTCGACGCGTCGGGAGTCGATGCCGGTCGCGTGCACCGAGCCGTCGTCGGTGCGCAGGGTCAGCGGTCCGGAGGCATCCTCGACCCGGACGGATCCGTCGCTCGCCCGGATGGTGAGCGCCTCCTTGAAGCCGGTGGCCCGCACGCTGCCGTCGTCGTCGTTCACCGTGACGGCCACGCCGCGCGGCACCACGATGCGGTGCTTGGCCGAGCAGTCGGCCACCACACCGGAGCAGTGCATACGGAGCTTGAGCGTGTCGTCCTTCATCCCCCAGGTCACCTCGGGGTCCCCGCCGATCGCGACGCGGCCCTCGAACCACCGGGTGACCTCCACCTTCTCCACGTCCGCCACGACCAGCTCCAGCGCCGAGTCGTCGGAGTCGACGGTCAGCGTCCGGCCGTCGAGCGCGAAGGAACGCTTCTCCGGGTCCGTGTCGTCCCCCGCGCTGGCACCGCACCCGGAGGCGAGCAGCCCCACGGCGAGGACACCCGCCCCGGTGGCGGCGAGGGAGACCCGGCGCCCCCTCCCGCCGAACCGGCCCGAACGCCGCACATCACTGCTCGAAGAGCTCGAAGAACGCAGACGACCACTCATGACGGGACTCCCCCAGATTCGAACGCCCTCGGCCCCACGCTGTGACCCGGACACACTTCGACCGTACGGATCCGGCCCCCGCCAAGGGATCCGGGCCGCTCCCGAATGAGGGGTGGGGAAAACCCCCGCATCAACCGGCAGCCCACGGGGCCCCGGGAACGGGTTTGCGGGGCACCTCCCCGGGCAATGTAGGCTGTCGACTCGTCCCGGGCGCGTAGCTCAGTGGTAGAGCGCCGCCCTTACAAGGCGGATGTCGGCGGTTCGAAACCGTCCGCGCCCACCAGTCCCAGGACACGACTGAGGCCCAGGTCAACCGGTGTGATGCCGGATGCCTGGGCCTTGATCTTTGATGGCGCGCTTTCGCCGCCGTGCCACTCACGTGCAAGGTGGCGCCCCCGTCGCGGCAAGGGTGTTCCCGGTGTGCCGGAGATCGTGGAAGTGGACGTCACCGAGGCCGGTCGCGTCGAGCGCCCGGAGCCAGATCCGCGGAAGTTGTTCCGCCGCAGAACACCACCGCGAGCGCCGACGAAGACAAGTCCGGTTCGGCCGACACTCGCGCAATCGGCGAAATGGTTGTGCCCGTGGTCTTCGAGCCGAGCGTAGATGCCACCACCGCCGGGGTTCTCCGCCACCTTCTCTGCCTCCTATGCTCCTGCACATGAGTCGATCACAGGAGGCGACGTCGCCGGTCTTCGCGATCCGCCTCCCGGACGCCCTGGACGGCAACGGCCCTCACGTGCGGAGCCACGACGGCAATCAGCTCATCGGCGGAAGCAGGTGAAGAACAGACTGCCGGTGGAGAACGCAGGCGACACAGACATCTGCCTGTCCATCGAGCCGTACGGCGAGGACTTCTGGCTGAGGCCCCGAGAGGTCTTCACCGTGGTGCCGATGGGCGACGGAAACGCACAGTTCACGGTGGTCGTCGCGACGGGTGTCATCACGGTGTGGCTCTATGAGGACGGTGACCCGCACGAAGTGATGCTCGACTACGAGGTGGTCGACGCCAACGGCGAAAAGCTGGAGTGCGGCCACCAGCGACCACCTGATTTTGACAGCAGCTGAGCCCGGCGTTCTGACTGTCGGAGCCGTCAAGTACCAGCCGAGACAGGACACAAGCGCCTCATCCCAGCGAAGTCGGTACGGCTAAAGGGCTGCCCCCAGCACGTGACGAGCAGTGCTGATGAAGGAGTCGCGCACGTCGATCCTCTTGCTCCAATTGGCCATTGCCATCTCCTGGGCGTGGTGATCGGGAGATCGGCCACTGTCTTTATTAGCAGCGATCACACTCATCAAGTCGGACATGCACTGCGATTCAAAGGCCATGATATTTGCAGCAGGAACCGTGATGTCGAGCGATCCTTCCAGCTCGGCAAGGTGCAGGCGCTCCTGGAGGATATTCATCTCTCGGACGAGCTCCGCGTAGCGTCCGGATGAGTTCATCTCGGCACATGGGGTTTCTTCCCACGCAGCTCGCATGGCTCTTTCCACGACCGAGTGTTGGTTCAGTACGCCAACGTAGGCACTTCGCCTCAGCTCTCGGATGCTGGCTTGGCGCCCCTCGGTTATCTGTGCGTGTTGGACAAGCTCTTGCGATCTCAACTGATGCCTTCCCGCTATGTATCCCACGGTGCCGGTGAGGGCGCTGGAGAGAAGCGTCGCAACGGCCGTGATGAGAGCGACCCAAGTTGTGTCTGTCACAGCGCTATTATCGCGGAACCGGACGAGGTGAGCGTCAACCTGTCAAGGCATCCGTCGAGTGTAGAACTCGTCATCACCCACGCGTGGGTGCCAATAGAGTCGCAGTCATGACGAGACCTCTTGCAGCAGCCGACCACCTTGGCGACCGAGAAGCCTTCAGCGAGTGAGGCCGTGCCCCCGGCGGGCCCGATTTCAGCCCAGCTCACTCATTGAGCGCAGGAAATCTCAGCCAACCATTCAGGGGTGTAGCACTCAGCAAACGACCACTTCTGGTCCGAGTAGCGGTCATCCGTGCTGTCGGTGTAGACCTCAAGCCTGCTCTGCGGCGTCAGTCGGTAGTACTCGCGAATCGGGTCACCCTCCACGGTGGGATACGTGATCTTCAGTTCTGCGCTCTCGCCATTCTTGAGGGCTCGTCGGAGGCAGCCGATTTCCCGCATCGCCTGCTTCTGCATCTCCTCACCCTGAGCCAGGCTCACCGCGCCACAACTTGAAAACTCAGTTCTGGCCTCCCAGCGGTCCTTGACCGGATCGTCCAGCATGCCGCAGCCTGCAGCCAGCAAGGACATGGCCGCTACCGCGATGATCCGTGCGCGGACCGAAACAACCGCCACGAAGCGACGGCGGGCCCTGCTCTGGCCAGTCGTCCGTGCCAGGTGCGCCGGCCGCACCCGCTGCAACTGGTCCAGCACGTCGTTGTCGGCGTACACGAGCAGACCCGTCTTCGCTCTCAAAGCCCCTCCCCAGACTCAATGCTTGATCGCAGCCGGACCATACCCGCCCTGACATGGCAGATGTCGGCTGTTCGAAACCGTCCGCGCCCACGGGAGCAGCACGCAGCTCAGCGTGCCGTTCGGCCCCTCGCCCATCGGGTGGGGGGCCGTTCGCGTGGGCAGGCCCCTCTCCTCCGGGCCGGGCCCTCCCCCTCAATCCCCACCCGCACCACCCGCCCCAACGCCCGCCCAACGCCCGCACCCGTCACGCCCGTTGACCCCCGCCAGATGGGCCAGCACAATGGGCGCGCGCCGCGTGAGAGCGCTCTCAAGCTCGGTGTGGTGTGCGCACCGGGGCCGTATGTCCTCCAGGGAGACCCATGACCGGCAGACAAGGTTCGAGTTCGGTGTTCAGTCGTCGTGCGCTCATCGGCACCGGGCTCGGTGTCGGTGCCGCGGTCTTCACCGCGGCCGGTTCCGGCGCGGCGCGGGCGGCCGGCGACGTCGTAGGTTCTGAGGGCGCCGGAGGTGCCGGGGGTGCCGTCCGGCGGGGGCATGCCTTCCTCGCCGCCGCCATGGACGCGTATCCGGACCACGGTGCCGTCCGTCTGACCCAGAGCTACACCGACCAGGCCGGTCTGTTCAGCACGGCGTTCACGTACGACAACGCCCTCGCGATCCTGGCCCATCTGGCGACCCGTACCGCGGACGGCCGGGCCAGGGCCGTGGTGCTCGGCGACGCGCTGCTCTACGCCCAGGCCCACGACCCGGTGTACGACGACGGCAGGCTGCGGCAGGCCTACAACGTGGGGCCGTACGTCTTCTTCGACGGGGTGCCGCAGCCGGACGGGTTCGTCCGGGCGGACGGCACCGCCAACGTCGGGACCCAGTTCGGCTTCACGGGCACGGCGGTCGGTGACATGGCCTGGGCCGGTATCGCCCTGAGCGCCCTCGCCGACCGGACCGGCGCCCGCCGCTTCCTCCGCGGTGCCGTACGGATCGGTGACTGGATCGAGCGGACCGGGCGCACGGACGAGCCCCTCGGCGGCTACAAGTTCGGCGTCGACGGGGCGAACGTGAAGCTGCCCTTCACCTCGACCGAGCACAACACCGACCTCGTCTGCCTCTTCGGGCGGCTCGCCCGGCTCACCGGGAACCGTGTGTGGCTGGAGCGGCGCGCACGGGCCCGGGCCTTCGTCGAGAAGATGTGGGAGCCCTCCGGGAACTTCTTCTACACCGGCACCAACGACGGCGTGAGCGTCAACAGGTCGCCCGTCCCCGAGGACACCCAGACCTGGACCCAGCTCGCCCTCGGCTCCCGCCCGTACTCCCGGTCGCTGGACTGGGCCGCGGCCGAGCTGGCCGTCCTGGACCACGCCGACCGGCGGAACAGCACGGTCCCCGCGGGCCAGTCGTACGCGGGCGTCACCTTCAGTTCCGTCAGTCTGCTGGCGAACGAGGACGCCCCGATCGCGGAGTTCCAGCCGAAGCCGGACCGCAACGGTGTGTGGTTCGAGGGCACCGCCCATCTCGCGCTCGCCCTGCGAAACCGGCACGGGCGCGGCGACGAGGTGCGGGCCCGCCGACTGATCGCCTCCATCGAGCAGGCGCAGGACCTTCTCGGCACCGACCAGACGATCAACAAGAAGGCTCTCCCCGCCCGCTCCGGGGTCGTCTCGGCGAGCAGCCCGCTCGACACCGGGTTCGGCTTCGGCTACTACCCGTACCGGCACGCCGGTGCGACCGCCTGGTACCTGCTGGCGGCGACGCGTACCAACCCCCTGGATGCCTGACCGGGCGGCGGCGCATTCCCCGGGGCTGGCGTGAGAGCCGCCCCGGGCGGATGCTGGGAGTACGGACGCCCTCCGCTCACTCCCGAGGAGGCGGACATGGCCACGCACGCACTGCGCACCGCGCCCAGGCGGCGGATCAGGCTCGACGAACACCTCCCGGTCGATCACCGTCTCAGCAGGTTCTACCGGATCGGTGCGGGGCTGATGGGCCTCGTGCTGCTCGCCTTCGGCATCCTGGGACTGATCGACCAGGTCGGATTCTTCGACACCCGCGGGGACGAGGTCTCGGGGCTGAGCACCAACGGGGCGCTCAGCGTGCTGTCGATCTGTGTCGGGCTGCTGCTCTTCGTCGGCATGGTGATCGGCGGCAACGTCGCCTCGACGCTGAACATGGTCCTCGGTGTCCTCTTCATCCTCAGCGGCTTCGTGAACCTCGCCCTGCTCGACACCGATTTCAACTTCCTGGCCTTCCGCATCCAGAACGTGCTGTTCAGCTTCGTGGTCGGCGTGCTGCTGATGTTCTTCGGGATGTACGGGCGCGTCGGCTCGGCCCTGCCCCACGACAACCCGTACTGGCGCTCCCGCCACCCCGAGCAGGCCGCCCGCGAGCAGCGGCTGCGGGCCGGGGCCGACCTGCGCGCGAGGGCCCTCGCCCAGGGCCGCGGCTCTCCTCTGGGAGAGGACCGGGCCGCCCGCTAACCTGGGCCCATGCCTCGCTACGAATACCGGTGCCGGACCTGCGGTGACACCTTCGAGAAGAGCCGGCCGATGGCCGAGTCGTCCGCGCCCGCGGCCTGCCCCGCCGGCCACGACGACACCGTGAAGCTGCTGTCGACGGTCGCCGTCGGCGGCGCCGCCTCGGCGCCCTCACCCGCGCCCCGTGCCGGAGGCGGGGGCGGCGGTGGAGGCGGCTGCTGCGGTGGGGGCTGCTGCGGCTGACACCCGCGCCGGGCAGCGGCTTCAGTCTGGCTTCAGCTTCGGTTCACTAGCGTCGGGTGTGTGACCGACAGCAGCGCACCCCAGTGGATCAACAGCCTCATGGACACGCTCGGGGCCCCGGGCGCGGGCATCGCCATCGCTTTGGAGAACCTCTTTCCTCCTCTGCCGAGCGAGGTGATCCTGCCGCTGGCGGGGTTCGCGGCGAGCACCGGGCAGATGAACCTGTTCGCCGTGCTGCTGTGGACGACGGCCGGTTCGGTCGTCGGTGCGCTCGCCCTGTACGGCGTCGGTGCGCTGCTCGGCCGCGACCGCACGGTGGCGATCGCGGCCCGGCTGCCGCTGGTGAAGGTGTCGGACATCGAGAAGACCGAGGCGTGGTTCAACCGCCACGGCACCAAGGCCGTGTTCTTCGGCCGGATGATCCCCATCTTCCGCAGTCTGATCTCGGTGCCGGCGGGCGTCGAGCGCATGCCCCTGCCCGTCTTCCTGGGCCTGACCACGCTGGGCAGCGCGATCTGGAACACCGTCTTCGTCCTCGCCGGCTACCTGCTCGGCGAGAAGTGGACCGAGGTCACCGGCTATGTCGCGACCTACTCCAAGGTGGTGCTGGCCATGGCGGCGCTCGCGCTGCTGGTCTTCGCGGGCGTACGCCTGTTCAGGCCGGGGCGGGGCGGCCGACGGCGTGGCGAGGAGACGGGCACAGAGAAGGAAACAGAGCCGGAGACGGCCGGCTCCGCGACCTCTAGCGGGCCTCGCGGAGGAACTCCCGCAGGATCCGCTCCCCCGCCGCGACACCGCGCTCCGGAAGAGAAGTGATCCCGGGCCCCGTCCACCCCGCGTCGGCCAGTTCGCCGTGGCCCGGGCGCCAGCCGCGGTCCGCGGCCAGCAGCAGGTCGGCGTCGAGGAGGGAGTCCCCGGCCGCGAGGGTGAGGGTCGCCCCGGTACGGCGGACGACCTCGCGCATGGCGGCGCTCTTGGTGAGCGGCTTCGGTACGGCGTAGAGCTTGCGGCCCTGTACGGACACGGTCCAGCCGCGGTTCTCCGCCCAGACGGCCAGCTCCTTGACCCAGTCCTCCGGAAGCAGCTCCCGCTCGAGGACCAGGTACACGAAGAGGTCCTCGGCGACCCGGTGCTTGCGCACCCACAGCGGGTCGGCGGTGGCCTCCAGGTGGGCGCGCACCTCGGCGAGCGGGGCGCACTCCCGTGCCAGGAGCTCGGTCACCCGGGCGTGCCACGCCGGGTCGGAGACACCGTCGACGAGGACGTGGCCGCCGTTGGCACAGATCGCGTACTTCGGTGCGGGGCCCGGAAGTTGGATCCGCTGGTACTGCTTGCGGGTCCGGGTGGTGGTCGGGACGAAGACCGCCACGTCACCCAGTTCGGCGAGCAGTCCGGCCGCGGTCTCGGTCATGTAGGAGAGCGGCTTGCGCTCGTGCACCTCGACGCTGAGCAGCCGGGGTGCCCGCTCGTCGGGCATGGTCAGCGCGAGTGCGGCCGAGGAGTAGATGAGGGTGCGGTCGAGGTCGCTGGCGACGAGGACCCTGGGTGAGGTGGTGGGCATGGACATCAGACTGTCACTGCCTTGCCGTCGGCGCCGGTCGCGCCGCGCGTGTACTTGGGGTGGATCAACCCGACGCAGGTGTACGGGAGTTCGGCGACCTCCTCGACGGGTACGCCGCGCTGTTCGGCGAGCAGGCGTACGTGGTCGAGGTCGGCGCCCGCTCCGGCCCGGGCGAGGATCTTCCAGGGGACGCGGCGCAGCAGCACCCGGGTCGCCTCCCCGACGCCCGGCTTGACGAGGTTCACGTCGTGGATGCCGTACTCCTCGCTGATCCGCTCGACGGCTGCCCAGCCCTCCCAGGTCGGGGTGCGGTCGGTGGAGAGCAGTTCCTTGACGCGGTCGTCCACCGCGTCGCCGACCTCGTCGAAGCGGGCGGAGACGGCGTCCAGGAAGTCGACGGAGACGTCCACGTCGGCGAGTTCGCGGTAGAACTTCGCGCCGTGGTAGTCGTGTTCGCCGACCAGGTCCGCGCGGAGCACCGTGCGCGAGATGAGGCCGGAGACCGTGGAGTTGAGGCAGGCGGACGGGATGAGGAAGTCCTCGCGGGTGCCGTAGGTGCGCACGCAGGACCCGGGGTCGGCGAGGACCGCTATCTCCGGGTCGAAGCCGGTGATGCCGTCGGAGGCCTCGAACTCCTCGATGGCCTGGGCGAGTTCGCGGGTGATGGCGCCCTTGCCGGTCCAGCCGTCCACGAAGACGACGTCGGCCGGGTCGTGGTGGGCGGCCAGCCAGCGCAGGGCGTTGGCGTCGATGCCGCGGCCGCGCACGATGGAGACGGCGTAGTGCGGCAGGTCGAGGCCGTGGCGGTGCTGGGCCCAGCGGCGCATCAGGACGCCGACGGGGGTGCCGGCGCGGGCCAGGGAGACGAGCACGGGGCGCGGTGAGCGTTCCGCCAGCACCGTCTCGGTGACCGCGCCGACGGCCACGGCGATGCGGGCGGCCGAGACGGCGAGGGCGCTGCGGAACAGCTCCTGGTACTGGGGGCTCGGCTGGTACTCCACCGGGAGCGACTCCGCGTAGTGGGCGCCGCCGCTCTGGATGGCCTCCTCGCGCTCCTCGGTCGGCGCCTCCAGCCGGGTGTCCGAGAGGTCCTGCAGCAGCCAGCCGACCTCGTCCGACGCGTACGAGGAGAAGTCGGGGCCACGGAGGGGCTCGGACAGCATGGAGGGCCTTTCGGTGGGCGACGGGGCGGACGCCCGTTCGGGGACGTACGAGGGGACGACGGCGAGCAGCACGCTGCGCGTGTGGGCGGCGAGCTGCGCCAACAGGCCGTCCGGTGCGTGCAGTTCAGGAGTGTCGGCGGTGGAGTCGACCACGGCGACGACGGCGTCGAAACCGGCGCCGGCGACGTTGTACGCGTACCGCTCGCCGGGGCCGTCCGCCGGGCCGTCGTGGGCGGGGAAGACGAGCCGGGTGCGGATCGCGTAGCCGGGGTCGTCGACGGCGAGCACGGGAGAGCGGGTGGTCGTGGAGTAGCGCACCTCGGCGTCGGTCAGCTTCTCCAGCGCGACCCCGAGGCGGAGCGGCGCGTACATCAGCTCCTCGCAGCCGAGTACGAGCACGCGGCCGGTGCCGGGCGGGAGTGCCTCGGCTATTCGGGTGGCCATGGCGGGCAGGGCGCCCTCCAGGCGGACGCGGTGCTCGGGTGTGAAGCCGTGCCGTCCGCCGTCGGCGAGGCCGTGGGGCCAGCCGAGGTCCACGGGTACGACGCTGCCGGGCTCCGGGCGCGGTGCGGGCGCCACGGCCGCCTTCTCGTGCTCGGCGACCAGCGCCTGCCCCTTCTCCAGTACGCCGTCGGGCAGCCGTACCGTGCCGGAGGCGGCCGTCACGAGGTCCACGGTCGCGCCGATCTCGCGGGCGAAGTCCGCCAGCCGCCCGAGGTCCGCGGCCGAGCGCATGTCGACCAGGGCGACGATCACGTACCGGCCGCGTGGATAGCGTTCGTGCAGGTCACGGATGGTGTTGAGGACCGTGTTGCCGGTGGAGAACTCGTCGTCGACGAGGACGAGCGGGCCGTCCGAGGCCAGCAGGGCGGGGTCCTCCGGGAGCAGCAGGTGCGAGGTGGCGTGCGAGTGGGACTCCTCGAAGCCGCCCGCGGGTGCGACGCCCTCGACCGGGCGCCGGGTCGAGTGGAGGCAGGGGGCGAGGCCCACACCGTCCGCGACCGAGTGGCCGAGGCCGGTGGCCGTCTCGGCGTACCCGAGGACGACGGCCCGGCGGGCCTCGTCCTCTCCGAGCAGGTCCCGCACCCGGAGCCCGAGCGCGAAACCGTATCCGTACACGACGGCCGGCGACTGCGGTACGTGCTTGCCCAGCACGTTCGACACGAGCAGGTGGGCCCGCCGGGGATTGCGCCGCAGGGCGAGCCCCAGCAGTTCGCCGAGGCCCTCGTCCCCGACGAGCTCGACGCCGAGCCGTCCGGCGACCCAGCTCCCGGACCAGATCCCGCCTGCGGGCCCCTCGCCCGGTCCGGCCGGGGACGAGGCCTCGCCGGCGGACCCGGCCTTGGTTCCGGCCTTGGTTCCGGGGCGGAAGCCCGTCGCGGACCAGACGCCGGACCCGTCGTTCACAGCCTTGTTCATGGATTCCTTGGGTGTCAGCCGGTGTGTGTCAGCCGGGTATTCCGGCGGCGAGCAGCTCCACGAAGCCGATGTCCTCGTTCGTGACGCCGAAGACCTCGGCGCGCTGAAGGGTGCGCTCGGCCCACGCGCGGTGCGGCTTCACCTCGTTCATCTTGTTCGTGTACGCGGACCGCAGTACGCCTCCGCCGCCCCGCTCGGGCCGCAGGATGTCCTGGGCGTCACTGAACTCCTCGTGACTGACGACGGACAGGGCGTGCACGGGCAGTACGTGCGAGGGGTGGATGCAGGTCTTGCCCTGCAGGCCGTTGGCCCGGTCGAGGGCGATCTCCCGCAGCAGGCCGTCCATGTCGTGCTCGATCAGCGCGGCGCGCAGGTCCTCGGCCTCCGGGCTGAAGGGGCTGCGGCGCAGCTGCGGCTTGAACATGCGCTCCTGGACGCGGAAGTACTCCCACACGGGCCCGGTCACCGTGAATCCGGTGCCGTCCGCCCGCCCGAGGACGTTCACCACGTCGGCGATCACGGAGGCCACTATCTGCACGTCGTACGCGGTCATGTCGGGCGCCCGGCGCAGCCCGTAGGCGGAGCAGAAGTCGGTGACGCCGAGCCGCAGGGCGAGCACGCGGTCGCGGTACTTGTCGACGGCCCGGTAGATCCCCGCGAGGACCTCCGCCCTCGACTCGCGGTACAGCAGATCGGGCGACTCCAGGACGGGCATGGCGAAGAGTCGCCGTCCGCTCGCGCTCTCGGCCGCCGTGAGCGCCTCCAGGAAGGGGATGCCCCGCTCCTCGGTGAACTTGGGCAGCACGAATCCGGACAGCAGCCGCACGGACGTGCCGAGCCGGTGGACGAGGTCGGGGATCTGTTCGGGTGCCCTGACCCGGATGAAGAGCAGCGGCAGATTGGTCTCCGGGCAGCGTTCGGCCAGGTCACCGAACTGCCTGACCAGGTTCTCCTCGGCTTCGACGACGTCCGCGTCGTCGATCGAGTCCTCCAGGCACACCACCATGGAGACGACACCGCGCTGGGCCTGCTTCACGACGTCGTCGGCCAGCTTCTGCCTGGTCGCGGGGCTGTAGAGGGTGGCTCCGAGGGCCGCGGCGAGCACCCGGGGCGGGGAGTCCGCGGTGAAGGCGCACGGCTCCTGGAAGAAGAGGCGCTCCCGCACCTCAGGGGCGATGTGACCGAAATGACGCATGAGTCTCCCCCAGGGCGGCTAGTCGGACTGACGATATGTGGCCGGTAATAGTACGTAGAGATCCGTGTCGGAGATTCCCACCGGGCATGAAGTTCAGGTAACGCACACAAACACCATTGTGCGTCTGCCCGCATTATCCGGCCGGACGCAGGCTCACCCCACGTTGTCGTGGCCAGGACCGAGAAGGCAGGATGACCGCATGACGCACGCCATGCTGAAGGGGTCGAACGTCCCGCTGGACGCCACCGCGGTACGTGCCGTGCTGCGCTGGACGCCGGGGCGGGGCGTTCCGGACGTGGACGCCTCCGCGCTGCTCCTCGGCCCCGACGGGCGTGTGCGGTCCGACGAGGACTTCGTCTTCTACAACCAGCCCCGGCACCCCTCGGGGAATGTCTGGCGACTCGGCAAGAAGCGCGTCAACAAGGGTCTCGCCGAAGGGCTCACCGACACGATCCAGTCGGATCTGGCCGCCGTCGACAACGGTGTGGGACGGATTCTGCTCATCGCCTCCGCCGACGGGGTCACCTTCGACCAGGTGCCGGCTCTGCGGATCCTGGTCTTCGACGCCGCGATCGGGGACGCCGAGCCGCTGGCGTACTTCGACATCAAGCCGGAGACCGGCGAGGAGACCGCGCTGGTCTGCGGCGAGCTGTACCGGCGCGGCGAGGGCTGGAAGTTCCGGGCGCTCGGCGAAGGCTATTCGGACGGCCTTCAGGGGCTGGCGTCGGACTACGGCATCCTGGTCGACGAGTCCGAGGCCGAGGACGGCTCGGCGCCCGCCGGGCAGCCCGGTTCGCAGCCGCTGCCACCGGAGCAGCCCACCACCCAGGTGCCCCAGCAGCCGGTCCAGCCCGCGTACGGCTATCCCCCGGCCGCTCCCGGCCCGGAGCCCACCCGGCAGCAGCCGCCCGCCACCCAGCCCGCGTACGGCTACCCGCAGCCCACCAGCCAGCCCGCCTACGGCTATCCGCAGACGTCCCCGGCGCAGCCCGCCGCCGCGGGCGCCCAGTCCGGCTACGGCTACCCGCAGCCGGTCAGCACGCTGCCGGACCCGGACTTCCGGCTTCCCCCGCAGGGCCCCCAGTTCATCGGCCGCTAGGCCGGCGCCCGCGCCCCGAAGGGGCGCGGGGATCTGCGCGACAAGCCCCACCGAACCCGCAGCCGCCGCTGAACCTGCCCTGCCGGGCGCTGGGGCGCCCCGGCTGAGCCAGGTGGCAGCGCCTGTCAGCGGTCGGCCTTCGCCTTGTAGCCGCGCCCCCAGGTGAGCCCCCAGCCGTAGAGCCGGTCGAGCTCGGCCTGGAAGCCGTAGACGAACTTGACCTCGCGGCGCACCACCAGCTCGTTCTTCACGTTCTCGATCATGACCACCGCGCAGGACCTGGCCTGGGAGTGGCGCTCGTCGAGGCCGATCTCGATCCGGGGTCCGTTGCTCGGGTACAGGGTGACGATGGCGTGCGTACGGTCGAAGGCGGGGGTCTGGTCGTAGATGTAGACGAAGACCAGGAGCCGCTTGATCTCCTCGCGGTGATCGAGGTTGACGAAGATCGTCTCGCCCGAGCCGGAGCCGAAGCGGTCGTCGCCGCTGAGTTTCACGTACGGCGCTCCGTTGAGCTCGCCCAGGAAGCCGCCCAGTGGCTGGACGACGCCCTTGGTGCCGTCCGTGAGCTCGTACATGCAGCCCAGGTCCAGGTCGACGTTGACCATGCTCTGGGTGTGCGCCTGCACCACTTCCGGCTTGAACGCCTTGAAGGGGTGGCGCAGCAGGCTCTCCCGCTGGGGCCCGCCTATGTCGGAGGTGCGCATCCGCCAGGAGAGGTTGACGCGGAGGTTGCCGGTGGCCGCGCCCTGCTTGGTGAGTGAGATCGTGTGGTTCCGCTTGGTCAGTTCGATGGCGTTGGTCGACGCGCTGCCCGAGTCGAACTGCGTCGACCGCCCGCGCCACAGGCCTTCCCAGAAACTCATTCCCGCCCCCACGCTTGCCTGTTGACCCCCGACGAAGATTTCGGGGACGAAATACGCCGGGGCGGCCGCGAGGATTCCCTCGACGGCCGCCCCTTACAGAGCGTTCCTCCCACGGACCGGTGTCACACCCCGGACGAGACCTCTGTCTTGTCACCCGAGGCGTCAGCTTTTCCCTCGGCGGCCTCCAGTGCCTTGTTGCGGCGCACGGAGGACCAGAAGGACCAGGCGATCAGGACGACACCGATGAGGCCGGTGACGATCTCGTTGACCTCGAACCGGATGGTGATGAGCAGGATTCCGGCGAGGGCACCGATCGCGTAGTGGGCGCCGTGCTCCAGGTAGACATAGTCGTCCAGGGTGCCCTGGCGGACCAGGTAGACGGTGAGCGACCGGACGTACATGGCACCGATACCGAGGCCGAGGGCCATCAGGATGATGTCG
The DNA here is from genome assembly GCF_019090165.1 of Streptomyces sp. BV286. Classification (GTDB taxonomy): domain Bacteria; phylum Actinomycetota; class Actinomycetes; order Streptomycetales; family Streptomycetaceae; genus Streptomyces. The sequence continues at coordinate 52,672 of NZ_JAHRIB010000004.1, forward strand.
TTGGTGATGGCGAAGGCGCCGATGACACCGTCGAAGGAGAAGGACGCGTCCAGGACCTCGAGGTAGAGGAACATGAAGAAGGCGGCCTTGCCGACCATGGCACCCGCGGAGATCTCCTTGCCCTTGGCCTTGGCCTCCTCCTCGGCCTCGTGCTCGCGCTCCTCGGCCTCCTCCAGGCGGTTCTCGAAGAATCCGGAGAGGCCGCCGACGACCAGGTACGTGATGAGGCCGGCGACGCCGGAGAGCAGCACCGTCTCCGTCTTGTCGGCGGAACCGGCATGCAGGTGGGCGTGCGGGGCGAGGAACAGCGCGGTGACCAGCAGGATGATCAGCGCGATGCAGGCCGAGAGCATGTCGACCTTGCCGAGCTTGGCGAGCGGGCGCTCCAGCCAGCCGAGCCACTTGATGTCACGGTCCTCGAAGATGAAGTCGAGGAAGATCATCAACAGGAACATGCCACCGAAGGCGGCGATCGACGGGTGGGCGTCGGTGACGAGTTCCTGGTAGCGATCCGCGTCGTTCAGTGCCAGGTCGACCGCCTCGATGGGGCCGAGTGAGGCGCTGATCGCGACGATCACGACAGGGAAGACGAGCCGCATTCCGAAGACGGCGATGAGGATGCCGATGGTGAGGAAGATTTTCTGCCAGAAGGCACTCATCTTCTTCAGGATCCCGGCGTTGACCACCGCGTTGTCGAAGGACAGCGAGATCTCGAGGATGGACAGGATCAGCACGATCCCGAAGGCGGTCCATCCGCCGATCAGCACGGCTGCGACCAGGCCGAGCGCGGTGACCGCGAACGACCAGCCGAAGGTTTTCAGAACCACTGGCTACCCAATCATGAGTATGGGGGGCTACCCCCGGACGAAGTCCGGAGGGGGTTTCCCCCCGCCGTACCCGGCTTTACGAAACATTGACCACGAAGTCTAGAGGGCAGGCTCCCCGGAGGAGCGGGCCGGGCCCGTCCCCCCGGAGAGTCGCAGGTCCAGGGCGTCCGAACGCGGGTGACGCGCCTTCAGCCATTCCGGACACCTCACTTTCGAGACACCACGGCCGACCCTCCCGACTCACAGGGGTCGCCTTCCGCACACCGGCCTCTACGAAACGTGGACCCCGAAGTCCAGGGCGATGCCCCGCAGTCCGGAGGCGTACCCCTGGCCCACCGCCCGGAACTTCCATTCGACGCCGTAGCGGTAGACCTCACCGAAGATCATCGCGGTTTCCGTGGAGGCGTCCTCGGAGAGGTCGTAGCGGGCGAGCTCCTGGCCGTCGGCCTGGTTGACGACCCGGATGAAGGCGTTGCTGACCTGACCGAAGGTCTGGCCGCGGTTGTCGGCGTCGTGGATCGAGACCGGGAAGACGATCTTGTCCACGTTGGCCGGCACCTTCGAGAGGTCGATCAGGATCGACTCGTCGTCGCCGTCGCCCTCACCCGTGAGGTTGTCCCCGGTGTGCTCGACCGAGCCGTCCGGGCTCTTGAGCTGGTTGTAGAAGATGAACCACTCGTCGCCGAGCACCCGCCCCGAGTTGCACAGCAGTGCGCTGGCATCGAGGTCGAAGTCGGCTCCGGTGGTGGAGCGCGCGTCCCAGCCGAGCCCGATCAACACCTGCGTGAGGTTCGGTGCGGCCTTGGAGAGGGAGACATTGCCCCCCTTGGCGAGCGTGACGCCCATGTTCCTTGTCCTCCCCGGTGAAGCCATTGGGTTGTCCAGCACGTCCGGCGCCGCACTAGGAGTGTGCGGCGCCGGACGGGAAGTGGTGGAGCGGCCCGGGGTCGGAAGAGACCCCGGACGAAGGGCTCAGACGTTGACGCCGAAGTCCTGCGCGATGCCGCGCAGACCCGAGGCGTACCCCTGGCCGATGGCGCGGAACTTCCACTCCGCGCCGTGACGGTACAGCTCGCCGAAGACCATCGCGGTCTCCGTCGAGGCGTCCTCGGAAAGGTCGTAGCGGGCGAGCTCCGCCTCGCCGGCCTGGTTCACGACGCGGATGAACGCGTTGCGCACCTGACCGAACGACTGCTGGCGGTTCTCGGCGTCGTAGATCGACACCGGGAAGACGATCTTCTCGATGTCGGCCGGGACCCCGGCGAGGTTGACCTTGATCTGCTCGTCGTCGCCCTCGCCCTCACCGGTGGTGTTGTCCCCGGTGTGCTCGACCGAACCGTCGGGGCTCTTCAGGTTGTTGAAGAACACGAAGTTGGCGTCACTGCTGACCTTGCCCTCCGCGTTCGTCAGGATGGCGCTTGCGTCGAGGTCGAAGTCCGTACCGGTCGTGGTGCGGATGTCCCACCCCAGACCGATGATGACCGCGGTCAGGCCCGGGGCCTCCTTCGACAGCGATACGTTGCCGCCCTTGCTGAGGCTGACTCCCACGAGTCCTCCCATTGGTGTCCGGGGGCGGGAAGCCCCGTAGTGCGTTGGTATCGGATCAACGTGTCGATCCTAGTGACGGGTTCCCCGCCACCGCAGGCCCTGGGCGCGAAGAATCCCGAAGTGTCGGCATCCCCGGCCCGCCGGGCGCGGCGGCGCCGGGATCACAGGGCGTCGAGCGCCCGTACGTACGCGTCGAGGTCCCGCGCGTCCGGCAGGGCGTTGACGACGGTCCAGCGGACGACGCCCTCCTTGTCGATGACGAAGGTGCCGCGCACCGCGCAGCCCTTGTCCTCGGCGAAGACGTCGTACGCCCGCGAGACCTCGCCGTGCGGCCAGAAGTCGGACAGGAGCGGGTACTCCAGGCCCTCCTGCTCGGCGAAGACGCGCAGTGTGTGGATGGAGTCGTTCGAGACGGCCAGGACCTGGGTGTCCCGGTCGGAGAACCGCGGCAGGTTGTCGCGCAGCTCGCACAGTTCGCCGGTGCACACGCCGGTGAAGGCGAAGGGGTAGAAGAGCAGCACGACGTTCTTCGCGCCGCGGAAGTCGCTGAGCCGCACGGTGGCGCCGTGGTTGTCCCTGAGTTCGAAGTCCGGGGCCTTGTCGCCGACCTCGATCGCCATGGTCCTGCATCCCTTCCGTCGGGTCCGTCGGGCTGTTCGGGTGACGTCCACCCTACGCAGCGCTCCCGCCGGGCCCCGTCAGGGGCGCGGAAACCGCGCGACCGGCCCCCGGGGACCCACGGCGATCCACGGGCCGCCGGCGGGCCCGCCGGGCCGTCCGCCGGCGTCGAGGGCCCATCGGGGCGGGCCCGCCGACGGACGAGGCCCCCGCCGACGGATGTCGACGGGGGCCTCCTGGCCTCGGCTGCGCCTCAGCGCTTCTTGGCGGCCGTCTTCGGCGTCGCCAGCTTCGTGCCGCTCCAGTCCTTCCCCACGCTGATGCCCTTGGTCTGGGACAGACCCGCGGTCGTCACAGCTTCGGCGATGTCGCTGGGCTCCACATAACCGTCTCGGCCGGTCTTGGGCGTCAGCAGCAGGACGGCGCCGCCCTCTTCGACGTACGTGGTGGCATCCACCAGCGCGTCCGTCAGGTCGCCGTCGTCGTCTCGGAACCAGAGCACCACGGCGTCGGCGACGTCGTCGTACTCCTCGTCCATGAGCTCGCTGCCGATTACTTCTTCAATGGCCGAGCGGAGCTCCTGGTCGACGTCGTCGTCGAAGCCGATCTCCTGGACCACCTGCTCGGGCTGGAATCCCAGCCTGGCGGCCAGGCTCGTCCGCTCCTCCGCGTGGTCCGCGGTCGCGCTCACGGGTTGCCTCCTGATCATGTTCGGTAATGGGGTCCTCCCCGGCTCGGGCGAAGCCGAGACCTTGGGGAAGTTCAAGCCACGCGCGTGCGCGAAGCATTGGCCGTAGTCCACACGGGCGGGACGGATCGCGCAAGTACCCGGCGGTCGAGACCGCCGAAACGGTGACGATCCCGACCGTGTCGCCGCAACTCCAGTCAGGGAATCACAGCCACAGGTGACGCACACCACAGCAATCTGCCCGCTTTGCGAATTTCGGAACCCTACGAGGGTACGAGACTCGAATGGCTTTGCGGTACGCGTAACGGGTCGGGCGTATCGTTGCGATTTGCCGGACCCGCCTTTGGGGGAACGGGACGAACCTGTCGGTTACCTCTCGGTAGAGATGACGTTTCCGCTCCTGAGGTACACGATGGGGAACGGCGCAGACGCCCAGGAAACCAGAGAAAAACCCAAGAAAAAACCGAGAAGAAGCGGCCCCCCGAGAGCGAAGGAACAGCGTGGCTTCCGGACCCGATCGCAACCCGATCATCATTGGCGGCCTTCCGAGTCAGGTCCCTGACTTCGATCCCGAAGAGACACAGGAGTGGCTCGACTCCCTCGACGCCGCTGTCGACCAGCGCGGCCGGGAGCGAGCGCGTTACCTCATGCTGCGGCTGATCGAACGGGCACGCGAGAAGCGCGTGGCCGTGCCCGAGATGCGCAGCACGGACTACGTCAACACCATCGCCACCAAGGACGAGCCGTTCTTCCCCGGCAACGAGGAGATCGAGCGCAGGATCCTCAACGCGACCCGCTGGAACGCGGCCGTGATGGTGTCCAGGGCCCAGCGCCCCGGCATCGGTGTCGGCGGCCACATCGCCACCTTCGCGTCCTCCGCCTCGCTCTACGACGTGGGCTTCAACCACTTCTTCCGCGGCAAGGACGAGGGCGACGGCGGCGACCAGATCTTCTTCCAGGGGCACGCCTCCCCCGGCATCTACGCCCGCGCGTTCCTCCTGGACCGCCTCGACGAGGGCCAGCTGGACGCCTTCCGGCAGGAGAAGTCGAAGGCCCCGCGCGCGCTGTCCTCGTACCCGCACCCGCGGTCGATGCCGGACTTCTGGGAGTTCCCGACCGTCTCCATGGGCCTGGGTCCGCTCGGTGCGATCTTCCAGGCGCGGATGAACCGCTACATGGAGGCGCGCGGCATCGCGGACACCTCCAAGTCGCACGTCTGGGCGTTCCTCGGCGACGGGGAGATGGACGAGCCGGAGTCGCTCGGCCAGCTGTCCATCGCCGCGCGCGAGGGCCTGGACAACCTGACCTTCGTCGTCAACTGCAACCTCCAGCGCCTCGACGGGCCGGTGCGCGGCAACGGCAAGATCATCCAGGAGCTGGAGTCGCAGTTCCGCGGCGCCGGCTGGAACGTCATCAAGCTGGTGTGGGACCGCAGTTGGGACCCGCTGCTCGCACAGGACCGCGACGGCGTGCTGGTCAACCAGCTGAACACCACACCCGACGGGCAGTTCCAGACGTACGCCACCGAGACGGGCTCGTACATCCGCGAGCACTTCTTCGGTCACGACCACCGGCTGCGCGCGATGGTCGAGAACATGACCGACGACCAGATCCTGCACCTGGGCCGCGGCGGTCACGACCACAAGAAGGTGTACGCGGCGTTCTCGGCGGCCAAGGAGCACAAGGGCCAGCCGACGGTGATCCTGGCCCAGACGGTCAAGGGCTGGACGCTCGGCCCGAACTTCGAGGGCCGCAACGCCACGCACCAGATGAAGAAGCTGACGGTCGCCGACCTCAAGGGCTTCCGTGACCGGCTGCACCTGCCGATCTCCGACAAGGAGCTGGAGTCCGGCGTGCCGCCGTACTTCCACCCGGGCCGGGACTCGGAGGAGATCCAGTACATGCACGACCGCCGCAAGGGGCTCGGCGGGTACGTCCCGACGCGTGTCGTGCGGTCGAAGCCGCTCGCGCTGCCCGAGGACAAGACGTACGCGAGTGTGAAGAAGGGCTCGGGTCAGCAGTCGATCGCCACGACCATGGCGTTCGTACGGCTCCTGAAGGACCTCATGCGGGACAAGGAGATCGGCAAGCGGTTCGTGCTGATCGCGCCCGACGAGTACCGCACCTTCGGCATGGACTCGTTCTTCCCGAGCGCGAAGATCTACAACCCGCTCGGGCAGCAGTACGAGGCCGTGGACCGGGATCTGCTCCTCGCGTACAAGGAGTCGCCCACCGGGCAGATGCTGCACGACGGCATCTCCGAGGCGGGCTGCACGGCTTCGCTGATCGCCGCCGGCTCGGCGTACGCGACGCACGGCGAGCCGCTCATCCCGGTGTACGTCTTCTACTCGATGTTCGGTTTCCAGCGCACCGGTGACCAGTTCTGGCAGATGGCCGACCAGTTGGCGCGCGGTTTCGTGCTGGGTGCGACGGCGGGACGCACGACGCTGACGGGTGAGGGTCTGCAGCACGCGGACGGGCACTCCCAGCTGCTCGCCTCGACGAACCCGGGCTGTGTCGCGTACGACCCGGCCTACGGCTTCGAGATCGCGCACATCGTGCGGGACGGACTGCGCCGCATGTACGGCTCGTCCGACGAACACCCGCACGGCGAGGACGTCTTCTACTACCTGACCGTCTACAACGAGCCGATCCAGCACCCCGCCGAGCCGGAGGACGTCGACGTCGACGGCATCCTGAAGGGCATCCACCGCTTCGCGGCAGGGACTTCGGGCTCGATCCCGGCGCAGATCATGGCGTCCGGTGTCGCGGTGCCGTGGGCCGTCGAGGCGCAGCGGATCCTCGCCGAGGAGTGGAACGTTCGGGCGGACGTCTGGTCGGCGACCTCCTGGAACGAGCTGCGGCGTGAGGCCGTCGAGGTGGAGCGGCACAATCTGCTGCACCCCGAGGAGGAGCAGCGGGTTCCCTATGTGACGCGCAAACTCTCGGGCGCCGAGGGGCCGTTCGTGGCCGTCTCCGACTGGATGCGGTCGGTTCCGGACCAGATCTCGCGCTGGGTGCCGGGGACCTACCAGTCGCTCGGCGCGGACGGGTTCGGCTTCGCCGACACGCGGGGCGCCGCCCGGCGGTTCTTCCACATCGACGCGCAGTCGATCGTGGTGGGGGTGCTCACGGAGCTCGCCCGGGAGGGCAAGGTCGACCGTTCGGTGCTGAAGCAGGCGATCGACCGGTACCAGCTGCTGGACGTGGCGGCCGCGGATCCGGGCGCGGCGGGCGGCGACGCGTAGCGCTCCGCGCCGGTGCCGTAGTGCGGTGAGGGGTGGTGGGCCTTGGGGCCCGCCGCCCCTTCGGCTTTTCCTGTGCGGCCCCCTCGGCATTTCCTGTGCGGCCCCCTCGGCTTTTCCTGTGCGGGGCGTCGGCATGCCCGGAGAGCGGACGGAAGGAAACGCGGAAGGAAGGGGGTGGGGGGTTCGGCAGGGCGGGTGCGGGTCGTTGGGGGCTGGGCGCGCAGTTCCCCGCGCCCCTGGAGGGTGCGGGTCGGGGGCTGGGGGTCGGCGTACTGCGGCCGGACAGCGCGGTTCCCCGCCTCCCTCAACGGGAGCGGGGAACCGTCGTCCTGGGTGGTCCCGGTCAGAACATTCCGGTGCCGGGGCCTGCCGTGCCCGCCATCCAGACGATGGCCAGGACGGTGTCAATCACTCCCAGTACCAGCGCGATCAGCGCCGGCAGGGGGCGGCCGCCGTTCCAGCGGCGCCCCATGGCCAGCCAGCCGCAGACGATCGCCACGGGGCCGAGGATGATCCCCAGCACGAAGAATCCGGCGACTGCGCAGATGACTCCGATGATTCCGAGCGTCGCGCTGTCCGGCCCGCTCCGTGACCCCGTACGGCGACGTGAGCGAGGGTGTTTGCGCGTGGTGTGACCGAAGCCCGCCATCATCAACTCCCTGACCTCTGAGCCGACCGAATGCCGGTCGGTTCTGGCTCGGAATGCGGGTACCCCGGTCCTGTCGCTTCAGACCCGTACTTCTCTTTTCTCGGTCGCGCGGCGCGCTGCCCCCCTCCGGCAGCACGCCGCGTCCTCACCGAACTGCCCGTTCCGCACGGATCAGTTGAGAGCACTCTGACCTGCGGCACGGTCAATATGAAAGTCACATGGGACGGTGTCACTCGGATAGGCGAAAGCCCCGCCGAGTGAACTCGACGGGGCCAGGCCCGAAATGACGCGGACGGCGGACGGAAGAACGGACTAGATGTGTCCGACTCCCGCACCGGCTTCCGCGTTGGCGCCCCGCTTCGTGAGGAAGGCGACGAACACGGCCACCACGGCGACGCCTGCCGCGACGAGGCTCGCCAGGCTCATGCCGGAGATGAACGTGTCGTGCGCGACCTCCGTGATCTTCGCCGCGACCGCGTCCGGGGTGCCGGGTGCCACCGGCGGGGCACCGACCTGGACCGCCTCGGCGGCCTGGTCGAGCTGTTCCGGGGAGAGCTTCGGGAGCCCCGCGTCCGCCCAGTTGCCCGCGAGGTCGGTGTCGACCTTGGAGGCCATCACGGCGCCCAGGACCGCCGTGCCCAGGCTGCCGCCGATCTGCATGGCGGCCTGCTGGAGACCACCGGCGACTCCGGAGAGCTCCATAGGCGCGTTGCCCACGATGACCTCGGTGGCGCCGACCATGACCGGCGCGAGGCCGAGACCGAGCATCGCGAACCAGATCGACATGAGCCCGCTGCCCGTGTCCGTCTCCAGCGTCGACACACCGAACATGGCGATGGCGGTGAGTGCCATGCCTCCCGCGAGCGGAACCCGCGGGCCCGTCTTGCTGATCATCGCGCCGGCCAGCGGGGAGCCGACGATCATCATGCCGGTGAGCGGCAGCAGGTGCAGGCCCGCGTCGATCGGGCTCATCCCGTGCACGTTCTGCAGGTAGAAGGTGACGAAGAACAGGCCGCCCATGAAGGCGATCGCCATGAGCACCATCAGGACCACACCGGCCGACAGCGCCACGGAACGGAAGAGGCCGAGCGGGATGAGCGGCTCGCGCACCCTGTTCTCCCAGAACGCGAACACGGCGAAACCGAGGACGGAGATGCCGAGGAACGACCAGGTCAGCACATCTCCCCAGCCCCACTCCGGGGCCTTGATGAGCGCCCAGACCAGGCAGAACATGGCGCCGGACAGCAGACCGATGCCGAGCAGGTCGAAGGAGCGAGGAGCGTTCGCCGCGCGGTGGTCGGTGAGGATCACCGCACCGAGGACGACCGCGAGGATGCCGACCGGCACGTTGATGAAGAAGACGGACTGCCAGCTGACGTGCTCGACGAGCACACCGCCGAGGATCGGGCCGCCCGCGGTGGAGGCGCCGATGACCATGCCCCAGATGCCGATCGCCATGTTCAGCTTCTCGGCCGGGAAGGTGGCCCGCAGCAGACCGAGCGCGGCCGGCATCAGCAGCGCGCCGAACAGACCCTGGAGCACACGGAAGACGACGACGAAGGCGATGCTGTCGGAGAGGCCGATGGCCCCCGAGGCGGCGGCGAAGCCGACCACGCCTATGAGGAAGGTCTGACGGTGGCCGAACCGGTCACCGAGCTTGCCCGCCGTGATCAGCGTGACCGCGAGCGCGAGGAAGTAGCCGTTCGTGATCCACTGGACGTCGGCGAAGGTGGCGCCGAGGTCCTTCTGGATGGCCGGGTTCGCGATGGCCACGATGGTGCCGTCGAGGGCCACCATCATGACGCCGACCGCCACGGTGATCAGGGTGTACCACGGATGTCCGCGCAGCCCCTTGGCCGGGGCCTGACCGGAGGCTGTGGCCGGGGCCTCGTCGGCCGGGCCCGTCTTGTCGACGGTGGTCTGACTAGTCATGTGTTCGAGGTTAGTGACAGCCACTGACAATTGACAAACCAATTCACAATTCGGTAACTGGCATGTCATTCGCGGAGCGGGTGCGCTAAACGGATGGACACCTGAGTGCCACCTGAGGACGAGAAGAGGACTCATGGACACGGCGCCACGACCGGGCCTGCGCGAGCGCAAGAAGCAGCGCACCCGGGACGCGCTGGTACGGGCCGCCCTGGAGCTGTTCACGACGAACGGCTACGAGCGGACGACCGTCGACGAGATCGTCGAGACGGTCGACGTCTCCCAGCGGACCTTCTTCCGCTATTTCGCGGGCAAGGAGGAGGCCGCCTTCGCCGTCCAGGAGATCGCGGAGACCCACTTCCTCGACGCGGTGCGCCAACGCCCGCCCCACGAGCCCCCCTTGGACGCGCTGCGCCGGGCCGTCCTGGCGAGCTGGGACACCATCGGGGAGGCCATCGAGGCCGTCGTCCCGATCGAACTGCACATGCGCACCTTCCAGTTGATCGAGTCGACGCCCGCGCTGCTCGCCGCCCACCTGCGCCGTCACGAGGGGCTGGAGGAGGAGCTCGCCCGGATGATCGCGGAGCGTGAGGGCGTCGACGTGGACACCGATCCGCGGCCGCGGGTGGCGGTGGCCCTGTTCGGGGGCGTGATGCGCCTGACGGGCCGGGCATGGGGCGCGGGCGAGGACTTCAGCGTGGTGGCGATGCGCGAGCTGGCCGTCTCCTATCTCGACCAGATGGGACCCGCGTTGGCGGCGAACTGGCACACGGGCGAGGAACACGGCGACGAGCACGCAGAGAGAGGGGAGAGGAAGGAGAGCGGCGAGGAGATGAAGAAGGGGGAGAAGACCGTGAACGGGGAGTAATTACGGTCACACACAAAGTGATGGCCAGATGGGCACGGATCATCCCAAGTGCGCACACACCGTGACCGCCTCGTGAGGAGTCGGTCCACTTTGCCCCAAATACCCCGACGGAAACGTGATCCGCCTCACTCGGTTAACGCGAGACACTCTCGTTCTCCTAGTGTGTCCTTTCAGTGACTTCCTTCGACTCCACTCCCCAACTCAACGTCTGGCGCATGTTGCTCGCGCTGGCCGTGGTGTTCGTGATGCTCGGGACCACCGGCTGGACCGCGGTGCGCAACCACAGAGGGGCGCCCACACCGCTCTCGGCGTCTCTGTCCGCCTGGGAACGCGGTCACATAGGCGGACGCCAGCTGCCGGACCTGGACAGGACGACGCCCGCCCGGCTGACCCAGTTCTTCGCCTCGCTCGACGCGCACCAGCGCGCCCGCCTCGCGGCCCGCTACCCGCTCGCGGTCGGCAACATGAACGGGGCGCCGGTGAAGCTCCGTTACCGCGCCAACCGCATCGCCCTCGACCAGGCACGCAAGGTCGAACGCAAACGCATGCGCGACAACCGCCTCTCGGCGGCCGGCCAGCACGACGCGGGCCGCCGAATGCACCGGTACGAGGCGCTGATGGCGGGCAAGCGCCACATCCTCGCCTTCGACCCGATGGGTTCGGGCCGGGTCGCGGAGGTCTTCGGGAACCTCGGCAGGGCCGAGCGGGTCTCGGTCGTGGTGCCCGGCGTCGACACCGACCTGCTGACCTTCCAGCGCACCGAGCGCAAGTACACGGCGCCCGTCGGGATGGCCAAGGCGCTGTACCGCGCCGAGCGGGAAGCGAGCCCGCAGACGCGTACGGCCGTGATCGCGTGGGCCGACTACACGACACCCAGCGGACTCGGCATGGACGCCGCCACCGGCATCCGCGCCGAGGAGGGCGCGGTCCGGCTCCGCGCCCTCGTACGGGCACTGCCCGGCCGCTCGGGCGTCGCGCTGTACTGCCACAGCTACGGATCGGTGGTCTGCGGTGTCGCCGCGCGTTCGCTGCCGTCCCGGGTCTCCGACATAGCGGTGGCGGGCAGTCCCGGTATGCGGGTGGAGAAGGTGGCGCACCTGCGGACCTCGGCCCGGGTGTGGGCCGTCCGGGACTCCGACGACTGGATCCAGGACGTACCGCACCTTGAGGTCGGCGGGCTCGGTCACGGCGCCGACCCCATGTCCGCGGCGTTCGGCGCGCGCGTGCTGTCCGCGCGGGGCGCCAAGGGACACACGGGGTATTTCGAACCCGGCACCGACAGCCTGCGCAACTTCGCCGAGATCGGTATTGGCGCGTACCGCGCGGTTCGCTGCGCACACGAGGATGACGCGTGCAGGGAGGGTTTGTCCGACACGGCTGAAGTCGGACGCGCGTAGAGAACGAAGAAAGTGCGGTCCGCTCAGGGAGGGGACGAGGAAGCGCATGCCGCATACGATGGCCCGCATGGGTGACGTACTGGCCGGATTTCATGCCGCCTGGGAGTTCGAGTCCGACTCCGTGCTCATCCGCTTCGAACGGGGGATCCGCACGCCGAGGCTGTTCCAGGCGCTCGGCGAGCGCCGCATCCCGCTCGACGCGATCGCGGCGGTGACGCTGACGCCCGGCAAGCGCGGGACGGTCGTCCTGCGTGCCGTGCCGAGACCGGGGGCGGACCCGCTCATGGAGGCGGCCGCGGGACAGCTCAAGGAGGCGTACGACCCCTACCGCCTTGTGCTGCCCGCCGAGCGCGAGACGCTCGCCGAGTACTACGCGGACGAGCTGCGCGCGATGCTGCCGCCCGAGGACCAGGGCCCGGCCGAGCGCTATCTGGTGCAACCTCCGGAAGCGCCGATGCAGTTCAAGGCGTACGACGGGAAGGCGTCCTTCGACGGGAAGTCCGTGGCCTTCCGGTGGTTCTGGACGGGGGCCTCCTCCGCGAAGTGGAAGGCCGGTGACCAGGCCTTCGCCGTGTCCGACCTGTGCGGGGTGGAGTGGCGGTCGTCCGAGGTCTTCGAGGGACATCTGCGGCTCATCCGCCGCGAGGCCGCGGTTCCGCAGCCGGCCCAGCCGGACCAGGACCCGGCCGCCGTCGTCTTCGGCCTGGGATACGGGCCGGTCCACGAGTCGCTGCCGTTCGCCGCGGCCGTCCTGGCCGCGGTGCGGTCGGGCGGGCCGTCGGCGCTGCCCGAAGGTTCTTCCTCGGTGCCGGCCGTCGGCACGGCCCCGGGGCCCCGGCGGGACCCGGCCGACATCGCCGACCGGATCCGGCATCTCGGCGAGCTGCACGGGGCGGGGCTCGTCACGGACGAGGAGTACTCCGCGAAGAAGGCCGAGTTGCTGGCCGAGCTGTGAAGGTCACCGTCCCGCGCCCGCGAGGGCGCGGGACGTGGTCTACTCCCTGCCCGCCGACGTGAACGTCATGTCGCCGTAGCGGTCCCCCGCGACCTTCGCGGCGATCGGCTCCAGTGCGGCCAGGTCGGCCTCGCTCAGCTCGATGCGGGCCGCCGCCGTGTTCTCCTCGACGCGGGTGCGCCTGCGCGTGCCCGGGATGGGGACGACCGGCAGTCCGTGCACCGCCGCCTGCTGGTGGACCCAGGCCAGGGCGATCTGGCCCACCGAGGCGTCGTGGGCGCCCGCCACCGCGCGGACCGGCTCCAGCAGGGCCGCGTTCGCCGCCGCGTTGTCGCCCGTGAAGCGGGGCTGCTGACGGCGGAAGTCACCGGCGGTGAGGTCCTTCTCGGCGTTCGCGAAGGAGCCGGTGAGGAAGCCCCGCCCGAGCGGGGAGTACGGGACCAGCGTCACGCCCAGTTCACGGGCAACCGGAACCACACCCGCCTCGATGTCCCTGCTGAACAGCGACCACTCGGACTGGACGGCCGCGATCGGGTGCACCGCCTGCGCGGCACGCAGTTCGCCGCCCGTGACCTCGCTGAGGCCCAGCTGCTTGACCTTGCCCTCGCGGACCAGCTCGGCCATGACGCCGACGGTCTCCTCGATGGGGATGTTCACGTCACGGCGGTGCATGTAGTAGAGGTCGATCACCTCGACGTCCAGGCGCCTGAGGCTCGCCTCCACGGCCTGCCGGATGTACGGCGCGTCGTTGCGGATGATCCGCCGGGTCGGGTCGTCCGGCGGGATCGCCAGGGCGAACTTCGTCGCGATGACGACCTCGTCGCGGTGCGCCCCGAAGAACGGCGCGAGGAACTTCTCGTTCTCCCCCTGCCCGTACGCGTCCGCCGTGTCGTAGAACGTCACGCCCAGCTCCAGGGCGCGCTCCAGCGTGGCCCGCGCCTCCTCGGCGTCCGTCGGGCCGTACGCGAAGCTCATGCCCATGCAGCCGAGGCCCTGCACACCGACCTCGGGGCCACCCGTACCGAGCTGTGCCTTCGCGATCCTGCTGTCCGTCATCAAGACCTCTCCGACGCCAGGGCCCGCCCGGCGTCCGCATAGAAACTGATCTTCCGGTCGAGCACGGCGAGGGTGTCCTGGAGCTCGGCGATCCGGGCCCGCACGTCCCGGCGGGTCGCCTCCAGGAGCTCGAAGCGGTCGGCGTACGTGTCGTCGCCCTCGCGCACCATCTCCGCGTACCGCACCATGTCGGCGACCGGCATCCCGGTCAGCCGCAGTTTGCCGACGAGGTCGAGCCAGTCGAGATCGCGGTTGCTGTACCGCCGCTGGCCCGTGTGCGAGCGGTCGATGTGCGGCATCAGCCCGATCCGCTCGTACCAGCGGAGGGTGTGGGCCGTCAGGCCGGTGAAGGCGACGACCTCGCTGATCGTGTACTGGTCCCGGCCGTCCGGACGCCGCTCCGTGTGGGGCGGACCGGCACAGATGTCGGTCCCGGCCTCCGTGGTCTCCATCACCGTCATGGCCTCAACGCTAAAACCTTGGAGTGCACTCCAAGCAAGCGGATTCCGGTGAAATTCCGACGACACCCGGGCGCCGCGCTGACTACCGTGCCGATCATGAGCCTTGTACGTCGTGCCGTGTCCGAGGACGCCGAGGAACTGCTCCGCCTGCGGCAGGTGCTGATCGACTCCCAGCCAGGGGCGGACACATCCGCCGACTGGCACGGCGAGTCCCTGGCCACGGTACGGGGCCGGCTGGCCGATCCCGACGGGGGTTTCGCGGCGTTCGTCGTCGATCACCCCGAGCGGGCGGGGGCCCTCGGGGCGCTGGTGGTGGGGACGTTGGAGTACCGGATCGGGCGGGCCGGGAATCCGCACGGGCGGATCGGCTACGTGTTCAGCGTCGCCACCGACCCGGACGCGCGGCGGCGGGGGTACGCGCGGGCCTGCATGGAGGAGTTGGTGCGGTGGTTCCGGGAACAGGGGGTCGGACAGATCGACCTGACCGCGTCGGCGGAGGCCGTGCCGCTGTATGCGTCCATGGGATTTGTTCGTACGCCTGATCCCTTGATGCGGCTTCGGTTTTGAGCTGCGGGCCGGTGGGGGCTGGTCGCGCAGTTCCCCGCGCCCTGAAAGACAGGGTGCTGCCCGAACCTCACTCATCGCCGTGGTCGTAGGCTCTTGCCCATGTCCTTGGAGAGTCTTGCGCTGATCGCAGAGTGGCCCGTCCCTACCGCTGCCGCCGCCGTCGTGCGGGCGGACGGCACCGTGCTCGGGTCGCACGGACCCACCTCGCAGCGGTTCGCGCTCGCCTCCGTGACGAAACCGCTCGCCGCGTACGCCGCTCTGGTCGCGTACGAGGAAGGGGCCGTCGAACTCGACGAGCCCGCCGGGCCCGAGGGGTCGACCGTGCGGCATCTGCTCGCGCACACGAGCGGGCTCGCCTTCGACGAGCACCGGGTGACGGCTCCGCCCGGGCAGCGGCGGCTGTACTCCAACGCCGGATTCGAGCAGTTGGGCGACCACATCGCGAAGGCGACGGAGATCCCCTTCGCCGAGTACCTGAGGCAGGCGGTCCTCGAACCGCTCGGCATGACGTCGACGACCCTCGACGGCTCGCCCGCCAAGGACGGCGTCTCCACCGTGGACGATCTGGTGCGGTTCGCCGCCGAGGTGCAGGCGCCACGGCTGCTCGACCCGCGGACGGTCGCCGCGGCGATGACCGTGCAGTACCCGGGGACGAAGGGCGTCCTGCCGGGGTACGGGCACCAGAACCCCAACGACTGGGGCCTCGGCTTCGAGATCCGCGATTCCAAGTCGCCACACTGGACGGGGAGTTCGTCCTCGCCCAGGACCTTCGGGCACTTCGGCCAGTCCGGCACGTTCCTGTGGGTCGACCCGGCCGCCGGCCGCACGGGCGCGGCCTGCGTGGCGCTGACGGACCGGGCGTTCGGGCCGTGGGCGGCCGAGGTGTGGCCCGCCTTCACGGACGCGGTGCTGGCCGAGCTCTAGGGCTCCGGGCTCCAGGGCTCCAGGGGGTTCTGCGGGTCGCCCCAGGTCGTCTAGGTCATCTCCCAGAACAGCAGCTCCGCCTCGCCCCGGGCCACCGCCTCCAGGTCCTTCGCGTCCGTGATCCGGGCCGCGTCCCCGGGGCTCAGCACCCAGCTCTCCAGCAGGACCTCGCCGCGTACGACGTGCGCGTACACGAAGGGCGCGTCCGGCACCGCCGTGCGCTCCCCCGACGCGAGACGGCGGACGTGGAGCATGGCGGCCGCCTCCGGCACCGCGTACGGCGTGGAGTCGGCGATGCCGTGGACGACCTCGTACCCGGGATCGCCGCCCGGCTCCAGCGGGGCCAGCCACATCTGGACGAAGAGCAGGGGCGTGGCGCCGTCGTTGCGTTCGACGTGGCGGACGCCGCCCGCCGAGCTCAGACGCTGGACGTCCCCGGGGCGTACGACCGACTCGTGGCCGGCCGTGTCCCGGTGCGTGAGTTCGCCCTCGACGACCCAGGTGACGATCTCGGTGTGGCTGTGCGGGTGCTCGTCGAAGCCCGCGCCCGGCGCGAGCCGCTCCTCGTTGCAGGCGATGACCGCGCCGAAGCGGAGGTTGTCGGGGTCGTAGTGGGGGCCGAAGGAGAAGGCGTGCAGGGAGTCGATCCCGGCCGCCGGATCGCCTCCGCGGTAGCGCTCGTCGGCGCGCCGTACGTCCATCACGCACCCCACGGTAGACCCGTGGGCCGGGTCGCCCGTGACCCACCGCCGCATACTCCCGTCCGGATAAGGCAGTCTTGTCCCGTGGCCGAACCCGAATCCAGCAACACCGAACGCGCTGCGCGCGCCGCCCATACGCACGCCGCGACCCTGAAGCGGCTGGAGAAGTCGTCCGGGAGTCTCGCCGCCCAGGCCATCGCGCGTATGGACGAGACGCTCTCCTGGTACCGGGCGATGCCCCCGGAGAACCGGTCGTGGATCGGCCTCGTCGCGCAGGCCGGTATCGCCGCTTTCACGGAGTGGTTCCGGCATCCGGACGCTCCCCAGGCGATCTCCACGGACGTCTTCGGCACCGCCCCGCGCGAGCTGACCAGGGCGATCACCCTGCGGCAGACCGTGGAGATGGTGCGGACGACGATCGAGGTGATGGAGTCCGCGATCGACGAGGTCGCGGTCCCGGGCGACGAGAACGTCCTCCGCGAGGCGCTGCTCGTGTACGCGCGTGAGATCGCCTTCGCCACCGCCCAGGTGTACGCGCAGGCCGCCGAGGCACGCGGCGCCTGGGACGCCCGCCTGGAGTCGCTGGTCGTGAACGCCGTTCTCTCGGGCGAGGCGGACGAAGGGGCGGTGTCCCGGGCCGCGGCCCTCGGCTGGAACTCGCCCGAGCATGTGTGCGTGGTGCTGGGCACGGCACCCGACGGTGACAGCGAGCTGACCGTCGAGGCCATCCGGCGGGCCGCCCGGCACGCCAAGCTCCAGGTGCTCACCGGTGTGCTCGGTGACCGGCTGGTCGTCATCGCGGGCGGCAGCGACAACCCCATCGCCGTCGCCAAGTCCCTCATCGGCCCGTACGCCGCCGGAGCCGTGGTGGCCGGGCCGGTGGTGCCCGACCTGCTCGCCGCGACCCGTTCCGCGCAGGCCGCGGCCGCCGGTCTCAAGGCGTGTTTCGCCTGGCAGGACGCCCCGCGGCCGGTGCTGGCGGACGATCTGCTGCCGGAGCGCTCGATCGCCGGGGACCCCTCGGCGCGCGACCAGTTGGTGGAGGAGATCTACAGACCGCTGGAGGAGGCCGGATCCGCGCTGCTGGAGACCCTGAGCGTCTATCTCGAACAGGCGAGCAGTCTCGAAGGGGCGGCGCGGATGCTCTTCGTGCATCCCAACACCGTGCGCTACCGGCTTCGACGTGTGACTGACGTCACCGGCTGGTCGCCTTCAGACGTACGTTCGGCGTTCACGTTGCGGATCGCGCTGATCCTGGGACGTCTGGCCGATGGAGATCCCCAGCTCTAGGCTTTTGTCGGGGACCTACAATTCCCCCTCCTGTTCTTCGTCCCTGTCCCCACGGGCGGCCGTGCCCGTCCACAAGAGAGAGTGTGAGAGTGCTCGTACTCGTCGCTCCCGGCCAGGGTGCCCAGGCGCCCGGCTTCCTGACTCCCTGGCTCGACCTCCCCGGTGTCCGCGGTGCCCTTGAGGCATGGTCCGACGCCGCGAAGGTCGACCTGATCCGATACGGCACCGAGGGCGACGCGGACGAGATCCGCGACACCGCGGTGGCGCAGCCGCTGCTGGTCGCGGCCGGACTGGCCTCCGCGTACACGCTCTTCGACGACCCCGCCGAGCTGCCCCGCAGGGTCGGCGCCATCGCCGGACACAGCGTCGGCGAGCTGACGGCCGCCGCGCTAGCCGGAGTGCTTCCCGACGAGGACACCGTCCGTCTGGTCCGCACCCGCGGGCTCGCCATGGCCGAGGCCGCCGCCATCACCGAAACCGGCATGTCCGCGCTGCTCGGCGGCGACCCCGAGGTGACGATTCCGCACCTGGAGAAGCTCGGCCTGACCCCGGCGAACGTGAACGGCGCGGGCCAGATCGTGGCCGCCGGCACGCTGGAGGAGCTGGCCGCCCTGGACGCCGACAAGCCCGAAGGCGTACGCCGGGTGGTGGCCCTGAAGGTCGCGGGCGCGTTCCACACCCGTCACATGGCTCCGGCGGTCGACGCCCTCGCGCAGGCCGCGGCGGAGCTCTCGTCGGCCGACCCGGTGATCCCGTACGTCTCGAACAAGGACGGCCGGACCGTCGCCACGGGTGCCGAGGTCGTCGCCCGGCTCGTCGGTCAGGTCGCCAACCCGGTCCGCTGGGACCTGTGCATGGAGACCTTCAAGGAACTCGGCGTGACAGCGCTGCTCGAGGTGTGCCCCGGCGGCACACTGACCGGTCTCGCCAAGCGCGCGCTGCCCGGCGTGAAGACGCTGGCGCTGAAGACACCCGACGACCTCGAAGCGGCTCGCGAGCTCATCGCCGAGCACGCCTCCGCCTGAGCGCGTAAGGAGCCGACTGAGCATGTCGAAGATCAAGGCCCGCAAGGGCTCCCCGTACGCGCGCATCCTCGGTGTCGGCGGCTACCGCCCGGTCCGTGTCGTGCCGAACGAGGTGATCCTCGAGCACATCGACTCGTCCGACGAGTGGATCCGCTCGCGCTCCGGCATCGAGACCCGGCACTGGGCGAACGACGAGGAGACCGTCGCCGCCATGTCGATCGAGGCGTCCGGCAAGGCCATCGCCGACGCCGGCATCAGCGCCGAGCAGATCGGCGCCGTCGTCGTCTCGACCGTCTCCCACTTCAGCCAGACCCCGGCAGTCGCCACCGAGATCGCCGACAAGCTCGGCACGAACAAGGCCGCTGCCTTCGACATCTCGGCCGGCTGCGCGGGCTTCGGCTACGGACTGACCCTCGCCAAGGGCATGGTCGTCGACGGCTCCGCGGAGTACGTCCTCGTCATCGGCGTCGAGCGGCTGTCCGACCTGACCGACCTGGAGGACCGCGCGACGGCCTTCCTGTTCGGCGACGGGGCGGGCGCGGTCGTCGTGGGGCCCTCCGAGGAGCCGCACATCGGCCCCACCGTCTGGGGTTCCGAGGGCGACAAGTCCCACACGATCAAGCAGACCGTCTCGTGGGACCGCTTCCGGATCGGCGACGTCTCCCATCTGCCCCTGGACTCCAAGGGCGAGGTCAAGTTCCCCGCGATCACGCAGGAAGGCCAGGCGGTGTTCCGCTGGGCCGTGTTCGAGATGGCGAAGGTCGCCAAGGAGGCGCTGGAAGCCGCCGGACTCACTGCGGACGACTTGGACGTCTTCATTCCCCACCAGGCCAACGAGCGGATCATCGACTCGATGGTGAAGACTCTCAAGCTGCCGGAACACGTCACGGTCGCGCGTGACGTGCGCACCACCGGCAACACCTCGGCCGCCTCGATCCCGCTCGCGATGGAGCGGCTCCTGGCGACCGGCGAAGCGAAGAGCGGCGACACCGCGCTCGTCATCGGCTTCGGGGCGGGTCTCGTGTACGCCGCGACGGTCGTTACCCTCCCCTAGGCACCCCGTCCGGATCTTTCCGGGCGGGAGTACCGCCACACCCTCTGGATACACAAGAAGGAGCGCCTGACATGGCCGCCACTCAGGAAGAGATCGTCGCCGGTCTCGCCGACATCGTGAACGAGATCGCCGGCATCCCGGTCGAGGACGTCCAGCTGGAGAAGTCCTTCACCGACGACCTCGACGTCGACTCGCTGTCCATGGTCGAGGTCGTCGTCGCCGCCGAAGAGCGCTTCGACGTCAAGATCCCGGACGACGACGTCAAGAACCTCAAGACGGTCGGCGACGCCACCGAGTACATCCTCAAGAACCAGGGCTGAGCAACAGCTCACCCCGGACGCTGCTAGCCCCGCCACCCGGCGGTGGCGCCGCTGAATCCTCGTATCCGTTGGAGAAAGAGTTCCCGTGAGCCCGACCAATCGCACCGTGGTCGTCACCGGTATCGGCGCAACCACACCGCTGGGTGGCGACGCAGCCTCGACCTGGGAGGGCATGGTCGCCGGACGTTCCGGTGTCCGCCCTCTGGAGCAGGAGTGGGCCGCCGACCAGGCGGTCCGTATCGCGGCGCAGATCGCCGTGGAGCCGGGCGAGGTCATCCCGCGCCCGCAGGCCCGCCGTCTCGACCGCTCGGCGCAGTTCGCGCTGATCGCGGCCAAGGAGGCCTGGGCGGACGCCGGTTACACCGGACGGGCGGGCGCCGAGGCGTCGGCCGACGAGACGCCGGGTGCCGCTGTCGACCCCGACCGTCTCGGCGCGGTCATCGCCTCCGGCATCGGTGGCGTCACGACCCTGCTCGACCAGTACGACGTGCTGAAGGAGAAGGGCGTACGCCGCGTCTCCCCGCACACCGTTCCCATGCTCATGCCGAACGGCCCGTCGGCCAACGTGGGTCTGCTCGTCGGCGCGCGCGCCGGTGTGCACACCCCGGTCTCCGCCTGCGCGTCGGGCGCCGAGGCCATCGGCTACGCGATCGAGATGATCCGTACCGGCCGCGCCGACGTCGTCGTCGCCGGTGGCACGGAGGCGGCGATCCACCCGCTGCCCATCGCCGCGTTCGGCAACATGATGGCGATGTCCAAGAACAACGACGACCCGCAGGGCGCCTCGCGTCCCTACGACATCGGCCGTGACGGCTTCGTCCTCGGCGAGGGTGCCGGCGTGGTCGTCCTGGAGTCCGCCGAGCACGCCGCCGCGCGCGGCGCCCGCGTGTACGCGGAGGCGGTCGGCCAGGGCATCTCGGCCGACGGCCACGACATCGTGCAGCCGGAGCCCGAGGGCCGGGGCATCGCCCAGGCCCTGCAGAACCTGCTCGACAGCACCGACCTGAACCCGGCGGAGATCGTGCACGTCAACGCGCACGCGACCTCGACGCCGGCCGGTGACGTGGCCGAGCTGAAGGCGCTGCGGAAGGTCTTCGGCGACGACGCCGACCACTTCGCCGTCTCCGGTACGAAGTCCATGACCGGGCATCTGCTGGGTGGCGCGGGTGGTGTCGAGTCGGTGGCCACGGTGCTGGCGCTGTACCACCGGGTCGCGCCGCCGACCATCAACGTCGACAACCTCGACCCCGAGGCCGAGGCGACCGCCGACATCGTTCGTGGTGAGGCGCGGAAGCTGCCCGTCGAGGGCCGGATCGCCGCGCTGAACGACTCGTTCGGGTTCGGCGGGCACAACGTGGTTCTGGCGTTCCGTACGGTCTGAACTCGGCCGTTCCTGTCGTGACGGTGAGTGGCCCGGCTCCTCTTCGAGGGGACCGGGCCATTCGTCGTTCGGTCAGACCACCTGGTGGAGCCAGCGGACCGGGGCGCCCTCGCCGGCGTGGCGGAAGGGTTCCAGTTCGTCGTCCCAGGGCTTGCCGAGGAGCTTGGTGAGCTCGGACTCCAGCTGCGTCTCGCCTCGCTGGGAGCGGGCCAGGGCGGCCCGCAGGCGGTCCTCGGGGATGAGGATGTCGCCGTGGATACCGGTCACCGCATGGTAGATGCCGAGGTCAGGGGTGCAGCTGTAGCGCTCGCCCTCGGCGGTGGCGCACGGCTCGGCGGTGACCTCGAAGCGCAGCATCTGCCAGCCGCGCAGCGCCGAGGCGAGTTTGGAGGCGGTGCCGGCCTCGCCCTGCCAGGAGAACTCGGATCTCCAGGTGCCGGGCGCGGCGGGCTGCCGGATCCAGTCGAGACCGACTCGCGTGCCGAGCACGCCCGCGACCGCCCACTCGACGTGCGGGCACAGCGCGCGCGGCGCGGAGTGCACGTAGAGAACTCCACGTGTAGTCACTGGGGCCTCCGGACAGAGCGGGCATCTTGTAGCTTGGCGGAACGTTCAGTGGCAGGGCGGCCACGTGGCGAGGCTACCGTGCGACGGCGCAAGGAGTGTGACGTACCGTCGGTCCCAGCGCCCGGAAACTCCGAGGTTTCACCCGGCGGGACGTGTGGCGGGCCTCCGGCCGGGTGTACGGGGGTGTCGCCGGGTACACACAGTCACCCGGCAGGACGCTTCGGGGGCGGGCCGGCGTTGAGTGACGAGCGAGGGGAACTGGGGATGCGAAACCGTGGTCACCGTTCGCGGGGCCTCCTCGCGGCCTTCGCGGCGGCCGTCGTCGGCGTCGCGGGACTGACCGGATGCGACGCGGTCGGCGGAAACGCCCCGGGGCCCTCGGGCACCGCCGCACAGGCCGGGAAGCCGTCGCCGAAACCGACTCCCTCCTGGGACCGCAGTCCGCGCTCGCTCGCGGCGGTCGGCGACTCGATCACCCGCGGGTTCGACGCCTGCTCGGTGCTGTCGGACTGCCCCGACTCGTCGTGGGCGACCGGCACCGACCCGAAGGTGAACAGCCTCGCGGTACGCCTCCTCGGGAGGACCGGGGCCGCGCAGCGCAGCTGGAACTACGCGCAGACCGGCTCCCGCATGTCCGACCTGCCCGGCCAGATGGCGCAGGCCGCGACGCGGAGGCCGGAGCTGGTCACGGTGATGGCCGGCGCGAACGACGCCTGCCGCGCGTCGGTGTCCGCGATGACCTCGGTGGCGGAGTTCCGCGCCCAGTTCGAGGACGCGATGACCACGTTGCGGGAGTCCCTGCCGAAGACACAGGTGTACGTGTCCAGCGTGCCCGATCTGAAGCGGCTGTGGTCGCAGGGCCGGACCAACCAGCTGAGCAAGCAGATCTGGAAGCTCGGCATCTGCCCGTCGATGCTCGGTGACCCCGACGCGCTGGACTCGGCCGCGACGCTGCGCCGGGACACCGTCCAGGACCGGGTGGAGGAGTACAACGCGGTGCTGCGGGAGGTGTGCGCGAAGGACAGGCGGTGCCGCTTCGACGGCGGCGCGGTGTTCGAGTACCGCTTCGGGATTAAGCAGCTCAGTCACTGGGACTGGTTCCACCCGAGCAGGAACGGGCAGGCGCGGCTGGCCGAGATGGCGTACGCGGGTGTCACCTCGCGTACGCCTCCGAAGTGAGGGCGGGGCGCCGTTCCGAGAGCCTGCCGCCGCCTGGTGTTCAGATCTCGACTGTGGTCCTCAGCCTGCGGTCCGCGATCGAGCGGGATGCCTCGATGGCGTACGAACCCTTCATGCGTGTCCAGGAGCCGGTCTTCTCGTCCCAGATTTCGAAGGCCCGGTCCGGGAGTTCGACGGTGACCTCCGTGCTCTCGCCCGGGGCCGCCTCCACGGACGCGAAGCCCGCCAGTGTGCGAGCCGGGCGGGCGGCCTCGGGCTCCGCGGGTGCCAGGTAGATCTGGACGGTCTCGCGGCCCCCGCGCGTACCGGAGTTGGTGAGGCGGACCGTGACGGTCGTGCCCGTCACGTCGATGTCGTCGTACGTCCAGTCGGTGTAGCCGAGGCCGTGGCCGAAGGGGTACGCCGGAGTGCGGCCCTCCTTCTCCCAGGCCCGGTAGCCGATGAACACGTCCTCGGTGTAGTGGAGTTCACCGTCGGTGGGGGTGACCCGGGTGACCGGGGCGGCGTCCAGGGTGCCCCAGGTGGTGGGGAGCCGGCCGCCGGGCTCGTGGGCGCCGGTGAGGACGTCGGCGAGGGCGGCGCCGCCCTCCTGGCCCGGGAACCAGCCGAGGAGCACCGCGGAGACCTCGTCGCGCCACGGGAGTTCCACCGGGGAGCCGGAGTTGACGACCACGACGGTGCGGGGGTTGGCGGCGGCGACCGCGCGGACCAACTCGTCCTGGCGGCCCGGGAGTCGCAGGTCCCCGCGGTCGAAGCCCTCGGACTCGACGCGCTCGGTCGTGGCGACCACGACGATCGCGGTGTCGGCGGCGCGGGCCGCTTCGACGGCCTCGGCGATCAGTTCGCCGGCCTCGCGCCGCGGCTCCTGGTGGGCGAGCGTGAAGCTGATGACCCTCATGGGCAGGTTGTCGGGGAGGGCGACGACGTGGCGCAGTGAGATCTCGTGGGGCCGGCCGGCGGTCAGGTCCACCGTGGCGTGCTCCACGGGGGCGCCGAAGAAGGTCACGAACGGGTCGTCCTCGTCGGTGCTCTGTAGACCGTCGAAGTACTCCGTGCCGTCGACGGTGAGGGTGAAGGCTCCCAGTCCCTTGATTCCGAAGGTGTGGGGGCCGCTCTCGCGCGGGGTGAAGGTGCCGGTCAGTTCGACGCTGTGGAGGCTGTCGTGGGTGACGCCGTCGGGCAGGTCGTCGCCCATCCACTGGAGGTGGCCGTTCGGCGCCGAGCCCGTGCCGACGACGGTGCCCTGCGCGTCGCGGCAGACCGCGCGCAGCTCGAACCCCTTGTCGGCGACGCCCAGTTCCTCGTTCAGGTCGGCGCCGAGGGCGTAGGTCAGTGTGCCGTCGGGCAGGGCGGCGGTGAGGCCGTCGAGCGGGGAGACGATCCGGGCGGGGAAGACGGTGGCGGAGCCGCCGCCGAGGACGCGGGCGTCACGGGCGGCCGAGCCGATGAGTGCGACCGAGTGCCCCTCGGGGAGGGGGAGTGCGCCTTCGTTGCGCACGAGCACGAAGGCCCGGCGGGCGATCTCGCGGGCCAGTGCCTCTCCGTCGACGTGCGCCGGCGGTTCGGTCACCACCGGTTCGGCGCCCTCCAGGATGCCGACGCGGGCGGCGAGGCGCAGGACGTTGCGCACCGCCCCGTCGACCTTGGCCTCCGTGGTCTCACCGGCCCGGACGGCGGCGGCGAGCGCGGGCCCGTACACGGTGGTGGGGCCGGGCATCGCGACGTCCAGGCCGCCCTCGATGCCGCCGACGGTGGAGCGGGCGGCCATCCAGTCGGAGACGTTGAAGCCGTCGAAGCCCCACTCGCCGCGCAGGATCCCCTCGACCAGGTAGCGGTGTTCGCTCATCGTCGTGCCGTTGACCGAGTTGTAGGCGGTCATGATCCCCCACGGGTGGGCGTTCTCGACGATCGCCTCGAAGGGGGCCAGGTAGAGCTCGCGCAGGGCGCGCCCGGAGACCACGTTGTTCACGGTGAAGCGGTCGGTCTCGGCGTCGTTGGCGACGAAGTGCTTGACGGTGGTGCCGACGCCGCCCTCCTGCACGCCGGTCACGTAACCGGTGCCGATCCGCCCGGTGAGGTACGGGTCCTCGCTGTACGCCTCGAAGTGGCGGCCGCCGAGCGGTGAGCGGTGCAGGTTGACGGTGGGGGCGAGCAGGACGTGGACGCCCTTGCGGCGGGCCTCCTGGGCGAGGAGCCGGCCGGCGCGGCGGGCCAGGGCGGGGTCCCAGGTGGCGGCGAGCGCGGTCGGGGACGGCAGGGCGATGGACGGGTCGTCGGAGGTCCAGCGCACGCCGCGGACGCCGATCGGGCCGTCGGACATGACCAGGGACTGCAGTCCGATCTCGGGCAGCGCGGGCAGGGACCACATGTCCTGCCCGGCGAGCAGCCGCGCCTTCGCGTCCAGGTCGAGGGCCGCGAGGGCCGCCTCGACGGCCGCCTCGCGTGCCTGGTCGGCCGGGGTGGACCGGGTTTCCTGGGTTCCCGCCATCGCGGCGCCTCCTCGTTGAAGTCCGTTCCGTCGCTCCATCCTGCACGCGTTACCTGTTGATCGGTAGGTTTCGTTACCTGTACGTTATGCAAGCCGGGTGCGGGGTCGGGTCCGTGTCGTACGGTGACGTCATGACGAGCGGGGCGCCCAGGTCGGCCAGGGGCACGGAGCGGCGTGCGGAGATCCTCCGGGCGGCGCTGGAGGTGATCGCCGAGCGCGGCTACCGGGGCGCGAGTATCGCGGCGGTCGCCGAGCGGGTCGCCCTCACCCCGCAGGGGCTGCTGCACCACTTCCCGACCAAGGAGGCGCTGCTCGTGGCCGTACTGGCGGAGCGCGACCAGTGGGACGCGGTCCCCGGCTCCGGGTGGCGCCTCGATCTGCTCGGCCAGCTGGTGGAGTACAACGCCATGCGGCCCGGCATCGTGCAGACCTTCTCGGCCCTGCTCGGCGAGAGCGTCACCGAGGGGCACCCCGCGCGCGAGTTCTTCACCGAACGGTACGAGGCCGTGCGCGCGAACATGGCCCGGACACTGCGGGCCGAGTACGGGGAACGGCTGCCGAGCGGACTCACTCCGGAGCGTGCCGCTCCCCTGCTGGTCGCCGTGATGGACGGACTGCAGTACCAGTGGCTGCTGGCACCGGAGTCGGTGGACATGCCCGCCGCGTTCCGGGACTTCCTCACGCTGCTCGGCGAGGACGGGGACCGGCCGTAGCGGCCGGCGCGGGCCCCAGGGGCCACGCGCCATGGCGTGCGCCCCTTCCGTCACGCATACTGCCGCCATCCGACGACGGCCCCCCTCGCGACGGAAGGACCTGAACCCCCTTGACGCACATACGTGTTCGGATCGGCGCCCTCGGCCTGGCTCTGCTGACGGGATTCGCCGCACCGCCCGCACTCGCCGCCGAGGATCCCGCGGCCTCGCCCACCGTGGAGGAACAGCGCCTCGACCGGGCGGCGCCCCAGGAGATCCTGGCCCGGTCCGGATTCGACACGGTGGCACCGGAGTTCGCCCGGAGCCTCGGCAGGGCCCGCTCGTACGCGCAGGCCGAGCGGGTGGCCGTACGGCAGGGCGCGCGGCTGTGGCAGCGGGCGGTGGACCGGGCCCAGGGCCGCGGCCCGGCGGGCGGCGACCTCAGCAGGGACGACGACCGGCCGCTGTACTGGGCACGGCTCGGCATGACCCGTGAAGTCCGCCAGTGGCAGCCGGAGTTCGGGCTCACCGAGGCGCAGCGCGCCAAGCTCCTCGCCACGCTGGAGCGGACCTCGCGCGGCCAGGACACCATCCGGTATCCGCACTCCAAGGGCGTCAAGCGGATCCTGGTGACCGGCTTCGACCCGTTCACGCTGGACCGGGACGTGCGGATCTCGAACCCGTCGGGGGCGACCGCGCTCGCCCTGGACGGCACGGTGATCAGGACGGCGGACGGTCCGGCGCGTGTCGAGACCGCCGTCTTCCCCGTCCGCTGGCAGGACTTCGCCGAGGGCACGGTGGAGCGGACACTGCGCCCGCACCTGCGCGGCCTCGACCTGTTCACGACGGTCAGCCAGGGCCGGGTGGGGCGCATCGACATCGAGCGCACCAACGGGGCCTGGCGGGGCGGCTTCCCGGACAACGAGAACGTCTCGTTCACCGGGACGGTCCCGGTGAACGACCCGGCCTCGCAGCCGCAGTGGACGTCGACGACCCTGCCGTACAAGGACATCGTCGCGGCGAGCACGGGGCGCTTCCCCGTGTACGACAACACGTCGGTGACCGAGATCCCGGCGGGCGGGACCGCACCCGTCGTACGCCCCGAGGGGCCGACCGCGGGCTCGACGGCCCGGGCGGGCGGCGGGGGTGACTACCTCTCCAACGAGATCGCGTACCGCGCGACCCTCCTGAGGGACCGCCTCGGTCTGGGCGGCTCGCTCCCCGGCGGCCATGTGCACACGCCGGTACTGCAGTTCGGGGCGGGCAACACGGATCCGGTGAGCGGGAAGGTCACCGATCCGCAGTTCGTCCAGAACCGGCTGGACATCGTCGCTCAGGTGCGGTCGATCCTGGCGGTGGCGGCGGACGCCACCGACTGAACCCGGCGGCGGGTGTCAGTGGCCGACCGCGGCCGCCTGGTCCTCGTCGTCCGGGCTCTCCTCTCGTGTCTCCTCGCCCAGCAGGTCGCGGGCCATGAGTGTGGCGCCCGCGACCGCGCCGGGCATCAGGAAGACGGCGACGAAGGGAACGAGGAAGGCGAGGCCCAGCGGGGTGCCGAAGCCCCAGATCAGCCTCTTGCGGGAGCGGAGCATGGCGAGACGGTCGCGCAGGACGACACCGCGGCGTTGCATCGCGACCGCCGTCAGCTCCTCGGTGAGGA
Organism: Streptomyces sp. BV286; assembly: GCF_019090165.1. Taxonomy (GTDB): domain Bacteria; phylum Actinomycetota; class Actinomycetes; order Streptomycetales; family Streptomycetaceae; genus Streptomyces. The sequence continues at coordinate 80,764 of NZ_JAHRIB010000004.1, forward strand.
AGAAACCGGTGACGAGGAAACCGATCACCGGGACGACGGTCTGTCCGACGAACGGGACGAACCCGAGCGCGAAGAGCAGCACCGCCCACACCAGGGCCCTGGCCACGATCCGGAGGCTGTCCCGGGCGGAGATGAGCAGTTCGCGCCACAGGGGCAGGCCCGACTCGGGGGCCGTGCCGTCCGGGGAGACGTCCCGGTCCACCTTCTCGGAGAGGCTCTCGTAGAAGGGCTGGCCGAGGAGCAGGGTGACCGCGGTGAAGGTGAGTACGGACAGGAGGAGCGCGAGCGCGAAGAGGACCGCCGTCAGGAACCCACGGAAGAGGCCCAGCCAGGGGCTCGTCCAGTCGTCGGCGAAGGGGGTGGCCCAGGCGACGAAGTCGGTGCCCCACAGGGCCAGGGCGGTCAGTGCCGCGGCGTACAGCACGAGGGTGATCAGGCCCGGGATCAGACCGAAGCCGAACTGTTTTCCGTGGCGGGCCACCCATCGCTGGCCCCGCAGCAAGTACCTGAACCCCGTGCCTAGATCATGCATGGCTGCACTTTACCGGGGCTGTGGTCCGGGCCTTCCACGGCCGTCCGCCGGGTGGGAGCGGTGCGGAGCCCGTGTGCCGGACTGCGGGTCGGTTCCGGCCGAGGGCGCCGTTCCCCGCGCCCCTGACGCGGTGCCCCGATGGCACGGTTCCACCGCTCCGGGCCCGGAGGCCGGTGGCATGCGTGACGGCAACGCCCCCTTGTTGCGGGAGAGTCGAACAGGTAGACCTCGCGTACCGATGTCAACGATGTGACCTGTGTCAGGCACTCTCCGCGGAGGAACGCGTGCGCCTACCGAGACCCGTCCTGATCGCCACGGCCACCGCCACCGCGGCGGCCTCGCTCCTGCTCACCCCGAACGGCGCCGTCGCCGACCCGACGCCCCGCCCCGGAGCCCCGGTCCGTGAGGGATCCGGCCCGCCGGGTTCGTCCGAGCGTGCCGCGACGGCCGCCGAGAGCACGACCGAGCGTGCCCTGACGGCCCCGGTCACCGAACTCGCCCCGGACCGGGAGGGCTCGCGCGGCTATCCGCGCGAGCAGGTCCTCGCCCCGGACCCGGAGAACCCGGCCGACAAGTCCCTCAAGCTGGGCCTCACCCCGTACCACGCCATCGCGCCGAAGCTGAACGCCCTTCAGCGGCTGGGCGACCGGGTGAGCGTGGAGGTCGCGGGCCGCTCGGCCGGCGGTCACCGTCTCTATCTGGTCACCGTCACCGCGTCCGAGTCCGCCCGGCAGGCCCGGGCCCAGGAACGGATGCGCGAGCTGATCGAGAACGCGCCCGCGGCCGCCGCCAAGGCCCCCTCGGTCAAGCGCGGTTACAAGACGCCGGTGTTCTTCAACAGCAACATCCACGGCAACGAGTGGGAGGGCACGGACGCCGCCCTCGCGCTGATCGAGCGGCTGGCCACGGCGCGGGACCGGCCGACCACCGACCTCCTCGCCCACAGCCGCGTGTACTTCAACATCACCGCCAACCCGGACGGCCGTGTCGCCGGCACCCGCGCCAACTCCAACGGCTTCGACCTGAACCGGGACTTCGTGACCGCCTCGCAGCCCGAGGTCCGGGCGATGCGCCGGATCGCGATCGACAAGCAGCCCGCGCTGATGGTCGACCTGCACGGGTACGTCAACGGCACGCTCATCGAGCCCACCACTCCCCCGCACGGCGAGAACTACGAGTACGACCTCTTCCTGAAGAACACCTACGCCAACGCGCTCGGCATGGAGGCCGCCGTCAACGGCCTCGGCTACACCCCCGCGAAGGACGGCGTGGAGCCCGCCCAGATCCCGTTCCGGGACCAGGAGGAGGGCTGGGACGACTGGCCGCCGATCTTCACTCCGCAGTACATGCCGTTCCACGGCACGGTCGCCGCGCACACCGTCGAGTTCCCGATGGCGGTGAACAACGACGAGTACGACGACCTGCCCGTCGCCGAACTGCGCCGCCGGTCGGCCGTCAACGTGGCCATCGCGGGCGCGGCGATGCGCGCGAGCCTCGACTACGCCCGCACACACCGCACTTCACTCGTCGCCGACCAGATCGAGGTCTTCCGCCGGAGCGTGACGGGTGCCGCGCAGGTGCCGGTCTCGCCGGAGACCGTGCCGGGCGTCCCGGGCATCGGCCCGGAGGACGTCTACACGACGGACTTCCCCCGCGCGTACGTGATTCCGGCCGGCGCCGGCGCCCAGCGCTCGGCCCCCGCCGCGGCCCGCCTCGTCGACCACCTCCTCGCCAACGACGTACGGGTGCGGCGTGCCACGAAGGACTTCAGGCTCGGCGGGAAGACGTACGCGCGGGGCTCGTACGTCGTCGATCTGCGGCAGCCCAAGCGCGGCATGGCCAACGTGATGCTGGCGGACGGCCGGGACATCAGCGACAAGGTGTCGGTGATGTACGACATCTCCGGCTGGAGTCTCGGGCGGTTGTGGGGGGCGACCGTCGACACCGTACGCACCGCGAAACTCACCGTGCCGGACCGCGCGGTCCACGCGGCCGCGAAGATCGGCTACGTGGCGCCCCGCGGCACGCTGCGCCTGCGCCTGGACGACGCCCGTGAGATCGCGGCCCTCAACTCCCTTCTGGCGGACGGTGTCGCGGTGCGCCTGGCGGCCGACGGCAGCGCGGTCGTGCCCGCCTCGGCCCGCGCCAGGGCCGCGGCCCTGGCGAAGCGGTACGACGTCGCCTTCGACGCGACGAAGACCACCGGCGGCGCTCCTCTGCGGCGAATCCGGGTCGCCGCGGCGGTCACGCCGGGTGAGCTGTTCGCGCTGCGCGAGATGAACTTCGACGTGACCCCGGTGTCCACGGCGGTCCTCAACGCCGGATTCGACTGGTCGAAGGCGGACGTCCTGTTCGCGTCCGCCGGGCTGAACCGGGCGGGCCTCGGCGCGGCCGCCCGCGCCGCCCTGGACGGCTTCCTGGCCCGTGAGGGCCTCGTGGGCCGCGGAGCCACCGGAGCGGCCCTCAACGCCGCCGCGGGGCTCCTCTCGGTCAGGCCGGTACAGGGCAACCCGGACGCCAACGGCGTGGTGCGCGTGGTCAATTCGCCAGGCGGTGTGGCCGCCGGCGCCCCGGACCACGGTTTCGTCTACGCGCCGCTGTGGTTCACGGACCTCGGCGCCGGGGTGCGCGTGGAGCAGTCCTACGCGAAGGGGAACCCCCTCGTCTCGGGTCACTGGCGCGCCCTGGAGGACGGCAGCGGCGGCCCCGCGCAGGCGGCGGGCCGGGCTTCGGTGGTGAGCGGGCCGCGTGCCGTCCTGTTCGGCACGGAGCCTCTCTTCCGTGACCATCCGAAGGGGGAATTTCCACAGGTGGCACGGGCCTTGCTGACAGTGTCCTGAGGAAGCCCCGGGGGAACGTCCTCACCGCAGGCACCGGTAGAACAGCGAAACACGAGGAGAGCACGGATGGCACAGGAGATCCACGGCACCGTCGCCGAAGGCTACGAGGCGGTGCGTGAGGAGTTCGCGTCCGTCGTCGCCGCCGAACGCCCCGACTACGCGGGCCAGTTGAGCGCGTACGTGCGGGGGCGGCGGGTCGTCGATCTCTGGACCGGCGCGGACACCGACGGCGACACGCTGTTCGGGGTCTTCTCCTCCTCGAAGGGCGCGGCCCACCTGGTCGTCGCCCTGCTCGTGCAGGACGGCACGCTGGAGCTCGACCGTGAAGTGGCGCACTACTGGCCGGAGTTCGCGGCGGAGGGCAAGTCCGGGGTGACCCTGCGGGACGTGCTCGCCCACCGGGCGGGCGTGATCGGGACGGACGCGGGCTTCACCCTCGACGAGCTGGCCGACGACCGGCTGATAGCCGAACGGCTCGCCGGACAGCGGCCGTTCTGGCGGCCGGGCGCGGCCTTCGGCTACCACGCGCTGGTGATGGGCGCGCTCACGGGCGAGGTCGTACGACGGGCCACGGGCCGTACGCTCCAGGAGGTGTACGAGGAGCGGGTCCGCGCCCCGTACGGGCTCGGCCTCTATCTGGGCCTGCCGGAGTCGGAGGAGCCCCGCTACCGCTCCGTACAGCCCATGGCGCCGACGCCTCCGGAGCAGGCGCTGCTGGACTCGACGCCGAAGGGCCCGCACACGCTGGCCTCGATCGCGTTCAACGAGCACGTGCCGGGGGCGGTGCCGCTGGTGGACTTCCCCAACTCCCGTGCCGTACGCGCCCTGGGCCAGGCGTCGGCGGGCGGGGTCGCCTCCGCGCGCGGGCTCGCCGGGATGTACGCGGCGGCGACCGGGCAGGTCGACGGCCGGGCGCCGCTGCTCAAGCCGGACACGATCGCGGAGGTCGGGCAGATCCACTCCGTCGGCTACGACCTGGTCGCCCGTGCCCACAAGTCGTACGGGCTCGGCTTCCAGGCCACGGCCGACATGTGGCATCCGTTCCTGGGGGCCGGCGCCTTCGGACACAGCGGGGCGGGCGGCTCCCAGGGTTTCGCCGACCCGCGCAGCGGTCTGGCCTACGGGTACACGCGGCGACGGATCGCGTTCCCGGGCGGGGCGGCGCCGGAGAACCAGCGCCTGGTCCGGGTGGTCCACGAGGCGGCACTGGCGTGAACGCCGCCTCGTGAACCGGGGGCCGGGGGCGCGCCGTTCTCGCGTCCCCGACCCCGGTGGGGCGGTGAGCCCCCAAGGCGCTGGAGCGGTGGTGGGGCGGCCGGGCGGTAAGGCCGTGATCAGGTCAGGGTGACCGTGATGTTGTTCCTGGTGGCCTTCGAGTACGGGCACACCTCGTGGGCCTTCTCTAGCAGCGAGCGGGCCGTGGTGGCGTCGACGTTCGGGATGTCGGCGGTGATCTCGACGATGAGGCCGAAGCCGTCGTCGTTCCTGCCGATGCCGACCTTCGCCGTGACGGTCGAGCCGGAGAGGTCGGCCTTCTCCTGGCGGGCGACGACGCCGAGAGCGCCCTGGAAGCAGGCGCTGTAGCCCGCCGCGAACAGCTGCTCCGGATTGGTCCCGGAGCCGCTGCCGCCCATCTCCTTGGGCGGGTTGACGACGACGTCGAGCGTGCCGTCGTCGGTGGCGACCCGGCCGTCGCGGCCGTTCTCGGCGGTGGCCACAGCGGTGTAGAGGACATCGGAGTGTCGGATTGCGGAGCTGGTCATACGGTGCGTTCCTCCTAGGTCCGCCGCGACTCGCGCCCACGATTCACGACAGCTTCGGAAAGAAGTTACCGCATGCTGGAAGTCCAGCAGAAGCCTGCCGTCGTCACCATCGGCGGCGCGACCGACCTGTCCGCCGCCCCGCCTGTCCGTCGACCCGTCCGCCCCGCCTGCCTGCCTGCCAGTCCGCCTGTCCGCCTGCCTGCTTGTCTGCTTGTCTGCCTCAGAGCGTGACGATCATCTTTCCCGTGTTGTCGCCGCGCAGGACCCCGAGGAACGCCTCCAGGTTGTTCTCGATGCCCTCGACGACCGTCTCGCGGTACTTGAGCTCGCCGGAGGCGACCCACGGCCCGACCTCCTGCACGAACTGCGGCTGCAGGTCGTAGTGGTCGCCGACGAGGAGGCCCTCGATACGGCCGCGGGTCGCGATGAGACGGGCGAGGTTCTTCGGGCCGGGCGCGGGCTCCGTGCTGTTGTAGACGGAGATCATTCCGCAGATCGCGATACGGCCGTGGAGGTTCAGGGAGCCGATGGCGGCCTCCAGGTGGTCGCCGCCGACGTTGTCGAAGTAGACGTCGATGCCGTCCGGGGCGGCCTTCCGCAGCTGCTCGCCCACCGGGCCGCTCTTGTAGTTGAACGCGGCGTCGAAGCCGTACTCGTCCACCAGGAGCTTGACCTTCTCGTCGGAGCCCGCGGAGCCGATGACCCGCGAGGCGCCCTTGAGCCTGGCGATCTGGCCGACCTGGCTGCCGACGGCACCGGCGGCGCCGGACACGAAGACCGTGTCCCCCTCCTTGAAGGAGGCGGTGCGCAGCAGGCCCGCGTACGCGGTGAGACCGGTCATGCCGAGGACGCCGAGGTACGTGGACAGGGGCGCGGCCTCGGGGTCCACCTTGACTGCCTGCTTGGCGTCGACCACGGCGTACTCGCGCCAGCCGAAGAAGTGCAGGACGTGGTCGCCGACGGAGATGCCCTCGACGTTCGACGCGATCACCTCGCCGACCGCACCGCCCTGCATGACCTTGCCGAGCTCGAAGGGCGCGACGTACGACTTGGCGGCGCTCATGCGGCCGCGCATGTACGGGTCCACGGAGAGGTGCTTGTTGCGCACCAGCACCTGGTCCGGGCCGGGCTGCTTCAGCTCGGCCTCGACCAGGGCGAAGTCCTCGGGCTTCGGCCAGCCGACCGGGCGGCTGACGAGGTGCCATTCGCGGTTCGTGGAGGGAAGCTCGGTCGTGTCGGTCATGAGGTGCGCCTTTCCTGTTGCAACGGCTTCTACACGTCAAAATGCTTCAGTACCTGAAACAACCATGCTCCTGAATATTTCATGATGTCAAGTAACGGGGTAGCCTGGCGGTCATGGCCACACAGAAGACTCCCCGTTTCGACCCACTGACACTCGAGGTCGTGGACCTCATCGGCACGGTCGTGGCCCGCTACCACGAGGAGTACGAGGCCGCGGCGGCGGAGCACGCACTGACGGGGGCGCAGGCCCGGCTGCTGAGCCTGCTCTCACTGGAGCCGTTGCCCATGCGGCGGCTGGCCCAGAAGCTCAAGTGCGAGCCGTCGAACGTCACCGGGATCGTGGACCGGCTGGAGGCGCGGGGGCTTGCGGAGCGGCGGCCCGACCCGGCGGACCGGCGCGTGAAGCTGGCCGCGGTGACGGAGGAGGGGCTGCGGGTCGCCCGGAGTCTGCGGGACTCGCTCCACTTCGCGCGGGAGCCGCTGGCGGGGTTGTCGCGGGAGGAACGGGTGTCTTTGCGGGGGTTGTTGCTGCGGATGCTTGATGGCTCCGCCGGGGTGGGGGGATCGGGCTTGGGCGGTCTGTGAGGTGCGGGTCGGTTGGGGCTGGTCGCGCAGTTCCCCGCGCCCCTAGGGGGTGGGGGCTGTGGCTGGCTGCCGGCCGCGGGTGGGTGAGGGCTGAGCGCGCCGTTCCCCGCGCCCCTAGGGGGGTGGGGGCTGTGGCTGGCTGCCGGCCGCGGGTGGGTGGGGGCTGGGCGCGCCGTTCCTCGCGCCCCTAGAGGGGCGTGCGGGCTGGGCGCGCCGTTCCCCGCAGCCCTAGAGGGGCGTGGGGGCTGGCGCGGCGTTCCCTGCGGTTCTTCGGCGCTGCGTGTGCGCCCTCAGGGGCGCGGGGAACTGCGTGGTCGGCCGCTGGTCGGGGCGCGGGCTACGAGCACCACCACAGGAAACGTGTGCACGGTTCCTGCTCGGTCGGGTCCGGGGTCGGGGGCTTCGTCGTGGGGGCGGGGTCCGGCGTGGCCGGGTCCGCGGTCGTGGAGTCGCCCGGAGCGGTCTGTTCCGAGGCCGGGGCCGACGACCGGGGGTCGATCGAACGCGACGGGGCGGCCGATTCCGTACCGTCCCCGCCCTCGCTGTCGCCCTTGTCCTTTTCCTTCTTGGACTTCTTCGACTCCGACGCCGAGGGAGAGGCCGACACCTCCGGGGACCCCGAGCCCGCCCCGCCGGAGGAACCCGTCCCGCCGGACGACACCGAGCCGTCGGCGGAGGCCGAGGAACCGGACGAGGCGTCGTCCGCCGCGGCCGCCTTCGGCTCGGACGACGGCGCCTCTATGCCCAGCTCCGCCAGGCTGAGCCCGCCCGCGGCGAGCAGCAGC
>NZ_JAHRIB010000040.1 GCF_019090165.1 Streptomyces sp. BV286
CAACCGCAAACAACGCCGCCTGCGCATACACCGTCCGCGTCAGCAGAGCAGCCGCATCGCTCTCCGGCTCCGCGAACAGCACCTCCCGCAGCGGACGTTCCAGACCCTCCAGGCCGACATCCAACAGGTCACACGTCCGCTCCAACGACTCCGCGAACACCGGGAACGCAGACGCCAACTCCCGCCCCATCCCCACCCGCTGAGCACCCTGCCCCGTGAACAGGAACGCCAGCCGGCCGTCCACCACACGACCCGAGACCACCCCGGGCGCCTCAGCACCGGTCGCCAACACCTCCAGCGACCGCAGCAACTCCACACGCGAGGAACCCAGCACCACACCCCGATGCT
>NZ_JAHRIB010000041.1 GCF_019090165.1 Streptomyces sp. BV286
CCAGGGCCCCTCAGCCTGTTGTACAGAGAGGTGAGATGACAGCAGACGATTCATTCGGCCGTCTCGATGACGACGACTACCCCGCCTACACCATGGGCCGGGCCGCCGACATACTCGGCACCACCCCCGGCTTCCTGCGCGCTCTCGGAGAAGCCCGCCTCATCACCCCGCTGCGCTCCGAGGGCGGCCACCGCCGTTACTCCCGCTACCAGCTGCGTATCGCGGCCCGGGCCCGTGAACTCGTCGACCGTGGCACTCCCGTCGAGGCCGCCTGCCGCATCGTCATCCTCGAGGACCAGCTCGAGGAAGCCCAGCGCATCAACGCCGAAAACCACCGGACAGCGCGCGCGTCGTAGTGGCCGGCGTGGCCTTCACCCCGAAGGACCGCCGGTGCGGCCGGTGAGCGGCCGCATCGGTGTCCGTGTGACGAATCGCGTTGGCGAATCGTGTTGGCGACTGGTGTTTCCGGCCGGGGTCGCAGCGCTCATGAGCAGGCGCCTCTGTACGCAGGGAACGCCGGGACGTTCCGCGTCGTGCAGGAAGTGTCAGGACCGACGCCGTGCCCCGCGAGTGGACCTGCCCGGCCGGTGAAACAGCCTGTCGCGCCCTGTGCGCGGCAGACCCTGGTCCGGTCGCGGCCGAACGATGCGGGGCAGGCCGGCTGCGGTGCTGCCCGGGCCGGGCGCGGAGAACGCCCCGAGCTGCTGTGCAACTCGGGGCGGTGGCGGGACTGCCGGACCCGCGGCTGCCCCGGCCTGCCCGGCGCCGGC
>NZ_JAHRIB010000042.1 GCF_019090165.1 Streptomyces sp. BV286
CCTCACCCCCTCCCCCGCAGAGGCCCCGCCAGGCGTCACCGCTGATATCGAGCCAGCACCAGATTCCCGTCCTCGACCAACCGCTCCCGCAACTCCCCCACCCCGATGGCCCCGCTGTAGTACTCCTGGAACGCGGGCGTAGCCACCTTGTCCTTCCACTCGGGATACCCCCGCACGGACTGCGCCGGAGCGGACCGCAACCGCCCGGCAAGCCCCGCCCCGACCGCCCACCCGTGCTCGTCGGTGCGCAGCGCCGGATCCCGCAGCGCCTGCGTCCCGGTCGGCAGCATCCAGTCGCCGAGGGCGAGCCGCACCATGTTCCGCGGCTGGAGCAGGAAGTCGACGAAGGCCGCGGCCTCCTTCTTGTGCGGGCTGTCCTGCGCGAGGGACAGCGTCTGCGGGCTCACGCCCTGGGCGAGCCCGTCGGCTCCGGCGGGCGCGGGCAACACCTGCCAGTCGAAGCCCTTCGGCGCCTGCTGCACGATCTGCTGCCGGTAGGAGAACCCGAGCGGCACCATCGCGTACCTGCCGCCGAAGAAGCCGGGGAGGGTGTCGGAGCCGCCGCTGCCGAGCGTCGAACCCGGCGCGCTCGCATCGGTGTTGACCTGGTCGTGGATGGTGCGCGGCACCACCTCGTCGGCCTCGTCGAACCGGATCCGCACCTTGCCGTCGGCGCCGCGGTGGAACAGCTGCCCGCCGGTGGACAGCGACAGGTTGAGGGTCGCCGAGACGGGCTCCTTGAGCGGCCAGGCCACCCCGTACTTCCCGTCCCCGTCACTCAGCTCGTCGGTGATCGTCCTGAACTCGCCCCAGCTCCACGGCTTTTCGGGAGTGGGAATCCGTACTCCGGACTTCTCGAGCCACTCGGCGTTGGCGATCAGGACGCGCGGTTCCTGGAGGAACGGCACGCCGTAGACCCCGTCGTCGAAGGTCGTCGTCTCCCAACTCCGCTGCGGGATGTCGGACTTGAGCCGCTCGGACAGCAGACCCCGCAGGTCCGCGAGATAGCCGCCGTACGCGAAGTCCGCGAGGTCGTCCGAGGCGTCGTGGATGATGTCCGGCGCCTCACCGCCCTCGAAGGACGTGAGCAACTGGTCGTGGACGCTGTCCCAGGAACCCTGTACGTACTCGACATGGATGTCCGGGTGCGCGGCGTTCCACTCCCGTACCAGTTCCTTGTTGGCGTCGACGGACTCCTTCTGCCAGGCCAGCGACTGGAAGCGGAGCGTGACCCGGCCGTCCTCCGAGCCTCCTCCGTCGCCGGAGCAGCCGGATGCCGCGGCGAACAGCAGTCCCGCGACCAGCGAGCTGAGCCATCTCCTGCGCATCAGCTCTTCACCGCCCCGGCGAGCATCCCGCCCGTGATCCGCTTCTGGATGAGCGCGAAGACGACCAGCGAGGGCAGGGTCGCCAGGAACGCGGCCGCGGCGAGGGGGCCGAGGTCCGCCACGCCCTCCGCGCCGAGGAAGTGGGTGAGGACGACGGGCAAGGTCTGCTTCTCCGGGGTCTTGAGGAGCACCAGGGCGAAGAAGAACTCGTTCCACGCGCTGATGAACGCGAACAGTGCGGTCGCCACGATGCCCGGCGCGAGGAGCGGCGCGGTGATCGAGACCAGCGTCCGCACCTTGCCGGCGCCGTCCACCGCAGCGGCCTCCTCCATCTCGGCCGGCACCGCCCGTACGTACCCCACGAGCATCCACAGCGCGAACGGCAGGGCCCACACCACGTACACCATGACCAGTCCGGGTACGGAGTTGATCAGCCGTAGGTTCTTGAGGACCAGGAACAGCGGAATGATCACCAGTACGAAGGGGAACGCCTGGCTGACCACCACCCAGCCGGTCGCCGCCTTCGCCAGCCGGGTGCGGTGCCGGGCCATGACGTACGCCATCGGGGTGGCGATCAGTACGGCGATCACCGCCGCCCCGAGCGCCGCGACCAGGGAGTTCAACGCGGCGTCCAGCAGCGGCTGTTCGTCGAAGGCCTGCCGGAAGTTGTCGAGCGTGGGATTGCGGGGGATCCAGGTCGGGTGCAGACTTCCCAGCTCGCGCGGCGGTTTGAAGGCCGTGGAGACCAGCCACAGGAACGGGAAGGCGAGGAAGACGAGATACGCGAGGAGGGCCGCGTACTGGCCCGCGCGGGTCCTTCTGCGTGTCCTCACGCGTCCTCATCTCCCCTCAGGCGGGCGACCAGATGGAAGGCGAGGATCACCGAGATCACCGCGACCATCACGCATCCCATCGCCGCCGCGTAGCCGAACTGCCCGTAGCGGAAGGCCTCTTCGTAGGCGAACAGCATCGGCAGCCGGGTCCGGCCGCCCGGCCCGCCGTTGGTCAGCACGTACACCAGGGCGAACGAGTTGAAGTTCCAGATGAAGTTGAGCGCGGTGATGGCGAGCGCGACCGGTTTCAGGGCGGGCCAGGTGACCGTGCGGAAGCGGCGCCAGGCTCCGGCGCCGTCCATGGCGGCCGCCTCGTGCAGTTCGCGCGGGGTGTTCTGCAGTCCGGCGAGCAGCGCGACCGTCGTCTGCGGCATGCCCGCCCAGACGCCGACGACGATCACCGCGGGCAGTGCGGTCGCGAGGCCCGACAGCCAGTCCCGCCCGTCGCCCAGGCCCAGGTCGCGGATCGTCTCGTTGAGGATGCCCGCGTCCGGGTTGTAGACGAGCCGCCACATGATGCCGACCACGACCTCGGGCATCGCCCACGGGATGATCGCGAGGGCCCGCGCCAGCCAGCGCAGCCGCAACTCCTCGTTCAGCAGCAGGGCGAGACCCAGCGCGAGCACGAACTGGGGGACGGTCACGCCCACCGCCCACAGCAGGCCGATCCGGAAGGAGTCCCAGAACAGTGTGTCGTTCAGCAGGTCCTGGAAGTTGAGGGTCCCGATCCACTGGGTGGGCTCGGTCCGTCCCGACTGGGAGTCCGTGAACGCCAGGGCGATGCCGTAGAGGAGCGGTCCGACGCTGAGCACCAGGATCGGGATGAGCGCGGGCAGCACCAGGAACCAGGCGCCGTGGTCGACGGCCCGGCCCGGCCCGCCGGCCTTCGACGCGGGCTTCGTTGACCGCTTCTTCACGGTCGCCAAGGTCACGGAATCGGCTCCTTCGGGCGGATCGTACGGATCTGGCGGTTCCGGCGGCCCCCGTCATCGTGCTGACCCACTGACACGGCGTCAAGACGGCGTGCACGCCCTGGTGGCGGCTCCCACCAGGGCGAATGTGACACTGAGCGACGTATGGCGCGATCTCGGCGGCCGACGCCCGAGGCAGAATGGCGTCCGACGCCGTACGCGGGAACAGCGGGAGCCAGGGGCTTCACGGAGGGCGAGTGATGGACGAGGCACAGGCACGGGGCGTACTCGCCGAGGCGGGGGTCGGCGGGGAGGCGGTGCTGCTCGCGCTGGGTGAGAACGCCGTCTTCGCAGCCGGAGACCTGGTGGTCAAGGTGGGCCGCGACGCCGAACTCCTCGACCGGGCGCGGTGGGAGCTGGCCGTCGCCCTCTGGCTCGCCGAGGCGGGTGTCCCCGCCGTGCGGCCCGCGGAGCCCGAGGCACGGTTCGTGGCCGGTCACCCGGTGACGTGGTGGCATCGGATGCCCGATCCCGTACGGCCCGCCGAACCGCGTGATCTCGCCGAGCTGCTGCGGGTGGTGCACGCCCTGCCCTCCCCCGCCTTCGCGCTGCCTCGCCGCGAACTGCTGGGCGGGGTGGAGCGGTGGCTGCGGCTCGCGGGTGACGTGATCGACCCGGCGGACGCGGCGTTCCTTCGCGACCGGCGTGACGGCTTCGCCGCGGCCGCCGCCACGCTCGTGCCGCGTCTGCCGCCCGGCCCGATCCACGGTGACGCGCTGCCCCGCAACGTGCACGTCGGCCCGGACGGCCCGGTGCTGGTCGACCTGGAGACGTTCTCCGCCGACCTGCGCGAGCACGACCTGGTCGTGATGGCCCTGTCCCGGGACCGGTACGGGCTGCCCGCCGAGGCGTACGACACGTTCACGGGGACGTACGGCTGGGACGTGCGCGAGTGGGAGGGCTGCGGGGTGCTGCGCGGGGCGCGCGAGACGGCCAGCTGCGCCTGGGTCGCCCAGCACGCGCCGAGCAACCCGAAGGCCCTGGCGGAGTTCGAGCGCCGGGTGGCCTCCCTGCGGGACGGCGACGAAACGGTCCGCTGGTACCCGTTCTGAGCCGAGCCGCCGGGTACGCGCGCCGAGCGGTCCGCTAGTACCCGCGCCGAGCCGCCCCGCCGGTACCCGCGCTGAGCCGTCCGCCGGTACACGTCCTGTGCGGTCCACCACGCGTCCGGTGTGTTGTCCGCGGGTGCGTCGTGGCTGGTCGCGCAGTTCCCCGCGCCCCTTCGGGGCGCTGCCGGAGCGCCTAGCCGCGGATCGTCCCGGCCGCCCGGTGCAGTTCGGCCAGCACCGTGCGGACGGCCCTGCGGGCCGTGCGCTCGGGGCGGTGCAGCGCGTCGATGTGCCGCCGGGCCCGGACACCGCTGAGCGGTTTGAGGACCAGCGCGGGATGCGGGCGCATCGTCCAGCGGGGCATCAGGGCGAGGCCGCCGCCGGCGGCGACGGCCTCGGCGACCACGGCGAACTCGTTGATGCGGTGGGCGAGACGCAGCGGACGGCCCGCGGCCGTGGCGATGGCGTCGATGGTGGCCACGACGGGGAAGCCGTCGTGCGCCGTGATCCAGGGCTGGTCGGCCACGTCGCGCGGGGTGAGCCGCCGTTTCACGGCCAGCGGGTGGTCGGCGGGCATGGCCACGTCGAGCGGTTCGCGCAGCAGCGTCGTGGCGGTGACGGTGGGCGGCCACCCCGGGGTGTGGTCGAGCCGGTGGGCGAGGACGAGGTCGTACTCCCTGGTCAGCGGCGGGAAGTCGTCCTGCGTCACGTCCGCGTCGGCGAGGGAGAGCCCGGGCCCGTCGGGGGCGGCCAGCGCCCGCAGCAGCAGGGGGAAGAACGCCGACGCCGCGCTGTGGAAGGCCGCCACCGACACCTCGCCCTCCGGCCGGTCCACGAACTCCGCGACGGTGTGCCGCGCCCGCTCCAGCGCCGTCTCGACCTCGATCGCGGCGCCTGCCAGCGCCTGCCCGGCGTCCGTGAGGGCCAGCCGCCGTCCCACGCGCTCGGTGAGTGGGACGGGAATCGCACGCTGCAACAGCCGCAGTTGCTGGGAGATCGCCGAAGGCGTGACCAGCAGCGCCTCGGCGACCGCCGTGACGCTGCCCAGTTCGCCGAGCTCGCGCAGGATCCTCAGCTGTCGTTCGTCCATGTTCTCGGCCTCGCCGATCGCCTCGGGTCCGGCACGGTAGCCGATGTAGTGATTCTAAAGGATCGTTTAAGAAGTTGGCTCTGGGCTTCAGGGACGGTGGAGGGCAGGGTGAGCGCGTGCCTGATGCCCGCCGTACCGATGCGGTACTTCTCCTTGTCGCCCTCGTCTGGGGTTCCAGCTATCTCTCGGCCCAGACGGCGACCGCCGTGCTGCCCGTCCTGGTGGTGCTGTTCGCGCGGTACGCCCTGTCCGCGCTCGCCTGTGCCGGGCTGGTCGCCGCCGACCGCGGGTCCGGTCCGTGGACCCGCGACGAGATCCGGATCGGTCTGCCCCTGGGAGTCACCCAGGCGGCCGTCCTGGTCGTGGAGACGTACGGTGTCGCGCACACGAGCGCCGCCAACGCGGGACTCATCATCAGCCTGACCATCGTGATCACCCCTCTCCTGGACCGCGGCGGCGGCCGCGGCGGCCTGCCCCCGGCCTTCTACGCGGCCGCCGGCGTGTGCCTGCTGGCCGTCGGTCTCCTCATGTCGGGCAACGGCTTCCACGCGCCCCGGCTCGGTGACCTGCTGATGCTCGGCGCCGCGGTGATACGCGCGGGGCATGTCGCGCTGGTCGGCCGGCTCACGGCGGGCCGTGCGATCCGGCCGCTCCGGCTGACCACGGTGCAGACCGTCGTCGGGACGGGGCTGTTCCTGGTGCCCGCGGCCGGTGAACTGCCCACGCTCGCTCACGTCGGCGCGGCGGGCTGGGCGCAGTTGCTCTATCTCGCGCTGTTCTGCAGCGTGTTCGCCTTTCTCGCGCAGACCTGGGCCGTGCAGCGCACCTCGGCCAGCCGGGCCAGCCTCCTGCTGGGGACCGAGCCGATCTGGGCCGCGGCCATCGGAATCGGCCTCGCCGGCGAGCACTTCACGCCGCTGACCGGCCTCGGCGCGGCCCTGATGGTCGCCGGAACGTACTGGGGCCAGGCCGTGGAGCGCGCCCACCGGGCCACCGACCGCCCGAAGGCGCCGGGAACCGCCCGACCGGCCACGAACGACCCGCCGAGCAGGACCGACTCCCTGGAGGACACCCCGTGCCCACCCACGACGACCACGCCCACGACACCTACGAGCGTCTGATCAGCCTGCTGGACAGCTCGTCCGTCGCCTACGAACTCATCGACCACGAACCGGAAGGCGGCACCGAGGCCGTCTGCGCGCTGCGCGGCCACCCGGCGTCCGAGGCCGCGAAGTGCATCGTCCTGCGGGTCAAGGTCGACCGCAGAACCACCCGCAACGTCCTCGCGGTCGTCCCCGGGGACCGGCGCGTCGACCTCGACGCCGTCCGGACGCTCTACGCCGCCCGCTACGCAGGGTTCAGCGACGCGGCCACCGCGGAGCGGCTCGCCCGCTCCGTGCCCGGGACCGTCCTGCCGTTCAGCTTCGACGCGGACCTCGAAGTCGTCGCGGACCCGGACGTCGTGTCCCGGCCGCGTCTCTACTTCAACGCGGCCCGCCTCGACCGCTCCCTGGTCATCTCGGGTGCCGACTACGCCCGGCTGGCCGAGCCGCGCGTCGAGCGCATCGCGAGCCCGGCCGCCGTCTGACGGAGGGGGTCCGGCTCAGACCCGCTCGTCCGCCAGGTCCCGTACCGGCCAGGTCCCGTCCACCACGGCCGCCTCGTCCCCCTTGCGACGCAGGAAGCTCTGGAAGTCGGCCGCCCATTGCGCGTACCACTCGATCTGGCGGCGGTGCAGCTCCGCCGGGCCGAGGGCGGCGACCTTTGGGTGGCGGTCGGCTATCGCGGCGGCCAGCCGGGCCGCGGCCAGGGCGTCCGCCGAGGCGTCGTGGGCCGCTTCGAGCCGGACGCCGTACTCCGAGCAGACCGCTTCGAGGTTCCTCTTGCCGCGGCGGTAGCGGTCCACGGAGCGGTCGATGGTGTACGGGTCGATGACCGGCGCGGGGTCCATGCCGCCGAGCCGCTCGCGCAGCGACGGCAGTCCGTACCGCCGCAGTTCGGCGGAGAGCAGGGTCAGGTCGAAGGCCGCGTTGTACGCCACGACCGGGACGCCCGTCTGCCAGTACGAGACGAGCACCGAGGCGATCGCGTCCGCCACCTGGTCGGCGGGCCTGCCCTCGGCCGCCGCTCTCTCGTTGCTGATCCCGTGCACCGCCACCGCGTCCGCCGGGATCTCCACACCGGGATCGGCGAGCCACTCCCGGTGCCCGGCCGGCTCTCCGCCCCGGACCTCTATCACCGCTCCGGTGACGATGCGCGCCTCGCGCGGATCGGTCCCCGTCGTCTCCAGGTCGAAGCCGACCAGCAGCTCCCCGTGCCAGCCCATGCCGGCCCCCTTCTTCGTGGTGCGTTCCCCCAGTGATCTCCACGATGCCATGGGCCACTGACAATCCGAGGACCGCGTTCCGCTTCGTGGCGGCCGCCCGCCCGGGAAGCCCGCGGTGGACGCGCCGGCCGCGGTCGCGGAAGGTCAGGACACAGGCCGCGAATCCGCCCAGGCCACCTCGAACTCCTCGCGGTACGTCCCGAAAAGCCCTTCTTCACCAGCCGCGTCCGGCTTGAGCACCCGCCCGCCGCCCCGCAGCACGAGCACGGGCGCCTCCATCCCGCGCGTCCGGCGCAGGTACGACTGCACGACCGCCACCCCGTCCGAGCCGTCCCCGTCCACGAGGTACGCCGTGAAGCGGGGCGTCTCGTCGTAGACCTGGATCTCGAAGGCCCCGGGGTCGCGCAGCCGGGCCCGGACCCGGCGCATGTGCAGGATATTCATCTCGACGGAACGACTCAACTCGCCCCGCTTGATGCCGAGTTCACGCTCGCGCCGCTTCACCGCGCTGGACGCCGGGTTCAGGAACAACAGCCGCGCCCGGCAGCCGGACTCGGCCAGCCGCACGAGCCGTCGCCCCGAGAAGTTCTGCACGAGGAGGTTCAGGCCGATGCCGGTCGCGTCGAGGCGGCGGGCCCCTCCGAAGAGGTCCTCGGCGGGGAACTGCCGCAGCAGCCGCACCCGGTCCGAGTGCACAGCCACCACGTCCGCGTACCGGTCGCCGACCAGTTCCTCGACGGCGTCGACGGGCAGCCGGCGCGCGGACGGTACGTCACTGCCCGCGCCGAGTATCTCCAGGAGCTTGGCGGAGGCACGCTCGGCCTGTCCGAGGACGGCCTCCGACAGGGCTCTGTTCCGCGAGACGACGTTACGGGTGACTTCCAGTTCGTCCAGGGCGAGTTCGACGTCCCGGCGCTCGTCGAAGTACGGCTCGAAGCACGGCCAGTGCTGCACCATCAGCTCGCGCAGCTGCGGCAACGTGAGGAAGCTCAGGACGTTGTCGTCGGCGGGGTCCAGCAAGTAGCCCTTGCGGCGGCTGACTTCGCGAACGGCGACAGCGCGCTGGACCCATTCCTGGCCGGCGGGCCCGGCGGCGGCGACCACCCAGTCGTCCTCGCCGTGAACGGGTTCGTAGATCGGGCGCAGAACAGCGGCCACGACCGCGCGCAGCCGCTGTTCGACGAGGTTCAGCCAGATGTACGCGCGCCCGGCTCGCTGGGCGCGCGTACGCACCTCACGCCAGGCGTCGGTGCCCCAGTCCAGCTCCGCGCCGATCTCCATCGGCCGCGCGAGGGACACCGCTCCGGGTGGGGCATCCGTGGAGCTCCCCTCGTGACCGCCGTCACCAGGGGGCAGCTCCAGCCCTCCGGACCCCACCCGCACACCGCCTTCCGCTCCCCCGAGCACTCCCCCGGCCAACGATCAAGGAAGGGTACTCCGGGAGCGGCGAGCGGTGCAGCCGGATGGACAGGTCGTTTCTCAACTACGGCCTTCTGGCTGCCCGTTCTGGTCGGCCAGCTCCGGCGGAGTGAGCGGATTCATAGCGGTGACGTCCCGCGGGGCGAGCTGGAAGCCCTGCCAGTGGACCGGCATGGGCTGCTGGTCCTCGTCCCGGGCGACATGGTGGAATCCGATGTTCACCCAGCCCACGGGGTGTGTGAGGGCCTGCCCGTTGACCCACTTGTCGACGGACTTGCCCGCGCCGGCACCGCAGTTGCGCAGGTTGTGGCTGGCGAACTGCTCGCACTTCTTGTACTGGGTGAAGTAGACGTCGTGCTTGGTGTAGCTGCGGCCCGGGTACTTGGAGGTGGCGCCCGGGACGAACTCGTACGAACGGGCGTGGTCGTCCTTGTTCTTGCCCGTCGTGCTGACGACGCGCCACCAGCGCATGTTCTTGGCGTCGCCCGCGAGTTCCTTGGTGATCTTCTTGCGGGTGGTCTTGTTGCGCGGGGCCTGGCCGCCCTGCGCGGGCGGGCTGACCACGGAGTCGTACTGCTCGACCTTGTTCTTGGAGTTGCCGTCGAGGCCGAAGTTGAGCCGCCAGAAGACGTTGTGGCTGTGGCTGGTGGCGTAGGACTTGGCGCCCTTGCCGATCGGCCAGCCGCGGCCGTCGCCGGCGTCGTAGTCACCGGGCGAGAGGCTGCCGGTGGCGCCGACGTTCATGTTGATGGTGCCGTCGTCCTGGAAGCGCCACTCGGTTATGTACTCGTACCAGCCGACCTGGTTGACGGTGTAGACGAGCAGGTCCTTGCCCTGCTCCTGGAAGACCTTGCTCGCCGAGTCGCCCTGCATGCGGTAGGCGTGGCCGCGGGAGCGGGTCGTGGTGCACAGCCCCTTGACGTCGGGCTGGTCCGGGTCCCAGGAGTCGGGGACCTTGACGGTCTTGATGGTGCCGCCGGGGCACTCACCGGGGGCCATGTTCATCAGGCCCTGGCCGAATCCGGCACCGGTGAGGTCGTCGTACTCGACCGACCCGTCGTCGTACGGGACGTGGATCTGGGCGAGCTTCGCACTCGTCAGGACGCGGATGGGGGCGGCTTCGCCCTTCGGCTGGTACGAGACGTTCTCCAGGACGAGCCCGGCCTCGCTCTCGTAGTGCCAGCACATCGTCCAGGTGGTGCCGGTGGCGAGCTTCTGCTCGATCTTGTACGCGGCGCTGCAGTCGGCGGCGGCCGCAGGCGCGGCTCTGGTCTGGGCGACGGCCGGTGCCGCGACCGTCGTGGCGCCGACGGTCAGGGCGGCCACCGAGAGGCCGACCGCCGTCCGCCCGCGGCTGATGCCCCGCGACCGGAGGCTCCCGAGCGAGTTCTTAACGCGCATGTGGAAATGACTCCCTTGCACAAGCAGGAAAGTGGGAAAGGTGAAGTGGGGCCGACGAAAGGAGGCCGGTGGACCGAGAGGACTCAGCCGACCTTGGCGACCTTCCGGGCACTGAGGTCGATCACCAGGTCACGGCTGTCGATCCAGGGCCCGTTCTTCGCCTTCACGAAGAGCCGCAGGCAGCGGTGCTTGCCGCAGTCGGTGAGGGCGGCCGGCGTGCCCGCGTTCGCCCGGAAGACCATGCTGTTGAGCATCAGCTGGTCGGGGGAGGTCAGCGCCTTGCCGGTCGCGTCCTTGAAGTCCGCCTTCAGGCCGGCGCCCAGCGGGTCGGCGATCAGGAGCTGGGCGGCCTCGACGGTCTCGGCGCGGCTGAGCGGCGGCTGGACACCGCGCTGGGTGTCGGTCGCCTCGACCTTGCCGGTGTCCAGGTTGACGGTCTTCGTGACGAGCGAGTCGTCCTTGTAGTCGTAGAACGACACCTCGGCGCGCCGGGGCGCGTTCGGGTCGTCCAGCTCCTCCAGCTCGGGCTCGGCGAGGTCGACGGTGATCCGCTGCGGACCCTTGTCGCCCTCGACGTTCTCGCTGGTGCGCAGGAGCTGACGGTCCAGGGCGAGCTTCTCGACCCGCTCGGTCTCGTCGGCGGTGAGCGGGTCGCGCCCCTTGCCCTTCTCGCCGTCGGCCGGGACGTCCTCGACGACTCCCGGCTGCACGGCGCCCTGCCCCTGGGCCTGGCCCTGACCTTGCCCCTGGGCCTGACCGGCCTGCTGGGTGGTCTGGCCGGTGCCCTGGCCGCCGGAGTCGTCCGCGCCCGCCGAGCCCGGCAGGGTGATTCCGACCATCACGGCGGTTCCTGCGACCGCTATGGCCGCGCCCGCCACCACCTTGCCCAGATGGCGGTGCACTATTGTGCGCACATTTCCCCCTACTCCCCCTGTATCTCTAGGAGTCGCTCGAGTCCCGCTGGTTCGGCATACCGCGTATGCACTGGTCCACCGGTAAGAGGGAGGTAAGTCATAGGTGGTTCCATCAGTTTCGGGGACACTCGGGCGGGAGTCGCCCTCCGCGGCGTCGCACAACTGGAAGAGTTGCATCCATGCAGGTCTGGCCTGGACAGGCGTACCCACTCGGTGCCACGTACGACGGCGCCGGAACGAACTTCGCGGTCTTCTCGGAGGCCGCGGACCGGATCGAGCTGTGTCTGCTCCATGACGACGGCTCGGAGACAGCGGTAGAGCTGCGCGAGACCGACGCGTTCGTACGGCACGCGTACCTGCCCGGCATCATGCCGGGCCAGCGGTACGGCTTTCGCGTGCACGGTCCGTACGCGCCGGAGCGCGGGCAGCGCTGCAACTCCGCGAAGCTGCTCCTCGACCCCTACGCGAAGGCCATAAGCGGTGGCATCGAGTGGGGCGAGGAGGTGTACGGCTACCACTTCGGCTCGCCGGGCAAGCGCAACGACCTGGACTCGGCACCCCACACGATGAGCTCCGTGGTGGTCAACCCCTACTTCGACTGGGGCGACGACCGGCGCCCGCGCACGGAGTACCACCACACGCTGCTCTACGAGGCCCATGTGAAGGGCCTGACGATGCGGCACCCGGGGCTGCCCGACGAGCTGCGCGGCACGTACGCGGCGCTCGCCCACCCGGCCGTCATCGAACACCTGACCGAACTGGGCGTCACGGCACTGGAACTGATGCCCGTTCACCAGTTCGTGAACGACCACCGCCTGGTCGACATGGGCCTCAACAACTACTGGGGCTACAACACGATCGGCTTCTTCGCCCCCCACAACGCGTACGCGTCCTGGGGCGACCGCGGACAGCAGGTCCTGGAGTTCAAGTCGGCCGTCCGGGCACTGCACGAGGCGGGCATCGAGGTCATCCTCGACGTGGTCTACAACCACACCGCCGAGGGCAACCACCTCGGGCCGACGCTCTCCTTCAAGGGCCTCGACAACGCCTCGTACTACCGCCTCACCGACGATCCCCGCTACTACATGGACACCACGGGGACGGGCAACTCGCTGCTCATGCGCTCCCCGCACGTGCTCCAGCTGATCATGGACTCGCTGCGGTACTGGGTCACCGAGATGCACGTGGACGGGTTCCGCTTCGACCTCGCGGCGACGCTGGCCCGGCAGTTCCACGAGGTGGACCGGCTGTCGTCGTTCTTCGACCTGGTGCAGCAGGACCCGGTGGTCTCGCAGGTGAAGCTGATCGCCGAGCCCTGGGACGTCGGCGAGGGCGGCTACCAGGTGGGCAACTTCCCGCCGCTGTGGACCGAGTGGAACGGGAAGTACCGCGACACCGTACGGGACATGTGGCGGGGCGAGCCGCAGACGCTGGCCGAGTTCGCGTCCCGGCTGACGGGGTCCTCGGACCTCTACCAGGACGACGGGCGGCGCCCGCTGGCCTCCATCAACTTCGTCACCTGCCACGACGGCTTCACGATGCACGACCTGGTGTCGTACAACGAGAAGCACAACGAGGCGAACGGCGAGGACAACCGCGACGGCGAGAGTCACAACCGGTCGTGGAACTGCGGGGCCGAGGGCGACACCGACGATCCGCGGGTCCTGGAACTGCGCGGGCGCCAGATGCGCAACTTCACCGCCACGCTGCTGCTCTCCCAGGGCGTGCCGATGCTCAGCCACGGCGACGAGTTCGCGCGCACGCAGGGCGGCAACAACAACGCCTACTGCCAGGACACGGAACTGTCCTGGGTGCCGTGGCCCGAGGACGGCAGCGAGATGCTGGAGTTCACGCGCGCGCTGGTGCGGCTGCGGCGCGAGCACCCGGTGTTCCGGCGGCGCCGGTTCTTCCACGGGCGGCCCGTGGAGGGCACCCACGACGAGCTGTCCGACATCGCCTGGTTCACCCCGGCCGGCAAGGAGATGACCCAGGACGACTGGGACTCCACGCAGGCGCGGGCGCTGTCGGTGTTCCTCAACGGCAACGCCATCTCGGAACCGGGCCCGCGCGGTGAGCGGATCAGCGACGACTCGTTCCTGCTGCTGTTCAACGCCTCGCCGAAGACGCTGGAGTTCGTGGTGCCGGTCAACCACGGCCGGCAGTGGCAGGTGGTCGTCGACACCGCCCGGTCCGGCGGCGTCGAGGCCGGGACGGGCGAGAAGGTGCGGGCGGGCGACCGGCTGTCACTGGTGGACCGCAGCATGATGGTCCTGCAGCGCCCGACCTAGGCGGATCATCGAGGTCCGGGCACCCCGCGCCCTTGGGCGCGGGTCCGTGCCTCTTGCGGCTCCGCCGGGGGCGTGCGGCTCGTCGCCGCGCGCCCCGCAGGCGCGTTGGCGTGTCGGTGACACGAAACGCGGCAGGACGGGTACGTAGGTTCCCATGACACCTGAGCGCCCCGACCCGGTGGCCCCCGCCGCGCCGACCGCCACCTACCGGCTCCAGCTGCAACCGGAGTTCCCGTTCGGGGCGGCCGAGGCGGCCGTGCCGTATCTGGCGTCGCTCGGCGTCTCGCACCTGCATCTGTCCCCGGTCCTGGAGGCGGTCCCGGGTTCCGGGCACGGCTACGACGTCGTGGACCACGCGCGCGTGCGGGCCGAACTCGGCGGCGAGGCGGGGCTGCGGTCCCTGTCCCGCGCCGCGCGCGAGCACGGTCTCGGGCTCGTGGTGGACATCGTGCCGAACCACATGGCGATGGCCCCGCGCCACAACCGCGCCCTGTGGGAGGTGCTGCGCGAGGGCCCCGGCTCGCCGTACGCACGCTGGTTCGACATCGACTGGCAGGCGCAGGACGGGCGCGTACTCCTGCCCGTGCTCGGCGGGCCGCTCGGCGAGGAGACGGGCGCCCTGGTGGTCGACGGGGACGTGCTGCGCTACCACGACCACGAGTTCCCCCTGCGGGCCGGCACCGAGGACCTGCCGCTGCCCGGACTGCTGGACGCGCAGTGGTACCGACTGGCGTGGTGGCGGCTGGCCCGCACCGAGCTCAACTACCGGCGGTTCTTCAGCATCTCGGAGCTCATCGGGGTCCGCGTCGAGGACCCGGAGGTCTTCGCGGCCACGCACGCCAAGATCCTGGAGCTGCTGGACGACGGCGTGGTCGACGGGCTGCGGATCGACCATCCGGACGGCCTCGCCGACCCGGACGCCTATCTGCGCCGCCTCCACGAGGCGACGGGCGGGCGCTGGACGGTCGTCGAGAAGATCCTCGCGGACGGCGAACCGCTGCCCGCCGCCTGGCCGGTCGCGGGCACCACCGGCTACGACGCGCTGCGGCACGTGGACGGCCTCTTCACGGACCCGGCGGGCGCCGGAGAGCTCCTGGGCCAGTACCGGCGGTTCGCGGCCCCCCAGGCCGACCGTGGGGGCGTCTGGGAGGCGACCGTGCGACGGGCCGCGTACAAGGTGGTCCACCACGAACTGGCCGCCGAGGTCGAGCGGCTCACCCGCGAGGCGGACCTGCTGTGCCGCACGTCCGACGACCCGGCCCTGCGCGACCGCGCCCCCTGGGCCCTGCGCACCGCGCTGCGGGAGCTCCTCGTCCGCATGGAGGTCTACCGCCCGTACGCCTCCCAGGACGCCGCGTCGGTCGTCACCGAGGCGGCGGCGGACGAGGCGCGGCAGGCCTTCAAGGTGCCCGAGGAGGCCCACGCCGTGGACCTCGTACGGGACCTGGTGCTCGGCCGCGCCGGCGACGGGCCCGGGCACGAGGCGTTCCGGGCCCGGTTCGCGCAGACCTCGTCGGCACTGCGGGCCAAGTCCGTGGAGGACACGGCGTTCTACCGGTACGTCCCGCTGCTGTCGGCGACCGAGGTGGGCGGCGAGCCGGGGTCGCCGGCGGTGTCGCCCGAGGTCTTCCACGCGTACTGCGCGCGCGTGCAGCGCGACTGGCCCCTGAGCGGCACCGTGCTGTCCACGCACGACACGAAGCGCAGCGCCGACGTGCGGGCCGCGGTCTCCGTCCTCACGCAGGCTCCCTCGCGCTGGGCCGACCTGCTCGCCGAAGTGACCGCGCGCACGGCCGCAGAGGGAGTGGGCGCGCCCGATCCGCAGGTGGCCTGGGCCGCGTGGCAGAGCGCGGTCGGACTGGGTTCCGCGGACGGGGAGCGACTGGGCGGCGCACTGCTCAAGCACGTCCGGGAGGCGGGCCTCGCCACCGCGTGGACCGAGCAGGACCCCGCGTACGAGGACGCCGTGGCGGCCTTCCTCGAAGCGGGCCCGTGCGGCGCGCCCGGGCGGCAAGTCGCCGAGTTCAGGAGCTCCCTGGAGCCGTACGTGCGGTCCAACGTCCTCGGGGCCGCCCTGGTCCACCTGACGATGCCGGGCGTGCCGGACCTGTACCAGGGCACGGAGTCCGAGTACCGGGCCCTGGTGGACCCGGACAACCGGCGGCCCGCGCCCTTCCCGCCGAAGGACCCGGGCGGCCTGTCCGCCGAGAAGGCCGCCCTCACGACGGCCGCGCTGCGGCTGCGCCGGCGCCGCCCGGCGGTCTTCGGCGAAGGGGCGGCGTACGCGGCGCTGCCCGCCCTCGGCCCGGGGGCCGCGCACTGCCTGGCGTTCACGCGCTCCGGGGAGGTGCTCACGGCCGTCACCCGGCTGTCCCTGCGGCTGGAGGAGGAAGGCGGCTGGCGCGACACCGTGCTGCCGCTGCCCGCGGGCCGGTGGGCCGACCTGCTCGCCCCGGGGCGGGAGTTCACCGGGCACGCGCGCGTGGACACGCTTTTCGGCCGGTTGCCCGTGGTGCTGCTGGAACGGGTCCCGGAGGGTGCCGCCGAGGACGCCTGACCGGCGGCGCCGGAGTGCCCGCGCCGGGCAGGATCCGGGTGCCCGGAGCGAAGTCCCTCCGGCTACCGGTGAATGCTGCCGGGCGCTCCCCGGAGGCGCCCCTCGACATCCTTGACAGTTCA
This sequence comes from Streptomyces sp. BV286, assembly GCF_019090165.1. Taxonomy (GTDB): domain Bacteria; phylum Actinomycetota; class Actinomycetes; order Streptomycetales; family Streptomycetaceae; genus Streptomyces. Next base: position 16,299 of record NZ_JAHRIB010000042.1, read on the forward strand.
TCCAGTCCGTGGAGTACTGCGGATTGCGACGCAGGGCGGACCAAGTCGGGGGTGAGTCTCCTGCCGGAGCAGCGGTACCCCAGTGTGACCGAACTCGTCCACTCCGCCGGGGGCCTGGCGGCCCATCGGCCGGGCCTGTGCACGCTCCGGCAGATCGGTGCCTCGCGGGCCGGCCGGCCCCTGCACCTGCTGTCCGTGGGCCACGCCCGGCGCTCGGTGCTGGTCGTCGCCGGCGCCCACGCCAACGAGCCGACCGGCTACTCCACCCTGCTGGCGCTGGCCGAGCGGGTCCTGCGCGAGCGGCGGTTGCGGGCGGACACCTCCTGGCACTTCCTGCTCTGCGCGGACCCGGACGGCGCGAGCCTCCATGTGACGCCGGCGCCGCGCACCCTGCTCGACTACCACCTCGGCTTCTTCCGCCCCGCCGGACCCGAGCAGCCCGAGTGGTCACCCTCCGTGCTGCCGCCGGACCGGCTGCCGCCCGAGACCCGCGCCCTCATCCGGGTCATCGACGAACTGCGCCCCTACCTCCAGGTCACCCTCCACGGCACCGACCTGGGCGGCAGCTGGGTGCAGCTCACGAAGGACATCCCGGGTCTGGCCGAGCCGTTCGCCAAGTCCGCGGCGGAACTGAACATCCCGGTCGAGACGGGCGCCTCGGACGCCGCGGGCTGGCCCGCCTCCGGACCGGGCGTGCACGTGATGCCCGCGCCCGGCTCGGACACGGTGCACCCGAGCATGCCGGACGACGCCCGGCACAGCACCTGGTACCGCGCCCACCGGTACGGCGGTCTGACGGCGGTCGTCGAGGTGCCGATGTGGGCGAGCGACCTGGTGGACGACCCCACGCCGCATCCGGCGCCGGCGGCGGCGATGCGGCGCCTGGCACGCCGTCTCCTGAGGGACGCGCACCAGGTCGAGACCGTCCTCGTCGATGCGCTGCCCCGCCTCGACGGACCCGACGGGCCGCTGCTGCGCGCCGCCAAGTGGGCGCTGGAGCTGGTGCCGGGGCTGGCCGGCGACTGGGTCCGGACACCGCCCGCGGACACCACGATGGCGCACGTGGGCAGCGTGGACGCGTTCGGCCGCCGGCTCCCGCTGCGGGCCGCGGCGATGCTCCTGCGCGTGCTCCAGGAGGCGGACGACCACGCCGTGCCCCGGCTGGAGCACCTGGTCGGCTCCTGGAGCGAAGCGTTCGCCGAGCGCTTCCGGGCCCGCTGGGTGCCTCTGGAGCACCAGGTCGAGCACCAGAGCCGCACGGTGGTGGCCGCGGCCCGCCACGCCCGGGACCGGGCGGCGTGAGGCAGGTGTGAGACGGACGTGAGGCGGGCGGCCCGCCCGGCCGGTTGCCCCGAGCCGGTCGGGCCGGAGTGGCCGGTCAGCCGGACCGGTGCGGGAGCGCGAACACCGCCCCTGTCCGCGCGGCCATCACGCACGAGTTGGAGAACGTCTCCCTGTACGTGACCGTGCGGCCGCCCCACTCGCCGCGCGCGGAGGCCGCCACCGGTGCGTGGACCATCGGGCAGTAGGCCTCCCGGAGCGGGATCCGGCCGACGTCCCCGTGCGCGGCCCCGAGTTCCGCGCAGGCACGCACGGCCTGCGCGTGTCCCTGGGGCGGGTCGCACAGCAGGAGCGTGCCGCGGGTGTCGGAGGAGCGGGCGTCGCCGCGGGTGACCGTCACGTAGAGCCAGTTGCCCGGGACCGACTCCGGGAGCGCCGCCGCCCTGGCCGGCACCGGCCCCGCCACGAGGAGTGCGCAGGCGGCCAGCAGACAGGCCCGTACCGCCGCTGTCGCTTTCTGGTTGTTCGTCATGACCTGTGCATCGGCACCCGGGGCCCCCGGGCCCACCCCGACTCACTCGAACGGCACTTCGGTCCTGACCGGAGGCGCGCCGAGCGGACGCGCCCCGCGACCGGACGCGGGGTCCGGGCGGCGGGCCAGGTCGAACGCGGCGAGCACCACCCGCGCCTGGTACTCGGCCTGGCGTGCGACGGGGATCCAGCGTGCGCCGTGGCCGTCGTGGTAGTCCGCGCACCAGGCGTCGACGAGCCGGTCGAGATCCGCCGTCGCGCCGGACGGGTCGTGGCCGGAGGCGGTCACGAGCTGGTGCAGGAGCCCGGCCGTGCGCAGCGCTATCCGGCGCGCGGAGATGCGCAGCGCGGTCAGCCGGGCCGTGGTGAGCGGCGGCAGCGGGCGGGCACCGCCGTCGACGTCCGTGCCCGGGCCCGTGTCGGGGTCCCAGGAGTCGGCGAGGCCGGGGCAGACCAGGACGTAGTCGTCGACCGGCGCGAGGAGACGGTCCACGTCACCGGCCGTGCCCAGGTACGGGCGGATGCGGGCCAGCAGCTCCTCCAGGAGGGCCGTGTCGCGGCGCAGGGTGCGGCTGACGCCCCGCAGCGTCTCCTCGGCGTCGGCGGGCACAGAGGCGTCCTGCACGGCCGTCACGCCCCACATGGGGGCCTCGACGACCGCGGTCACCGTGCCGTACGGGTGCGGGTGGAACCAGGTGGACTCGACGGCGGCCTCGGTGATGGCCGCGGCCAGGTCGCCGCGCCGCGGGGGCGGGATGCGGTAGACCGCCGGCCCCAGGGTGGGCCAGTACAGCGTGTCGTACGGGCCGAGTTCGAGCGGGATGTCCAGGCGGGTGGCGATGTGCGCGAGGCGGGGCGCCAGTCCCGGCAGGTCACGGGTGAGCTCGACGAAGCCGCCTCCCACGTCGACGCCGTGCAGGGAGCACTGGAGGAAGGGGCGCAGCTCGTCCTGGAGGGCGAGCAGGGTGCGGGTCTCCGGCAGAGTGGCGCCCTCCGCGCCGTCGGGCAGCCATTCCGGCTGCTCCATGAAGCCGGGCCGGAAGAAGTGCCGGAAGTGGTGGCCGAGTGTGTACGGGCCCGACAGCCAGCCCTCGTTGCGGCGTGAGCCGTCGGGGTCCAGGCACAGCAGGAGGTTCCAGGTCACGTCGGCGCCGTCGCACAACCGGGGGTCGGCGAGGACCCGTTCGGCCAGTCGTAGGACGGTGGCGCCGCCCACCGGTTCGTTGGCATGGGGGCCGGCGACGACGAGGACCTGGCGGCTGCCGTGCCCGACGGACAGCAGCCGGAGCGGCAGTCCGGCCCGTGACGTGCCCACCTGGCGCAGCCGGGCGTCCCGTGGGCGGCGGTCCACGAGCGCGGCCGCCCTGAGGCCCAGTTCGTCGACTGACGGGTAGCGGAGGAGGGGCGGCAGGGTCTTACCTCCGCAGCGAGTGGCCGTCGTTCACTTGGTGTGCACGATGTACGCACAGTGAGTCACGACTGCGGGGGTACGTCAACACCGGTGCGCGGGCGGGATGTTCACGTTCGCGGGGACCACCGGGCGGAGGCGTGGGTTCCGCTCGCGTACGACACCCCGCTCCCGGCCGAAGCCGGGCCGGGCCGACGTGCGCCGAGGCGGGTCTAGTCCGCCGCGAGCCGGAACGTCATCCGGCCGAAGCCGACCTGGTCGCCGACCTGGACGACGGCGGCGCCGATCACCCGGCGTCCGTTCACGGAGGTGCCGTTGGTGGAGCCGAGGTCGCGCAGCACCCACAGGCCGCCCTGGCGGGTGAGTTCGGCGTGCACCCGGGACACCGTCTCGTGGCTGAGCCGCAGACCGCTGGCCGGGTCCCGGCCGATGCGCAGCGGGTACGGACTCTCGGGCCGGGGCAGCAGCAGTTTGGGGAGCCGCTCCGCCTGCCAGGCCCGGCGCAGCCGCACGGTGAATCCGGAGACCCCCTCGACCGTGCCGAACAGCAGCCGGGACCAGCGGCTCTCGGTGTGCAGGTCGGCGGTGAGCGCCGCGAGTTCGTCGACGGTGCGGGCGGCGAAGGCGAGCTCCATCCGCAGGACGAACGTGTCGTGCGAGAGCCTCCCCAGTGCGGCGCCCTCCCGCAGCGCCTTCAGCGTCCTGTCCCGCTCGGCGTCCGACAACCGCGCGGGAGCGGGATACGTGTGGAACTCAAAGGACGACGTCACGCAGGAGATTGTCTGGCAGCACGGCCGGAGTGTCCAGAAAACGCAGCACTTCAGAGGAGTGCGCGCTTCGGGTTCGGCCGTTTCCGGTCGTTCCATCGGGAGGATTCCCCGGTGAATTGATCTCATTTGACGCACCATGGGACCGGCGAGGTCACGCTGAGCAGACGAGGGGAACCGTCCGTGCAGTTCGAGGTGTGGGCACCACAGGCCGACCGCATGACGCTCCACTGCGCGGACAGCACGCGCGCGCTGGAGCCCGATCCGGAGCGGGTGGGGTGGTGGACGGGAGAGGCCGAGGCGCGGGACGGGACGCGGTACGGATTCGCGGTGGACGACGGCCCGGTGCTGCCGGACCCGCGCTCGCGCCGCCAGCCGGACGGCCCCGACGGGCTGAGCGCGGTCGTCGACCACGAGCGGTACACCTGGCGTGCGGCATGGGCGGGGCGAGGGCTGCCGGGCGCCGTGCTGTACGAGCTGCACGTGGGCACGTACACCCGCGAGGGCACGCTGGACGCGGCCGCCGAGCGGCTCGGACATCTGGCGGAACTGGGCGTAACCCACGTCGAGTTGATGCCCCTGTGCCCGTTCCCCGGCCGGCACGGCTGGGGGTACGAGGGGGTGTCGCTGTGGGCCGTGCACGAGCCGTACGGCGGCCCTGAGGCCCTGAAGCGGTTCGTCGACCGGGCGCACGAGCTCGGACTGGGTGTCGTGCTGGACGTCGTGCACAACCACCTGGGGCCGTCCGGGAACTACCTGCCCGCCTTCGGGCCCTACTTCACGGACACGCACCACACCCCGTGGGGCTCGGCCGTGAACCTGGACGCGCCCGGTTCGGACGAGGTGCGCGCGTTCCTGCTCGGCAGCGCGCTGTCGTGGCTGCGCGACTACCGGCTCGACGGGCTGCGCCTGGACGCGGTGCACGCGCTGTACGACACGCGCGCGTGCCATTTCCTGGAGGAACTGTCGGCCGCCGTGGACGCGCTCTCCGGGGAGCTGGCCCGGCCGCTGTTCCTCGTCGCCGAGTCGGACCTCGGCGACCCGCGGCTGATCACGCCCCGCAAGGAGAACGGGCTGGGGCTGCACGCCCAGTGGAACGACGACTTCCACCACGCGCTGCACACCGCGCTGACGGGTGAGACGCAGGGCTATTACGCGGACTTCGGCCGCTCCCCGCTCGCGGCGGTGGCGAAGACGCTCACGGCGGGCTACTTCCACGACGGCACGTACTCGAGCTTCCGCGGCCGGCGGCACGGGCGTCCGCTGGATCTCGACCGGGTCGCCGGGCACCGTCTGCTCGGCTACTCGCAGACCCACGACCAGGTCGGCAACCGTGCTCTGGGCGACCGGCTCGCGGCCTCCCTCTCGCCCGGCCTGCTGGCCTGCGCGGCCGTGCTGACGCTCACCGGGCCGTTCACGCCGATGCTGTTCATGGGCGAGGAGTGGGCGGCGGGCACGCCCTGGCAGTTCTTCACGGACCACACGGACCAGGAGCTCGCGGAGGCCGTACGCCGGGGCAGGCGGCGGGAGTTCGCGGCCCACGGATGGGCCGAGGAGGACATCCCGGACCCGCAGGACCACGGCACCCGGGACCGGTCCTGCCTCGACTGGTCGGAGCCGGAGGACGGGCTGCACGCGCGCGTGCTCGCCTGGTACCGCGAACTGATCGCGCTGCGGCACGCCCAGCCGGACCTCACGGACCCCGATCTCGCGGACGTCAAGGTCGCGTTCGACGAGGACGCCCGCTGGCTCGCCTTCCGCCGCGGAGACGTCCGGGTGGCCGTGAACCTCGGCAAGGCGCCCGCGGCGATTCCCCTGGGCACCCGGCACGCGCGCGTGCTGGCCGCGTGGGAGCCGGTGGAACTCCCCGGCGCGGACGGTCTGCTCGGCCTGCCCGGCGAGTCGTGCGTGGTGCTCGTGCAGGGGTGAGGCGGCCGGGCGGGAGGGGGCTGGACGAGCGCCGGATGTGCGGGCCCCGGCCCCCTCCGGAGCGTCTAGAGCGCCTCGTCCGTCCCGTCGCGGAACTCCGTGACCCGCTCCAGGAGGATTGCCTCCCAGGCACGCCCCAGCTGGGCGCGCAGGAGCGCCAGGAGGCGGTCGTCCGACCGGTGGAGGTGGTCGGCGAGGCGGGTCAGGGTGTCGCAGCGGGCGAGCCACAGGCCGCGCAGGCAGGGCCGGGCGCCGTAGCCGGCGAGGGTGGCCGCGCGGACGGCCGCCGGGGCGCCGACGGCCACGGCGAGGCCCGCGATGTCCTCCGTGGGGTCGCCGACCACCGCGCCGGCCCAGCCGAGGACACCGCGGACGCGTCCGTCGCCGCTGACCACGAGATGCTCGCCCCTGAGGTCGTGGTGGACGAGGAAGGCGGCGCCCGGTTGCGCGGCGAGCTGGACGGTGGCGGCCCCGGTGAGCTGATGGAGCCGGGAGGGGTCGAACTCGTCGGCGGCGGCGAGCTGTTCGGCGGCCCGCTCGGCGGCGGCCCGGAGCGTTTCGAGGGACCGGGGCGTGCCGCGGGGCACACCGAGCGCCTCGGCCTGGCGCCCCGGCACCTCGCGCAGTCCGGTGAGCAGACCCGCCAGGTCGGCCTCGCCGACGGCGGAGACGTCCTGCTGCTCGCCGGAGCCACCGGGGATCAGGGTGTCGAGCGTGTACGTCAGCCCGCTCGCCCACTCGCCGTGGGCGATGCTCACCGGGACGGTGACGCCGACGTGGGGCCGCACCAGATCGCGCAGCCGCAGCTCGCGCCGTTGGCGCAGGGTGGCCTCGCGGTCCGGGGCGAGCCGCAGCACATGGCGTGCGCCCACGAACCAGGTGACGTGCTCGCCGCCCTCGGCGACGGGTGTGATCCGGGGCCCGCCGCCGTCCGGGAGCAGGGAGCGGACGAGGCGTCGCACGGTGTCCGCTGTGGGTGTCGCTGCCTGGTTCATGGTCGCGCCGTCTGCCGTTCGGGTCCGGTTGGTCGGGGCTCGGGGCTCTGGGCTCTGGCCTCGTTGGAGGGGGGTGGTCAGTTCACGACGGCCATCTCCCGGGGGGTGCCGTTGAGGCGGCGGCCGCCGTCCTCGGTGACCGTCACGATGTCCTCGATGCGTACGCCGAAGCGGCCCGGCAGATAGACGCCGGGCTCCACGGAGAAGCACATGCCGGGGACGAGGGGCTGTTCCTCGCCCTCGATCATGTACGGCGGCTCGTGGGTGGTGACGCCGATGCCGTGTCCGGTGCGGTGGATGAAGCGGTCGCCGTATCCGGCCTCGGTGATGTACGCGCGGGCCACCCGGTCGACGTCCTGGCAGGCGATACCGGGCCGTACGGCCTCGCACGCGGCCTCCTGTGCGGCGCGCACGACGTCGTGGACGCGCTGTTCCTCGGCGCTCGGCTCGCCGACGTGCACCGTGCGGGAGGTGTCGGAGCCGTAGCCGTGCTTCAGGCCGCCGAAGTCGAGGACCACCGTGTCGCCGTGCTCGATGATGCGCCCGCCCGCCTCATGGTGCGGGTTGGCGCCGTTCGGGCCCGAGCCGACGACCGTGAAGTCCACCTGCTCGTGGCCGAACCGCCGCAGCAGATCGGCGAGGTCGCCCGCGACGTCCGACTCGCGCCGGCCCGCGAAGGCGACCTTGAGGATCTCCTCGTAGGTGTCGTCGGCGGCCGCGCCGGCCGCCGCCAGCCGCTCCAGCTCCGCGGCGTCCTTGACGGCCCGGAGCATCGGCAGCCCCTCGGTGAGGGAGACGTACGACGTGCCCGGCAGCTGCTTCTGGAGACCCAGCAGGTGCAGCGCCCAGGCGTTGTCGCTGACGCCGAAGCGGCCCGCGGAGTCGAGGAGAGGGGCCGTCGCGGCGTACGGGTCCTTGCCGTCGGTCCAGTCGCGCAGGGTCAGCGCGGGCGCGCCCGCGGCCTTCTCGGCGTCCGGGGCCTCCAGGGTGGGCACGACGAGCACGGGGTCCCGCCCCGCGGCGAGCACCAGGAGGGTGAGGCGCTCGGTGGCGGCGGGCGGCGCGTAGCCGGTGAGCCACACGAGGTCCGGTCCGGGCGCGACCAGCAGTCCGGCGAGCCCCGCCTCGGCGGCGGCCCGGGCGGCGCGTTCCATTCGCGCCCGGTAGTCGTCGGTGGTGAAGGGCGCGGGCGTGCCGGTCATCCGGGCCTCCGTGACTCAGTAGGGCCTACGGGCAGCATCCTGCCCGGACAGCGGGGGTGACGCGAGCCGGTCGGCGCCACTTTCGGAACGCGGTCGTCCTCGGGCGGGACCGCGTTCCCGGGCCGGATTCCTTTTCCGGGGACGGACGGTGGCCGCATCAGCCCTCCAGGGCGAGCCGCGCGCCGAGGAGCAGCAGCACTCCTCCGGAGACCTGCTCCAGCCTCCGCCGCACTCCGGCCCGGGACAGCACCGTCCGCATCCGGCCGACGAACCACACGTAGAGACCGTAGTAGCCGATCTCGTAGACCGCCCAGAGGGCGGCGAGTCCCAGCATGGCCGGCAGGTGCGGGGCGCCCCGGGGCACGAACTGCGGGAGGAAGGACATCGCGAAGATCGCCGCCTTGGGGTTGGCCAGGTTGATCAGCAGACCGCTCCGGTAGGAGGCCCAGCCGCTCTTCGCGTCAGGCCCCGCTCCGCCGTCGTCCACCGCGCCCTTGGCGCGGCGGGCCCGCCACAGCGTCTGGACGCCGAAGACGACCAGCACGACGGCACCGACGACGCGCATCACGTCGTACGCCAGTTCGGAGGCGGTGAGCAGCGCGGTCAGACCGAACGCGGCGACGGCGCCCCACACGAAGACGCCGGTCTCGTTGCCCAGCACCGTCAGGAAGCCCGATCGCCTGCTGTGCAGCGACTGCCTGATGATCAGTACCGTGCTCGGTCCGGGGGAGGCCGCGATGAGGGTGCAGGCGCCGAGGAAGGCGAGGAGGGTGCTCAGCATGGGGCCATCGTGTCCTCGCCCACGGGGCGCGGCAACGCATTTCCGGTGGCCGTCCATGGATTGTCCGGCCACCGGATCTAATGCTTAGATGACGCCGAGTCATTAGTTCGACGCCCAGGGGGAGGCGGCATCACCATGCTCGTGCTGGCACACATCAGCGACCTGCATCTCGACGGCACCCGGCGGGCGACGGAGCGCGCCGAGCGGGTGCGGGACCGGCTGTGGGAGCTGCCGGGCCGGGTGGACGCCCTGCTGGTCACCGGTGACGTCGCGGACCACGGGACGGAGTCCGAGTACGAGGAGGCGGCGCGTGTCCTCGGCCTGCACGATCCGGACACGCCCTTCCCCGTTCTGACGTGCCCGGGCAACCACGACAGCCGCGGCCCCTGGCGCAAGGCGCTGCTCGGCGAACCGGAAGCCGTCGAACCGAAAACCGCCGGACCGGCGCCGGGCGGACCGGCGGACCCCGAACCGGTCAACAGCGTGCACGTCTTCGACGACGCGGGCGCGGCCGTCCTGATGTGCGACTCCAGCGTGCCGGGCAGCGACGAGGGAGAGCTGGACGAGCGGACGTACGCCTGGATCGAGGAGACGCTCGACGGGCTGGACGGCTCCGTGCGGGTGCTGCTCGCCTTCCACCACCCGCCCGTGGCCCTGCACCATCCCCTGCCGGACGCCTACCGGCTGCGCGCACCTGATGCGCTGGCCGCACTCCTGGAGCGCAGGAGCGAGATCGCCGGGGTCATCACGGGGCACGCCCACACGCCCGCGTCCACGACGTTCGCCGGGCGGCCCCTGGTCGTGGGCCCCGGGGTGACGTGGACGCTGCGGCTGCCGTGGGAGGGCGAGGGGGCCGCGGACCGGGACGCGCCACCCGGGTTCGCCTTCCATGTGCTGGACGACGAGGGGCGGTTGACGAGCCACTTCAGGGTGGCCGGGTGACGGGCCGGGCCGTCAGGTGATGACACCGGGGGTCACCGACACCTGCTGGTGGCCGCCCGCGCGGCGCAGCGTGAGCCCGACGGCCGTGCCGGGGCGGGCGGCGGCGACGGCCCGGGCGAGGTCGGCGGCCGTGCCGAGGCGGGTCCCGCCGAAGGTGAGCAGGACGTCGCCCCGTACGAGGCCCGCGGTGTGGCCGGGCCCGGGGACGTGCACGCCGACGAGGAGCGCCCCCGGGCCGTCGGAGGCGTCGACGGCCTCCACGCCGAGGGTCGGCCGGTCCCGCGGCCGGCCGTCGGGCGGGGTTTGGGGCCGGCCCCCGGAAGGGGTCGGGGATCCGCCGCCGGAA
>NZ_JAHRIB010000043.1 GCF_019090165.1 Streptomyces sp. BV286
CGATCAACACCATGGTCGACCAGCTCTCCGCCTTCGCCGACGAGGTCACCCGCGTGGCCCGCGAGGTCGGCACCGAGGGAAACCTCGGCGGCCGGGCCCAGGTCCGCGGCGTCTCCGGCGTCTGGAAGGACCTCACCGACAACGTCAACTTCATGGCGGACAACCTCACTTCGCAGGTCCGCAACATCGCCCTCGTCTCCACCGCCGTGGCCCAGGGCGACCTCGGCAAGAAGATCACCGTGGAGGCGAAGGGGGAGATCCTGGAGCTGAAGTCGACGATCAACACCATGGTCGACCAGCTCTCCGCCTTCGCCGACGAGGTCACCCGCGTGGCCCGCGAGGTCG
>NZ_JAHRIB010000044.1 GCF_019090165.1 Streptomyces sp. BV286
TGATCGGCGCCGTCACCGACGCCCACCACGGCGGACAGCCCCGAGACGACGCCACCGTCCTGTGCCTGGACTGGCACGGCCCCCGCCCCACCAGCCGCCCCACCGGCGCCTGCCCGGCACTCCACCCCGGGCCGCTGCCCGCCGGGGAATTGAAGGCTGGTGTGCGGGGCCGGCGGAACCCGGTAACGTCTTTGCCATGTTCTTCCAGACGCCGGTTCACCGGTGAGCGCGTGACGGGCCCC
>NZ_JAHRIB010000045.1 GCF_019090165.1 Streptomyces sp. BV286
GGCCCGCGGCCGGCCGCGCGCCGCACCGTCCGACCCGCCGCGGGAGGTTCCCGGCGCTCGGGTACGGGTAGCGACCCGCCGTGCTGCCGCACCGGCGGCGCCGGGCTACCGTTCCGTCAGGCCGACGCCCGCCCAACAGGGACGCACCCGCCGCGCATGGACGCGACAAGGACCGTGACGGACGCAAGGAGACCCGTGAGCACCACGCACAAGCCGCTCGTGATCCTGCGCGCCGCCCCTCACCCCAGGGAACGCATCTTCAGCCCCGGCGCGCTGGCCCGCCTCCACGACCGCTTCACCGTCGTCGAACCGGACACCGAGGAAGCCCTCGACCGGGCCCTGCCGGACGCCTTCGCCATCGTCGGCCAGCCCGACCTGCCGGCCGAACGACTGGCCCGTGCGGGCGGGTTGACGGCTCTGCTCAACGTCGAGGGCAACTTCTTCCCGAACGTCGACTACGACACGTGTTTCCGGCGCGGCATCCACGTCCTGGGCTGCGGGCCCGCCTACGCGCAGGCCGTCGCCGAGTACGCCCTCGGGCTCGCGCTCGACCTCGCGCGCGGCATCAGCCGGGAGGACCGCGCCTTCCGCGCCGGACGGGAGCGGTACGTGTCCGACGGGAACGCCGACGCCGTACTGCTGCGCGGTGCGGACGTCGGCCTGATCGGGTTCGGGAACCTCGGCCGCAGCCTCCACCCCCTCCTCGCGCCCTTCCGCCCGACCCTGCGCGTGTACGACCCCTGGCTGCCGCCCGCCGTCCTGCGCGAGCAGGGTCTCGTACCGGCCACGCTCGACGAGACCCTGGCCCGCAGCACGTTCGTCTTCGTTCTCGCCACCGTCACCGACGACAGCCGCCACCTGCTCGGCGAGCGCGAACTCGCTCTGCTGCCCGACGGGGCCAGGCTGGTCCTCGTCAGCCGGGCACCGGTCGTGGACTTCCCCGCGCTGCTCGCCCGGGTCGCCGAGGGCCGCCTTCTCGCGGGCGTCGACGTCTGGCCCGCCGAACCCGTCGCCGCCGACGACCCCGCCCGCACGCTGGAGGGACTGGTGCTCTCCGCCCACCGGGCGGGCGGCATCCCGGACGCCTTCCTGAGCATCGGAGACATGGTCGTCGACGACCTCACCCTGCTGGCCCAGGGTCTGCCGCCCGCCCGTATGCAGGCCGCCGCACGCGAACTCGTCGGCCGCTACCGCAACCGTCCCGTCACCTGAAGGGCCCGGACATGAACATCCCCTGCGAGGGTCTCCTCTTCGACAACGACGGCGTCCTCGTCGACTCCGACCTCGGCGTCGACCAGGCGTGGAGCGAGTGGGCCCGCGCCCACGGGCTGCCCGCCGAGCACGTCACGGCGATGGTGCACGGACGGCGCTCCGCCGACACCGTCGCGCTGCTCGTGACCGACCCCGGGGAACGGCCCGCGGCCCTCGCCGAGATCGACCGCCTGGAGATCGAGGCGGCCGCCACCACGACCGCCCTGCCCGGCGCCCTCGACCTGCTGACGGGCCTGCCGCGGGGCAGTTGGGCCGTCGTGACCTCAGGAGTCACGGGGCTGGCCCGGGCCCGCCTCGCCGCCGCGGGTCTGCCCCTGCCGCCCGTGCTCGTCACCGCGGACGACGTCAGCCACGGCAAACCCGCCCCCGACGGCTACCGCGCGGCGGCCGCCAGGCTCGGCGTGGACCCGGCACGCACCGTCGTCTTCGAGGACAGCGCCGCGGGCGCCACGGCGGGGGCCGCGGCCGGCGCGTACGTCATCGGCGTCGGGCCGCGCGGCCTGGACACCGGCGCGCCCGTCGTCGTACGCGACCTGCGCGGGCTGACCTGGCACGACGGCGTACTGGACCTGGGCACGGCGGAGTTGCTGCGGTCCTGAGCCGGTGCTCCGGGCTCGCAGGGGTCCCGTCCTCAGTGCGGTCCCGTCGGCGCGAACTCCGTGCCGCACGGGCCGGCGCCCTCGCTCTCCAGCAGCGGCACGGGCTCCCCGCCCATCGACAGGGTGGGGTAGTAGCGGCCGATGCGCTCCGCGGAGCGGCCCACGTAGTGGCCGATGAACGAACGGCGGAAGCGGTCGCCGCTGTGGTTGGGTCCGGAGCCGTGCACCAGGCTGCCGTTGAAGAAGAGGACGTCTCCCGGTTCCATGTCGATCGGTACGGCGGACAGGCCGGGCGGCGGCGGCACGTACTCGCGGGCGAACGACACCCCCTCGTCGGCCTCTTCCGGACAGAACACGTCCATGCCGTGGGTGCCCGGCACGACCTCCAGGCCGCCGTTCCCGCGGTCGATCACATCGCAGGCGATCCAGGCGGCCACGCACGTGCCCGGCTCCACCCGCAGATAGAAGTTGTCCTGGTGCAGGGCCTGCCCGCGGGCCCCCGGCGGCTTGAAGTAGAACATGCTCTGCGCGGCCAGCACCTCCTCGCCCAGCAGGAGTTCGAGGACCGCGCGCAGCCGGGGTTCGAGGAGGAAACGCCGGGCCGTGCCGTTGATGCGGTGCGGGTTCATGACCCGGGGGAAGACGTGCAGCGGGTCGGCGGACCCGGCGGCCTCGGTCGCGCGGGGCTCGAAGTGCCCGGGCACCGGCCCGGCGGAGTGCAGCGCGGCGAACTCGGAACACAGCGCGTCGATCTCCGCCGGGGCGAACAGCCCGCGTGCCACGGTGAAGCCGTCCTCCTCGAAGTGCCGCACGAGGTCCCCGGCCGCCGTGCCGACGGTTCCCCTGTCCGTGACTGCCATACGATCGCTCCTTTGCCTCGGTGTCCGTGTGCCTCACGCTAGGCAAAAGCGCTTTCCCGGAGGATGCCTGTGCGTGCTGACGAGTTGTACGAGACTGCCGCGCCGTCCCCTCCGCCGGGCCTGGTGACCGTCGGCCGCTTCGATCAGCGCCCCGGTTACAGCGTCAGCCGGCCGCACGGCGCCGACAGCTGGCTCTTCACCTGGACCACGGGCGGTGAGGGGCGCCTGGCCCAGGGCGCGACGGAGAGCAGGGCGGGTGCGGGCGACCTGGTCGTCCTCGGCCCCGGCGTGCCCCATCACTACGCAGTCGCGCCGGGCGCGCGGCGGTGGGCGTTCTGGTGGGCCCACTGCCAGCCGCGGCCGGCCTGGACGGACTGGCTGAGGCCGTACGTCCGCGGTGACCGGCTGTTTGCCGTCACGCCGGTTCCGGCCGGTGTCAGGGACCGGCTGGAGCAGGCGTTCGCACGGATGCTCGCCGACGCGCGCTGGACCGGCGAAGGACCCCCGCCCGCCGGGGAAACCGGGGACCGCGGGGACTCCGGTGCGGCAGCCGGGGACGGCGAAGTCGCCGTGGCCCACGGCACCGCCGCCCGCGAACTGACCCTCTGCTCCCTGGAGTCGATCGTCCTCCTCGCCACCGCCACGGCACGCGGCGAAACGCAACCGTCCGGCGTCGACCCGCGGATCCGCCGGGCCGAGGCGCGCATCGCCGCCGACCCCGGGGCGCCGCACACGGTGGAGACGCTGGCCGCGGGGGTGTCACTGTCGCCCTCCCGCTTCGCCCACCTCTTCACCCAGCAGCTCGGCCGGTCCCCGATGCGGGCGCTGCTCGCCGCCAGGCTGCTGCACGCAGCGCGGCTGCTGGAGGCGACCGACCTGCCGGTGGAACGCATCGCGGCAGCCGCCGGCTTCGCCAGCCCGTTCCACTTCAGCCGGGTCTTCCGGCAGCGCTACGGAGCCCCGCCCGGTGCGTACCGGGCGGGGCTCCGGCGCCGACAGCCGCCGTGACCGGGGCGCGTGCCGGTCAGCGCTCCGCGGCGAAGGCCGCCAGCCAGGCCAGCGGCGCGTTCCAGTTGATCGTCACCTCGTTCGTCGCGTACGAGCCGATGTCGTCGATGTAGCAGGCCGCGGGTGCGCAGCCGGCCAGCTTCTCCTGTGCCACCGGGTCCTGCAGACCGCTGTTGGGGCCGCCCGCGAGGGAGCCGGCCGGCGGGTTCGGCGTCGAGGCGTCGTACTGGTTCGCCCAGAACCGGTGGTGCTGGTTGCGGGCGTAGGAATCGCCGTAGCCGGTCACGTACGAGAGGTCCAGGGTGTTGCGGCCCAGCAGGTAGTCCATCGCCTCCAGCACCCCCGCCCGGTAGCGCTGCTGACCGGTCAGCGCGTAGGCGGTGGCCATGACGATCGCGTTGTTGGTGACCTGGCTGTTGGAGCCCCACACGTACCCGTTCGCGGGGATGGGCACCGCGTAGCCCTGCCCGGCCATCATGGCGAGGTGGCCGTCGGCCGCGGCCGTCACGGACGCCCGGACGCGCCTGATGTCGGACGCGGGCAGTTTGTTGTGCACGGTCGCCAGGGTCAGCCGGCCGAGCGCCGCCGTGTCGGCCCAGTTGAAGCCGGTCGGGGTGAGCGCGCCGGACGACGTGTGCCAGGGCGAGGAGGTGACCGCGTCCCGGTAGGCGCGCTCGCCGGTCGCCGCGTACAGCTCGGCCGCCGCCCAGTAGAAGTCGTCGGTGACCTGGGTGTCGTTGTAGGGGCCGCCGCCCGTACTGTCCGATTCCGGCGCGTAGACCGCGGGGTTGGCCTGCGCCGCGGCCCACGCCGTGCGGGCCACACCCAGGCACCGCTTCGCGTACGTGGAGTCGTACGGTGCGAAGACGCGCGCGCACTGCGCCGCCGTGGCGGCGAGGTTGAGCGTGGCGGCGGTGGACGGCCGGTGCAGCTCGCGCGGCTGGGCGTCCAGCTCGGGCCGGGTCGGGATACCCGTCCAGGCCGCGTCGTGAATCTTGTGGAAGGCCATTCCGGCGTACGGCTTGCCGTCCGGCACCTGCATCCGCATGAGGAAGTCGAGCTCCCAGCGGGCCTCGTCCAGTACGTCCGGGACGCCGTTGCCGCGCTCGGGTATCCGCAGGGTCGAGTCGCCGAGCGCGGACGCGTTGCCCGCCCGCTTGGCCCGCGCGAACGAGTCGACCAGCGTCCAGGCGGAGATCCCGCCGTTGACCACGTACTTGCCGTGGTCGCCCGCGTCGTACCAGCCGCCCCGGACGTCCTGCGTGTAGTCGCACACCCCCGGCTGGCACGGGACGTTCGTGTCGCCCTGGTTCGGGGCGACGCCGAGGTGCCCGGCGGGCCGCGCGTACGAGGGGCCCACCAGCGAGGCCTCGATCGGCGTGCCGCTGCGCTGGTGGTAGAAGAAGGCCATGGCGTCGGAGCGCATGCCGTCGTAGAGGTCCGCGCGGATGTCGAAGGGGGCGCTGCTCCGCCCGTCGACCACCAGGACGTATCCGCGGCCGCCCTTGCGGTACTCGGAGAAGTCCGCCACGTGGGTCGACTCGCCCGAGGCCGCGTCGGCGCCGCGGACGACGGTCCGGCCGGAGGCAGCCACGGAACCCGACGTGTTGCGCAGCTGCCAGGTGAGTGGCTGGGTGGCCGCGGTGACGACCGTGGCGCGTTTGGGGCCGTTCGGCAGATAGCCGGCCTGGTTGACGCGTACGGGCGTGGTCGCGGCGACGGCGGGATCGGCGGCGGACGGCGCGCCGGTCGCGCCGGGCGCGAGGGCCAGTCCGCCGGAGAGCAGGGCCGCCGTCAGCAGGCCGGCCGTGGCGCGTCTCGCGGTACGTCGTTTCGTGGGGCGTCGGTGCACGTGCCGGAACGTGAGCATGGAGCGCCTCCCGGTGCCTGGAACGGGGTCCATGGATGCCGCCGCGTGCGGGCGGCCGGGCTGTGGGAGCGCTCCCAAACGGGAGCATTGCATGACCATGTCACGGCGTCAATGCTCCGCGCACGACCTCGCGGTAAGGGCCCGTCAGCTCCCGAACACACGCAGCGAGACCCAGAGCGCCGCCACGGCCGGGATCAGTGTGGCGGGCACGGTGATCAGGCCGAGGCGGGTGAACTCACCGAGTTCGACGTCGTGGTCGTGCTGGTGGACGATCCGTCGCCACAGCAGGGTCGCCAGGGAACCGGCGTACGTGAGGTTCGGCCCGATGTTCACCCCGAGCAGTACGGCGAGGATCGGCCCGGGGCCGGCCGCCGCGGCCAGGGGCAGCAGGACCAGGACCGCCGGGAGGTTGTTGATGAGGTTGGCCAGCAGGGCGGCGAGGGCCGCGATGCCGAGCAGGGCCATCAGGCCCGACGAGTCCGGGACCAGGTGACCGAGCGCGTCCGAGAGGCCGTTGTCGACCACGGCACGTACCACGATGCCCAGGGCCAGCACGAAGGCGAGGAAGGGCAGCGAGGTGGCCCGTACGACGGCGAGCGCGGTGGTGCGCCCGCGGACCAGGGCGCGGCCGGCCAGGACGACGGCGCCGGCGAAGGCCGCCCAGGCCGGTTCGATGCCCAGCGCCGACGTCACGACGAAGCCCGCGAGGGTGCAGGCGACCGTGGCCAGCGCGAAGACGGGCATGTCGACGGTGACGCCGTCGGGGCCGGTGTCGGGGTCGGCCGGTACGGCGGCGTCGCCCTTGAGGTCGTCGGCGAAGAAGCGCCGGAAGACCAGGTACTCGGCGGCGATGGCCACGGCCCAGGCCGGGCCCATCAGCAGGGCGAATCTGGTGAAACTCAGACCGCTGGCCGTGAACGCGAGCAGGTTGGTGAGGTTGGAGACGGGCAGCAGCAGCGACGCCGTGTTCGACAGATGCGCGCAGGCGTACACATGGGGCTTGGGGCGGGCGCCGAGGCGGGCCACGGTCGCGAACACCACCGGAGTGAGCAGGACGACCGTGGCGTCCAGGCTCAGTACGGCTGTGATGACCGACGCGAGAAGGAAGTTGGCGGCCAGCAGCCGTTGCGGACGTCCCTTCGACGTACGGGCCAGCCAGGCGCCGCAGGCCTGGAAGAGCCCCTCGTCGTCGCAGAGCTTGGCCAGCACGAGCACCGCGGCGAGAAAGCCGACGACCGGACCGAGCAGTTCCGCCTCGGCGCGCGCGTGGTCGAGGGAGATGGCGCCGGTCGCCATCACCACGCCCGCGGCCGGGACGGCGACGGTGGCTTCCGGCAGTCCGAACGGCCGGATCACGGCACCGGCGAGTACCGCCACGAGCAGAGCGGCGGAAAGGGCGGTCACGAGTGCGGAACTCAGGGCGTGTCCTTCAGAAAGTGATTGTCGGTTTCGCTCAATGGAATCAGAGGGCGGGTCGGGCAGGCGAACGGGGGTGCGAGTGCCGCCCTCCGGGCCTTCCCTCGGTCTCTTCTGCTCGTTCTTGAGTTGCATATTCCAACGGAATAGCGGGGCCCGTCGCAGGGTCCAGTTGCATCAAAACGGTACTTACCTCAAGTAACTTGAAGGCTTTTCCATCCGAATCGCATTGGCGAGAGCCTCTGTTGACAGTTTGTCTCTGTCAAAGGGCGGCCGGGAGAAAGGGGATTGAGAGCGTTCTCTTGTTACTCGAGGGTTCACTGTGTCAAGGTGCACCTTGTCAGCGTGCAGACAATGTTTTCCGTACCCCTTGGTATGGACTATTTCTGCAAGGGGCTCTGGAGGAAAGTGCACGTGAACGACGCGACCCCGTCGAATTCCCCCTCGACCGGCAGCCTGTTCGATACGACCGACGAACGGCTCGCGGCAGACCTGAAGAAGGGGTCGGGCAAGCGGCCCGCCCACTATCCCGCCGGAGAACTGCTGGGACGGCACTGGGTGCCTGTCTTCTCGTACGCCCGGTTGTGCACCAACGGTGTGCAGTACGCGGGAATGCTCACCACCGCCGCATTCACCCGGCTCTTCGGGGAATCGGTCCGCCAGGTCGGGCCCCGGGCGGCGTGGCGGCCGGAACTGCTGGTCGCCGTGCGCCGAATAGCCGGCGAGTGGGACGCGGACAAGCGCCGTGGGCTGCTCCACCCCGAGTTGCAGTCCGCACCCGGCGACAACGGCCGGGCGGCGGCGCTGCTTGTGCCGCCCGAGAACCGGCGTCTGGTGTCGCGCGCGTTCCAGCGGCTGCCGGAGGCCGCCCGGTGTGTGCTGTGGCACGCGGAGGTCGAGGCCGAGGAACTCGCGGTCCCGGCCCGTCTGCTCGGCATCGCGGCCGAGGACGCTCCCCAGGCGCTGGAACGCGCTCGGGAACTGCTGCGACAGAACTGCCTCGAAGCCCATCGTGAACTCGCCCCCGACGACGAGTGCCGCCGCTACAGCCGGCTCCTCGACGTCTCGCTCCGGCGCGGCGGCAACAGCGTCGACCCCGATCTGCGGCAGCACATCGCCGACTGCGGCCACTGCCAGTACTCGGCCGAACAGCTGAGGCAGTCGGAGGGCCGCCTGGCCGTCCTGCTGGCCGAAGGCGTCCTGGGATGGGCGGCTCAGGAATATCTCGACTCCAGGCCCGGGCGCCGTACCGGCGTCGAGGAGACGAAGGCCGGGCGCGTGCTGTTCACGGCGCCGGAGACGGACCCGTACGCGGGCCCGCACCCTGGTTTCGGCCCGTATCCGGGTGCAGGCCCGCACCAGCATTCCGCTCCGTACGGGGCGGGCCCCCACGCGGGTCCTGGTCCGTTCTCGGGCTTCGGCGTCCACCCGGGTGCCGGAGGTGACCCGGCCGGCGAGGTCTCCGTGGACTCCCCGCTCGGCTCCGGCGCCGCCCGCTACCCGGAGGCCGACTCCGTGTGGGGCCCGAGCCCCAGGGCGGAGGCCGGACCCCGTCCGGAAGCCGGCTCGCATCCGGGTTCCGCCGCCTTCGCGGAGGAAGGAGCGGGGACGGGGCCCACGGACGGGGCTCACCGGGCCGTCGGTGACCACGTGGACACGAGCCTCCTCTCCGGCCCGGATGCCGGTCCGGGAGCCGCGCCTCAGCAGCCCGCCGGGTCCCCGGAGGGCGCCGGCAGCGACCCTTACGCCCACTCGCACCGGGGCGCGGATGCCCTGCCGGGTGCGGAGAGCGGCGCGTACCCGGGTGCCCAGCCGTACCCGGGGGCTCCTCCGTATCCGAGCGTGGCCCCGTACGTCGGTGCCCACCCGGATCCAGGTGTCGATCCGACTGCACGTGTCGACCCGGCTCCGGGAGTCGCCCCTCGTACGGGTATCGATTCGTTCACGGGTATCGTCGCGGACCTCCGCCCCGGCGCCGTCTCACAGTCGGCCGCGGGCCATGCCGCGAACTCCGGCCCCCGGCACGCCCTGCGGCTGCCTCCGCACCCCGATGCGAGCCCCGTCGGCGATCCGGAGAGGAAGCGGTTGCTGAAGCGGCGCAACCTCGCCCTGGCCGTGATCGCGGTGAGCGGATGCGTCCTCGTGCCGCTGGTTCTGTGGTCCGGCGGCGGTGACGACGCCACGCCCTCATCCGACTCGGGTTCCGGGACGGCCGCGGAGGAACCGGAGGAGCGGCCGACGAGGATCGGTGTCGGCGACGCGGAGGCCGGCGCGCAGCGCGGACGGCTGCGCAACAAGGACAGCGGTGACTGCGTCGGTGTCGCCGACGGCAAGGCGGCCGTGGGCGCGGAGGTCGTCCTCGCCACCTGCACCTCCTCGGAGCGCCAGCAGTGGTCGTACGAGAGCGACGGGCTGCTGCGGAGCCTGGCCGACGAGGATCTGTGCCTCGATTCCCGGCTTCCCTCCTCCGTCCGCCTGGGGTCGTGCGAGGGCGAGAGGAACCGGGAGAGCGCCCGCTACGACTTCACCCTCGCGGGCAACCTGGTGCCCCTGGGGCAGCCGACCCTCGCCCTGGCCCCCGTCTCGGGCGACGAGGAGACGGGGCTCGTCCTCAAGACCCGTGACGACGGGCCGGAACAGCGCTGGGAGATGGACGCGTCGGTGGACTCGCTCCAGATGGAGTGGATCACCTCGTACACGAACAGGGACCCGGTGCGGCCGACGCCCCACGGTGAACCGGAGCCCAGCCGCACGCCGCGGTCACCCGAGCCCAAGCCCACACCTCCAGCGGCGTCCCCGACCCCGCAGCCCACGCCCTCCGCCTCCGGCGCCCCGTGCTACGGCTACTACTGCTGGCCCGGTGGTTACGGAGGAGGCGGATACGGCGGCGGTTACGGAGGCGGCTATCCGTACGGCGGCGGATACGGCGGCGGAGGCTACGGAGGTGGGGGGTACGGCGGCCGCTGACGCTGCCCGTCGCCACGGGGACAGGTCACTCTGACGGTCCTCGTGGCGCGTATCAGTCCTCGCCGAGCGTCAGCTCCGCCCAGATCGTCTTGCCCTCGGTGGTGTGGCGGCTGCCCCAGCGCTGGGTGAGCTGGGCGACCAGCAGCAGACCGCGACCGCCCTCGTCGAACGTCTTGGCCCGGCGCAGGTGCGGCGCGGTGTGGTTGGAGTCCGACACCTCCACGATCAGGGTGGTGGTGTTGTGGATGAGGCGCAGCCGGATCGGGCGTTCCCCGTACCGGATGGCGTTGGTGACGAGTTCGCTGACCACGAGCTCGGTCGTGAACGCCGCCTCGTCCAGCGCCCAGACGGCCAGCTGCCGCACGGCCTGCTTGCGGATCGGGCCGACGAGAGCGGGGTCGGCCGGGATGTCCCAGGTCGCCACCTGGGAGGTCGGCAGGCCCTTCGTGCGGGCGAGCAGCAGGGCCACGTCGTCCGGGGCGCCGGCGGGCGGCAGCAGCGACTGGAGGACGTCGTGGCACGTCTCGTCGAGGGAGTCCGCGCCCTGGGCCAGCGCCCGGTACAGGAGAGCGCGGCTCTCGTCGACGTCGCGGTCGCGGCTCTCGACCAGGCCGTCGGTGTAGAGAGCGAGGACGGTTCCCTCCGCGAGCCTCAGCTCGGTCGACTCGAAGGGCAGCCCGCCCAGGCCCAGCGGCGGCCCCGGCGGTACGTCGATCTCCTCGGGCGGGCCGCCGGGCGGCAGCATCACCGGTGGCGGATGCCCGGCCCGGGCGAGTGTGCAGCGACGGGTGACCGGGTCGTAGACCGCGTACAGGCAGGTGGCGCCGACCTCGCCCGTGGTGCCCTCGCTGCCCGCCTCGGCGGAGAGCCGGACGACCAGGTCGTCGAGATGGGTCAGCAGTTCGTCCGGAGCCAGGTCGATGTCGGCGAGCGTGCGCACGGCGGTCCGCAGCCGGCCCATGGTGGCCGACGCCTGCACGCCGTGGCCGACGACGTCCCCGACGACCATGGCGACCCGCATTCCCGACAGCGGGATCACGTCGAACCAGTCACCGCCGACCCCGGCCCGTGCCGCGGGCAGATAGCGCGAGGCGGCCTCGACGGCGGCCGTGCGTGGCAGGGACTGCGGCAACAGGCTGCGCTGCAGGGCGATCGCGGTCTCGCGCTCCCGGGAGAAGCGGCGGGCGTTGTCGATGCAGACGGCCGCCCGGGCCGTGACCTCCTCGGCGAGCAGCACGTCGTCGGCGGTGAAGGGGTCGGGCCGCCGGAACCGGGTGAAGACGGCGACGCCCAGGGTCGCGCCACGGGCCTGGACGGGTACGGACATCGTCGAGTGGATGCCGTGCTCCCTGACCCGCTCCCCGCGCACCGGGTCCCAGGCGAGCCACTCCGCCAGTGTGGTCGTGGGATCCGCGGCCACGATGGGCCGGCCGGCCAGCAGCGAGTCGGCCTGCGGCGAGCCGGCGGGATAGACGTCGATCTGCCCCAGCTTGACCACCGCCTCCGGATCGCCGGGGTTCACCGACCGGTGCGCGGCGCGGCGCAGACTCACGGGGGCGAGGACGGGTCCGGTGTACGGCTCACCGCCGTGGTCGGGGGGATCGACGAGGTCGACGCTGACGAAGTCGGCGAGCGCGGGCACACAGACGTCGGCCAGCTCCTGGGCCGTACGGGTGACGTCGAGGGTGGAGCCGATCCGGATGCTCGCCTCGTTCACGATCTGCAGACGCTCGCGGGCGAGGTACTGGTCGGTGAAGTCGTGGGCGGTCAGGCAGACACCGCGCACCCTGCCGTCGGCGTCGGCCAGCGGTGCCATCCGCGCCAGCCAGGCCAGCGCACGGTTGTCGCCACTGGTGCCCAGGGTCTCCACGTCGTCGCGCCGCCCGGTCAGCAGGACCTGCAGCATGGCTGCTTCCAGCTCCTCGTTCTGCGGTCTGCCGCCGATCTCGGGGATGCGCAGACCGCGGACGCGTTCCTCGGGGAGGCCCATCGTCTCGGCCATCACCGCGTTGACCCTGCGCAGCCTCAGTCGCTCGTCGAAGATCGCGGTCGCGCAGGGTGACTGGTCCAGGGACGTGGCGGCGAGGAACTCGTCCTGCGCGACGGGTGTGCCGTTCTCCAGCGGGGTCACGACGAGCCAGTCGCTGCGGTCGCCGAGCTCGGGCCGCCGCCGGTGCGCGAGCAGCCATACGCGGAGCGTGCGGCCGTCCTCGTGGCGCAGCGCCAGCGTGTTGCTCCAGCGGTTGTCGGCCGGTGGCCGCGGCAGGGCCACGGTGTCCGGTGCCAGCAGGTTCGCGGCGGGACGGCCCACGACATCGTCCGGCGCATGGCCGAGCAGACGCCGGGCGCCTTCGTTCCACTCGACGAGGATGCCGTCACCGTCGATGACGGCCCTTGCCGTGGAGGTCTCGTCGAACGGGTAGCCCGGGCCGTCGCCCGATGTATCGCTGTGGCTCCTCACATCGCCGCCGCTCCATCGCGCACACTCACGGTGAACAGGTGCGTCACTTGGGTTCCAGCGTAGTGCGTCGGGGTCCTCCGCACACGGCGCACCGGTTCCCGCCCGCGCACCCGGCCGCGTTCACGGTCGGCCCGTCGCCAACGGGTTCGGGGTGGCCCGACGGGAGCCGTTCACGCCGGGCCGGCCGGGCGGGTGGCCCGGCGCGAGGGGCAGGGCCGCGGGCGCCGACCTGCCGCCACCGTGGGCGAGTCGCACGGACTGCGCCTCGCCGCGAGGCACAAGTCCCGTGTCAGCAAAGGCCGTTCAGCGCGCGTCGTGACCGCGGGAGGCGACCGTGCGGTGACGGTGCCCACCGCCTCACGGGCAGCCGTCGCCCCGGTGAGACCCGGGGCGTTCCGCGCATCAGCTGTCCGGGGTCCCCGCCCCACCGTCCCGACGCTCGACCGCCGAGGGCGCACCGATCAGCCGTTCACCCGTGGGACGTTCACCCGCGGGACGTTCGCCCGGCCGCGGCTCGCCCGGCTGGGGCTCACCGGGCCGGTGGGCCTCCCGGTACTCCTCGGCCGTCGGCTTCGGGATCTGCGCGTCGTCGCCGTACAGCGCGCGGGAGAGCCGGGCCCGCAGACGAGGCACGCGCCCGTCCGGACGCGGCACGCCGTTCGCGTCCTCGGCGGGGCCTGCTTCGAGCGGCCGCGGCTGTTCGTGCTGGGTGAGGGTGTGCAGTTCGGCGGGGGAGAGGGGCCGGTGCAGTTCGACGTACTCGCCGTGCGGGAGCCGTTTGATCACCCCGGTCTCGCGGCCGTGCAACACCAGCTCGCGGTCCCGGCGTTGGAGGGCCAGGCAGATGCGCCGGGTGGCGGCGAAGACGGCCACGGGGACGACGAGGACCGCGATCCGGACCGCCCAGGTGACCGTGTTGATCGACAGGTGGAACCGGGTGGCCACGATGTCGTTGCCCCCGCCCGCGAGCAGGACGAGGTAGAGGCTGATCCACGCGGCGCCGATGGCCGTACGGACCGGCCGGTTGCGCGGACGGTCCAGGAGGTGGTGCTCGCGCCTGTCGCCGGTGATCCAGGACTCCACGAACGGATAGACACCGATGAGGACGAGGAGGAGGGGGAAGACGACGATCGGAATCAGCACACCGAGGACCAGCGTGTGCCCGGCCACGGTGATCTCCCATCCCGGCATGATGCGCACCAGTCCCTCCGCGAAGCCCAGGTACCAGTCGGGCTGGGCTCCCGTGGACACCTGGTCGGCGCGGTAGGGGCCGTACGACCAGACCGGATTGATCGTGGCGATCGCCGAGATGAGCGTGATCACCCCGAACACCAGGAAGAAGAAGCCGCCCGCCTTCGCCAGATAGACCGGCATGAACGGCGCACCCACGACGTTCCGTTCGGTCCTGCCGGGGCCGGGGAACTGCGTGTGCTTGTGGTAAACGACGAGGATCAGGTGGGCGACCACCAGAGCCGCCATGATCCCCGGGATCACCAGGATGTGCAGTGAATAGAAGCGCGCGATGATGTCGTGCCCGGGGAACTCGCCGCCGAACACGAAGAACGACAGATACGTCCCGACGATCGGCACCGACAGGATGGCGCCGTCCACGAACCGCATGCCGGTACCCGACAGCAGGTCGTCCGGCAGCGAGTAACCGAAGAGCCCCTCGAACAGGCCGAGCAGCAACAGGGTCCAGCCGAAGAGCCAGTTGACCTCGCGGGGCCTGCGGAACGAGCCGGTGAAGAAGTGCCGCATCATGTGCATGAGCATTCCGGCGATGAAGATCAGCGCGGCCCAGTGGTGGATCTGCCGGATCAGCAGACCGCCCCGTACGTCGAAGCTGATGTCCAGCGTCGACGCGTACGCCTCGGACATCCGGATGCCGTTCAGCGGGACGTAACTGCCTTGGTACGTCACCTCGTTCATCGACGGGTGGAAGAACAGCGTCAGGTAGACGCCGGTCAGGATCAGGATGACGAAGCTGTAGAGGCAGATCTCCCCGAGCAGGAACGACCAGTGGTCGGGGAAGACTTTGCGCAGGTACTTCCTGCCGAGGGTGTGGGTGCCCAGGCGGCCGTCGAACCAGTCGGCGACACGTCGGCCGGCAGGCGCCCCGGCCTCCTGGCGTCCGGCGGCGCTCACGCGTCCCCCTCCCGCTCGCCCAGGTGCACGTGCGTCAGCTTGTCGGGGTTGGAGACGATGTAGACGCCGGACACCCGGTCGCCCTCCGGGGTGAGGTCCATGACCATGACCGCGTAGGGGGACCGGCCCTCGAACAGCACCGCCGAGTCGTCGCCGTTGACGCGCCGGTAACGGATGTCCAGGTGCTGGACGCCGTGCCGCGAGGCATGGGCGGTGAGGAGGCGGATGGCCTTGTCCCGTCCGTGCACCGGCCGCAGCCCCGCCGTGCGCCGCTTGCCGCCGCCGTCCGCCCACACCGTCACGTCCGGCGCGAGGATCTCCATCAGCGCCCCGATGTCCCCGCCGAGCGCGGCCTCGACGAAACGCTCGGTCGCCTCTCTCCGCACCCGCGGATGCGCCTCGTACAGCGGACGCCGGGCGTGGACGTGACGGCGGGCGCGGTGCGCGAGCTGGCGGACCGCCGCGGGGCTGCGGTCGATGAACCGCGCGATGTCGGTGTGCGGGTACCCGAACACCTCGTGGAGGACGAACACCGCCCGCTCCAGCGGGGTCAGCGACTCCAGGACGACGAGCATCGCCAGGGAGACGGACTCGGCACGCAGGGCGCGGTCCGCGGCGTCGGCCGGCTCCTCCCCGCCGGACCCGGCCACCAGTGGCTCGGGCAGCCACGGGCCGACGTACGTCTCGCGGCGACGGCTGATCACGGCCCGCCGCGTCAGCGCGTGGTTCACCGCGACACGCACCAGATACGCGCGTGGGTTCTCGATCCGCCGGTGCGGTGAGCGGTCGCGGCTGCCCGACCAGGACAGCCAGGTGTCCTGGAGCACGTCCTCGGTGTCGGCGACGCCGCCGAGCATGTTGTAGACGATCGCGAACAGCAGCTCGCGGTGATCCATGAACTGCCGGGTCGCCGTGGTCAGTACCTCGGTGGTCTCCGGTGCCGGACTTTCGGACATGCCTGTGCCTCCCGTAGCGGCGCTCACTACTGCGAGGGCTCCGGAGGCGCGGGATGTGACAGTCCACGGTGAAATGTGACGCAGATCTCAGCGCTCGCACGGCCGGCCGGGCCCCGGCCACGCGAGCGCTCGATCGAACGGAGGTACCCCTGCGGTACCGGTACATGGTGGCTCTGACCTGCTGGTATTTACGGGTGAGTACCTCTCGCGGTACCGTGGGGGTATGCCAGCTCTCAACGTGGAGTTCAGCGAGCGCGAGCTCGAGGATCTGCGGCAGATCGCCAAGGAGCGCGGTACGTCGATGAAAGCCCTGGTGCGTGAAGCGGCCGCCGCCGACATCGTCCGGCACCGGGCGCTGCAGGAGGGCGCGGACGTCTTCCGCCGCTTCTTCGCCGCGCACGCGGACGAGTTCGCGGCGGCCTTCCCCGACGACGAACCACCCACCAAGGGCGAGGGGCGGGCCGCCTGACCCATGGCCCCCGTCATCCACATCGACGTGCCCTGGCTGCTCCAGCGTCATGAAGAGGTGCTGCCCGACCAGCCGACCGTCAACGACTTCTCGGTGCTCGTGGCCGCGGTGGCCCGGCACCGGGTGGACCCGCCGCGGCTCGGAGTGGACTCGGACCCGGCCTGGCGTGCCGCCGCGCTCCTGCACACCCTCGCCCTGCTGAAGCCCCTGCCCTCCGCCAACGCCCGTTTCGCCTGTGCGACAGCGGTCTCGTACATGTTCGTGAGCGGTGTCGGGATCGATCCTCCGTACGGGGCCCTCGTCGACCTGGCGCGCGATCTGATGTCCGGCAAGGCGGACGTGTTCGGGGCCGCCGACCGACTGCGTTCCTGGCAGATCTGAGCCGCCGCCCCACCGCCCCGCCGCGAAGGCAGGGGGTGGGTCCGTTCTCGGGGCCGCCGACCGAGGGCGGGAGGATCGGGGTCGGCGGCCCGTTTCGCGCGGGAGAGCCGCCGTCCAGCGCGGGGCCTCCGAGAAGGGCCGGTACCAGTGGACTACCGGCACCCCCGCGCCGGGGAGCGTGCGAGGGGCGTCGGCGCGTGCACGCGGTTCACACGGGGCGCTTGGCAACGAATGCCATTTCGAAAACCGACCTCCGCGGACGGAGTTGACCGAGGTCGGCGTCGTCTTTCCCCCTATGCACAGATGTTGCTGAAGTAGCTCAAGTGCCTTGTTGGGTGTGAGAGTTTTGTGCGAGGGTGAACTTCCTCGTACATGGCCAATGGCCAGGTCTGATTCGCTGCTCAGGATTCACCGTGCCGTCGGGCTCAAAAGGCTCACGGCCGACGGACGTCGAGTCGGTCGACGTCCCGGCCGCTTTCCGAACCACCAAGCCAAAAGGTACGCACCAACCCGGAGCTCCTTTTCGGCGGTCAGAACTCCTGTGTGCCACCTTGTGCCTTGGAAGGAAACCGCTCAGTGCACACCCCCCACCCGCCCCGTCCGTCATATCCGCCCGACTCCGGTACCGCTCCCGGAGTAAGCGACGAGAGTCTGGCGGCGCTCCTCAGAGCCCAGCCGGAGGGCGACCCCACCCACACCGTCGCACTGCTGCTCGCCCGGCACTGGCAGCCGACACACGACTACGCGGTCATCTGCCTCGCTTCCTCGGCGAACGTCGCCTCGATGGTGACCGCTGCGGCCTTCCAGCAGGTCCTGGAACGCCTCAGGCGCGCCGGGTCCGGCGTCGCCCTGCGCCCTCAACTCCTCGTGGCCGTACGGGACATCATCAAGGCGTGGTCCGCGGAGGACCGTATATCCGCGGTGCTGCCCGATCTCCGGAAACCGGCCGGGGGTCGCGGTATGCGCGCGACGAAGTCCATGACCCCGGCGAATCGCAAGCTCGCGGAGCGTTCTTTCCAGGCTCTCCCGGGACTTGCCCAGTGCGTGCTCTGGCACACCGAGGTCGAGGCCGAGCACATATCCGTACCGGCCGGTCTGCTGGGTATGGATGCCGACATGGCGACGGCCGCGCTGGAGCAGGCCCGCGAGAAATTCCGTGAAGGCTGCGTACGCGCCCACCGCGAACTCGCGCCGAACAAGGATTGCCGCTACTACAACCGTCTCCTGGATGTCCCGATTCGCCGCGGGGGAGCGTTGCTCCCCGATGTGCAGCAACATCTGCTGGAGTGCCGTTTCTGCCGATACGCGGCCGAACAACTGAGCCATTTCGAAGGCGGGCTGGGCGGACTGCTCGCCGAGGGTGTGCTCGGCTGGGGCGCCCGCCGCTATCTCGAGTCACGGCCCAGCCGCGGCAGCTCGGCGGCCAGGGCCGGCCGCTACACCGGCGGACGCCCGGGCGGCGGGGGCCGCCGCCGTCTGCTGTCCCAGTTCTCCACCGGGCAGGGGCGGCACTCCTCCCCGGCCCCGCGGCACTCGAAGGCACTCCTGACCGGAGCCGGCGTGGTCTCCGCCGCCCTGCTCGCCACGGTCCTGGTGACCAGCCTGTGGTCGCAGGACGAGGGCGGCGCCGACGACCCCTCCGCCTCCACCGGGGCGTCCAGCAGCCTCGCCCCCAGCCCCGGCGGGCAGGAACCGCCCGCCACCTCGTCGGCCCCGCCCAACTCGGCGGGCCTTCCCACGGGCCCCATCCGCACCCGGCTGCGCAACCTCGCCGCCGACCTCTGCCTCGACATCAAGGGCGGCCGGGCGAAGGCCGGCGCCGGCACCGAACTGGAGACGTGTTCGTCGGCCGAGACCCAGAAGTGGTCGTACGAGGAGGACGGGCTCCTGCGCAGCGGAGCCGACCCCGACCTGTGCCTCGACTCCCATGCGGACGCCGGAGTGGTCGTTCTGGGCCGCTGCGCCGGTGTGAGCGCCAAACGGGGCGACGACGTGCGGTACGACCTCACCGTGCAGGGTGAGTTGCTGCCCCGCCGGGAGGAAGGGCTCGCTGTCGCCCCCGCCTCCGGCGGCGCGGACGCGGAGGTGGTGGTGAAGATCCGCGACCGGAGCGACGACCAGCGCTGGCTGACCGACGCCGCCAAGGCCACTCCCGAGTCGCTGTCGATCGCGGGAACGGATGGGCCGTCCGCCCGGCCCACGGCCGACCCGTCGGCCGCCGACACACAGGTCGGCTCGGATCCCGCGTGCACCGCACCGGCCTGCGAGGCGCACCCGCGGTCCTCGGAGCCGGACGAGCCGGCGGAGCCGACCGCGTCCCCGGCGAGTCCCTACGCGCAGCGCCGCGTCACCACCGTCGGCGACTCGGGCCCGCTTCCCGCCGCGCCGCTGCCTGTGCTGCAGGTGGTGCGGTCGGTCACCGGAATCGGTCTGTGACCGCGGGCCCCACGACACGACGTCCAGGGGGGTCCCGTACGCCAGGAAGCCGGTGACGTCACGGACGGCCGCCGGCGCGGTCCGCTGCGCCGGGGCCGTCGCACGGGACCGGTTCCCGCCGCGAGGCGGCCGCGGCGTGTCCGGCGGAGGCGCGCGCCCGGGGACGAGGGGGTGGGCCTCGCGCAGCGCGGTGGTGTCCTCGTCGGCCGTCCCGGCGACGGTCACGCGGACGCCGTCGGGGAACAGCGGGGCGAGACCCGCTCCGGCCCTGCGGCCGCCCCGTGGGGTGGGGCGAGGGCCGGTACGTTCCGCGGCGCGGTGCCTGCCCGGGCGTTCACGCGATCCCCTCCTCCAGGTCGTCGGCTCCGGGGCCCGCCGGGCCGGCGTGCCCCGACAGGGCGAGGGTGAGGTCGAGTTCGGCGAGCAGACAGCGGATGACGTGCTCGACGCCGGCCTGGCCGTCGAGGCCGAGCCCGTAGACGTACGGACGTCCGACGAGCACCGCCTCGGCGCCCAGCGCCAAGGCCTTGAAGATGTCGTCGCCCGTGCGGATCCCGCTGTCGAAGAGGACGGACAGCCGGTCCCCGGCCGCTTCGACCACCTTGGGCAGCGCGTCGGCGGCCGCGACGGAGCCGGCCACCTGGCGGCCGCCGTGATTGGAGACGACCACGCCGTCCATCCCGGCGTTGACGGCCCGCCGGGCGTCGTCCGGGTGCAGGATGCCCTTCAGGACGATCGGGCCGTCCCAGTTCTCCCGCAGGAACTCCAGGTCGGGCCACGTCTTCGCGGGGTCGGCGAACATCTGGACGAAGTGCATGACCGCCGCGTCGCGGTCCTCGTGCACCGGCTTGGCCAGGCCCGCCAGGAACGCCGGGTCGGAGAAGTAGTTGGCGGTTCCCACCCCGTGCAGGAACGGCAGGTACGCCTGGTCCAGGTCGCGCGGCCGCCACGCCAGCAACGGCGTGTCCAGCGTGACGAACAGCGCGGAGAATCCGGCCGCCTTCGCCCGGTCCAGGAAACTCTTCGTGACCTCGCGGTCCTTGGCCCAGTACAGCTGGAACCAGCGCTCGCCGTCGCCCATTGCCTCCGCGACCTGTTCCATCGGCGTACTGGACGCCGAGGACAGGATGTACGGCACGCCCTGCGCGGCGGCGGCCCGCGCCGCCGCCGACTCGGCTTCCGGGTGCATGATCGACAGGACGCCGACCGGCGCGAGGGCGAGGGGCGCGGGCAGCGGGCGGCCCAGCACCTCGACGGACAGATCGCGTTCGTGGACGTCGCGCAGCATGCGGGGCACGATCCGGCGGCGGTCGAGCGCGGCCCGGTTCCCCCGCGCCGTGCTGCCGTTGCCCGCGCTGCCCGCCACATAGCCCACCGGGCCCGGGCCCAGCCGCTGTTCGGTCAGCTCCTCCAGCCGTGTCAGATCGGTGGGCAGCCGGGGCACCGCGCCCGTCATCCCGTTCAGATAGATCTCGTACTGGAAGTCCGCCCAGTGCTTCGTCATCCGTACGTTCCGCCTCTCGCCTGGATCTCGCCGTCGAGACCGTGCCGTCGCTGCGGGAGACCGCGCGCTGTGGTGGCCTGTTCCCGCGACGATCCTGACGAGTGGGACATGATCCGTCCACCATGGGAGCGCACCCGGCATGCGTCCGGTGCGGCGGGTGCCGTGCGGGATGCTCGCAACACCGCCGCGCCCCGGCGCACATGAACGAGCGCAACGCGTCTCGCGCACCTTCCGGGCCGGCTTCTGCCCCTGAGCCCGCCGAGCAGAACCCGGGCTCGCGGCGCCGGCCGCGGCATCGGACTCGTGTGTCTAGCCGCGGAACGACACGCGTACGGCGACCGGTCGGCCCGTCGCGTCGAGGTCCGCCGACACCGGGTACCGGCCGTCGCCCTGGCCGGTCATCGCGCACAGCACGCGCGCGCCGCCGACCTCGACGGTTCCGGCCTCCAGTGCGGATGCGCGGACCTGGCGCATGACCTGCCAGTGGTGGGAGTGCGGGCGGAAGTCCACCATCAGCCGACGCCGCGGATCGGCGTCCTTCCAGTCGAAGAGGGCGCCGGCCAGGCGCATCGCGTCCGTCATCGGCAGACCCGTCCAGCCCTTCACTCCGTCCTCGCCGGGTTCGCCCAGCCCGGGAGCCCCGAACTCCGCGGCGGCCTGCTCCTCGGCGGCGCCCCAGAACGCGACGTCGGCCAGCCCGTCGACCGGATCGTGGTGCCGCCAGGCGTTCAGCGCGTCGGCGTCTCCGAAGAACAGGCGGGCCCAGTCGACGCGCAGTTCCCCGAGGTCCACGGACTCGGCGGCGGGGCCGGGAGCGAGGGGAAGCACGATGCCGGCGCCTGTCGCCAGCACCGGCAGCGGCCGGTCGCGGGGCACCCCTCCGAGGGCCACCACCGGCACGCCGTGCATCAGGAAGCAGCCTCCGCCCCCAGCCACGCACCTCCGCACGCGCTCCCGGTGCGGCACCCGCTCGGCCGAGGCCTCCAGGGCGGCGTCGAGGCCGTGTTCCCTGCAGTGCGCGTCGAAGAGTTCGGTCAGCCGTGTGACCCCCGAAGCCGGAATGTCGTGGAGCGTCCGCCCGGGCTGCCGGTCGAAGGAGTGGGCCGCGGAGTCGGCGTCACGACCGGTGATGAGGAAGTCGGTCGCGGCGCTCACATCGGCGGCGACCGCCGGCTCCTGGACGCCGAAGGCTCCCGGATCGACCAGCGCCGGTGAACGCTCCCCGCTCCACATACCCAGGTGACCGCCGTCGACGATCACCAACTCACCGGACGGACAGGTGATCTCGCCCAGCCCGTAGATCTCTTCCATGGCCGGGCAGTCTACGAACGCCGTGTTCCCCGGCGGCCCCGGCGACCGGAGCTGTCCGGATTTCGCTCCCGGGGCGGAGACTGCCGTCGAGGGACGCGGCCACCGACACGGCGGCCCTGCTCCCATCGACCGAGGTCTCCGCCCTCCGTTCCCAACCCTCCGCCATTTCCCAGCCTTCGCCCTCCGCGGCCCTGGGACCGGCGGCCGGATGCCGACTCCGCCGGTCGGATCACCGGGCGGCACGCGAACACTCCCTCGTGCGCGGTCAGTTGCCGCCGTGCTCGGTGCCAGGCTCGTCCCGCGGCTCGTCCGCCGACCGGTCGGGCCTGTCGCCGGGAGGGGCGGCCGGGGGAGCCTCGGCAGGGCGGTCCGGTCCGTCGGGTCCCTGGGCGCGGACCCGCTGTACGTGCTCCAGGGAGTCCCGCAACTCCGTGAGCCAGTCGTCCGCGTGGCGTTCGACGAGGCGTACGCACCAGGCGAGGGCGTCGCTGCGGCTGCGGGCGACACCTGCGGCGATCAGGGTGTCGAGCACCTGCCGCTGAGGCTGGCGCAGCCGGGTCATGACCGGGGCGGCGACATGCGTGAACAGGGCGCGTTCGGCGCCGCACTCGACGCCCCAGGAGACCTTCTTGCCGAAGCGGTGCTCGGCCTCCCGTGCGACGGCTACGCGGGTGTCGCGGGTGCGTTCACGGAACTCCTGGACGCGGGAGCCGACCGCCGCCTCCCGCTCGGCGTCCGAGGCGCCCTCGGTGAGCCGGGGTTCCGGGATGCGGCCGACGACGGTGATCTCCTCGCGGTCGACCGTGACCTCGCCCAGACTCTCGAAGAGGTCGTCGGGCAGGCGGCCGGCGAACCAGCCGCGCATCTTCTCGTGCTGTTCGGCTGTAATCATGTAATCACGATTACTCTTCGGCAGTCGGGGCGCAAGGGGTCCGTGCTCTGCTTGAAGCGGAATGTTTCAGGCCTATTGCTGAGCAGCGCATATCCGGCCAGCGCGTCACCTCGGCGGCCCGGCGCCCGCTCAGTTGCAGGGGCAGCCTGTTCGAATTCCGTAACTTCGCGCCACTGATTCAATACGCAAGGTTACTGAAACGCGTGGGGTCGACGTGTGTTTCCGTCGCGAACTCGGCAGACTCGCGCTCGCCGAACCGGCACACACCGAGCAGGTTCGGAGACACCCGAGCGGAAGGATGCACACAATGCCGAACACCGCGCGCTGGGCAGCGACGATCACACTGGCGGCCACCGCCGTCTGCGGTCCCCTCACCGGGACCGCCTTCGCCACCCCTTCGCCGACCGCGCTCTACGCCCCCTCGTCCCTGGTGCTCACTGTGGGCCACGGCGAGATCGCGGCCGAAGCCGCACCCGAACGCGCGGTCACCCTGAGCTGCGCGCCGACCGCTTCGGGGACCCACCCGGCCGCCGCGGCGGCATGCGGTGAACTGCGCGCGTCGGGCGGGGACTTCAGCGCCCTGCCGGCCAGAGACAACGTCATGTGCACCCGCGAATACGATCCCGTCGTCGTCACCGTCGACGGAGTCTGGCAGGGCAAGCGGGTCTCCTACGAACGCACCTTCTCCAACGAGTGCGTGAAGAACTCCTACGGGACGACCGTCTTCACGTTCTGAGAGACCGGGGTCGCGCGGTCTGTCCGAGTGCGTCGACGGAGGCCCGCGGATGCGGATGGGGAGTGCGAGTCCCGTCGCGGACAGCCACGCGACCTCGCAACAGGGGCCGGTGGAGACGGAGTGGGGCCGTCTCCGCCGGCCCTGGCGTCATTGAGGAGCGCTGATGCGCCAGGCCCCCACCTCGTGGTGACCGGAGTCCTGGATCGCCGCCCCGTCGCCCGGCTTCAGCTCGTAGTGCTGGAGGTTCCCGCCCCAGTAGCGCAGGATCCGCCCCAGTTCCCGGGCGGCGTTCCCGTCCCAGGCGGTGTCTCCCATGTCGACCTCGAGAGTGAACTTCATACCGAGCGCTCCTTTTCCGCTGCTGCTTCTGCCTCTGCTTCTGCGTGCCGCGCCGCCCTTCCATGACGTGGCGCGGCGCCTGCCCTGCCTTCAATCGTTTCATTGAATTGCTTTGTGAGACTTGGGATGCCTCTGCTCCAGGCCGAAGCCACGTCGTACTCTGAAACCCTCAAATGTGGCTTCAGGGACGGTGTGAGGAGTCAGCGGTGGGCGAGCGACTGCGGGCCGTCGATCTCGCACGGGCGGCCGGTCTCTCCACGCAGCAGGTCCGCAACTACGTCGAGACGGGCCTCCTGCCGCCCGTGGAGCGCACGGAAAGCGGCTACCGGGTGTTCACGGACGTGCACGCCCACGCGCTCACGGCCGCCCGCGCGCTGGCCGCCGGTCACGGCTGGCCGACGACGGGGGTCATCATGCGGGCCGTGCACGGCGGCGACCTGGAGGGCGCCCTCGCCGCACTGGACGCGAGCCACGCCGAACTCCACCGGGAGCGGGGCGAACTCGCCGAGGCCCTGGGGGTCCTGGGCGCCTTGCCCCCGCTCGGCACCCTGCCGGCGGACCGCGGTGGTCTGCGGATCGGGGAGGTGGCCGACGTCGTCGGCGTCCACACCCCCGTGCTGCGCCTGTGGGAGACCCGCGGCCTGCTGCGACCCACCCGCGAGAAGTCCACCGGATACCGCCGCTACTCGGCGTCCGAGGTCCGGCTGGCGCGGATCGTCGTCCTCCTCCGGCGCGGCAACCACCCCTTCACCGCCATCGGTTCGCTGCTGTCCGAGCTGCGCTCCGGCGGCAGCCCCGAGCGCGTCCGGACCGAACTAGCCGGACGCGAGAGCGAGTTGCACCGCCGGAGCCTGACCCGGCTGCGGGGCTCGGCCGCCCTCGACGCGTATCTCGAACACCGACGGAAAACGTTTCAATAGATCTCCGCAGGTCGGCAGGCGTGCCCTGCCAGGCTCAACGGGCCGTGTGTGTCAGAGGTGTTGACCCCGCGTTGGAAACGTTTTAATTTCCCCTCACCCGACAACCAGAGGTGAGGAGGGCCCGTGGCCGTGGAGGTGCGGGACAGTGCAGGTACGGAGGCGGTGACCCCTTCCCGTCGACACCCGAACGGCGTGCGTAAGGAAAGAAAAGGTTTTCACCGACGCAGCGGTCGGACGCTCTTCCTGCTGATGCTGCCGGGGCTCGGCTACTTCCTGCTGTTCCACTACGGGGCACTGGCCGGCAACGTCATCGCGTTCAAGGACTACGTGCCCTTCGACGGCATCTGGGGCAGTCCGTGGGTGGGCCTCGGCAACTTCCAGCGGATGTTCCAGGACACCGAGTTCTGGGACGCCGTCCTCAACACCCTCTGGATCGCGGTCCTCCAGATCGTCTTCTACTTCCCCGTGCCGCTGGCTCTCGCCCTGCTGCTGCACACCCTGACCTGGAGCACGGTCCGCCGCTTCGTGCAGTCGGTGGCGTACCTGCCGCACTTCATCTCGTGGGTGATCGTCGTCGCCCTGTTCCAGCAGGTCCTCGGCGACACCGGCCTGGTGAACGGCTATCTCGGCGACGCGGGCCTGAGCACCGTCGACATCATCGGCAACCCCGACGCCTTCCGGCCGCTCACCGTCGCCCAGGTGATCTGGAAGGACGCCGGCTGGGGAACGATCATCTTCCTCGCCGCGCTCTCCCAGGTCGACGAGCAGCAGTACGAGGCCGCCGCCATCGACGGCGCCGGACCCTGGCGGCGTTTCTGGCACGTCACCCTGCCCGCGATCCGGGCGGTGATCGTGCTGCTCCTCATCATGCGTCTCGGTGACATCCTCTCCGTCGGCTTCGAGCAGATGCTCCTGCAGCGTGACGCGGTGGGCCCGGAGGCCGCGGAGGTCATCGACACCTTCGTCTACTACCAGGGCCTGGTCGGCGGCGACTACGGATACGCGGCCGCCGCCGGCCTCTTCAAGGGCGTGGTCGGGGCGCTCCTCGTCTACGCGGCCAACAAGGTCGCCCACCGGCTCGGCGAACAGGGGATCTACAAGTGAGCGCACACGTGAGGCCCGCCTGGATGGAGAAGCCCGGGCCGGTGACCCAGGCCGCGAAAGCCGTTGCGCTCACCACCGTGGTCCTCCTGGTGTGCGTGCCGTTCCTCGTGATCCTCTCCACCTCGCTCGCCTCGCCCAAGGAGGTGGTCGACAACGGCGGCTGGGTGCTCTGGCCGACGAACCCGACCACCAAGGCGTACAGCGACATCTTCGAGGGCGGCATCGTCACCCATGCCCTCGGTGTCAGCGCGGGAGTGACCGTCGTCGGCACGGTGCTCAGCCTCTTCTGCACGGTGACGCTGGCCTACGCCCTGGCGCGTCCCGGGGTGTTCGGCGGCCGGCCCATGCTGCTCCTCGTCCTGTTCACGTTCCTCTTTCCACCCGGCATGATCCCCAGCTTCCTGCTGGTCAAGGAGCTCGGTCTGCTGGACTCGTACGGCTCGCTGGTCTTTCCCGTGCTGATCAACGTGTTCAACCTGGTGGTCCTGCGCGGCTTCTTCCAGTCGATCCCCGAGGAGCTGTACGAGGCCGCCCGGCTGGACGGCGCCGGGGACTGGCGGGTCCTGTGGTCCGTCGTGCTGCCCCTGTCGAAGGCGGCCCTCGGGGTCGTCGGCCTCTTCTACGCGGTGGCCTACTGGAACTCCTGGTTCTACGCCTCGCTGTACCTGGAGAGCGACCACTGGCCGCTCCAACAGGTGCTTCGGACCTATGTGGTGGCCGGATCGGGACTCACCGACAGCGCCACCAGCGAGGGCGCCGTGAACGCCCCGCAGACCGTGCAGATGGCCGTCCTGGTGATCGCCACCGTGCCGATCCTGCTCGTCTACCCCTTCCTGCAGAAGTACTTCACCAAGGGCGTGCTCACCGGCGCCATCAAGAGTTGAGCGCCTCGCTGGTGCGGCGCTCCGGGTGCGGGCCGGTTGCGGCCGGCCACGCAGTCCCCGCGCCCCTTATGGGGGGTGCCGTTTTGCACCGCGCTTCACCAGTTCCACCAAGCCGTCCGTCAACAGCCAGTCGTCCAGAGCTGGGAGAAGACACGTATGTCCGGTTCATCGATGTCCCGCCGTGCCCTGATGCGTACCGCCGCCGTGGGCACTCTCGCGCTCGCCGCTCCGACCGCCCTGACCGCCTGCTCCACGGAGTCCGGCGACGACGGGGTGTCCAACGCGGGCAAGGACCTCGCGCCCTGGCCCGCGTACAAGGCCTTCGCCGGGCCGAGGCCCGACCTGGCGCCGACCGGGGAAGGTGTCCAGCCCGGCTACACGTCCTACCCCGCCGACCTGGCGAAGTCGGTCTCCCGCACCCCCGGGGACGGCTCCACGGTCAAGGTGATGTCGGTGTCCTTCGGCACACCGCCGAAGCCGGCCTCGTCGAACCGGTTCTGGCAGGCCGTGGAGAAGGCGCTCGGCGTGAAGATCGAGTACACGGTCATCTCGCAGGCGGACTACCAGAAGAAGATGGCCACCGTCATGGCGGGTGACCCCGGTCAACTGCCGGACATCATCAACATCTTCTCCGGGTTCGCGCTGCCGCGCGAGGCCCAGTTCGTCCAGCGCCGCGCCGAGGACCTCACCCCGTTCCTGTCCGGCGACGCGGTCACGGACCATCCGAACCTCGCGAACATCCCCACCCACGCCTGGCGGGACATGGGCCGCATCGGCGGCCGGATCTACGGCATCCCCCTGGAACGCCCGCTGCCGGGCTCCACGCTCTGGCTCAACCAGGAGTACTTCGAGGACGCCGGAATGAAGGAGGGCTGGACGGACCAGGACTTCGCGGCGGTCGCCAGGAAGGGCACCAGCGGGCGGAAGTACGCCCTGGGGGCGGCGGTCGGGTCCGCGTTCGGTGACGGCTTCCACTCCGCGGCCCACGGCGTCAGCGCACGGGGCTGGTCGGTGAAGAAGGACGGCACGTTCCTCCCGTCCGCCGCCGACGACCGCTACAAGGAGATGCTCGACTTCCAGCTCCGGCTGCGCAAGGCGGGCTCCTACCACCCCGACGCCACCTCGATCTCCCAGCCGGACATGATCGCCCTCTACCTCAACGGAACGGTCGGCTCCGTGCAGGACGGGTTCGGCGGCTACCTCCCCAAGTTCCTCGACAGGACAAGGAAGTTCACACCCGCGGCCGCCCTCCCGTACAGCGTGGGCGGTACCCCCGGCGGCATCGTCGCGGCACGCCGCTCGTTCGGCTACACCATCCTCAAGAAGGCGAAGAAGGAGCGCATCCAGCTGCTGCTGCGGGTCCTCGACTACCTCGCGGCGCCGTTCGGCAGCAAGGAGTGGGAGCTCGTCCACTACGGACTGGAGGGCACCCACTTCACCCGGGCCGAGGACGGCTCGCCCGAACCGAGCGACCTCGGCCAGGTCGAGAACAACACCAACCTGCCGCTCAAGTACCTCGCCGAAGGACCCCAGGTGCTGTTCGTGCCCGGGCTGCCCGACGCGGTGAAGGCCCTGCACGCCTGGCAGACGAAGACCGTTCCGGCAGCCATCCGCAACGCCTCGTACGGGCTCCAGTCCTCGACGTACACCTCCCGGGGCACCACCCTCGACACGCTCCTCAAGGACACCGCCACCGGGATCGTCGCCGGCCGGACACCACTGTCCGAGTGGGACGCGACGGTCAAGAAGTGGCGCCAGCGCGGTGGCGACAGAATGGCCGAGGAGTTCGCCAGGGACTACGCCGCCAACAACTGACGTGGCACGTCGGGCGGCTGTGAGGGGAGACGCGGGGGACATGGGCAACGACATGGCAGAGGCGGAGCCGACGGCGAAGCGGCGCGTGACCATCCGCGAGGTCGCCGAGCGGGCAGGCGTGTCCATGGCTACCGTCTCGCGCGTGCTGAGCGGCAACCACCCCGTGCCCGCGTCCACCCGGGCCCGGGTGCTGCGCGCGGCCCGCGACCTCGACTACGTCGCCAACGCGCACGCCCGCGCCCTCGTCGGCGGCGGACGCAAGATGGTCGCCGTCGTCCTGCGCCAGGTCACGAGCCCCTTCTACGCGCAGGTCGCCGAGGGCGTCGAGGCCGAAGCGGCCGCGCGGGGCTGGCTGTGCCTGGTCGGCACCACCGGCGGGGACCCGCAGCGCGAGCTGGAGTTCGTGCAGCTGATGCGGGAGGAGGGCGCCCGGCTGGTGGTGCTGGTCGGCGGGGTCGTCGAGGACGACGCCTACCGGGAGCGGGTGGCGCACTACGCCCAGGCCCTCGACTCGTCCGGCGCGCGCCTCGTGCTGTGCGGACGGCCTGCGCCCGACCCCGGCATCCCGGCGCTCGTCGTCGAGTTCGACAACGAGGCCGGTGCCCGCGCCATCACCGGCCATCTCCTCTCGGCGGGCCACCGCAGGATCGTCTTCCTCGGCGGGCTGCCCGGCAACACGGCCCTGGACGCGCGGGTCGCCGGGTACCGGGCCGCGCTCGCCGAGCACGGCCTGCCGGCCGGGGCCGCGCACGTCGTCGACTGCGGACTCGGCCGGGCTGCGGGCCATCGCGCGATGACTCAACTCCTGAAGGAGACACCGGACTTCACCGCCGTCTTCGCCGGGGACGACATGGTCGCCGCCGGAGTGCTGCGGGCCATCTCCGACGCCGGACTGCGCGTGCCCCACGACCTCTCGGTCGTCGGCTACAACGACATCCCGCTCGCGGAGGACTTCAACCCGCCGCTCACCACCGTGCGCACCCCGGCCGAGGAGCTCGGCCGGGCCGCCGTACGCATCGCCCTGCGCGACCCCGAGCACGCCGCGGGCGCCCACCATCTGCTCGGCACCCACATCGTCGTACGCGACAGCGTCCAGCCGCCCCCGCCCGACGCCACCGCGCCCGAACGCCCTCACTGACGGAGGACCCACCCCCGTATGACCGCGCCGCACGTGTCGCTCACCGGTTCGACGCACGCCTCCCGCATGCCGCCCCCCGACCCCGCCCTGTCACCGGTCACCGGCTGGACCCGCGCGCACTGGGAGGCGATGGCCGACCGCCTGCTGGACGCCCTGCGCCCCTACGCGTCACAGGAGTCGGCGCACTACCGGCTGCCCGGCCGGGCCGGCCACTCCGGACCCTGGTCCGACGGCCTGGAGGGGTACGCCCGTTCGTTCCTGCTCGCCGCCTGCCGGATCGCGGGTGCCGACGGCCGCGTCCCGCCGGACCTCGTCGAGCGGTACGCGGCCGGCCTGGCCGCCGGTACCGACCCGGACGGGGCCGACCGCTGGCCGCCCATCACCGACCGGGGCCAGCCCATGGTCGAGGCCGCTTCGATCGCCATCGCCCTGCACGAGACCCGGCCGTGGATCTGGGACCGGCTCGACGACGGGGTACGCCAGCGGGTGGCGGCCTGGCTCGGCGGGTTCGTC
Source organism: Streptomyces sp. BV286 (assembly GCF_019090165.1). Classification (GTDB taxonomy): domain Bacteria; phylum Actinomycetota; class Actinomycetes; order Streptomycetales; family Streptomycetaceae; genus Streptomyces. Next base: position 29,997 of record NZ_JAHRIB010000045.1, read on the forward strand.
GGAGCCGAGACCAACGACTCGAACTGGCGGCTCTTCCAGGTGGTCACGGAGGAGTTCCTCGCCTCCGTGGGAGCCCCGCACAGCCGTGCGGAGATCGACGGGGGACTGGCACGGCTGGAGGACTGGTACCGGGGCGAGGGCTGGTACACCGACGGCGACGGCCGCAAGTTCGACTACTACAACGCCTGGGCGCTGCACCTCTACCCGGTGCTGTGGGCGCGGATCGCCGGGTCCCGCGCGGACACCGCGCTGACAGCCGTCCACAGGGCCCGGCTGCGTGAGTTCATCGGCGCCCACCAGTACTTTTTCGGGGCCGACGGCGCGCCCGTCCACCAGGGCCGTTCTCTCACCTACCGTTACGCGACGGCCGCCCCGCTGTGGGCCGGCGCGCTCGCGGACGCCACCCCCCTGCCGCCCGGCCGTACACGCCGGCTCGCCTCGGGCGCGCTGAAGCACTTCGCCGAGCGCGGGGTGCCCGACGAGCGGGGACTGCTGAGCCTCGGCTGGTACCGGCCCTTCCTTCCGGTCACCCAGCGCTATTCGGGACCCGCCTCGCCGTACTGGGCGAGCAAGGCGTTCCTCGGCCTGCTGCTGCCCGCCGGCCATCCCGTGTGGACGGCGCGCGAGGAGCCGGGGCCGGTGGAGACGGCCGACGCGTACCTGGCGCTGCCCGCGCCGGGCTGGCTGCTCCACTCGACCGCCGCCGACGGGATCGTGCGGCTCGTCAACCACGGCAGCGACCGGCTGCCGCCACCGCCGGCCGATGCCGAGGACAGCCCGCACTACGCGAAGTTCGCGTACTCCGGCGCCACGGCTCCCGACACCGCGGCGGACGGTTCCGTGGCAGGGCCCGACAACCACATCGCCCTGCTCGCGCCGGACGGGGCGGCCTCGCGGCGCGGCCGGATCCATCCTCTCGGCGTGGCGGGGCGCCGCGCGGCGTCCTGGCACCGGGCCGTCCTGCCGGGGTCCGGGGAGGGGGAGGGGCACCGCATCGAGACGACCAGCGTGGTCCACGGGCCCTGGGAGGTACGCGTGCACCGGGTCGAGGGACCGGCCGGAGCCGTCGTGCGCGAAGGGGGGTGGGCCGTGGCCGACGACAGCGGGCCACCGCTGCAGGAGACGGGGCCCGGATGGGCCTCGGCGCGTCGAGCGGACGGCCTCACGAGCGCGCTCGTCGCCCTGCACGGCTGGGGCGGGCCCGGCTCCGGCGACCTGCCGCGGGGCACGGTCTCAGCCGGGCGGGCCGTCAACGCCTACGGCGAGCACTCCGCCACTCCCTGCCTGCGGCTGCCGTCGCACCCGGGCGGGGTCCACGTCCTGGTCACTCTGGTCGTCCTCGACGCCGACCCGGCACGGCCCTGCGAACCCGGGCAACTGCGGGCGCAGGCAGCCGCGTTGGTCACTCCCGAGGGGACGGTGGTGATCCGCTTCCCGGACGGGACGCGGGAGGACGTTCCGCCGGGGGAGGGAAACGGCCAAGGAAGCGGCTGAGGAGGCCGGACGAGCGCGCAGGCCGGCGGACCGCGCAATCCGGTTCACTCAACTCGGTGAATTTCAGCGGCAGTAGTTGACTTTTGGTCTTTGTGTTTGTTCAACCTGACCTGTTCACGCGGGTGTTGTGGCCGTAAAGTCGCCGTGCTGCCCCAGTCCCAGGCCGCACCATTTGTACGTACGACTGTCTGGCCAAGGAGGGGTGGCGGTGGCAACGCCGGTACGCGCTTCGTCGGACGGGCCCGCGCTGCTCACCGAGCGCGGCCCCATGGAACCCGTCCGCGAGATGGAGTTCACGGCCCGTTTCTCCCGTGCGGACGGCGAGTTCGCCGCCGAGGCGGCCGCCGTGGCGGTGACGCAGGTGATCGACGCCCCGCTGTCGTTCGTCTCCCCGGTCCTCGACGCGGGCTGTTCCGTGAGCAGGTGTCTGCTGGCGCGCAGCGCCGCCGACACCTGCCGGATCGTCCTCACCGCGGACCGTTCGGGCATCACCGTGGCCGCCACCGACGACGTCGCGGTCTCGCTGGACGCAGGCGATCCGTCCGGCGCCAAGAACCTGCCGCTGCTCGCCGTCGTCGACGGACTGAACGTGCACCACGGCCCCGACGGTCATGTGTGGGTCGTGTGGAAAGGGTCGTGGCGCGGTGACGGCCTCACCCCGGACGGGCCCGCCCAGCCTTAATGCATATGATGTGCAAGTGCGTGACTACTGCATAAGGACGGCCACCCCCGACGATCTCGACGGCGCCCGGTCGGTGATGCTCGACACCGTGTACCGGGACTTCGGCACCGGGTACGTACCGCGCTGGCACCGGGACATCATCGACCTCGGCGGCGCCTACCTCACGCCCGTCCGGCACACCCTGCTGGTCGCGGTCGACGAGCGGGACGGGTCGGTGGCCGCGACGGCCGCGCTCGACTCCCGGGGCCCGGCCCACCCGCCCAACCCGCGCCACCTCGCCGAGCGCTACCCCTCGGGAGTGACCGCCCAGCTGCGTCGCGTGTACGTCCGCCCCGGTGACCGCAGGCAGGGCCTGGCCCGGCAGCTCGTCGGCCGGCTGCTGGACTTCGCGGCGACCGACGGCGGCTATCACGCCGCCTATCTGCACACCGACCCGACGGTGCCCGGCGCCGAGGCGTTCTGGCGTTCGCTGGGCAAGGCGGTCCACGACGAACGCGAGGAACCGGGCGGCCAGGGAACCCTGCACTTCGAAGTCCCCCTGCCCTGACGACGCGTCCCGCTCGCACGCCGTACACCCCCCACGATTGAAGAGATCATGCGCTCTGCGCCGCCCCGGCGCCGGTTGTTCGCCGGCCTGCTGCTCGCCCCCCTGCTCACCGGCTGCTTCGCCTCCGAGGGCGGTGACGCGTCCTCCGGCGGCTCGGCAGGCTCCCGGCTGAAGGTCGCGCTCGCCTTCCCGCCCGCCGAGAACCTCTCCCCGTACGGCGCCGACGCCACCCTCCTCAGCAGGCTCGGCGTCACCGAGGGCCTGACCCGGCTCGACGCCAACGGCGCCGCCGCTCCCGCGCTCGCCGAGTCGTGGCGCCGCGAGAACGACCGCGACTGGCTGTTCACCGTGCGGGACGCCGCGTTCCAGGACGGCACCGAGGTCACGCCGAAGGCCGTCGCCGCGTCCCTGACCCGGGCCGCGGGCGCCGAGCCCCCGACCGCCGCCCTGTCCGGTGTCGAACTCACCGCCGAGGCGGCGGGCGGCCGGAACGTGCGGGTGAGCACCGCCGACCCGGACCCCGCGCTGCCGCTGCGGCTGTCCAGCCCCGGCCTGGTCGTCCTGTCGGCCGAGGCGTACGCGAGGAAGGGCCGGGTCAGCCCGGTCGGCACCGCCACCGGCCCCTTCGAGCTCACCAAGGTCACCGGCGCCACCGCCGCCACCCTCGACCGCTTCGACGACTACTGGGGCGGCCGCGCCCAGGCCTCCGGCGTCGACGCGAGGTTCACAGCCGACGGCACCGCCCGGACCAACGCGCTGCGCACCGGCGAGGTCGACATCGCCGAGGCCGTGCCCGTCTCGCAGGCCGCCTCCCTCGACGAGGCCGCCCGCCGTGAGACGGCCACCACCCGCACCACGAGCGTCCTCCTGAACAGCAGGTCGGGCGCCTTCAAGGACCCGAGGACACGGGCCGCCGCCCGCGAGGCGATCGACACCTCCGTCTTCGCCAAGGACGTCTACGAGGGGCATGCCGGGCCCGGCGCCGGAATCTACGGGCCGGCCCTGACCTGGGCGGCCGACAAGAGGGTCGAACCGGTCGGCAGGGCACGGGCGGCGGCGGCCGACGGCACGCCGATCACCGTGGCCACGTACGACAACCGGCCCGAACTGCCCGAGGTCGCGCAGGTGCTGAAGCAGCAGCTGGACAATGCGGGTTTCAGGGTCGAGCTGGAGGTGCGCGAGTACTCCCGGCTGGAGAGCGACGCGCTGGCCGGGAAGTTCGACGCGTTCGTCTCCGCCCGCAACACCATGCTCGACACCGGCGACCCCGTCTCCATCCTCGCCGGCGACTACACGTGCGACGGCAGCTACAACCTGGCGCAGCTGTGCGACCGGACGGTCGACAAGGCCGTCGCCGAGGCCGGGAAGGTCACCGACACCGCGAGGCGGCAGGACGCGGCGATGACCGCCGAAGCGGCGATTCTCGGCACGGACGCCGTCGTGCCGCTGGTCCACCAGCGGATCATCACCGGGGTGGGCGCCAAGGTGCGCGGTGTGCTGCTCGACCCGTACGAGCGCAGCCTCGTCGGCGTCGGCACGCGCCGCTGACAGGCGGTTCCGGCACACGCGGAGGGGCCGCCGTCTCCCTGAAGACGGCGGCCCCTCGGCTTGTGGCGGACTCACATGTGGACGACCTGTGCGGCGTCCGGGTCCTGCTCGGGGACCCCGCGGCGGTAGAGCAGGAAGGCGATCACCGCGCCCGCGAGGAAGAAGCCGGCCGACCACCAGAAGGCGGTGGTGTAGCTCTCGATCGTCGACCGGGCCCGGACCATCGGGTCGGTCGCGTCCTTGCCGGACAGGTAGCCGGTCGCGGCACTCGCGGCGAGGGTGTTCAGGAGCGCGGTACCGATGGAACCGCCCACCTGCTGCATGGTGTTCACCGTCGCCGAGGCGACCCCCGCGTCCTCCGCCGCGACCCCGCTCGTGGCCAGGGCCATCGCGGGCGGCATCACGATGCCGAGGCCGGCGCCGATCAGGATCAGCTGCGGCAGCACGGCGGTCGAGAAGTCGGAGTCGACCCCGATTCCGGTCAGCCAGGCCATCGCGACCGCGGCGAGCGCGAAGCCGGCCGGGATGACGGCCTTCGGTCCGATGCGCGGCACCAGGACCGTGGTCGACACCTGCGCCATGACCATCAGGGCCGCCATCATCGGCAGGAAGGCCACACCGGTCTTCGTCGGGCTGAAGCCCAGGTTCAGCTGCAGGTAGTAGGTGAGGAAGAGGAAGACGCCGAACATGCCCGCACCGGTCACCAGGACGGCGATGAACGAGGCCGCGCGGGTACGGTCCAGCAGGACACGCATCGGCAGCAGCGGGTGCGCGGAGCGGGTCTGCCACCAGCCGAACACCGTCAGGAGTACTCCGCCCGCCACCAGGAAGCCCCAGGTCTCGGGTGAGGTCCAGTCGTGGGTCTCGGCGTTGGAGAACCCGTAGACCACGGAGAACAGACCGGCGGAGACCAGCAGCGCGCCCGGCAGGTCCAGCTTGGAGTTCGCGGCGTCGCGGTGGTTGTTCAGCAGGACCCAGCCGCCGGCGAAGGCGACGACTGCGAAGACGATGTTGACGTACAGGGTCCAGCGCCAGTCCAGCGCGTCCGTCAGCACACCGCCGAGCAGCAGTCCGAGCGCGCCGCCCGCACCGGCGATGGCGCCGTACACGCTGAACGCCTTGGCGCGTTCCTTGGCGTCGGTGAACGTCGTGTTCAGCAGGGAGAGCGCGGCGGGTGCGAGGAGGGCGCCGAAGACACCCTGCAGGGCGCGCGCGGTGACCAGCATGCCGAAGCTGTTCGCCGCGCCGCCGAGCACGGAGGCTCCGGCGAACCCGGCGACACCGATGAGGAAGGCGGGCTTGCGCCCGAAGAGGTCGGCGATCCGGCCGCCGAGCAGGAGCAGCGAGGCGAAGGCGAGGGCGTACGCCGTGACGATCCACTGCCGGTTGCCGTCGGAGAAGCCGAGGTCGGCCTGGGCCGACGGCAGCGCGATGTTCACGATGGTCGCGTCCAGCACCACCATCAGCTGCGCGATGCCGATGATCGAGAGGATCCACCACCGGTTCGCCGCCGGGGCGGCCGTGCCCGGTGAGTCCGGCGCGCCCTTGCGGGCGCCTTCGGACAGGGTCTGGGTCTTGGACATGGGAGCACCACTCCAGGGAAAGTTCGCTCGGAACGGAGAGTACGTAAACGAAACTGTTTCGTACTCTTCGAGGTTAGACCACTTTCATCGAAACGACAAAGTTTCGCTAGCGAGAGGGGCGTCACATCCGGGGCGGCGGGCCCCGACGTCCGGCTCTGAGCGGCCCGGCGGGCCCGGTGCCCCTCCCTGGGCTCCTACTGCATCTGCCGGCGCACCAGCTCGTGCAGTCGCCCGCCGGTGTCCGCCAGCAGCTGGGCGGGAGGGCCCTGCTGGGCGATCCGGCCGTCCTCCATCACGATGACGCGATCGGCGTCCATGACCGTGGAGAGTCGGTGCGCGATCACCACGCGGGTGGCATCCAGCGCGCGGGTGCTCTCGATGACCGTGCGCTGTGTCTCGTTGTCGAGGGCGCTGGTCGCCTCGTCGAAGAAGAGGATGCGCGGCCGGCGGATCAGCGCCTGGGCGATCATCAGGCGCTGCCGCTGGCCGCCGGAGATCGCGCCGCTGCCCGCCACGATGGTGTGCAGCCCCATCGGCATGAGCTTGATGTCCTCGGCGAGCCCCGCCATCTCCGCGGCGGCCATCGCCTCCTCGGGCGTGTACGGCTCCGTGCCGCAGATGACGTCCAGGATCGAACCGGTGAAGGGCTGCGCGTGCTGGAGCACCACACCGCACTGGCGGCGTACGGCCGACTGGTCGAGCGCGGCCAGGTCCTGGCCGTCGTAGAGCACACTGCCCGACACCGGCCGGTCGAAGCCGATGAGCAGGCGCAGCAGGGTGGACTTGCCGCAGCCGCTGGGGCCGACGACCGCCACGAACTCGCCGGGCCGGATCGCGAACGACACGTCGTCGAGGACCAGCGGCCCGTCGTCGGTGTACCGGAAGGACAGCTTCTTCGCCTCGATGGCACCGGACAGCTCGGCGGGACGCGTGCTCGCCACGCGCACCTCGGGCGTCGCGTCGAGAACCGGCTTGATCTCCTCGAACATCGGCAGCGCGGCGACCATCGACACGAAGGAACCCGTCAGCTGGGTCACCGAGGTCAGCAGCATGGTCATCGAGGTGTTGAACGTCAAAAAGGCCGCGGCCGACAGCGACCCCCGCGCGGGCCCCGCCAGCAGCATGAACATGATGAGCGAACACAGCGGCAGGTACACCGAGCCCAGCACCGTCGTGAGGTTCTTGATCCGCCCCACCCGCTGCTGGAGTTCACGGCTGCGCGCGAACTCCCCCGCCCAGGCCGCGTACGCGTAGTTCTCCGCCGCCGCGACCCGCAGCTTCGGCAGGCCCCGCAGGGTCTGGAAGGCCTGGTTGTTGAGCTTGTTGCTCAGCACGATCAGCCGGCGCTGCCAGCGCACCTGCCAGAGGCCGAGCCCGAGGAAAACCGTGGCGATCACCACGAGCATGCCGATCGCGGCGAGCGCCAGGGGGACGCTGAACCAGAGCAGGATGCCCAGGTTCATCGCGCCGACCGTGACCGACTGGACCACGACGGGTCCGACGCCCGCCATGAGGCGGCGGATGGCGCTGATACCCATGGCGGCACTGGCCAGTTCACCGGTGGAGCGGGAGGTGAAGAACTTCGTGGGCAGCCGCAGCAACCGGTCCCACACCGCCGGTTGCAGTGTCGCCTCGATACGGCCCTCCAGCCGCAGCATGGTGAGGTTCTGCATCAGCATGAACGCCGCCGACACCACGCCGGCGATCATGATGGCCAGGCAGAGCTGGACGATCAGCGTCTCCTGGGCCTTGGGGACGAACTCGCCCAGCACCTGGCCCGTCGCGATCGGCACCAGCGCGCCGAGCGCCACCGTCACCAGACCGCTGATCGCGAGGTTGCGCATGTCCCCGCCGGTGCCCCTGAGGCTGAAGCGCAGCAGCCGCAGCGGACTAAGCCCGCGCTCGGGCAGCGGCCGGTAGAACATCACCGCACGCGGCTCGAACTCCGCCGCGTTGGCCTTCTCGACCGGCGTCTCCCGGCCGCTCGACGGATGGACCGCCGCATAGCCGCCGCGCCGCCACAGCAGCGCGACCGGAGTGCCCGACGCGACCCGGTGTCCGACGAGCGGGCCCACGTCGTCGTGCCACCAGCGCCCGTCGAGGCGCACCGCACGCGCCCGGACCCGGGAGGCGAGCGCGATCCGCTCGACCGGGTCGAGACGGTCGCTCTCCGCGCCGCCCCGCGCGGGGTCCGCGAGGGTGATCCCGGCCGCGCGGGCGACCAGCACGCAGGCCGCATACGTGGCATCGGCGTCGGCCGCGCCCGGACGGGACCCCGGGCTCTTGGATATGGACGCCAGCAGGGTGCGGTCGGCCTGGGCGCGGACCGCCTCACCCGCCTTGATGCCCGCGGCCGTCCGGTTCTCGTGCGAGCGCTCCAGCTGTTCGATCCAGCGGTCGAGCGTGGCCAGCAGCCGGTACTGCTGGTCGACCATCGCCTGCCACATCGCCGGGTCGACCAGCAGGTCCGCCGCGGCCTCGGCGCCGTACAGGGAGCCGTACTGCACGCTGCCCGGCGGCACCTGCATCCACAGGACGTCGTCGTCGGTCGGCGCCGCGTCCCTCTCGGTCGCGAGGGGGGCCTCGAACAGGATGGCGAGGCCCCGGCCGACGCCGAGGGAGAGGGCGTACTCCAGCGGGCTGGTGGCGGGCGGAACGTACTGGGGATTGCCGTACGCGTCGTACGTCCAGGTGTCGGTCTGCGGGGGCCGGTGCAGCTCGCGCAGTTCGACGCGGCGCAGGACGCACTGGCGCAGCGGTCTGCCGACGAGCGTGTGCTGGGGTCCCGCGACCGGGCCGAGCAGCAGCGAGCCCGCTTCGAGCCGGCCGAGGTGGTGCCAGTGGCCCTGCTGGGCCGCGTCCACGGCGAACAGGTCCATGGCCCCGGCCGCGACGAGCCACAGGACGTGCGGCCCTTCGAGATCCAGCCGGGTGAGGCCCGAGCCGTCGACCGGGGTGCCCATGCCGCCGAGCGCGCCGAGCACGTAGTCGCCCTCGCCGACGGGCTGCTGGTGCTGTTGCTGTTGCTGGTTCTGCGGGTACGGGGACGTCATCTCATCGCTCCCTGACCAGCTCGGCGTAGGCGCCGCCGGCCGTCACCAGGGCGTCGTGACGCCCGCGTTCCACGATCGTGCCGTGCTGGAGGACCACGATCTCGTCGCTGTCGCGCACGGTGCTGAGCCGGTGCGCGATCACCACGCAGGCGCAGCCGCGCCTGCGCAGGTTGTCCATCACGAGCTGCTCGGTCTCCGCGTCCAGCGCGCTCGTCACCTCGTCGAGCACCAGGATGCTCGGCCTGCGGACCAACGCCCGGGCGATCTCCAGGCGTTGACGCTGACCGCCGGAGAAGTTGCGGCCGTCCTGCTCGACCCGGCTCCGGACACCGCCCGGGCGGCGCATCACCACGTCGTACAGCGCCGCGTCCTGCAGTGCGGCGACCACCGCCTCGTCCGGCACCGACGGGTCCCACAGGGCGATGTTGTCGCGGACCGAGCCCTCGAAGAGGAAGACGTCCTGGTCGACGAAGGAGACGGAGGACGCGAGCGCGCCACGCGGGATGTCCTCCAGCCGCTGCCCGTCGATACGGATCACGCCCTCCCAGGGCGCGTACAGACCCGAGATCAGCCTGGACACGGTCGACTTGCCGCTGCCGGAACCGCCCACGAGGGCGACCTGCTGCCCGGGGCCGACCGTCAGCGAGAACCCGGACAGCAGCGGCTTGTCGAGCGGGCTGTACCCGAAGGTGATGTTCTCCAGCTCGACATGGCCGTGCAGCCTGCGGGTGCTGTCACCGGCGCCGCGGCGTGAGTAGAGCGGATCGGCGGCGAAGTTCTCGACGTCCTTCAGACGGGCCACGTCGGCCGCGAAGTCCTGGATACGGCCCGCGACCCCGTTGAGCCGCGTGATCGGCGCGGTGAAGCGGGTCACCAGCGCCTGGAACGCGACGAGCAGCCCCACGGAGATGTGCCCCTCCACGGCCCGCATCCCACCGATCCACAGGATCAGGGCGCTGTTGAGCGTCGCCAGCGTCGGCGCGACGACCCCCAGCCAGGCCGTCGGCACGCCGAGGCGCTGCTGCTCCTCCAGCGTGGTGGCGTGCTGCCCCGCCCACTTGCGGAAGTAGCCGTCCTCGCCGCCGGTCGCCTTCATCGTCTCGATCAGCTGAAGGCCGGTGTACGCGGTGGTCGTCAGCCGTGCGTTGTCGGCGCGCAGCTTCGCCGTACGGGTCGCGCGCAGCCGGATCACGACCCGCATCGCCACCACGTTGAGCAGGGCGACGCCGATGCCCACGGCCGTGAGCTGCGGATCGTAGGTGTAGAGCAGCACGGCGTACAGGACCACGACGACGGCGTCCACGCCCGCCGCCGCGAGGTCCCGGGCCAGCGTCTCGGCCACCGCGTCGTTGGACTGGAGCCGTTGCACCAGGTCGGCGGGGCTGCGCTGGGAGAAGAAGGTGACCGGCAGGCGCAGCAGGTGCCGGAGGAACTTCGCGCTGCTGAGCGTGGAGGAGATGAGGCGGCCGCGCAGCAGGTTCGCCTGTTGCAGCCAGGTCAGCACCACCGTCAGCAGCACGCTCGCGCCCATCGACGCGAACAGCACCCCGAGCAGCGAGGTCTGCCCGCCGATGAGGAACATGTCGATGTACGTACGGCTGAGCGCGGGCACCGCGGCGCCGACCGCCACCAGCAGCAGGCTGGCCAGCACGGCCGCGGGCATGGTGCCCGAGGTGCCGCGCAGACGGGCCGGCATGGCGCCCATGACCCCGGGCCTGCGGCCGCCCTTCTCGAAGTCGGGCCCCGGCTCCAGGACCAGCACGACACCCGTGAAGCTGGTGTCGAAGTCCTCCATCGGGATGAAACGGCGGCCCTTGCCGGGGTCGTTGATGTGCACCCCGCGCCGGCCGAAGCGGCGCCCCATCCCGTCGTAGACGACGTAGTGGTTGAACTCCCAGAACAGGATGGCCGGGGCCCGGACCTCGGCGAGCGCCGCCGTGTCCATCTGCATGCCCTTGGCCGTCAGCCCGTAACTGCGCGCCGCCTTCAGCAGGTTGCTTGCCCGCGAGCCGTCGCGCGAGACACCGCAGGCGATGCGCAGCTCCTCCAGCGGGATGTGCCGGCCGTAGTGACCGAGCACCATCGCGAGAGAGGCCGCGCCGCACTCGACGGCCTCCATCTGGAGGACGGTGGACGTACGGACGCTCTTGCCCCGGCCCTTGGGGACCTTGGCCCTCGGCGGCGTGGCGCGGCGACGGCCCCGTACCGGAGGCGGCACGCGCGGTTCCGCGGTGTCCGGGGCGGACGCGGTGTCGTGGGGTGCGCTCACGGCAGCAGCCAATCGATCGGGCGCTGGTCGTCCAGGCGGATCGAACCGGAGGCCACGACCATGGAGTCGAGCCGGAACGGAGGGCCCTTCACGGACGACCACTTGTAGCCGGACTTCGTGCCGGACGACCGGTCGAGCCGGACGAGGACGGCCACGGGTCTGCCCTTCTCGGTGAACTGCTCGCCCAGCTGGCTGTCGCCGAGGAAGGCGGTGATCTGCTGCGCCGACTGGGCGGTCCGGTCGACGGACTTCACATGGCCGCGCAGCACCCCGTACTCCTGGGTCGGCACGGACTGGACGGTCAGGTCGACGGCGGCGTCCGAGGGAATAGCGGCGGCGTTCTCCGCGGGCACGTACACCGTCGCGTACAGCGGGTCGTCGGCGTCGGCGACCTTCTCCACGGCGGCGACGTTCGTGCCGGTGCTGACGATCGCCCCGATCGTCGCGGCGAGCCCGGTGACCCGGCCCGCGGCGACGCTGCGCACGACCGTGTCGCCCTTCGCGGTGCGGACCTCGAGCACGGGAGCGTTCGCCCTGATCCGCCGGCCCTGTTCGGTGAGGACCGCGGTGACCTGACCGGAGACGGGGCTCTGCAGGAGGTAGCTGCCCTGGCCGTGGGTGAGGACGGCGGGCGCGCTCACGGTGGACGCCACGGAGCCCGTCACGGCCCAGACCGACGCGGCCGCCATGACGACGACCGTCACGGCCAGCACGAGCCAGCCCTGGGGACGGGCGAAGCGCACCGGCAGGTCGAGCTCCTCCGGCGACTGCAGTTTGGCGAGGGCCTGTTGGCGGAACTGCACGGGTCTTCCCTCACCTGCGAGGAACTGGATGAGCGGCTCACGGGCGAGCCGAGTGGTTCACGGCACCCCCTGTGTGCGGGGTCCGCTCCATGGCACCCGTAAGTCCCGGAACCGCGAAACGGTTCCGGGACTCACGGCACGTCATGCGATCACGGAGTGATCAGAGACCGGCGACCAGGCCGGTGACCGGGGCGGTGTTCAGGCCGGTCGCGCCCTCGACCGTGCCCACGGCGGTGTCGACCAGGCCGGAGACCGGGGCGATGCCGTCCACGACACCGGTGACGGTGCTGAGGGCGTTCAGGGCGAGGCCGCCGGAGACGTTGTCGAGCTCGGCGTCGGAGATCTCGACGGTCTGAACCTGGGGGGTGGAGTTCATGATGAACTTCCCTTCCTATTGATATTCACAAGGGGGGAGCGGCCCCCTCTGGGGACAGATGGTCGGCCGCGACCGCGAGCGCCGGGATCCCGGAACCGGAACCCGGAAACGAAAACCGAACGGCCCCCGCGGTGCAATGGATCAAAGCACGGTGCCGCGTCGCGCTTCCAATCAACGACGCGTGTGATCTGGGCATTTGAGGGGCGGATCCGTTCAAGCGTGCAGACCTGCGCACCGCTCGGTGGCGACTTCTTCACATGGCCCCGGGGTGGTTCACATTTCGGCGGTCGGCACTGCGATCCCGAATCGGGCACACCTCGCCAATGACACGGCACGCGGCGATCCCTGTGGGGATTCGCCGCGTGCCGTGACCCGGGTGCGTATTCGATGTGCAGATTTGCTGAAGCCAGGATTCCGCTCCGGTCGGCGAACGGGCTGTCACCGCGAAGTAGCAGAGGGCGAACCGATGGCCTCGGTTGCGGACGGGGTGGCCGTCCGGCTCCCTGAGGAGCAGTCAGCCCGGACCCCGGTGGCCCGTCAGCCGAGCTTCTTGAGGAGCTCGGCGGCGAGCGGCGCGGAGGAGGCGGGGTTCTGTCCGGTGACGAGGTTCCGGTCGACCACCACGTACGGGGCCCACGGCTCGCCCTCCTGGAAGTCCGCGCCGAGCTCCACCAGACGGTCCTGGAGCAGCCACTTGGCCTTGTCGGCCAGCCCGGCCTGGGTCTCCTCGGCGTTGGTGAACCCGGTCAGGCGGTAGCCGGCGAAGGCGTTGCCGCCGTCCTCCTTCGTGGCGGCGAGCAGCGCGGCGGGGGCGTGGCAGACGACACCGAGCGGCTTGCCGGACTCCAGGGCGCGGGTGAGGAGCCGTCCGGAGTCGGCGTTGACCGCGAGGTCCTCCATGGGGCCGTGGCCGCCGGGGTAGAAGACGGCCGCGTACTCGTCGAGGTCCACGTCCTCCATACGGACGGGACTGTGCAGCTCCTCGAACGAGGCGAGGCCGGCGGCGACCTTCGCCGCGCCTTCCTGGCCGCCGTTGACCTCGGCGGCCAGGCTGCCCTGGTCCACGGTCGGCACGACGCCGCCCGGGGTGGCCACGACGATCTCGTGGCCCGCGGCCTTGAACGCCTCGTACGGGGCGACGGCCTCCTCGGCCCAGAAGCCGGTCGGGTGCTTCGTGCCGTCCGCGAGGGTCCAGAAGTCGGCACCGGTCACTACGAAAAGAATCTTTGACATGTCTCGAAGGTAGGCCGATGGGACACGGAGATCCAATAGGGGATCCATCGGGGGGCATCGGATTTCCGATGGCATCACGGGAATAAGCCCGAATGGCCCGGATGCGGCCACAGGGCCAGGTGGCCGTACTTCCGGTCGCTTTCGCCCTCCATAAACGCATTCCGGCCGAGTTCCGCGGCGGCCTCCTCGGCCGGGACGCCCACTCCGTGCCCGCGCGCCGGAACGTCGTGGGCCTTGGCGCCGTGGTCCTCGGCGCATACGGGCTTTCGTGCCGCAGGCGCCGCGATCACCGTCGCCCCTGCCTCGCCGTCATCGCGACCTGGCCGGTTCGCGTGCCCGGCGGTGAAGCCGTCCACGGGGTGTCCGGCCGCATCGGTGGTGGTCAGCGTCGTGCATGCCCCGGTCCCCGGCGCCGGGGACCGGACATCCCGCGTGACTGATTCATGCATTCGCAAAGGAAGTTGGGAAACCGCGTTGAACGCCACACGTGCCGCTTGCGTACCTACAGCCATCCAGGCGCCCGCAGTCAGCTGCCGAACGGCGGCTCGGACCCCCCAGTCCCCAGGAGGTCAAGAACTTGAGTCACAAGCGGATACCGAAGCGCAAGGCCGTCATAGCCGCAGGAAGCGTGGTCGCGCTCGGCGCGGCGGCACTCATCCTGCCGAACGCGATGGCGTCCCAGACCGACGCGACGGAAGGTGCCGCCCCCAGAACGGTGAAGGCCGCGGACGCGTCTGACCTCGCAGCCCAGCTGGCCGAACTGCTCGGCGAGGACTACGCCGGTGGGTACTACGACGCCGGCAAGCAGCAGCTCATCATCAACGTCGTGGGCGACGACAACAACATCATCCTGGGCGAGAAGGCGGGAGCCGTCGTCCGCCAGGTCGAGAACAGCACCGCCGAACTCACGGCGGCCTCGCAGACGCTGAAGACCAAGGCGACCGTCCCCGGCACCTCGTGGGCCGTAGATCCCCGGACGAACAAGATCCAGGTCACCGCCGACAGCACCGTCACGGGCGCAAAGTGGGACCAGGTCGAGTCGACCGTCCAGAGCCTCGGTTCGGGCATGGCGACCATCAAGAAGTCCGCCGGCACGTTCAAGACGTTCGTCGAGGGCGGCGACGCCATCTTCGGCGGCGGAGCCCGCTGCTCGCTCGGCTTCAACGTCACCGCCGACGACGGGGCCCCGGCCTTCCTGACCGCGGGCCACTGCGGTGTCGCGGCCGCCGAGTGGTCGGACTCCGAGGCCGGCGCCCCCATCGGCACGGTCGAGGCCGCCACCTTCCCCGGGGAGGGCGACTTCGCCCTCGTCAAGTACGACGACCCCGCGACCGTGGCGCCCAGCACGGTGAACACCGGTGAGCAGACCGTGGAGATCACGGAGGCCGCCGAGGCCGCGGTCGGCCAGACGGTCATCCGCATGGGCAGCACCACCGGTCTGAGCGACGGCGAGGTCACGGGCCTCAACGCCACCGTGAACTACCCGGAGGGCACGGTCACCGGCCTCATCCAGACCAACGTCTGTGCCGAGCCCGGTGACAGCGGCGGCTCCCTGTTCACCGCGGAAGGCAGTGCGATCGGCCTGACGTCCGGCGGCAGCGGCGACTGCCAGGTCGGCGGCGAGACCTTCTTCCAGCCCGTGACCACCGCGCTGGCCGCGGTCGGCGCGACGCTCGGTGCCGCCGGCGCCGGTGCTGGCGAAGAGGCCGGTGCCGGTGAGGAAGCCGGTGCGGGCGAGGAAGCGGGCGCGGGCGAAGAGGCCGGTGCCGGTGAAGAGGCCGGTGCGGGCGAGGAAGCGGGCGCGGGCCAGGAGGCCGGCGCCGGTGGCGACGCGGTCGGCGGCGAGGAGCAGGTCGGCGGCGTCGGTGACCAGGCCGGTGAGGTCGGCGACCAGAACGGTGAGGTCGGCGACCAGAACGGCGACGGCGTGGACGACGGCTCGGGCCTGACCAACCGCCAGTGATCTGAAGGTTCGTCAGTAACGGTGCCGTTCGCAGTGGCCCGGTCCTCCGGCGGGAGGACCGGGCCGCTTCGTGCGTACGGCTTCGTGCGGCCGGTCGCGAGGCGGCTCACCCAGCTCGTCTAGGGGACACGGGGAACCGCGCGGAGCAGCAGCAGGGCCACGTCGTCCACCCGCTGCTCCGCCGTACCGCTGTGCCGCACGAGACTGTCGGCCACCTCGTCCAGCGGTCGGTCGCCCACTTCGCCGAGGCGCTCCGCGAGCCCGGCCAGCGCGTCCTCGATGTCGACCCCGGGGGACTCGATCAGGCCGTCGGTGTAGAGGGCGAGCAGCGAACCGGGAGGCAGTGCCACCGCGGTGGTCGGATAGGTGGCGCCCGCGTCGATGCCGAGCAGCGGGCCGCCCGCCAGGTCGAGCACCCGTACCTTCCCGTCCGGCCTTCTCAGCAGCGGCGGCGGGTGCCCCGCGCGCGCCATCACCACCTGACCGCGCGCCGGGTCCAGACGCAGATAGACACAGCTCGCGAAAAGTTCGGTCCCCAGATCGATCAACAGCCGGTTGGTGCTGCGCATGACCTCCCCGGGCGGCTGGCCGACGGTCGTGTAGGCCCGCACGGCGGTACGGATCTGACCCATCAGACCCGCCGCGGTGACGTTGTGTCCCTGGACGTCCCCGATCACCGCAGCCGCCTCCCCGGCCGTCGGCACGAGGTCGTAGAAGTCCCCGCCGATCTCCATGCCCTGGGTGGCGGGCAGATAGCGGGCCGCCGCCTCGATGCCGGGCAGCGACGGCAACGAGTGGGGCAGCAGCGCGGCCTGCAGACCGTGGGCCAGCTGATGCTTGGCGTCATAGAGACGGGCCCGCTCCAGCGCCTGCGCCACGAGCCCGCTCAGACTCGTCAGTACGGCACGCTCGTCGGCCGGGAAGGGATGCGGTTCGGCGTACGCGAGCACGCAGGTGCCCACCGGCCGCCCGGACGCGATGAGCGGCAGGTACGCCCAGGCCGCCATGCCGCTGGACGTGGTGTCCAGGTCCGGATACAGCCGCTCCAGCTCCTGGCGGGAGCCGAAGAAGGCCGCCACACCGCTCCGCAGGGCGTGCGTACCGGGTGTCTGCTCGGTCAGCGGCATTCCGTCGAACCGCTCCACCACCCGCGGATCCGGATACCCCCGGTGTCCGAGGACGTGCAGCCGGCCCGCCCCGGAGCCGAGCATCACCAGCCCCTGGCTGCCGACCGCGGGCGCGATCTCGTCGGCGACCAGCTGCACCACGTCCTGCACACCCACCGCCTCGGTGAGCGCCCCGGCCAGGCTCAGCACCTGGGAGATGGTGACGAGACGCGTGCCGGTGTCCCCGTGCTGGAAGGCCGCGCGGCCCTCCCGCGCCACGGCCCGTGCCCGGGTGATGCGCAGGCTCAGCCCGTTCGTACTGGGGTGGAGGCGGAACGACAGCCAGTCCGAGGGCGGCCGCAGCGCCACGAACGACGTCACCTGCTGACTGAGCAGCGCGGCACGGTAGCGGTCCTCGTAGACCGGGTCGTTCAGCCAGGGCACCGACGCCCACAGCTGGGTGCCGAGCAGGCCGCTGACGGGCAGCCCCAGCATCTCGGCCGCCGCCGCGTTGGCGAAGGTGATCCGCCCCCGCAGATCCAGCGCGCAGAGCCCGTACGGCAGGCGGGCCACCATCCGCGCCGCCTCGACCGTGCCCAGCGTTCCCGCCACGCTCGCCATCGGTGCCGGGGCGAGCAGATCGGGCTCCGGCCGGACGGGGTGGCCCTTGTCCAGGGCCCGCTCCAGCCGGATCGCGAGCCGGTCGCAGGCGGCCGTGAGATGGTCCCGCTCCCAGGCGGACAGGTCCGCGGGATGCGCGCCCGGCCAGGTCACGAAGACCGCTCCGTACGTGGCACGGGCGGTCGCCATCGGCAGGGCGGCCAGTGCGAACGGGTACGGCAGGACCACCGAGATCCGTGGATAGCGGCGGGCCATCTCCGCCTCGCCGCCCACCCACACGAGCCGCCGGTCACGCGCCGCCTCCGCCACCGGAATGGGGGCGCTCAGCCCCACCCGCTCCCAGGGGGCCGCGAACGCCCTGGGGAGCCCGGCCATCACCGCCATCTCCAGGACCTGTTCGCCGGGCGGCAGCAGGTACACGGCTCCCGAATGGGCGTGCACATCGTCCATGAGCGCGGCCAGCGTCAGCGAGAGCAACGGCCGGCCGACCGGCGCCGGGGCGGGCTGGGGCGCGTGCCCGGACGCCTGCCAGTCGGACACGCCGACCACCTCCTGCCTCGGACACGCGAAGGAGTCCCTGGTCAAGGCTCTCTCGCGAGGGCGGTTCCCGCACGGCGAAGGCGGCCCGGCAGGCGTGCCGGCCGCCCTCGCACGAGGGCGCATCCGTGCCGGGAACCCCGTCCTCACCCCGGCGGGCGTTGTGCGGCGCGGC
Organism: Streptomyces sp. BV286; assembly: GCF_019090165.1. GTDB lineage: Bacteria > Actinomycetota > Actinomycetes > Streptomycetales > Streptomycetaceae > Streptomyces. The sequence continues at coordinate 47,987 of NZ_JAHRIB010000045.1, forward strand.
TTCCGCGCCCCGCCTGTGCGCTGCCGCGCGCCCCCTTGGCTGGTTCTTCACGCCCGGGAAAAGGGATAGGTGGGACGCGCCAGCCTGTGGGCACGCGCAGAAGGCACGCAGTCGGTGGGAGCGGACACAACGGAATAGGCAGACGGAATGAGCAGACGGAATGGGCAGACGGAGGACAGAAGGGGCGGATGTGATCCGGGTGCTTCTGGTGCATGACGTGTGTCTGGTGAGGTCGGTCCTGGCGGAGTGGCTACGCCAGGAATCCGATCTGACGGTGTTCGAGGCTCCGTGGTGCGGTGCGCCCAGGAGCATTCGATCCTTACAGCCGGACATCTGCGCGGCCGACCTCGAGCGGGCGGACGCGTACGGGGTGCCGCCGCTCGGCGACCTCTGCGGGCGGAACGGGAAGGACCCCCGCCTGCTGGTGCTGGCCACGGCACGAAAACCGGGGCTCCTGCGACGCGCGTTCGACGCGGGGGCGCTCGGTTTCGTCGATCAGGAAGGCTCGCCCGAGCGGCTCGTCTCCGCGATCCGGAAGGTGGCCGCGGGCGAACGCTTCATCGACGACTCGCTCGGATTCGGCTTCCTCCAGGCCGCCAGGATGCCGCTGACCCGAAGGGAGCTGACGGTGCTCTCACTCGCCGCCGACGGGGCCTCCGTCGCGGAGATCGCCGGCAGTCTCCATCTGTCCAACGGGACCGTACGCAACTACATGGCGGCCATCACGAGGAAGACCGGGGCCCGCAACCGCGTCGACGCCATCCGGATCTCCCAGGGCGAGGGATGGCTGTGAGGCGCCCGACCAGGCGCCGACCAGGTCGCGGTAGAGCGGCGACCGGTCCAGCAGCTCCGCGTGGGAGCCGTACGCGGTGCGACGGCCGTCCATGACCAGCACCCGGTCGGCCCGCAGCGCCGAGCTGACCCGGTGCGCCACCACCACGAGGGTGCCGCCCCGGCGCGCGAAGGCACGCTCCGCGCGCGCCTCCGCCGCGGGGTCGAGGTGACAGGTCGCCTCGTCGAGCAGCACAAGGGGGGTGTACGCGAGATGGGCGCGCGCCAGCGCGATGAGCTGGCGCTCGCCCGCGGACAGCGTTGCCGGGGCGACCTCGGCCGTCGGTCCGCCCAGCCTGTCGAGGAGCGCGGTCAGCCCGACGGCATCGGCCGAGGCCAGCAGCTCCGCCTCCGGCACGGGGTCCGGCCGCAGGTGCCCGAGGTTCTCGGCGAGCGTCCCGGTGTAGACGTACGCCTCCTGCGGGATCAGTACGCGGTGGTGCTCGCCGGGACGGGTGCCGGGCGCCCTCCGCACCCGCACGCGGCCGCCGGTCGGTTCGAGGAGCCCGGCCATGAGCGCGGTGAGAGTGGACTTGCCGATGCCGCTGGGGCCCACGATCGCGAGGTGGGTGCCGTGGGGCACGGTCAGGTCGAGATCCTCGATCACGGGTTCGCTGGCGGGACCGTAGGCGAACGTGACATGGGAGAGGGTGACGGCGGCGGGAGGGGCTGAGCCCGTCGGCGGCGTCGGTGCTGGTGCTGGTGCTGGTGCTGGTACGGATCGGGACGTGGGCGAGAGCTCCGGGGTGCCCGGGGTGCCCGGGGTGCCCGGGGAGAGGCGGTGCAGGACGACCGCCAGTCTGGAGCCGCTCGTGCCCAGGCCGTGGATGAGGTTCTGCAGGGCGGGCAGCAGCGACTGGCCGACGTACGCGAGGGCGCCCACCAGCGCGCCCGCCGTGACGCCGTGCGCGAGGAGCCAGGGCCCGGTGGCGAGCAGGAGCACGATCGGGAGCTGTCCGCCGACCGTCAGGGCCACCACACGCAGCACGCCCCACCGGGCCAGCGCACAAGCGGCGCGCTGCTCGGCCCCGATCCGTTCCCGTACCGCGGCGGCGACCTGTTCCTCGGCGCCGGCGGCCGTGATGTCCCGCAACCCGGGGCAGACGGCGCCGAGTTGCGAGGCGAGTTCCTCGTCGGCGACGAGGAACGCCTCCTGGCGGCGGGTCAGCGGCCGCAGGGTCAGCGCGAACAGGGCCACTCCGGCAACGAGCGGCGGCCCGACCACGAGCAGCAGCAGCGGCGCGAGGGAGAACAGTCCGACGAGGGCGCCCGCGGCGGTGAACACGAAGGAACGCGACACCATCACCACTCCGGCGAAGGTGTCCCGGGCGATCTCCACCTGCTGCGTGAGCCGGGACAGCGCGCCCCTGTCCGCCTCCCGCACCCCCCGGTCGACCACGTCCCGTACGAGCCGGTCGCGCAAGGGCTCCACCAGCGCCGCCACGGCGGCGTAGACCCGCCCGGTGCCGTACGCCCCGGCGACCACGGCGACCGCGGCGGCCCCCAGCCAGCCCAGCCCGACCGTCGCCCGACCGGCCAGGAAGCCCGCGTCGACGGCCCGCGCCAGCGCGTATCCGGTGAGGAAGGTCTGCCCGGACTCCAGCACGGACCATGCGGCGAGGCGCGCGACCACCCGTCGCCTGGCCCGCAGGAACCGGAACCCTCGCCGGTACACGCCGTCGCCGCTCACCGTTTCCCTCCGGGACGCTCGCGACCCGGCGGCCCTGCGGCCTCACCCTCGCTCCCGGGTTCGTCCGGGGCCGGGCCGCCCCCGAACACCCGGCGGTACTCGGCCATCGTCCACAGCTCCCCGTGCCGTCCCACCGCCCGCACGCGCCCCCCGTCCAGCCAGGCGACGGTGTCCGCCCGCGCCGCCGTGGACGCCCGGTGCGCGACGATCAGACGGCTGCACCCAGGTGTGTTCCTGAAGAGCGCCTCGGTGACGTGCTGTTCGGTCACGGTGTCGAGGCTCGACAGCGCGTCGTCCAGGATCAGCAACCGCCCACCGCGGGCGAACGCCCTTGCCAGACCGAGGCGTTGGACCTCGCCACCGGACAGTGGAGCCTCGGAGCAGGGCGTCGCGTATCCGCGGGGCAAGCGGCGCACGAAGTCGTCGGCCCGGGCGGTGCGGGCGGCGGCCCGGACCCGGTGCGGCGGGGGAACGGGGTCGCCGAAGCCGATCGTGGCCCCGACGCTGTCGCCGAGCAGGGCGGGACGCTCGAAGGCGTATCCGATCTGGCGGCGCAGTTCGCGCCGGTCCAGCGCGCGCAGCGGCACGCCGTCGAGCAGCACGTCACCGCCGTCCGGGTCGGCCAGGCGTCCGGCGAGGGCGGCGAGCAGCGACTTGCCCGCGCCCGAGCGGCCGACGACGGCCAGCGTCCCGCCGGCCGGGACCACGAGGTCCACGCCGTCCAGGACGGTCCGCCCGCCACGGCGTACCGTGACGTCCCGCAGTTCCAAGCGCCCCCGGCCGGGCGGCAGATGGCGGGTGCCGTGCCTCGTCGCCGGGACGTCCAGCACCTCGCCGAGCCGGCGGGCCGAGGCCCGGGCCTCGACCAGGGCGCCGAGCCTGCCGACCAGGACACCGACGCCGGACGCCAGCACCGCGTACCGGGAGGCGGCGAGCAACTCGCCGACACTGATCGCCTGTTGTGCGAGCAGCAGACCCGCGGTGGCCAGCACCGCGATCTGCAGCAGCGGTGCCACCGCGACGGCCTGTGCGGCGGCGCGCCCCTGGACGCGCCACATCTGGTGGCCCTCGCGGGAGAGTTCGGGGAGCGGCCGCAGGATCCGCGCCACCTCCTTGTCGGCGGTCCCGGCCGCCGCGACGGTGCGTGCTCCGTCGATCGCCTCCGTGAGCCCGCCCGCGATGCGACCCTGCGCTTCCTGGTAACGCGCCACGCACTGCGACGAGTTGCGCGTGAACCCTCTGAGGACCGCGACGACGACGGGCGCCCCGCAGAGGAAGACCAGTGCCAGCCGGAGGTCGATCAGCCAGAGCGCCACGACCGCCCCGAGCGGCGCGGCGAGGGCGGCGAGAACGCCGGCGAGGGTCGCGGGAGCGGCTCCCGCCTGCCCGGCGTTTCCCACGAGGCGCGCGACGAGCTCGCCGGACCCGAAGCGGCGGCCGGCCCGCGGTCCCGCGTCCAGCACGTGTCCGGTCAGACGGGCCCGCAGCCACGCGGTGGCCCGGGCGTTCGTGGTCCCGCCGAGCACCGTCTCGCAGGCGTCGAGCACGGCGACCACCAGCATCAGGGCCGTGCAGTACAGCACCCAGCGCGTGGCCCGGGAAGGGTCGGTCAGCAGGACGTCCAGCGCCCGGCCGAGCGCGGCGGGCAGCAGCAGGTTCGCCGCCGTCGCGGCCAGGGCCATCAGCCCCAGGGCCACGCAGCGGACACCGCTGTGGCGGGTCGCCGCGCGCAGCAGCGCGTCGCCCGTCGAGGCGGACGCAGGACCAGGACCTGCGGGGTGGGGCGAGGTGGCGGAGCCAGCGGAAACAGTCACCGGGCGGCCTCCCGACACGGGGACGGACCCCGGCCGGCCCCGCCTCGTGGAGAGGCGGGAGCCGTCCGGAGCCGTGGATACGGTGCTGTCAGAGACAGAGCGTGACGCTCGCGGCGCTGACGCAGGAGAGCAGGCTCAGCGTGCTGGGACCGCCGCCGCCGGTGATGTCGTCGGATTCCATCGTCTGCAGGTCGAGAAGGGCCATGATTGTTTTCCTTTCCCTGTGTTCCCTTGTGTGGGGACGGGGGGTTACGACTCCGCCGGGCGGCGGAGCCGGGTCTCAGGGCCGCCGTCGTGGCGGCGGCAGGAACGGCAGTCGAGCGGGGACCTCGCCGTCGAGGGCGGCGCCGAGCGCGAGCAGACACCCTGCCGTTCCGGTGCCCAGGTCCATCGAGAGACGCATCATCTGGTGGCCGGGAAACGCCAGTTGGCCTTGATAGGGCATCGCGAACCAGCCGAGTCCCGCGACCTGCTCGGCGACCCGCTCGGGCGCCGCACCGGTCCGGCTCAGATGGAGGACCATGCCGGCCCTGCCCTGGAACAGCCCGGGCTGCGCGTAGAAGCGTGAGGTGGCGGCGGTGAGGATCCCCGCCCGGGCCCGCTCGAACTCGCCCTGGTCGTCGTCGGCGTGTCCGAGGTAGTCGTCGATGACCAGGCCGACCCCGGCGCTTCCGTCGCCGAGATAGGGCAGGGTGCGCCAGCCCTCGTCGACCTCCAGGCTGCCGCCCGGATGCACGACGCAGCACTCCAGGTCCCGGCGCAGCGCCTCGGCGGCCGACGCGAGCAGTCCGGGATCACCGGTGGCCTCGTACCGGCGCAGCAGGAACAGTGCGGGTCCGCTCGCGCCGCGCATCAGGCCGGCCCGTCGTTTCTTCGTGTCGGACGGGGGCTCGGCCAGGCGTTCCTGGAGGATCCGTGTCACCTCCGCGGCTCGTACCTCCAGCTCGGACTCCCCGGTCGTGCGGCCCAGTTCGTCGAGGACCAGGCCGAGTCCGGCGAGGCCGCCCTGGAGGTCGGACGAGAGTTTGTGCCACTTCTCGTCGAGGACCGTACCGACGAGGTCCAGTGCCCGCTGCCGGTGCCCGAGCCGGTCGAGGACGTATCCCACGCCGGCGAGACCGTCGTACAGCCCGAGCGGCGTGCCGGCCGGCAGCGGGTCCGTGTGGTCGAGCAGCCAGCGCTCGCCCTCCTCGTACCGGCCGGCCCCGGTCTCGGACAGCGCGTACAGGACGCCTGCCGCGCCGTACGCGATGCCGAGCCCGCCGCCGTCGGAGAACTGGGCGATGTCGCCCGGGAAGAGGCGGTCGTCGCGCTCCGGGGTGGCCGAGGCGAGGATCGCCTTGACCATCGAGTCGCGGCTGTACGGCCAGTCGCCGGGCTCGGCGAGGGCTTCGTACGGCGAGGGAGGCGCGGCGGACGGCGAACCGGCCCTGTGGGACGGTGAGTTGCGGTCGGTCGCTGGTGGGACGGCGCTCGCGGACGCCGTCGTGGTACCGGCGGACGCGGGGGTCCGGGTGATCTCGGCGACCGCCTCGTCCAGGAACGACCGCGGTATGTCCGGGAACTGCCCGAGGATGACCTCGGCCAGGTGGGCGGCCTTGGCGCGGTCGACCACGAACAGCGTGGTGACCGGCATGAACAGGGCGAGCCGCAGACAGGCCAGCGCGTACCGGTCCACGTCCGCGCCGGTCCGGTCCGGCGGTGCGAAGAACCCCGGGTGGGCGACGACCTGGCGACCGCCCTCCTCGATCGGCGCCGCCGCCTCGAAGTCGAGGAGGGACACCGACCGCTCGTCGGGGGCGACCATGATGTTGAACACGTGGAGGTCGTTGAAGGCGATCCCGCACCCGTGCACCGCCTCCACCGCCTCCTCGACCATGCGGTGGACGCGCAGCGCCCAGGCCGTGTAGTCGGCGACGGCGGCCGGGTCCGGATCGGGGGAGAGCAGCGGATGCCGCTCGGCGAAGAACGAGTTGAGCGGCCGCCCCTCCAGGAAGTCCATGACGAGGAAGCGGTGGTCGCCGAGGGTGAACCAGTCGCGCACCTCGGGCACCACACCGAGGCCGGACACCCGCTCCAGGGCGTACTTCTCCCGCGCGAGCCGGGTGACGGCGTCCGCCCCGTCGGCGGCGAGGCCCGCGTGCGGCCGCCCTTCCTTCAGGACGACCCGCTGCCCGTTGCGGGTGTCGACGCCCGAGTACACGCCGCCCCCGTTGGAGAAGTGCAGCGCCTTCTCGATGCGGTACGGCAGGTCGCCGACGGTCGTGGTGTTGCGTGCGGCGAGCTGGGGTTCCAGGAACGAGGGCAGGGTCACCCATTCCGGCACCTGGAAGGAGGGCGCCCGCCGGTCCGGTACGAGCCGGCCCTCGCCGTCCGTCACCGCGGGCACCAGGGTGCCGCGGTCGTCGACGACGAACGAGCGGGCGAAGGCGCCGTAGCGCACGTACAGCGGACCCTCGTTCCAGCGCAGGTCGGTCAGGACGTACGGGCCGTCGAGGCCCTCCAGCAGCGCGCCCAGCTCCTCCAGCACGACCTGGAGCTGCTCCTCGTCCGCCGGATAGATGGTGACGAACTTTCCGCTCCCGTCGCGGGCCGCGTACTTCACGTTCCGCAGGTGCAGCAGGTGCGGTCCTGGGACGAACTTGAACGGGACGGCCCTCGGCACGCAGTAGTCCCACACGATCCCCGCGATCCGCTCCGCGTTCTCCCGGGTGGCCGAGGCGTGGATCTTCCAGCCCTGCGCCGGCCCGGACCGCGGCCTGCCCTCGGCGTCCACGGGCGTCAGCGCCAGCCAGTCGCCGATGCGCGCCGCCCGCCATCCCGCGGGGACCGGACGGCGGGCCGTCTCGTAGGAGGGCGCCGCGTCGGCCCCCTCCCCGGCCAGCCGGTCGGGCGTCTCGTAGAAGTGCCTGTCGGCCAGCGCATAGACCTCGTACCGCTTGTCCATCCCAACCCCCTCCGGCTCCTGATTGAGCCTTCCACCACGCCCGGGGCACGGACAGTCACGCCTGTCACGAGGTCACCGTGCGAAATGCACGGCTTTTCCGGGCGCCCCGGGGCGCCGCCCCTCCGCGCTCGTTCGGGGGCACCGGCCGGGCGCCGCGCCGGCCCGCCCTACGCAGCGTGACCCCTGTCGGCGGAACGTCCGAGCGGCGCCCGAGAAACCCCGGGACGCCGCCAACGGGCCCGAAGGCGCGGCCCCGTGGACGCCCCGCCGACGCGCGACCTGGCCTCGGAACGGTCACAGGGGCTGCGCCGGGCTCCTGGAAGCGCTGTAATACGGACGTGGTCAGTGAGGGCGCGGCGGGACGCAGAACGAGAACGCTGCGTGCCGAACTTGCCCTCAAGTCGCTGCACGCGGACCTCGGCTCACCCGAACGGTTGCGGAGCGTGCTCGAACAGGCACTCGTCTTCGGCGGTGCGACGCTCACCCTCGTGTACGCGCCGGGGGACCGCGGTGACCAGCTGTGCCTGATCGAGTCCGCGGGCGTGCCCCGCGCCCTGTACGGCGTACGCGACAGCTACCCGCTCTCGGGGGGCTCGCCCGCGGCAGACGCCTACCGCCTGGGACGGCCCCTGTGGCTCAGCCCCGAGGAGCTCGCGGTGGACCCCGGTGCCCGGCACGCGGCGGCGGGGGACGTCTGGCTGGCCGCCCTGCCGCTGCCGCCCGACGCGCGCGGCGGCGGCTGTCTGGTCGCCGTGAGCGAGGGCCGGGGCGGCTTCGACCCGGAGGACCGCAGGTGCCTGGAGATGCTCGCCGAGGCAGTCTCCTTCCCGCCCTCGTCCAGCACCGGCGACTTCGAGGAGCTGCCCAGCAGCTCGTTCAGCCTGGCCATGGACTCCGGGCGTGTCGAGGTCGACGACGAGATGCTGGAGCTCTTCGGACTCACCCGCGACGAGTTCGACGGCAAGGTCGAGACCCTGCTGAGCATGACCGTGCCGGAGGACCTGCCCACGCTGATGTCCGTGGTGGAGGCCGACCACGTCTTCGTCGGCGAGCGGGACCTGGAGTTCCGCATCCTCCAGCCCTCCGGCGAGCAGAAGTGGCTCCGGCTGCGCGCCCGGCTGCTGCCCGCCACCGACGGACGCCCGTCCCGGCTGGTCGGCACCGTCGCCGACGCCTCCAAGCTGCGCTCCGGCGGCAACGAGGTCGCCCGCGTCCAGCGCCTGGCGGCCGCCCTCGCCACGGCGGGCACCGTCCGTGACGTCGGCCAGGCCGTCGTCACCGCCCTGCGCCGGCCCCTGAAGGCCGACCGCATCGCCCTCGCCGAGCTGGAGGGCGACCGGCTCGTCGTCACCGTCCTGGACCCGCCGGAACCGGAGGCCTGGCCCGAGGTGTGGCGCACCGAGTGGCGCTCGGAGTGGCCCGACGCCCCCGTACGCACCATGCCGACCCTGGCCGCCGCCCTGCGCGAGGGACGGGCGGCGATCTGGCCCGCCGGGACACCGCTGGAACCCGCACTCGCCGACGTCGGCCCCGGCGGACTCGCCGTGCTGCCCCTGCCGGCCGGCGGCCGCATGGCCGGTGCCTGCCTCATCGGCTGGGACACCCCCCACGACTTCGGCCCCGACGAGCGCGCCCTGCTCACCGCCTCGGCGGGCCTGGCGGGCCAGGCCCTGATGCGTGCCCACGCCTTCGACGCCGAGCACGAACTCGTCGGGATGCTGCAGCGCACCCTTCTGCCCCGCCGGCTGCCGCCCCTGCCGGGCGCGGAGGCCGTGGCCCGGTATCTGCCCACCACGGCGGGCCTGGAGGTCGGCGGCGACTGGTACGACGTGATCCCGCTTCCCGACAACCACGTCGCCCTCGTCATCGGCGACGTCCAGGGGCACAACGCCCAGGCCGCCACCATCATGGGCCAGATGCGCACCGCCCTGCGCGCGTACGCCGTCGAGGGCCACCCCCCGGACGTGGTCGTCTCGCACGCCAACCGGCTGCTCATGGGAATGGAGACCGACCTCTTCGCCACCTGCTGCTACGTCGACGTCGATCTGGCGGAAGGTTCCGCCTGGTGTGTGCGCGCCGGACACCTGCCGCCCGTCCTGCGCCACCCGGACGGCACGACCGAGATCGTCGTCACCGAGGGCGGGCCGCCGCTCGGCGTCATCACGCAGGCCGACTTCCCCATGAGCCCGCTGCCGCTCCAGCCCGGCACGGTGGTGGCCCTCACCACGGACGGCCTGGTCGAGTCCGCCGAGCTGGACCTGGAGGACGGCCTGCGCCGGCTGTCCGACCAACTGGCCGCCGCGGACACCGCCCACCTGGGACCGGTGGCGGACGCCCTGCTCGCGGGCGCCAACCGCAGCGACGACGTGGCCCTGCTCCTCATGCGCTACGACGGCCTGGACCTGAGGCCCCTGCGCGAGAGCTGGACGGTGTGGCGCGTACCCGAGGCCGTCCGGCACGCCCGGCGCTTCACCAGGCGCATCCTGCGCGTCTGGGGCGCGGCCGAGGACGCGGACGCCGTCCTGCTGGTCGTCTCCGAACTGGTCACCAACGCCCTCGTCCACACCGACGGGCAGGTCCGGCTGGACCTGACCCTCATCAACAACCGGCTGCGGGTCGCGGTCGCCGACGTCTCGCCGCGTACACCCATCAAACCGACCAGTATCGGCTGGGAGGCCACCGGCGGCCGCGGCATCCTCCTCGTCGAGGCACTCTCCGCCACCTGGGGAACGGTCCCGGTCAGCGGCGGCAAACAGGTGTGGGCCGAGCTCCCCCTGACCGGCCCCGCAGGAGACTGATCCGTATGCGCCTCCTGCTGATCGCCGACACCCACCTCCCCAAGCGGGCCAGGGAACTCCCCGGACCGCTCCTCGCCGAACTCCCGCGAGCCGACGTCGTGATCCACGCCGGTGACTGGGTGGACACCGCGACCCTCGACCTCCTGGAGAGCCGCTCGCACCGGCTCATCGGCGTGTACGGCAACAACGACGGGCCCGGTCTCAGGGCCCGCCTCCCCGAGATCTCCCACGCCGAACTCGACGGCCTGCGCCTCGGGGTCGTCCACGAGACCGGCGCCGCCCAGGGCCGTGAACAGCGGTGCGCCGCCCGCTTTCCCGACCTCGACGTGCTGGTCTTCGGCCACAGCCACATCCCCTGGGACACCACCACCGCCACCGGTCTGCGCCTCCTCAACCCGGGCTCGCCCACCGACCGCCGACGTCAACCGCACTGCACCTACATGACCGCGACCGTGCGGGACGGCGGGCTGGGCGACGTCCGGCTGCATAGTCTGCCGCCGCGCGCTCCGCGTGGTCGCTCCGCCGGGCGGCCCGCGTAAATTCGGTGGACGGCCGACGGCCGGGCGGATGGGATGAGGGAGTCGAATCCCGGCCCGCCCCCAGGAGTTGAGCCTTGTCATCCGGTGCCCCGCACGCCCACGACGACGCGTTCGCCGACGACGAGGGGCACGACGGCGTGACCATCGACGCCGGTCTCGTCCGCCGTCTGCTCGCCGCCCAGTTCCCCCGGTGGGCGGAGTTGCCGATCTCGCCGGTTCCGCGGCCCGGGATGGACAACGCGACGTTCCGGCTGGGCAACGTGCTGTCCGTGCGGTTGCCCCGCTACGCCCGCTGGGCCGGACAGGTGGAGCGGGAGCAACGCTGGCTGCCGTATCTCGCCCCGCACCTGCCGCTGACGGTCTCCGAGCCGCTCGCGGTGGGGGAGCCCGGCGAGGGATACCCGTTCCCCTGGTCGGTGTACCGCTGGCTGGAGGGTGAGACGGCGACCACCGGGAGTCTCGCCGATCCGGTGCGGGCGGCCGGTCAACTGGCCGAGTTCGTCAGGGCTCTGCGGGAGATCGACGCCACGGGCGGGCCCGGCCCGCGGCGGAGCAACGCCTTCCGTGGTGTACCCATGGGCGACGAACGCGACTCACTGGCGGCGGACGCCGTGGTCCGGCCCAAGATCGCCAAGCTGCGGGGCATGGCCGACACCGACGCGGTCACGGCCGTGTGGGAGGCGGCGCTCGCGGCACCCGCCTGGGACGGGCCGCCGGTCTGGTTCCACGGCGACCTCGCGACCGGGAACCTGCTGTCGGTGGACGGGCAGCTCAGCGCCGTCATCGACTTCGGCACGCTGGGTGCCGGGGACCCCGCGGTGGACCTGCTGCCCGCCTGGAAATTCCTGCCCGACGAGGCGCGTCCCGCCTTTCGGGAAGCCCTGGAGGTCGACGACGCGGCATGGGCACGTGGCCGCGGCTGGGGGCTCGCCGGGTCGCTGCCCGTGCCCGACGATCCCTTCTTCCAGCAGGACCCGGACCGCGTGACCACGGCCCTGCGTCACCTCGAAGCGATCATCGCCGACTTCCGCGACGAGACCTGACACGGCGCCCCCCGAGCCGCAGGACGACCGGCGCGGCCACGGCGTCCGCCACCGGCGCTGCCACGATGTCCGCCACCTCCGCGAGCCGCAGGACGACCGGTGCCGCCTCGGTGTCTGCCACCGGCGCCTCGGAGTCCGCCACCTCCGCGGCCACGGCGTCCACCATCGCCGCGGCCCCGTACGTCTGCCGGCCGACGGCCACACCGTCTGTACGGGGCCGATCGGTTCGGCGGGCGGCGGAGCGGCCACCGCCGTACCGGTCTCGGGGGCTCCGACCGCTGCCGGAGCCACTCCGGCAGCGGTCCGCGAACCGGTCGGCCCGTGTGTCGCCCATCTCGGGCAGCATCCCGCGCCCGAACCGGGCGGTCCGCCCGGTCACCTGCGGGCCCGGGCGGACCGACACCGCCGTCTGTCCTACCTCGTCATCGCTGCCGGGGATGGATCTCCCCGGCCGTCGCCGTCAGCGGCGAGCCACTGCCTCCCCAGCGCAGCGCGACGATCTCGGCGGCCACGGACACGGCGACCTCCTCCGGCGTACGCGCCCCGAGATCGAGGCCGACCGGCGAGCGCAGCCTGGCCAGTTCGCCCTCGCCCAGGCCGCCGTCCCGCAGCCGCCGCATCCGGTCGTCGTGCGTACGCCGGCTGCCCATCGCCCCGATGTACGCGGCCGGGCGGCGCAGCGCCTCCTCCAGGAGAGGCACGTCGAACTTGGGATCGTGGGTGAGGACACAGATCACCGTGCGTTCGTCGGTCTCCGCTCCCTGGAGGAATCGGTGCGGCCACTCCACGACGACCTCCACGCCCGCCGGGAAGCGCTTCGGTGTGGCGAAGACGGGACGGGCGTCGCACACGGTGACCCGGTAGCCGAGGAACACGCCGATGCGGGCCACCGCCGCCGCGTAGTCGATCGCCCCGAAGATCAGCATGCGCGGTGGGGGAGCGAAGGAGTGCAGGAAGACCGTCACCGCGTCCTCGCGCCGCTCGCCGCGCGGGCCGTAGTGCCGCTGCCCCGTGGCGCCCAGGGCCAGTTCGCCCCGCGCGTCGGCGGTCACGGCCACGTCCAGGCCGGACGTGCCGAGCGTGCCGGACACCTCGTCCGCCCAGACGGCGAGCGTCGCGCCGCGCGGCGCGGGACCGTCGATCACGGTCGCGACGGTCACCGGGCGGCCCGCGGCCACCGACTGGGCGACCGCCCCGAACGACGGGTCGAGGGCGGCCGTGACGGGCCGCACGAGGAGGGTGATCTCGCCTCCGCAGGTGAGGCCGACGGCGAACGCGTCCTCGTCGCTGTACCCGAACGTCTCCAGCCGGGCCCCGCCCGAGGCGACCACCTCCCGGGCCAGCTCGAAGACCTCGCCCTCGACGCAGCCGCCGGACACACTGCCCACGACCTCGTCCCCCGGGCCGACGGCCATGGCGGCGCCTGGATCGCGTGGCGCGCTCCGGCTGACGGCGACGACCGTGGCGAGTCCGAAGGGGGCGTCCTGCGCGTACCACCGGCCGAGCGCCGGGAGGATCTCACGCATCGTCCGCTCCTTTCACCGTCACAGCCGCCGGACGTTCCGGCACGGCCGTTCTGTGTGCGTAGCCGGGCCGGCTCTTGCGCGGATGGGCCCGGAATTCCCGGTGTGCCGGCCGGTGCAAGCGTCGCATCCGGGCCGCGAGCGGTTTCGGATCGCCACGCTCCCAGCCGTCCGACGGCACGACGGCCACCGCGCGTCGCTCCGGTACGTCCGCCACGCTGCTCCGGTACGGTCGCCGCCCGCGGCGGCATTGGTTGAGCGTTAATCCATTGCCGTCGGCACCGCTGCCTGCTGGACTGAAAGGGATCACCACAGGGCTCGGCCGACCGATCCAAGGAGCAGCAATGCGCGAAGCGTTCATGTCCGTCCAGGAAGGAATCCCCCTCATTTCAAAGGACATGGCACGCGGTGCACACACTGAACCTGGGAATTCTGGCGCACGTAGACGCCGGTAAGACGAGCCTGACCGAGCGGCTGCTGCACACCGCCGGGATCATCGACGAGATCGGCAGCGTCGACGACGGCAGCACGCAGACCGACTCCCTCGCGCTGGAGCGACAGCGCGGCATCACCATCAAGTCCGCCGTCGTCTCCTTCGAGATCGACGACGTCACGGTCAATCTGATCGACACCCCCGGCCACCCGGACTTCATCGCCGAGGTGGAGCGGGTGCTGAGCGTGCTGGACGGCGCGGTACTCGTGATCTCGGCCGTGGAGGGCGTCCAGGCGCAGACCCGCGTCCTGATGCGGACACTGCGGCGGCTGCGGATCCCGACGCTGGTCTTCGTCAACAAGATCGACCGTCGTGGCGCCGACACGGACCGCGTGCTGCGGAGCGTCTCAGAGCGGCTCACCGAGGCGATCGTGCCGATGGGCCTGGTCGACGGCCTCGGCGGGCGTGACGCCCGGGCGATCCCACACACGACGGGGTTCACCCCCGGCCTGCTCGACGTCCTCTCCGCGCACGACGACGAACTCCTCGCCTCGTACGTCGAGGACGGCACGGTCCCGTACGGCCGGCTCCGTGCCGCGCTCGCCGAACAGACCGGGCGGGCACTGGTCCACCCGGTGTTCTTCGGCTCGGCCGTGACGGGCGCGGGCGTGGACACGCTGATCTCCGGCATCAGGGACCTGCTGCCGGCCGCGGGCGGCCGCGCCGATGGTCCGGTGTCCGGCACCGTCTTCAAGGTGGAGCGGGGGCCGGCGGGGGAGAAGATCGCGTACGCGCGGATGTTCTCGGGGACGGTACGCACCCGGGATCTGCTGACGTTCGGCGACGGCGACGGCGCCGGCAGTGGGGGCAGCGGCGGGAACGGCGCGGCCCGGGAGGGCAAGGTCACCGCGGTCAGTGTCTTCGAGCGGGGCTCGGACCCGCGGGAGACATCCGTGGCCGCCGGGCGGATCGGCAAGCTCTGGGGCCTCGGCGACATCCGGATCGGCGACACGATCGGCGTACCGCGCGAGCAGGCCGACGACTTCTCGCGAGCGGACCCGGCGGAGCGGCACCACTTCTCGCCGCCCACGCTCGAGACGGTCGTCGTCCCGCGCAGGCCCGCCGACAGGGGCGCCCTGCACACCGCTCTCACCCAGCTCGCAGAGCAGGATCCGCTGATCAACCTGCGGCAGGACGGGACACGGCGGGAGATCTCCGTGTCGCTCTACGGCGAGGTGCAGAAGGAGGTCGTCCAGGCCACCCTCGCCGACGAGTTCGGGCTCGACGTCGGATTCCGCGAGACGACGACGATCTGCGTCGAGCGGCTCGTGGGCAGCGGCGAGGCGGTCGAGTTCAACGGCAAGGACGCCAACCCGTTCCTCGCCACGGTCGGGCTGCGCGTCGACCCGGCGCCGCCCGGTTCGGGCGTGGCGTTCCGGCTGGAGGTCGAGCTCGGAGCCATGCCGTACGCCTTCTACAAGGCCGTCGAAGACACCGTGAAGGAGGCGCTGGACCAGGGGATCCACGGCTGGCGGGTCGACGACTGCACGGTCACGATGACGCACTCCGGCTACTCGCCCCGGCAGAGCCACGCGCACCAGGGCTTCGACAAGAGCATGTCGAGCACCGGCGCGGACTTCCGCGGCCTCACCCCGCTCGTCCTGATGGAGGCGCTGCGACGCGCGGGCACCCAGGTGCACGAGCCGATGCACCGGTTCCGCATCGACGCCCCGGCGGACACGCTGGGCGCGCTCCTCCCGCTCCTGGCCGGGCTGCGGGCGGTGCCCCGGACGACGCGGACACGCGGTACGTCGTGCGAACTGGAGGGCACGATCCCCGCGGCCCGGGTGCACGGGCTGGAGCAGCGACTGCCCGGACCGACCAGTGGTGAAGGCACGTTGGAGGCGGCCTTCGACCACTACGCCCCGGTCGGCCGCGGTCCGGTCCCCGAGCGGCCGCGCACCGATCACAACCCGCTCAACCGCAAGGAATACCTACTCAACGTGACGCGCCGCGTCGGCGGGTGAACACGACAACGTCATTCCGGAAAAGGTGACTTACTCTCAAGTCAGGAGTATTGACGGCTCAAAGACACGCACGGGACTGTTGTGCACATGTCGAAGTTGCGTGCGCCCCTGCTCGGCGTCCTCGTGCTCCTCACCGGCCTCCTGGGCACCACCGGTGCTCAGCCCGCCGCCGCCCTCCCCGACGACCTGTGGTTCGACCCCGCCGCCGCGGCGAGCCTCACGGTCCAGAACGGCCGCTTCACCGACGGGCTCGGCCGTGAGGTCGTCCTGCGCGGCTACAACGTCTCCGGCGAGACGAAACTCAAGGAGAACAACGGCCTTCCCTTCGCCTCGGTCGCGGACGCCAGGAAGTCCGCGAACGCACTGAGGGCGCTCGGCGGCGGCAACTCGGTCCGCTTCCTGCTCTCCTGGGCGTACGCGGAGCCCGTCCGCGGCCAGGTGGACCCGGCCTACCTCGCCGCGGCGACCGACCAGATGCGCGCGTTCCTGGACGCGGGAATCCGCGTGTACCCCGACTTCCACCAGGACCTCTACTCCCGCTGGCTGTTCGACCCGGACAGCTGGTACACCGGCGACGGCGCCCCCAAGTGGGCGGTCGACCTCGGCAACTACCCGGACGAGTACTGCGGCATCTGCCCGTTCTGGGGCCAGAACATCACCTCGAACGCGGCCGTGACACAGGCGACGCACGACTTCTGGCACAACAAGTACGGCCTCCAGGAATCCTTCCTCGACACCGCCCAGAAGACGATGGCGTACGTGCGGCAGAACCTCACCGCCGCCCAGTTCGCGGGCGTCGTCGGCTTCGACCCGTGGAACGAACCGCACGCGGGCACCTACGACTCGGGCCAGACCAGCCGGGCGTGGGAGAAGGACGTCCTGTGGCCGTTCTACGTGAAGTTCCGCGCCCGGATGGACGCGGCGGGCTGGCAGGCCAAGCCGGCCTTCGTCGAGCCGAACCTCTTCTGGAACGCCAACCTCGACTTCCAGAAGCAGGAGGGCGGACTGCTGGACGCGGGCACGCTCGGGTCGCGCTATGTCTTCAACACCCACTTCTACGACCAGAAGGCCATCTCCGGCGTCTTCATGTGGGGCAAGGCGGAGGACGGCCAGTACGTCGGTGACTTCGGCACCGTCCGCGACCGGGCGGCAGCCGCGGGGACGACGGCGATCATCAGCGAGTTCGGACACCCGCTCGCCGGCAACGTCTCCGACAAGGCGCCGACGGTCTACAAGGCGATGTACCAGGCGCTCGACTCCCGTGTGAAGGGAGCGAACTGGTGGGCGGACCCGGCGGGTTCCGGGCCGGTGCTCTCCGGCTCCCAGTGGCAGTGGGACATCTACAACGGCCGCCATCACGAGCTGATGAACGACAACCCGGAGAAGGTGGAGACCGAGGGCGACGCCTGGAACGACGAGGACCTGTCCGCCGTGCGTCTCGACGACTCCGGCAAGGCCGTGCTGCGCCAGGACGCGCGGATGCTGGACCGCGTCTATCCGAGCGCCACCGCGGGCCGCTCGCTCGCGTTCACCTACGAGGACCGCTCGCGGGACGGTTCCACGACGCTGACGTGGAACCAGGTGCCGAGTTCCCTGCCGAACGTCAGGCAGCTCGTGGGGTCCGGCCAGTACGCGCTGCAGGTGTGGCGCTCCGACAGCAGCGCCGAGCCGACGGAACTGCACCTGCCGGCGTCCTTCCCGAACGCGTCGACCACGGTGGTCTCCGACCTCGGGACGACGTACGGTCCGCCGGCCTACACCCGCACCACGCCGATCGCCGTCGCGGCCGAGCCGGGTGGCACCGGCAGCCGCCGACTGCTGCTCACCGCCGCCGACTCGGGCACCCTGCACTACGCGCTCGTCACCAACGGCGCGACAGCCCCGTCCGCCGCCGTGCTGAGCGCGGCGCGCACGGAGCTGGCCTCGTGGACGGCGGCCGAGTTCAACTAAGGGCTCCGTCAAGGGCGTTGTGCCGTCCGCGGGTCCGTCGTGGCTGAACGCACGTGTTCCCCGCGTCCCTTTGGGGCGCGGGGAACACGTGTGAGAAGGCCGACCGGAGCGGATCAGTCGGCGGCCGGGCTCGTCCAGTTGGCGGGCACGTGGGCCAGGCGGACCCGCTGGGGGTGGTCGCCGACCGCCACGGACACGGTCTTCCTGCCGGTGGCGAAGTCGATCGCCGTGACCTGGTCGGCGCCGCTCTCGGACACCACGCAGGACTTGCCGTCACCGCTGACGGTCGCCCAGTAGGGCTTGGAGGCGGTGACGAGCGGGCCTTCCTGGAGGGTGGCGCGGTCGACCACCGTGGCGTAGTCGTCCATCGTGCCCGCGACGCACAGCTTGGTGCCGTCGGGCTTCATCGAGATGCCGTGGTGACGCGAGTCGTTGACCCAGGTGGTGCGGTCGGTGCTGGTCGCCGGGTTCATCGGCAGCGTCTTGGTGCGGGTGATCCGGTCCGTGGCGATGTCGTACTCGAAGAAGCCGTTGAAGAACGACACCTGGAAGTACAGCTTCGACTCGTCCGGGCTGAAGGCCGCCGGGCGGACCGCGTCCGAGTAGTCGGTCAGGCCGATCGCGTCGAGCCGCTCCCGCATGTCGATGACCTTGATCTGCTTGAACGTGGCCGCGTCGACGACCGTGATCTTCCGGTCGCCCTTCGTCCAGTCCAGCCACGGGGCGTCGCTCGCGGTGTTGACCTCGCCGATCGCCATGTTCCAGATCTGCTTGCCGTCCTTGGTGAAGATGTTCTCGTGCGGCTTGGCGCCGGTGGCGAACGAGCCGGCCTGCTTGCCGGTGTTGATGTCCAGCACGTGCACCGTGTTGGAGGTGGAGGCCGAGACGGCGACCCGGGTGCCGTCGGGGGAGACCGCCATGTGGTCGGCGCGGAAGCCCGACACGGGGTAGCGCCAGTTGATGTCGCCCGAGGCCAGGTCGATGGATACCACGTCGGCGAAGCTCGGACGGGAGACCACCATCGACGTGCCGTCGGGTGTGGAGTACATGTCGTCGACGAACTGGTCGTGGCCTTCGCCCACGCTGTTGCGGATGGTCATGAACGCGATCCACCTGATCGGATCCGCGTTGATCTCCGCCATCCGCTGGTCCTTGTCCGGGATGACGTTGATCCGGCCGACCTTCGCGAAGTCGCCGCTGGACTTGATGACATCGGCGGTGCCGTCCCAGTTGTTGCCGACGAACATCACCTCCCGCAGATCCGCGGCGGCGGGGGAGGCGCCGGTCGCGGTGGCCGGTGCGGTGACGGTCAGGACGAGGGCGGCGGCGATGGACCACGCGTGCCGGGCTCTGAGGGCAGACATGACCGATCTCTCCTATGTGTGGGGAACATGACAAGGCGGAGAATCTGAAAACGTGCGCGTTCAGATTGGACTTACTGGAAAGTAAGGAGAGAGGGCCCCTCACTACAAGACTTCGGACAGGACAAAATTGGCCGTCGGGCGATGAGGGGGGTTCAGTGGCGGGCAGGCTCAGGGCGCCGACGGGCCGCTACGGCGGCAGGACCGCCGAGGAGCGGCAGGCCGAGCGGCGCCGAAGATTCCTGGAAGCCGGGCTCCAGCTCTTCGGGGACGCCCCCGGCTACCGCGCCACGACCGTGTCCGCCCTGAGCGTGGCCGCCGGCCTGTCGACCCGTCAGTTCTACGAGGAGTTCCGCACCCTCGAAGACGTACTGGCCGCCCTCCATCTCCAGGTCAACGACTGGGCGGAGGAAGCGGCCCTGGCCGGTCTCGCCGAGGCGGACGGGCAGCCGATCGCGGAACGCGCGACCGCCGCCTTCCGCGCCTACGCCGCCGATGTCACCGGTGATCCGCGCCGTCTGCGCATCACCTTCGTCGAGATCATCGGCGTCAGCCCACGGCTCGAACAGCAACGGCTGGCCCGCCGCTCCCGCTGGGTCGACTTCATCCGCGCCGAGGCCACGGCCGCCGCCGAGCGCGGCGAGGCGGTCCCGCGCGACTACCGGATCGCCGCGGCGGCGTTCATCGGCAGTGTCAACGGACTGCTGCACGACTGGAGTTCGGGGTGGGTCGAGGCGACCCTCGACGAGGTCGTGGACGAACTCGTGGGCCTGCTCCTGGGCATACTGCGCCCGGCGGGCTGGCGACCGCAGGACGGGTAGATCCAGGTCGGCACCGAACCGGCCGAGGGGCCTGCGAGCTCGGGGACCGGGTAGGGCAGGGGGCCACCGTGCCCCGGATCGGGGTCGTGCCGGGGGAGCACCGCGCTTCGGAGCCGGGTGGTGCCCGGGGGACCGCCATGTTCCGGATCGTGGTCGTGCCAGGGGACCGCAATGCTCCGGAACAGAGCTGGGCGGGGGACCGTCTTGTTCCGTTTCCGTGCGCCCAAGTTCCCTTCCACGGAGGCGTGTTGACAGTAGTCTCACCCTCGGCCAGGAGAAGGCGTACGGCCTTCGCACGGCCTGGTTCCTCTGGATCCTTCGTGTCCGGCAAAAGGGGTTCGTCCCCTGAAGGGGGTGCCTGATGCGCCACACGCTCAGCCCCGTACGACCCGCACACCACTGCGCCGACGCCTGCCCGGTACCGCTGTCGCCGCAGGCCCTCGCGCAGCTCTACGCCCGCTATCTCGAACTGGTCAAGGGCCGCCGACTGCCGAAGAGCACGACGTTCGAGGAGTACTACACCGTGTGGCGCGCGGGCCGCAGGGGCGAGAACCTCGTCGGTCTCGACGACGGCGCGCTCGACCCGGGCCCCAGCACCGACAAGCAGCTGATGACCCGCCCCGCGACCCGGCTCCGGGGAACCGTGCGGACGCTGGTGCTGCTCGTCGACTTCCCCGACCGGCCGCACGAGGCCGACCACGGCCCCGGCCACTACGACAGCATGCTCTTCGGCCTCGACGAGTTCCCGAGCGGCAGCATGCGCTCCTTCTACCGCAAGGCCAGTGCCTTCGACACGTCGCCGGGCACCGGGATCGACATCCAGGGGGCTGTGCACGGCTGGTTCCGGATGCCGGAGCCGCTGTCCTTCTACGCCGACGACAACTCGGGCATGAACTCCAACTTCCCGCGCAACACCCAGGGCCTGGCGCGGGACGCCGTCCTCGCGGCCCGGGACGCCGGAGTCGACTTCACCTCCTTCGACGCACTCGACGAGGGCGCCGTCACCGCCCTGTTCGTCATCCACGCGGGACGCGGCGCCGAGCAGACGACCCAGCGCGGCGACCTGTGGAGCCTCAAGTGGACGATCCCGGGCGGCGTCGAGGTGGCACCGGGCCTGTCCGTCCGCACCTTCCTGACCGTGCCCGAGGACTGCGCCGTAGGCGTCTGTGCCCACGAATGGGGCCACCTCGCGGCGCGCTGGGCCGACTACTACGACACCGGTCAGCAGCAGCTGACCCGGTCGGCGGGGCTGGGCAGCTACTGCCTGATGGCGGGGGGTTCGTGGGGCAACGGCGGTCTGACCCCGGTGTTCCCGACGGCCATGCTGCGGATGTTCCACGGCTGGACCGAGCCGCAGGTGGTGAACAAGACCACCCGGGACATCAGGCTGCGGCCCGCCGCCGAGGACGGCGAGGCGGTGTTCGTCCACAACCCCGCCACCATGACCGACGACCAGTACATCCTTGTCGAGTACCGCCGCCGACGCGGACAGGACGCCTTCCTGCCCGACGAGGGGATCGCCGTGTACGTCGTCGACGAGTCGATCGACAACGTGAACGACGAGCAGAACCTCGCCATCGAACTCCTCCAGGCCGACGGACAGGGAGACCTCTCGCGGATGTTCGGCCGGGGCAACCGGGGCGACAGCGACGACCTGTACCCCTGCCGGGACAGGAACACGGTCGGCGAGGACACGGATCCGGCACTCGACCTGCCGGACGGCACCTGGACAGGGGTGACCATCGAGACCGTCGGAACCCCGGGCGCCGACGAGATGACGGTGCACATCACCGTTGCCTGAGGCCTGAGGCCTGAGGCCTGAGGCCTGAGGCCTGAGGCATGAGGCATGACGCGTATCTCCGGGTGCGGGTGCGGGTGCGGTGTCGGCCGTCTGCCGGTGGGGGCCGGTCGCGCAGTTCCCCGCGCCCCTCCGGGGCGAATCCGCCGCGGGCTCGCGGGCTCAGCCTCCGGCCAGCCGGTCCACGGCGGTGAGGACGGGACCCACCCCGTCCTCGTCCTGGATCCGGCCCGCCAGCTCCTGCGCGCGCCGCGCGTAGGCGGGCTCGGCCACAGCGCTCGTCACGGCCGCACCGAGCGAGCCGGCGGTGAGTCCACGCAGCGGAACCGCCGTCGGGGCCACCCCCAGCGAGACGAGCCGCGCGGCCCAGAACGCCTCGTCGAACTGGATCGGCACGGGCACGGCCGGCACCCCGGCACGCAGCGCCGCCGCGGTCGTGCCCGCGCCCGCGTGATGGACCACCGCGGCCATCCGGGGGAAGAGCGCCGAGTGCGGCACCTCGTCGACGGTGAACATGTCCTCGCCGTCGCCGTCGGCGCTGAGCCCGGCCCAGCCCCGCTGCACCACACCGCGCAGTCCGGCCGCACGCAGGGCCCGTACGACCTCTTCGCCCAGCCGCTCGGCATCGGGCACGGTGGCGCTGCCCAGTCCGAAGAAGACCGGTGCGGGCCCGGCGTCCAGAAAGTCCTCCAGCGCGTCGGGGAGCCGGGGCGCGACGTCGTAGGGCCACCAGTAGCCGGCGACGCCGAGACCTGGCCGCCAGTCGCCCGGGCGGGGCACCACCAGGGGGCTGAAACCGTGGTGGACCTGCCAGTCGCGCCGCTCGCGGGCGCGGCGGGAAGCGCGCGAGCCGACGGGCGGAAGACCGAGCCGGGCACGCAGCGCCCGTGTGGTGTCGGCGAAGATCCGGTCCACGGCCGCGTTGACCGCACGGCCCGCGAGCCGGTTGCCGGCCGCTCCCAGCGACCGGGTACCGATCACGGGCGGCGCGAACTCGCCCGTGGGAGCCAGAGGTTGGAGGAAGACGCCCATGCTCGGCAGTTCGTACCCCTCAGCGATGGTGTGGCCGAGCGGACTCAGCGAACTCGACAGCAGCAGCACGTCGGCCGACCCGGCGGCGGCCACCAGGTCGTCCGCCATCCGCCCCACCAGCGACCGGGTCATCCCGACCATCCGGGCCATCTTGCCGACGCCGGTGGCACTGCGGTGCAGCGCGCGCCCGCGTGCGGACTCCAGTTCCGCCCGCGGATCCAGCGGCAACGGATGGAATCCCACTCCCGCGGCCGCCACCAGGGGCTCGAAGCACGCGTGCGTCACCACCGTGACCTCGTGCCCGCCGCGCGCCAGCCCGTGGCCGAGCCCCGTGTAGGGAGCGGCGTCGCCCCGCGAACCCGCCGTCATGATCGCTATTCGCACGACGGCCAGTATGGCGCGGCGGCTACGGGATCGGCAGGGTTCCGCCTCGGTCGGTGCCGGGCGTAGCCAACTCGGTTGCGGCGGGCCTGCCCCCAGGGGCGACGACCGCCGCCCCTGGTGATCATGTCGTCCGTCCTGTCGGCGCGGAACACCGCTCCCTCCGCCTACTCCCTCTTCGCTCCTCTCCCTACTCCTCGGCGTCCCACGCCTGCAGCACGGTCTGGTCGACGATCTTGCCGTCGCGGAGCGACATCATCGAGTTGGCGAGCACTCTGACGCCGTCGGGATACAGACAGGATTCCTGGAAGGCGACGTGATCACCCTGGACCACGCACTGCTCCATCTTGTGCGTCATGTCGCGGCTGTAGACGTCGTCGAGCATCCTGCCGATCTGCTCGCGGCCGTGCATGACCATCGGGTGGCTGGGCTGGGTGTTGCGGTCGACGACGCGCAGTTCCGCGTCGTCCGCGTACAGCGACAGGAGTGCCGTCGCGTCCTGGCCTTCGATGCCCCGGCGCAGCGCTTCGGTGTCGAAGCCGGGGCTTGCCGCGGTGCCCATGATGGACCTCCTAGTGGACCATGGGGGAAGGCCGCGGCCCGGTGCGGAGCGGGCCGCTGAGGGCCTCTCCTTAGAGACTCCTCCGGCACGCGGTCCGCGGCAAGCGCAGCCGGACCGATGCGCCTCCCGGGTGAGGAGCCGGGCGGGACCGTGTCCGTGGACCGCCCGTCGCCGTTGCTGAAGACATGATCTCAACACGACGTATTGTCGCCGCCGTTGGCCTCGCCATCGGTGTCACGGGCCTGGCCGTACCGTCCGCGGGCGCTGCCACGGTCCCCGAGACGGGAAAACTGAACCCGATCGCCGAGCTCGACTCGCTCGCCGTGAGCGACCTTCCCACCGAGCACCGGAACAAGATCCCGAAGATCTCCGAGGGGATCGACGAGCTCAACCAGCTGAACGGCCTCTACCAGCTGGAGCAGCTGCACCAGGTCACCGACCTCGCCGCGCCCGTCACCGGCCTGCTTCCGGCGATCGAGTACTGAGCCGCCGAGGTACCGGACAGCCCGTCGGCGTGCGCCTCCCACCGAGGCACACGCCGACGTCGCGTTTCCGCGGGGCCTCCACCGGGGCGTCGCGGGCCGGTCGGGACGGCGCCTCGCGGTGCGCCGCCCGGATGCGCGTTCCGGCGGGCCGGGTGAAGGTGAGGGCATGTCGGAACACCCGGTGGTACTCGTGCATCCGCCGCGCGGCGACGGAGGCCGGCGCGTGACCGTCCACGGCGAGGCGGTCGGCACCGCCATGAACGTCCCGGACGTCGTCGAGTTCCTGCGCCGCGCCGGTCTGGAGTTCGACGAGAACGAGGTCGCGGTGTCGCCGCTGATCGAATGGCGCGGCGGGGGCTCCTCCTACTGGGGTCCCGAGCCCCGGCGCTGACACACGCCGGTCCCACTCCCGCAGCCGCCGCCGCACCACCAGCCGCGTGACACCCTTGAGGCGCCTGCTGCCGCAATGACGTGCCGTACTGACCTGCCGCGCGAACGGCTCTCGTCAGCAGATGGTCTGCGTGCTGTTGACGAGGGTGTTGTTGCGGAACGTCGTGTTGACACCGCACGGGCTCTCTCTGATCGCGGAGTCGGTCACCCGCAGGTTCTGGACGGTGATGTCGGAGTTGTTGGGGAACTCCGAGCGTGCGGCCAGCCGGATCTCGCCGCCGCCCGTGACCGTTCCGCTCTGCGCGGCGAGATGCACGTTGTAGCAGTTCTCGATCAGGATCGCGTTGTTGCCGGTGTTCGAGATCGTGACCCGGTCGATGGTCGCGCCGCCGCTCTCCGAGACGCAGAAGACGCCCCGGCCGCCGCCGCGCGCGACGACCTCGCCGACGCGCACGTTGGTCGGGTAACCGCTGCCGATCCGGCCGTTGCGGTTGGCCATCCGGAAGGCCGCGTACCCGGTTCCGGCGCCCGCCCCGTCCGCGTCCACCTTCGTGACGGTGGCGTTGACGGTCTGGTTCAGCAGCAGACCGGACTCGCCCACGTTGCGCGCGGTGACCGTACCGATGGTGATGCCGTCGACTCCGTACGTCTCCACGGCGTGGCTGCTCGCCCCGGACACGTACACGTTGTCGATGCGGACGTTGCGGGTCCACTGGCTGGTGTCGCCGCGGTTGTCGATGCGCACGCCGAGACCGCGCGACAGGCGCATGTCGATCTGGCCGAGCACCACGTTGGTGACGTTGCGCAGGAAGATGCCGTACAGCGGGGTTCCGGTGAGGTTCAGGTGCTGGACCTCGATGTCCCGCGCGCCGCGTGCGTAGACCGGCGCCTGGTCACCGGAGCCCGAACCGGTGACGTTGATGGTGCCGCACACGTCGAGCACGGTGTAGCTCGGCAGGGAGACCCTGGATCCGGCGCCGATGGCGCCCGATCCGCGTACGACGACCCGTTCCTTGGAAGTGCGCCCCGCTGTGAGGCTGTTGACGGCCGCCTGCATCGCGGCCCGCATGTCGGTCCCCGTGTGGACGACACTGCCGCCGCGCCGGGCGGTCCACGTGCTGCCGCTCAGGGTGGCCTCGGCCTGGTACGAGCCCTCGCCGCACGCCGCCGCGGCCCGTGCCGGGGCCGCGCTCGCCGGGGCGGTGAGCACGGCGGCCGCCGTGACCAGGGCGGTGGCGCACGCGGCGACGACACCGGCCCGCCGTCCGAGGGTCTGTCGGGTCGGGAGGGTGGCCCGTGCGGTCGAGCGAGGGAGGTGAGGTGCGGCTCTGCGTCCCATCTCGTCTTCTCCTGTGTGGGGGGCTGCCGCCTGCCCGGCACCAGCCGGAGCAAGCGTTTTCTATGGCGGGCGGTGAGTTTGGCAAGGGCTTTCTACGGCGTCAAGGGACCGGTGCGGCAAAGGAGTTGGTCACAACTCGCGGCGCACGAGGAACGCGAGCAGAGCGCGCAGGTCGTCGGCGGTGCGGGGTGCCGAAGGCAGGATTTCGAGACAGGCGTCCACGGCGGCGATGTGGCGGTGGGCCTCGGCGAGGGCGGCCGCACGGCCGCCGGCGTCCTCGATCAGGGTCGCGGCGCGGCGGGCCGCGGTCACGTCGAGGGCTTCGGGGGAGTTCAGGAGACGCGCGAGCGGCCGGGCGGCAGGGGTGCCGAGGGCCGCAAGGACCGGGTACGTCTTCTTGCCCCGGAGCAGGTCCGCGTGGACGGGCTTGCCCGTGACGGCGGGGTCGCCCCAGATGCCCAGCAGGTCGTCGACCACCTGGAAGGCCACCCCCAGATGGCGGCCGGCCCGGTCGAGCGTGGCGACCGTTTCCCGAGGAGCACCGGCGAGCACGCCGCCGAGTGCGGCCGCGCAGCCCAGCAGTGCGCCGGTCTTGTGCTCGGCCATCGCGCGGTACTCGTCGGGACGGACCGCAGCCGGGCCCGTCCACGGGCGGGTCTCGAAGAGCAGGTCGTCTGCCTGGCCGCGCACGAGGTCGTTCAGCGCGGTGGACAAGTGACGCACCGCCGACGCGACATCGGCGCCGGGCGCGGTGGCCAGTGTCTCCACGGCCAGGGCGAACAGCGCGTCGCCCGCGAGGACGGCCGGGCCCGTGCCGTACGCCTTCCAGACGGTGGCACGCCCGCGCCGGGTCGCGTCGCCGTCCATGATGTCGTCGTGGAGCAGCGAGAAGGTGTGCACCAGCTCCACCGCGACGGCAGCGGTCACGCCCGCGTCCGCCGGTGCCCCGGCAGCCTCCGCGCCCAGGACGGCCAGGGCCTGCCGCAGCCCCTTGCCGCCCGCCGGCCCGGACACGGGCGCACCGCCCGCCTCGCACCAGCCGAACGAGTACGCGGCCATCTCGCCCACCCACGGATGCAGCCGTCCGACGGCCTCGGCCAGCGCGGGGCGCACCCGGGCCCGGCAGCGCTCCAGCAGCCGGGACGCGTGCCCGGCGTCGATCCCGGTGACGGCGGACGGAAAAGGCGCGGAGGACATCGTGGTCATCGTCGGCCCTTCGCGTCGGCCCGGTCGGCCCCGGACACGGCGTCGCACGCGACGAGGGTGGGCGCGACGGCGGCGGGTGTGACGGCGGCGGACGGGACGACAGCGGGCGTGACGACAGCGCTCGCGGCCGAGCCGGCATCGACGGGGTCGGCCGGACTCGGGCCCGTCCCGGTGGAGAGCGGGGTTCGTGTCGCCGTCTCGATGCCGAACTCGGCCTGCGCCTGCGCCACCATGCGATGCGCGTGCCGCAGGCCGATCCGCTCCAAGTCCATTGCCAGATCGGCCAGTTCGGCCGCCGTCTCGTCGAGGTCGCGGCCCAGACGGGCGAGGGACTTGGCCAGACCGAGCCGGGAGAGCGCCTCCCCGCGGGGTTCGCTCATCGCACGGAACTCGGCCAGCGCCTGTGTGTAGACGTCGCGGGCCTCGGCGTAACGCCCGGCGCGGTAGAGGACGTTGCCGCGCATCTTGTGGTTGTACGCCAGCGCGCTCGTCAGGTTCATCTCACGGCAGGACACCTCGGCCTCGGCGAGCAGGGCGAGCGCCCGGCCGGCGTCACCGTCGCGTACGGACACGATGTCGGCCAGGCCGCGCAGCGCCCACGCGTGACCACGCCGGTCGTCGGCCCGGCCCGCGATCTGGGCCGCCTCCTCGAACATCGCGTACGCCGTGTCGTACGACCCGGTGTTGCGGTGCATCTGGGCGATGCCCTCCAGCGCCCACACGGTGTGGCGCGCCTCGCCGCGTTTGCGGGCCTCCGCCAGAAGTCGCTCGTGGAGTGCGCCGACCGCCGCGTAGTCGCCCTGGATGCGGCCGGTCTCCGCCATCCCGGCGAGCGAGTAGCCGCGCACCACGATGTCTCCGCCCTGTTCGCCGAGTTCGGCGGCGAGTCCCAGCAGGCGCCACGCCAGAGGGAATGCGCCGCGCTGGCGCGCCAGGGTGCCTCCGCTCCACAGGGCCCACGCCATCGCGGCCGTGTCCCCGGCCTCCCGGGCGGCGCGGTAACTGGCCTTCCACGCGCGGTCGGCGTCGGCCACCTGGCCGAGCCGTCGGTGCGCCTCCGCCACCGCGAGACCCGAGCGGGCCGCCTCCGCCCGCGCCCCGGTGCGTTCGGCGGCGCGCAACTGCTCCGTCCCCGCGGCCAGTACGTCGACCAGGGAGGAGTTCACGGACAGGGTGGTGAGCGCGCCTTGGTACTCGGGCGCGGATGCCTTGGCGTACATGGGTGCCTTTCGGTCTGCCGGTGCTGACGAGCGCGGCGGATCCCTGCTATACACAGCATGTATACATACTGTGTATAGTGCCCCGGTTCGCCGTCCTGGATCACTGTCCTGAGGTGACGGGTCACCGGCGCCGTCGCGCCGACTCGTTGTGGATCAGGACGAGGATGCCGACGGCGAGGTTGCTTCTGAGGCGCACATCACAACAGGTGGATGCACGGGGTGGACGGGGCGCGGGCCGGAGGTGCGGCGGTCGTGGCCGCTGTGGCGCTCACGGACCTGCCGCCGCTCAACGGCCGGTCAGCAGTCCCCGTACGAAGGCGGCTTGACCCACGTGCTGCAGGTCGTCCGCGAGCACGCTGACGAGGCGGGCGCCCAGGGTGACCGGCGGGGACCAGTTCTCGTCGACGACGCGGTCCAGGTCGCCGGCGTGCAGATCGCGCAGCGCCGCCAGCGTCTGCCGGTGGACGGCGTCGTAGTGGCCGACCAGCAGGTCACCCGAGTCCACCCGCACCTCGGCGACCTGCTGCGGGGTGTGGCCGTAACCCGTGTCCCCGCCGGGCAGGGGCAGTGCGAAGCGACCCGCCCAGTCCTGCGACAGCCAGACCTGCTTCAGGCCGAAGGCGTCGGCGACATGGTCGTCCTGTACGCGGGTGAGGTGCCAGACGAGCCAGCTGATCGAGTTGGCCCGGCCGTCGGGACGGGCGTTGAGATCGTCGGGGGAGAGGCCGTCGACGACGGCATGGACCTCCTCCTGGATGCGGCCGTAGGCATCGACCAGAACGTCCTTGGCGTGCATGGGTCCTCCACGCTCTCCGCGGGCACCTGTCCCTGCCAGTGTCCCCCGCGAAGCTGTCGAGCGCGTCAGTGCCAGCCGGAGAACGGCTCCTCGCAGAGCTTGAACACGGGCTCGCGGCGCACCGGATCCATCGCGGTCGTGAGCTGGACGCGGTCACCGGTGCGGATCGCGATGAGCGGCCCGCAGACCCGGCCCCGGACGGTGAACCCCTCCGCCAGTTCGACCAGTGACACGTTGCGCGCGCCCGGAGTGTTGCGCTGCACGACGGTCGTGTGGCGGATGACGCCGAGGCCCGCGCTGCGCTCCGTGCGCAGATCGCTGCCCGCGCAGACCGGACAGAGCAGCCGGTGGAACGTGGAGGTCCCGCACCAGCGGCAGCGCTGGTAGGTGAGGCCCTCTTCGGTCTGTCCCGCGGTCGTCGCCGTCACCGGGTCGAGTACGCCCGTCGTGGTCCCGCTTCCTCGGTGGAACACGATGTCATCTCCCTGCGCCTGGCCGGAATCCGAAGGTGCGCGGAGCGTCGCGCACGGGCTCAGGGTATGGCACGCAGTGCCACAGGTAAAGGCACTCAGTACCCTCAATCGATCGGGTTCGCGTGTCCGAGCGTCGTCTCGATCTCCTGGACGACCCGCCACAGCGGAGCCCCGCGCCGGGAGACGACGACGACCACGTCCTCGTCGTCACGGCCCCCGCTCCTCCCCTCCCCGGCGCCCTCGTCCGCCGCCTCCCGCACCGGACCGCCGGGTGCCCGGTCCGGCCCGAAGACCTCCTCGACGTGGGCGAGGGCGTGGTCGACCTCGGCGGTCGCGTCGCTCCGGCCGTCCGAGCGCAGCCAGGAACGCAGCCCGTTGTTGTGCGCGGCGACCACGGCCGCGGCGATGACGTCGGCCCGCAGCGTCCCGTCGCGCCGGCCCTCGAAACGCCCGCGCAGATACTCGGCCATCGCCCGCTCGTACCGCCAGACCATCGAGAGTTCGTACGTCCGCAGCCCCGGTACCTTCCGCGTGAGGCGATGGCGCTGGACGGAGAACGTCGGGTTCTCGGCATACATGCGCAGCACCAGGCGTGCGGCGTCGCAGACCCGCGCCACCGGTTCGTCCGTGGGGCCGCTGTCGCCCAGGAAGGCGGTCATCTCGGCCAGGCAGCCCTCGTGGTCGGGGAAGACCACGTCCTCCTTGGACGGGAAGTACCGGAAGAAGGACCGGCGCCCGACGCCCGCGAGGGCCACGATGTCGTCCACGGTGGTCTGCTCGTACCCCCGCTCCAGGAACAGCTGGAACGCCGCCGCCACGAGGGACTCCCGCATCGGCGGCTTCGGGTTCGTCACGTGCGCCGCCGGGCCGGGACGTGGTGCCTCGCTCATGGTGGGGAACCTAGCACCGTACGCGAGGCGGCATGGCACTCAGTGTGCTCGGATGGGGGAACTGAGTGCCACCGTGCTGTGGTGCCGTCGCCCGTGGGCGACGCCGGCCGCCGGACCTGTGGGGCTCAGTGGCCCTGGCGGACGTTGTGGCTCTCCACGAGCGCCTGGGTGACCACGCGGACGCCCCGTGCGATGTGGTTCAACTGCGTGAGCTCGGCCGCGTAGAGCTTGATCGTGTGCTCGATGACGGACTCGTGCATCCCCATGGCGGGCAGTTCGGCCCGCGCACTGTGCAGCGCGGTACGGACGACCCGGATCTCCTGCTGCAGCTGGATCTGCGCGTGGCGGGCGAGGAGGACCGGCTGGCGGATCAGCAGGGGATAGCTGGCGTAGCGGGTCGGCACCAGCTCGCGCAGCCACTTGGCCGCCGACCGTTCCCAGTCACGGTTGCCGGGAGTCTTGACCTGACAGGGCCAGTCCGTGCTGATGGGCGAGGTGTACGTCAGGGACATGTGCATCGCTTCCGAGGTGGCCGGCGGGCGGTTCTTGTCGTTCTTGGCGGCCCCGGCCCAGGGGATTGACCGGGGCCGCCACGGGCGTGCGCGAGCGGTGCCCGTTCGGTGCACCCGGGCCGGTGCGAGAAGGGAGCGCCGTTCCCGGGCCGACCGGGACCCCACCGGATCCCGATCAGCGAGAAGTATTCATATATACCGTCCGGTACGCAAGGGTATGAAAAAATTCATGTCCTGGTACGGCTGAATCATGACTTGCGGAACGCTGTCACCCCATGCCGGAGAGGTCAGTCCTTGAGGAAGAAGGCATGCTCGTCCGCGACCTGTTCGTAGTCCTCCAGGCGGGCCTGCGTACGCTCGGGGTCGGCGTCGGTCATGGCCTGGAGCAGCGCCGCGGACAGCACGACCGGCGCCGCGTAGGAGTCGAAGACGAGCCGCGAGCCGGTGCCGGTGGCGAAGACCACGTCGGCCTCGTCGGCCAGCGGCCCGAGCCCCAGATCGGTGATCAGGGCGACGCGCAGACCGGCCCGCCGGGCGACCCGCATGGCCGTCAGCGTCTCGTGCGCGTGCCGCGGCATGGTGAAGGCCAGCACCCAGGTACCGCCCGCCTCGCGGGACTGGAGCAGGGCGTCGTAGGCGACACTGCCGCCCCGGGTCACCAGCCGGACGTCGGGGTGCACACGCCGGGCGGCGTACGCGAAGTACTCGGCCAGCGACCCGGAGATCCGCAGCCCGAGAACGGTGAGCGGAGCCGACCGCGACAGCGCGCGCCCGGTCTCGATGACCCGCTCCGGGTCGGCGAAGTCGCGGCGCAGGTTCTCCAGGTTGTCGATCTCCGCGTCGACGGCGGCCTGCAGCTCGTTGGGCCGGGCCTCCTCGGCGGCGTCGGGCGAGCCGGCCAGCTTGCTCAGCGCGATCGACTGGAGGCGCTCCCGCAGGGCGGGGTAACCGCTGAAGCCCACTGCCGTCGCGAAGCGGGTCACCGAGGGCTGGCTCACACCCACGCGTTCCGCGAGATCCGTGATCGACAGGAAGGCCGCCTCGGCGATGTGCTCGATCAGGTACTGGGCGATGCGCCGCTGTCCCGGAGAGAGCCGGGGTCCGTCGAAGAGGGCCCGCAGCCGGGTCGTGGGCGCGGCCTCCGTCTCCGGGACCTGCTTCCCCGAACTGATCGCGGACGCCTGCGCGCGGGCCTGCTGCGGCGATGGCACCGGTGCGCCTCCTTCATGTCCCACTGTGGTTCAACATAGCTCACAGGAAGGGAGGTCCGGCGGACGGTCGCTCATGGTCAGAGGGTTGCTCCACGGGCGTCGTACGGGCTGTGTTTCGATGCCGGGATGAAGAGCGAGAACACCGGTGCGCCGGCCAGGACCTCG
Organism: Streptomyces sp. BV286; assembly: GCF_019090165.1. Lineage (GTDB taxonomy): Bacteria > Actinomycetota > Actinomycetes > Streptomycetales > Streptomycetaceae > Streptomyces. The sequence goes on from NZ_JAHRIB010000045.1 coordinate 80,224, forward strand.
GTCAGACCACGGACGGACGAGGACCTCGACGCGTGCGTGCGGGTGCTCGCCGCGGTCCACGAGAGCGACGGATACCCCGTGAACTGGCCGGACGAGCCGGGTGGGTGGCTGTCCCAGTCCTCCCTCCTGACGGCGTGGGTCGCGGAACGCGACAGCCGCGTCGTCGGACACGTCGCCCTGTCCCGCGACGAGCCGGGTGACCTGGCCCCCGGGCTGTGGCGTGCCCGCCGGGACGCCAACGCCGTCACCGCGGTCGTCAGCCGTCTGTTCGTCGCGCCGGAGGCCCGCGGCAACGGGATCGGCGCGCTCCTGCTGACCCGGGCGTCCCAGGAGGCCGGGCGCCGGGGCCTCCACCCGGTTCTGGACGTCGTCGCGACCGACAGGGCGGCGGCGGCCCTGTACGAACGGCAGGGCTGGCAGCGACTGGCGACGGCGGAACAGCGGTGGGCCCCGGACCGGACGGTCACCGTCCACGCCTACGCGGCAGGGACGAGCACGGCTTTCTAGGGGCGCGGGCCGCCGCGCGACCAGCCACGACGGACTCGCGTCCCGTCCCGGGGACGGCGCGGAAGGCGGGCCGGTAGGCCCGAGGGCCGCGCACCCTGGCATGATCGGGCGCATGGCTGAACGCGTGATCGCCGCATGTGACGGGGCGTCGAAAGGAAACCCGGGGCCCGCAGGCTGGGCCTGGGTCGTCGCGGACGGAACGGGAACCCCCACCGAGTGGGAAGCGGGCCCCCTCGGCACCGCGACCAACAACGTCGCCGAACTGACGGCGCTGGAACGGCTGTTGACCGCCGTCGACCCCGCCGTCCCGCTGGAGATCCGGATGGACTCGCAGTACGCGATGAAGGCGGTCACCACCTGGCTTCCGGGCTGGAAGCGCAAGGGCTGGAAGACGGCGGCGGGCAAGCCCGTGGCCAACCAGGAACTCGTCGTACGGATCGACGAGCTGCTCGACGGCCGCTCGGTGGAGTTCCGGTACGTGCCCGCGCACCAGGTCGACGGCGACCCCCTCAACGACTTCGCGGACCGCGCGGCGAGCCAGGCCGCGATCGTCCAGGAGCCGGCGGGCAGCGAGCAGGGCTCTCCGCAGCCGCCGAAATCCCCGGCGGCGAAGAAGCCGGCGCCTTCGAAGAAGCGCGCCGCCTCCGCCGCCCCGGGCTCCTCGTCCTCGCGGTCGTCCTCCTCCGCCTCCTCGCGCACGCTCAAGGCGAAGTTCCCCGGCCGGTGCCGTTGCGGCCGCTCGTACACGGCCGGCGAGACCATCGCGAAGAACGCCGACGGCTGGGGTCATCCGGAGTGCCGTACGGAGGCCTAGACAGCCCGGGGCGGAGGTCCGGAACCGCCCTGGGGCCCGTCCGGGAACAGGCCGGTGTGCCGCCCGGATGCGAAACCCGCCACCTGCGGTGACCCTGGATGCGTGGGGGTGAACTGATCAGGAGGATGACTCATGTCCGTTATGGACAAGATCAAGGGAATGCTGAAGGGCCACCCGGAACAGACCAGCAAGGGTGTCGACAAGGGCGGTGACTTCGTCGACGACAGGACCCAGGGCAAGTACAGCGGTCAGGTCGACACCGGCCAGGACAGGCTCAAGGACCAGTTCGGTTCGAACCCGGACCAGGACCGGCCGCCGCAGTCCTGACACGGCAGTCGCGCGCAGGCGGCGGGGCACTTTCCGCCGCCGTCACGGGTCGGCCCCCTCGTGGGGCCGACCCGTCATGCGTACCGTCCCACCGGTCAGTCCGCCGTGTGTACCGTCCGACCGGTCAGTGCTCCCGGGGACCCGAGGGGCGGCAGGTGACCGTGGGTCCGGCCAGCATGCCGCCCGTGTAGAGGCTCTGGCCCCGGGGTGTCCAGTAGCCCAGCTTCGAGACGACGGTCGAGCAGGCGCCCCTGACCCTGGCGCGGACGACGACCGTGGAGGGCCGGCCCGGCTGGAGGTCGGTGAGGGCGCAGTCCAGGGCGTACATGCTGCGGGTCGTCGAAGGATGACGGCCGGTGAGCGGGTTGACGCAGCGGGCGTCGGACGTCGTCAGTTCCACGCCCGAAGCCTCCTCCCCGATGAGCCCGAAGCGGGCGCTGCCGTCGCCCGCGTCGCTGTCCCGCGAGACGGTGTACGTCAGCGTGGCCGACGTGTGGGGCCGCAGCGTGCGCCGGTCGACCTCGATGCGGTGGGTGGGGACGGGCTTAGGGTCGGTGAGGGTCAGGGTCGCGCGGACCGTCCCCCGCAGGTCGACGCCCGCGGGCGACGACCGGACGTGCACCGTGCCGCTGACGTCGTACGTACCCGGCCCGGGGGTCTCCCTGCCACCGGGCAGCGGGCCCGTGGCGACGGTCCTGCCGTCCCGCCGCAGCGTCCAGCTGCCCGACGTCAGACAGGCGTACCGGACCTTGTTCCCATGGCGCCCGCAGGTGGCCGGGGCCGACAGGGACGTTCCCGCGCCGCCGCCGCTCGCGCAGAGACTGACGGCCGCGTGCTGCCCGCCCGGCCCCTCCAGGATGCCCGCGGGGACGCAGACGGTCGACGGGGACGCCGGCTCGGGTGCCTGGGAACGGTGGGCCGCGCCCGCCGGCTGTCCCACGGCGGTCCAGCCCGCGGCGGCCAGTACGGCCGCCGCGGTGAGCAGCAGGGACGTCCTGCGGGGAGTGCGGAGCAGCGGCACGGGTTCCTCCTCCTCGGCCGCGAACGGCCGGGCGCCGGTCGCGTGCGCTCACATGCGGTCGCATGCGTCGAGGAGAGAATGCGGGAACGCCCGGGGGCCGGGCCGCTCCCACGCCGGGCGGGACAGGTCAGGGCCGGTACGCGTCGCCCGGATGGGCCAGGTCGTACGGGCGCGGGTACGGGGCGGGGCGGTAGGTGCCGTAGCGGGCCGGGGTGGTCGGATCGGCTTGCTCCGCACGTGAGTTGAGTGCCCTCGGGCCCGTGTCGCCCCACCGTCCCGTGGCGACGCGGTGCTCCAGCGCGTCCAGTGCGGCGATCTGCTCCGCGGGGCTGAAGGTGCAGTGGCCGGCGTTGTCGACGTACGCCTGGCGCAGGAGAGGCCGGGAGCCGGCGGCGGTGGCGGCCCGCAGATAGGCGCTCTCCGTCTGGACGGGGACGAGGGCGTCCCCGGTGGTGTGGACGGTGAGCTGAGGCTTCGTCAGCCTTCCCGTGAAGGCGCTGGTCCGGCTCATCCAGTCGAGAGCCTCCTTGTCCGCCTTGACGCGCGGAGCCCTGTTGAGTGTCCTGAGGTCGTCCTTCAAGGAGCGCCCGGCCGCCTTGTAGAGCCCCTTGACCTGCTTGTACGTCGAGGAGCCGCGCAACAGCCGCGCGTAGTCGACGCCGGTGTTCCAGGACGAGTTGCCGCCCGCCAGCCTCTCCGTGTCCTGACGCCAGCTGAACGCGGCCGTCGCCAGCAGACCCCTGACAGCGGTGTACTGGTTGGCCTCCTGGGTGTTCCAGTCGTCGGGTGCCGGGCGGGGCTGGGCGGGGTCGTTCCAGCCGGGGATGTTGTGCAGGGCCGCCGCGAGGGCGATTCGGGCCCGCCCGTCCGCGGAGTTCTGGGCCTCGGCCACGACACCGCTCAGCGTGGTGGCGGCCGCCCTCGCGGCGGCCTGGTCGCGGAAACCGGCCAGGGGAACCGCGGCGTCGGGCGCGAGGAGGGCCTTCAGTGCGAAGACCGGGTCGAGGGTGTTGTTCCAGTTGGCCACACCGCCGTGGACCAGCCCGCAGACGGACAGCGATCCGTCGATGCGCCCGGCGTGCCGCTCGGCGATCCTCGTGGTGACGAGCCCTCCGTACGACTGGCCCCAGGCAAGGGTTCGCCGGGCCGCCCCGAACCGCTCGGTGAACGCGTCGAGCGTCGCCAGCTGGTCCGGCACCGCGTGCTCCACCGCCCAGCCGGTGGTCGCGTACGAGGAGCCGATCAGCGCGTAGCCGTCCTCGAGGAGCAGGTCGCGGGTGGCGGGGTCGGTGACGTTCTGGGCCGGGTTCGGCGCGCCAGGGGGCCGGAACCCGTGGCTGAACAGGAGCACGGTGCCGTTCCAGCCGGCGGGCACGTCCATGACGTAGGTCGCACCGGAGGCGAGGGTGCCCTCGACGTGGACGTCCTCGGCGGCGGCGGAGTGCGCGGGGGCCGCGGTCACCGTCAACAGGACGGCGACCGACAGGAGGAGGCGGTTCACGAGCGGATCCCTTCGAGTGTGGGGGCACGGGACGCGGGTGAGTGCGGCGAGCACAGTGAAGTTAGGCATGTGCGTGCCTGTGGTCAATGTTCTGCGCAACATGAGTGCGTGAAGATGTTCCCCGCCGCCGCGCCCGCGGGTACGCGAGCGGACCGGGCCGCACACAAGGACGCCCCAGTGGGCGCACGGACACGCAGCAGCACGGCGGGTCTCCCCCCGGAAGACCCGCCGTGCCCGCCCGCCGGAAGAGCTACCCCGTGGGGCAGGTGTTCCGGTACTCGCTGATCTGTGTGTTCGGTGTCGGTGCCGGGCACAGGAACTTGTCGTAGCGCACGTCCTCGTCGACGAAGCGCTTCAGCCAGGAGATGCTGTACTTCGCGATCGTCACGTTGGAGCCGAGTGCCACGTTGTGGTCGGCGCCCCGGAGCTCCAGGTAGGCCTTCTCGGGTGCGGCGGTGAGGCTGTTGTAGAAGACCTCCGCGTGTGAGCCGGGCGAGGCGATGGCGTCGTTCTCGGCGCCGATGATCATCGTGGGGACCCGGTCGGTCTGCCAGGTCTTGTCGTTGCTCCACGGCATCAGCGGCACGGCCGCCTTGAGCGAGGAGCGCGTCTCGGACGCCTTGAGGGAGCCGCCGCCTCCCATCGAATGGCCCATCACCGCAAGGCGGTTGGGGTCGATGCGGTTCTTCACGGAGCTGGACTGGACGAGGTAGTCGAGCGCGTTGAGCATCTGCGTGGCGCGGTCGTCGGGCTGGTCGAAGCCCGAGTTGGTGTCCAGCGTCAGGACGACGAAGCCCTGGGACGCGAGGCGCGGGCCGTACCAGCTGATCAGCGCCTCGGGCGTCACGAAACCGGGACTGACGACGACGGCACCGAACGTGCCCTGACTCGTGTCAGTGGGGTAGTAGGCGGTGCCCTGCTTGAAGTTCGGGCCGTCGACCCTGGTCTGGGCCGTGGCGAACGGGCCCCGCTCGGCGGTGACGGACTGTTCGGTGGGATCGGGGCCCCTTTGGAAGTCTCCGGGCCCGGCCTGGGCCTCCTGAGGGACGAGGCCCACGCTCACCGCCAGAGCGGCGGCGCCGGAGAGAAGGCCGAAGCGTTTCGCGGTGCGGTTGCTCACATGTCTCATGCGGCCAGAGCATGCTGACCGGCAGTCGGTACCGCTTCTCGTTCAACTGCTGAATTCCGTACGGGATTTTGTCAGGACAGCAAGGAACGACGCACTGACCTGGTGCGCAGCGCGAGCTGCGCCTCGAACCGGAATGCCGGATCGCCCAGCCTCTCGCCGTACAGGGCGGCGAGCTGGCGCAGCCGGTTGCGGGCGGTCTGCGGATGGATGCCCAGGGCGGCGGCCACCTCCGGAGCCGTGCGTCCGCCGGAGGCCAGCAGCGCTTCGAGTGTGTCCGTGAGCCGCTCCGCCTTGCCCGGCGGCAGGGTACGCAGGGGATCGAGCACCTGGTGGGCCAGGAGGTCTCCGATCGGCGCACCGTGCAGGAGATGCACGTCCGCGAGATGGTCCTCGGCCCTGAGCCGTCCAAGGCGCAGCCCCAGCCGGGCGCAGTGCAGCGACACCCACGCCTCGTCCAGCGCGACACTCGGGCCCACCGCCGCGTCCGACCCCTGAAGGGCACTCAGCAGCCCTTCGCCGGGCACCACCAGGTGCAGCTCACCGCCCCGGCTCACGCGCAGCACGTCCTCGTCGATGACGCTCACGTCGGTGGAGGCCGGCAGGACCGCGCACCGGACCCGTTCCGGCAGCGGCCAGGCGGCCCTGCGGGCGAGGTCGGGCAGCGGCTCCGCGAGGGGATCACGGTGGCGTTCGAGCAGGCGCGCCGCGAGCAGACGACGGGTGCGCAGCACCTCGTCGGCGGCTCCGGCCCTGGCCTCCTCGAAACCCGCCACCGACTCCTCGGCGAGCGCGTGGATGTGGGTGAGCACGGCCTCGCTCAGCGGGACCGCTATCTCACCGGAGAACGCGGCGTCCCGCGCCACGTCCACATAGCGGCGGCACGCCACCCGGGCCCCGATCCGGTAGGCGGCCTGGAGCCCGTCCATGCCCCGGCCGCTCAGGTACTCCAGTCTGCCCAGCCGCCGGAAACGCGGCACATAGTGCTGCTGCGGCCCGTCCGGTTCCTCCACCAACTCGGTGAACTGGGTGGCCGCCAGCCGCACCGCCTCGGCGAGGTCCTGTGCGACGGCCGAGCCGATGGGCTGCCGGTAGCCGCGCACCTCTCTCCGGATGGCCTGGACCATCTCCGTGGTGATCTCCGGGAGACGGGCCCGGAGCAGCGGAGCGAGCCCCGGAGGCAGGTCGTGCCACGGGCGCCTGGACAAGAGCGGATCGACAGCTGACACGTCCAACTCCCTCACTGGGGCCTGTGGTCGAACTCCCGCCTGCCTTGCGATCTCGCGCGCGCTCACACCGCCTCCGCCCGCCAGGGCCTAGCACGGAACGGTGAGTCGTCGTGGACCGGAGTGTAAGGCGGGTGACACTTTCGTCGCCGGTCCGCGCGCGGAATCTGGTGTACGTCACACGGGTCCCGCAGGCTCGGTCAGCCCCACGGGAACCCACGGGAGGCACCATGACCCCCACACACGCACAGGCCATGGGCACACAGGACGCCGAGCCGCTTCCGGGCGACATGCGCAGGATGCTGCTGCGGTACATGCCGGACGCCGTCGACGAGATGGAGGAGGCGGTCCGCTCCGGTCTGCCGCACTACACGCACCTCGTCGACGGGACGCACGGCTACTCGCTGCGCCAGATCATCGACCGCACCGTCAGCTGCTTCGTCTCGGTCCACGACGCCACCCGGCCCGGCTCGGTCGCCACGGCCGAGATCATCGCCCTGTACGAGCGCATCGGCGCCCGGCACGGCCGCCTCGGCTGCTCGCTCGACGTGCTGCGCGACGCCCTCGACCTGGCGGGGCGGGTGGCCTGCCGACGGCTCATCAAGGACGCGTACCGGCTGCACTGGCCCGCACCCCTGCTGGCGACGCTCACCGAGGACACCTTCGCCCTGATCAAGACGGCCGTCGCGGCCGCCTCACGGGGTTACGCCGAGGAGCGCCACCGGGCCCCGCTCGACGTGCAGCGGGACCGGCTGCGGGACGCACTGGTCGCCGACCCCGACGGCCGGACCCGGCCGCTCGCGGAGCTGGCCGCGGCGGCCGACTGGCGGCTGCCGGGCACCCTCGCGGTCCTCGCCCTGCCGCCCGGAGACCATCCGCAGACGCATGTGCTGCCACCGGAGGTGCTCGCCGACCGGAGCCCCGCCGCTCCCTACCTCGTCCTCCCCAACCCCCGTACGCCCGGGCCGCGTTGGCTTCCGAGGACCGTCGGTGCCGCCCTCGGTCCCGTCGTCCCGCCCGAGCGGGGCGCGGTCTCCCTGCGGTGGGCGCGGCGCGGTCTGGCGCTGGTCGAGCGCGGCGCGCTGCCCGCCGCGGCGCCCCTGCGCTGTGTCGACCACGTGGCGGCGCTCACCGCGTTCAGGTCGGGCGACCTCCTCGAAGCCGCCGCCGCGGAGCTCCTCGGACCGCTGCTCGCCCTCCCGCCCCGCCGCAGGGAACCGCTCCTCGAAACCCTCCTGGTCTACCTGCGCTGCGGCGACAACGCCGTCCTCACCGCGTACCGCCTGCACGTGCACGAGCAGACGGTCCGCTACCGCCTGCGCCAGATCAGCCAGCTCACCGACGGCGCCTGCCCCGACCCCGAACGCCACCTGGAGACCATGCTCGTACTGACCTGGCTGCTGTCGCCGGGAGCGGCGGACCCACCGGCGGCCGGCGGGCACGCCACCGCGGGGCCGGCGCCGGGTACGACCGGCGCGTCCACGCCC
>NZ_JAHRIB010000046.1 GCF_019090165.1 Streptomyces sp. BV286
CTCGACGCGGTGCGTACGACGGTGGCCGCGGTGGTCGCCGAATTCCGGTCGCGTATCGACGAGTTGGCGCCCGAAAGCCGTACACGGGCCGCACTCGACGGGATCGGGCGGGAGATCTGGTCCCGGCCCCTCGGGGACACCGGGCTTCCGGTACGGGCCGCGCACGCGGCTCAGTCGCTGGGATTCCTGAGGCCCGCGCGAGCCACCACCCCCGACGAGGCCGTACTGCGCCTGCTCTCGTCGGGCGCGTGGCTCAGACTGCGGACGCCCTACGGGTCGATCGCCGTACGCAGGGCGGGACTCGGGGCGCTGGACGTCAGCGTTCGCTGAGCGTTCCAAGTTCCGAGTTCCAAGGGCGTCCGGGCGGGCCCCTTCGCCGGCGGGTCAGCGGTGCTCGCTGTCGTCCGGCCAGATACCGATGTGGTCCGGCTCCAGTTCCAGGGCCACGCGGTCGTGCATGCCGAGGGCCTCGGTGTACTCGGCGGGGAGTTGGAGCCGGCCGGCCCGGTCGAGCATCGCGTACTCGCGCGCGACCACCGTCTCGTGGCCGGTCGTCGCGTCGACCTCCGTGCGCCGCAGGACCTCCGTGGAGGTGCGGCCGTCGCGGATGGCGACCGTGCGGCGGACCTCACCGGCGACCGACTGGTCGTGCGTGACGATCACGATCGTCGTGCCCAGGCGCTCGTTCGCGGTGCGGAAGGCGGCGAAGATCTGCTCGGCGGTGTGCGAGTCGAGTTCGCCGGTGGGTTCGTCGGCGAGGAGGACGTCGGGGGCGTTGGCCAGCGCCACGGCGATGGCGACGCGCTGTTGCTGACCACCGGACATCTGGTACGGGCGGCGGGCCCGGCAGTCCGCCACCTCCAGCAACTCCAGGAGTTCCAGGGCGTGTTGCGCCTGGGTGCGACGATGCCTGCGGGAGCCGCCGAGCTGCATCGGCAGGGCGACGTTCTGGGCGGCGGTCAGATAGGGGAGGAGATTGCGGGCCGTCTGCTGCCAGACGAACCCGACGGTCTCGCGCCGGTAGCGCAACCGGTCCTTGGCGCCCATGGTCAGCAGGTCGTGACCCGCGACCCGGGCGGCACCCGCGGTGGGGGTGTCCAGGCCCGCCAGGATGTTCATCAGGGTCGACTTCCCACTGCCGGACGCGCCCACCAGCGCCATCAGCTCGCCCTCGCGGACAAGGAGGTCGAGGCCCTGGAGTGCCTGTACCTCCACGCCGTCCGCGGAGAAGATCCGGACCAGCCGGTCACAGGTGATCAGGGCGTCGTGGCCGTAGGCGGGGCGGTCGCGGCGGTCGGCGGCGCGCTGTGCGAGGTCGGCGAAGGTGGGGTCGGCCGGGCCGGTGGAATCGGTGGTCGTCATCGGTTGGCTCCGGTGGTGGTTGTCGTCCGGTGGCTTCGGGCGCTCGTCATCGGCTGTCTCCCGCTCTCAGTTCCCTGACCGATCCCCGCCGCCCCGTCCACCACGCCTGGCCGGCGGCGATCCCCGTGGCGACGAGGAGCACGGCGAGGGCGGGCAGCAGCAGGGACACCGGATCGGTGTGCAGCGCGGCGGTGCCTGGAGGAGGGGCGCCGCCGGGGGTGGCGAGGGCGACGGCGGTGAGGTCGACACCGGGCGCCAGGAGACGGACCGCGGCCCAGCCGGTCAGGGCGCCACCCACCGCGGCGAGCAGGGCCTGAGGCAGTGCTTCGAGTACGAGGAGCCGGCGGCCCTGGCCCCGGGTGAGGCCCATGGTGCGCAGCCGGGCCAGCAGTGCCGCGCGTTCGGGCGCCGCGCGCATCAGGGCGAGCAGCAGCGCGAGTACGGCGTATCCGGAGCCCGCCGCCACCGCCACCGTGTAGACGCGTTCCGCGCCGGACTGGAGGGGCGAGTCGACGTACCGCGCGCGTTCTTCGGACCGCAGCTGGACGTCCGCGGTGGTTCCGGCGGCCTTGCGCAGGGCGCCCCCGTCCAGGTGGTCGCCGGTCAGCATGAGGGCGGTCGGACGCGCGGGGGTGGCGCCGAGGCCGGCGCGGTCCACGACGAGGAACTCGGTTCCCGCCAGGGCCGGCGTCAGGTCGCGTACGACGGTGATGCGGACGGTGATCTCGCTGCGGTCCTCCAGGCGTACCGGGAAGGGCCGGGTGCCGAAACGGTCGGCGACGGAGGGGGAGGCGAGGGCGGGGAGCGGGGAGCCGCCCGACCCGTCCGCGTCCGCCGGGCCTGCCGCTCCCGGCTCGGTCGAAGTCGTCGCGCCCGATCCCGTGGAAGCGCCGCTTCCCGAGGCCCGCGAGGTGCCCTCGGCCTTCAGCTCGCCTGCCGGAAAGGCTCCCAGCCGCGTCCGCTGCGCCAGCCGGGCGTACCCCTCGGGCTCCACGCCTACCAGAGGAACCGTCTCGAACCCGGCCCCCGGCTTCGCCTCGTACCCGATGCTCAGCGGTGTGACGTCGCGGACGCCGGGTGCCGAGCGGATCCGGTCCGGGAGGGCGCGCGGCAGTGCGCCCATCGCCTCGATGCGCGCGTCGGCTCCGAGGGTCAGCACTGCCGCCCGGTCGCGCGCGTCCGAGACCCCCGTGAGGACCGATCCTCCGAACGCGGCCGTGGTGAGCGCCGTCAGGAGGGCGAGCAGAGGGAGCACCGTGGAGACGGAGGTGCGGCCCGCGCGGGCCAGCGAGAGGTGGCCGACCGCGCCGCGCAGCCGGCCGGCGGGCCGGGCCAGCCAGCGCAGCGGCAGCGGATAGAGCCGGACCAGGACGAGTGCGGCGATCACGCCGATCAACACCGGGGCGAGCGAGACGAGTTGATCGCCGGAGGAGTCCAGGCTCGCCGGCTCGCCGGGCCCGGCCGTCCCGGCGGACTCCCCGGATGTTCCCCGCCGCCGCAGGGCGAACACCGCGGCCGACGCCAGCACCAGCAGGGTGAGTTCGGCGACGGTGCGGCGCCGGGAGGGGCGTACGGACGCGAGGTCCTCGCGGGCCCCGTGGACGCGCACGGCACGGTGGGTGACCCAGGCGCGCGCCGGAAGCATGGCGCAGGCGAGGAGCGCGACGGCGACGGCGGTCCACACGGCGTACGAGAGGCGGCCGTAGGGGACGGCGAGCAGGGCGCCCGCGAGGCCGAGAACACCCGCCGGTACCGCGACCACCGCGGTCTCGGCGAACAACCGTGCGGTGAGGCCCCGCAGGGAGGCGCCCCGGGCGCGCAGCAGGGCCAGTTCGGGGCGCCTGCGGTCGGCGGTGAGGCCACCGGCCATGAGCAGGACGACAACGGCGACCGTGGCGGTGCCGAAGGCGGCGACGGCGACGAGGGGTCGGATACCGGACCGGAGCGCGGCGTACGAGGTGAGGACGTCGTCGAGCTCGGTGCTCGCGTCGGCCTCCGGGTCGGTGAACTCGCGCACCTTCAGCAGACCCGGCCCGGACTCCAGCGCGGCGACCGAGCTCGCCAGACGGGGCAGGTCGCTCGCGGTCAGGGCCGCGGGGGAGGGGGCCAGCTGCCAGTAGCGCGCGGGGGCGCCGGGGGTGCCGAGGAGCACCGGGGCCGCGTCCGGGGCCAGGAGGAGCGCACCGACCCAGTAGGTACTCGGCTCGGCGCCCTGGGTGGGGAGCCGCATGATCGCCGGGGTGCGCAGGATGGGCTGAGTGGCCCAGTACGCACCCTCGCGGTCGCGCGGGGCGACGATGCCGGTGACGCGGACGGCGAGCGGGGCCCGCCCCACGGCGGGTACGTGGATCACCGAACCCACCTTGATCCGGAGGCGGTCGGCGGTCTCCGTGGTGACCGCGGCCTCCACCGCCGGGGTCGACGCGGTCACCCCGCCCTCGGCACGCGGGAGGCGGCCGGCGCGCAGCCGGGCGTGTTCGGCGAGGCCGTGGTGTGCGGCGAGGGTCATCTGCGCGGGCAGTCCGCTGGGCCGCGGCAGCCACTTCTCGGCGGCCTCGAGGGATTTCGTCGTGCGGGCGCCGTACGTGGACTGACCGGGATCCGCGACCAGGGGCCGCTCGAGCACGTTCAGGATCCGCTCGTACTGTTTGCGCAGCGAGGCCGGACGCAGGACCGACTCGCGTTCCCCCTGCGTGCTGCCGAGGGTGGGCGGCGGGGCCGACACCTGTACGGAGGACCTGCGGGCCGTCGCGTCGACGACCGCCTGGCGCAGGCCCGCGTCCTCGTAACGGTCGATGGCACGCGGGAAGGCCGCCGCCAGGCAGACGGTCGCCATCACCAGCAGTGCGAGGGCGACGGCGGTACCGGGCGCCGCCCGCAGGCGGGTGCGGAGCCAGGGCGCCACGGGGCGGTCCGCGCCTCTGGGTCCGAAGGTCCGACGCTGTCCCATCTCACTCACCTCCCTGCTCGTGCAGCGCACGCAGCGACGAGGTCGAGTCGCCCCGCCGCAACGCCAGCACGCCGGTGACGATCAGCGGTGCGACCACCAGGGCGGCCAGCAGGAACGCGACCCGCCCGAGGGGCAGTTCCACCAGCACCTCCGGGACCGGCCGGGTGGCCCGGGACGTCAGCACGATCAACGGAATCACCGCCCGGCTGAGCACCGCCCCCAACGCCACTCCCACCACCAGCGCCAGCGCCACCAGGACTCCCTGCTCGGCCGCGATCAGGCGGGCCAGCTGGCGGCGCGGCGCACCCAGGGCGCGGAGCAGGGCGAATTCGGCCCCCCGCTCCCGCAGCGATCCCGCCGTACTCACCGCGAAGCCCACGGCGGCCAGCGCGGCGGCGACCACGGAAGCCGCCGCGAAAGCCGCCTCCGGGCCCGCCCCGAACGGATCGTCCCGCAGCCGCTCGGCGATCTCGTCCCGCACGATCACCTGTGACGGCTCGACGTCGGGCCGTTCGCGCAGTTCCGCCGCCACCTGCGCGGCGGCGCCGGGCGCGGTCCGCAGCCACCACTCGGTGGGCGCGACGCTCTTCCCGTACCGCTCGTCCAGCACCCGGTTCACGGAGCGGAGATCGACCAGCAGCGCCCCGCCGGAGGTGTCCCCGGCGCCGGGGTCCTCCGTGGTCGGCAGTGCGCGCACGCTCTCCACGATCCGTACCGGCACGGCCGAACCGCCGAACTGCACGTCCAGGCGTTGCCCCGTACGGGCGCCCGCGGCCGTCAGGAAGTCGTCGGTCGCCACGGCCTCGACCTCGGGCGCGGGGGGCCGGTCCGCCCGCAGCCGGAGCATCAGCGACGAGGTCTCCCAGGGGGCGTCGCTGGGGATGAAACCGGTTCCGTACGTCACTGTCAGCGGGCTCCCGGACTCCACGTCCGGACGGGTCGGGGTGTTGCCCGCCTTGGGGTCCGCCGTGGTGCTGTCGCTGCTGGACGCCGCCTGCCACGACGTGGGCGCCGGCAGCCGCTGCTTCGTCCCGTCCGCTCGCGTGGCCGTCAACTCCTCCACGGACAGCCGGTGTTCCTCCGCGCGGCCCGTCGGCTGGGCCATGTCCAGTTGTGCCCCGGTCAGCGAGAGGGGTTCCGCGGCCCGGTCGGAGCGGGTCTGCCCGTCCGGCACCAGGTCCGCGGTGAGGCGGTGCGTCCTGCCGTCGGCGGGGAACTCTCCGACAGGCAGGTGGTACGGCGTGCCGTACCGGTCCTCCAGCGTCAGCGTCACGTCCGCCGACATCTCGGAGCGGAAGGCCGCCGGGTCCGCGGAGTCCGGGTCCGGCCGCTGCTCGCTCGCCCGGATCCGCAGGGCCAGTACGAGCCGCTCGCTGTCCTTGGGCAGGGGCACGCCCGTGTGCGTGGGACGCCCCGGCCCGATCCCGGCCAGCATCCTCTTGACCGGCTCCTCCGCCAGGTCCCCGCGCATCAGCATCGCGGCGGCGTCCGTGTCGGTGTCCGTCTCCGTGTCCGCGGAACCGGAGCCCGCTCCGGAGCCCGAGCCATTGCCCGAGCCCTTGCCGGGCCCCGCGGCGGAGTCCGTCCCGGCGCCCGCCGTGTCCAGCGCCAGCACCGCGGCCGTGCGGTTGCCGGACAGCGGCAGCGTCGTACGCATCGCCGGGGCGGCCCCGCGCACGCCGTCGAGGTCGGCGTAGAGCCCCGCCCGCGCCAGCCCGTCCTCGCTGCCCGCGAGCACCCGCACGGACGTGCCCGCCAGGAAGTCCGCCTGGTCGTCCTGCGAGCGGTCCCACGACGAGCCCTGGCCGATCGCGAGCATGCCCATGGCGACGGCGAGGACGAGCAGCAGGACGGGCCCGGCGCCCCTCATCGGGCGACGGCTGAACTGCCAGCCCGCGAGTGCCGTCGGCAGACCCCGGCCGCTCGCCGCGCGCCGCTCGGCGAGACGGGCCACGGGCGGCAGCAGCCGCAGGGTGAGCACGGTTCCGGCCAGCAGGGCGAGTGCCGGGGCGGCGACGAGAAGGGGATCGATGCCGAGGGTGTTGGTGGGTACCCCCGCCGCCCGGTCGGAGCCGAGCGCCCCGGAGGTACCGCCGGAGACGGCACCGGAGGTCTGCCGGCTCAGCTGCCAGTACGCGACGGCCGCGATCACCAGCAGGCCGACGTCCGCACCGGCCCGTACCGGCGCCGGGAGCGAGCGGGCCCGGCCGCCACCCGGGCCGTCGGCTCGTGCGGTCAGCGTGGGCACCGTCACCGCCAGGGCGCAGCCCAGGGCGACCGCGGCCGCCGCCCACCACACCGCGCCGGCCGTGACCGAGGTGTCCAGGCGCAGGCCGATCCGCGCCAGCGACCCCTGTCCGGCCAGCAGCCTCGTCAACGGCCCGGCGAGCAGCGGCGCGCACAGCGCGGCGGGCAGGGCGAGGAGCGACGCCTCCATCGCGGCGAGCCGGGCCACCCGCCCCCGCGAAGCGCCCCGCGCCCGCAACAGCCTTGTCTCACCCGCCCGTTCGACACTGAGCAGCCGGGCCACGAGCAGCAGCGCGTAGCCGGCGAGCAGCGCGAGCTGGAGGGCGACGATCAGCAGCGTCGAGCGGGAGACCAGCAACGACCGCTCGACCCGCTCCAGTTCCTCGGGCAGCGACGTGGTGACCGCGGTGGTGCCGTGCAGCGAGGGGGACTTGAGCAGTGAACGCGGTCCGTCCAGCGCCGCGTCCCGCAGGGCACCGATCCGCCCGGTCGTCAGCTCCGAGAAGTCGGCGGACGCCAGCCAGGCGGTGGCCCCGGAACTCACCGACGGCCCCTGCCCGCCGGTCCCCTTCGCCGCGAACACCGCCGGGTCCGCGAGCAGCGGGCCGTACGTCGTGAAGTCGAGCCTGCTGACCCCGCGTCCGCGCAGGTCGTCCAACTGCCAGTAGGGCGAGGCGAGGCGCACGGGCCGGTACAGGCCACTCACCCGGATCCGCACGTCCGGCCCGTCGAAGCGGTCGACGAGCGTCAGTAACGCCCCCGGCTTCAGCGCCAGCCGCCGCGCGGCCGCCTCGGGAAGGGCCACCTCGATCTCGCGGCTCCCGCCCGAGGCGCGTGGCAGGCGTCCCTCGACCGTCCGTACCTGGGTGCGGTCCAGCGCCGCGAAGTGCGTGAGATCCGGGTCCTTCGACCGGGCGGCGGGCGGCTGCAGGGACTTCGGCAGGGCGTAGGGGCCCGACCGGGTCAGCGTCCGCAGTGTCACCGGCAGTCCGTCGAAGGTGCGCCGGGCCCCGTCGCGTACGGCCTTGTCGGCGGCCTCGCGCTCCCGCGCAGGGACATCGGCCTTGACGACCAGCGTCGTGGCCGCGGCGCTCTCCGAAGCGGTGCCCGCCGGGTCGAGGAGCGAGTGGCGCAGTGCCGCGTCGCCGATAGCGCCCGAGTACGCGGTCAGGGTCGCCAGTACCGCCGTGGTCAGCAGCACGGTCAGCAGCGCGGCGGCCAGCAGCAGGCGGTGCGCCCGCACGCGCGAAAAGACGAACCCCGTCACCCGGCCCCCCGCCGTATCCCGGACACCCCGGATCTTCGGGATGTCCGGTGATGTTGTCAGAGAGGAGGGGCCGCGGGAAAGCGCTTCAGAACCGGGTTTGACCGGATCGTGACCGGATTCCGGCGACGCGCGACCGGAATGCGCGCGTCAGCCGGTCCTGTTCAGCTCTCCGTGTTCACCATCGAAGCCGCCGCGTACGTCAGGTAGTTCCACAGTGTGTGCTCGTGCTCCTCGGAGAGACCGAGCTCGTCGACGGCGACCCGCATGTGCTTCAGCCAGGCGTCGTGCGCGGCACGGTCGACGGCGAAGGGGGCATGGCGCATCCGCAGCCGGGGGTGCCCGCGGTTCTCGCTGTACGTGGTCGGGCCGCCCCAGTACTGGATCAGGAACAGCATGAAGCGCTCCTCGGCCGGGCCCAGGTCCTCCTCGGGATACATGGGCCGCAGCAGCGGATCCTCGGCGACGCCCTCGTAGAACCGGTGGACCAGGCGCCGGAAGGTCTCCTCGCCGCCCACCTGCTCGTAGAAGGTCTCCTCCTGAAGCGTGCCGCGCCGAATCTCTTTCACGTCAGTTGGCCCTCACAAAGGTCGCTCCGGTCAGCCCCTGGTCGTTCCGGCCGGGGGTCCCGGGGTCGTCCCCCGGGAAATGCAGCACGCTGTCCATGGTCTCAGACCGGCCGACCGAGGACCTGAGGCTTAGGACCACCGCTGTCGGAGGCCGCATTCCGGGCCCGCCGCCCCCGGCCTCGCCTCCCGGCCCGTCCCGCAGCACAGTGGAGGTATGAGCGCGCACGCCCTCGACCACGGGCTGGACGACCTCGCCGCCACGGCGCGGGCGGCACTGGTGCGCGAGATCGACGCGAGCGGCGCCTGGGACGCCGACCCGGTCTGGCGGGACGCCTTCGAGAGCGTTCCGCGCCACCTCTTCGTGCCCTACTACTACGTGGGCGCGCTGGGCGGCTACGAGCGCAGATGGGGCGAGGACCCCATCCCGCGCCGGCGCGAGGACTGGGTGCGCGGTGCGTACCTGGACGCCCCGCTGGCCACACGTGTGCGCGACGGTGAGCTGCTGTCGTCCAGCAGCCAGCCCTCGCTGATGGCGAAGATGCTGACCGAGCTGGAGGTACGGGACGGGGACGCGGTCCTGGAGATCGGCGCGGGCACCGGATACAACGCGGCGCTGCTCTCCCACCGCCTGGGCGACGACCTGGTCACCACGGTCGACCTGGACGCGGAGATCACCGAGTCCGCACGGCGGCACCTGGCCGCCGCCGGCCGCCATCCGACCGTCGTGACCTGCGACGGAGCGCGCGGCTGCCCCGAGCGGGCGCCCTTCGACCGGGTCATCGCGACCTGCACGCTGAGTGCGATCCCGCGTACCTGGCTCGCCCAGTGCCGGCCCGGCGCCCGGATCCTCGCACCGTTCGCCACCGGCCTGATCGCCCTGCGGGTGCGGGACACCGGGCACGCGGAAGGCCGCTTCCTGCACACCTCCGCCTACTTCGTACCCCTGCGCGGCGGCACGCGGACCGAACCGGAGCTCCCGGACGCGGGCCTGGAGGGCCTGCCGCGCCGCGCCAGGGACCACGAGCTGTTCCGGTTCCTGCTGACCCTCACAGCGGGCGGCCTCGCCCCCGACGAGGCGTACGCGCTGTGGGAGCACGAGACCTGGCCGGTGCGCGAGCGGTACGGGATCACGGTCGGCGAAGGCCGCACGTGGGCGTGGCTGGACGACCCCGAGGGGCCGCACACCTGGCCACTGCCCTAGCCGCCGTCGGACCTTGCTTCCCGCCCGGGACCGGGCAGGCGAATGGCCGGCCTTGTACCGGGCAGCCGAACGGCCGACCCGGTGCCGGACGCGACGGCTCGGGCGCCCGCCGGTGCCCTGCGGCGTCCGACGGGCACCGGGGCCGGGCCTCGGCCCCGGAGGCTAGCCCCGCCTGATCGTGATCGTCGTCCAGGCGCCCACGTGAACCCGGTCGCCGTCCTGCAGTGGCACGGGGACGAAGGGCTGGATGGGCTCCTCGGCGCCGTTGACCGTGGTGCCGTTGGTGGAGTTCTGGTCGACGACCGCCCAGCTGCTGTCCGGCTGCTGCACGAGGACCGCGTGCTGGTGCGAGACGCCCGGGTCCTCCGGCGGCACCGACAGGTCGATGTCCGGGGTGTCCCCGGTGGAGTGGCGGCGGCGGCCGATCGTGATCTGGTTCCCGATGAGCGGGCGCTGCTGTTCCGGCGAGTACGCGGGCAGGTTCAGACCCGCTGCCTCCGGCCCGGAGCGCTGCATCATCGCCATGAAGTAGTCACGGTCGGGTCCGATGGTGATGCTCCACGCCAGCGGCTGCTGCTGGTACCCGGGAGGTGCCTGCGTCGAGCCCGGCTGCGGGTAGCCGTAACCACCACCGGGGCCGGGCGGGCCACCGGGGCCGCCGGGCCCACCGGGACCGCCGGTCGTCGGCGGCGGGAGCACCCAGTCGTCGTCGCCCCCGAAGGACGGGCCGCCCGGTGCCTGGGGCCGCCCGGTCTCCTGCGGATACCCGGGCGGGGCCGGCGGGCCGGCCTGCTGGAAGCCCTGCGGGGCACCGGGGCCAGGACCGCCGGGGCCGCCGCCAGGACCGTTCGGTCCACCGGGCCCGCCCGGACCGCCCGGACCGCCCTGTCCGCCGGGAGGGCCACCAGGGCCGCCCGGACCACCGGGTCCGCCGAATCCGTTGGGGCCACCGGGAGGTCCACCGTGGCCTCCGGGCCCGCCGTAGCCGCCGGGGGCACCGGGTCCCTGGCCGCCGGGGCCGGGCTGCGGCGGACCCGGCCGTGACGGATCACCGGGGAAGCCCGAGGGGTTCTCGCCGAACGGCGGGATCGGCTCCGCGGGCCGGTTCATCTGCGAGGGCCGGGAGCCCTGGTAGTCGAATCCACCGTGGGTGGGACCGGCCTGCCCGGGCTGCTGCTGCTGGAAATGCAGCGCCGGGTTGGGCCCACCGGGGCCGGGTCCCGGGCCGGGTCCCGGGCCGGGACCCGGAGGGCGCGGGGCGGCCGGGGTGTACGAGGTCGCGGTGTTCGTCAGGAAGTTCCACCGGCACTCCTCGCAGAACGGCGCCCCTCCCTCACGCGGGGTACGGCACTGCGGGCACAGCTCCGCCTCGGGCGCCGGGTCGGGCACCGCGGACAGATGGGGGCGGCCGCCCTGGCCGGGAGGCGGGGGCGAACCGGGCGGCGGATAGCCGTAACCGGCCGCCGGGGGCGGCGGAGGTGGCGGGGGCACGGCACCGGCCATGCGGTGACCGCAGACCTCGCACCAGTCGTCGGAACCCGACTGGTGTCCGTTCGGGCAGGTCGGCATGTCGGCGCTTCCCCCTCTCCAGTTCCGGCCCACGGGGGACCGCAATGCGTACGAACCGCTTACGTACTGCCGCGCGTCACTCACTGCTACGAGTCGTGCGCGTACCGCTCTGCTTCTTCTCTACTTCTTCACGCGAACAGTCTTCGTGGACCGTGTCTCGAGAGTCATCTCGTCGGCCTCCGCGACCTTCGCCTTCAATCGCACAGTACCCGCCGCGGCATCGACCACGTCCACCACCTTCGCAAGCAGTTTCGCCGTATCCGCGTTTCCGGAGGCACTGGCGAGCTGAACGGCGCGGCCCAGCTTGGCCGTTGCCCCGTCGGCATCTCCCGCTTTGCGGGCATCCAGGCCCTGTTGGATGACCTGTGCCAGTTCCGCCTGACCCGTGTAGTGCGCGACCTGCGGGTTGATCGACGTGGACGCCGCCATGTCGTCGGTCCACACGGCCCGTACGAGCCCCTGTGCGCCCAGTGACTGTGCCGTGCCGTCGCCCTGCGGGATCACCAGGGAGACACGGGCGGCGAGCATCTCCTGGCCGATGCCGGCCTCGGGGACCTCGACACACACGTGGTAGTCCCGTGACTCGTCCCCCCAGGACCCGGTCGGATAGTCCCCGGCGCGCGGCCCCGCCTCGGTGCGCCGGTCGGTCAGCTGCTCGACCGTGGGCGCGACCTGCTTGACGAACTTGATGGACGTGCCGAGCGGGGTCCACAGCCGCAGCGCGACGTCCGCGACCTCCTTGCCCATGGCCGTCTCCATCATCTGCGTGAAGTCGGCGGACAGGCCCGCCGGGTCGGCCACGATGTCGGCGGTGCCGAGCAGCGCGGACGCGATACCGGTGACCTCCTTGACCTCCCAGTCCGTGCCGACGCCCCGCGCGTCACAGGTGAAGCGGCCCGCGCAGGCGTCCAGGGCGGCCTTCAGGTCCTCGGGCGACTCGTGTTCGTTGCGGCCGTCGGTGAGCACGATGCCGTGCCGGATGGCCACGTCCGCCGAGGACAGCAGGCGGTCGGCGAGCTTCAGCCAGGTGCCGATCGCCGTGCCGCCGCCCGCGCTCAGCTTGCGCAGCGCCTGCTTGGCCTGGTCACGGGTCTGCGCGTCGGCGACGGCGAGCCCGCCGCCGCCCGGGTAGACCTCCTTGGCCAGGTGCGTCCCGCCGATCACCGCGAAGTGCACGCCGTCGCGCAGCGCGTCGATCGCGGCGGCCGTCGCGTCCCTGGCGCCGCGCATCTTGGTGGGCGGGTAGTCCATGGACCCGGAGCAGTCGACCATGATCGCCACGGCCGCGTCCGGGCCCTGCCCCGGCGTGTAGAGGTGGGGTGCCGCGACGGCACTCCCGATCGTGCCGCCGCCGGTGGAGGTCACCGTCACGATCGCGTTGACCTCGCGCCCGCCCTCCGGCAGGTACTCGTTCTGGTACACCTCAACCGAGAACTGGGGCACGTTCGACTTCGAGAAATTGGCCATGCCTTCTCTGCTCCCCCTCAGGACTCCCACAGGGTGTGGGTGATGTCGGTAGGCGGACCGGTCCCCTCCGGTCCTGGCCGTGCCGAGGCCGATGCCGTTTCGTACCGCTTCGGCCTCAGGCCGATCCTGCCCCCTGCGGCGGGGCCGGGAACGGCACGACGGCCACTGTTACGTTGTCGTGGCCCCCGCCGTCCAGTGCGTGACCCACCAGGACCTGCGCGCTGTGCAGTGGCCGGTCCGCGGCGTCGGGCGGAACGACCTCGGCCATCTCCTCGGCCGCCTCCGCGTAGTTCCACAGCCCGTCGGTGCACACCACCACTACACCGGGCCGGTCCGGCTTGAAGGAAGCGGTGTGCGGCTCCAGTTCGTAGGCGTCCGCGCCGAGCCAGCCCGTGATGGCGTGGGCCCGCTGGTCCGCGTACGCCTCGGCCTCGTTCATCAGGCCGGCGGCGACCATCTGGGCCGCCCAGGAGTCGTCCTCGGTGAGTCTGGCCGGCGGCGACGTCCGGTCCACGGGCACCCAGTAGGCGCGGCTGTCGCCGACCCAGCCGATGATCAGCAGGCTGGGGGTGACGATCGCGCCGACGAGGGTGCACGCCGGGGCGTTCACATGCGGCTGGTGCTCCTGGGCCGCAGGGGTGGGGTCCGCCAGGGAGTTGACCGCGTCCGCGGCCGCGAGGATCGCCTCGTGCATGGCCTGCTGCGGGTGGGTGCCGCGGGGCAGGGCCGCCAGGAGCGACTCGTTGGCCGCGCGGGAGGCGGCCAGGGAGGCCTCGTCCGGGCGGGTCGCCGAGGACACGCCGTCGCACACGATCGCGACGACCGCGGGCGAGCCGTCGGACAGCGCGGTCGTGGAGACGGTGAACGCGTCCTCGTTCCGGTGGTGGCGCAGACCGCGGTCGCTGACCGCGGCGATCGCGTCCAGTTCCTGCTCCATGTGGTCGCGTTCGCGCGGCTGGGCGTGCCCGCAGTTCTCGCAGTAGCCGTCCCGGTCGACCTGGCCCGCGCGGCAGGCCACGCAGATCTTCAGACCGGCACCCGCCGTCGCGACGTCGGCCGCCCGCGGATCAGCCGGTTGCGCCTCGGGAGGCAGGGGAGCGGCGAGCGGGTACTCGTCCGGTTCCGCCGCCTGGGCCGGCCCGTGCACCGAGGACTGGGCGGGCGGTTGGGCATGCGGTGGTGCCGGTGCCGGTGCCGGTGCGGGTGCCGGTGCGGACGGCTGGGCCGGCCGGTCGAACCGTACGCCCGGGCCGTCGGAGCCGCCCGACTCGCGTCCCTCCAGATCCGTCGGCAGGACCATGGCGGCCGGTGTGTCCGAACCGGCCGGCTCGGGTGCGACCGGCCAGTCCACGGAGGCGACCGCCGGGGGAGGCTGTGCCGCCGAGCCGTTCATCGCGATCGTGGGGTTGTCGTCCGGCGGCGCTGGTACGGCCGACAGGTCGTACCCGCACGCACCGCAGAAACGGTCTCCCGACTCCAGCGGTTCCTCACAGCTGGGGCAGGCGGCCAATTGGGGCATCTGCGACATGAATTACACCCACGTCCGGGGGCGGTAGCGGTTGGCGCGCTCCACCAGTTCGATCCTCTCCTCGCCACCCTGGGCGAGCCGGGCCAGTGTCCGGTACGAGCGCTCCAGACCGAAGCGCAGACCCCGCTCGTCCAGGTCACTGCCGAGCAGTACGGTCCGCGCACCGGCACTCGGCGGTACGGAACCCTGGATACCGGAGAGTACCCAGTCCAGGGCGCAACCAAGGACCTCTGTGGACAACTGCTCGCGGCGCACCGCGTCCAGGCCGTACCCGTCCAGGGCCTCGACCTGGGCCGCGGCCGAGGTCAGGTCGTCGAGGAACGGCGCGCCCGGACCCCCGGCACCCGGTGGCCCCTGCCCGTGCGCCGCCGCCCCCGGAACTCCCGGGGCGGGCGGGACCAACGGGGCCGGCGGGGCCGTCTCGGCCAGGCGCTGCCTCAGCCGCGCCCGGACGGCGGCGACCCGCGCGGCCGTGTAGTGGATCGAGGACTCCGGCACCGACTCCAGCGTCCGTACGGCACCCGGGCGGTCGCCCGCCGCGAGCTGGACGCGGGCCAGGCCGAACGCGGCGCTCACATAGCTCGGGTCGGTCGTCCACACCAGCCGGTAGTACTCGGCGGCGTTGTCCAGCTGGCCGAGGACCTCCGCGCACAGGCCGAGGGCCAGCTTCGGCGCGGGCTCGCCCGGGAACGCGTCGTAGACCGCGTCGAAGGACACCGCCGCGACCTCGTGGTCGCCGGTGGCCAGCGCCGCCACGCCCCGGTACCAGACCACCCGCCAGTCGTCGGGATGGTCCGTCTCCAGGGCTTCGAGCGTCCTGGTCGCGGGCTGGAACTCGCCCATCTCCAGACGGGCCCGCAGCTCGCGCAGCCGCAGCTCCAGGGAGCCGGTGGGCGCCGCGTGCAGCGCGGTGATCAGCTCCGCGGGCGCGGACGCCATGAGCCCGGCCAGGAACCCGGCGTTCGGATCGGCGGGATCGACGTGGGGGACCGGGAGGGCCAGCGCGGCGGCCGCGGTGTTCAGTGGCTTGACGAGGGAGGCCGCGGCGGGCGCGAGGGCCCGCGAGCCGTTCGCCCCGGCCGTCAGAGCCGGCGCGCCCTTCTTCTCCCGTACGGGCACGACCCGTACCCCCAGCCGCGACACGTCCCCGTCCAGCCTGCCGAACAACTCCGTGTCCGTGACCTTCAGTTCGGGACCGAACAGCGTGGACAGCGCGGGCCGCGCCCGGCCCGTCTGCACGGAGACGACCTCGCGCAGCACACCCGTCAGCTGCTCGGCCATCTCCTGCGCGGAGGCGAACCGGCGGGCCGGGTCGGGGTCGGTGGCCCGCACGAGCAGCCGGTAGAAGGACTCGTAGGTGCGGAAGACCTCGATGTTGTCGGGGTCGGGCAGGGAGTCCACGAACACGTTCGTGTAGCCCTGGAAGTCGAAGGTCAGCACCGCCAGGGTGCGGGCCACCGTGTAGAGGTCGGAGGCGACCGACGGGCCCACCTCGGCGACCTCCGGGGACTGGTAGCCGACCGTGCCGTAGATGGCCGACTCGTCGTCGTCCATCCTGCGCACGGCGCCCATGTCGATCAGCTTGAGCTGGTCCTCGGTCTGGATCGCGTTGTCGACCTTGAAGTCGCAGTACAGGAGGTTGCGGCTGTGCAAGTGGCCGAGGGCTTCGAGCGCCTCGATGCCGTAGGCGCAGGCCTGCTCCACCGGCAGCGGGTCGCGCTTCCCGGCGGCGTTGCGGCGGCCGTTGGCGATCTCCTTGAGGGACTTGCCCCCGACGTACTCCATGACGATGTAGCCGTCGAGGGAGCCGGTGCGCTGGTCGAGGTGCTCCACGAAGTTGTAGATCCGCACGATGTTCGCGTGCTCGATCTCGGCGAGGAAGCGGCGCTCGGAGATCGCGGCGGCCATGGCGTCCTGGTCGCCCGTGTCGAGGAGGCCCTTGAGGACCACCCAGCGGTCGGACACGGCCCGGTCGACCGCAAGATAGACCCAGCCGAGCCCGCCGTGCGCGAGGCAGCCCACGACCTCGTACTGGCCGTGCACGATGTCACCGGACTGCAGCTTCGGCATGAACGAGTACGGGTGGCCGCACTTGGTGCAGAAGCCCTCCGTGCGCCCGGAACGCTCACCCCGTGAACGCCCCACCGGGGCCCCGCAGTCGGAGCGCGAGCAGAATCGCTTCCGCTCGGGAACCTCGGGGTTCTCCTGGACCATCTCACGCGGGTCGGGCCGCGGCACGCCCGGGACCTGCACGAGGCCCACGCCGAGCCGGCCGCGGCTGGAGGACCCGGCCGCCGAACCGGAGCTGCGCACCGACACCGAACGGCCCGTCGAGCGGCCCGAGACGGACCGCGACAGACGGCCCGAGACCGAACGCCGGGACTGGGCCGACCGCGACGAGGAGCGGGACGACGCCCGGGAGCTGGCGCGCGAGCTGCCGCTGCCGGAGCCGCGCGAACCCTTGCCGCCCCCCGTGATCCCGGTCGGCGGGGACCCCACCATGCCCTCGCCCGAGGAGGGACCCCCGGACGAGACCACCGGCGCCAGGCCGCAGGTGTCGCAGTACAGCTCGCCGCCACCCATGTCCTCGTACGAGCCCGTGCAGCCGGGCCGCTGGCACTGCTTCTGCTGACTCTGCCGAGTTTCGTTCGACTGACTCATGACTCCCCCCTCCGGTCCTGTGGTCCGCCGTGGCCCGGGACCCTGGGCACCAGCACTTCGGCGGCCGCCTGCTGGTAGCGCAGCACCGCCTGTTCCGCCACACGCAGGTCGCAGGGCGCGCTCCACAGCATCCGTCGTGCCGCGTCGTAGCGCTCCACGAGCAGCGGGTCCTCGGCGAAGCCGTGCCGCGCGACCTTCGCCTTGTACGCGTCGAGACGGCCGCGCAGCTCCGCGCGGACCGCGAGCGGCGCGGTGACCGCGGTCAACGACTCGCGGGCACGCAGCAGTTCGTCCTCGGCCTTCTCCTCCAGCGACTCCAGGAGCGGCGAGAGGCGGTGCCACTGCGCGTGCCTGCGGTACTCGGAGGCCGCCGCCAGCTGCTCCTGCAGGGCGGTCGGCGGGCCGCTCACCGCGGGCACCTCGGACGCGGCGATCTTCGCCAGTACCTCGCCGCGCGCACTCCTCGCCTCGGCCAGCGTGCGGTCCGCGCGGCTCAGCACGTCCCGCAGCCGCACCAGCCGCGCCTCCGCGTCCTGCCGCACCGTGAGCACGGCGTCGATCTCGCGGCGCACCTCCTCCAGAGCGCGCGCCTCAGCGTCGTAGCGCGTGGTGTCGGGCCGGCCGCCGCCCGGCGCCGAACTGCCCTGCGCGGGCACCCAGAAGGCCAGCGGATCGGACACCACCTGCTCACGCAGGGACGTCAGCGTGCGCGTGATCCGCTCCAGGTCGTCACCCGACGGGTGCTCGCCGGGCCGTACGCCCACGGAGTGCGCGAGACGCCGGGTGCGCTGCAACTCCGCGGCCAGCAGGTCTATCCGGGCGGGCAGCGCCGACCACACCGCGTCCGCCGCGACGACCATGTCCAGCGATGAGGCGTACAACTCGTTCATCCGGTCCACGAGTTCGGCGAGGGTGAAGCGCTCGCTGAGCTTGCCCGTGCCCGCCATCGTGGGAGCGGCCGCCGTGGCGGAGGCACTGCCGGCCACCGTGACGCTCTCGCCGCGCAGCAGCTCCGTCAGTTCCACCAGGTCCTCGCGGCTCGACCAGCGTCTGCGGGAGCGGATCCCCCGCGCGGTGCGCAGCGCGTCCGCGTAGGCGTCGAAGTACGCCCACAGGAGGGTGATCGACGCCTCGGCGGTCTGCCAGCGGTCGTCCGTGGTGCCCGTGAGCTCGGCACCTTCGAGGAGTCTGCGGCCCGCGTGGTCCTGCAGGGCGAGGAGCGAGGTCTCGATGGCCTCGTGCTCCGCGCCGAGCCGCGCCAGCGCACGGTCCACCTCGTCCCGGTCCAGTACCGGCCCGGAGGGTCCCGTGACGCCCATCGATCACCCCTCGCTTCTTGGTACTTGCCCTGTCGCTGTCACTGCCGCCGTGTGCGCTGTGCCGGTGTCGCCTACTTGTACTGGACCGGAGGAGGCCCGTCGCTCTCGCCGAGCGTCCCGGCGAGCCAGGTGTCGTACGACTTCTGCCAGCCGTCCTTGCGGTAGTCCACCAGGATCTGGTTGACCCGGCGCACCAGATCGGGAGCCTTCAGGTTCATCGCCACTCCGTAGTACTCGTCCGTGAGCGGCTTGCCCTTGAGCTCGACCGTGGGGTCCTGCGCGGCCTGGCTGGCGGCGAGCGCGCCGTCGGTGACCACGGCGTCCACCTCACCGAGCTGCAGCCTCACCAGGCAGTCGAGCTGGTTCGGCACGGTGACGCCGATGTCGGCGGACTTGGGGATGACCCCGCTCGCCTTGTCCGCTTCCAGCTTCTCCAGGGCGATCGAGCCCGACGCCGAGCAGATCCGCTTCTCCGCGAGAGTGCCGTCGTACCCCTTGATGTCCGACTTCTTCGGTGCGAGCACCTGCTGGCCGGTCTCGAAGTAGGGCGAGGAGAAGGCCACCTGACCCAGCCGGTCACAGTTGATCGTCATGGTGCGCACCACCATGTCGACCTTCCCGTCCTGGATCGCCGGGACGCGCTGGTTGGTCGGGATGGCCTGGAAGCGGACGTTGTTCTTCTTCTTGCCGAGGATCTCGTCCGCGATCGCCTGCGCCAGGTCGATGTCGAAGCCCTCCAACTGGGCGCCGCCCGACGTGTTGTTCGGGTCGCGGTAGCCCCAGCGGTAGCTGTTCTGGTCGACGCCGACGGTCAGGTGACCGGCGTCCTTGATCCGCTGGATCGTCGCCCCGTCCTGCGGGCCGGAGTCCGGCGCCGGACTCTGGTCCTGGGGGTTCTTGCAGTCCTCGGCCCTGGTCTGCGAGGCCTGGGCCACACCCCGGCCGTCGGCGTCCGTGGTGCCTTCCCCGCGGGTCTGGGACACCGGCAGCAGAAGGGCGAACACCGCCGCGAGGGCGCAGACGACCGCCATCGCCGCCACTCCGCCCCAGCCCCTCAGACCGGTCCGCAAACGCTGTGTGTTCATCGTCGTGCCCCCTCTCACCGGTACTCCGACAGCCTGCGTCCGATGCCGAGCAGCGCGCCGGCGGCGGCCAGTACGGCGAGCACCGCGGCGCCCACCACGAGGCCGTTCATCGCGCCCCGGCCGTCCCCGGCCGCCTGCTTGAACTCGGCCTGCTCGTGCGTGATCGCGTCGGCGAGTGCCTCGTCGACCTTGTCGAAGCACTCGCCCGTGGGCTTCTTGTCGTTCGAGCCGATCACCCGGTCCAGCGCGCCCTGGTAGTTGCCCAGGTTGTCCTGTTCGCGGGCTTCCGTGTGCCGTTCCTTCCAGACCTTCATGTTGGCCGTGGCCGCCTCGACCGGCTTCGTGCCCGCGCTGTTGTCGGCGAGGCCCTCGGCGGCGGCCAGCTTCGTGGTGAGGAGCTTCATCTGCAGCTTGAAGTCGTGGTCGAAGGCGTCCACGACCTCCGCGTCCGGGCCCGTGCCCAGCTTCACGGTCTCCGCGCCCCGGGCGACCAGCGTGAGGTTCTCGTTGCCCCGGGCCTTGAGCGAGGCGATCCGGGCGTCGTTCAGCGTGTTCAGCGAGCGGACCGCGTTGTCGTACGAGTCGTTCAGCCCGGCCCGCGCGACGCTGTGGCCGACCACCAGCCACAGCAGGACGACCGTGGAGGCCGCGGTGGCGGCGACCAGTCCGTGGTTCAGCACCCGGTTCGTACGGCGGTAGTTGCGGTGCTGGGCCCAGCCGAGGCCGCCGATGGCCAGGACGCCGACACCGATCGCGATCCACGGGTACGGCGTCGCGTCGTCGTAGTCGGACCGCAGCCGCTGGTTCTCCACCGTGTAGAGACGCTCGGCGTCATCGAGCATCACCTGCATCTTCGCGTTGGCGTACCGCAGGTAGGCGCCGCCGAGGGGGAAACCCTGACGGTTGTTGGCCCGGGCGCGCTCCACGAGGCCCTTGTACTCGGGCAGCATCGTGTTCAGCTTGGTGATCGTCTTCTCCGAGGCGGAACCCGGCTCGGAGTTGGCTGCCGCGGTCACCAGCTTCTCCGCGGCGTTGTCGATGTCCCGCTCGTACCGGTCGCGGGAGGCCTTCGTCTCCTGGCCGCCCGCGAGGAAGCCGCTGGACGCCGCTGTGTTGGCGTCGGCGAGGGAGCGGTAGATGTCCGCGGCGTCGGCGCTCAGCGGCTGGCTGCTGTGCAGCACGTCGTCCGCGGCGGCCGACCGGTCCGTCATCTCCCAGGCGGTGATCGCCCCGAACGCGACGACGAGGAGGGCGAGCACCGCGCCGATGATGCGCAGCCGGCCGGGCTCGGTGGTCGCCGCGGCCCGCAGCTGGTCGACACCCTCCGCCCACGCCGTACGGCGTGGGGGCGCGACCTCGGGAGCGCCGGGACGGCCCTGCGGCCCGGGCGGCGGAGCCTGCGGCGGGACCGCGGGCATCGTGGGCGCCGGCATCCCCGGTGGCGCCGCCGTGCCCTGCTGCTGGTACGTCACTCGACCTCCCCCATGGTCATCGCCGGTCACCTCCGCCCGGCGCCGGGAGGCACGGGAAAGAGGAGCACGGCCGCAAGTATCGCCGCCGGGACCGACATCCGCACAGGCCTTGACTCGATCTTGTTCCGATCGGAGCCAGGCCTTGCCCGGATACGGCACAGCGAAGATCCCGCACCACCCCTGCCCATGAATACGCCAACCCGAACTGTTCGGTTCCCGGCGTGCTCAGACCACCTCGTAAAACTCCCGTACGCGGGCGTGCGCCCGGGCCGGGGCACCCTCGTGGTCGAGTCCGAGGAGCGCCGACCCGAGGACCGGCCGGGCGGTGACGACCCGGGGCGCGGCCTTGGGCGCCCGCTCGGCCAGCAGCTCCCGTACGCGGTCGTCGAGTTGGGGGTGGCGGGCGGCCAGCACACCGCCGCCGAGCAGGACCGGCGCCTCCTCGTCCAGCAGGTCGAGCCGGGCCAGGGCGACGACCGCCATGCTCACGATCTCGTCCGCCAGCCGGTCGACGAGCGCACGGGCGACCGGGTCGCCGTCCGCGGCCGTGGCGAACAGGACGGGCGTCAGCTCGTGGCGCCGGACGTCCTCGATGTGCTCCAGGTGCAGGGCCTCGATCAGCTCGTACATCGTGGTGAGACCGAAGTGCGCGGGCAGGGTACGGGCCAGCGCGGTGGCGCCCCCGCGACCGTCCTCGGCGCGCGCCCCGTGCCACAGGGCCTCCTCGGCGAGGCCCCAGCCCCCGCCCCAGTCACCGGAGACCCGGCCGAGGGCGGGGAAGCGGGCGACCCGGCCGTCGGGCCGCATGCCCACGCAGTTGATGCCCGCACCGCACACCACGGCGACGCCCCGCGGTTCCTCGACCCCGGCGCGCAGGATCGCGAAGGTGTCGTTGCGGACCTCCACGGTCGCCCCCCACGCGCGCGCGTGCAGAGCGGCGGCCAACTGTTCCTCCTCCACGGGCAGATCGGCGTTGGCGAGGCACGCGGAGACATGGTCGACGGCGGTGACGCCCGCCTCGGCGAAGGCCCGGCCGACGGCCTCGGCGAGGGTGTCCACCGCCTGCCGGACACCCACGGCGGGGGGCCGGAACCCGCCGCCGCGCGCCGTGGCGAGCACGCTCCCGTCGGCCGCCACGACCGCGACGTCGGTCTTGCTGTTCCCCGCGTCGACGGCGAGGACCCTTGCGGTCACGCCCACGCGAGGTGCTCCCGGTTGTGCGCGATCAGCCGGTCGGTGAGGGCGTCGGCGGACGCGTACTGGCCGACCAGGGGGTGGGCGAGCAGCGCCCGGAACACCCGCTCACGGCCGCCGCGCAGCGCGGCCTCCAGGGCCAGGTCTTCGTACGCGGTGACGTTCGCCATCAGCCCCGCGAACAGCGGGTCGACCGGCGCCACCGGCAGCGGAGCGGCCCCCGGGTGCCCGACCGCCGCCTGCACCTCGATCACGGCGTCGTCGGGCAGGAACGGCAGCGTCCCCCGGTTGTACGTGTTCACCACCTGGTACGGGCTCCCGCCCCCGCCCAGCAGGGACGCGGCGAGGTCGACGGCGGCCTCCGAGTAGTATGCCCCGCCCCGCTTCGCCAGCAGCGCCGGCTTCTCGTCGAGCGCCGGGTCGCCGTACATCGTCAGCAACTCACGCTCCATCTCCGCGACTTCCGCGGCCCGCGACGGCTTCGTACCCAGCTCTCGTACGACCTCGTCGTGCGCGTAGTAGTAGCGCAGGTAGTAGGACGGGACGACGCCCAGGCGGTCGAGGACGCCGCGGGGCAGGCGCAGGTCGTCGGCGAGGGTGTCGCCGTGCCCGGCGAGCAGCTTCGGCAGTACGTTCTCGCCCTCGGGGCCGCCGAGTCGCACATGGGTTTCCCAGGTGAGGTGGTTGAGGCCCACATGGTCCAGGTGCACATCGGCGGCGGCGACACCGAGCATCGCGGCGAACTTCCGCTGGAACCCGATCGCCACGTTGCACAGTCCGACCGCCTTGTGGCCGGCCTGGAGGAGGGCGCGGGTCACGATGCCGACGGGGTTGGTGAAGTCGATGATCCAGGCGTCCGGATTGGCGCGCCGGACGCGCTCGGCGATGTCGAGCACCACCGGGACCGTACGCAGCGCCTTGGCGAGGCCGCCCGCGCCGGTGGTCTCCTGGCCGACGCAGCCGCACTCCAGCGGCCACGTCTCGTCCTCGTTGCGGGCCGCCTGGCCGCCCACGCGGAGCTGGAGCAGCACGGCGTCGGCGCCGTCGACGCCCGCGTCGAGGTCGTCGGTCGTGGTGATGCGCCCCGGGTGCCCCTGCTTGGCGAAGATCCGCCGGGCCAGGCCGCCGACGAGCTCCAGACGGTCCAGCGCCGGATCGACGAGGACCAGCTCCTCGATGGGCAGGGTCTCCCGCAACCGCGCGAATCCGTCGATGAGTTCAGGGGTGTAGGTGGAGCCCCCGCCCACTACTGCGAGTTTCATGTCAACCTTTCACTCCGGTGAGCGTGACGCCCTCGACGAACGCCTTCTGCGCGAAGAAGAACACGAGGATCACGGGGGCCATGACCAGGACGGTCGCGGCCATCGTCAGATTCCAGTCGGTGTGGTGCGCGCCCTTGAAGGACTCCAGGCCGTAGCTCAGGGTCCAGGCGCCGGGATTCTCGGACGCGTAGATCTGCGGCCCGAAGTAGTCGTTCCAGGCGTAGAAGAACTGGAAGAGCGCGACGGCGGCGATACCGGGCTTGGCCATCGGCAGTACGACCTTCAGCAGGGTCCTGAGGTCCCCGCAGCCGTCGACCTTCGCCGCGTCGATGTACTCGTTCGGGATCGTCATCAGGAACTGCCGCAGCAGGAAGATGGAGAACGCGTCGCCGAACGCCATCGGGATGATCAGCGGCCACAGCGTGCCCGACAGATCCAGCTGCTTCGCCCAGAACAGGTACATCGGGATGATGATGACCTGGGGCGGCAGCATCATCATCGAGATGACCAGCATCAGCGACAGGTTCCGGCCACGGAAGCGGAACTTGGCGAGCGCGTACGCCACCGGGACGGAGGACGCGACCGTCAGGGCGGTGCCGGCGCCCGCGTACAGCAGGGTGTTCTTCCACCAGGTGAGGAAGCCGGGTGTGTCGAACACCTTTGTGTAGTTGCCCCACTCCCAGGTGTCCGGGACCAGGTCCCGGCTCAGTGTCTGGGAGTCGCTCATGAGTGACGTCAGGACGACGAACACGAAGGGCAGGACGAAGAACAGGGCGGCCGCGACGCCGAGCGCGTGCACGGCGATCCACTCCAGGAGGGCCTTGCGGCGGGCGGTCCGCTCGGCGGGCGTGACCGGCGGCGCCTCCAACTCCACGGGCTTGTCGAGTACTTGGGTCATGGGTCAGTCACCTGCCTGGATGAGACCGCCCCGGCGCCGCATCAGGAACGCGGTGAACGCCATGGACAGGGCGAACAGCACCAGCGCGACCACGCACGCGGAGCCGTAGTCGAAGCGCTGGAAGCCGAGGTTGTAGACGAGCTGCGGCAGGGTGAGCGTCGACTTGTCGGGGTATCCCGGTTCGAACTGCTGGCCCGAGCCGCCGATGATCCCGGAGGCGACCTTTCCCGCGACCAGCGGCTGTGTGTAGTACTGCATCGTCTGGATCACGCCGGTGACCACCGCGAACATGATGATCGGCGAGATGTTCGGCAGCGTCACGAACCGGAACCGCTGCCAGGCGGACGTGCCGTCCAGCTCGGCGGCCTCGTACTGCTCCTTCGGTACGTCGAGCAGCGCGGCCATGAAGATGACCATCAGGTCGCCGACGCCCCAGAGGGCGAGCATGGTGAGGGCGGGTTTGGACCAGGTGGAGTCCGTGAACCATCCGGGGGTCGGCAGACCGAGGTCGCCGAGGACCGAGTTGACCGGTCCGGTCCCCGGGTTGAGCAGGAAGACGAAGGCCAGCGTGGCCGCGACGGGCGGCGCCAGGTAGGGCAGGTAGAACAGGGTGCGGAAGACACCCGCCCCGGTCTTGATCTTCGTGATCAGCAGGCCGATTCCCAGGCCGAAGACGACCCGGAACGTGACCATGACGAGCACCAGCCACAGGGTGTTGCGCAGCGCGGGCCAGAACATCGGGTAGTCGTTGAAGACGTAGTTCCAGTTCTCCAGTCCCCGGAAGACCGGGACACCGAAGCCGTCGTACTTCATGAACGAGAAGTACACGGTGGAGATCAGCGGGTATGCGAAGAAGACGCTGAAGCCGATGAGCCACGGCGACATGAAGGCGGCCGTGCGCAGAGCCTGCTTCCTGCGTTTCGTACGCAGCGTGAGCGTGGCCGCGGGAGGCGTGGACATGGCCGCTACTTCGCCTGCTCGATGTCACGGTCGATCTGGTCGGCGGTCTTCTTCAGACCGGCCTTCAGATCCTTCGCCTTGCCGGACTCGTACTGGTAGCCGAAGTCCTGCAGCGTCGTCTGGTAGGTCGAGCCGTTGACGGAGGCCGGCGGGGTGTTGGAGTGCGGGTTCTGCGCGATGTCCAGGAAGGTCCTGAAGCCCGGGTCGACCTTCAGGCCGGGCGACTTCAGGGCGGCGAGCGTGGACGGCACGTTGTGGATGGCGTTGGCGAAGGAGACGACGGCCTCGGTGTCGGTCGTCATGTACTTCATCAGTTCCCAGGCCGCGTTCTGCTTCTTGCTCTGCGGAGCGATTCCCATGATGGTGCCGGAGAGGAAGCCCTTGCCGTACTCGTCGACCTCGTCGTCGGCGACGGGCATCGGCGCCGTGCCGATGTCGAACTTCACGCCCGCGTCCTTCGCCATGCCGAGCCGCCACTCGCCGTCGAGCTGCATGGCGACCTGGCCGGTCTGGAAGGGGTGCTTGGCGCCCCACTCGTCACCGAACGTGTTGCGGTACTTCTCCAGTTTCTGGAAGCCCCCGAGGTCGTCGACGAGCTTCTTCTGGTACGTGAACATCTCGGCGAAGGCCGGGTCCTCGGCGATGGCGGACTTGCCGTCCTTGCCGAAGTAGGAGTGGTCCCACTGCGACATGTAGTGGTCCACCACGGTCTCGTAGCCGTGGTAGTTGGGCATGAAGCCGAGCTGCTCGTACGAGTCGCCCTTGGTCTTCGTCAGCTTCTCGGCGACCTTCGCGAACTCGGACCACGTCTTCGGCGGAGCCTTGATGCCGGCCTCCTCGAACGCGTCCTTGTTGTAGTAGAGGCCGTACGCGTCGCCCAGCAGCGGCATCGCGCAGCGCGTGCCCTCGAACTGGGTGTACTCCAGCATCGGCTTCGGGATGATCTTGTCGAGGTCGAGCTTCGACTTCTCGATGAACGGCTTGAGGTCGGCGAAGGCACCGGACGAGCAGAACTTGCCGACGTTGGACGTGGTGAACGACGACACCACGTCGGGCCCGTTGGAACCGCCCGCGCGCAGCGCCTGGTTGAGCTTGTCGTCGTTGATGTTGCCGACGACCTTCACCTTGATGTTGGGGTGCGCCTTCTCGAAGCGGTCGATGTTCGCCTGGACGGCCTTGACCTCGGCGGGCGCGCTCCAGCCGTGCCAGAACGTGATCGTGGTCTCGGCGTTCGGGTCGTCCGTGGCGCCGGCGTCGGACTGGCCGGTACAGCCGGTGGCGAGCAGGGCGATGGAGGCGGAGGCGGCGAGCACTGCGGCCGCTTTTCGGGATATTCCGGGCATGGCAGGGTCTCCCTGGGACGGGGCGGGGCTGGACGGTGTGGGATGGGGCTGTTCGACGTGCGGGTGCCGGGCTGCGGGTACGGGCGTGGTCCGCGGGTCGGGGGGTCGGGTCGGGAGGACGGGCTACGGGCTCAGTGGGCCGAGGTGTCGAAGACCTCGTCACGGGTGGCCGCGAGCGCGCTCTCCAAAGCGCCGCGCAGCACGGGGTGTTCGTGGACGTCGCCGACGACGAGGCGCGGCCGGGACGCGGCCAGCTCCTCCAACTCGGCCTGCACCAGTGCGCGCAGCGGTTCGCCGCCCCTGCTGAGCGAGGCGCCGCTGAGGACGACGAGTTCGGGGTCGAGGACGGAGACGAGCGAGGCGAGGCCGGTGGCGAGCCCCGTCGCGTATGTCTCCAGCAGCTGTCGGTGGGCGCCCGCGTTGATGTCCGCGGCCTGCCCGACGAGTTCGGCGGCGACCTCGGAGTACGGCCCCGTGGGTACGGGCCTGATACCGAGTTCGCGGGCCAGCTTCGGGATGGCCTGGGAGCCGGCCAGCTCCTGGTAGCCACCGCTGTTGGCCTTGGTGACGTGCCGTACGAGGGGTGCGCCGGGCACGGGGAGGAAGCCGACCTCGCCGGCGCCGCCGGTCCAGCCGCGGTGCAGCCGGCCGCCGAGCACCAGGGCCGCGCCGAGGCCGCCCTCGTTCCACAGCAGCACGAAGTCCTCGTGGCCCCGGGCCGCACCGAGCCGTTGTTCGGCCACGGCGGCCAGGTTGACGTCGTTCTCGTACTCGACGGGCATCGGCAGTGCCGCCGCGAGCTCGTCGAGCAGGGCGGGGGAGTGCCAGCCGGGCAGGTGGGAGGCATAGCGCAGCCGGCCCGTGTTCGGGTCGAAGGCGCCGGGGGTGCCGATGACGAGCCGCTGGATGTCGGCCCGGGCGAGCCCCGCCTCCTTCACCGAGCCGTCGAGGGCGTCGGTGACCTGCCGCACGACGGTGTGGGCTGCGCGCCGGCCGGGGGTGGGCAGTTCGTACTCGCCCACCGTCCGTCCGGTCACGTCGGCGACGGCGGCGAGGATCCGCTCGGGCGTCACGTCGAGCCCGGCGGCGTACGCGGCGGCCGGGTTGACCGCGTACAGCTGCGCGTTGGGCCCGGGCCGTCCCTCGCTGGTGCCGGTGACGACGACGAGTCCCGCCGCCTCCAGCCGGGCGAGCAGCTGGGAAGCGGTCGGCTTCGACAGTCCGGTCAGCTTGCCGATGCGGGTCCGGGACAGCGGACCGTGCTCCAGCAGGAGGTCGAGCGCGGCGCGGTCGTTCATGGCGCGCAGGACGCGTGGGGTGCCCGGCGTACCGGAGGTTCCTGCCATGACGTGTCGACACCTGCCTTTCGGCTGCCCAGCTTCCCAGCGTGGTCACCGGGAAGTCCACCGAGGGATCATTGTTAGGAAACTTTCCTATCGATGGGAGGAAGGTAGGCCGGGGGTGGGGGAGGCGTCAATACCGGCCACTGGCGGGAAGCGAAGTCGTTACCTGGCGTTCCGCGGCAGAGGGTCCGGCGGGCGTCGGGAGCGGCGCGGGGCGGTCGCAGGCCACGGACGGCGGGCGTCGGAGAGCGACGGGCACGACGGGGAGCAGCAGGGCGTGGCGGACGGGTGGGGCGGAAGGTGTGGCGCGGAGGCATGCATGCGTGTGGGGCGGTCCCGGATCGCTCCCGGGACCGCCCCACACGTATGAGAAAGCTCTCTCGCCTACTTGGTCACGTTCGACGGCACCGCCGGTGCGACCGGCGCTATCGGGGACGCCGTCTGCGACTGCGGGGACGCCGAGTTGGAGTAGGCCGACGGGGCCGCCATGCCCGCTGTCGGGTCCGGTGCCGGCTCGTCGTCGGCCGGGACCGGGAGGCCGCCCACGATGCGGATGCCCACCCGGTCGAAGGCCTGCTTGATGCGCCAGCGCAGCTCGCGCTCCACGGAGAGGGCCTTGCCCGGCATGGTCTTCGCCGAGACCCGCACCACCATCGACTCCAGGAGGACGCTGTCGAGGCCGAGGACCTCTATCGGGCCCCACAGGCGCTCGTTCCAGGGCTCGTCCTTGCTCATCGCCTCGCCGACCTCGGCGAGGACCGAACGGACGCGGTCGAGGTCCTCGTCGGAGCGGACCGTGACGTCGACGAAGGCCGTGGCCCAGCCCTGGG
Source organism: Streptomyces sp. BV286 (assembly GCF_019090165.1). Lineage (GTDB taxonomy): Bacteria > Actinomycetota > Actinomycetes > Streptomycetales > Streptomycetaceae > Streptomyces. Next base: position 28,525 of record NZ_JAHRIB010000046.1, read on the forward strand.
AGAGGTTTCCGATGCGCTTGACCTCGCCGTTGCGGACGTACCAGATCTCGCCGTTGTCGCCGCGGAGCTTGGTGACCCTGAGGCCCACCTCGATGACCTCGCCGGAGGCCACCCCGGCGTCGACCGTGTCCCCTACGCCGTACTGGTCCTCCAGGATCATGAAGACGCCGGAGAGGAAATCGGTCACCAGGTTGCGGGCGCCGAAACCGATCGCCACACCCGCCACACCCGCGGAGGCCAGCAGCGGTGCCAGGTTGATCTGGAACGTGCCGAGGATCATCAGCGCGGCCGTGCTCATGATGGTGAAGGACGCGACCGAGCGGAGCACCGAGCCGATGGCCTGGGAGCGCTGGCGGCGGCGCTCGACGTTGACCAGGAGGCCCCCGAGGGCCGTGCCGTCGACCGCCTGCGCCGTACGGTTCATGCGGTCGATGAACTTCGTGATGGTCCGCCGGATGGCCACTCTCAGTACGGCCGCTATGACCAGGATCAGCAGCACGCGCAGGCCGATGCTGAGCCAGGTGGACCAGTTCTGCTCGACCCAGCTCGCGGCGTTCGTGGCGCTGTCCTGGGCGTCCTGGAGTGTGGGCGACGTCGGTTCCTCGGTGGGATCGGCGGCCGACAGGACGGACAAGAACACGGCAGGTACCTCCAGGCGTAGCGGCCCGCCCGCGGCATGGGGACATCGGGTGGGGCGCCGACGGGCGGAACCACCACACTAACGGGGCATCGTGTGTGGATCGTTGCAATGTTCGAGGGAGAGACCGTGCTCACCTGGGGATGAAGGATGTGTGGTTGAAAACACTCCCAGCCCGTTACCGGGACATGGTGGCGCTTCCACACGGCCTGAGGGGAGACTGACTACAGATCGTCCCGGCGCGAGCCACGCGCCGCCGGCGTACAAGGAGGCCATCCGTGCCGCATGTCCTGGTCCTCAACGCGTCGTACGAGCCCCTCGGTGTCGTACCGCTCCGCCGCGCGCTCGTCCTCGTCCTCGAGAACAAGGCTGTCTGTCTCGAGGAATCCGGCGCCTTCATGCACAGCGCGACCGTCACTGTCCCCGCTCCCAGCGTGGTCCGGCTGAAAAGGTTCGTGCGGGTCCCCTACCGGGGGCCTGTTCCGCTGACCCGCCGGGCGCTCTTCGCCCGGGACGGCGGCCGGTGCATGTACTGCGGTGGCGTCGCAACCAGCGTCGACCACGTCATCCCGCGCAGCCGCGGGGGTCAGCACGCCTGGGACAACGTGGTGGCGTCCTGCCGCCGCTGCAACCACACCAAGGCCGACCGTCACCTGGTCGAGATCGGCTGGCGCCTGCGCCATAAACCGGCCCCGCCGACGGGGCTCGCGTGGCGCATCATCGGGACCGGACACAGGGACCCGCGGTGGCTGCCCTACCTGCAGCCGTACGGGGCCGAGGACGCCATGGCCCGGATCGACGGCATCTCCGCCTGACGATCCGGGCCTTCGTCTTGCCCTGCGAGGGCCGGTCCCGCCGGTCTTTCCCGGCTCTCCGGGAGGTCCCCTCGTGCCTCCCGGAGAGCCGGAGCTCTCGCACGCCGTCCCCGCGGCGCGCTCACGCGAAGCGCAGCTCCGCCGGGCGGACCGAGCGGCCCAGGAGGGGGAGCGAGGTGGCCGCGGCGAGCAGACAGGCCGCGTACACGGCCACGGGCACGAGCAGCGGCAGCAGCGGAACCGCGTGCGTGCCCTCGGGGACCGTGGCGTACCAGACACAGATCCCCGCGCCTCCCAGCCCCGCCACCAGCATCGCGGGAGCCAGCGGCAGGGCCGTCTCCAGGATCAGGGCCCGGCCGAGCACCGCCCGTACGCAGTGCAGCAGCGTCGACTTGCCGCTGCCGCTCGCGCCGGTGACGGCGAGGATCTCGCCCGCGCACAGCTCCACGGCGGCGCCGCGCAGCGCCCGGGTCCTGCCGTGCGTCCGGTCGAGCTCCCGGGCCGCCAGGATCGGCGCGGGCCGGTGGGTACTGCTCATGGGCGGGCTGGTCATGCCGGATCTACCTCCGCGGTCAAAGTGGTGAGCCGGGCCGCGGTGGTGGTCATCCAGCGCAGATCGGCGTCGAGGTGGTTGAGGGCGTAGTCGGCCGAGAGGACCGTCGCCAGGTCGCCGCCCGGGGCGGTCTTGACCGCCGTGAGCTCCCGCATCCGTGCCATGTGCGCGGCGCGCTGGGCGCTCAGGTAGGCGGCGGGGTCGGTCGAGGCGAGGATCGCGCAGACGACCTTGGCGAAGATCTCGTTCGTCACGAAGGGCGCGGGCGGGGTGATCTCGCCCGCCCAGCCGACGAGTTCGTTCGCTCCCTCGTCGGTGGACCGGTACATCGTCCGCTCGGGGCCGCCGTCCGAGTCGGTCCCGTCGACCTCGGCCAGACCGTCCCGGACCAGGCGCTGCAACGTCGTGTAGACCTGCCCGTAGGCCAGCGGGCGGGCCTGTGGGAAGCGTTCGTCATGGCGTCGCTTGAGGTCGTAGCCGTGGCTCGGCCCTCCGGCGAGCAGTCCCAGCAGGATGTGGCGGGTGCTCATGCCAACCAGTATGCACTGAGTATATGTACTGAGTGAATAGTGATCGCCGAAAAGGCCGCCCCGCGGCGGGAGTCGTGGGTCCGGTCGCGCCGGGTGATCGCGCAGGCGCTCTTGGTCATGCCGCCCATCCGGGTCAGAATGTGACCAGGCACACGTTGTAGGAGCTGTCACGTCTGCGGGCCCGCCTGCTGGGTAGGGCTGCCCTGACCCGCCCGTACGACTACCAAGGAGGCCCCCGTGGCCGCATCGGCACAGCTTCTGCTCTCGGCCCTTTCCAAACGCCCGGCGGACGAGACCGCCCACCCCGACACCGACCTCCCCGACATCGACCCTCACCCGCAGTACTGCATCTTCACCGCCGAGGGAGCCGCCGCCGAGGCGCCGCTCACCAGCGAGCCGCCGCTGCCCGACGCCGCGCCCCTCACCAGCGAACCTCCTCTTGCCGACGCCGCGCCCCTCACCAGCGAGCCCACCTCCACGGGTGCCGCCGCCGGCCTGGTCCCGTCGGGGGTCTGATGCCCCTCTCCCGGCTCGCCGCCCTGTACGGCGTCGCCACGTCCTACAGCCCGTCCCCCGACCGCACGGTCGCGGCCTCGGACGAGGCGGTCGTCGCCGCGCTCGCCGCGCTGGGCGTACCTGCCGGGACGCCGGACGCCGTCCGCGGCTCCCTCGCCGCGCGCGAGGCGGAACTCCGGGAGCGGCTGCTGCCGCCGACGCTGGTGTGCTGGACCGGGTCCGCACCCGCGACCCCGCCAGCGCCCGGCCCCTCGGCCGGGGC
>NZ_JAHRIB010000047.1 GCF_019090165.1 Streptomyces sp. BV286
CCCCTACACGCTCCCCCCCACCTGCTTTCCCCCCTCAAGCTCCAAGGAGACGCACCATGACACGCACCGGCCGCAAGGGACATCACCGGAGCAAGAAGAAGCGCATCGCCCTCATGCTGGCCCCGGTGGTGGCCGCCGCGGTGGCCGTTCCGCTGATGAACCAGGCGGGTGCCGCCACCCCGTCCGAGGTGTCCAGGGACTGCGCGGAGGACTCCGCGAAGCTGGAGGACTGCGCGTTCGTCGACGTCCAGGTGAAGAGGAACAACCTGGGCCCGAACAAGCGTGTCTCCACCGTGACGGACAACTGCGGATCCACCGCCGACGCCACGAAGAACTTCAGCGTCTCCGCTTCGGTGACGAGGTCCATCACCCTTGAGGACGGGTTCACGGCCGCCGCGGACTCGAAGCTGGGGAACTCGTTCTTCGAGATCGGCGCCAAGTTCAACACGACGGAGTTCAGCATCCAGCGGGACGACACCGGGACAGGATTCGACTTCTCCAGGACCGACACCGTGAAGGCCGACCACCTCGGCTTCTTCATGTGGTCGGAGAAGCGCACCGACGTGAGCGGCTTCCTCAGGGCCACGTACAAGGAGGAGCAGGACGGTCAGAAGGTGTTCTTCTCGCCCGGCGAGGGCGGCACGAGCGTGCACGTCTTCTACCCGCAGCTCCTGAAGAACGGCACCCCTGACGGCCGCCTCTGGCTGCGCAACGTGAAGTGCGGAACTCCCGAGGCGGGCGGAATCCAGAACTCGTCGAAGAGCCTGAGGGCGGAACCCGGCTTCGAGGAGGGCGGCTCGAACGTCTCGGACGTCGAGATCCCGCTGTCCGAGATCCCGGCGCCGTAACGACGCCCGGCGACCAGGGACCGACGGCCCCCGCGATCCGCGCGGGGGCTTTTTCCGTGCCCGCCCCCGCGTCAGTGGAGGGGCGAGCCCTGGATGCCCGGGGCGTCGCCGTGCGGGGCACCGAGCCACCGCAGCACCGCTTCCGTGCCGCCCCGGGCGTCCAGCTTGGCGTAGATGTTGCTGAGGTTGTTGCGGACGGTCTTCTCGCTCAGCCCCAGCCTCAGGCCGATGTCCTGCGCGCCGAGGCCGGTCGAGAGCAGCTCCATGATCTCCCTCTCCCGGGGTGAGAGCAGGGAGCGCACCCGCTCCGTCGCCTCCGCGCCGTCGGGCATCCGCCGGGCGGCCTCCCGCAGGACGACGGACGCGGTCGGCGAGAGGTAGGTGTGTCCGACCGTGGCGGCCACGACCGCCGAGGACAGCATGCAGGCGCAGTAGTCGCCCTCGACCAGATAGCCCGCCCCGCCCCGGAACACCTCGACCACCGCCTCGGTGTCCCGCCGGGGGCTGACGACGATCACCGGGGCGCTCGTCGCGCCCATGGCCGTCAGCAGCTCCGCGAAGGCGGCCGGCGGTTCCTCGCAGCGCAGGACGACGACGTCCACCGTGCCGCGCAACGGGCCCTCGCGAAGAGCGCGGTAGGGCGCAGGCACGTGCTGCGCCGGGCCCACGTACGGGTCGTCCGGAGCCGGCCAGTCGTCGTGCGGCCAGTCGCCCTCGGCACAGGCGAGGGCGACGGACAGCTTGCGGGACGGGTCTGCCGGGGCGACGGCGCCCGTACGCCGGGCGCCGGACAACGAGCCGCGCAGAGAACCGTGTTGGGAACTGTGTTGGGAACCGTGCTGGGAAGTTCGGACGTGCCGGGGCGATCGCACTTCGCGTGTCCTTCCGCCGAAGCCAGGATGCCCCTACGTACGTGCCACGGACGGAATATGTTCGAAGTTTCAACGACAAACTGTCTGGCTGTCAGACAGGTTTCCCACGGAGGTCCGCCTCCGCGAGTCCCGGGCTCTCTAGAGCAGCGGCGCGACCTCCGTCCCGAACGCCGCCATCTGGTCGGTGAGTTCGGTGCGGCTCCTGCTGCGGAACCGCACCTGGATCTGGTGCACCCCCATCGCCCGGTACGCCCGCAGCGACTCGGCGAGCGCTTCGGGGGCGCCGGTGAGGGTGCGGCGCCCCACGGCCCAGTCCGGCTCCCCCACGTACAGCGGTTCGGTGATGGCGCCGACGGTGAGGGGTTCGGCGATCCCCGCTTCCTCCCTGAGCCGGCCGATGCGGGCGATCTGCTCGGGCAGCCGCTCGCGCGGGTCCCCCTGCGGCAGCCATCCGTCGCCCTTGACGGCGGCCCGCCGGACGGCCGCGGGCGAGGAGCCGCCCACCCAGACGGGCACCCGCTCCTGCGCCGGCCGGGGCCGCTGCCCGAGCCCCTCGAAGTCGTACAACTTGCCGTGGTGGGACGGGAACTCGTCCGGCCCGAGCGCGGCCCGCAGGGCGTCGACGCACTCGTCGAGCACGGCCCCGCGCCGCTCGAAGTCCACCCCCAGCGCCTCGAACTCCTCCTGTACGTGCCCGGCGCCGACTCCGAGGATCAGGCGCCCCCCGCTCAGGTGGTCGAGGGTCGCGTACTGCTTGGCCGTGGCGAGGGGGTGCCGCAGCCCGACGACCGCGACATGGCTGAGCAGCCGCACCCGCTCGGTGACCGGGGCCAAGAAGGCGAGGGTGGCGACCGGGTCGTACCAGACGGTGCTCATCGCGGGGGCGAGCCGCCTCGGTATCGCGACGTGGTCGCAGCTCGCGAGATACGCGAAGCCGGAGCCGTCGGCGACCCGGGCGATCTCCACGAGATCCTCCGGCCCGGCGTCGGCCTCCCACGCCTCGGCGTAGAGGGTGCTCTGCGACTGGACCGGGAGCTGCATCCCGTAACTGAAGGGCGCGTCACCGGGAGGGGAGCCGCCGGGGGGCGTGTTCACCGGGCACCGCCCGGTCCGGCCCACAGACCGTCCTGCGTCAGCCCCAGCAGCTCGATCGCGTTGCGGCGGACGATCCGGTCGACGACGTCCGCGTCCAGGTGGCCCATCTGGGCCTCGCCGACCTCGCGCGACTTGGGCCAGGTGGAGTCGGAGTGGGGGTAGTCGGTCTCGTACAGGACGTTCCCGACGCCGATGGCGTCCAGGTTCTTCAGGCCGAAGGCGTCGTCGAAGAAGCAGCCGTAGACGTGCTCGCTGAAGAGTTCGGACGGCGGGCGGTGGACCTTGTCGGCGACGCCGCCCCAGCCGCGGTTCTCCTCCCAGACCACGTCGGCGCGCTCCAGGATGTAGGGGATCCAGCCGATCTGGCCCTCCGCGTACATGACCTTGAGGTTCGGGAAGCGTTCGAACTTGCCGCTCATCAGCCAGTCGACCATCGAGAAGCAGCAGTTGGCGAAGGTGATGGTGGAGCCGACGGCGGGCGGGGCGTCGGCGGACGTGGAGGGCATCCGGCTGCTCGACCCGATGTGCATGGCGATGACGGTGCCCGTCTCGTCGCAGGCCGCGAAGAACGGATCCCAGTCGTCGGTGTGCACGGACGGCAGTCCGAGGTGCGGCGGTATCTCGGAGAAGGCGACGGCCCGCACCCCGCGGGCGGCGTTGCGCCGGACCTCCCGCGCGGCGAGTTCCGCGTCCCACAGCGGGATGAGGGTGAGCGGTATCAGCCGGCCCCGGGCGTCGGGCCCGCACCACTCGTCGACCATCCAGTCGTTGTAGGCGCGCACCGAGAGGAGCCCCAGCTCGCGGTCCTTGGCCTCGGTGAAGGTCTGGCCGCAGAAGCGCGGGAACGTGGGGAAGCAGAGGGCGGACTGGACGTGGTTGACGTCCATGTCGGCGAGGCGCTGCGGGACGTCGTACGAGCCCGGGCGCATCTGCTCGTACGTGATCACTTCGAGTCTGATCTCGTCGCGGTCGTATCCGACGGCGGTGTCGAGACGGGTGAGGGGGCGGTGCAGGTCCTCGTACACCCACCAGTCGCCGATCGGGCCGTCGTCGCCGGGGCTGCCCATGACAGGGGCGAACTTGCCGCCCAGGAAGGTCATTTCCTTCAGGGGGGCGCGCACGACGCGGGGTCCCTGGTCCTGGTACTTCGACGGGAGCCGGTCCCGCCAGACGTCGGGAGGTTCCACCGTGTGGTCGTCCACCGAGATGATCTTCGGGAAGGTCTCCATACGTTGTACGGTAGCGCCGATCTGACGGTGCGTCAGCTCTCTGGAGGGCGGTCTCTGGAATGCGGAAGTCGCGTCGTGGGGTTGCGAGGACGGGGTGTGGGCCCTGTGAGAGGTTGCGCGAGTTGCCACGGCGTCCTGTGATCGGTGTCTCCCACGGCTGACGCATCCGCCATGGACAAGGCAAACTGGCGTGGTTGTCATGACGGTTCGGCAGGGGGACAGCGATGGACGGTGTACCGCGAGTACCGGAGCAGCGGCGCCCCGAGGAATCGGCGAGCCTCCGCTTCAGCGTGCTCGGCCCGGTGCGCGCCTGGCGTGGGGCGGATTCCTTGCCCACGGGCTCCCCACAGCAACGCGCGCTGCTGGCGGCCCTGTTGCTCCGCGAGGGCCGCACGGCCACGGCGGGCGAGCTGATCGACGCACTGTGGGGCGAGGAGCCGCCTTCCCAGGCGCTGGCGGCTCTGCGCACGTACGCGTCCCGGCTCCGGAAGGTGCTGGATCCCGATGTCCTGGTCAGCGATGCGGGCGGGTACGCGATCCGTTCCCTCCGCGACGGGGCGCTGGACCTCGCCGTCGCCCAGGAGCTGGCCACCGACGCCGAGAAGGCGAGGAACTCGTGTGACCTGTGCCACGCCCGCGCTCTCCTCAACAAGGCACTGAACCTGTGGGACGGAGAGGCGCTGGCGAGCGTCCCCGGCCCGTACGCGGAGACGCAGCGCACGCGCCTCGAGGAGTGGCGGCTCCAACTGCTGGAGTCTCGCCTGGACATGGACCTCGAACAGGGCTGCCACGCGGAGGCCGTCTCCGAGCTGACGGCCCTGACCGCGACCCACCCCCTGCGGGAGCGGCTGCGTGAGCTGCTGATGCTCGCGCTGTACCGCTCGGGCCGGCAGGCGGAGGCCCTCGCGGCGTACGCGGACACCCGGCGGCTGCTGGCGGACGAGCTGGGCGTGGACCCGCGCCCCGGACTCCAGGTACTCCAGCAGCGCATCCTTCAGGCCGACCCGGCGCTGGCGGAACCCTCGGCCCCGCTGGCCCCGGAGACCCCGGCCGTCCCGGTACGCCCGGCCCAGCTGCCCGCCACGGTCCCGGACTTCACCGGCCGGACGTCCTTCGTGTCCGAGCTGAGCGAGGTGCTCTCGGCGGCGTCGGCGGCCGAGGGCCGGGTGATGGCGGTGTCGGCCCTGGCGGGCATCGGCGGCGTGGGCAAGACGACCCTGGCCGTGCATGTCGCCCACCGGGCCCGGACCGCCTTCCCGGACGGGCAGCTGTACGTGGATCTGCAGGGAGCGGGCGGACGGCCGGCCGAACCGGAGACGGTACTGGGCGCCTTCCTGCGCGCTCTGGGCACCGCGGACTCGGCCATCCCGGACTCCCTGGCGGAGCGGGCGGCCCTGTACCGCTCGACCCTGGACGGCCTGCGGGTCCTGGTGCTGCTGGACAACGCCCGGGACGCCGCCCAGGTCCGCCCTCTACTGCCCGGGACGGAGGGGTGCGCGGCACTGGTGACGTCACGGGTGCGGATGGTCGACCTGGCCGGCGCGCACCTGGTCGACCTGGACGTGATGTCACCGGAGGAGGCACTCCAGCTCTTCACGAAGATCGTGGGCGCGGAGCGCGTGGCCTCGGAACGCCAGTCGGCGCTGGACGTGGTGGCGGCCTGCGGCTTCCTGCCGCTGGCGATCAGGATCGCCGCCTCCCGGCTGGCGGCCCGGCGCACCTGGACGGTCTCGGTCCTGGCGGCGAAGCTCGCGGACGAACGGCGGCGCCTGGACGAGCTGCAGGCCGGCGACCTGGCCGTGAAGGCCACCTTCGAGCTGGGCTACGGGCAGTTGGAGCCCGCCCAGGCGCGGGCCTTCCGGCTGCTGGGGCTCGCGGACGGTCCGGACATCTCCCTCGCGGCGGCCGCCGCCGTCCTCGACCTCTCGACGGAGGACACCGAGGACGTACTGGAGTCGCTCGTCGACACCTCGCTGCTGGAGTCGGCGGCGCCCGGCCGCTACCGGTACCACGATCTGGTCCGGCTCTACGCGCGTGCGTGCGCCGAGCGGGACGAACAGCCGCCCGGCGAGCGGGCCGCCGCGATGTCCCGGCTGCTCGACTTCTACCTGGCCACGGCCTCGGGGGTCTACGCGATCGAACGGCCGGGCGACCGGCTGGTGGACCACCTGGAGGCGACGGAGTACCCGGGGCTGCGGTTCACCGAGGGCAGCGCCGCCCTCGACTGGCTCTACACGGAGGCCTCACCGCTGCTGGCCTGCGTACGGCAGTCGGCGGGCACGGAGTTGCTGCCGCGGGCGGTGGACCTGCTGTGGGCCGCCAAGGACCTCACCGAGTCGGGGGCCAACTCCCACCAGTACGAGACGACGGCCAGGGCGATGTGCGACGCCACCCGGGCCGCCGGGGACGCCCGCGCGGAGGGCAGGGCCCGCACCACGCTCACCAACGTCCTGCTGGTCTCCGGCCGCATCCAGCAGGCCGCCGAACAGGCGCAGCTCGCCATGGACCTCGCCGCCACCGCCCAGGACGCCATGGCCATGAGCTGGGCGGCCAACGACCGGGGGCTCACCTTCCTCCACCAGGAACAGTTCGCGAGCGGCAAGCCGTACTTCGAGCGGTCGATCGAGGGGTACGGCGCGATCGGCAACCGTCCGCTCGAAGCGCTCAGCCTGTGCAACCTGTCCCGCGCCCACCTGGGCATGGGCAACATCACCATGGCGGTGGAGATCGCGCAGCGCGCCCTCGCGACGTACCTGGAGATCGGGCAGACCCTGCGCCTCGCCAACGGCCACTTCACGCTGGGCATCGCGCTGACCAGGGCCGGCCGGCATTCCGAGGCGCTCAGCCAGTTCTCCGACGCGCTGTCCGTGTTCGGCAGCCACCGGCAGCGGCTCTGGGAGGGAACCACCAACTTCCGGATGGCCGAGGCGCATCTGGCGGCCCGCCGGCCCGCGCAGGCGGCCCAGCACGCCGAGCAGGCCCTCGCGCTCGGCTGCATCGGCGGCGACCGGATGCAGGGCATCGTCCTGACGCTCCTGGGCCGGGCACTGACCATGCTGGGGCAGGTGGACCGGGCCAGGGCCTGCTGGCGCGAGGCGCTCAACCTGCTCGAACAGAACGGCGGCGCGGTGCAGGCCGAGGAGGTCAGGGCGCTGCTCACGCCCGCCAAGGCGGCGTGAGCGGCGGCCCTGCGGCCGGATTGACGCGGACGTTCAGCATTCGTTTATCGCCGACCGGCACTCTCATACCTGTCACACCGTCGCGTCGGGGGGCAGACGGTCTGACCAGGAGCCCAACCGGTTAGTGTGCGGCTCCGAACGCCCGTCCAGCGGCCCTCGGGGGAGTTTCTGGGCGGGCGTTCCTCACTCGTCACCACAACGGAGGGACCCGAGCCCATGAGCGACCAGAAGAAGGACACGGAGTTCACGACGCAGGACAACGGGATGCCGACGCCGCCGGCCAAGGGCCCCGTCGTCAAGCCGCTCGACAACGGGATGCCGACGCCGCCGCAGGACACGGAGGTCGCCCCGCTGGACAACGGCATGCCGAGCCCGAGCGAGCCCGCGAAGAACGAGCTGCGGACCATGGACAACGGCATGCCCGCTCCGCCCGCCCTGGACCTCGACGGCGGCAAGTAGAGACCTTTCTCCCGACGGGGATCGGCCGCGGTGGCGCGGAGGGGGAGCCACCGCGGCCGAGGTCTGTCCGGGGCACGGTCCGGGCCCGGGCGCAGGCGGGAGGCGCACGCGGTCTGCCCGACCGTGCCCCGGACCGCTAGCGTCGGTCACTGTCCGGAAATCCTCTCCCCACCGGAGCCGAGATGACCCGTACCAAGAAGATTTTCGCCACGATCGCCCTGCTGGCCGGTGTCACCGCCGCGGCCGCGAGCCCGGCACTGGCCGACAACTCCATGCCCGCGCCGCCGCCGGACAACTCGATGCCCGTGACCGCACCGGGCGGCCCCACGCCGTAAGGCAGCACCCCGAGGGGGCCGAGCCCACCGGGCCCGGCCCCCTCTGCATGCGCGGCCGGAGCCGGCCCGGCTCCTCAGGCGCAGAGTTCGCCGTCGATCAGGTCGCTCTGGGCCCGCTCGGTGGACAGGTCGGACGCGCCGTCGCCGGTCGCGTGCAGGACCACCACCCGGCGGCCGTCCGGGCTGATGCCGTTGCGGGTGGTGGAGCCGGGGAGATCGCCCGCGTGGCTGTAGTAGGAGCCGCCGCAGGTCAGCGGAACCCGCATCAGGCCGAGGCCGTAACTCGCGCCGGGCCACACGACGTCCAGGTCCGGGGTCCGTACGGTCGTCTTCATCTCCTTCAGTTCCGCCGAGCGCAGCAGCTTGCCGCCCAGGAGCGCCTTGTAGAAGCGCGTCAGGTCGGCCGTCGTACCGATCACGGCGCCGGCCGCACCCGCCGCGGAGGGGTTGAAGGCGGTGGTGTCGATCGTCGGCCCGGTCTTCCCGAAGTCGGAGTAGCCGTGCAGGTGGCGGCCGGAGATCCGGGTGTCCGTGGTCGGCACGGAGGTGTCGCGCAGGCCCAGCGGGCGGATGATGCGCCGGGTGACCTGCTGCTCCCAGCTGTGCCCGGTGACCTTCTCGATGATCATCCCGGCGAGGATGTAGTTGGTGTTGGAGTACGACCACTTGGCGCCGGGCTCGAACTCCGGGGCGTGCCGCATCGCGATGCCGACCAGCTGCTCCGGGGTCCAGGTCGTGTAGCGGCCCGCCTGATAGGCGTCCACGCTGGTCAACGGGGCGAAGTCCGCGGTGTAGTTGAACAGTCCGCTGGTGTGCTGGAGCAGCTGCCGTACGGTGATCCGGCTGCCGTCGTTGCCGTTGCCGGACACGACTCCCGGCAGCCAGTGCTCCACCGAGTCGTCCAGCGACAGGCGTCCCTCACCGACGAGTTGAAGCACCACCGTGGCGACGAACGTCTTGCTGGCGCTGGCCATCCGGAACCGGTCACCGGAGCGGGCGGCTGCGCCGGTGGCCTTGTCGGCCACCCCGGCGTTGGCGTACCGGGAGCCCCGCGGACCCGTCGACTGGGCCACGACACCCACGGACCCGGTCTTCAGGATCGCGTCCACGCCTGCCTGCAGCGCCTTGTCGTGCGCCGTGCCGTGCGTCTTGTTGAGCGTCGGCTTCGCCGCCGGCCCCGTCGCGCCCGCCGCGGGCAGGGTCAGTCCGATACCGGCCAGGGCGGTCACCAGCGTCGTGGCCACGATGCGGGAGGTGAGCTTCGTCTTCATGCGGGCTGGCTCCTAGCGGGTCGGTCGTCGTACCGCCGTTGCGGTGTGATCACCAACTTAGGAATTCCGGCCGTACGTCACGATCCGGCAGCCTGGCCGTCCGGTACGGGTGCTCACACCCCGGGGCTGGTAGCGCCTGCTGTACCCGACCGGGCCCGACCTCGGCCAACACGGCTGAAGGCAGGGTCCGGTGACGGTACGTCAGTCGGTCGGTCAGGAGCGGCGCCGTGCGTCGTCGAGGTAGCGCAGGACCGCCGCGACCCGCCGGTCCACCTGGTCGGCGGGCGACAGGTCGAGCTTGGCGAAGATGCTGCGGATGTGCTTGTGGACGGCGCCTTCCGTGACGACGAGCCGTTCGGCGATCGCCCCGTTGCCCAGGCCCTCCGCCATCAGCCCGAGCACGTCGCGCTCACGGGGGCTGAGCCGCTCCAGGCGGGTGTCCTGGCGGCTGCGGGTGAAGAGCTGCGCGACGACCTCCGGGTCGATGGCCGTTCCCCCGGCGGCCACCCGGTTGAGCGCGTCGAGGAACTCCTCGACCCGGCCGACCCGTTCCTTCAGCATGTAGCCGAGCCCGGTGACCCCGCCGACGAGCAGCTCCGTGGCGAAGGACTGCTCGACGTACGCCGACAGGACGAGGACCGCGAGATCGGGCCTGCGCCGCCGGGCCTCGACGGCCGCGACGATCCCCTCGTCGGTGTGCGTCGGCGGCATCCGTACGTCGAGGATGGCGACGTCCGGCTTGTGGGTGTCGATGGCGTCGAGGATGCCGTCGGCGGTGCCGGCGGTGGCCACCACGTCGAGTCCCTCGGCGCGCAGCAGCAGCGCGAGCCCCTCCCGCAGCAACGGGTCGTCCTCGGCGATCACAATCCGCATGGCATGTCCACCTTGAGAGTCGTCGGGCCGCCGGGCGGGCTGGCCAGGTCGAGGGTGCCGTCGTGGGCCGCGATCCGGCGGCGGATTCCGGTGAGCCCGGAGCCGCCGGCCTCGTCGGCGCCGCCACGGCCGTCGTCGGTGATGTCCAGTCGCAGCCGGCCGCCACGGCTGCGGACCGTGACGGTGGCGCTCGTCGCCCCGCTGTGCTTGGCGATGTTGGTCAGCGTCTCGGCGACCACGAAGTAGGCGCTCGCCTCCACGGACGCGGCGCACCGCTCGGGTGCCTCGACGTCGATCCGGCAGGGCACCGGACAGCTCGCCGCGAGTCCGGTGAGCGCGCCTTCGAGGCCGCGGTCGGCCAGTACGGGCGGCAGGATGCCCCGGGCGACGGAGCGCAGCTCGGAGAGGGCCTGCTCGGCGGCGCTCTGGGCCCGTTCGAGGAGTTCGTCGGCGCCCGCCGGATCGCGGGCCACCATGCGGCGGGCCGCGCCGAGCAGCACGGTGACGGTGACGAGCCGGTTCTGGGTGCCGTCGTGCAACGAGCGCTCGATGCGCCGCAGTTCGGTGGCGTGCGCGTCCAGGGCGGCGGCCCGGGTGGCGGTGAGTTCCGCGACGCGCAGGGACAGGTCGGTGTCCGGTCCGGCCGCGAGGAGGGTGCGTCCCGGCCGCGCCTGGAGCCGTGCCATGGCGGGGGTGAGGCCCACGATGATCGCGATCCAGCCGAGGCCCAGCAGAGTCACGGCCAGGGCGTCGGGCCAGCCCTGGGCGTCGCCGAGGCCCAGGGACGTACTGGTCGTGTTCTCCGGCATGAAGCGCCAGTACAGCGGGAACAGCGCGTCGCGTACGGCCATCAGCGGCAGCAGCAGCGCGATCAGGCCGAGCAGCAGCCCGAGCGTGCCGTGCCTGGCCAGCCAGCGCAGCTCCCGCCGGGTGGCCGGGTCGACGAGGGCGAGCCGCAGCCGTGCCGGGGCCGGGTCGGGCCCGATGACCTCGGGTCCCCACCGGGCGAGCCGGTGGCGTTCGCGGTCGGCGAGGGAGTGCAGGGCGCGCAGCGCGGCGGGGGCCATGAGCAGTCCGACGCCCACGACGGACGTCACGGCGGCGACGGCCAGCCAGAACAGCACGGCCAGCGCCAGCGCCGCGGTCCCGAGCCCGCCGATGAGCTGTCCGAGCGCGGCGCCCGCGGCCTCGGCGGTCCGGATCACGCTCGCCCTGATCCCGGGCCGTCCCGCGTCCGCGTCGACCGGCTCACCGTGCCGGGTCGGGATCGACATCCGCTCCTCCTCTCTGCCTCGCCAACAGCCCTGTCCGGGCGGCCGGTTCATTCCCGATGAGGAGCGTAGAGGTACAGCCTGCTGTACCCCGAGTCGGGCTGCTGGCGGGCTCGGCCGCACAGGGTGCTGATCCGTAACTTCGGTGATGTCAGCGGGACCCGCCCCAGGGTCCGGAGAGTTCGAAGAATCCGAAGAGGGACAGCGATGGCCACCATGGACCCCTACCGCCTCACCAGCGGCGTCGAGAGCACGGACCCGGCGACGACCGACGTCACCCGCAACGACGTCGTGCGTACGGTGCTCTGGCTGGTGCTGGTCGTCAGCACCGTCGGCAACATGGTGGCCTCCTACGGCACCGCCTCCACCGCGATCCACCTGGCCTGCGGCGTCGTCACCGCGCTGTGCGTGACCGCGCTCGTCACCCGCCACCTGCGGGGCCGGCGATGAGCGGCGTCCGGGCGGGAGCCGGCTTCCCGGCGACGACACGGACCGGTCCCGCCATCGCGCTGGAGAACGTCAGCAAGACGTACGCGGGAGGCGTCCACGCCCTCGACGACGTGTCGCTGGCCGTGGAGCACGGCACGTTCCTCGCCGTGATGGGGCCCTCGGGGTCCGGCAAGAGCACGCTGATGCACTGCGCCGCCGGCCTCGACTCGCCGACCTCGGGCAGCATCCGTATCGGCGGCCAGGAGATCGGCGGCCTGAACGAGACCCGCCGCACCGAACTGCGCCGCGAGCACATCGGGTTCGTGTTCCAGTCCTACAACCTGGTCCCCGCGCTCAGCATCGCCGACAACATCACGCTGCCGCTGCGCCTGGCGGGGCGGGCTCCCGACAGGGAGTGGCTGCGGACCCTGGTCGAGCGGGTCGGGCTGGCCGACCGGCTGTCGCACCGGCCCGCCGAGCTCTCCGGCGGGCAGCAGCAACGGGCGGCGATCGTACGGGCGTTGGTGGCCAGGCCGGCCGTCGTGTTCGCCGACGAGCCGACCGGAGCACTGGATCTGCGCAGCGCCCACGAGGTGCTCGGCCTGCTGCGCGAACTCGTCGACGAACTGCACCAGACGGTCGTGATGGTCACCCACGACCCGGCCGCCGCCGCCCAGGCGCACCACGCGGTGGTGATGGCCGACGGCCGGGTGGTCGAGCGCCTGTACCAGCCCACCGCACCCGAACTGGCCGACCGTCTCGTCAAGCTCGGAGAGGTCTAGAACCATGCTGTATCTCGCGGTCCGGATGGCCGGACACCGGATCACCGCCCTGCTGGCGGTGGCGTGCGCGGTCCTCGGCGGAGCGGTCCTCATCACCGGCACCGGTGTGATGGCCGAGTCCGGGTTCCGCTCCCAGCTGCCGGCCGGACGCCTGGCGGGCGCGCAGGTCGTGGTCTCCACCGAACAGAGCTTCAGTTCGGGCCCCGACCTGCCGATCGCGTACACGGAGCGCGGCTCGGTCCCGGCCGGGCTGGTCGACGAGCTGGCCCAACTGCCCGGCGTCACCGCGGCGGTCGGCGACATCGGCTTCCCCGCCGGCCTCGTCGACGCCGACGGCCGGGTCGTACCGACCGAGGACCCGCGGACGGCCGGGCACGGCTGGTCCTCGACAAAGCTGATCGTGGACGGGAAGGTCGACGGCTCCGCTCCGGCCGGCACCGGTGAGGTCGCCCTCGACAGCGCCACGGCCGCCACCGCGGGAGTCCGGGTGGGGGACGAGGTGAAGGTCGCCGCCGGCGGCCGCGCCGCCGCCGCGTACCGCGTCACGGCGCTGGTGAACGCACCGGACGCCGGAATTTTCTTCGCCGACCCGACGGCCGTACGGCTGGCCGGCCGCGCCGACGGACAGCGCGCCGGGACCGTGGACCTGGTCGCCCTGCGCACCGAGCCCGGCGCCGAGGCCTCGGTGGCCGCAGCCGCCCGCGAGAAGATCAAGGACACCGGCAGGAAGACGGCCGCCGGCAAGGACACCGAGGCCGCCGCCCCCCTGGTCGTCTCCACCGGTTCCGAGCGCGGCGACGTCGCCTCTCCCGGCGCGGGCGCCGCCCGTTCCCTGCTGATCCTGCTGGCCGCTTCGCTCGCCGGGATCATCATGCTGATCATCGGGTTCGTGCTGGCAAGCGCGCTCGCCGTGTCGATCGGCGGCCAGCGCCGCGACCTGGCCCTGATGCGGGCCGTCGGCGCGACTCCCCGGCAGATCAGGCGACTTGCGGCCGGACAGGCCTCCATCATCGCCGCCGTGGCGGTCGTGCCCGGGGTCGGCCTCGGCTATCTGCTGGCCGGCCGGTTCCGGCAGCTGCTGGTCGACCGTGAGGTGATCCCGCAGGCCCTGCCGCTCACGTTCAGTCCGCTGCCCGCGCTCGCCACCGTCCTGCTCCTCGGCCTCGCCGTGCAGGTGTCGGCCCGCAGCGCCGCGTGGCGCACCTCGCGCATGCCGGCCACCGAGGCGGTCGCCGAGTCCCGCAGCGAACCCCGCACCCCGTCGAAGACGCGTGCCCGGGTCGGGCTGCTGCTGATCGTCGCCGCCACCACGCTGTCGGTCGTACCGCTGCTGAGCCGTACGGTCATCGGCGCGACGGCCACCTCCATGGCCGGCATCATCGGCGCGATCGGCCTGGCCCTGGCGGGACCCGCCCTGGTCCGGGGCATCGGCAACGCGGCGGGCCGGCGGCTGCGGCCCGGGGTCTCGGCGCCGACCTGGCTCGCGGTGTCCAACATCCGCGGATACTCCCTGCGGATCTCCGGAGTCGTCAGTGCCCTGGCCATGGCGGTCGTGTTCGTCCTGACCTACACGCTGGCCCAGACGACCGTCATGAGCGCCACCGCCCAGGACACCCGCACCGGCACCCTCGCCCAGCAGCAGCTGACCGCGCCGGACCTCGGCGGCCTGCCCACCGGCACCCTCGCCGCCGTCACCAGGACCCCCGGCGTCGAGGCGGCGGCCCCGGTCGGCGACACCACCGTCATCCGGCAGTACAAGCAGTTCGGTGACCCGGTCGTCGAAGCCGCCTCCGCGAAGATCCTGACCCCGGCCGCGTCGGACGTCCTCGACCTCGGCGTACGGGACGGCAGCCTGGCCGGGCTCACCGGCGACACGGTCGCCGTCAGCACCGAGGTCGCCCGCTCCCCCGGCTCGGGACTCGGCAGCCGCATCACCCTGGTCCTCGGGGACGGCACCCGGGTCAGCCCCAAGGTCGTCGCCGTCTACGACCGCGGCCTCGGCTTCGGCCCGCTCGCCCTCTCCCACGACCTGGCCGAGGGCCACACCACCGCGGACCTCGACCAGAGCATCCTCGTCCGCACCGACGGCAGCGAGACGTCCCGGCGCGCTCTCAACGCCCTCGCCGCGGGCCGCCCGGGCCTGGCCCTCACGCCCACCGACACCGGATCGGGCGACAGCCTGAGCGACGCCCCGCCCACGGTCTGGATCAACCTGGCCCTCATCGTCGTGCTCCTCGGCTACCTCCTCCTCAGCATCGCCAACAAGCTGGTCGCCACCACCGCCCAGCGCCAGGGCGAGATCGCCACGCTCCGCCTCAACGGCACCACGCCGCGCCAGATCCTCGCGATGATGCGCCGCGAGGCCGCGGTGATCGGGGTCGCCGCCGTCACCACCGGCCTGCTGCTGTCCGCGATCCCCCTCGCGCTGCTCAGCATCGGCTTCCTGGACCGGCCGTGGCCCGCGGGCCCGGTGTGGCTGCTCCCCGCCGTCGCGCTGACCGTGATCTGCACGGCCTTCGTCACGGTCGAACTCCCCACCCGCCAGGCACTGCGCACGGCACCCGCCCACGCGCTGTCCGCCCGCGAATAGCGCGGGGCGCCACGAGAAGGGAATCGCAGGTACGGGCGGACGCGCGGCGGGATCACCCCGGCCGCGCGTCCGCCCGTACTCCCGATCCCGGACCAGCCCCTCAGCGCCCCCGCAGTTCGCCCTTGACGACCTTGCCGCTCGCGTTGCGCGGCAGTTCGCCCACGAACTCCACCGTCCTCGGCACCTTGTAGTTGGCCATCTCCCGTCGGGCCCAGGCGATGAGGTCGTCCCCGGTCGCCACGGCCCCCGGCCGCCGTACGACGTACGCCCGGCCGACCTCGCCGAGCCGGTCGTCCGGGACGCCGATCACCGCCACGTCCGCGACGTCGGGGTGGAGGCCCATGAGTTGCTCTATCTCCGCCGGGTACGCGTTGAAGCCGCCGACGATGAACATGTCCTTGATGCGGTCGGTGATCCGGAGGTTGCCGGCGTCGTCCAGGACGCCGATGTCGCCGGTGCGCAGCCAGCCGTCGGGCGTGAGTGCCTCCGAGGTGGCCGTCGCGTCCTCGTAGTAGCCGCGCATGATGTTGAAGCCGCGGACCAGGACCTCTCCCGGACCGCCCGGGGCGACCGTGGCGCCCCTGGCGTCCACCACCTTGACCTCCGTGCCGGGGATGGCCCGGCCCGACGTGGACGCGATCACGCCCGGCTCGTCGCCCCGGCGGCACATCGTGACGATTCCGCTCGCCTCGGAGAGGCCGTAGGCGGTGAGGACCGTGCCCACGCCGAGTTCCTCCCGCAAGCGCTGCACCAGGCGCAGCGGGACGACCGCCGCGCCCGTCACCACCAGCCTCAGGGCGGAGAGGTCGTACGCGTCACGCTTCGGGTGGTCCAGGAGGGACTGGTGGAGGGTGGGCGGGCCGGGGAGCACCGAGATGCGTTCCGAGGCCACGTTCGCGAGGACCGTGTCCACGTTGAACACCGGCTGCGGGATCATCGTCGCGCCCCGCATCAGGCAGGCGATCACACCCGCCTTGTAGCCGAAGGTGTGGAAGAAGGGGTTCACGATCAGGTAGCGGTCGCCCTCGCGCAGGCCCGCCAGGTCGCACCACACGTCGTACGCCCGCAGTGTCTGCGCGTGGGTGATCACGGCGCCCTTGGGGCGGCCCGTCGTGCCCGAGGTGAAGATGATGTCCGAAGGGGCGGAGGGGTCCAGCGCCGAGGCCCGTTCCCGTACCGTCGCCTCCGCGACCCCGTCCCCGCTCGCCAGGAAGTCCTTCCAGGTACGGAAGTCGGCGGGGGCGTCGTCCGACAGGACCACCACCTGCTCCAGGTGCGGGAGGCCCGGGAGGGGCCCCTCGCCCTCCTCCCGCTCGGCGCAGGCCCGCCGCAGGGACGCCACGTACGACGTCCCGAGGAACGTGCCCGTGACGAAGAGCAGTTTCGTGCGGCTGCGGGACAGGACGTACGCCGCCTCCGTCCCCTTGAAGCGGGTGTTCAGCGGGACGAGGACCGCGCCCGCCGACACCGCTCCCAGCGAGGAGACGATCCAGTCCAGGGTGTTGGGCGCCCAGATCGCCACCCGGTCGCCGGGGGTCACGCCGTTCGCGACGCAGGCCGCCGCCGCGCGTTCCACCCGGGCGCCCAGCTCCGCGTACGTGACGCGCGTACGGCCCTCGACGACCGCCTCCACGCCGGCGTACCGCTCGGCCGCCGCCCGGACGAGCCCCGGGATCGTGCCCCACTCCAAGTCACCGCGCACAGCAGGCCTCCCCACCAGTAGCTGACTACCCGTCAGATTAGCTGTAGCCTGACGCCCTGTCAGCATCAGCGGACCGGGGTGGAGGTGTGCCCATGGCACGGACAGGGGCAGGCACGGGGGCGGCGGGACTCAAGGACGCGACGGCCGTCGTCGGGATCGGACAGACCGCCTTCGCCAAGCAACTCCCCGAGAGCGAGAAGGCGTTGGCGTGCCGGGCGATCCTCGCCGCCCTCGACGACGCCGGGATCGACCCCGCCGAGGTCGACGGGCTCGCCTCCTTCACGATGGAGGAGACCGACGAGGTCGAGGTCGCCAAGGCCGCGGGATTCGGCGACCTCACCTTCTTCAGCAAGGTCGGCTTCGGCGGCGGAGGTTCCTGTGCCACGGTCGCGCATCTCGCCTCCGCCGTGGCCACCGGGCAGGCGACGGTCGGCGTGGCCTGGCGGTCACGGAAGCGGGGCAGCGGGCCCCGCCCCTGGAAGAACACGGCAGTCCAGCTCCCCACCCCCGCCCAGTGGACCCGCCCCTTCGGTCTCCTGCGGCCCGCCGACGAGATAGCCATGCTCACCCGCCGCTACCTGCACGAGTACGGGGCCACCCGCGACCACCTCTTCAACGTCGCCCTCGCCTGCCGGAACCGGGCGAACCAGAACCCCGCGGCGATGATGTACGAGCGGCCGCTGACCCGGGACATGTATATGACCTCCCGCTGGATCAGCGAGCCCCTCTGCCTCTTCGACAACTGCCTTGAAACGGACGGGGCGTTGGCCTGCGTGATCGTCTCCGCGGAGCGGGCCCGCGACTGCCGGCACCGGCCCGTGTACGTGCACTCCGCCGCCCAGGGCCTGCCCGCCCAGCACCACGGGATGGTCAACTACTGGAACGACGACCCGCTGACCGGACCCGCCTGGACCGCCGCCCGACACCTGTGGAAACACGCCGACTTCACCCCGCAGGACGTCGACGTCGCCCAGATCTACGACGCGTTCACCGCCCTCATACCGCTTTCCTTGGAGGGCTACGGCTTCTGCGGCCGGGGCGAGGGCGGCGCGTTCACGGAAGGGGGCGCCCTGGAGATCGGCGGGCGCCTGCCGGTGAACACGAGCGGCGGCGGACTCTCGGAGGCGTACGTCCACGGCTTCAACCTCATCAACGAGGGCGTGAAGCAGCTCCGCGGCACCAGTACCGCGCAGGTCCCGGGCGCCGCGACCTGCCTGGTCACGGCGGGCGAAGGGGTGCCCACGTCCGCTCTCCTCCTGAGGAACTGACCGACCCGACAGGGCAACCAGCCCCCACCGAACCGAGGAGCCGACATGCTGACACCGGTCGTGGACGACGACGGCGCCCCCTTCTGGGAGTACGCCGCCCGGGGAGAGCTGCGCGTCCAGGCCTGCGCGGAGCCCGACTGCGGCGAGCTCCGCTTCCCGCCCCGGCCCTGCTGCCCGCACTGCCACTCCTTCGACAGCCGGTGGCGCCCGATGAGCGGCCGGGGACGCGTCTGGTCGTACGTCGTCCCGCATCCGCCCCTCCTGCCGGACTACGCGGCGCAGGCCCCGTACAACGTGATCGTCGTCGAGCTGACGGACGCGCCCGGCATCCGGCTCGTGGGGAACCTCGTCAGCGGGCCGGACGCACCACTCAACTCGGTCGCCCGGGAACGGATCCGGATCGGGGCGAAGGTACAGGTGGTCTTCTCTGACGGCGGGGACGGCATCCGGCTGCCCCGATGGGTACTGGAGCGGCCATGACCCTGCGCATCACCGCCGACAAGGACACCGGCGTCGCCGTCGTCACCCTCGACCGGCCCGAGCGGCTCAACGCCATCGACCTCGACACCGCCGCCGAACTGACCGCCGCCTGGAAGGAGTTCAGGTTCGACGACTCCGTACGGGCGGTCGTCCTCACCGGGGCGGGCGGGCGGGCCTTCTCCACCGGCCTCGACCGGGACGCCGAGGTGCCGCAGCCCGGCTCGCCCTACATGCTGGACGATCCGCTCGTCGCGATCGGCCCGAAGGCGGCCGGCCTGTGGAAGCCGGTGATCGCCGCCGTCAACGGCATGGCGTGCGGCGGAGCCTTCTACCTGATCGGCGAGGCGGAGTTCGTGGTCGCCGACGAGACGGCCACCTTCTTCGATCCGCACACCACGTACGGCATGGTCAGCGCCTACGAGTCGGTCTACCTGGCGCAGCGGATGCCGTTCGGGGAGGTGGCCCGGATGGCGCTCATGGGGACGGCCGAGCGGATCTCGGCCCGGCGCGCGTACGAGGTGGGTCTGGTCTCCGAGATCACCCCGCCGGGCGAGGCCCTGCCGGCCGCCGTGCGGTGCGCGGACGTCATCGCGTCCTACCCGACCGCGGCCGTCCAGGGGACGGTACGGGCCGTGTGGGCCGCGCAGGAGGCGACGCGGGCGGCGGCCCTGTCGCACGCGCCGCACCTCGTCTCGCTCGGGAACCTGCCCGCCGAGGGTCAGGCCGAGCTGTTCGGCGCCCGCCGCCCGGGCTTCCGGACCCGCTGACCACGGCCGCGCCGGGCGCCGCCCGGAGCCCCGTCGTCGCCTGGCGGGGCTCGCCCACCCGGCGTAGCGTCGGCGTCGGGGGCAGCGAACGGAGGCCCGCGCATGGTCCGTAACGTGATCGGGTCCCTCCTCGCTCTCGCCGGAGCGACGGCCGCCGTATGGAGCCCCTTCCGCGCCTGGTACGACGGCCGTCTCGGACGGCACTACCGCCTGGGGGACCTGTTCTCCGGAGGCGGCGTCACGACCGTGTCCGCGGAGCTCTTCGCCTCGCTCTTCCTGCCGTTCGCGGTGGCCGCGCTGATCACGGTGGTCGGCCTGCTGTTCAGATCCCGGCTGCTGGTGGGCCTGGCCGGCGTGGTCGTCCTCGGCTTCACCGTGCTCTGGATGGTCCGGGTGGGCCAGGCCGAGGGCACCCTCGTCGTCCTCGGCGACGCGGGCGACGGGCTGGGAACGGGGGCGGGGCTCGCCTTCGGCGGCGGGGCGCTGCTGCTGGTGGCCTCCGTGGTCCTGCGGGGGCGCGGCAACCGGGAGGACGCCCACTACGTACCTCCGTGGGACCCGACGGTGCCGACGCTCGACCAACCGACGCGGTCGCAGGACTACCGCTGACCGCTTCCGCCGGACGCCTTGTGACCTGCGGGTTCGTCGCGGCCGGTCACGCGGCCCGCCCCGCGCCTGTCAGCCGCCCTCGGGCGCCCGGTGGCCCCGCCGCTCAGGAACGGGCCGTACCCGTCCCCTTCTCCGCGTCCAGCGCGTACACGCACCGGTCCTTGCTGCACGCGTACACCACGCCGTCCTTGACGACGGGCGCCCCGGTGATCTCGCCACCCGTGGCCAGCTTCCACCGGAGCCGGCCGTCGTCGGCCTTCAGGGTGTAGAGGAGATGGTCCGTGGAGCCGAAGTGGATGCGTCCGTCGGCCACGGCGGGCGCGCCCACCAGGTCGCCGCCCGCCTGGAAGCGCCACTTGGGCGTACCGGTGACGGCGTCCAGTGTGTAGAGGCCCTTGCCGCTGCCCACGTGGACGTGTCCGGCCGAGACGAGGACCGGTTCGATGGAGGAGCGGGCCTCGGTGGCGATGCGCCAGCGGTCGCGGCCGTCGGTGGCGTCGAGCGCGTACACCGTGCCGAGGTAGTCGGCGAGGTACACCCCGCCGCCCGTGACGGCCGGGCCCGGCGCGAAGGTGGGCGGGCTGAGGAAGACGGCGGGCGCCTCGAAGTGCCAGCGGACGTGCCCGCCGGCGATGTCGATGGCGAGGACCCGGGTGCCGGCCGACACGTACACGTATCCGTCGTCGGCCTGGGTGATGCGGACGGGGACTCCCCCGCAGGACGCCGCGTCACCGATGGGGTACGACCAGCGTTCCTCGCCCGTGCGGGCCTCCAGGGCGCGCAGCCGGGCGTCCTTCCAGACGTAGACCGTGCCGTCGAGGACGAACGGACCGGCCTCGGGCGACTCGAAGTCGGTCTGGGCTCCGGTGATCTCCCAGAGCTTCTGGCCGTTGGCGGCCTCCCAGGCCTGTACGCCGCCGCCGCGGGTGCCGGTGACGACGGTGCCGCGGTCGGCCCGGAGGGAGTACACCCAGGCGTCGGTCGGCAGCCGCCACAGGTCGGTGCCCTCGCGGGCGTCCAGGGCGAAGAGGGTGGGGCCGTCGGAGGCGTGGACGCGGCCGTCGGCGACCGCCATCGACCAGGCGACGTCCCGGGTCTTGAAGCGGCGCCGGCCGGTGGCCACGTCGAGCGCGTGCACCTCGAACGAGGTGACGTAGACGAGGTCTCCGGCGACGGCGGGCGTACCCCACACGTCGTTCGACATGCGGAAGCGCCACGGCCGCCAGGACGAGCCGCCGTCCGGCCCGGGGCCGGGCGCGGGTACGGGGACGGGTCCGGCCGCCGCGAGGTCGGCGCCGTTCACGCCGGGGCGCGGCCGGGACCAGGAGGCCGC
>NZ_JAHRIB010000048.1 GCF_019090165.1 Streptomyces sp. BV286
CGAGCCAGCCGCCCAGGAGGCCTCCGGCGATCCCGATGAGCATCGTGATGATGATGCCGCCCGGGTCCTTGCCCGGCATGAGCGCCTTGGCAATGAGGCCCGCGAGAAGACCGATGAGTATCCAGGCGATGATGCCCATGACTGCGCTCCTAGCTGGTCGTATAAAGACTGTGTCAAGGCATGCGGGTTTACCGTGCCGGTGATTTCAAACGCGGCGCCGCGCGCATGTTCGTACGCAGCCGGGTACGGTCCCGCGCGCCGTCTGAGCCTCCTGACCGTCCTGAGTCTCCCGTCCGTCGCAGTTGTGGCCCGAACGGGAGAAGGGGGCGGCCGCGGGCCACCCCCTTGTCCTGTCAGCCGCGTCGGGTCACCTCGCGGCCGCCCGGCCGGTCTGCCGAGGCGTCACGGTGAAGGTGCCGCTGGTGTACGCGCAGCAGGTGGTGAGAACGCTGACGTTCCAGGTACCGGTGTCCGCGCCGGTCAGGTCGAGGGCCGCCGTCAGGGTCCGGTTGTCCGCGGAGACCGACTGTGTCGTGGCGGTCAGGGTCTTGCCGCTCCTGCTCAGCCGTACGGTGGCGTTCGCGGGCAGGGCGGTGCCGGTCACCATGAGCGTGACGTTGCTGTCGGTGGCCCCGGTGTCCGGACCGACCGCGGTGACGCTCACCTTGTCCGTGCCGCACAGCGTCGAGACGCAGGCCAGCTTGGCGCTGTATGCGGTGCTGGACGCCTTCTCCGGCAGTCCGAGCACGAACACGCTGGGACTGGCCGCCGAGGACGAACCGCCCACCGAACAGCGGCTGCTGGAGGATGACGTTGTACAGCCGTTGCTCCACGCGCCGTTGTAGAGGGCGGGAACCGCTGTCGTGACGGCTCCGGAGGTGTCCGTGATCTCCGCGTCGAAACGGTCGAAACCGGCGGTCGGCAGGACCGCGCACACCGCGGTGTGCGACTCGTCGAGTGTGCCGGTGACGGGCCCGTAGCCGTACGACACGGACGGGACCTTGGTGCACTCCGGCGCAGGACCGTCCGCGGTGGCGATGCGCAGGGCGTCCAGGCGGTACTCGGGCGCGGCCTTCAGCGTGGCGGGAGTCTGCACGAGGACCTGGTGCGTGGTGGATCCGGTGGCCGCGCAGGAGCGGTTGCGGAAGGAGCACTCGGCGGTGCCGTCGTCGCCGAAGACCACGATGTTGGCGGTGCCCAGCTTGTCCCGTACGTCGAGGTGGACGACGTCCGTGTCCGCGTCGGTGGTGACCTGATGACAGTTCAGGGTGCCGGGATCACCGTACGCACCGGGGAGGGACGGGCCCCCGACGTTCGCGACGGGGGCCTTCGCACAGCCTGCCGAGGAGGCGGTCGAGGTGACGTCACGCCGGGCCAGTGTGTATGTGGCGGCCTGGTCGCTTCCGGTGACGAGCACGGTGTGGGCCTTGCCGGGGGTCAGCGGGCAGAGCGTCCAGCCGTCGGTGCTGGCAGCCCGCTCGCAGACCTTCTTCCCGGAGGTGTCCAGCACCGAGAACTTCGCGGCCGCACTGCCGGACGTGGCGGTCAGCTGGAAGACCTCGTTGGCGGTGTGGGCGTCGGCCGGAACACTGAGGCAGTGCGAGAAGAGGCCGTCACCGGTGGTCAAGGTGGCCTTGGCGCCCTCGGCCGTGAAGCTGCCCGCGGGCAGGACGGGGCAGTCGCTCAAGGCGTCGGTGCGGTGCAGGGCGACGGAGTACGGTCCGGTGGCGTCCTCTCCGCCGTCCTCGGCGTGTACCAGCGTGCGGTAGGGAGCCGTACCGCTCAACGCGCAGTTGCCGCCTGACAGTTCGGTCGAACTGCACTGGGGTGTGCCGTCCCGGTCGAGGACCTCCACGTCGGTGTCCACGCCGGAGGTGGAGAGCGGGGTGAGCGCGGCGATCCTGGCGCCCTGCGGCGCGTCCAGCGTCAGGCAGTCGTACTGTCCGACCGTACGCAACTCGCCCTCGTGCAAGCCGGTTCGGGTCGCCACACATCCGGCGTCGGAGGCACGGTCGAGGACGACCAGACCGGCGCGGGTGCCACGGAAGGGGTAGGTGCCGTCGATGACGGCCGTGTAGGTGCCCGGCGCCTTTATCCGGCACGGGTCGGCCCCGTACCGGCACACGCTCAGTCCGGCCTCGTCGTACACCCGGGCCACCCCGACCTCGCGGTTCTCGCTGACGGAGTGCACGGTGTACGGACCTGCCGAGCCGGCGGTGAAGGTGAAGCACGGGTTGGTGACGAGGTCCTGCTGCTCCAGCGGGCCGTAGGGGCGGGCCGGGGCGGCGGTGCAACCCTGCGGGTCGCTGAGACGGCGCACCTTCACCGCGAACTCGGCGGGGAAGCCGTTCTCCGCGCGCGAGACGGTGGAGATCACCCGGTAGGGGCCGTCGCCCGGCAGGACGCAGCTGTCCTCGTCGTCGTCGGGGAACCGCTCACAGATCCGGGCGCCGGTCGCATCGGTGATCCACGCGAGGGAGTCGCCGTACGCCTTGGAGCCGTGGGTGAGCCGGACCCGGTCGCCGCGCTCGCCCTCGAAGGGCTGGCAGTCGACCTGGACCGGGCTCACGGCCGAACGACTGACCTCGGGCTGGTCCCAGTTCGTGCCGCTGGTGTCCGCGCACCCTCGGGACGAGCCGAGCGGCACCACGGTGACCGACGTGTCCTTGTCCTCCCAGCCGCTGTTGAACACCTTCAGGGTGTAGGTGCCGGCCGCCGGCACCGCGCACATGCCGTGCGTGGAGTACGCATCGCCGTAGCAGTCCACCTCGCTGCCGTCGGAGGCCAGGAGCTTCCTGGTCACCGCGTTGCCGCCACCGTCCAGGGCCGGGGCCAGATACAGACCCGGCGTCTCGACGGTGACGGAATAGCAGACGCTCGACTCGGGCGCGACGCGCGCCTTGCCGACGGCTTCGCCCGGATCGCCGAAGGGCGCGAGTGCGAGCGGCGCGCACTCCTCGTCGGCGGCGACTGCGGGGCTCACCCCGGTCAGGGTCAACAGTGAGGCGAACAAGGCGGCGAGAGCGGCGAACACGGCCGGCACCGCGGCCGTCCGCCTGCGTCTCGCAGGCGGACAGGAGTTGTCGTCCAACATGCAATCCCCTCTGGATCATTGGTCGTTGAGGGGATGGTCGCACACGGGTACGACATGGCACCGGTGAGTATCCAGGCGCGAAGAAGCCGCTTTCTCCTGGCTGGTTCGATCGGGAAAGCCCTCAGGCCTCCGTGCCCGTGACACCGGCGTGGGGCGGCCCATGCTGTTGCTCCTGCGTGGCAGGGGGTGTACGCAGGGCGATCAAGGCCACGTCGTCGTCGTTGTCGCTGGGGCGGACCTGTTCCAGCAGGGAGTCACAGAGGGAGTCCAGAGGGCGGTGGGCGAGGGAGGCCGCGTTGCGGCGCAGCCGGTCCAGCCCGTGGTCGATGGAGTGGTGCGGTGATTCCACCAGCCCGTCCGTGTAGAGCAGGAGCGTCGCCCGGGGCGGCAGGACGACGACGGCATCGGGGCGGGCTCTGTCGAGTCCGGTCCCGAGCAGGATGCCGTGAGCTCCGTCGAGGTACTGCGCCTGACCGTCGTGGCTGACGAGCAGGGGCGGCGGGTGACCGGCGTTCGTCCAGCGCAGGCGCCACAGGCTGTCCTCGCCCAGTGTGAGCCTGGCGAGGATCATGGTTGCCATGGGGACTTCGGCTATGTGCATCACGGCCTCGTCCAGCCGGGTGACGACGTCGCTGGGGGCGGCCTGCGGATGGGACCAGGCGAAGGCACGCAGCATGTTGCGGAGCTGCGCCATACCCGCCGCGGCATCGAGATCGTGTCCGACGACATCGCCGATGGCCAGGGCGTGGGCATGCGTGGCCAGAGCGAAGGCGTCGTACCAGTCACCGCCCACGGACGACGCGTCCGGCGCGGGCACGTACCGCGCGGTCATCTCCAGTCCCGGCAAGGAGGGGAGCTGCGGCAGCAGATGGCGTTGCATGGTCTCGGCGACCTTGCGCTGGCGCTGGTACAGGCGGGCGTTGTCCAGCGCCAGGCCCGTCCGGCGGGTGAGGTCCTCCAGCAGCGGCAGGTCGGCAGGCGTGAAGGCGTCGTGACGCCGTCCTCGGCCCAGGGTCAGGGCGCCGAGCACGTCGCGCAGGCCTCGAATGGGTGCGATGGCGGCGGAGTGCATGCCCGTCGCGGTGAACAGTCGCTGCTGCTCCACTGCGATGCCCGAGTCGGGCGGGCCCTGGTAGGTGGCGGGGCCGGCGAGGGAGGAGGCGGCGCCACGCAGAGCCCGTGACAGGGGCATCGGCGACTCCGCCGGCACGGGGGGCATGGGGCCTTGCAGATCCTCCCGCTCGACCAGGATGCCGTCCTTGTGCTCCATCACCAGTACTCGTCGTACTTCGTCGCGTTCGGTGAGGAGGTCGAACACCGCCCAGTCCGCCAGCCGTGGCACGGTCAGGGCCGCCAGCCGGTGCAGTGCCTCGTCCACGTCCAGGGTGGACGTGAGCTGCGTGGTGGTCTCCGCCAGCAGGGCCAGGCGATCGAGTTCCGTCAGCGGCGCGGAGTGTCCGTCGTCGCTCTGCTGCGACTCCTGCTCGTACAGCAGCGCGAGCGCACCCGTGAAGCCTGCGTCCGTTGTGTAGGGAGTGATCAGCCAGGACAGCTGGACGAGGGTGTCGTCCCCGCGGACGAACCATTCGTCGCTGCCGTGCCGGGTGTCCTTGGTGAGGAGCGCCTTCCTCATCCGGCAACGGGTGCGGGGCAGCGAGTGCCCGTGGCTGTCCCGGTGCAGCAGGTCGTGGGGGTCATGACCGATCAGCTCCGCGGCCTTTCTGCCGAGCTGGATCTGGGCCGCGCTGTTGGCCGCGACGATGCGGCCGTCGCCGTCCACGACGATGGCGGACGCCGCCAGGGCTTCCAGAGTCTTTTCCGGTGAGACCGAGGACAGCGCCTGCTGCCCGGGCATGGGTCTGTCTCCCGTGCCGGAAGCGGCATTACTGTCCATGGTTCTCCTTGGTCTGGACGCGAATCTGGTGGAGTACCCCGGCAGGATCATTACACGCACATGAGCCCACAGTTTTTGCAGACCTTCCACCGGACGCATTCCCGCGGCACCGGCCTCCAGCGCCGACCGCGCCTCGGATGATCACGGGGCCCACCGCCAGCCCGCGACCGGGCCCCGGGGCGGGCATGACCTGTGCCGGTGCAGCCTCTTCCTCTGGCTGCACCGGCACAGGTATTCAGGTATCGGGGGCGCGGACGCGGGGTCAGACCCTGGTGGAGTCCTTCACCTGTGTCGGATCCGCTGCAGGCCCGGGTACGGACACCGGTCCGGGGCCGCCTTCACTGAGGCCGTAGCGTCCGTGGAACCGGCGCAGGAAGCCGGGTGCGTACCAGGCCTTCTGCCCGAGGAGGCGCATTGCGGCGGGGACGAGGACGCCGCGTACGGCGATGGCGTCGATGAGGATGGCCAGTCCGCTGCCGAGGCCGAACATCTGCATGAAGCTGAGCTTGGCGGTGCCGAAGGCGAAGAAGCTCACCGCGAGCAGCACGGCGGCCGCGCTGACGATGCGCCCGGTGTGGCCGAGGCCGTCGACCACGGCGGTCTCGTTGTCCGCTCCCTGGTCGTGGAGTTCCTTGATCCGGCTGGTGACGAAGACCTCGTAGTCCATCGAGAGGCCGAAGGCGATGCAGAACATCAGCACGGCCATCGTCATCTCCATCGGCTGCGGGGTGAAGCCGAGGAAGGAGGAGAGATGGCCGTCGTCGAAGATCCAGGTCATGACGCCGAGGGTGGCTGCCAGGCTGATCAGGTTGAGGATCAGCGCGCGCAGCGGCTGCACGATGCTGCCGGTGAACAGGAAGAGCAGCAGGAAGGTGGTGAGGACGATCAGGGACCCGGCCAGGGGGAGCTTGTCGGCGATGGATTCCTTGGCGTCGACGAGTACGGCGTCGTTTCCGCCCACCAGGGGGTTGGCCCCAGGGGGCGGGGTGACCGAGCGCACCTGCTTGACCAGGGTTTCGGCGGCTTCCGACTTCGGTGTCAGGCTGCTCACCACGCTGATCCGCTGTGCGTCGGGCCGGCCGAGAGCGGGGTTGGCCGGGCCTGCCGCCGCGGACTGTCCCGGGGTGTGGACGCCCGCGCTGGTCTCGACCCGCTCGACACCCTTGAGCGCGGCCAGTTGGCCCGCGTACGACGCCAGTGGGGCCTTGTCCACGGACTGTCCGATGACGATCTGGAGGGCCGAGTCCTCACTGCCGCCGAAATCCTCTCGCAGCACCTGCGAGACCTGGCGGCTCCCGGCGTCCTCGGGCAACACGCGTTCGTCCGGCGTGCCGAAGGAGATGTTGAGCAGCGGGCTCGCCGCGAACAGCAGCACGGCGACGACGGGCAGCGCCGTCAGTACGGGCCGCCGCATGACGGTGCGCGCCAGCCGTCCCCACAGAGGTGTGCGGGTGTCGGAGCGCTGCGACTTCGCCCACGGCAGCCGCCCGCTGTTGACCCGGTGCCCCAGAACCTTCAGCAGGGCCGGCATCACGAACAGGGTGCTGAGGGCCGCGATGGCGACCACACCGACTCCGGTGAAGCCCATCGAGCGCAGGAAGTAGTGCGGGAACACCAACAGCGCCGCCAGGGCTGCCGCGACGGTCGCGGCGGAGAAGGCGACGGTGCGGCCCGCGGTGTGCACCGTTCGCCGGACGGCGTCGTCCACGCTCGCCCCGGCCGAGAGCTGCTCCCGGAAGCGGCTGACCATCAGAAGGGCGTAGTCGATGGCCAGTCCGAGGCCCAGGGCGGTAGTGAGGTTGGTCGCGGTGTCCGCCACATCGGTGATGCTGCCGAACAGGAAGAGCTGGGCGAACGAGCCGATGATGGCGATGACCGCGATGATCAGCGGCAGCAGGGCAGCGACCACGCTGCCGAAGACGATCATGAGCAGTATCAGGGTCAGCGGAATGGCTATCGCTTCGGCGAGGATCAGGTCCTCGACCACCTGGTTCGACAGGTCGGCGCCTACGGCGGCGCCACCGCCGAACTCGACGGTGAGGGCGTTCTTGTAGGTGCCGCTGTACTCGTCGATGATCTCGATGGAGTTCTTCCGCTCCTCCGTGGTGTCGCCTCTCACGTGGGCGAGCACCAGGGCCTCGCGGCCGTCCTCGGAACGCAGGTCGGGGCTGTTCGTCTCCCAGTAGGAGACGATGTTGCTGAGCCGCTTGTCCTTCTTGAGGTCGGCGACCAGGTCTTGGCCGCGCTCCTTGGCGGCGGGGGTGTCGATGCGGCCGTCGGGGGCGCTGACCAGCAGGACGAGATTGGTCTCGCCGCCGAACTTCTCGTCGATGACCGCCGCTGCCCGGGTGGACGGGGAAGCCGGGTCGTCGAAGCCTCCTCCCTTCAGTTTGCCGAAGGCGCCCGCGCCCACCACGCCCATGAGGGCCACGGCCAGGGCGGCGACGATCAGGACGAGCCGGGACCGGCGAATCGCCAAGTCGGCCATACGTTCGAACACGGGGTGATCTCCTTCAGGTCCTTCTGGGAAAGGCAACGGAGTGGGCCTGGCGGAAGCCGGCGCAATGCGTCGCAGAGCCCTTCGCCCCGTCAGAGGGGGCGCGGTGTCGCGCTCTTCGCCGCCGAGAACGACGCTAGTGAGGCAGTCGGGCTTTTGGCAGAAGGAGATTTATCTGACACTGTCAGATTTTTCTGCAGGGCGTCATTCTCGCCGCACGCGGTCGGCCTGAGCCTGGGCATTTCCAGTAACGGCATCTTCACGAACGGAACCCCGAGGGAGTGCTGAGCGCCGCCCGGTTCGGGCGCGGAGCCCTGTCAGCGGGCCACCCAAGAGGTCCTCAGGGCGCATATCGGCCCCAGCCCGGTGCGAACGGGGCCATGTCGAGCTGAATACCGGACAGATCGTGGAAGCCGTCGCGGAGCGCTCGACAGGGGGAGGGCTGCCTTCCGGGGTGTCCGTCCCGGAAGCGCTGCGTGAGCGCCGCAGGTCGCCGTCCAAGGCGGGCACCCGCAGCGGTCCGATCAGCTCCGTGGCCTCACCGGCGAGCGGACTCGGCCGGGCAGGGAACCCCCGTCGCCCTCCAGGTCCTCTGAAAGGGTGGAAGGCCGAAGAGGCGACGGAGGGACGAGGGCATGCGCAGGGACGAGGCGTTCACGGCCTTCATGACCGCGCGCTACGGATCGCTGCTGCGTACGGCCCGACTGCTGACCGGCGGTCCACGGGCCGAGGACCTGGCGCAGGAGGCGCTGCTGCGTACGTACCGCGCCTGGCACCGGATCGGCGCGGAGGAGGCCGCCGAGGCCTACACCCGCACCACCATGGTGCGGCTCCTGGTCAAGGACCGGCGCAGGCGCTGGCATGGCGAGGTACCCGCGGCGCACCTCCCCGAGACCGGGACGGACGGGCATGAGGAACAGGTCGCGACCGCTGTGGCGGTCCGCGGACTGCTGTGCGCCATCCCGCCCGCCCAGCGTGCCGTGCTGGTCCTGCGCTACTACCACCAGCTCACCGAACAGGAGATCGCCGACGTGCTCGGCTGTTCACCCGGCACGGTCAAGAGCCGTGCCGCCCGCGCGCTTTCGGCGCTGCGGGCCGAAGGAGTCCTTGCACCGGAGAGGGGGCGTCACCGTGACTGACGAGGATCGGGTACGTGGTCTGCTCGCCATGGCCGCCGAACCGGAGGGCCCGCAGCGTGCACCGGACGAGCAGTTCACCGCCCGGGCCCGGCGTTCCCTGCGGAGGCGACGGCTCGCCGTCGGCGCGGGCGGGCTGCTGGTGGCGGGAGTGGTGCTCACGGGGGTCCTGGCGATGAACGGTCTCAACGAGGGGCCCGAGAGGGGTGATCCGCAGCCGGCGGCTTCGGCGGAGTGTGTGCGGGAGGCCGCGCAGAAGATCAGGAAGCGGCAGGGCGAGGGCTATCGGCCCGTGTTCGGGACGGTCCGCGCAGGCCGGATCCACGTCGACGACGGAGTGACCCAAAGCTCTGCCTTCCGTTTCGCCACCGAAGGTGAGCTCCTCGCCGGCTCCGGGACCCCGCCGGCCGGCGACCTCACCGTCTGGTATCCGACGGCCGAGGTCCAGCTCCCGGAGCCCGGGCGCCATCTGCTCCTGCTGCAGAACGCCGAACGTCCCG
This sequence comes from Streptomyces sp. BV286, assembly GCF_019090165.1. Lineage (GTDB taxonomy): Bacteria > Actinomycetota > Actinomycetes > Streptomycetales > Streptomycetaceae > Streptomyces. The sequence continues at coordinate 9,122 of NZ_JAHRIB010000048.1, forward strand.
ACAGCGGTGGCGGGGCGCTGTTCCACTTCGCCCCCGAGCAGGCACTCCCACTCGACCCCGAAGGCCGCGTACGACTGGAGTGCGCGGACGGAAGCCAGGGGTCGGTCACCTCGCAACGCCTGCGCGCCGCGGTGCGGGGGAGATGATCCCCCGCACCGCGACGCGAGGCGCCGAGTCACTTTTTGGACGCGGTCGGATCAGGTACGGAAGTACCAGAACTTCTCACCGGTGCTGTGCTCGGCGATGATCTCGCTGAGCGGCCGGTTGAGTGTGTCCGTCGTGTGGTAGCTCATCTTCGGCAGAAGGTCCGACGTGAAGTCGGTGACCATCATGGTGTGGCCCGGCTGCCCCGGGTCGCTGTATCCGAAGATCTCGAACTGCACGACGTCCGCGATCGCGAGACTCGCCGGACCGTCCAACTCGTACACGCGCTCCGACTCGTCGCGCGCGAACCGCTGCCAGTTGGGCGCGCCACCCCAGGTGTAGCTGTGCTCGAGCCACCAGTTGCCCGTGTACCACCACGCCGAGTCGCTCCGGTACCAGCCGAGCACCCGCTCCCAGCCACCGGCGCTGAGGGCCTGTGAGATGAAGTTGGTGCAGTCGTTCTCGTCGCGCTCGTAGGGGACGTTGTCCTCCGGCTCGGGCTCGGCGTACTTCGTGGCGAAGGCCACCATCGCCTGGTAGTCGTACGCGGCCAGGGTGCTGTTCCCGTCACGGGTGGTGCGCTTCTTGAGGGCCGGATCGGTGACCTTCTTCGAACCGTCCGCGGCGCGCAGTTCCCTCGCGGCCTTCTCGGCGGCGGCCAGCTCGGCCGGCTCCAGCTTCTCGGGCGTCGCGAGGTTCGCGGGCCCGTCCTGGGTGTCGATCTTCGCGAGTGCCCAGGTGTCGCCGGAACGTACGTAGGACAGCTTGTGCCGCACGGTGTAGCTGTACGGGGCGTCCTTGGTGTCGGCGAAGGTGTACTCCGTGTGCTCCTGTACGGCGAGCTGCGCGGTGTTGCCCCTGGTGCGGGCCTCGCCGACCGGAGTGAGCTCGGTCTTGACGGCCGAATAGTGCACGCCCGCAAGCTTGTTGATGCCCTTGAGCTGCTCACGGGCCTCCATGCGGTCGTCCCGTACGGCCGTGAAGGTTTCCGCGACCCTGATGGTCTCGGCCTTGCGGATCGTGGCGGCCGCACCGTCCACCGTCACGGCGTTCTCGCCCGTGAGATAGGTCTGTGCGGCTTCGAGAAGGGTGGATTCCTCGGCGGTCGGCGCGGCCTGCGCCGGACTGATGGTGAGCAGTGTGGCGGTCAATCCCGTGACGGTCGCCGCGATCGCGGCCCGTCGCGCCCCTGTATGGATGATCACTGATTCTCCCCGTGTTTCATCTGGCTTCCCGTCAGGCGGCGCCTGCGTGACGGGAGATGAAGACGTACGTCTCTGGCGGACGGGTTCGACGCTAGCGACGCGAGGAGTCCTTTGACACGTGCTCGTCAGATGGGGCCGAAAAGTACCGGTGAGGGTTCTGTGTGCCCATTTCCCTGTTGAGGTCACGAGATGTACATGGAAAGCGCACATGCGCATCGGTGCCGCAAGTTGCCCGTGTTCCGACCGACGAGACCGTCGCCGCACGGCGGCGGTGGGCGCGGACCTTGCTCGGCCGTGGGACAGGGCGGCAGGTTCGCACATGCTCTTGTTCGTCGCTGTCGAGCGCCGCGCGCGCTCGGTGTGGCAGGAGTGTGTTTCACGGGACGGCCGCGCCGGGCGTGACGGTGAACTCCGCCTCGGCGTGGTCGGGAGTCCCGGCACGCGCCGGGCCCCGGAACACATGTTCCGGGGCCCGGCAACGGCTGACCGTGACGTCAGGCGGGCGTGATGTTCTCCGCCTGCGGGCCCTTCTGGCCCTGCGTGACGTCGAAGTTCACGACCTGGCCCTCCTGGAGCTCACGGAAGCCGGAGGCGTTGATGTTCGAGTAGTGGGCGAAGACGTCCGGTCCGCCACCCTCCTGCTCGATGAAGCCGAAGCCCTTCTCGGCGTTGAACCACTTGACAGTTCCCCTGGCCATGCTGGTGCCTTCCCAGTCGAATACGGACCCACACCGCGCGGGCCCGGAGGTGATCGCCCTGGTCCTGCACTGCACAGCAAAATGCCCGCACCGGAGCGCGGGCAGGTACTGCGAACCACGACATCTGGCAGTGACGCTACACGGCGAATCGGGCTACCACCAGAGAGCAACGGGCATGATCCGAAACGAGTCACGTGTGCCGCCCTGTGGTCCTCCGAACAGGGTCATGCCATCCACCGTCCACCGGTGGCGTGATGGCATGACATGACCCCGATCGCCGCCGGTTCGCCGACCTGGGTCCGGACCCTGGCCGAGGTGATCGCGGACTGCCGGCCCAGCACGTCCGGACCCGTGGCGTGCGACATGGAACGAGCCGACAGCTGCGCCAGGGGCGTCAGTCCCAGTGACCCGATTGATGTCACCAGGTGTGCCCGGCTCGTAATTCGAAGGTGGAGTAGAGCCGATGTCCGGGGGCACCCGGATGACCGGAAAGCACAGGGCGCGAAGCGCTCCGACAAGCGGAGCGCCGTCAGCAGATACGCCTACAGTAGGGGAATGTGATGACGAGTTACGGCGGCTCTTCTGCCACTTCCGGATCACGCACCAACGGTCTGGCGGTCGCCAGCCTTGTCTGCGGAATCATCGGAGTCTTCCTCTTCAATGTGATTCTCGGCCCTCTGGCCATTGTTCTGGGTGCCGTGGGCATGCGACAGGCAGGGGTCAAGGGAGGCGGCGGCATGGCGAAAGCCGGCGTCATCCTCGGAGTTGTGGACCTGATCATCTTCGCCGTTCTGATCACCGTCGCCGCTTCCAACGGCGGTTTCACCTGGTACGTCGGAAGCTGATCGACGAGTGACATCCGTCGCGGCGGATGCCCGAGCGGGAAATCTCTCCCGGGATATCCGCGATGTGGCGTGTACAGGGAATTTCCGCGCTGGAGCAAGCAGGTATCCATCGCATCGGGCACATGTGGACGGCTCGGCTCTGGCCGAGCCGTCCACGGCGTTTTGCGGTTGAGACAGGTTGAGACAGACAGACTGACTTCCCAACTCGCTTTTCCATGTCGGTGCGGCGACCACAACTCCCCGCGCGCCAGGGGCCGTCCCGTGATTGTCCTACAGTGGGCGGACCATGCCTGATCTCTTCGGAATCAACCATCTGACCCTGTCCACGACCCACCTCGACCGACTCCTGCCGTACTACACGGAGCTGCTGGGAGCGGTGCTCGCATTCGAGCGCGCTGCGACCGTGACCGATCCTCGGATCGCGGTCATCGACGTGGGCGGGAACGACCATCTGATGATCGTCGAAACGGCCGCTGCCCCCACCACTGAACTCGACCCCCTCGGCAAGGCGGGCTGGGGGCTGCGTGTGGGAACGCATGCGCAGCTCTGCGAGCTCCGTGAACAGATCCTCGATGCCGGATGGCCGGCCGGAGAGATCGAGACGCTGCCCACGCAGTGGACGATGACAGTTCGCGATCCCGATGGACGCCCGGTCGACGTCAGGGCCCATCGTCCCCGCACCGGGCCGCCGCCACCTGCCGCCTGACGGCCACCCCGTGCGGCTGTGAGGTCTGCCGAGGCGGTGCAGGTGACGCCGGTCCCTGTGTCAGGGGGCAATCGCGCGGCCGGTCTGCGGGGAGATCCTGCCGGCGCACAGACCGCGGGATGCCAGCCCCTGTGCGATACGTGGGATCGCCGCACGCGCGTTGGCGGACCAGTCGTGCATGAGGATGACCTGGCCGTTGCCGAGTCGTCCGGCGGCCTGCACGATGGCATCCGTGCCGACGCCGTTCCAGTCCTGCGAGTCCACGTTCCAGAGGATCTCGGTCAGACCGTACCTGGCCTCGACGGCCTTCACCGTCGAGTTGGTCTCGCCGTACGGCGGCCGGAACAGTTTCGGCGTACCGCCGCCCGCGGCCGCGATCGCCTGCTGGGTCCGGGAGATCTCCGAGTCGATCTGCGACTGGTTGAGCTGCGGCAGGTGCGGATGGGTGTAACTGTGGTTGCCGACCCACATGCCGGCACTGACCTGGGCCCGCACCTGGGAGGGGTTGGCGGCGGCGTACTGGCCCTGGTTGAACATGGTGGCCCGCAGCCCGTTCTGGGTCAGCGCGCTCAGCAGGGCCGGTGTGCTGCCGGACGGGCCGTCGTCGAAGGTGAGTCCGACGTACCCGTTGCAGGCGGCGGCTTGCGCCGGGTTGGCGTTGACGGTGAGGGTGCCCGCGGCGACCAGCGCGACGGCGGCGAGTGCCGTCGGCAGGGGGCGTGACGCGAGACGTGCTCCGGTGGTCATGCCGACACCGTGATGTTGGAGTTGCCGCTGCTCCGGTATCCCTCGGTCGCGAGGATCATGTAGTAGCTGAAGCTGCCGAGACGCATTCCGGCCCGTGCCCAGGCGTCGAAGTGGTTGCCGGTGGTGATGGTGCCGCCGGTCCGCTTCGACTGCCGGACACTCCAGTACTGGTTGAAGGTCTTCGTGCCTTCGACGGACGGCGCGTTGTAGCGCGTTGTCTGGTAGATGTCGTACGTGCCGCCGTCACTGGTGACAGCGCCCTTGTACGTTCCCGTGGGGCGGTAGGTGCCCCAGTTGTCGACGACGTAGTACTCCACGAGGGGGTTGGACGTCCACCCGTAGAGGGTCAGGTAGGCGTTGCCGGACGGGCTGAAGGAGCCCGAGTAGGTCACGGCCCTGCGTCCGCCGTTGCTCCAGCCCTTGCCGGCGACGAAGTTTCCGGTGTTCCTCCAGCTGGTGCTGTAGCTGCCGCCGGAGGCCAGGTTCATGGAGACCGTGCCCTGCGCGTCCGTCCAGAACGAGTAGTAGTAGCCGTTGTTGGTGCCGGTCTGGTTCGTGGTGACGACCGTGTCGGCATGGGCCGTACCTGGCAGAGCCAGCGCGGTCGTGGCACCCAGCAGCATGGCGCAGGTCTGCCTGCGGCTCGGCTGTGCAGGTGTGAGGTTCATGTGCGGGTTTCCTCCCTCATCCACGGGTGGTGTGTGGTCGAACAGTTTTGACCTGCACCCGTCAAGCGTCAAGAGTTTCGGCATCCATTGCGAAACATTCGTCGAGGATTGAATCTTCGGGCGAGTAAAAGTGCCTGGCCAGAGCCCACGTTGATCCGGCTTGCGAAGCGGTTCCTGTATCTCTCGCTCATCAGAGATCAATTAATGCGGGAGTAAGTCTTCGAATGTTTCGAAGGGCTTCCGGAATGGCTGGCGGGCGGGGTTGCGTAGCCGCAAGCCCGGTTGGCCGAGACCTCTGACGGAAGGTGTCAGCTGAGCTCGTCCAGGAAGCCCGAGAGGGTGGCGTGGAGGGTTTCCGGCTCTTCCGGGTGGGTCCAGGTGACCACCTCGAAGGCGCCGGCCGCCCCGGCGCCCCGGCCGAGGGCTCCTCGGCGACCTTGCCCGTGCGGGTCCCGACGGGGACGGGCTCCCGTACAACTCGGGTATCACGTAGGGCTGTTGTGTCATCCCCGAGGCTGACGGGAGGTGCGACCCAGTGGGGGATCCGCGTGCCTGACCGCTCCCTGCAAGATCTTTCCTGTCCGAACATACGACCGGAAGGATCGATATCGTGCGCAGACGACGTCTCGCGCCCTTGGTGGCTGTAGGTGTCGCGGCAACGCTGACTCCCGCGCTTCCCGCCTCGACGGCCACCGCCGCTCCGGCCGTCGCCCCGTCAACTGCCTCCTTGTCCACCGCCAAGGGTGCGCTGGACCGGTATGTGCAGCAGAAGCCGCGGTGGAAGCGGTGCGAAGCCGACTCCCCGGCCGAGTTCCAGTGTGCCGTGATCAAGGTGCCGCTGGACTACCGGGTTCCAGAGGGCAAGCAGATCGGCTTGGCCATATCCCGGATCAAGAGCACCTCTCCCGACAAGCGGCACGGTGTCCTGTTCTCCAATCCCGGCGGCCCGGGCGGGCGGGGTCTCTACATGCCGCTGGGGATGCAGGAGAAGCTCCCCGAGTCCGCACAGCGGAAGTTCGACCTCATCGGCTTCGACCCGCGCGGTGTGGGACAGAGCAGCCCGGTCACCTGCGACCTGGAACCGGAGGACGACAACTGGCTGCGGCCCTACAAGGAGGAGACGTTCGCCAAGGACGTCGCCTGGGTGAGCGGCATCGCGAACAAGTGCAAGGAGAAGGCAGGCGAGACGCTTCAGCACATCACCACGCGCAACACCGCGCGCGACATGGACCTGATCCGGGCCGTCCTCGGTGAGAAGAAGATCTCGTACCTCGGCTACTCGTACGGCACCTACCTGGGTGCCGTGTACGCCCAGCTCTTCCCGGGCCGGGCGGACCGCTTCGTGCTGGACAGCGCAGTCGATCCGGCGCGCGCCTGGCGAGGGATGATCCAGTGGTGGGCCGAGGGCGCCGAGCCCGCGTTCGACCGGTGGACCGCGTGGGCCGCCGCCCGTTCGGAGAAGTACGCCCTTGGTGACACCTCGAAGGAGGTCGAACGGACCTTCTGGGATCTGGTCGCGCAGGCCGACGACACGCCCATCGAAGTGGAGGGGCAGCCGACCACCGGTGACGACATCCGCAGCGGTATGCGCGGGGCGGTCTTCAGCCCGGAGTACGCGACCGAGGGGATGGTGGAGCTGAAGAAGGCCGCGGCCGGCAAGCCCGCCTCCACGAGGAAGCTCGCCGCGTTCGCCCGATCCGAGGGGACCGGAACCTCAGGTGCCGTCGAGGTGCCGTCCGACAACGGGACGGCGAGCTTCTGGGCCGTCGTGTGCGGTGACAACTCGGCCGCGTGGTCCCGCGATCCCGAGAGTTACCGGCGGGATGCCATCGAGGACAAGGGCCGTTACCCGCTCTTCGGTGACTTCACCTCCAGCATCAAGCCCTGTGCTTTCTGGGGCGAATCGGTGGAGCCGGCGACCAAGGTGAACAACAGGGTCGGATCCCTGGTCGTCCAGAACGAGTGGGACTCGCAGACCCCGCTGCCCAGCGGTCAGGCGCTGCACGCCGACCTGAAGGGCTCGAAAATGGTCACCGTCCTCGGCGGCGAGGGCCATGGCGTCTACCCGAACGGCAACGCGTGTACGGACGACACGGTCACCGGCTACCTGCTCACCGGCAAGCTCCCGGCGAAGGACGTGACCTGCGCAGCGACGGCCGAGTCGAACGCGGAGGCGCGGAAGGACCAGAGGCGGGACGTGCTCCCCGGCTCTCCGCTCCCCGAGCGTGCCCCGGACCGCTTCTGAGCCCGGTAGCACGGCACGTTGCCGCATGACCCGATGAAGGCGGCGCGGAATCTCCTGCAGAGGTTCCGCGCCGTCGCGTCGGGCCCCGGCTTCCACTCAGGATTCACCAGGGACTTCCCCACGTCACCGTGGTCCGGGTGGGGGGCGCCTCCAGCCATACCCTCATGGGCGGGACTCGGATCCGGCGCACGTCAGGGCGCGGTCACCTCGGCTGTGACGGCTGCGGGGTGGTCCTCGACGTATGCCCTGAGGACGGACTCGAAGCTGTCGTCGGGGCGGAGGCCGAGCGCCCTGGCGCGCGAGTCGTCGAAAACCGCGGGCCACGAGCCGACGATGGCCTCGACGACGGGGTCGGGCGCGACGGCCACGAGGTCGGCGACGGCCTCGCCGGCCACCCGGCGCAGTGTGTCCAGCATCTCGGCGACCGTGACCGTCAGCGCCGGCAGGTTGACCGGAAGCGTGCCCTCCAGCCTGCCGGGGCCGCTGCCGCGCTCGGCTTCGGTGATGCGGAGGATGCCCTCGACGGTGCGCCGCGGTGAGGCCAGGGCGACTTGGAGGCCCGGGTCGACCGGGCACACGGCCGGCAGTCCGGAGAGGGGCTCGCGGACGATGCCGGACAGGAAGCCGGAGGCAGCCGCGTTCGGCTTGCCCGACCGCACCGAGACGGTCATGAGGCGCGCCACGCGTCCGTCGACGAAGCCCCGGCGCGTGAATTCGGCGATCAACTGCTCGCAGACGCGCTTCTGCGCCCCGTAGCTGGACTGCGGGGTGGGGAGCGTGGACTCGCTGATGAGGGGCGGCAGTTGCAGTTCCGGGTCGGAGCCGTAGACCGCGATGCTGCTGGAGAACACCAGCCGGGGTGTCGGCCCGCCGCCACGCGACTGGGAGCGGGCGGCGTCGAGCAGCGCACGGGTGGTGTCCAGGTTGGCGCTCATGCCGAGGTCGAAGTCGGTCTCGCACTCGGCCGAGACGGCCGACGCGAGATGGATGAGGACGTGCACGGGCTGCGCGAAGATCGTGTCGAGGCGCTCGCTCAGGTCACCCTGGACGACGTCCACCAGCGGGTCTTCCACCACCGGCGCATCCGGGGGTACGAACCGGTCGGCGAGTACCAGTCGGTCGACGGGCACACCGCACAGGGTCCGCCGCGTGAGCAGGGCGTCGGCGACCAGCCTCCCCAGGAAGCCGAATCCACCGGTGATGACGATCCTCATGGGCGTTCCCCTCGGTAGTCTGCGAGCCGGCCGAGCCCTTCCACGTACTGGCCCGGGGGCGTACTCGAAGCCGACCTACCCGTCGTGGCCCGGGCCGTCTCCGCCCTGCAGCGCACTCGATCGGGTCAGGCGCGCTCGACGATCTTCCCTGCGATGTCCACCGCGATCTCGATCGCCCGGGCCGCGAGCGGGGAGTGCGTGCGATGCGCCTGCCACAGCAGGAAGATCTCGCGTGGTGGGAGCCCCGGTTCGAGTTCGTGGACGCACAGCGACGCGTCGGAGCCGAGGTCGGCACCGTGGACGGTGAGTTGCGGCACGATCGCCGAACCCATGCCGGCGCGCACCATCGACAGCACGGTCTCGTTCCCCGCCGTGCGGCACACGATGTGCGGCCGCACGCCACGGCGTGCGAGCGCCTGTTCCATCCGGGCCTGGTCGCAGATCGGCGGGTGCGCCACCATCGGTGCGCCGTCAAGACGGGCCGTGCGCACCGGTCCGTCGGGGAAGGCGCCGCGGCGGGCCACCAACACGTAGGGGTCGTCGAGCAGTTTGCGGTGTTCGACATCGCCGTCGACGCGGCCGTCGAAGAACATCAGATCGAGTTCGTGGACCTCTGGTTTGTCGGTCTCCTCCTCGAACAGTCTGATGTCGCAGCCGGGGTGCTCGTCCCGAAGCGCGCGGACGACCAGCGGCAGGATCACGTTGGACACGCTCTGGAAGGTGCCGATGTCGATCCGGCCGTCGCCGGCCTTGAACCGGTCGACGGCTGTCGCCATCGCCTGGGCCTTCGCCAGCAGTTCGCGTCCGTGTGCCAGGACCACCGCGCCGAGCGGGGTGATCCGCACCGGTTTCGGGCCGCCCGGCCGGTCGAACACGGCACCGCCGACCGACTTCTCCAAAGCGGCGATCTGCTGACTCACCGTCGACTGGGTGTACCCGAGCCGCGCGGCCGCCCGCCCGAACGAGCCCTCGTCGGCCACCGCGGCCATCGCGGCGAGATGCCGCAGTTCAACATCGGACATGAGACCACCATAACCAAGGCCATCGCTGATGGCGATCGAAGTGATCGGAAACTATCGCTTTTGCCGATCGACCGCCGGGTCTAGCGTGACGTTCATGACCGAACCCCTTTCGCACGGAGAGAAGCTCGTCGAGATCAACGACGTCGAGCTGTGCATCGAGACCTTCGGAAACCCCGCGAACCCGGTGATCCTGCTCATCGACGGCGCGACCGCCTCGATGCTGTGGTGGGAGACAGAGCTGTGCGAACGGATCGCCCGCGACGGCCGGTTCGTGATCCGCTACGACAACCGGGACACCGGCAGGTCCACCGGTTACCCGCCGGGGCGGCCGGGTTACACGTACACCGACCTGGCCGGGGACGCCCTCGGCATCCTGGACGCCCTGGAGATCGACCGCGCACACATCGTCTGCCGGTCCATGTCCGGCGGCATCGGGCTGATCATGGGCGTGGACCACTCCGACCGGGTGGAGTCACTGACGTTCGTCTCCACCTCCACCGGGGAGAACGGACTCCCGCCGTCCTCGGACGAGGTCACCAGCGGTATTCCCGCCGACCCGGACCCCGCCGATGCTGGCGCGGTGGTGGACTTCGTCGTCGCCTCGGCGAAGGCGTGCTCGGGCGGCTCGCCCTACTTCGACGAGAGGGCCACGCGCGCGCTCGTCGAGAGGGACGTGGCCCGCACCCGCGACATCGCGTCCACCCTCGTCAACCACTACGCGATGAGCTTCGACGGGTCGTCCCGCGATTTCGCCTCCGTCAAGGCGCCGACCCTGGTGGTGCACGGTGACCACGACCCGGTCTGCCCGCTCCCGCACGGGCACGCGCTGCGCGACGCGATCCCCGGCGCGACACTGCTGACCCTGGAAGGCGCCGGGCACGACCTGCCGAAAGCGCTCTGGGACGTGTTCGTCCCCGCCCTGCTCCAGCACACCGGCGGCCGGCGATGACCCCCTTGCGATCGGCACTCTGGCTGCCGCTCTTCGACGAGCTCTGCGACCCCGCGGCGGTCGCACGTCTGGCCGCCGAGGCGGAGGAGACCGGCTGGCACGGCGTCTTCGTATGGGACCACCTGCGCTGGCGGGCGCCGGTCCGGCAGGTGGCCGACCCGTGGATCACGCTGGCCGCGATCGCCACCGCCACCGAACGCCTCCGGTTCGGCCCCATGGTCACAGCCCTTGCCCGGCGTCGGCCGACCAAGGTCGCCCGGGAGACCGCCACGCTGGACCGGCTGAGCGGCGGCCGCCTCACGCTCGGCGTCGGTCTCGGCAGCGATCGCTTCGCCGGCGAACTGAGCGCGACGGGCGAGGAACTCGACGACCGACGGCGGGGCCGGATGCTCGACGAGTCACTGGAGATCCTCACCGCCGCGTGGTCCGGTAGGCCGGTGCACCATCACGGCAGCCACTACACCGTCGACGACGTCACCTTCCTTCCCCGTCCGGTTCAGCGCCCCGGCGTGCCGGTGTGGGCCGCGGGACTTCCCGGCAACGTCAGACCCCTGCGCCGTGCCGCCCGGCACGACGGGTTGGTCCCGGTCAATCTCGAACACCCGGACCAGCTCGCCGACATCGTCACCACCCTCACCGGTCTCCGTGGGTCAAGGACGACCCCGTACGACATCGCCGTTCCCCTCCCACCCGGCAGTGACCCGGCGCCCTACGCCGAGGCGGGCGCCACGTGGTGGCTGGCGGAGTTCGCACCGGAGACAGTGTCCGTGGACCAGGTGCGAGGCGTACTCCGCGACGGCCCCGTCGCATTCGACAACGAAAGGATCCGGTGACGGTGATGTCCGACCTGTTCGACTACGACGCGGAACTGCGTCTGCACAACGATCTCTTCCGCACCGCTGCCCGCGTCGGCTCACGCGACCGTGTCCTCGACATCGGCTGCGGCACGGGCCAGTCCACCCGCGAGGCCGCCCGCGCCGCCGCCGACGGAAGCGCGGTAGGCCTCGACCTTTCCGAACCCATGCTCGAACGGGCCCGCCGGCTCAGCGACGACCAGGGACTGACCAACATCACCTTCCAGCAGGCGGACGCCCAGGTCCACGCCTTTCCGCCTGAGCGTTTCGACCTCTGTATCAGCAGGTTCGGAACGATGTTCTTCGCCGACCCCGTCGCCGCCTTCACCAACGTCGGGCGCGCGCTGCGGCCCGCGGGGCGCCTGGTGATGCTGGTCTGGCAGGAACGCGACCGCAACGAGTGGGCCACCGCGATCCGCCGCACCCTCACCGCCGCATCGGCCGCACCCCACGGCCCGGACGCGTTCTCACTCGCCGACCCGGTCGTCACGGAGGGCGTCCTGACGGCTGCCGGCTTCGCGGACGTCACCTTCACCGACGTGCACGAGCCCGTCTACTACGGCCCGGACAGCGCCACCGCCTTCGACGCCGTGCTCCGCCTCTGGGAGGTCAGGGAACTGCTCGCCACCCTCGACACCGCGGCCGCCGAGCAGGTACGCGCGCGGCTGCGCACCACCCTCGACGCCCACACCACCGACGGGGGCGTGTACTTCGACTCGCGTGCCTGGATCGTCACAGCGCACCGCCGTCGGTGACCGCGTCCCGGAATCCGACGCCGACCCCGGCGATCAGGCGTGGGACAGGGCGAACGAGACGAGGAACCCGCTGACGGTGATCAGCCCGATCGCCAGGTGGGCGTCGTCGAAGGCCTCGGGGATCATGGTGTCGGCGATCATGGCGAGGATCGCTCCGGCCGCGACCGCGGTCACGGCGGCGATCACGGCGGGGGAGAAGGAGCCGACCACCGTGTAACCGAGGACGGCCGACACCGTGGAGGCCGCGGCGATGGCCGCCCAGGTACCGAAGACGTATCCCTTGGTGCGACCGGCCTTCTTCATCCCCGCCGAACTGGACAGGCCCTCGGGGACGTTGCTGATGAACACGGCGGCCACCGTCACCAGACTGACCGCGCCGCCGTTGAGCAGACTCACGCCGATGACGGCGGACTCCGGAACCCCGTCGAGCAGGGCGCCGAGCGCGAGCGCCGTCCCGGACCCGCCCTGCTCGCCCTCAGAGGGTTGCGCCCTCGCCTGCTCGTGACCGGAACGCTTGCGGTGGCGCGCACCCCGGCGGGCCAACCACACGTTGCCCCCGGTGTAGGCCACGGCGCCGATGAGGGTGCCGACGACCGCGGGAGCAAGCCCCGCCTGCTCGTACGCCTTCCCCACCAGCTCGAAGGACACCGCGGAGATCAGCACCCCGGCCCCGAACGCCATCACGGTCGCGATGACCTTCTGCGGCACCCGCAGCCCGTACCCCAGAGCGGCACCGAGCAGGAGCGCCGAGCCCGCCACCAACCCCCACAGTCCAGCCTCCACCACTTCAGCCATGCCGAACCGCCTACCCGCTGAGGAAGTGGATCAACAAGCGACCCACTGCGACCTCGTCGGCGCCCGGATGACACGCCCGCACGTCCTTCACACCGCCGACACGCCGCGGCCGACGAGAACGGCCGTCGCCCCTGCCCGCGTGGCCCGGGTGATCCACGGCACCCCCGCAGGTGTGGATGCGGACCTCGGGAAGGAGAGACCGCGCAGGCAGTGGATCATCCGTTCCGACTCTCCGGTACCGTCACGGTATGAGCCATCCGCATCCAGAGTTGCAAGCCGCCCCGCCCCTGCCCGAGGGAGGGCTGCGGGTCGTCGCCCTGGGCGGCCTCGGCGAGATCGGCCGCAACATGACCGTCTTCGAGTACGCCGGCAAGCTGCTCATCGTCGACTGTGGCGTGCTGTTCCCCGAGGAGACCCAGCCCGGCGTGGACGTGATCCTGCCGGACTTCACCTCGATCCGGGAGCGCCTGGACGACATCGTGGCCGTGGTACTCACCCACGGTCACGAGGACCACATCGGCGGTGTCCCGTACCTGCTGCGCGAGCGGTCCGACATCCCCGTCGTCGGCTCGAAACTGACCCTGGCGTTCCTGGAGGCCAAGCTCAAGGAGCACGGCATCCGGCCGCGCACGGTGCGGGTGCGGGAGGGCGACCGGCGCGACCTCGGGCCCTTCAACTGCGAGTTCGTTGCGGTCAACCACTCCATCCCGGACGCCCTGGCGGTCGCGATCCGTACCGGTGCCGGGATGGTCCTGCACACCGGCGACTTCAAGATGGACCAGTTCCCGCTGGACGAGCGCATCACCGACCTGCGCGCCTTCGCCCGCCTCGGCGAGGAGGGCGTCGACCTGTTCCTCACCGACTCCACCAACGCCGAAGTGCCCGGCTTCACCGTCTCCGAGCGCGAGCTGAACCCCGCGATCGAGCAGGTCCTGCGCACCGCGCCGCGACGGGTGATCGTCTCCAGCTTCGCCAGCCATGTGCACCGCATCCAGCAGGTCCTGGACGCCGCCCACCAGCACGGCCGCAAGGTCGCCTTCGTGGGCCGCTCCATGGTCCGCAACATGGGCATCGCCCGCGACCTGGGCTATCTGAAGGTGCCCCGCGGTCTCGTGGTCAGCATGAAGGAGCTGGAGAAGCTCCCCGACCACAAGATCACCCTGGTGTGCACCGGATCCCAGGGCGAGCCGATGGCCGCGCTCTCCCGGATGGCCAACCGCGACCATGTGATCCGCATCGGCAAGGGCGACACCGTCCTGCTCGCCAGTTCCCTGATCCCCGGCAACGAGAACGCCATCTACCGGGTGATCAACGGACTGACCCGGTGGGGCGCCCATGTCGTCCACAAGGGCAATGCCAAGGTGCACGTCTCCGGGCACGCCAGCGCCGGTGAACTCGTCTACTGCTACAACATCGTCAAGCCGCGCAACGTCATGCCGGTGCACGGCGAGTGGCGCCATCTGCGGGCCAACGCCGATCTGGCCATCCGTACCGGTGTCGACCCCGAGCGAGTGGTCATCGCCGAGGACGGCGTCGTCGTCGACCTCGTCGACGGGCGCGTGTCGATCACCGGCAAGGTGCCCGCGGGCAACGTCTACGTGGACGGTATGGAGGTCGGCGGAGCCACCGAGGCCTCCCTCAAGGACCGCCTCACCCTCGCGGAGGAAGGCGTGGTCACGGTCGTGGCGATCGTCGACGCCGACACCGGCAGCCTCGCCGAGGCCCCCGACTTCCTGGCCCGCGGGTTCGTCCACGACGACGCCACGTTCGAACCCGTCATCCCGGTGATCGAGAAGACGCTGGCCACCGCGGCCGCCGAGGGCGTCGGCGACGCCCACCAGCTGGAACAGCTCATCGCCCGCGCCGTGGCGAACTGGGCGTTCCGCACCTACCGTCGCAGGCCCCTGATCATCCCCGTCATCATCGACGCCTGACACGTCCCGCACCGGCGCTCGCCTCCCTGCCATGGCCGACGGCAGGGAGGCGCACGGATCTGAGCCCGCAGAGCCGGGCCCCGGACGTACACATCGTCGGCATCAGAAAGGCGAACGGATGAGCGCGCGTTTCGAGGAGATCGACTGGCGCCCGACACCGATGGGCGACATCAGCCTTCGGCGCCGACGGGACCCGGCATCCGGCGACGACGTGTACGAGGTGAAGCTCGGCGACGAGTTCCTGATGTCCAGCCTCTTCACCGCGGGCGAGATCGCCCTGACCCGGCTCGGCCTGGCGGACCTCCCCGACACCCCTCTCGATGTCGCGGTGGGCGGCCTCGGCCTCGGTTACACCGCCCAGGCAGCCCTGGACGACCCACGGCTCCGCTCCCTGGTCGTCATCGACGCACTCGCCGAGGTCATCGAGTGGCACCAGCGCCACCTGGTCCCGCTGGGCGCCTCCCTGGCATCGGACCCCCGCTGCCGCCTGGTCCAGGGCGACTTCTTCGCGCTGGTCCAGGGCGCCGACGGTCTGGACCCCCAGGAGCCGGGACGGCGCTTCCACGCCGTCCTGCTGGACGTGGACCATTCGCCACGCCATGTGCTGCATCCACGTCACGCGGCGCTCTACGAGCCCGCCGGCATGCGCGCCCTCGCCGACCGTCTCCTCCCCGACGGCGTCTTCGCTCTCTGGTCCAACGATCCGCCGGACGAACAGTTCAACGCCGTCCTCGCGGGTGTCTTCGCCACGTCGGAAGCTCACGTCGTCGACTTCGACAACCCCCTGCAGGGCGGCACCGCGACCAACACCGTCTACGTGGCACGGAAAGCCGCCGACACGGACGGGGCACCTGTGCCGTAACGGGTGCCCTGAGCCGTAAGCAGGTGCCAGGGCTGTAACAGGTGTCGCCCTCCGCACGAGGTGATCTCCGAAGAAGATCACTCAATGGTGCATTGCGGCCGTCTCGGGTGCGTCCGGTGGTCAGACTCGGATCATGTGGTGCCGAACACCGGCACGTGCTGCTCCGTGCCGTCGGTCGGAGCCGGGGCGGGTCTTGCCGCAGGGGGACATGCTGTGACACACCACGACGGCCGGAGGCCGGGCCTGACCGAAGACGCGGTGGCCCTGATGGCAGGCCTCGCCGATCTGGCGGTCAGCGGGCTGAGCAGTGCGATGGGCGGCGTCAGCAGTCTGCTGCGTCGCGCGGATCTCGGGGACCTCCTGGCGGACGGCCACGAGGACACGAAGGCCCGCGGCCGCCTGCTCCTGGACCGGCACGCGGCCACCGCGCCGGCTCATATGGAAGTCCTCGCCCGCACCGTCACCGCCCGCACCCAGGCGGGAAGCCGCGGTGAGTGAGCGGGAAGAGCACGCCTTACTGAAGAAGCGCGTCGACCAGGTCCTCAGCGGATTCGTCACGGCCGAAGCACAGGCGCTGGCCGACATCGATGCCAATCTGGCGCCGGTCGCGGAGCAGCTTCACGCCGCGACCGGGCACGGCAAACGACTCAGGGCGGCGTTCTGCTACTGGGGCTGGCGCGGGGCAGGTCAGCCCGACAGCGACGCGCTGGTCCGTGCCGCCGGCGCGATCGAACTGGTCCATGCGGCAGCCGCTGTGCACGACGACCTGATCGACCACAGCCGTACCCGGCACGGCAGGCCGACCGGGCACATCGCCCTGCGCGAGGTCCTCACCGATCACGCACGGCCGAAGGCCGGGGCCAGGGCCCTGGCCATGCTGGTGGGTGACCTGCTGATGTCGATGGCCGGGCAGCTGTTCACCGACTCCGGCCTTCCCGGCGCCTTCCTGAGCCGGGCCCGGCCTCTGTGGGCGGTCCTGGCCCGCGAACTGGTGGCCGGTGAGTGCCTGGAAATCCTGCGCACCGGAGCCGCGCCGGATCCGGACGCGTCCGTGAAGGTGATCCGCTACAAGACCGCGAAGTACACCGTCGAACACCCTTTGCAGATCGGCGGCCTCCTCGCCGGCGCACCACGGCGGCTGCTGGAGTCTTACAGCGACTTCGGCGTGCCGCTGGGCGAGGCGTTCCAGCTGCGCGACGACCTGCTGGGCCTGTTCGGGGATCCAGAACAGACCGGCAAGGACCCGGCCGACGACCTCGCCGGGAACAGGCCGACCGCGCTGATGGCCCACACGCTCTCGTCCGCCACCAAGGCGGAACGCGGAGAGCTGCGCCACCTGCTCGGGCAGGCGAACATCAGCGAGCAACAGGTGGAACGGGCCCGGGAGATCGCCCACCGCACCGGCGCCGTAGCCCGCGTCGAAGGCATGATCACCGCACGGCTGCGGGAGGCGCACGACGTCCTGGCCGACGCCGATGTGACTGCCGACGCACGCCGTGCGCTGGAGTCCCTGGCGACCGTCTCAGCCACCCGCACCCACTGACCGCCACCCCCGCAGGAGGAGCACCATGACCTACACCCGAGCGTCCATGGACGCCCTGCGCACCGAAGGGGACGAGCTCGCCGACGCGACGGTGGCGACGCTGTTCGAGCGCGGCGAGGTCGGCAAGTTCAACACGCTCATGCGTTACGTCTCCACCGTCGGGCAGGACCTTCCCGAGGGCCTGCCGGACGTCGCCCGCGAGTACCTGAACGTAACCAGCACGCCGCCCGACTGGGTGGACTGGGCCGAGATGGAGAAAGCACGGCTGTTCTTCATCGACAACAACGTGCACATCTCCACCGCGCTGTCCTTCGCATCGATGCCCGCCTGCTACGTCCTGCCCCACGTGGCCAGGCTGCTGTCGTCCACGCATTCACTCAAGTACCCCTCCAAGCGGATGGCCGAGACGGGCCAGTTCACGGTCTACCTCATGCAGCCCGGAGCGTTCGAAGCCGGCAGCCGTTTCATCCCTGCCGCCCAGAAGGTGCGGCTGCTGCACGCCTCCATCCGCCACCACCTCAAGCGGGAGAACCGCTGGGACACCGAGGCCCTGGGCACGCCGATCTGTCAGGAGGACATGATCGGCGGGCAGATGATGTTCTCCATCCAGGTCCTCGACGCCCTGCACCGACTCGGCATCCACATGAGCAACGAAGGCGCCGAGGCCTACTACTACGCCTGGCGGGTGGTCGGCGCCATCCTCGGCATCGACCAGGACCACGTCCCCAAGGACCTGCGGGCGGCCCGCGAGTTCTCCGACCTGTACATGACCCGCCACATGGGCCCCAGCGAGGAAGGTGCCCAACTCACCCGCCAGCTCATCGACCTGTACGAAGAAGTCGTGCCCGGCACGTTCTTCGACCCGGTCGTCTCCGCCCTGATCCGCTTCCTGATGGGCGACACCTGCGCCGACTGGCTGGAGGTCCCCCGCACCAACTGGGACACCGTCGTCAAGGCCGCTCCGGCTCTGCTGGGAGTGCTGGAAACCATCGAGGACCGCTCACCCCTGGCCGGCTGGGCCCTGGACCGACTCGGCCACCTGACCAGCGTCCTGGAACTGTCCTCCCTCACCCGCGGTCGCGTCATGCACTACGCCATCCCCGAACAGCTCAAGAACGACTTCGGAGTCAGCAGCACCATCCCGCCCAAGTCCCGCTGGACACCGCCACCGGCAACCATCGGTCACTAGGGACTGCTGCGGCCGAGCTCCGGGCGACCACGCAAGGCTGATCACCCACTCCCCACGGCCGTGCACCACCCGACTGATTCGGCAGGCTCACAAATGTCCTGAGCACACCGCAGAACTCGTCACGCGCGTCTCACGCCTCCTCGTCGCCCCACGGCGACGCCGTCCGACGGGCGCCGCCGGTCAGCTCAGTTTTCGGCAGTACAGGGCGTCCGGAGTCCGTGCCGAGCCCACCCGGCCCGTGTACGCGATCCCGGCCGCGTACTCGTCGTCCGCGCACTGGCCCTTGTAGTGGGTCTGTGCGAAGTCGCCGCCCTTGGCAGCCGAGCCCCGGTTGTCGCCCCGGTCGAACCAGACGGTACGGCTGCTGGTGCCGAGCCTGCCGGCCGGAGCGGCCGCGCACAGGGCGGCGGAGACGGCGGGGCCGCGGACGCTGTATCCGATGAGGAAGTGGCCGTTGAGGCACTGGAGTTTGGTGTATCCGGATGCCCAGTCCTGGCCGGGTTCGACATGCCGCTCGTCGGTGACCACCGCATGCCCGCCGGCCGGAGCCCACAAGGGGCCGGTGGACACGTCCGAGCACAGGCCCCGGTTGCCGGTGTGGCTGAGGCCGAGCAGGCGCTGTCCGTCGGGGCACACGGCTTTGCGGGCGCCGGAGTTCCAGTCCGGCAGGGCCCGCATCCGCCGCGACTGGACGAAGTCACCGTGATCGGGGCTGAGCATCGACCACTGAGCCCCGGGCTTCACCAGGCCGGTGCGACCCTGGGCGGTGACGAGCCTGGTCCAGGCTGCGGCCCTCCAGTCGTCGCCGTCGTAGAGGCCCATACGGTGGCCCTCGGCGTTCCAGTGGAGCAGGGCCCAGCCGTTGCCCTTGCGGTTCTCGTGCCAGCCGACGAGCGGCCAGTACGCGAAGTCTGCGTCGGTGCGGATGAGATGGTCGACGAAGTTCTCGAACCACGCACGCTGTCTGGGCCCGGTCTCGTCCCGGCCACCGACTCCGAACTCGCTGATCCAGACAGGCGCGGTGAAGTGCCGGTCCGTCTCGGCGGTCACGAAGAAGGCCTGGCGGTCCAGCACCTTGACGAGTTCGGCGGGGCTGAGGTCGCGGTAGCGGGGGTCGCTGGTCTCGCCCGTGCCGGTGGCGCCGCTGTGGTTGGGGCCCGTGTAGTCGTAGAAGTGAGCGGAGTACACGAGCTTGCCGGAGTCGACCAAGGTGTGCGAGAGGCGGCGTACGGGCTCCAGTGTGGGGCGTTCGTGAGGGAGGCCGTCGACGGGGATGCCGGTCCAGTTGATGCCCTCAACGATGATCAGGAGATCGGGGTCGGCCTCCGTGAGGATGCGGTCACCTACGCGCTGCGAGGCGGCGAACCAGTCGTGGTTGTCGCCGAGCCCCCAGTTGGGATCGTCCAGGACATTGCGGCGCACCTCGTTGTAGAGGTCGGCGCCGACGACGCGTTGGTTGTCCCGGTAGCGGCGGGCCATGAAGAGCCAGTCGGTCTGCCAGGTCTCGGCGGACCGGCTCGCGTTCCAGCGTTCGTTGCCGTCGACCCCGCAGCACCACCGTGTGGTGTTGGTGTGGTTGTTGAGGATCACGGCGAGCCCGGCTGCCGTGAGTTCCCGCACCACGGCGTCGTACACCTGCAGCGGTGTCCTGCCGCGCAGGGAGGGATTGGCGGCCACGGAATCGTCGGTGACCGGGCGGCTGTCGTGGATCATCTCGTTGGAGAAGGGCAGCCGGATGCTGTTGATTCCGATCTCCTGGAAGGCGGTGATGATCTCGGCCATGGAGGCGCGGTCCAGACCGAGCGGCATCCTGCCCGAGTTCTCGCCCGCGTGGTGGTCCGAGTCCTCGTCCGGGCTTCCCGAGCCGTTCCAGGTGCCGCTGGCTCCGTGCCAGTTGCCGGAGCGCAGCTTGAAGCGGTCGCCGTCGGCGTCGACTATCCAGCGCCCCCGGGTGCTGAGCGGCGGCGTCCAGTCCGGCGCGGCTGCGGTGATCCCGGGGCGGACGTCGGCCTCAGGGGCAGTTTGCCGTCCGGTCGCTGCCTCGGCGATGGGCGCGAGGGCCACTACGAGGAGTACGGCGGCCAGCGTGGCCCTGGCCCTGCTGAAGATTCCGCGCACGGTCACCGTCCCGAGGCATGTGTTGTCATGGCGTCGTCATCATGGTGGGTTGCGTGGCATTGGTCCAGGCCTTCGCCGGGCCCGGCGGCCGTCCATCTGTTGACGTGCACGTCAGGGCGTTCGTGCTCAACTGGGCCGGGAGGGCCCTGAATTGTGCCGTACGCGGCTCCCTGGAACGGATGCAGCGTCCGTCGCGCATCACCCGGTGTCCGCCGTCCGTGCTCGGGTCCGGCGGACCGAGGTGAACGCTGCGGAGAGCTGGTCCCGGAGGGGTGCCGCGGAGGGATGTGGGTCGCGGCGTGGTGTGATCGTGAAGATGCCGCGGGTCGGTGGATCGACGAGGCCCACGGTGGTGACGTCCGTCCGGAGTGCGCACGTCAGCACCCCGGGTATCAGCGCGATGGCATGGCCGGTCGCGACCAGGGCCAGCTTGCCGAGCAGGTCGGCCGCGGCGAGGTCGATGCGGGCGGTGACTCCGGAGCGGGCGGCGTGCTGGCGCAGGAGCGCGGCCGAACCGTCGTTGTCCTCGACCCATGTCTGGTCGGCGAGTGTCTGGATGTGCACGGGGCTGTGCCCGGCCTGCGGATGGCCGACGGGCAGTACGACGACCATGTCGTCCAGCCCGAGGAACCGCCGGTCGATCTGCGGGGCGTGGGGGAGGCCCGGTGGTGCGTCGGTGACGACGGCGATGTCCAGATCGCCGGTGAGCACGCGGTGGTGCAGCGGCGCGCTGAGGCCGGGCAGCAGGCTCCACCGGATGGATCCGGTCTGCTCCAGCAGGCCCCGGACGGCCTCGGGGACGATCCCTGCGGCAAGGGAGGGTGTCGCACCGATCGCCAGTGGCCGATCCGGCGTCCCGTCACGAAAGTCTCGTGCGGTGCGCACCGCGCGCTCGGCTTCGTCGAGAGTGGCCAGGGCGTGGCGCCGGAACGCCTCGCCGGCGGGCGTCGGGCGCACACCGCGCGCGTGGCGTTCCACCAGAGGCACACCGAGTTGCCGTTCCAGCCCGGCGATCTGCCGGGAGACGGCCGACTGTGTGTGACTGAGCTCGGCGGCCGCCGCCGACAGCGACCCGAGTCGACACACGGTCACGAAAGTCCGCCACACCGTCAGTTCCATACATCCAGTATGACCTGCTGGTATGCGGTAATCGCAGGAGTGCTCTGCAAGGTCTGCGCTTGTCGCAGAGGTTGTGGTGCATCACGGTGGCAGGCATGACCACACCGCACACGATCGCCGTCCTCGGTCTGGGACGCATGGGCGCCGCCCTCGCGACACGACTCACCACGCAGGGCCGGGACGTCGTCGGCTGGACACGCTCCGGGCGCACATCGGGCGACTTCGACACGACGAGCGATCCGAACGACGCCGTGGCGAAGGCCGACGTCGTGCTCCTGGCGCTGTTCGACGGCCCCGCCTGCCGTCAGGTCCTCGACACCGTCCGGGACTCGCTGCGAGCGGACACGATCGTGCTGAACACCAGCACCATCGCCCCTGCCGAAGCGGCGCGGCTGGCCCGGCGGCTCGGTCCGTCCTACATTCACGCACCCGTACTCGGCTCCGTGCCCGCCGTCGCCGCGGGAGCACTGCAGATTCTCACCGCCGGAAGCCAGGACACGCTTGATCGAGTTCGACCGGTTCTGGAGACACTCGGCACCGTGCGGCTCGTCGACGGCGCCGCCACGGCCGCCGCGCTCAAGTTGATCGCCAACAACAGCCTCGCCGGCGCCGTCCTCGCGCTGCGTGACGCGCTGCGACAGGCCGACGCCCTCGGCCTGTCGCGTTCCCAGGCATTGGACGTCCTCGAACTCGGACAGCTCGGCGGCCTCGTGGTGCGCAAACGCCCCTTCCTCGACAGTGAGTCGCCCGTGGGTACGGCCGACTTCACGATCGGTGCGTTGGCCAAGGACATGACGCTGCTTGCCGATGCGTCGGACACGCCTCTGCGCAGCGCCGCCGGTCTGGGTGACACCTCTGCGGGCCCCGAGGCCGACATCGCCGTTGCCGCCACGGACCCCGCCGTGGGGGACGCCGTGCTCGAGCCGCTCCGTGCCTACGTCCGCGGCCACGCCACCGGCGATCCCGCCCACTTCCGCGACGCGTTCCTGCCCACCGCTCACATCGAGGGAATCCGGGACGGTGTGTTCGTGTCGTGGCCCTTGGACGCATACTGCGCGCTCTTCGCCGGTCGGCCTGCCCCGGACGAACCGACTCGTTCCCGCCGTATCGACGCCGTCGATGTCCACGGCACTGTCGCGACCGCGACCATGACACTCCGGCATGGCGCGGACACCTTCACCGACGTCTTTCTGCTGATCCGTTCGGACGGTGGCTGGCGCATCGCCAACAAGGCCTATCACCGGCTCTCTTGAGGGGGCGGGCGCAGGGACGGCGCGGGGTTCACCAGCTGATGCCGGCCGCCACCGGCAGGTGGTCGCTGCCCGTGGGGGGCAGGGACCAGGAGCTCTCCGGCTTCACGCCACGGACCAGGATCTGGTCGATCCGCACCATCGGGAACTTCGCCGGCCAGGTGAAGCCGAAGCCGTCTCCGGCCGCGACCTGTGCCGAGCGCAGCTGCGAGGTGATGTCGGTGAACGCACGGTCGTCCATGGTGCCGTTGAGGTCGCCGAGCAGCACCACCCGCTCGTTCCGCTCGTCGGCGACGGCCTTGCCGAGTGCCCGCGCGCCTCTGTCCCGAGAGTCCGTCGAGAAGCCTTCCCTGGGATTCACGCGTGCGGATCCCAGGTGGGCCACGTACACCGCCAGTGGCCCCTGGTCCGTGGTCACCGTGGTGCGCAGCGCCCGGTTGTAGGTCATCTTGACGGCGAGCGGCTTGGTGTCCCCCAGCGGCCCGTAGTCCATCTCGGTGTCGACAGGCCGGGTGTCGGACAGAGGCAGCTTGCTCCACAACCCGACCGTGCCCTGCACCGTGTGGTACGGATATGCCTTCGCCAGACCCTTCTCGTACACCGGCTTCGCCTGCTGGGTGATCTCCTCCAGGGCCAGTACGTCCGCTCCGGAGGCGGCGAGTTCGCGGGCGGTGCCGGCCGGGTCGCGGTTCTCGGCGCCGACGTTGTGGCTGGCCACGGTGAGGTCGCTGCCCGGGTGGGACTTGTCAGCGAGCAGGCCGCCGAAGAGGTTCAGCCACACCGTGACCGGCAGCAGCAGAGCGGCCACCACGGCGGGGGAGCGGCGCCACAGCGCCCCCGCCAGCAGCAGCGGGACGAACAGGCCGAACCACGGCAGGACGGTCTCCGCCAGGCTGCCGAGATTCCAGATCCGGTTCGGGATCTTCGCGTGCAGCAGCATGAGCAGGCCGAGCAGCAGGGCCAGCGCCGTGAGCACCGGGCCGCGCTTCCAGAGCTCCGGCCGGAACGCGACGCGGATCGCCCGGCGGATGTCCGCACGCCGGGTGCCCGGGCCGGAGTCTTCGGCGTCGGAGTCGTGCTGTCCGGTGGGTGCCGTGTCGACCTGTGTCATCGTCTGTTCTCGCTCGCCGCCGGTCACTGCTGCATCCTCGGGTCCTGGGTGGGGTCGGCATACGTGCGCGGGCAACCGTCGTCGACGGCGTCGGGGCGCAGTTCGTAGTGCCAGGGTTCGTTCTCGTAGATCTGGCAGAGCCCGTACTCGGCGCCGTGCCGGGACAGCCACGCCGTCGCATCGGACTCCCCGATGTCGACCGCGTCCCCCGACACATGAGGTGACGTCGCCGCGGTGGCCACCCACCGGGCGGCCTCAGCTTCGGAGCCGTACCTGGCGACCGCCTCGCGCAGCAGCTGCTCCTGGTACTCCGGGGAACGCCGCCCGCTGTTGACGTAGAACTCGACTCGGTCCTTTTCGGCGTCCGTGGCAGCCTCGCGGAGGGCTGCGAGCAGAGCTGGATCGAGTCCGGCGACCGCCGCGATCTCGTCGTCGAAGACGGTCACGCCGTCGGGCACGGCACCGCCGGCCTCGACGGGCGCACTGCCGTGCTCATTGCGATGCACGTTCGGCGACGGGGCGGACCGGGACTTCGGAGGTGGTGCGGCCGAGAACGGTGTCGCGGGTGGTGCGTCGGAGGAGTCCGACGAGCCGTGCCACTGATGGCCAAAGGCTGCGGTGATCGTTGCGACGACGACTGCCAGGCCGATGAGAAGGAGCCGGTGGATCCGGCGGGTCGTTGTCCGTGCCGACGGCTGGGCTTGAGTCATGGTGCCAGTCAAGGCAGCGCGGTGTTGCCGACACGTATGCGGTTTTGGATACGCCGACGATATGCGGCGACTCGTAGCATCGACGGCATGCGTGTGCTGATCGTCGAGGACGAGCCCTTTCTGGCAGAAGCCATCCGCGACGGCCTGCGCCTGGAGGCGATCGCGGCCGACATCGCAGGTGACGGCGACACCGCTCTGGAACTGCTGGGCGTCAACACGTACGACATCGCCGTCCTCGACCGGGACGTTCCGGGACCGTCCGGTGACGAGATCGCCGAGCGCATCGTCGCCTCCGGCAGCGGCATGCCGATCCTCATGCTCACCGCGGCCGACCGTCTCGACGACAAGGCCTCCGGGTTCGAGGCAGGAGCCGACGACTACCTCACGAAACCCTTCGAACTCCGAGAACTCGCGCTCAGGCTCAGAGCACTCGACCGCAGACGCGCGCACCATCGGCCCCCGGTGCGGGAGATCGCAGGTCTTCGGCTGGACCCGTTCCGCAGGGAGGTCTACCGGGACGGCCGCTACGTGGCGCTGACGAGGAAGCAGTTCGCCGTGCTCGAGGTGCTCGTCGCCGCGGAGGGCGGTGTCGTCAGCGCCGAGGAGCTCCTCGAACGGGCGTGGGACGAGAACGCCGACCCGTTCACCAATGCCGTGCGCATCACCGTCTCGGCACTGCGCAAACGGCTCGGTGAACCCTGGGCCATCGCCACCGTGCCAGGCGCCGGGTACCGCATCGACACGCAACCGGTGGCAGGACCCGAAGCCGGGGACCGGGCCGGGCACGAGGACGAGAAAGTGGGCGGAGCACGTGGATAGGCAGGCGGGGCTGAGTGTGCGCTTCAAGCTCACCCTCAGCTACGCCGGTTTCCTCATGCTTGCCGGCGGTCTGCTGCTCGCGGCGGTGTGGGTGTTCCTCCTGCGTTACGTCCCCGATCGCGCGATGCTCAAGAACCCCGACGACAAGCCCACGAATGGCGTTTTTCCCGTCCGGTCCGTCCTGCTGGACGTGTTCGCTCCGAGAGCGGCCGCGGTGCTGGCTTTCCTGCTGGTGTTCGGCCTCGTGGGTGGGTGGATCCTCGCAGGCCGCATGCTTGCCCCGCTGACCCGCATCACAGGCGCCACCCGCATGGCCACGAACGGATCGCTCTCCCACCGGGTCCAACTACCTGGCCGCAAGGACGAGTTCCGTGAACTCGCCGACGCCTTCGACGCGATGCTCGAACGGCTCGAAGCGCATGTCGCCGAACAGCAGAGATTCGCAGCCAACGCCTCGCACGAGTTGCGCACTCCGCTGGCGATCTCGAAGGCGCTCCTCGACGTGGCCCGCACCGATCCGAGCCACGACGCCGGCGAGGTCATCGACCGCCTCCATGCCGTCAACACCCGGGCGATCAACCTCACCGAAGCACTGCTCCTGCTCAGCCGTGCCAACCAGAGGTCCTTCACCCGAGAGCCCGTCGATCTGTCCCTGCTCGTGGAAGAAGCCACCGAGACGCTGTTCGCCCTCGCGGAGAAGCACGGCGTCACCATCGAGAGCTCCGGCGACATCACCCGCACGACCGGATCGCAGGCGCTCCTGCTGCAGTTGACCACCAACCTCGTCCACAACGCGATCGTCCACAACCTGCCTGACCGGGGCGCCGTGTGGGTCACTACCGGGGTCCGTCCGCAGAGTGTGGTGCTCACCGTCGAGAACACCGGCGAGAAGCTCACTCCCGAGTCGGCCTCAAGGCTCACCGAACCGTTCCAGCGCGGCACCGAGCGCATCCACGCCGATCACGCGGGCGTGGGCCTCGGACTGGCCATCGTCAAGACCATCACGCAGGCACACGACGGAACGCTCACCCTCACCCCGCGTTCCGACGGCGGGATCCGCATCTGCGTGGAACTACCCGCGACGGCCCCGTCCCTCGACACGTCTCCGGCTTGAGGGACCGCCCGGGACGGGACGGCGATCCTCGTGCCGGCGAACTGCACCGGTCGGCCCGCGCGCGTCCCGTCCCCGGCTCCTCAGTCGATACAGAATTCGTTGCCCTCGACGTCCAGCATCGGAATGCACGACTCGTTCTCGCCATCGGCGAGCAACGTCCGCACGTGCACCGCGCCGAGCGCGACCAGTCGAGCGCACTCGGCCTCCAGCACGGCGAGGCGCTCGTCGCCCACGAGTCCGGTCCCGACCCGCACGTCCAGATGCAGCCGGTTCTTGGCGGCTTTCCCTTCGGGAACGCGCTGGAAGTAGAGCCGCGGCCCCACACCTGAGGGATCACTGCAGGCGAACCACGCGTCCTGCTCCTCGGCGGGCAGCGAGCGCGTGTACTCGTCCCAAGTGGCGAACCCCTCCGGTGGCGGCGGTACGACGTACCCCAGCACCTCGCACCAGAAGCGGGCGACGCGTTCGGGTTCCGCGCAGTCGAAGGTGACTTGGAACTTCTTGATCGATGCCATGCGCCCACCGTAGAGGGAGGATCTTCCTCCGCTGCCCGGCGGAGCCAGATTTCGGGGCAGAACGCGGGATTCCGCCTGGCTATGTTGTGCACTTTCTTGACGCCGGTAGGGGATCGGCCTAAGTTCGCCGGTGTCCTTCCCCCGGTCAAGGGAGACCGCGATGCCCCCGTCCCCCCTCGCATCACCGTCCACGGCCAGCGAACGAAACCGGCAACTGCGCCGGGTCGCCCTCTCAGGCCTGCTCGGCACCGCCGTCGAGTTCTACGACTTCCTCGTGTACGGAACCGTCGCCGCCCTGGTCTTCGGCGAACTGTTCTTCCCGGGCGCCGACCCCGCCGTCGGCACCATCGCCGCGTTCGGCACCTTCGCCGCCGGCTACGTCGCCCGCCCCCTCGGAGGCGTCCTCTTCGGCCACTTCGGCGACCGGCTCGGCCGCAAGTCGATGCTGCTGCTCACCATGGGCCTGATGGGCGCCGCCAGTTTCCTCATCGGTCTGCTGCCCACCTACGACACCATCGGCGTCTGGGCGCCGGTGCTGCTGATCATCCTGCGCGTCGTGCAGGGCATCGCCATCGGCGGTGAGTGGGGCGGTGCCACCCTGATGGTCGTCGAGCACGCCGGAGAACGACGGCGCGGCCTGTGGTCCAGCTTCACGCAGATGGGAGCTCCGCTCGGCTCCCTGATCTCCGCCGGCGTCGTCGCTCTCGTCGTCATGCTGCCCGAGGACGAGTTCGCGGCGTGGGGCTGGCGCGTGCCGTTTCTGCTGAGCGTGGTGCTGCTCGGTGTCGGCCTCTTCGTACGGCTCAAGGTCGTCGAAAGCCCTCTCTTCGCCGAGGTGAAGAAGGAGCACGCCGAGTCGCGGCTGCCGATCCTCGACGTGCTGCGGCATCCCCGTCCCGTGCTGCTGGCCTGCTGCGTCGGCATCGGCGCCTTCACCGCCCAGTCGCTCCTGACCAGCTACCTGATCTCGTACGCCACCGACATCGGATACGCCCGCCCCCAGGTGCTCACCGCCCTCGCGGTCTCCGCCGCAGTCGCCCTGGTCGTGCTGCCCTGCGCCTCCGCCCTCTCCGACCGGGTCGGCCGCCGCCCGGTCGTCCTCGCCGGCGCCCTCGCCTCGGCCGCGCTCGCCTTCCCGGTCCTCGCGCTGGTCGACTCGAAGTCGCCGGGACTGCTGATCCTCGCCGTCGTCCTCGGCCACGGAGTCGCCCAGTCGATGATGTACGGCCCCCTGGGCGCCCTGTTCAGCGAGATGTTCGGCACCCGGGTGCGCTACACCGGCGCTTCCCTCGGCTACCAGGGCGCCACCCTCATCGGCGCCGGCTTCTCCCCGATGATCGCCACAAGCCTGGTGGCCGGAAGCGGCAACGGCACGCCCGTCGCACTGCTGCTCTGCGGCGGCTCCCTCATCACCGCGCTGACCGTCTGCTTCGTACGCGAGACCAGCAGGACATCACTCGCCGAAGCCCGCGAACACCCCACCGCCTCCCACGCCCAGGAGATCTCCGTATGACGACCGGCGCCCGCGTCCGCACCACGCCCCGTACGGCCCGTCGTACCGCCTGCGCAGCGGCGCTGCTGCTCGCCGTCACCGCGCTGCCCGCCTCGTCGGTGGCCGCCGCCGCGGACACCAGCCACATCGAGGGCCGGCTCGCCTCCGGCGCGACGTACGTGATGGATGTGCCCGCCTCCTGGAACGGCACCGTCCTGCTCTTCAGCCACGGATACGCGACCGGTCCGGCCAACCCCGCGCAGAACGCCCCGGACAACACCACGAAGGCACTCCTGCTCCAGAAGGGGTACGCGCTCATCGGCTCGTCGTACGCCACGACGGGCTGGGCGGTGACCGACGCCATACCCGACCAGCTCGCCACGCTGTCCGCCTTCACCGACCGCTTCGGCACGGCCGGCCGCACCCTCGCGTGGGGCAGGTCGTACGGCGGCCTGGTCACCACCGCCATCGCCGAGCGGCACCCGGAGCGGATCGACGGTTCGCTGTCCCTGTGCGGCCTCGTACAGGGCGGTGTCGCCAACTGGAACAACACCCTCGACCCCGTCTTCGCCCTCAAGGCGCTTCTCGCGCCCGGCTCCGACGTACCACTGACCGATCTGCCGGACCAGGCGGCGGCCACCAGGGCGGCGAACGCCCTGACGTCCGTCGTCGACTCGGCCCAGTCGACGCCCGAAGGACGGGCCAGGATCGCGCTCGCCGCGGCGCTGCACAACATCCCGGTCTGGAACCAGCCGGCCCAGACCCGGCCCGCCGCGACCGACTGGGACGCACAACAGGCCAACCAGTACGACGCGGTCAAGGGCCTGCTGCAGATCGCCGCCTTCAACCGTCGCCAGGAGGCCGAGACCCGGGCGGGCGGCAACATGTCCTGGAACACCGGCGTCGACTACGCGAAGCTGCTCGACCGGTCCTCGGTCCGCAAGGAGGTCACCGAGCTGTACAAGAAGGCCGGCCTCTCGCTGAAGACCGACATCGCCACCGTCAACCGCGCCCCGCGGGTCAGTGCCGACCCGGACGCCGTCGCGTGGATGAGCAGCACCAGTTCCTTCACCGGCAAACTGGCCAAGCCGCAGCTCTCCGTCCACACCATCGGCGACGCCCTCGTGCCCGTCCAGACCGAGAGCGCCCAGCGCAGGGCCACCACCGCCGCCGGCTCGGCGTCCCTGCTGCGCCAGGCATACGTCGACAACGCCGGGCACTGCACCTTCAGCTCCGCCGAGCAACTCGCCGCCCTGCACACCCTGGAGGACCGCATCAGCACAGGAAAGTGGCGGGGAACCGACCCCAATACCCTCAACTCCCGTGCGGCGGCGGCCGATTCCACGACCCCCGCCCGCTACGTCGCGTACCGGCCCACCGCGTACCTGCGGCCCTACGACCTTGCCCACCCCGCCGACGGCCAGTGACGCGGTACGGCCGCCCGCCGCGTCGTCGGCGGGCGGCCGTACGCTTGCCACCGTGGCGGACGACGACATCCCGTACAACCCGGACAGCCCGGACGGTGACAGCCCGGAGAGCGACGTCTCGGCCGGTCCACAGCTGCGCCCCCAGTCCCTCATGCTCACCTTCTTCGGCAACCACGTGCTGGAGGAGGGCGACCTGTGTGTCTACTCGGGCAGCATCATCGACGTTCTCGCCCGCGTCGGCGTCGGCGAGCACGCAGTGCGCTCCACCCTGACCCGCATGGCCAACCGGGGCCTGCTGCGGCGCCGGCGGGAGGGCCGCAGGATGTACTTCGGCCTCACCCCGCAGGTGACCCGCGTCCTGGAGGACGGCCGCACGCGTATCTGGAAGCAGGGTGCGGTCGACGACGACTGGGACGGCACCTGGACGCAGCTGGCCTTCTCGCTCCCCGACTCCTGGAAACGCCAGCGCCACGACCTGCGCTCACGGCTCGCCTGGTCCGGGTTCGGCGCGCTCTACAGCGGGCTGTGGATCGCCCCGGGGGACGTCGACGTCTCCGCCGTCGTCGCGGACCTCGGACTCACCGACCATGTCAAGATCTTCCACGCCCGCGCCGACGCGGCCACCGACATCGGACTGATGATCCGCGACACCTGGGACCTGGAGAGCATCGCCGCCCGCTACGTCGCCTTCGACGAACGCTGGGCCGCCCACCTGGACGCGGGGGCCGCGGACGACCCGATCGGGATCCGGCTGCGGCTGGTCAGCGAATGGCTCGGCACCATCCGCACGGACCCCGGACTGCCCGCTCAGCACCTTCCCCCCGACTGGCCGGCCCGCGCCGCCCAGGTGACCTTCCGGCGCATCGCGCAACAGACCGAGGCGCCCGCACTGCGCATGGCCCGTGAACTGCTGGACACCGTCCCGCCGCGGTAGGCATGGCGCCGCCACGACCGCCGAGGCGGTCACGGGCTCCGGGACGCGAGCGCCGGGGCCACCCGACACGGGGAAGGGACATCAAGCCCGGAGTACACCCGGGTTGCGGATTGGCGACGGACCGTTTGGAGGCATGCGTTCCGCACGACCGTACGGACATGCCACCACTCGCCGACAAGCGCTCCTTCGACTGGAAAGACGCGCTCATCTCGGGCTGCATCCTTCTGCTCGCGCTCGTGGCGGATGCGGTGGCCGTGCTCGCGGTGGTCGTGGTGCTCGCGGTCCGGGCGCTGGGTTGGCTGGACGCCGGCCTCGTTCCAGGGGCAGGTCCGCCGGCCGCGGACTGGACGCCGGTACTGGGCTTCGGCGGCCTGGCACTGGTGATCGCCGCGACGGGCGTCGTGATGCTGCGGCTCGAGCAACGGGTGGTGGGCGTGGTCCAGTTGATGATCGGCGTCGCCCTGGCGGGCAACGCGCTGCGGCTCTGGCCCTGACCCAGGGCGTGGCCAGTGGCGCACCCCGGGGAGGCGACGGCAGTTCATGACGGCGCCGCGATCAGCTCTCCGGCGTCCGCTGCAGCTTGGCGAGGGTCAGTACGTTCCCGCCGATTCCCCAGCCGCCGTCGGTGACCTCCTCGACAAGAACGAGGGTGGTGGCCCGGGCGCGCTCGCCGTAGATGTCGACGTACAGGTCGGTGGCTCGGGTGATGATCTCCTCCTTCTGCTTCTCGGTGAGGGTGTCGGCGGGGACCTTGAAGTTCGCGAACGGCATGAGGGTTCTCTCCAATGCGCTGTGGGGTGTGCTGCCTGCGGTGGGCAGGGGGTCAGATGATGCCGCCGTTGGCCCGGACGACCTGGCCGTTGATCCAGTGGCCGGCGGGCGACACGAGGAACGCGACCGTCTCGGCGATGTCGGCCGGCGTACCGAGCCGTTCCAGTGGCGGCTGCGCGGCCAGCCGGGCGACCGTCTCCTCGTCCTTGCCGTCGAGGAACAGGTCGGTCGCGGTGGGGCCGGGCGCGACGGCGTTCACGGTCACGTCCCGCCCGCGCAACTCCCGGGCCAGGATGAGCGTCACCGCCTCGACCGCGCCCTTGCTCGCGCTGTAGGCGCCGTAACCGGGGAACGCCAGGCCCACCACGGACGTGGAGAACGTGACGATCGCCCCGCCCCGGCGCACCGTGCGGGCCGCCTGCTGGGCGACGACGAAGGTGCCGCGGATGTTGGTGCGGTGCAGCGCGTCCAGATCCGCCAGGTCCAGGTCGGCGATGAGCGCCGTATGGGCGCGGCCGGCCGCGTGGACGACGACATCGACACCGCCGTACTCCGATGCGGCGGTGGCGAACAGTGCCGCCACCGCCTGCTCGTCGGCGACATCGGCGCGTACGGCGATGGCCCGGCCGCCGGCAGCTACGACCTCTTCGACGGCGGACTCGGCCTCGTGCCGGTCGTTCGCGTAGCCGACCACGACCGCGAAGCCGTCGGCGGCCAGCCGGGTCACGCTCTGGCGGCCGATGCCCCGGGAGCCGCCGGTGACGACGGCGACGCGCGCACGGACGGGCTCGTGGTCGGATGTGGTTTCGCTTGCCACGGGATTCGAGGTGGGCATGGTGACTCCGGATGCGAGGAATGAGTGGAGGAGACAGCGGGCCCCGATCCGTCGGAGCGGCCCGCCGTGCACACCACGTTCGCCCGATGCGGGGCAACCAGCCAGGGCTCTGCGCACCCTGGGGTTGCCGTCCCCTGGCTCCGCCACCGCGAGGCGAGTGATGATGAGGGGGTGAACCTTCCCGAACTCGCCGCGTTCCTGAGGTCCCGGCGCGACCGCGTGCGGCCCTCCGATGTCGGACTGCCCACCGGACCACGCCGCCGGGTCCCCGGTCTGCGACGCGAGGAGGTCGCGCAGCTGGCCGGCCTGTCGGCGGACTACTACACCGAGCTCGAACGCGGAGGCGATGTCCAGCCCTCGGCGCAGGTGCTGGCCGCGCTGGCACGCGCTCTGCGCCTCGGCGGCGACGAACGCGACCACCTGTTCCACCTCGCCGACCGGCCCGTCCCTTCTGCGGCCCATGCCCCGAACGTGCATGCGCAGCCGGCTCTCCTCGGCCTCCTCGACCGGCTCACCACGACGCCCGCGCAGATCATCACCGACCTGCACGAGACCCTCGCGCAGAACGAACTCGCGGCCGCACTGGTCGGCCGCGCGCCCGCGCGCCGAGGAGCGGCGAGGAGCTTCCTCCACCGCTGGTTCACCGACCCCACCTCCCGCGCGCTGTACCCGGCCGAGGACCACCCGCAGCATTCCCGGGCCTTCGTGGCCGACCTCCGGGCCGTCGCCGCCCGGTGCGGGGGCGATCCGGAAGTCGCCGGGACGGTGGCCGAGCTACGCAGGCGCAGTGACGAGTTCGCCGCCTTGTGGGACACGGGCGATGTCGCCCTGCGGCGGACCGACCACAAACGCATCGTCCACCCCACGCTCGGCGTCATCGAACTCGACTGCCACAACCTGTTCAGCGAGGACGGACGCCAGCGCCTGCTGTGGTTCAGCGCCCCACCCGGTACCGAAGGCGCCGCCCAACTGGAGCTGCTCCGGGTCATAGGAACCCAGGACATGGCGGCCGACGAGAGCACGTCCCGGTAGAGGGCCGTCGAGCGCCCGACACGGCGGAGGACCGCGCCGCCGAGCGACCGCTCGCCTGCGCACAGCTGCCCGGCACGATCACCCCGGAGGCCTCTCCCCGGCCTGGGCCACCTGGTCGAGCGGCCGGAGGAAACGACGCTCGTACCGCTTGATGCACCGGGTGCTCCGAGCCAGCTCGAACGCCGCCAGGCATTCCGGATCGGACATGCTGTCCGTGCGGTACTGCTCGTACGTGGCGAGGCTGGGGAACGAGAAGAGGGCGTACGCGATGTCGCTGTCGCCCTCACTCGGCAGGAAGTAGCCGTGGTGCGTTCCGCCGAATCGGTTGACGAGCCCGATCCAGCGCCGACCGTATTCCTCGAAGTCCGCAAGCTTGTCGGCGTCGATCTCGTACGTGAGATGAATGGTGATCATGTCTGCATTGTCGCCGGGGGCGGGCGACGGCCCTGCCCGACCCCGGCCCGGACCTACGGGGCGCAAGCCAGCGAGGACGTGCGGACATCCGGAGAAATGGCCCCGGCGGGAGATCGTCCACGGCATCCGCTACATCGTCGGCAACGGCGCGAGATGGCGGGCCCTGCCTGCGGATTTCCCGCCCGCCGCCCGCGAGGTCACGCCTGACCCGCAAGAACCCTCACATTAGCCAGTGGACACGCAAGACGCCGGCCACCGGATGACAACCCGGCGCCGGCGGACCGGAGAACGTCGCGGAAGACGGGCATCCCTCCGGTGACCGTTTCGAACGAGAGCGAGGGCCCGCCAACGAACTGACGGACCCTCATGCAGCAACGAGCGCCCTCTACGGGAAGCCGGGCCCGCCGCCGCAGCAGGCGACGGTCTCGCTCTGGTCGGCGTCGGCGAGCGGTACCACCGCGAGCACCGCCGCCAGTGCGACGAACAAACCGAGTACAGCTCTACGCATCACATCTCCTTGCCGAGGGGGAACCTGGTCCAGTCGTTTCACTGCTGGCGAGCCCCCTTTACGGGAAGCCGGGCGTGCCGCCGCAGCAGGCGACGGTCTCGCTCTGGCCGGCGTCGGCGAGCGGTACCACCGCAAGCATCGCTGCCAGTGCCACGAACAAGCCGAGTACGGCTTTACGCATTTTCTCCTCCTGATGTGCCGGAATCCGGTGCTGTTTTTAGCAGCCACTGAGTCAGATGCGCGCACTAGGGGCCTGGTTGTACGGAAGTTGTGGCTCCTGCGGGAGCGGGGCTGCGCGACCGCTACCGGAGCTCTGCGGGCACCTTGAAGCGCACCTCTTTGCAGGGCGGGATCTTCCCGTTGAACATCCTCAAGGTCACGACAGAACCCACCCCGTCCTTCGGCGGCGTCGGATTCTCCAGGGCCAGGGAGTCTCCGGGGCGGAACGTGACCTTCACCTTCCCTTTGCCGTGCGGAAGATACAGCTCCTTCGGGAGCAGGCCCTTGGTGTGCGACTTCGAGCAGGTGAATCCGTCCCCGGATTTGCCGATGATCACGTGGATGCCTTCGGCGCGCAGGTGCTCGGCCAGCTTCTCCTGCTGGTCCGTGCTCGTCACGGATTCGCTCATGGTGAGTGTGACGCTGCCGTCCGGGTTTCGCTCGATGGCGTAGGCCGAGGATCCGCCCGTCGCTGACGGCAGGGCGACCGCCGCACCTGCCGCGACGGCGCACGCGGCGACGGTGACGAGGGCACGCCGCGGAGTGACCCTGCGGCGGGGTGCGGGCTCAGGCCGCTCGTCGGCCCTGAGGGTGATCTCGTGCTTGAGCTCGTCCAGGAGACGGTCTTCGAAGGTCTTGGTGCTCATGCTTCTCCCCCTGCGTAGGTGAGGCCTGCCTGATCGGGCGTCGACGGTGCCGTCGACCCTGAGGTGCGGGACACGGCGGACGTGCGGGAGGCAGCCGGTTCCCGGCCGGTGCTCCCCGCGTCGGCGGCCGCGGGGCGCAGTGCCCTGCGTGCCCTGTGCAGCCGCACCCGGGCGGTGACCCGGCGTATCCCCAGCGCCTCGGCGGCCTCGGCGACGGTGAGCTGGTCGACGGCGACGAGTTCGATCACCGCGCGCTCACCGTCGGCAAGGCCGTCGAGGGCGGCCAGGGCTCGACGGCCCGCCTGCTCGGCGTCGAGCTTCTCCTCCAGCCGGTCGATGTCGTCGCCGTCCAGCAGCCGTCGGCCGGCGACACGGCTGCCGAGCATGTTCTGGCGCGCACTTCGCCGGGCCTCCGCCGCCACCACGTTGCGTGCGATGCCGTACAGCCAGGCCGTCTCGGTCCCGAGCTCGGGTCGATAGGCACGGGCCGAGTCGATCACGGAGAGAAAGGTCTCGGCGGTCAGATCCGCGACGGTGTGCGGATCGGTGACCCGCCGGGCCATGAACCGTGTGACGGCGTCGACATGGCGGCGATAGAAGATCTCGAACGCCGCGGGATCGTACATTCCTCCCGGCGGACCGCCCCGGCTTGTCCTGTCCGGTTCCAAGGTGCGCACCTCTCGTCGTCGGTCGTGCTGTCACTCCTACTTGGTCAGGCACGGGGAAAGCGTTACAGGACGGGCTCGACGGGTGGTGTTCGTGGGGTACTTGTCAGTTGTCCGAGCACGGTCCTGACGGACTGACGGAGTGGCCGACGGCTGCCCCGGGGCGACGGCGGGTGCGAAATGGGTGTGGACGAGCGTGTGGACCCGCCCTGCGTCACGATGCGGGGCGGGCGGGCTTGGGCGACGTGGAGTGCGAAGCGTTCCCGGTACGTGAGGCAGCTCGGCGCTTCGTAGCGGCCGAGCAGCGTCATCGGCACGGTGGTCACTACGAGCAAAGGGGCGAGTTGCCTCCGGGCCATGAGACCGAGGCGGACGGCGACCACGAGGATAGGGAATCGGCTCCGAGCCACGCCTGTCGCGGGGGCCGGGACTGCCTCCGAACCGGACGACGAGATCGCGCCGGCCGGTGTCGTGGACTTCCTTGATCGCCTGTTCGGACACCTTCAGGGAAGAGCGCGTCGCCGCCCGCCGGAGAGTACGGCCGACCTGCGGGAATGAATGCGTCGACCGGGTGCGTGGGCGTTACGTCGCGCCAAGGAGAGGACACCGCCTGGCCGCAAGGCCAGGCGGTCGTGACCACAGGTCAGCAGGCCTCGTGCAGCACCCGGGCCGCACCACTGGCCTCGATAGCAGCGCGGGCCTGCTGCTCGTGCTCAAGGCGGGCGGTTTCCAGAAGGCGATGCCACGACGTCACGGTCGGACGGCGGCGCAGGAGTGCGCGACGCTCGCGCTCGGTCGTCCCGCCCCAGACGCCGTGCTCGATACGGTTGTCCAGAGCGTAGGCCAGGCATTCCGTGCGTACGACGCAGCCGTTGCACACGATCTTCGCGCGATTCTGCGCGGCGCCCTCGACGAACAGCTCTTCCGGCTCGGCACTCCTGCACAGTCCGCGCTCGCTCCAGGCGGTTTCCGATATCACCTCGGTGCCGTCCTCTCCCCAGATCCGGCCTGCTGCCAAGCATTGGCTCCATATGGCAGGCATCTGACAGTACGGCAGCGGAACCCGGCGCGTTCAGCAGCAGACTGATCTGCCACACCTTCGAGTGGCTCGGGCTTGCCACGGGGGAGACAAGGCGCTACTGGTCGAGCCGGGGAGCAAGGGCAAGTGCTTGTCGTGCACGGCGACCGACGAGCGCGTTCGGGACCCGGGACCGGCATACGGAGTTGAGTAGTCCTGCGTGCGATCGCAGCAGACGAGGCGGCGTACCGGATTTCCTTGCCCAGAACACGCCGTTGACCTGGGAGTTCCAGAAAGCCCTCGACCCACTCTTGACGTGCTACTGACAAGCTGGCCTGATGTTATGGGAGCGCTCCCACCTACTCGAGAAGGGATCATCATGCGCAGCACCCGGCACGTGTCGTCCTTACGTATCCTTCTGGCCGCACTTCTGCTGGCTCTCGGCGTGGCACTCGCACCGCCTGCCGCATCGGCCTCCGCGGCGGCCCCTGTACGCGTCATGCCGCTGGGTGACTCGATCACCGGCTCGCCGGGCTGCTGGCGGGCCCTGTTGTGGAACCGGCTACAGAGCACCGGCTACACGAACACCGACTTCGTGGGCACCCTCGGTCATCAGGGCTGCGCCCAGGCGCACGACGGCGACAACGAAGGCCACGGCGGCGAGTTGGTGACCAATGTGGCGGATCAGAACCTGCTCCCCGCCCGGCTCTCGGCGACGCGTCCGGACATCGTTGTCATGCACTTCGGCACAAACGATGTGTGGAGCAGCATCGCGCCCGACCGCATCCTCGCCGCCTACACCACACTGGTGCAGCAGATGCGGGCGTCCAAACCGGACATGAAGATCCTCGTCGCGCAGCTCATCCCGATGAACCCCACCAACTGCACCGGCTGCACCCAGCGGGTCGTCGACTTCAACGCACGGATCCCCGACTGGGCCCGGGCGACGAACACGAGCCGCTCTCCCGTGACAGTCGTCGACCAGTGGACCGGCTTCAGCACAGCCGCCGACACCTACGACGGCGTGCACCCCTCCGCCACCGGTGACGAGAAGATCGCCGCCCGCTGGTACCCGGCCCTGACCGCTGCTCTCGACCAGAGTGGGCCCGGCGACCCGGGTGACCCGGGTGGCGAGGACCCTGCCTGCGTGGCCACCTTCCGGGCCGTCTCGTCCTGGCAGGGTGGTCACCAGGGCGAGGTGACGGTGACCAACGCCTCCGCCTCCCGTGTCTCGGGCTGGACCGCGACCGTCGTACCGCCCGAGGGCGTACGCCTCACCCAGGTCTGGAACGGCAGCCTCACCACGGCCGCCGACGGCAGGGCCACCGTCACCAACGCGGCGTGGAACGCCACCCTGGCCCCCGGCGCGAGCGCCACCTTCGGCTACATCGCCACGAGCCCCGCCTCGGCCGGCGCCCCCGCGGCCACCGTCACCTGCACGGCGCGGGCCACGGCCTCCTGAACGCTTCGGCACCCCCCACCTCCTGGAGTCGCCATGAGATCCCGCACCCGCACCCGCACCAACTTGCGCGTGGCAGCCGTGGTGGCCGCCCTGCTGGGCCTCCTCGTCCCCCTGCTCGGCCTCAGCACCCCGGCCCAGGCCGCGCCCACCGGCTTCCGCGTCCAGAACGGCCGCCTGCTGGAGGCCTCCGGGAACGACTTCGTGATGCGGGGCGTCAACCACGCCCACACCTGGTACCCGGACCGCATCAGCTCCTTCGCCCACATCAAGGCCAAGGGGGCCAACACCGTCCGTGTGGTGCTCGCCAGCGGTGACCGCTGGACCCGCAACGACACCGCCGACGTGGCGAACGTCGTCTCCCAGTGCAAGCAGAACCGGCTCATCTGCGTGCTGGAGGTCCACGACACCACGGGCTACGGCGAGCAGAGCGGCGCGGCCACCCTCGCCCGCGCGGCCGACTACTGGATCAGCGTGAAGAGTGCCCTGACCGGCCAGGAGAACCACGTCATCGTCAACATCGGCAACGAGCCGTACGGAAACTCCAACTACGCGGCGTGGACGGCCGACACCAAGGCCGCCATCCAGAAGCTGCGCAACGGCGGGTTCAACCACACGCTCATGGTGGACGCGCCCAACTGGGGCCAGGACTGGGCGTTCACCATGCGGGACAACGCGGCCTCGGTGTTCGCCGCCGACCCGGACCGCAACACGGTCTTCTCCGTCCACATGTACGGCGTCTTCAACACGGCCGCGAAGGTCAACGACTACCTGAACCGGTTCGTCGCCGCGAAACTCCCCATCGTGGTGGGCGAGTTCGGTCACGACCACTCCGACGGAAATCCTGACGAGGATGCCATCCTGGCCACCACGCAGCAGTTGGGCCTCGGCTATCTCGGCTGGTCGTGGAGCGGCAACAGCAGCGATGTCGGATACCTGGACATGGTCACCGGCTTCGACCCCAACCAGCTCACCAGTTGGGGGCGGCGCCTCTTCGACGGCGCGAACGGCATCGCCGCCACTTCCAAGGAGGCCGCGGTCTACTCCGGCGGCGGCGGAGGGGACACCACACCCCCGACCGCTCCGGGAACACCGACCGCCTCGGACGTGACCTCGTCGTCGGCCAGGCTGACCTGGGCGGCCGCCACCGACACGACCGGGGTCACGGGCTATGACGTGGTGCGGACCGGCGGCACGGAGACCGTCGTGACCTCCACGACCGGCACCTCCGTCACCCTCACCGGACTCGCACCGGCGACGGCCTACACCTGGGCCGTCTACGCCCGCGACGCCGCCGGCAACCGATCGCCGCGCTCCGGCACGGTGACGGTCACGACGTCCTCCGGCGGCTCCCCGGCGTCCTGCGGCATCGGGTACAAGGTGACGAGCCAGTGGGCCGGCGGCTTCCAGGGCGAGATCGTGATCCGCAACACCGGCACCTCGGCGATCAACGGCTGGACGCTGCGCTGGACCTTCCCCGACAGCCAGCGCATCAGCAACCTCTGGGGTGGAACGGCGGCGCAGAGCGGAGCCGAGGCCACCGTGACCTCCGTGTCGTACACGGCGGCGATCCCCGCGGCGGGCTCGGTCACCCTCGGCTTCACGGCTTCCAGCGGGACGACGAACCCAAGTCCCACCGCTTTCACCCTCAACGCGGCGAACTGCTCCGTGGCCTGACCACTGAGCCGGGAAGGTGGTGCGTGCAGCCGACGGGCGCCGCGTCCGCGGGAACAGCCGGGTCTCGCAGCGCCGGCTCGCCGACGACCTCACGCTCACCAGCGGCGGCGTCATCCGCCTGGTCGACCGAACGCAGCAGGCCGCTCTGGTCCGGCGCACGCCGTCACCCGGCTCGGGGCCGGTCCGCCGGCCCCGAGCGCCGAGGTCCCTCGCATGTCTGCGCCACGACGAGGAAAGATGGGGTGTTGAGCGTCGGACCGAGCCATGCGGAGGAACGGACATGCAGCATGAACGAGCGGGTCGGCCAGCCGATCCGGAAGACCTCGTCGACATCGCGCGGCTTGTCACCGCGTACTACTCGCTGCACCCCGACCCGGCCGATCCGGCGCAGCGCGTGGCGTTCGGGACGTCAGGGCACCGGGGATCGTCCCTGAACACGGCGTTCAACGAGGACCACATCGCCGCGACCAGCCAGGCGATCTGCGAGTACCGCAGCGGGCAGGGCACCGACGGGCCCCTCTTCCTCGGCGCCGACACCCACGCCCTGTCCGAACCCGCCCGCGTCACCGCGCTGGAGGTGTTCG
Organism: Streptomyces sp. BV286; assembly: GCF_019090165.1. GTDB lineage: Bacteria > Actinomycetota > Actinomycetes > Streptomycetales > Streptomycetaceae > Streptomyces. The sequence continues at coordinate 49,935 of NZ_JAHRIB010000048.1, forward strand.
CCGCCAACGACGTGAGCGTGCTCATCGATGCCGCCGACGGTTACACGCCCACCCCGGCCGTCTCGCACGCCATCCTCGCCCACAACCGCGGCCGCACGACCGGCCTGGCGGACGGGGTGGTCGTCACCCCGTCGCACAATCCGCCCGCGGACGGCGGCTTCAAGTACAACCCGCCCAACGGCGGTCCCGCCGGCTCCGATGCGACCTCCTGGATCCAGGACCGCGCCAACGAGATCATCGCGGCGGGACTCAAGGACGTACGCCGCATCCCCCACGCCCGGGCCCTCAACGCCCCTGGCACCGGCCGTCACGACTTCCTCGGAAGCTATGTCGCCGACCTGCCCGCCGTCCTGGACCTGGACGCCATCCGATCCGCCGGCGTGCGCATCGGCGCCGACCCGCTCGGCGGGGCCTCCGTCGCCTACTGGGGCCGGATCGCCGAGGAGCACCGGCTCGACCTGACCGTGGTCAACCCGCTCGCCGACCCCACCTGGCGTTTCATGACGCTGGACTGGGACGGCAAGATCCGCATGGACTGCTCGTCGCCGTACGCGATGGCCTCCCTCATCGAGCAGCGCGACCGCTTCCAGATCGCCACGGGCAATGACGCCGACGCCGACCGGCACGGCATCGTCACCCCGGACGGGGGTCTGATGAACCCCAACCACTACCTGGCCGCCGCCATCGCCTACCTGTACGCGCACCGCGAGCAGTGGTCCTCCCACACGGGCATCGGCAAGACACTGGTGTCGTCCTCCATGATCGACCGTGTCGCCGCCGACCTCGGCCGGCGCCTCGTCGAGGTGCCCGTCGGCTTCAAGTGGTTCGTGGACGGGCTGGTCGACGGCTCGCTCGGCTTCGGCGGCGAGGAATCGGCAGGCGCTTCCTTCCTGCGTCACGACGGCTCGGTGTGGACCACCGACAAGGACGGCATCATCCTGGCGCTGCTCGCCTCCGAGATCACCGCCGTCACCGGGAAGACGCCCTCCGAGCACTACGCGGCCCTGACCACACGCTTCGGCGATCCCGCCTATGCCCGCATCGACGCCCCGGCGACCCGCGAGGAGAAGGCGCTGCTCGCCAAGCTCTCGCCCGCGCAGGTCACCGCGGACACGCTGGCCGGCGAGGCGGTCACCGGTGTCCTCACCGAGGCCCCCGGCAACGGCGCGGCCATCGGGGGCATCAAGGTGACCACCGAGAACGCCTGGTTCGCTGCCCGCCCTTCGGGCACCGAGGACGTCTACAAGATCTACGCCGAGTCGTTCCAGGGGCCCGACCACCTGCGGCGGGTCCAGGAAGAGGCCAAGGACGTGGTGACGGCCGCCCTCGGCGGCTGACCGCCGGGACGCGAGCGGGATTCGGGCGACGGTCGGGATGAAGACGACGGTCGGGATTCAGGTGACGGCGGAGCGGAAGGTGCCCGGACTCCCGCCCGGCGTCATCTGCCGCTTCTCGCGCACCGGACCGGGCGCCCGGGGTGAAGGAAGGTGAGACCGAAACCGGGGCCGCAGCCGTGCACCTCGGCGGGCGGCCCCGAGCGGCGCACTTCGGATCGGCCCCGGGCACGGCGCGGTCCATATGCGCGCAGCCGCAGATTTACCCTCCTTCGCTGTTGTCGCTGCACGTCCTGAGAGCACGGGTGTCGACCGGCCGCGACCTGCGCGCCACCGGGCCGGGCCGGATGCTCACTGACGTCGCACCTGAGGGTTCACGATTTCGTGAATTCAGGATTCGATGTACTCTCGTGCCGTGCTGACTCTCGCTGCCGACATCGAGGTGCTGGCGCGGTTCGGCCGCGCGCTCGCCGACCCGATCCGCTGCCGCATCCTTCTCGCCCTGAGCGAGGCCCCGGCGTATCCCGCCGCCCTCGCGGACACCCTGCAGATCTCCCGCACCCGGCTGTCCAACCACCTCGCGTGTCTGCGTGACTGTGGACTGGTCGTCACCGTCCCCGACGGCCGACGCACCCGCTACGAGCTCGCTGACGAGCGGCTCGGACACGCTCTGGACGACTTGCGCAACGCGGTGGTCGCCGTGGACGCGGACCGCAACTGCCCCGACGCCGGGGAGAAGGGGTGCTGCTGAGTGGCCGCGACATCCCTCGGCCCCAGCCCGGCCCGCCGTGACGAACTGACCCGACGCATACGCCTGTTGGTCGCAGTGACCATCACCTACAACGTCGTCGAGGCGATCGTTGCCATCACCGCGGGAACCATCGCCTCCTCCACCGCGCTGGTCGGCTTCGGCCTCGACTCCGTGATCGAGGTCTCCTCCGCCGCGGCGGTCGCCTGGCAGTTCTCAGCCGGTGAGCACGCGGTGCGCGAAGCCCGGGAGAAGCGGACGCTGCGGATCATCGCCGTCTCCTTCTTCGCCCTCGCGCTCTACGTCACCATTGACTCGGTACGCGCGCTGACGGGCGGTGCCGGTGAAGCCGGGCAGTCGGTGACCGGCATCGTCCTCGCCGCTCTCTCGCTGGCCGTGATGCCCTTCCTGTCCGCCGCCCAACGAAGGGCCGGGCGTGAACTCGGCTCGGCCTCCGCCGTCGCCGACTCCAAGCAGACCCTGCTCTGCACCTACCTCTCCGCGGTCCTCCTCATCGGCCTGCTCGCCAACCTGCTGTTCGGCTGGTCCTGGGCCGATCCGATCGCCGCTCTCGTCATCGCCGCCATCGCCGCCAAGGAGGGGCGCGACGCGTGGCAGGGCAAGGGCTGCTGCGTCCCATCCGTCGGCCACGCACCTGTCCACGTCGAAGCGGACACCTGTGGTTGCGCTGCGGGCTGCACCTGCTGCTGACCCGACCGCCGACGGCAGACGGCAGACCCCCAGGACCGGTACCGGTACCGACGGAGAACCCGTGCCGCGGCATCATCCGCGGACCGTCACGACCCACCCCGGTTTTTGTCATTTGCATGCCGGGTGAGCTAAACATTCCTCGACTCACCTTGACCAGTGAGTTCTTGGCGGCACATCAGCCTGAGGGGAAAACACTCAGTGACAACGTCACAACATGACTCGCCCGACCAGGGCAACAGACCGACGCGCCGGTTCGGGCGCCGGTCCGGTTCGCCGGCGCGCGGAGGCCTTACGCGTCTGAGGATCGTCGGAGCCGCGCTGACCGCTCTCGTCGTCGCCGGGACAGGTTCCCAGGCGATGGCGGTCCAGACGACCGGCGCGTCCCGGGCGAACCCGGCGGCTTCGCGGGAGGAAGCTCCGCCGGTGCCCTCGCTCGCCTGGTCCGACTGCCAGGGCGGCTTCGAGTGCGCGAACGCCGACGTGCCGCTCGACTACCGTGACCCGCAGGGCCGCACCATCACCCTGGCGGTGATCCGCAAGAAGGCCGCGGACCAGACGAAGCGCAAGGGCACCCTCTTCCTGCAGCCCGGCGGCCCCGGCAACTCCGGCGTGGACTTCGTCCGCGGCAACTACGCGGACCTGCCGGCCGCCCTGCGCGACTCGTTCGACGTCTTCGGCTACGACGTCCGCGGCGTCGGACGCAGCTCACCGCTCCAGTGCTTCGACGACCAGCGGTACACCAAGGCCGTCACCGACGCCAAGGGCGCCCCGGGCCCGGAGGCGTTCGGCCCGGCCGTGCGCGAGGCCGCGGAGTTCAACCAGGCCTGTCTGGACAACTCGGGCGACCTGCTGCCGTACGTGGGCACCGAGTACGTCGCCCGCGACATCGACCTGCTGCGCCAGGCGCTGGGCGAGAACCAACTGACCTACTACGGCCGGTCGTTCGGCTCGTACATCGGTACCGTCTACGCCGCCATGTTCCCGAAGCGGGTGCGTGCCCTGGCGCTCGACGGCGCGTACGACCCGGAGCACTACGCCAACCAGCCGTACGCCTACGACAAGTCCCAGTACCTGGCCCTGGACGGCGCGATGAGCCGCTTCCTCGACTGGTGCAAGGCCGACCAGGCCACCTGCGGGTTCGGTGACGGTGACCCCCGGGCCGCGTTCGAGAAGCTCAAGCGCGATCTGGACGCCAACCCCGTGCCGACCGCCAACGGCGGCCAGGCGAACGGCTACACCCTCGTCTACCGCCTGATGTTCAACATCAACTCGGGCAAGGTCATCTGGCCCTCGTTCGGCGAGGCCCTGCGCAAGGCGCAGCAGCGCGACACCACCTCCTTCCTGCTCCGGCCGCCGTCCCCGGCCAGCTTCGACTTCCTGGGCCCGAACGTGGTCGTCGAGTGCGTGGACAAGGACTACCCGCGCGACCCGCGCCGGCTCGAGCGGAACGTCAAGTCCTTCGCCGAGGCGGCGCCGCTGCTCGGCCCGGCGATGGCCTTCGGACCGCCGACCTACGACCACCAGCACGCCACGGCCTGCACCCAGTGGCCCGTCGAGCGGGTCAGCCGCTACGACGGTTCCTTCCGTGCGAAGGGCTCGGCGCCCATCCTCGTCGTCGGCACCACCGGCGACCCGGACACCCCCTACCAGGACGCGGTGGCCCTGACCCGTCAGCTCCAGAACGGCAGGCTGCTCACGTTCAAGGCCGAGGGGCACACCGCCTTCGGCCGCAGTGCCTGCGCGACGGACGCCGTGACGGCCTACCTGGTGGACCTGAAGACCCCCGCCTCGGGCACGACCTGCGCCGACGAGGCCCAGCCGCCGTCCGTGACGCCGAAGGTGGCCCCGCCCGGCACGACGCTCGAAGAACTGCGCAACGGCGTCAACGAACGCCTCGACCGTATCGGGACAGTCACGCGCTGACCCACCCGCACCAACGGCACCTGAGGCGCCGGGCCCTTCGAGGCCCGGCGCCTTCGTCGACTTCCGGGACGGCGCGTACCCCTCACCCTGCGCCCGGACGCCACGCCGGCCCCGACCGTGTCGTGTGCGGGGGCTGACCCCACCACCGGCCCGGCAGCCCGCCCCATCGCGACGGACGCCACGCCGCCGACATCCTGGAACGGCAGGGCGGCGGGACGGGGGCAGGACCGTGTGTGTGACCCGCGCTTCCACCGCAGCCGCGCAGGTACGACCCATACAAGCAGGGGGCCGAACGACCATGCACTCACGCATCATCCTGTCCGCCGCCGTCACGGCGTCCGCCGTGCTCACCCTGACCGGGCTCGCCGCGCCCGCGAGCGGTACCTCCGCAGGGAGGACCGACGCGTCGGTGGAAGGGCTGTGGCAGATGGATGGTTACGGCACCGCGGTCACCGTGAGCGGGCGCCGCATGACGACGTACGACACCACGGCGGTCAGCTGTCTGCCGGGCAGTCTGAAGGGAGAACAGCAAGGGCGCACCGGTCCGGACGGCAGCCGCCGCTTCCTCGTCCACGGGGGAGCGGTCCGCGTCACGGTCACTCCACGGAAGAGCGGCAGCGCACGTCTGCACATCGCCTCCAGCACCGGAACCCGCATCCTGCACCGCATCGCCGCGCTCCCCACCGCGTGTGCGAAGAAGCCGACCGCCGATCCACGGGCGGTCTTCGACGTCTTCTGGCAGACCTACGCCGAGAACTACCCCTTCTTCGCGGCCAAGCACGTCGACTGGGAAAAGGTCCGCGACCGCTTCCGGCCGCGCCTCGGCAAGGACACCGGCGACGACGAACTCTTCGCCGTCCTGCGGGAGATGATCGAGCCCCTCCACGACGCGCACACCGGCCTGTCCGACGGAAAGGAGCGGGAGTACGGCGGACTGCGCCCCGACACCCCACCGCACAGCCCCGAGGACCTGGCCCGGATCGACACGGCGGTCGGCCGGGCCGTCGGTGTGCCGCTGCGGCAGTACGCGAGCGGGGCGCTGTCGTTCGCCCGGCTCCCGGAGGGCACCGGCTACCTGCGCATCACCCGCTTCGTGGGGTACACGGCCGAGGCGTCGTACGCGAAGTGGGAGGCGGAACTGGAGGCCGCACTCGCCAGCATCCCGTGGAGGAGTCTGACCGGTCTCGTCCTGGACGTACGGGTGAACGGCGGCGGGGCCGACCCGCTGGGCCTGCGCGTCGCCGCACGGCTGACGGACCGTCCGTACACCGCGTACTCCAAGTACGCCCGCAACGACCCCACGGACCCGACCCGGTTCACCCAGGGGCAGCCCAGCACCGTACGTCCGCACCACGGGCCGCGCTTCGACGGACCGGTCGCCGTCCTCACCGGCCCGCTGTCGGTCAGCGCGGCCGAGACCTTCACCCAGGCGCTGATGGCACGCACCCCGGCACCAGTGCGGATCGGACAGAACACCCAGGGCGTCTTCTCCGACACCCTGGAACGGGCGCTGCCGAACGGCTGGACCTTCAGCCTGCCCAACGAGGAGTTCCGGACGGCCGAGGGCACCACCTTCGACGGCCCGGGCATCCCACCGCACCACCGCACCCCGGTCTTCACCGAGGAGGAACTCTCACAGGGCCACGACAGCGCGCTGAAGAAGGCACGCGAACTCCTGCGGCGCGGCAGCACCGGCTGACCACGGGGCAAGCACGTCGAAAAGCCACAACTACCGCTACTCGTACGGTAATTGATGGATTCACACGCACGTTCGCTTCGCAAGGAACCGTTCCGTGGTCCCTCCCGTCTCCAAGGTCGAAGCGGCACTTCGACGCGGGACGCCTCGAAGTGTCATCACGCGCATGGATGTCTATGGAAGGACTCCGGGAACGGTGTTAGTGAGTCACAGCAGGAAGAGCATCGGCCGGGTCGCAGGGGGCGCGCTGGCAGTGGCGGTCTTCGGCCTCACGGGATGCTCCAGCGATACGGACTCGGGCGCGGACAAGGAGCCGTCGGCGAGCAACTCGCCCGCGGCCGGCGCGGACAAGCCGGCGGACGAGAAGGAGAAGGACGCGTCGTCGAACGGCACGGCCGCCGACCAGTCCACGGCCGAAGGAGCGGTCGCCGGGTGGGTTACCGCGGTGATCAAGGGTGAGCCGAAGGAGGCCTGCCTTCTGATGGGGGAGGCGGCCACCGACTCGTCGCCCGCGCGGCACGGCGACGAGGCGACGTGCGGCGGTGACACACCCGAGGCGAAGCAGATAGAGAAGAGCATCGGGCAGTTCCGTACGTCGTTCACACCCAAGCCGCCCACGGACGACCCGAAGGTCGAAGTCACCCAGGCCCCGGCCAAGGGCGACGAGGTGGCCATCCCCGCCGACAAGATCACCGTCGACGGACAGACCCTCGAAAAGGTCATCCTCTCCAACTCCACCGGGGTCAAGTCCGAGCAGCTGGACGTCAAGGTGCACTCCACCAAGATGGACGACGTCTGGTACGTGACCAATCTCGACTTCGACATCGGGTAGGGAGTCGCACCGCCGACGCGGCGCCTGACTGACCGAAGGCGGTGTCGTTGCTGTTCGCGGTCCGGTACAGGGCTCGTACTCCCTGTGCCGGCCACGAGCCGACGATCAGGCGCGGACGATCTCCACTCCGGCGGCGGCGAACGGCTCGACCAGGGCGTCGGGAGCGTCCTTGTCGGTCACCAGCACATGGACGTCCTCCAGCGGGCAGATCCGCGCGAACGTCCGCTTGCCCAGCTTGGAGGAGTCGGCGACCACGACAACCTGCTGAGCACGCCGCGCCAGCGCCCGGTTGATGGCGGCCTCACCCTCGTGATGGGCACTCGCGCCGTGCGCGACGTCGATCGCGTCGACTCCGATGAAGACGTGATCCAGCGTGATCTCGGCGATCACTTCGGTGGCCAGCGGCCCGATCAGCTCGTACGAGGCCGGTCGTGCCACTCCGCCGGTGACGACGAGCTTCACATGGCGGCGGACGACCAGCTCGCTTGCGATGTTCAGGGCGTTGGTGACGACCGTCAGGGACGGCTCGGCGCCGCCCTCGGAACCGAGGTCGCTGCGCGTCGCGAGCGCCCGCGCGACCTCGGTGGTCGTCGTGCCGCCGTTGAGGCCCACCACCGCACCGGCCCTGACCAGACTGGCCGCCGCGTGCGCGATCCGCTCCTTCTCGGGGGCGTGGCGTGCCGCCTTGTACCGCAGTGGGAGGTCGTACGCGATCGCGTTGATCACCGCGCCGCCGTGGGTACGGGTGACCATCTGTTGCCGGGCCAGCTCGTCGAGGTCCCGCCGGATCGTGGCGGCGGACACCGAGAGTTCGGCCGCGGCGGCCTCGACCTCGATACGTCCGTCGCGGGTCAGCAGGTCCAGCAGCGCGCTCCACCTGACCTGCGGTGCCGCCATCTCGGTCGCTCCCTGTGCGTGGTGCGGGCGCCCATGCATGCACGGACGGAGACACGTGCATCGACGCACGTCGCCTGTTTAAGTACTTTATCGTCTCGAAAACAGCAACTTCTCGCATGAGCTTTCACGATTGCCGTCACGCGTGAGCTGCGACTTCGCGGCGCTGTGCAGGCCTGGCGACCGGTCGCCCTCCGCGCCGTCCGCGGCGGCGGCAAGCGGGCCCGCACGCACGGGCCGTGGACCGGTCAGTCGGCTGCGGCGGTGAGTTCCCGCATGACCGCCTGCCCGGCCGCCCGGTGCTCGGCGGCCTCCGACGGGTTCGTCGCGTCGAGCACGGTGGCGATCCCCTCATGAGCAAGCGCCTCCGCGTGCCGGTTTCCCAGCCTCGCGGCCAGCTCCAGTGCTTGCCGGTGCAGTCGAAGGGCCTCTTGGGGGAGGCCCGCCAGCCGGCAGGTCTCTCCGTAACCGTCGAGGAAATGGATCTTCCAGTGTTCCTCGAACACCTCGTCGAGGAGGGCGAACGCCTCCTGGTGGCTGGCCAGTGCCTCCTCGTACCGGCCCATCTGCCGCAGCGCGACGCCCCGGCAGTTGAGGCACCACGCCTGGTTGTTGAGGTGCCCGTCCTCCCGGGCCAGCTCCAGAGCCTCGTGCAGGTGCTCCGCCGCCTCGTCGGGCCGCTCGTGGGCGATGGCCACGCCGAGCGTGATGCGGGCCGTCAGAGCGGGCGGCCACGCGGGGTCGGTGTGCGGGATGCCCAGCACCTCCCTCGCCAGCTGTGCCGCCTCCTCCCGGTGTCCCAGTTGCAGGATCGCCCAGGCCTCCGAGGCGGCGGCGTGGGCCGCGCCCGCCGGACAACCGGCTTGTTCGTACAACTTCCCGGCCAGGCGGAAGAGTTCGAGCGGTTCCTCGACGTGTCCCGCGTCCCATCCCAGGTAGCCGCGGCGCAGGGTCAGCTCGGCTTCGGCTCGCAGGTCGCCCGCTTGGGCCACCCGGAGTCCGGCCGCCTCGTACGCCGCTTCGGCCTCCGTCATACGGCCCGCGTTGTACCGGGCGAAGCCCAGATCGCTGTACGCCTCGGCCAGTTGCAGCGGATCGTCCAACCGCTCGGCGGCCGACAGCGAGCGCTCGAAGAGGTAGTTGAGATGGGTCGTGCCGCAGCGGCGCGCAAAGTACGAGCGCAGAAAACGGGGCAGCTCGCACACGTGCAGGTCGGCCCCGACGGCGGCCGCCGTCTCGAAGACGGCCATCAGGTTCCCGTACTCGGTGACGAGCCAGGCGAAGGCGGCGTTCTTGTCCGCGAACCGCGGCAGGTCGGCCGGAGGCAGGCCCACGGAGGTCGGCCGGCCCGGTGCCAGGAACGGCATCGCGGCGTCGGCGGCGGCCGCCGCGTGCACGTAGTAGTCCAGCACCCGGCCCAGTGCCCGCTCCCGCTCGGCCGCCGGGTCCTGTTCGGCCGAGGCCCGGCGCGCGTGCTGGTGCACGAGGTCGTGCAGCCGGTAGCGGCCGGCCGTCGGCTGCTCGACGAGGTGCGCGTCGAGGAGGTCCTCCAGCAGTGCCTGGGCGCTGCGCAGCGGCACGTCGGCCAGCGCCGCCACCACGTACTCGTCGAAGGACTCCCCGGGCAGCAGACCCAGCATCCGGAACAGCCGTGCCCCGGCCCGGTCGAGCTGCCGGACCGACATCGCGAACGCGGTGTCGAACTCGCTCGCCCCCTCGGCCATCCGCTCGACGAGGACACCCACGGTCCAGCCCGGCCGGTGCCGCAGCCGGGCCGCGGCCAGCCGCAGCGCCAGTGGCAGATGGCCGCACAGCCGCAGAACCTCGGCGGCGGCCTGCGGATCACGGGCCAGCCTGCTGTCGGGGCCGCCGAGGTCTCCGCTGGCACGGGCCAGCAGCTGTGCGCTCTCGTCCGGGCTCAGCACGTCGAGTGAGACGGGAGGCACCTCGTCCAGGCCGAGGAGCCGGTTGCGGCTGGTGATCAGAACGACGGAGGGGCCGGCCCCGGGCAGCAGGGGGCGAACCTGATCGGCGTCGGCGGCGTTGTCGATGACCAAGACGACTCTGCGGCGGGCCAGTTCCGACCGCCAGCAGGCGGCCAGCTGCTCGAGACTTTCCTGCGGGACCTTCTCGGACGGTACGTCGAGCGCGGAGAGCAGCATCCGCAGCGCCGCATCGGGGTCGAGAGGGGGCCGGCCCTCGGTGAACCCGTGCAGGTCCACATACAGCTGGGCGTCCGGGAAGTCGGCGGCGAGCCGGTGCGCGGCGTGGACCGCCAGACAGGTCTTGCCGACGCCGGCCATGCCGTCGACGGAGACCGCCCGATGGCTCTCGACGGCGGCGAACACGGCGGCGAGCCGTTCCTCGCGTCCGGTGAAGTCGGGTGCGTCGCGAGGCAGGTCGTTGCGGGGTGTCGGCCGGCCCTGACGGCTGCTCTTCGGGGGCGCCGGCAGGGGGTTCGAGATCCGCTCCCACAGCGGGCGCAGCGGGCGGGGATCGCGCTTGACGAGGCGGCAGAGGGCGACGACCGCGGGCCAGGGCGGCACGGTCTGTCCGTTGAGATAGCGCGAAAGTGAGGAGGAGCTGAGTCCGGTGTCCCGAGCGAGAGCCCGTACACCGAGCCCGGACAGCTCCTGGAGCAGGCGCAGCCGGGCGGCCAGCGCCTCCTGCGGATCGTCCTTCTCCATGCGTTCCTGTACGTCCACCGTGTCCCCCAGCTTTTCGTCCCGCCCCGGCAGAAGTCTCCCGGGCCAAGTCACCGCTGGTCAAGGGCGTTTTAGCTGTCCCACGGTGTCCCATCGGCGTGGTCGCGTCCGGCCGGCCGGGCTGTTATGGAGTCACGCCCCGACGGAACGGGGCACCGACGAAGGAGCAGAACCAATGCAGTCCCGCATGCAGAACCCCGCCGTCGTACTGTCCGACGCGATGCAGCCCATTCAGCAGCTCCTCAAGGCCGTCCACTCCGGTGGGGTGGACGCGCGGACGCTGGAACTGGTGCACCTGCGGGTCAGCCAGATCAACGGCTGCAGCGCCTGCGTCGACGGCGGCGCCAAGACGGCCCGCAAGGCCGGCGTCAGCGATGAGCAGCTGGCCACGGTTGTCGCGTGGCGGGAGACCCCGTACTTCACCGCGGAAGAGCGGGCGGCCCTCGAACTGGCCGAAGCGGCGACACGGCTGGCCGACCGCCCCGACCCGGTGAGCGACGAGGTCTGGGACACGGCCGCCACGTACTTCGACGAGAAGCAACTGGCCGCGATCATCCTGATGGTCGGCGTCACCAACCTGTTCAACCGTCTCAACGCCACGACCCGGCAGATCGCCGGCGCCTGGGGCTGATCACGCCCGCACCGGTGAAGTCGTCGACTTCGTCGCCGCCCGGCCGCCGGCCATGTCGAGCCACCCGTCGAACCTCACACCAGAAGGAACAGGACGATGACGAACGCACAGAAGCAGGCGAAGACCACCACCACGAAGAGCGGGACGTCCGAGGGGTTCACGGCCGAGGAGCGATCCGCGATGAAGGAGCGCGCTCAGGAGCTGAGGACGTCCGCGCGGCGCGCGTCGCGCGCCGACAAGGCCGCGCAGGAGGAGAGTGCCGTCCTCGCGAAGATCGCCGAGATGCAGGAACCGGACCGGACCATGGCGGAGCGCGTCCACGCCGTCGTCAAGGCCGCCGCACCGCATCTCGCACCGAAGCTCTGGTACGGGATGCCCGCGTACACCAAGGACGGCAAGGTCGTCTGTTTCTTCCAGTGCGCGCAGAAGTTCAACGCGCGGTACGCGACGCTCGGCTTCAGCGACACCGCGAACCTCGACGACGGCGCCATGTGGCCGACCTCCTACGCCCTGACGAAGCTGACCGCGGCCGACGAGGCAAGGATCGGCGCACTCGTGAATCAGGCAGCGAACTGAGACCCGCGGCGAGAGACGTGCAGCGCGGCGGACCCGGTGACGCAGCCGGGTCCGCCGCGCGGCTGTGGGACGCGACGCTTGTCGCTGTGCGCGGCGGCGGTCCTCGGGGCTCGCTTAGAATTCTGGTGATCATGCTCGGGGGGTTCGGACGGGGGCGTGGTGATCAGAAGGGGTCGGAGTTGAACGGCGAGCAGGCGGCCTTCGGGGCGCTGCTGCGGGACATGCGGATGTCCGCGTCACTGACCATCGAGGGCCTGGCGGAGGCGTCGGGCGTGAGCGTGCGGGGCATCGGGGACCTGGAGCGGGGACGGCGGGCGGCTCCGCAGCGGCGGACCGTCGCCGCACTCGCGGACGGTCTGGGGCTGGGTGACGCGCAGCGCGAGCGACTGCTGACGGCCGCACGCGCCGGACGCAGCCCGGCATACAGCCCCGTGGGGGTACGGGCCCTGCCGCGTGGCATCGACGACTTCGTGGGCCGGGAGCGGGAGTTGGAGCGCCTGGCGGAGTTCGCCCGGCGCACGGCCGCCCGGCACGGAGGGGCAAGCGGAAGCGGCAGCGGAACCGGCGAGGGGAGCGCTGGGGTTCCGCTGGTCGTGGCGGTGTCCGGAGCGCCGGGTACGGGCAAGACCACACTTGCTCTGCACGCCGTGCGGGAGTTCGCCGACCTGTTCCCGGACGGGCAACTGGTGGTGGACCTGCGGGGCATGGACGACGTCCCGCCGCAGCCGGCCGAACTGATGCTCGGGGTGCTCCGGGCTCTCCAGGTGGCCGACCGGGACCTCGCCAGGACCGGTCCTGGGGGTCATCCCGGGTTGTATCGCCAACTGCTGGCCGATCGGCGGTACTTGCTGGTGCTGGACAACGCCCGCGACGAGGCCCAGGTACGTCCCCTGCTGCCGGGCAGCGGCGCGTGCATGGTGGTGGTGACCAGTCGCCGCATGCTCACCGGTTTGGAGAGCGTGCACCGCCTTCCGCTGGGGGAACTCGGTGTGCGGGAGTCCGCCGAGTTCCTGACCGCGATGGTCGGAACGGAACGCGCCGTCGCCGACCCGGACGCTCTCTCCGATGTCGCCCGGCGCTGTGGTCATCTGCCGTTGGCCTTGCGGGTGGCGGGCAACTGGCTGGCCACTCGCACCGGTTGGACCGTGGGCCGGCTGGCCGACCGTCTCGCGCTGGAGGAACGTCGGCTGGACGCCCTGGCTGCCGGTGACGTACGCGTGGCGGCCGCCTTCGACCTGTCGTACCGCCAGCTCACCCCGGTGGCCGCCCGGCTCTTCCGCCGCCTCGCTCTCGTGCCGGGCCCCGACACCGGCGCCGCGTGCGCGGCGCAGTTGACGGGGCAGCAGGTGTTCGACGCGGAGGACACGCTGGAAGAACTGGTCGAGGCCGGGCTGCTCGGCGCCGACCAGGACCGCTACCGGCTCCATGACCTGCTGCGGCTGTACGCCCGGACCCGCCTGGAGGCCGAAGAGAGCGTCCAGGACACGGCCCTGGCCCGTGCGGCACTGCATCGCTGGCTGCTGGACACGGCGACCATCGCCGGCCGCTGGTTCGAGCCCGACCACGGTGCCCCGTCCGAAGGCTGGCAGGGCGTGGTGGACCTGTCCAGCGCCGACCGGGCCCGTGAGTGGCTGCAGGCCGAGGGTGCCAACTGGCTGGGCGCCCTGCGCGCGGCCGCGACGGCCGGTGATCATGCCACGGTGGTGGAGGTGGCCGAGGCCCTGCACTGGTTCTCCGACCAGTGGATCTTCTGGGGGCACTGGCCCGAGGTGTTCGACACGGCGGTCCGTTCCGCACAGGCCCTGGGAGACGCCGTCGTCGAGGCGACCCAGCTCAACTACCACGCCTGGGCCCTGTTGTTGTGCGAAGGAAGACCCGGGGACAGTCTGGTCCGTTCCGCCCAGGCACTTCAGGTGGCCGAGCGGGCCGGCGACCTGACCCAGCGGGCATGGGCCCACAGCTACACGTCGTGGGCCCACACACTGCTCGGCGACTACCCGCAGGCTCTCGATGCCTCCCGCGAGGCCGCCCGGTTGTTCGAGGCAGTCGGTGACCTCCACGGCACCCTCCAGGGCAAGGCCGGTTACGGCATCATCCTGCTGCGTGCGGGCCGGACCGAGGAAGCCCTCGCCTCCGACCTGGACACGCTTGCCTTCCTGGACGAGACGGGCGACCGCATGGAGCCGCACATCGCCGCCATGGGCCGGCTCAACCTGCATGCGGGCATCGGCCTCGCCTACAGCGTCATGGAGCGATGGAAGGAGTCCGTCGCTCATCTGCAGACCGCCATCGACCTCAGCGTCGCGGCCCGCAACACGGCCATGCTGTCTCGTTGCCTGATCCGCCTGGGCGAGTCCCTGCTGTCCGCCGGACGCCCTGAGGAGGCACGGCAGGCCTTCGTCCGCTGTGTCTCTCTCGGCCTCGACGCCGACCCGCAACGTGTCGCCGAGGCACGCGAGCGGCTCGCTGCCCTGCACGCTGGTTGAGAGGCGACGGGGCCTCTCTGCTTCCCGCACGCCAGTGCCTCCTCGGGGTGCCTCTCGATTCCCTGAGCGCACCGAACTGTTGCCAGCGGGCACCGAACCGCTCCCAGCGCGCACAACGGGGGACCGCGGCCGACCCGGCAGACTTTCTGCCTGCTTTGTGCCTGGAGCTCCGGACCTGCCTCTGTTTGGCTTCTCTCAGCGGGGACCCGGGCCGCGACGATGCTGCCCGGCCCGGCCGCAGTGCTGCGGCCCACCGCCCGCGGCAGGCGCCGACTCTGTGCACTGTCAGGCCAATGACCGTGCACTCGCCGACAACCTGAACCTGCCGGCCGGCCCTGGCGTGACGAACGACAGCCCACAGCGCTTCGCGCACGGCTTCTTGCCGCACGAGGTACTGCGCCGGAGTCAGGCCGTTGGCGCCGGATGAGCCGGCGCACCGACGAAACACTGGAGATGCACATGTCCCACTCCGACGAGCCGGTTCAGACCGTCCAACCGGTCCTGGAGCCCGCGGCGGCCGCCTTCGCCGAGGCGACCGCCAACCCGCCGTACCTGTTCGATCTGCCTCTGGCGGAGGGACGAAAGACCGTCGACGAGGTGCAGTCGGGCGAGATCGACAAGCCCGCGGTCGACGAGGAGTGGATCACCGTACCGGGCGGTCCGACAGGCAGCGTCCGAGCGCGCATCGTCAAGCCCGCGGGGGCGACCGGCACCCTGCCGGTGATCCTCTACATCCATGGCGCGGGCTGGGTGTTCGGCAACGCCCACACCCACGACCGTCTGGTGCGCGAGCTGGCCGTCGGTGCGGAGGCGGCAGTGGTCTTCCCCGAGTACGACCTGTCGCCCGAGGCCCGCTACCCGGTGGCCGTCGAGCAGAACTACGCGGTCGCGCAGTGGATCGTCCAGCAGGGCGCGGCCAAGGGCCTGGACGGGACGAGGCTGGCCGTGGCCGGTGACTCCGTCGGCGGCAACATGAGCGCCGCGCTGACCCTGATGGCCAAGGAGCGCGGTGACGTACCGCTGGTGCAGCAGGTGCTGTTCTACCCGGTCACGGACGCGAGTTTCGACACCGGCTCGTACCACCAGTTCGCCACCGGCTACTTCCTGCGCCGGGACGGCATGCAGTGGTTCTGGGACCAGTACACGACCGATGAGGCCGATCGCGCGCAGATCACCGCCTCCCCGTTGCGCGCCACCACCGAGCAGCTCACCGGTCTGCCCCCGGCCCTGGTCGTCACCGGCGAGGCGGACGTGCTGCGCGACGAGGGCGAGGCGTACGCCAACAAGCTGCGTGAGGCCGGTGTTCCGGTGACCGCCGTGCGCTTCCAGGGCATCATCCACGACTTCGTCATGCTCAACGCGCTGCGCGAGACCCATGCCGCCGAGGCCGCCATCACCCTGGCCGTCGGCACCCTGCGCACTGCCCTGCACACCGTCTGATCCAGGAGAGAACCCACACATGAGCACGTCCACTCCGACCGTCGTCCTGGTCCACGGCGCCTTCGCCGACGCGGCCAGCTGGTCCGGCGTCATCACCGAGCTGCAGAGCCACGGCATTCCGGTGATCGCCCCGCCCAACCCGCTGCGCGGGCTGGCCGCCGATGCCGCCCATGTCGCCTCCGTGGCCGCGCAGATCGACGGCCCCGTCGTGCTGGTCGGCCACTCCTACGGCGGCGCGCTGATCACCGTGGCGGGTACCACCGACAACGTCGTAGGACTGGTCTACGTCGCGGCGTACGTCCTCGAGGAGGGCGAGAGCCTTGGTGAACTGCAGGGCCGATTCCCCGACTCGCCACTGGTCAGCAACCTGAAGGAGTGGACGTACCCCGTCGGGGGCGGCGACTCGGCAACTGAGGTGACCATCACCGCGGATGCCTTCCCGTCGGTCTTCGCCGCGGACGTGCCGCAAGAGGTCACGACGGTCCTGGCGGTCGCCCAGCGCCCGCTCGCAGCCGGTGCCTTCACGGAGACGGCCTCCGCCGCCGCGTGGCAGACCAAGCCCTCCTGGGCGCTGGTGGCCGGCGCGGACCAGGCGATCAATCCCGAGGTCGAGCGGTTCGGCGCGAAGCGTGCCGGGGCGACCGTCGTCGAGCTGGAGGGCGCCTCGCACGCGGTCGCCGTCTCCCAGCCCAAGGCCGTCGCCGACCTGATCCGCGACGCGGTGCGCGCGGTGAGCTGACCGCCGAGGCGGACGACCGCGCGGGCGAACTCCCCTGCCCGGCCGCCGAGTCCGCACGGCAGGCCCCCGAACACCGACGGCCTGAACGGGGCCGGCCCACCAGGAGGCGACTGCGCCTGGTGGCCCGGCCCCGTTCGGCGTTCGAGCCCTCGTGGATGTCGAAGCCCTTCGACGTGCCGACCGACTCCTTCTGCCGCCCGCTTCCTGCCGCCCCGCGTCTCCACGCCGTCACGCACATCTCTTCCGTACTGATCGGTGCAGATATGCTACGGTCCATTTCAGTACCGAACGGTACTGAAATATACGGAGGTCGGTTCGTGGGACAGCTTGAGGACAAGACCGCAGTCATTACCGGCGGCAGCACCGGGATCGGCATGGCAACCGCCGTCCGGCTCGCCGCCGAGGGCGCGCACGTGTTCATCACCGGCCGGCGCAAGGCCGAACTGGACGCGGCCGTGGACCTCATCGGCCCGGCGGGAGCCACCGGAGTGGTGGGGGACATCTCCGATCCGGCCGACCTGGATCGCCTGTACGACGCGGTCCGTGCTCGGGGCCGGGGCCTGGACGTGGTCTTCGCGAACGCGGCGAGCGCATCGTTCGCGACCCTGGAGCAGACCACCGAGCAGCACTTCCACCAGACCTTCGACGTCAACGTGCTCGGCACGCTGCTCACCGTGCAGAAGGCGCTGCCGCTGCTCAACGACGGCGCATCGGTGATCCTCAACTCCTCGGTCCGCGCCGGGGACGGAGTCGTGGCCTTCGGCACGTACGCGGCTTCCAAGGCGGCCATCCGGTCCTACGCCCGGACCTGGGCCAACGAGCTCAAGGAGCGCAACGTCCGGGTCAACGCGATCTCCCCGGGCACGATCGACACTCCTGGACTCGATGCGGTCGTCAGTACCGGGAGCGCACCCGTCACCAAGGACCAGTTCGCCGCAGGCATTCCACTCGACCGGATAGGGCACCCGGACGAGGTCGCCAACGTGGTGGCCTTCCTCGCTTCGGAACAGAGCAGCTTCATCCTCGGAGCCAACCTGTACATCGACGGCGGCGAGACCCAGATCTAGCACCGGGACATCCAGGGCCGTACGCGATATTCGGCACCGTCGCAGCAAGCGCTGTCCTATAGTCGGCGCCGGCCATAGGCATCGGAAAGGCGCTCGCATGTACGACACCGTCGACCTCATCGCTGAGACCTACGCGCTCGGCGCGGGGCCTTGGACGATGACACCCGTCACGCGTGGCGCGTTGGGCCAGATCTGGAAGCTGTCAGGGAACGGCTCCTCCTGGGCGGTGAAGGAGCTGCTCTTCGGCTGCGACGAGGAGCAGGTTCGCCGGGAGGCTTCCCTGCGGCAGGCGGCGGAGGACCTGGGCATAGCGTCACCGCGGCTCATTCCCACGCGCGACGGCGCACACGTCTCGCAGCCGACCGCATCTGGGGGAGGCTCCTTCGTCAAGCTGTACGACTGGATCGACGGCAGCCCCGCGGACCTGTCCGATCCGGACATCCTCGACTGGTTCGGGAGGGCCATGGGGTCGCTCCACACGGCGGGGCCCGGTACGAGTGAGACGCCCAACTCCTGGTACGAGGAGTGCCCCGGGGACGATCAGTGGAAAGTGCTGCACGAGAACGTTCGGCAGGCCGGGGTGCCCTGGTCGGACGCGCTGGGCGGGTTCATCGCCACCACCGCGGCGGAGCTGACGCGGCGGGTGACCTCGTCCGACCCCGCTGACCTGGTGTTTTCGCATCTCGACCTGCAGCCACAGAACGTGTTGGTCGGGACGAACGGGCCGGTCCTCCTCGACTGGGACAACGCGGGACCGGTTTCGGCGGAACGAGAGCTGGCGCGCGCCGTGTACGTATGGTCCGGGCGGAATCAAGCGAACCCTGATTCCGCCCGGCGGCTGGTCCGCGCCTATCGAAGCGCCGGAGGTCGCGCCACAGTCGAAGGTCCGCAGTCGTTCTCGATGCTCTTCGCGACAGAACTCAACTACGTCCGCGTACAGGCCGAGTGCGCCATCGATCCGACCGTCACCGCCGCGCAACGGGAGTTCGCGAGCGGCCAGGTCGTCGCCTGTCTGCGCAGCCTGCCGGATCTGGCGGCCGTCTCCCGGTTGGCCGCGGCCGTGAAGGGGCTTTGAGGGACGGGACTTTGAGGGACTGGGCTTTGAGGGTCGCCTGTGATCCGGGCGCGTCAGCCCGACGACTTGGTCGGGCACACCTCGTGCGCTGCCTCGGCCCGCACGGGCCGGGCAGGCTTGGCGACGGAGCGGGAGAAGAGCGCGGAGACCGCTACCGCCGTGAGCACGATCATGAGGGACGGCCGCAACCCGACGTGCTCACCGACGAGTCCGAGGATCGGCGGCCCGACGAGGAACGCGGTGTAGCCCATGGTCGCGACGGCGCTGACGCGGCGAGCCGAGTCGGCCGGGTCGTCGCCGGCGGCGGAGAGCGCGACGGGAAACCCGAGGGACGCGCCGAGTCCCCACAGGATCACGCCGAAGGCGCCGAGAGCGATGTGGGGTGCCAGGGAGACCGTCCCGATTCCGACCACCGCGAGTCCGGCGCTGGCGAGCATGACGGGGGTACGGCCGTACCGGTCGAGGAGGAAGCCGCCGCTGAAGCGTCCGACAGCCATCGCCGCTCCGAAGAGGGCGTAGATCAGTGCGCCGACGGTGGCGGACAGGGCGAAGCCGTCGACGACGATGAGGGGCAGCCAGTCGTTCGCGGATCCCTCGGCGAGGGCCATGCCGAGGACGATGACTCCGATGCCCACCGTGCGGGGCTCTCGCCATATGGCGCGGGGCGAGGCGCTGGTGGGACCGGGCACGGCCGTGGTGTCCCCGGGGCGCGGGTCCGTGCGGCCCGTCGCGGACGGCAGGTTCGCCACGAGCCAGCACGAGGCTCCGGCGGACAGGACGGCCACGGTCGTGAGGTGTGTGACGACCGGGACGGACAGCAGGCCGGCGGCGAGGCCCATCAAGCCGCCGACGCAGGTCCCGAGGCTGTAGGAGCCGTGCAGCCCAGGGACGACGGTTCGGCCCATCGCGGCCTCCACGGCGACCCCCTCGACGTTCAGGGCGATCTCCCCCGAACCCATCCCGCAGCCGAAGAACGCCAGGCCCGCCGCGACCAGCCAGCCTGTCCCCGCCAGCGTTCCGAGGGCCACGACGGCCACACCCGTGACCACGGCGGCCATGCCCCACAGGATGACGAAGCGGGCGCCGTTTCGCGCGACGAGCTGCCCGCCGAGTGCGATACCGATCATGGAACCCACCGACAGGCCCGCGATGATGAAGCCCATCTCGGCGGTACTCGCTCCCGTGGCATCCCGGATCGCCGGTGTCCGGGAGACCCATGTGGAGATGCACAGCCCGGTGACGAGGAACGCGACGAGCAGAGCCGCCCGTCGGCGGGCCGGGCCGGGGTCCTTGGGCATACGTGGTCTCCAGGAAGTCGGTTGCGTACGGTGTGCGGGTGCGCTCCAAGTGCCGTCCGCGCGACCGTGGGCAGGCGCTGCGGACCGGTCAGCTCGGCAGAGGGCCGACCAGGCGGTGCACGGCCTGGCGGACCCGGTCGAGGTCGAACGGCTCGGTCGAGATGTGGCTGTGCAGGACGAGGCCTTCCAACAGCGCGTCGATCATGGGCGCGAGCTCCGCGGGAAAGTGCCGTTCGAGGGAGGTGCGCGAGCGGAGCATCCAGTGCTGGATGAGCTCGCGGTAGCGGGGATCGCGCACGGCCAGGGCGTACAGCTCGGCCACCAGGACCATGTCGCGCTCGTGACCGTCGCCCTGGGTGACGACGATGCGTACCACTCCCTCGCGGGGGTCCGTCCCGGGCGGCAGCGTCGTGAGGATCTGGTCGAAGCGGGAGTGCATGGTGTCGGCGAGGTGGGCGAACGCGGCGAGGAGCATGTCGTCGCGGGTGGGGAAGTGATAGGTCATCGATCCCAGGGGAACGTCGGCGGCCTGGGCGATGGACCGGTACGTCGCGCCCGGGGTGCCGTGCTCGGCGATCACGTCGAGCACGGCCTCGACGATGCGCTCGCGCCGCTCGGGGTCCGTGCGGCGGGTGCGGGTCACAGCACCCTCGCGAGTGAGTCGAGCGATCCCAGCGGATCCGGTCCCGTCGGGATGAGGACCGCGCTCGTCGCCCCCGCGGCGGCCAGTTCGTCGAGGCGGGTGCGGACCTGCGTCGGTGTGCCGGCGAGTGCGAGGCGGGCGACCCACTCGCCGGGCATCCGGCGTGCGAACTCCGCGCGGCTCGCGCACTGCGAGCGCAGCGCCGCGAACTCCTCGCCGAAGGGGAGCGGCCGCAGGTGCGGTGCCCAGTCGGGCTCGCCGATCCATTCCAGTGCCGGACGCACCTGAGCGAGGGCGGCGGCCTCGTCGTCATGCACGTGGGCGACGTTGTACGTGACGACGCGGTGCGGGCGGACGGCTGCGATCCGCGTGATCGCTTCGCGGACGTACTCGGGGGTGCAGGGCTCGGCGAGCACCGTGCCGTCGGCGACCCGTCCCGAGAGGGCCAGCGAGCGGGGGCCGCGGACACCGGCGAGGAGGGGCGGAGGCGTCGTCGGCACGGCCGAAGCATCCAACTGTGCCGCTTCCAGGCGTACATGGTCACCGGATGCCGAGGTGTCGACGGCCTGCCCGCGCAGGAGTGCCGACACCGCTTCCAGCTGTTCCTCCAGCAGGCGCAACGGGCGAGGCGTTCGTGCGCCGACCGACTGCATCCAGTCCGGCATGCCGTGACCGATCCCGACGTCGATGCGCCCCGGGAAGAGCTGTGCGAGTGTGGCGATCTCCATGGCGGCGAAGGCCGCGTTGCGTACCGCCGAGGGCAACACCCCGATGCCCACACGCAGTCGGGACGTGGTGGCGAGGACGGCGGCCGCCTGTGCGATTCCGCCCCGGAAGCCGAGGTCCTCCACGACCCACAGCTCGTCGAAACCGAGCGCGTCGGCGCGACGTGCGAACGGCAGCACCTCGTCGGGGCCTATGTCACGGGGCAGCATCACACCGACAGCCAGGGGGAGGGTCATGAACGGAGGCTATCAGAACGTTCGTATATCAAACATGCGTCCGCTGGTGGCCGCTGAGGTCCTCTCTCTGGCCGCACGGGTCAGTTCCCGCGGATCACCGCGTGCGTAGGTTCTACACATCGCCTGTTGCGTCAGGGAAAGGGAGGCGGACTGGTGAGTGAGAACCAGTACGACACATGTGTCATCGGGGCGGGACCCGCGGGGCTCGCGGTCGCGAGGGCGCTGGCCGAGCGGGAGTTGCCGTACACGCACATCGAGCGGCACACGGGGCCGGGAGGTCTCTGGGACATCGACAATCCCGGCAGCCCGATGTACGAATCGGCCCACTTCATCTCCAGCAGGACACTCTCCGGGTTCGGCGGCTATCCGATGCCCGACCACTTCGCGGACTACCCGCCGCACCGCCAGATCCTGTCCTACCTGACCTCGTTCGCCGAGGCGTACGGACTCAGGGACCGGATCGAGTTCGGCACCGAGGTCCGCAGCGTCGAGAAGAACCAGGACGGCACCTGGACCGTCACCCGTGCCGACGGGCGGGCGAGCGTGCACGGGCAGGTCGTCGTGTGCACGGGATCGCAGTGGCACCCCAACATCCCTGACCTGCCGGGCGACTTCACCGGCGAGATCCGCCACACCGTCACCTACCACGGCAGTGACGAACTGCGCGGCAAGCGGGTGCTGGTGGTCGGCGCGGGGAACTCCGGCCTCGACATCGCCTGCGACGCGGCACGCTCCGCGGACCACGCGGCGATCAGCATGCGGCGCGGCTACTGGTTCATCCCCAAGCACCTGTTCGGGCGGCCGGTGGACACCATCGCGGACGGCGGCCCCCACCTGCCGATGTGGTTGCAGCAGAAGGTGTTCGGCGGACTGCTCCGGCTCGTCAACGGCGATCCGCGGCGGCTCGGTCTGCAAAAGCCCGACCACAAGCTGTTCGAGACCCACCCCGCCATCAACTCGATGCTGATCCACCACCTGCAGCACGGGGACGTCACGGCGAAGCCCGCCATCGCCCGCACCGAGGGCCGCACGGTGTACTTCGCCGACGGCACCCGCGACGACTTCGACCTCATCCTGCTGGCCACGGGATACCTGCACAGGGTTCCCGCCGCCCAGAAGTACTTCGGCGACGAACAGCACCCCGACCTGTACCTGTCGGCGTTCTCCCGTGAGCACGACGGCCTGTTCGGCGTCGGCTTCGTAGAGACGAACTCCGGGGCGTACCAACTCTTCGACTCACAGGCCCAGTTGATCGCCTCGTTCGTCCAGGACACACAGGACGGCCGGCCCACCGCGGACCGGTTCGCCCGCATGATCCGCAGCGACCGGCCGGACCTGACCGGCGGACTGAAGTTCGTCGACTCCCCCCGCCACACCGGATACGTCCACAGCGAGGCCTTCGTGAAGTACCTCAACAAGGTCGCGTCCGGCATGGGCTGGCGCACCGCAGGCCGCCCACCTCGGACGGCGTCCGTGCGGCCG
Source organism: Streptomyces sp. BV286 (assembly GCF_019090165.1). Lineage (GTDB taxonomy): Bacteria > Actinomycetota > Actinomycetes > Streptomycetales > Streptomycetaceae > Streptomyces. The sequence goes on from NZ_JAHRIB010000048.1 coordinate 73,177, forward strand.
GAAGCGGTGGCGTCATGACGTACGACTTCCGGGACAAGATCATCCTGGTGACCGGCGGTGCCGGCGGCATCGGGAGCGCCATGTGCCACCGGTTCGCCTCCGGCGGCGCACGCGTCGTCGTGGTCGACATCGACGACGTGCGGGCGAAGCGGACCGCCGCCGACCTGCCCGGCAGCGGGCACGTCGGCGTGGGCTGCGACCTGCTCGACCGCGCCGCGGTGGAGCGGACGCTCGACGGCGTCGGCGCCGCCCACGGCCGCATCGACGTCCTGGTCAACAACGTCGGCATGACCAGCGCGGAGCGCTTCGACGTACGCAGCGTGGAGAGCATCGAGCAGGAGATCGATCTCAACCTGCTCTCCCCGCTGGTCACCACACGGATCGCCATCCCCCTGCTGCGGGCATCCGGCGATCCCCGGGTGGTCACCACGGTGTCCCTCGGCGGGATCTTCCCGCTGGGGGAGACCCCGATCTACACCGCGTCCAAGTTCGGGCTGCGCGGCGCGATGCTCGCCATCGGGCTCGACCTGCGGAACAAGGGCATCAAGGCCGGTTCGGTACTGCCGTCGGCGACCGACACCCGGATGCTGCGCCAGGAGGCCGTGGACGGCGGGAACTCCATGCAGTTCCAGGACCCGCCGCAACAGCCCGCCGACGTCGTCAAGGCGGTCGTGAGCCTGTTGGACAAGCCCCGTCTGGAGGCCTACGTCCGGCCCGGCGAGTCCCGCCTGGTGCGGTTCGCGATGCTGGCGCCGAACCTGCTGCCCAGACTCTTCCCGCTGTTCCGCAAGCGTGGCGAGCGGGGCCAGGCCCGCTACCTGGACGATCTGCGCGACAGAGGACTGGCCCGTCGGGTCGACGGCCGGTGGGAACTGGTGGAGGAAGCATGAGCGGGACGAGCACGGACACACGGGAGACGCTGCGTGTCGTGAACCCGACGACCGGTGAGCTGATCACCACGGTGCCCGCCGCGAGCGCGGACGACGTCGCCCGGGCGGCCGAGCAGGCACACCGCGTGTTCGAGAGCGGTGTCTGGTCCGGGCTGCCGCCGCGGGAGCGTGCCGCGGTGCTGCTGCGCCTGGCCGACCTGATGGAGCGCGACGCCGAGTTCCTGGCCGGGCTGGACAGCGAGGACGCGGGCAAACCGATCACGGAGTGCCGGACCGGCGACGTGCCGGGGGCGATCGAGTCGATCCGCTGGTTCGCGGAGGCGGCCGACAAGGTCTTCGGACGCGTCGCCCCCACCGGGCACGACAGCCTGGGGCTCGTGAGCCGCGAGCCGGTGGGAGTGGCCGCCGCGATCCTGCCCTGGAACTACCCCCTGGCGATGGCAGCCTGGAAGGTGGGCCCGGCCCTCGTGGCAGGCAACTGCCTGCTGCTGAAACCGGCGGAGGCGACTCCACGCTCCACCCTGCACCTGGCGGCCCTGGCCACGGAGGCGGGCCTGCCCGACGGTGTGCTGACCGTCCTCCCCGGCCTGGGACCCGTCACCGGAACCGCGCTCGCCCGGGACCCGCTGGTGCGCGCACTGTCGTTCACCGGCTCCACGGCCACCGGGCGCCGGATCCTGGCCGCGGCGGCGGAGACCAACTTCAAGCGGGTCTCCCTGGAGATGGGCGGCAAGAGTCCGCAGGTCCTGATGGCAGACGCCCTCGCCTACGGGGACGACCTCATCGACAACATGATCGAGGCCGCGTTCCTGACGATGGGCCAGAACTGCACGGCCGGCTCCCGCGTCCTGGTCCACCACAGCATCGCCGAGGAGGTGTTGCACCGGTTCACGACTGCCGCGAAGGGCCTGGTCATCGGCGACCCGGCCGACCCGCGCACCCAGGTGGGGCCCCTCATCAGCACCACCGCCCTCGACCGCGTCTCGGCGGCGGTGGAGGCGGCCCGCTCGGCGGGAGCGACCATCCACACCGGAGGGCTGCCGCCCGGCCTGCCGCAGCACGGCGCCTACTATCCGCCCACCGTCGTCAGCCGCGTCCCCGCGGGCAGCGACGTGCTCACCAAAGAGCTGTTCGGACCTGTCGTCACCGTCGAGACGTTCGAGTCCGAGGACGAGGCGGTACGGAAGGCGAACGCCACCGAGTACGGACTCGCCGCATCGGTGTGGACCCGCGACCTCGACACCGCGGTCCGGCTGGCGCGCGCGATCGAAGCCGGAGTGGTCTCCGTCAACTCCTACAGCGAAGGCGACATCACCACTCCCTTCGGCGGCTGGAAGCAGTCCGGGTTCGGCGGCGTCGAGAAATCCATGGACGCCTTCGCACAGTGGACCAGGGAGAAGACGATCTGGATCCACACCCGCTGACCGGGCCACGGGCGCCCGGCGTCAGATGCCGGCGCGCCCGGCCTGCTCCATCGTCTCGCCGCGGAGCCGCGCCGGCGCCACACCGTGCCAGCGCTGCACGGCACGCCGCAGGGCCCGCCCGTCGGAGAATCCGGCCTGCCGGGCCACGTCCCGCAGGGTCAACTCCGGTCGGAGCAGCAGCTGTTCGACCCGCTCGCGGCGCACTCCGTCGACAACCGCTTCGTACGTCGTGCCCGACTCGGCGAGACGGCGGCGCAGGGTGCGTTCGCTGGAGGAGTGCCGGCGGGCCTGTTCGACGAAGGGCGGCACGTCGGGCAGGCTCTGCGCGATCGAGACCTCCAGTACCTCCAGCAGTTCCTGTTGGTCGCGACGAGAGGTCAGCTGTTCGTCCAGGAGCGCCATCACCGCGGCGAAGGTGACGGGGTCCCGTCCCGGCATCGTCCGGCGGGCCCAGGCGGCGGGGAACACCATGCGGTTCTGCGTGGCGCCGAAACGCACGGGGCAGCGGAACAACTCCTCGAACGGCCGGGTGTCGCGCGGGGCGAGGATGGCGAACTCGACGCTCCGCGGGGCGAATTCGTCCCCGGAGCTCAGCCGGGTGAGGCAGACGACGCTGGCGAACGCCTCCTCGGCGAGGAAGACCGCCACGGCGGGATCGAGGGCGGGGTCGGGCAGTTCCGCCCGCACCACGTAGCCCGCGGCCTCCTCCTCGGCCGACCAGACGACCATGGCCCCGGACAGGTTCTGGAACCGTACCCCCGCTTCGATGGCGTCCCGCAGCGTGTCGGCAGCCATCTGGGCGAAGCCGAGGAGGCCCCAGGCGGTGAGGTGCTGGGCGGCGCCGACGCGCAGTCCCAGGTGTGCGTCGCCGGTGAGTTCCACCGCGCGGCGGATCACGGCGCTGCCCTGCCGGTAGGAGACCCGGAGCGCCGCGGAACGCATCACCGTTTCGTCCAGTCCCACCTCGTTGAGGAGCGGCCGGAGGTCGACGTCGTACTCGTCGGCCACCAGGGAGAGGTACCGCAGGATGTTCGGCGAGATGGTCGCCGAGGTGCTGCGACTCGTTCCTGGAGAAGGCTCGGGGGTGGGGCTGTGGGACATGGCGTTCCTACGGGGATGCGAGTTTCCGGAGAACCAGGGAGGAGACCGGCGTGGGCAGAGCGCGCAGCGTGCGCACCAGCGTCGCTGTCTGCCAAGGGAAGTACGCCTGCGCCGGTTCCCTCTCCAGGGCACGCACGACGTACCGCGCCGCACGTTCCTGGCTGATCTGGAAGGGTTTGGGCAGGCCGTCCCCGCTGATGCGTTCGGTGGCGACGAAGCCGGGATGGACCGAGGTGAACCGGATTCCTCTGGGGGCCAGTTCGACGCGTGCGGAGTCGATGAGTGTGCGCGCGGCCGCCTTCGCCGCCGAGTACGGCCCCTGGCGGGGGATGCCCATGAGGCCCGCGAGGGAGTTGGTGTGGGCGATCAGGCCGCCGCCTGTCTGGCTGCCCATCTGCGCGATGAGAGGGACGAGGTAGTTGACGACGACGTCGTAGTTGAGTGCCATGATCCGCGAGACGTCCGCCACTCCCACCTGGTCCATGGACATGTCCGGACCCTGCCCGGCGTTGAGCAGTGCGACATCCATGGACCCGTACTCCGCCACGCCGGCCGTCACCACGTCGGCTGCTGCTCGCGGGTCGAGGGCGTCGGCGGCGACGACCAGGCAGTCGCTGCCCTGGGCCCGTACGCTGTCGGCGACGGCGGTCAGTTCGGGTTCGCGCCGCGCAGTGAGGACGAGCCGGTTGCCCCCGCGCGCGAGGTGGCGCGCGACCTCCGCGCCGATGCCCGACGAGGCACCGACGATCAGGATCGTCCGGTCGGTGATGCGCGCCATGGTGCCTCTTTGTCCTTGTCGGAAGAGCCGGTGGTCGTAGGTGTCACAGGGAGCAGCCGCGTGGCGTGTGCGTGGCCCTGGCGGAGGCCGGTTCGGGTCTCATGCGCTGTCTCCCCGCTCGCGGGTCGTGGGCGGGGCCGCACCGGCGCCCGGGCTGCGGCGCCTGGCCATGGCCGCCACCCGCGGAATCGCGAAGTGCATGAGCCGGGGGAACACTCCCGCGACCCGCTGGAAGCGTCCGGCGAGCGCGGGGTGAACGACCTCGACGGGCTTCTTCACGATCGCGTCGACGATCACCGAGGCGACCGCTTCGGGGGTGAGCGGCTTCTCGGCGAAGGTGATCACCGAGCTGGGGTCGGCCATCTCCTGTTCCAGCATCGGCGTCCGGGTGCCGGGCGGATGGATGATGCTGAAGGTGACCGGTCCGTCCCGCTCCTCGATGGCGACGCTGTGGTGGAAGGCGCGCAGCCCGTGCTTGGTCGCGCCGTAACTGGTGTAGCCGATCAGCGGCATGAACGAACTCATGCTGCAGATGGTGATGATGTGCCCGTGGCCCTGTGCGCGCATCCGGGGCAGTGCGGCCATCATCCCCGTCATCGGGCCGATCAGGTTGACCTCCACCATGTGGCGGTGCTGGGCCATGGACAGCTGCCGTGCGTAGCCCGTGTGGATGATCCCGGCGTTGTTGATGAGGACCTCGACGGGCCCGAGCCGCGAGGCGGCGGTTTCGAAGGCAGCCTCCCAGGCGTCCTCGTCGCGGATGTCGAGTTCCACGGCGAGAGCAGCGGAACCGAGCCGGTCGGCGAGCCGGGTGGCACCCGCCACGTCGATGTCGGCGAGGACGACGCGGTGTCCGCGGCGAACCGCCTCGCGCGCGGTCGCGGCACCGATCCCGCCGGCCGCACCGGTCACCATGACGACGCTCACCGTCGCCTCCCGCCGTGCGCGCTGTCGTCGTGGACGGGAAGGGTGGCGTCCGTCCGCTGTCCGTGCATGGAGACTCCAGAAGAAGTGAGCCGAAGGACGAGATCCGGACCCGAGATCCGGACCCGAGATCCGGACCCGAGATCCGGACCCGAGATCCGGACCCGAGATCCGGACCCGAGATCCGAGATCCGAGATCAGGACGGCAGGACGTAGGCCTCCAGCCGCGAGGAGTTGAGCTGTGCCGCCCGCACCGGATCGTCGGTCGATACGGTCGCCGCGTACAGGGTGTCGCCCCTCGGCCCGGCGACCAGACAGCTCAGCGTCCGTCGGCTGGTGGAGACGCGGTCGAGGATGGTGCCGCCGGGGCCGACGCGCACACACTCGCCGCGCAGCGCGTTGGCCACCCAGGCCGTGCCGTCCCTGCCGGGCGCGATGCCGTCCGGGGCGATGGGGCTGCTGGAACGCTCGGCGATCGCCGGGTGGTCCAGGAGAGCGGAGACGCGCCGGGTGACATGGCCGATCGGGCCGGGGTTGTTGAGGGCCTTCCACAACCAGGGCGGGATCAGGGGAGCCCAGGGGCGTGGGCGGCCCAGGCGGCCGTCCGGCAGGACCGGCAGCGCCGTGAGCCGCATCGCGAGAGTCTCGGCGACCAGCAGGGTCTGCCCGTCGTCGGTGAGGAACAGGCCGTTGGGGAAGACCAGCGGTTCGCTGAGGCCGAGCAGTTCGCCGGTCGGCGAGTAGCAGGCGATCGGCGTCCTGGGCACACCCGGCGGCGCGTAGAGCATCGAGTTGGGCTTCTCCCTGACGAAGCCGTGGTAGTCGAATCCGAAGTTTCCGACGTAGGCCCGGCCCTGCCTGTCGACGAACATGTCGTTGGCGTTGCCGTCGGCGATGTCCTTGAGGTCCGCGTGTACGACGAGGGAGCCGTCCGGCTCCCGCCGGTAGACGCAGCGTCCCTCCATCGAGACGACCAGCATGCGGCCGTCCGGCAGAAAGCCGAGGCCGGCGGCCCGGCCGGGCACCTCCACGACCGTCTCGGGCTGTCCGACGGTGTCCCAGCGGTGCACCGTCCCGTGGGCGAGATCGCAGAACCAGAGCGCGTCGCCGTGCCAGCGCAGACATTCCAGAATGCCGAATCCGTCCAGAACAACCGTGGCCTTCGGCCGCACTCCTGCCTCCTGAGGGTGGGTGCCCGTGGGGTGCCGATCGCCGTTACGGTCGCTCACCGCCCGGAAGTAAGTCAAGCGTCCTGGACGCTTGACTTACTTCTCCTGGCGTCCTCATCCTGGGCTGACGACGGCTGCCTGCCCCCAGCGACGGCCGGCGTGCGCAGTCGGCAGGTGAGGAGAGGAGAAGGCGTGCCCCGTATGGCGGCGAGCGACCGGAGGGCCGAGCTCCTCGAAGCGGCGATCCGGGTCATGGCACGGGACGGGGTGGCCAAGGCCACCACGCGCGCGATCGTCAGCGAGGCCGGTATGACCCTCGGGGCCTTCCACTACTGCTTCGACTCCAGGGCGCACCTCCTCGAACTCGTCACGGAGACCCTCACCGAGCGGTTCGTCGCCGAGGTGCGGGGCCTGTTCGCGCCGCACAAGGAGATCCGCGACAGCGTTCTCGACAGCCTCCACGCCTTCTGGAAGGGCTTCGAGGCCAACCCCGGCGAGCACCGGATCAGTTACGAGCTCACGCAGTACGGGCTGCGCAACGACGGTTTCGAGGACGTGGCGAAGAGGCAGTACGAGATCTCCCTGGGGGCGTTCGTCTCGTTGCTCGAACTGGCCGCGGACAACGCGGACATCGAGTGGGCGGTGCCCGTGCCGGTGCTGGCCCGGTACGTGCAGTCGGTCATCGACGGCCTCAACATGAGCTGGCTCGTCGACCGCAACAGCGACGACAGCCGGGCGGCCCTGGAACTGCTCGCCGAGCACCTTCTTCTGCACGCCCGCCCTCGGACCTCCTGACCTGCGCTCTGCCCCCTGAGGGGCCATGACCTCATCGGCAGGCTCGAAGGCCCACCGCACCGGTCGGTGACGCGAATATTGGATCCCCTGTGCCCTTTGATCATTGATACGGTCCGGGCCATGGCAGAAGCACAGGGATCACCGAACCACCCCGTCACCGCGGAAGACGTCGAGCTGGCCGTCCGCCTGGCGGTCGCCACCCTGAGCGGGGCGGACGCGCCGGACTGGAGTGTCAAAGCCGGTTCCCTGGAATGGGACTGCTGGGAGACGGTCGAGCACCTCGCCGACGACCTTTTCGCCTACGCCGTCCAGCTCGGCCCCGCGAATCCGCCGCAGGACACCCACGTTCCGTTCGCGTGGAGCCGCCACAGGCCCGGAGGCCCGGCGAACTCCGTCTTCGCGGACCGCGAAGCCGGGGGAGCGGGCCTGCTGCAAGTACTGGACGCCAGTGGAGCCCTGCTGACCGCGATCGTCCGCACCACGTCACCCACGGCGCGGGCGCACCACATCTTCGGCCGGGCGGACGCAGAAGGCTTCGCCGCGATGGGCGTCGTGGAGACCCTGGTGCACACCCACGACGTCGCCGAGGGCCTCGGCATCAGCTGGACGCCGCCCGCCGACCTGTGCGACCGCGTCCTCGTCCGGCTCTTCCCCGACGCCCCCACCGACACCGACCGGTGGCTGACGCTTCTCTGGGCCACCGGTCGCGCCGAACTCCCGGGCCGACCGCGTCTGACCAAATGGCGCTGGCACGGCACGCCACGTACCGACGACGCACCTCAATAGCTCTTGACCTGGCCCTTTGAGGCTTATGCGCAACCGCGTCCGTCCTTGATCCGAAAGACGGGAACGAGCACGGTCTCCGGCATGACAAGCTGTGCTTCCCACTGCCCGAACCCAGGAGGTCACCATGGCTGCAGAGTCTGCACCGCAAGAAGGTTCGGAATCGGCCGACACCGAGAACCCCGTCCCCACGACTGACGACGACGGTCAGTCGGACATGAAGCGCAAGTTCCGGGAGGCTCTGGAGCGCAAGCGCGGCAAGCAGGCCGACGCCACTCTCGCAGCGAACTCGGACGGATCGAAGATCCGTGGTGCTCACGGCCCGGCCGCCAGTCAGCGGTCGTTCAGGCGCAAGAGCGGAGGCTGAGCCCGCGGGCGCCCGCCGCGTCCCGGCAGGACGTGTGCCGCCTGCCGGAACGCGAACGCGCGTGCGCAGCGTGAGATCGGAGTCCGGGCCCGCCGCCCGGCCCGCGGAACGGCGGAGCCGGCGCGGGGGTGGTGCGGCATCGGCCCGGCCTACGACGCCGAGCGCGCTGCGCGCACCGAGGCCGCGTACACCTCCAGAGCGGACCGCGGCGCACGCCCCAACAGGCCGCGCAGCGCGTTGCGTTCGATGCCCGCACCGTCCAGGAATCCGGCCGCGATCGCCGAGTACGTCCCCACCAGCATCGGCACCTGGTAGGGCAGCGCCGCTCCGGAAGCGGTGATCGCCTCCCGGGCCCGGGCGAGTGAGCCGGGGGAGTAGAACCCCTCTGCCGCGGCCGCCAGGTCCGCCCCGCCGATCGCCTCCTCACCGACGAGCTCGTACGTGCGGCCCGCATGCTGTCGAGGCGCGCCCGCCACGTGCGCGGCCACCTCCGCGAGATCCGCGCGGGCGACGGCCGCCAGTCGTCCGTCGCCCAGCGGCGCGGTGATCGCCCCGTCGGAACCCGGGGCGGCGATGGCGGCAAGGAACTCGGCGTACAGGCCGTTGCGCAGGATGGTCCACTCCAAGGTGCTGCGCCGGAGCCTGCGCTCGGTCCAGCGGTGGGCGAGCGCGTAGGGGAGGTGGTCGCCGTCGCCGCTCAGACTGGTGTAGACGACGTGCCGCACACCGGCCTTCTCGGCCGCCGTCACGGCCGCGTCGTGACGGGCGACGACCACGTCGTCCTCGCCGTACCCCGCAGAGATCAGCAACAGCGTGTCCACGTCGGTGAAGTCGAGCGCTGCCGGGTCGTCGAAGTCGACACGTCGCTCGCCCGCGGAACGCGGCGTGCGGGTGCCGAGCACCACGTCGTCCCGGGCTGCCAGCCGCTGGGCGACGAGCTGTCCGAGTGCCCCGGCGGCACCGGTGACCAGAATCATGGGAAATCCCTCCTGAGCTGTGTGGTTCCATCCTCAGCAGAACAACTCGATCGCATAAGGAGGCACTTTCATGTCAGCAGGGCACACGGCGGTAACCGGCCCGGCGGAAGCCCAGGTGGCGGCCGATCCCGTGATCACCTGTGAGACACCGCAGGACGAGTGCGGTGTCCGGGACGTGCTGGACCGGCTCGGCGACAAGTGGTCCGTCTACGTCGTCGTCGAACTCGCTTCCGGTGTCCGCCGTTTCAAGGAGCTCCAGCGCGCCATCCCCGGCCCCATATCGCAGCGCATGCTCACTCTCACCGTCCGCCGACTGGAGCGCGACGGCCTGGTTCGGCGCACGGTGTATCCCACCGTTCCGCCTCAGGTCGAGTACGAGTTGACCGAGATGGGACACAGCCTCACCCATCTCGTGAAGGCACTCGCGGACTGGTCGATCGCCCACCGTCCGGCCATCGCCGCCTCCCACGCGGCATGGGACTCGAGCCGGGCGGCGTCGCCACGTACGCCGTGACATCGTGGGGTCATGACCATCGAAGTGGGCCCCGCGTCGGTGTTCGAGGACGTCCGTACGGTGCTGGGCCCGAAGTCACCCGGTGCGAATGTCTGCTGGTGCCTGAGCTACCGCATTCCGTCCAAGCTCAACAACGAGCTTCGCGGGCCCGCCCGCGGGGAGTACGTCGCCGGCCTGTGCCGTACGGGGCCCCCTCCGGGGGTGATCGCCCACGACGGCGGCGAACCGGTCGGCTGGGCCGCCGTCGCTCCGCGCTCGGACACCTCCTTCGCACGCAACCGCAAGATCCCGCACGTCGACGACCTGCCGGTCTGGTCGCTGTGGTGCATCCGCGTACGCCCCGGGCACCGGAAGCAGGGAATCTCGCACCAGCTCATCGCCGGCGCCGTCGAGTTCGCCCGCGACCAGGGTGCACCGGTGATCGAGGCGTACCCGCTCGACAACGGTGACGCCAAGGTCGACCTGACGATGGCGTACGCAGGGCTCCGGAAGAACTTCGAACGCGCGGGATTCGTCCATGTCGCCGACACCACCTCGGTGCTGGCAGGCCATCCCCGGATCCTGATGCGCCTCGACCTGCACTGACGGATCAACCCTCGGATTCCGGTGTCCGGCCACCCACCGACGTCCGCGTCCTGGTCCGTCGTACTACAGCGCGGGGCCGGCCACTCCTCGTCCTCGGTCTCCGACCGGCTCGGTGGACTGCTCGGCGGCATCACGCGTTCCGGCGCTGACCAGCCCTGTCTCGTAGGCGACGATGACGGCCTGGACCCGGTCCCGGAGCCCGAGCTTGGCGAGGATACGCGCGACGTGCGTCTTGACGGTCGCCTCGGCCAGGTGGAGGCGGGCGGCCAGTTCGGCGTTGCTCAGCCCCCGGGCCAGCAGGCCGAGGACCTCCAGCTCACGCGGGGTGAGCGGGACGAGATCGCGGTGCAGGCCGGCGGATCCCCCGCCACGGCGGGTGCTGTGCCGGGGTTCGCCTTCGGCGCTGAACCGGTGTTCGCCGCCGGCGCTGTTTCGTCGTTCGTCTCCGGCGCCGCGTCCATGTTCGCCTCCCGCAAAACGCTCCACGAGGCGGCGGGTGATCGCGGGTGCGAGAAGGGCGTCGCCGGTACGGACCGTGCGGACGGCCGCGGTCAGATGCTCGGGGGTGACGTCCTTGAGGAGGAAGCCGCTGGCCCCGGCGGACAACGCCGCGTAGACGTACCGGTCGAGGTCGAAGGTCGTCAGGATGATGACGCGGGGACTGTCCTGGCCCCCCGTGAGGATACGGCGAGTGGCTTCCAGGCCGTCCATCTCGGGCATCCGGACATCCATCAGCACCACGTCGGGGCGTGTGCGGCCGGCTGCTTCGACCGCTTCGGTTCCGTTGGTCGCCTCGGCCACCACGTCGATGCCGTCGGCGCCGAGAATCAACCGGAATCCGGTGCGGACAAGGGTCTGGTCGTCGGCGAGGAGCACACGCAGTGGCTCGGTCACGGTGTCTCCAGGGGAATCAGGGCTTCGACACGGTAGCCGCCGGTCAGCCGTCGGCCGGCGTTCAGAGTTCCGTCGTAGACGGCCAGGCGCTCACGCAGGCCGATCAGACCCCGGCCGCTACCGACAGACGCGCCCGGGTGTCCGCCGGTGTCGGTGACCTCCACCCGCAGCCGCTGCGGTCCGTAGTCGACGATCACGCCGGCGCTGGCGCCGGAAGCGTGCTTCACGGTGTTGGTCAGGGCCTCCTGAACCACACGGTAGGCGGCGAGTTCGAGGCCGGGCGGGAGGGGACGCGGCGGGCCGGTCACGGTCAGGGCGACCGGCAGTCCGGTGTCCCGGACGCGTCCGACCAGCGATTCCAGCTGGCCCAGGCCGGGCTGCGGCGCCAGCTCCACCGCCGGATCGGCCAGGTCCCCACTCCCGCTCCTCACGTCGTCCTCGTCGGTCATCGTGAGCAGTCCCATGACGTGGCGCAGCTCGGTCATCGCGGCCCGCCCGCCGGCCTCGACGGCGAGCAGTGCCTCGCCGGCCAGCTCGGGGGAGGTCTTCATGATCTTGCGAGCGGCGCCCGCCTGAATGATCATCACGCTGACGTTGTGCGTGACGACGTCGTGCAGTTCGCGGGCGATCCTGGCCCGCTCGTGCTCCACGGCCCGGCGCAGGGCTTCGGCCTGTTCGCGTTCCAGGGCGGAGAGCCGGGTGCGGCCCTCGTCGGTCCGGAGTTTCCAGGTACGCAGGCCGACGGCGGCCACGGCCATCGGGACCAGGATCAGCAGGGCGATGTACTCGTTGGGGACGATCGGTGTCACCGAGTTCCCCGAGGTGCCGATCAGGACGACCGACACCGGCAGCGCCGCGAGGGTCGCCACCCGGTACGGGCTGTAGACGGCGGCGCTGTAGACGGCGATGACGAACGCGTAGAAGGTCAGCCGCAGCACACTCTGCGGTGTCACCAGCGTCGCGGCCGTCACCACGCACAGCACGGCCAGCGGGTAACGGCGACGCAGCACCAGGGCGCCCGAGGCGATGGCCGCGAGGCCGACCATGAAGGCCAGGCCGCGGCTGCCGGACGGGCGCGCCATGACGTACTCGACGCCGGGTGCGATCTCGCGCACCACGACGACATCGGCGTTGTCGATGCCGTAGTAGACGGTGGCGACCCCGAGGAGCAGTGCCACCAGCACGTCGAACTGCCAGGCGCGCCGGGTGGGCCGCGGCGGTGGACCGCTCGGAAGCCTGGCGTCACGGAGCGTGTGGCGGGTGGCATCCCGCAGCCGCACCGGCGTCGTACGTACGTCCCTCACCGGTTCATTGTCTCCGCCGGTCGGACCCGCGGAATCCGCCCCAGTGGTCATCTCCACCGTGCCGGATACATCGCCCGCCTACATCGCAGGGATGACGTCTCCTCAGATCGTCCCAGCGCGGTACGGCAATGGGTTCCTGCGAGCGACGCGCGCGGACCCGGCCAGCTCCTAGCGTTCACGCAGCCGACTGTCCGTACCCAAGGAGCCGCTCATGACCACGCCGGTGATCGAACTGCGCGAGGTGAGCCGTCGATTCGACGACGGCCCGCCCGCACTGCACGGGGTGTCGCTGACCGTGCGGCCCGGCGAGGCCGTCGCGGTCCTCGGCCCTTCCGGCAGTGGCAAATCCACACTGCTCAACCTGATCGCGGGCCTGGACCGCCCCGACACCGGGTCCGTCACCGTGGACGGGGTGCGGGTGGACCGGTTGGGCGAAGCAGGATCGGCGCTCTACCGGCGGTCGAGGATCGGCATGGTCTTCCAGTTCTTCAACCTCCTCGATGACCTGACCGTGACCGACAACGTCGTCCTGCCCGCGCGGCTCGCGGGCACGGCACGTGCCGAGGCGGACCGCCGGGCGGCGGAACTCCTGGAGCTGCTGGGCATCGGCCGGCACGCCCGCTCCCACCCGGGACGGCTTTCCGGCGGCGAGCGGCAACGCGTCGCGGTGGCACGGGCGTTGATGAACAGACCGGCGCTGCTCCTGGCCGACGAGCCGACCGGCGCCCTGGACACGGCCGCCGGACAGGACGTCAGCGGCCTGCTCACCGACCTCAACGCCGAAGGTCAGACCATCGTCGTGGTCACCCATGACCTGGCTCTGGCCCGGTCCTGCACGAACCGTACGGTCCGCATCGCCGACGGCCGGATCACCGAGGACGACCGGTCGCGGACCAGGGTCTCGGAGACCGCCCGATGAGCGCCCTCGGCAAGGTGGTGGCCTCGGGGGTGAGACGACGCCGGGTACAGACGCTGGTGATCGGGCTCGCCACGATGATGGCGGTGGCCGCTTCCGTCCTCGGCGGTTCGCTGCTCGTGGTGTCCGGCGCGCCCTTCGACGGCGCCTTCGCCGAGCAGCGCGGCGCCCATCTGTCCGTGCAGTACGACGCCGACAAGGTGAGTGCCGGGCAGCTGACGGAGTCCAAGGACGCCGAGCAAGTGAGTGGTGCGGCCGGGCCGTTCCGTACGGCGACGGTCACGCCGCGGTCCGAGGGGGCGGGCCCCGCCTGGCCGATGACGGTGGTCGGCCGGGGCGATCCCGGCCGGGACGTGGACGAGGTGGCACTGCTCGACGGGCGATGGCCCGCGCGCTCCGGCGAGATCGCACTGTCCGCCGACTCCGCGCTCATCCCGACCATGGGCATGAAGATCACCTTTCCCGACCTGTCCGGCGGGCCGACGCTGACAGTGGTCGGGGTGGCCCGCTCGGTCACACGGACCGCCGACGCCTGGGTGGTGCCGGCACAGATGGCGGCGCTCACCGCGCCCGGCAGTGGCGGCCACCAGATGCTCTACCGCTTCAGCGACGCGGCCACCGCCGCGCAGATCACCGCGGGCGGCAAGGCCGTGTCGGAAGGTGTCCCGCCGGGAGCGGCGGCAGGTGAACAGTCGTGGCTGACCGTCAAGAAGAGCGCCGAGCGCGACACCGCCGTCTACGTTCCGTTCCTCATCGCGTTCGGTGCGCTGGGTCTGGTCATGTCGGTGCTCATCGTCGGCAACGTCGTCGCGTCGGCGGTCGGCACGGGAACGCGCCGCATCGGCATCCTCAAGGCCGTCGGCTGCACCCCGGCCCAGGTCGTACGGGCCCATGTGGGCCAGGCGCTGATCCCGTCCGCCGTCGGCACGGCCCTCGGTGTCCTGGTCGGCCACGTGCTCGCCGTCCCCGTACTGGCCGAGACCGAGGAGGTCTACGGCACTTCGTCCCTTGGCATCGCCCCTTGGGTCGACCTGACGGTGGTCGCCGGGGTGCTCGGCCTGGTGGCGGCGACCGCGTGGGCGACTGCCTGGCGGGCCGGCCGGCTGCGTACGGTCGACGCGCTCGCCGTCGGGCGGACCGGCTCGGCGGGGCGCGGCCGTCGGGTGGCCCGTGTGGCCGGACGGCTGCCGGTGCCGCAGCCGGTCGCCCTGGGGCTGGTCCGGCCCTTCGCGCGGCCCGCCCGCGCGCTGGCCATGGGTACGGCGATTCTCTTCGGCGCCATCGCCGTCACGTTCACCGTGGGAATGGCCGCCTCGCTCGGTCAGGTGATGAAGGCCAAGGCCCATGCCGCCGCCGATGTCGTGGTACCCGCGCCCTTGCCGGACTTCGGACCCCCACACCCGGACCGTGCCTCCGAGAAGCGGTCCGAGCCCGATCCCGCCGCGGTCGCCGCGGTCGTCAGGGCCGCCGACGGAACCGGTAAGTACTACAGCGCCGCCACGGTACGGGCGACCGTGTCCGGCCTGACCGGCACCGTGGACGTGATCGCCTTCGAAGGCGACGCCTCCTGGGGCGGCTACACCATGGTCTCGGGCCGCTGGCTCGACAGGCCCGGCGAAGCAGTGGTCCCGTCCCCCTTCCTCGCCGCGACCGGTTCCCGCCTCGGTGACACCGTCACCCTCGTCGGGCCGTCCGATCCGGTCACGGTGCGGATCGTCGGCGAGGTCCTCGACCCCCGTAACGACGGCATGCAGGTCTTCACCGACTCCGCGACCCTCACGGCCGCACATCCCGACCTGACGGAGACGAGCCATCACATCGCCGTCACCGCAGGCACCGACGTGACCTCCTACGTCGACACGTTGAACGAGGCTCTCGCACCGCTGGGGGCCACCGCTCGGGCCGGTGGGCCCGACGCGGGCAGCGACATGGTCGTCACGCTCAACGCGCTGTCCGCGACCCTCACGCTGATGCTCGTCGCCGTCGCCGCGCTCGGCGTGCTGAACGGCGTGCTGCTCGACACCCGCGAGCGCGTCCGGGAGATCGGAGTGCACAAGGCCCTCGGCATGACACCCGGTCAGACCGTCGCGATGGTCCTCACCTCGGTCGTCGTGACCGGCCTGGTCGCGGGCCTGCTGGGCGTGCCGCTCGGCGTGGCTCTGCACGGCTGGGTCCTTCCTGCCATGGGCGACAGTGTGGGGCTGCGCCTGCCCGAGTCCGTCATCGCCGTCTACCACTGGCCCGAAGTGCTGCCGCTCGCACTCGGCGGACTGTTCATCGCCGCCCTGGGCGCACTCCTGCCGGCCGGCTGGGCCGCCAGGTCCCGGACCGCCGTGGCCCTGCGCACCGAATAGTCTTTTCCTGAGCCGCGCCTCGCGAGGACGGCCGGGCCGGCCGGAGGGGGATACCGTCGGCGCATGGACGGTGATCGTCGAGGATGGCGCCAGTGTCTGCCGGCCGGAGCGGTGTTCGCGGTGTGCATGGCCGGCACCACGCTGCCGACGCCCCTGTACGGCCTCTATCAGGAGAAGTTCGGGTTCTCCGAGCTGACGGTGACCGTGGTGTACGCCGTCTACGCCTTCGGGGTCATCGGCGTGCTGCTGCTGGCCGGCAACGCCTCGGACGCGGTGGGCAGACGGCCGGTGTTGCTGTGGGGCCTGGGATTCGCGGCGGCGAGCGCCGTCTGCTTCCTGTGCGCCACCGGGTTGGGCTGGCTCTACGGAGGCCGGCTGTTGTCGGGGTTGTCCGCCGGTCTGTTCACCGGGGCGGCCACGGTGTACGTGATGGAGCTGGCGCCGTCCGGGGGCGTCTCCCGGGCCACGTTCGTGGCGACCGCCGCCAACATGGGAGGGCTGGGCTGCGGTCCGCTGCTCGCCGGACTTCTCGCGCAGTACGCCGTCTCACCGCTGTACCTGCCGTTCGCCGTCCACCTCGTGCTGGTGGCCGGCTCGGTCGCCGCTCTGCTGTGGCTGCCGGAGACCGTACGCGAGCGGCGGCCGCTCCGCACGGTACGGCCGCAGCGGCCGGGGCTGCCCCCGCAGGTGCGGGCGGTGTTCGGGCCTGCGGCGCTGGCGTCGTTCGTGGGGTTCGCGCTGTTCGGGGTGTTCACGTCGGTGAGCCCGGCGTTCCTCGCGCAGTCCCTGGACGTGCACAACCACGCCGTGAGCGGGCTCGTCGTCGCGCTCGCCTTCTTCGCCTCGACCGCGGGGCAACTGGCGGTGGGCCGGGTCGGGGTGGACCGGTCGCTGCCGCTGGGCTGCGCCGGGCTCTTCGCGGGACTTGCCCTGCTGGCGGGCGCGATCCTGTGGGAACTGCTGCCGCTGGTGGTGCTGAGCGCGATCGTCGGCGGATGCGGGCAGGGGCTGGCGTTTCGCGGGGCGCTGTCGGCCGTGGCCGCCGCGTCTCCCGCGGACCGTCGCGCGTCGGTGATCTCGACGCTGTTCGTGGTGGCCTACGCGGGCATCTCGGTGCCGGTGATCGGTGTGGGTGTACTGACGGGCCCGATCGGCCTGGAGAAGGCGGGGCTGGTGTTCATCGCGTGCATGGCCGTCCTGGTCTCGACGGCGGCCGTCCACCTGCTCCGGCGGTCGGCACGGGCGAGTACGTGAGTGAAGACGCCGTGGCCCTGCGGCACCGATCGGATCGCGCCGCCTGCCTTTGCCGATGGCCGAACGCCACGGGCTTCCGCCTGGGTTCAGCGTCCCCAGGAGGTACACCCCGACGATCCTTCGGCGAACTCGAAGCAGGCCCGCGCGTCCGACGGCCGCTCGATTCCGATCATCAGGGTGTAGAGGACACGATTCGGTACGGTGACCTGCCGTGACTGCTGTCGCTCGTCCGTGGTCTCTACCCGTACCCGGTCCCCGGGCCGCGGTTCGACGATCCGGCCCCACGCCGCCCGGCAGGAGGAACTGACGCGCAGTTCCACGATGCGCCCGGCGATCTCTCGTTTCGCCCGTGTGCCCGCATCCGTCCAGCAGTCCGTGTCCTGCTGTTCGGAGTTGCGGCCCGTGCAGCTCTCCCCCCGGCACGGCCCCGTGCTCAGCGGCGGCGCCGCCTCTTCCTGTCCGCCGCCGCGGGACCACGCCCAGGTTCCCGTGCCGAGTGCGGCGGCCAGCACGGCTCCCGCCGCGGCGACGACGGTGGCATTGCGGTGCGGGATGCGTTTGCGCGGCCCGGACGGTGGTGGCGCGTCGGCCGGGATGTCCTCCTCGGTCTCGCTGCCGACCTCCACCTGGGCGTTCACCGCGGTCTCGGTCACCGTCCCCGCACCGGCCGGGGCGTCGCGCGCGTCCCTTCCGCTCCAGGCCCGGTCGGCGAGCCGCCACAGCGCCAGCAACCGTGCCGGATCCGCTCCGCTGAGCTTCGCGAGCGCCTCCACCGCGTCGCGCGGCGGCAGCGTCTTGCCGTTGAGATAGCGCTCCCAGGACGACTTGCTGTACACGGTCCTGGCCGCCAGCGCGGCGAAGCTCAGACCGGTGCTGTCCTTGGCCTCCCGCAGCCGTTGCAGGAGGTGGCGGACCTCGGGTGCGGTCGGCGCCGATGTGCCCTTCGGGAGTGGCCGGGCGCTCTCAGTCACCCGGTTTCCTGAGTGCGCGCCAGGTCTTCGGGCCGACAATGCCGTCGTCGTCGAGGTGACGGGACCGCTGGAAGCGCTGGACCGCGGCCTTGGTGTTCGGCCCGAACGACGCGTCGATGCCTTTCGGGTCGAAACCGTGCCTCTTGACCAGGCACTGCACCTCCGCGACCGCCTCGACGGTCGTGCCCACGCCGTACTCGTCGGTCACGGTCGTGCTGTGCCCGGCGTACAGGAGGCCGTCGCGCACCGTGAAGTGACAGGGGAACGTCCGCGCGGAGTAGGTGGAAGTCGGAACGGCCGTGCTCCTGGCCTCCTTGCGCGGCTCCGCCGACGGTTCCTCCCACGGCTGTGCGGCCGACAGGGCCGCCGCCGCGAGCACCAGCACGATGGCCACCGCGGCGGCCAGCGGACCCC
Organism: Streptomyces sp. BV286; assembly: GCF_019090165.1. Classification (GTDB taxonomy): domain Bacteria; phylum Actinomycetota; class Actinomycetes; order Streptomycetales; family Streptomycetaceae; genus Streptomyces. Next base: position 91,591 of record NZ_JAHRIB010000048.1, read on the forward strand.
TGCGGAGGGGCCGGCCGAAGGACCTCCGTTCGGGCGGCGATGCCGTGCCTCGAGTGTGGACGCGTCCTTGCGTCTGCTCGTGTGCCGGGTCTGCTGCGTCCGCCCGAGGTTCCGGTTGTTGCTGCGGATGCTCCCGCGGACCCGGTGCTGCGGGCTCCGGCACGACGGCGGAACTGGCCACCTCCCACAGTGCCGTCAGGTTGATCCGGTCACCGCCGCACACGTCCGCCATGGTCTCGACGGCCTGCCGGGGCGGCACGACCTTGCCGTTGAGGTATCGCTCCCAGGACGACTTGCTGTAGGAGGTCCTGCTCGCCAGCGCGGCCAGACTCAGCCCGCTGTGGTCCTTCAACTGCCGGAGCTGCACCACTAGTTGCCGGACCCGAGGATCCAGCGACTCGGGCAGCGCCTTCCAACGCGACATGCCAACCCCTTATTCGCACCCCTGTGCACGCATCGCACCTCTGTGTGCGCCGCGGCGTGGCTAAGCGTACGGAGATATGGCCGTCCGGGCACAGGTTCCACATCTCTCGTGCCGATCGTCCTCACGGCACCCTCACATCCCGCCGCCGTTTCGTCCCACGTGACGTCCCAGCAGCTCAGGGCGACAGGCATCCCGCGTTGTCCCAACCGGCCCCGGATCTGTGGCCTGTTGCGATCACGGCCCTCCACCATGGCTGTCGTTCGGACGGACGGCGCGGCTTGCCGGCGTAGTCCGCCGCACACGACCGATGTTCGGATCGACCACATCTATCCCGGGGGTCTTCCATGACACTCACCGCAGCTCGCAGGCGCACCGCTATCGCGCTCGCCTCCCTCACCCTGCTGGGTGGTACGGCCACCGGCGGCGTCGCCGTCGCCGCCGAGGCGGGCACCACCGCGGCCGCCGCCTACCCGTGCGACGTGACCATGAGCTCCAGCGGTCGGCTCTCCGCCGGCTACTACAACGGCACCACCGTGCAGCCCTCCACCTCACAGGTGACCGCCGCCGGCAAGGAGGCCCAGTGTCTCCTGCAGTACCAGGGCTACAACCCGGGGACGATCGACGGCATCTTCGGCCGCAACTCCACGGCGGCGGCGAAGAAGTTCCAGGGTGTCGTCAACGACGCGTGCAACATCAACCTCGACGAGGATGGGAAGGTCGGTCCGCAGACCTGGCCCCACCTGCGTCGGCTCTACTGCTGATCCAGCGGTGACGCGGTGGTTCCCCGCCGCACGAGCTGCAGACCTCACCGGTCCCCACGGGGGTGGGGCGGCTGTCTCCAGGATCTCGACGGTCCTGGAGGCAGCCGCCGGTCTCGGCACGTTTCACGCCCTCAGGGTGTGAGCGCGCTGGTGCTGCACTCGCAAACGCTTCATGGCCGGCGACGGCAGCGCCGACGATGACGGCGAAGTACCGCCGGACTGCACGATCCTGGGGTCGAAGCCCGGTCAGTGACGGCGGAGCTTGCTGAACTCCTCGATCAGTACGGGATACTGCTCTCCTCCGTGTCCCGCGGCGATCGCCCGGTCGGCCATGGCCTTGAGCAACTTCGGCAGTTCGGTGTTCACTCCCACTGCCTCGCTCTCCTCGATCAGGTGCTCCATCGCGCGTGCGTCGGTCTCCAGAGCGGACACCTCGGCCGGAAAGACCCCCTTGTCGATCTGTTCGGCGTATCCGGGCAGCCATCCGGCGACGCCGGTGGCCATCTGGCGCGCGAACGGCGCATACGTCGAGGCGTTGACGCCGGCCGTCCTGAGCATGGCCGTGCCCTGGAGCCACGCGTTGAGGATGCTCCACATCATGGCCAGGCCGGCCACGTCGTACAGCGACGCGAGCCCGTGATCGGCTCCCAGGTAGGTGAGGGTGCCGAGCGCGGCGAGTGCCGACTCGTGCTCCGCGAAGTCCGCCTGGGGCCCGCTGTGCAGAATCACCGCCTCGGAGGTGCCGATGGCCGGTGGGACAGCCATGACGGCACCGTCCAGGTAACGGGCACCGCGCTGCCCGGCCCATCGGGCAGCTTCCCTGGCCTGGGCCGAGCTTCCCGAGGTGAGGTTGATCAGCGTCGTGCCGCCCCACTCGGCATCGTCCGCGCCGAACAGCGCGTACAGGGCCGGGTAGTCGGTGACACAGATGACGGTCAGCGGACCCGCCTTCAGCGCGTCACCGACGGTCGGCGCCAACCGCGCGCCATCGGCGACCAGTTGGTCGGCTTTGGAGGGTGTGCGATTCCATATGGTGGTGGGATGCCCGGCCTTGAGGAACGCGCCGGCGAGTGCCTGTCCCATCAGGCCGAGCCCGATGACGGTCACGGGTGTTTCGGTGCTGTTGTTCATGACAGCATCGTCAACGTTGATACCGGTGTGAAGGTCAAGCGAGGTCGCGATGCGGATCGGGGAACTGAGTCGTCGGACGGGAGTCCACACTCATCAGTTGCGCTACTACGGGGCTCAGGGGCTGCTGGAGGCGGGCCGCGGCGCCAACGGATATCGCGAGTACGACGAGGACGCGGTACTGCGGGTGAAGCAGATCCGGCACCTGCTCGGCGCCGGTCTGTCTTCCGAGGACATCGCGTACCTGCTGCCCTGCGCGCTCGGAGAGGCCCCGGAACTGCTCGGGTGTCCCGAGTTGCTGGCCGCGATGCGGACGCGGCTGCGGCGGCTTGACGACCAGATGGCCGCCCTCGCCCAGTCCCGCGACGCTCTCGCCGGTTACATCGAGGCGGCCGAGCGAACCGGTGGCGAGAGCTATCCGCCCTTCGACGGCGCCGACCCGGAGCTGCTCCCCGCCTGAGGGGTTGCTGGTGTCGGTCCCGGTCGGAGCGGCGCCGACGCAACGGGTGCAATGCCGTTCCGCTCGTCCCATGGTGGCGAGGGTGGTGCTGTCAACCGGGCCGTCCGGGAACCGGCTGGGTCAGGGACGACGTCGGGCAGGGCGTGCGGCGGACCGCTGCGGGACCCCGGCGACGTCCGCCCGTCCCGGCAGCAGCGGGAGGGGCGGGCCACACCCCACCCCGGTCATCCGCTGCTGGGACGGCTGCCGTCGGCGCGTCGGGAGCCGCCGCGTCTGGTCGCCGTACCGGACACGGATACGGCGAGGACGGACAGCAGGACGAGAGCGCAGGCCGGACCCAGCACGGTCCAGGGCGCCAGTTCCACGTACGGCTGGTTCTCCGACAGGAGGCGGCCCCACTCCGGAGTGGGTGGTTGCTCGCCCAGACCGAGGAAGCCGAGGGAGGCCAGGACAAGGACCGTGGTGGGCAGCCGCAGCATGGCGTTGCGCAGGACGGCGGGAAGCACCGCGGGGAGCAGGTGGTGGCGCAGCAGATACCGGCGGCCGGCGCCGAAGGAGATCGACGCGAGCATGTGACCGCTCGCCCTTTCCTGTTCGAGCAGGGCCGCGGCCTGGGCGGCGTACGGGCTCCAGCCGACCAGGCACACCGCGCACGCGGCACCCCACACCGATGGCCCGGTCACGGCGGTCGTCAGCAGTCCGGCGAGGACGGCCGGCAGCGTCGACACCACTTCGGTCAGGCCCGCGCCCACGTTGGTCGCCATGCCGATCAGCAGACCGATGACGGTGCTGATCGCCGTGACGGCGAGGGCTACGCCGGCCGTGAGCAGTGCCCCGTGGCCGAGCCGGGCCAGCAGGTCGCGGCCGAGGGAGTCCGTGCCCAGCGGGTGAGCGGTGGAGGGAGGCAGCAGCCGGGCGGCCGTGTCCACGTGCAGCGGATCGCGCAGCAGCCCGGCTGCGACCAGGGCGAGCAGGGTGATGGCACAGAACCCGGCGACCCAGCGGGTGGAGCGCCGGCTCGCGAGGGCCGGTGGGTGCAGGGCGGGCAGGGCGCCGTCCCGCAGGGCGGGGCCGAGGAGAAGCCGGCGCAGGGCTTTGACCAGCAGGCCTGCGACGACGCCGAGCAGGACGAGGACCAGCGTCGCCGTCTGCAGGGGAGGGAGATCCTGGGCGACGGCGGCGTCCAGGGCGAGTCGGCCCAGTCCCGGGATGTTGAAGATCTTCTCCACGGCGACCGCGCCGCCGACCAGGGCGACGACGGTCGGCAAGAGCTGGGGGAGTACCCCGGACTGCGCGCGGCGCAGGGCGTGACGGGCGATGCGGGCGGACGAGAACCCGAAGGCACGCCATGTGCGGGCCCACGGTTCGTTGAAGGCGGCGGGCAGCGCCTGGTCGAGCATCCCGCCGATCATCGCCCCGGACGGAACGCCGAGGGCGAGCGCGGGCAGCACCATCGACTGCGGTCCCTCCCAGCCCTGGGAGGGGAACCAGCCCAGCCACACTCCGCACACGGTGGCGAGCAGTGAGGCGAGCGTGAACTTGGGCAGTGAGGCGAGGACGGCGGCCCCGACGCCTGCGCGCCGCCGGTGCAGCCGTCGCCGGGATCCGAGATACAGGGTGCGCCCACAGACCGTCGCGGCCACCGCGATCGTGACCACGAGTGCGCCGAGCATCAGCGTGACGGAGACGGCGAGGGCGGCCGTCACCTGGGGCAGAACGGGTTCGCCGGACACCCAGGAGGTGCCCGCGTCGCCGAGCGGCAGCCCGCCCAACCAGTGGGCGAGGTGGGCGAAAGGCCCGTCGTCCAGGTTCAGTTGCTCTCGTACCGCGTTCAACTGCGCGGGCGTCGGGTCCTGGTCGGCGGAGCGGGCGCGCAGGACCGTCAGCGCGGGGTCGTTCCCCGACAGCCAGGGCAGCAGGGCGACGGCCGTGAGAAGCGCGGCCGCGGCGACGACGCGGCCGGCGCCCGCACGCCATTGGACGGGGCGGACATCGGCCCCGCCCGTGGTTTTGCTCATGCGCTGCTACTTCACTCGTGTGTCGACATCGATCAGAGAGCGCTCGCGGGGGTCGAGAATCACACCCTCCACATCGGTGCTGATGCCCTGAACGACCTTCTCGTGGACCAGGGGGACGACGGCGTCGGTGCGCAGGATCTCGGCCTCGGCCCGCATGGTCTTCTGCCGGCGCTTGTCGGTGTCGCCCTCCTCGGCGGCGGACTTGACGGCCTGGTCGACCTTGGGGTCCTTCAGTCCGGCGATGTTGTAGACGCCGTTGCTGGTGTAGTCGCTGGCGAGGTAGGCGACCGCGTCGCCGGTGTCGAGGAGGGTCACGCGGGAGAAGACGAGTGCGTCGTACTTGCCGGCGAGGAGGTCGGCTTCCATCTGGCTGTACTCGCGCACGTCCTGCTTGACGGTGAACCCGGCCTTCTCCAGCTGCTGTTGGAGGACGCTCGTGGCTTCGGGCAGTTCAGCGCGGTTGGTGATGGCGGCGAGGCGCAGCGTCTTGCCCTTGGTCCTCGACTTGACCTGTGCGGGGTTTGCGGCCTTGGCGCGGCCGGTCACCTCGACGCGGTCGTCGGCCGCCCAGGGGACGGCGGGGCCGAACAGGCCCTGGGCGGGGTCGGCGTATCCGCCGAAGACGGAGTCGACGAGGGCGGAGCCGTCCACGGCGTCGCGGGCGGCCGCGCGCAGTGCCCTGTCGGTGAGGAGGCCGCTCTTGGTGTTGAGGATGAGGCTGTCCGTCCGCACGGAGCGCACTTCGTGACGGGTGTCCTTGTCCAGCAGCTTCGCCTGGGCGGTGGGGATCCACTCGGCGATGTCGACGTCGCCGCCGCGCAGGGCGTTGGCGCGGGCCGTGCCGTCGGCGATCCAGGTGACGTCGATACCGGATGCCTTGGCCTTGCCGCCCCAGTAACCGTCGAACCGGTCGAGTGCGGCCTTGGTCTTCCCGTTCAGCTTCGTGATCCTGAAGGGGCCGGTGCCGGTGCCGACGGGGTCGGCGGTGCCTTCCTTCGCGTACGCCTTGCTGGAGAGGATGCCCAGCGCGGGGCTGGCGAGCCGCAACGGGAGCACCGGCTCGGGGGTCTTCGTGGTGATCGTGACGGTGTCGGCGTCGGTGGCCCTGGTGGTCAGGGTCACGTCGCTGAGGACGCGGGGTTTGGTCGTCGCGTCGCCCGCATGGTCCAGTGCGCGCACGACGGACTCGGCGGTGACCTCGGTGCCGTCCTGGAACGTGGCCTTGCGCAGCTCGAAGACCCAGGTGGTGGCGTTCTTCTGGGTCCAGGACTTCGCCAGTGCGGGTGCGGCGGTTCCCTCTTCGCTCAGAGCCGTGAGGCCCTCGGCCACGGAGAGCTTGCTCAGCACGGTGGCGTCATTGCTGTACGGAGACAGGGCCTGCGCCGGCGGTATCGCGAGGGCGACCCTCAGGCGCCCGCCCTGTCCCGATCCGGCACCTGCGTTCGAGGTGCCCTCGCCCGACGCGAAGCAGCCGGCCAGCAACGGGGTGAGAGCAAGGACCGCGAAGAGACCGCGGGAGGTGGTGCGCATGAGGTTCCTGTCGTGCGGGAGGCGTGGTCACGCCCCGGCGGGATGAACGCGGTGGCCAGGGCCGCGCCAGTCTATGAGGTAAGGCTTACCAAACTTTCATCGGGTAGGTGAATTCTCAACCAATGAGATCGCCTCGCCCGGAATGCCGCACATCCTCGGACGGCGACAGCGGGCCGCCCCGGACAGCCCGATGCCCCGCGATCCGCGGGAACCAGGCGTCCCTTCCCTCCGACTCCTGTGGGGAAGCGAGGAGGTGGCATGGACGGTCTGGACGTCCGGATGTGTGAAGTCGTCTGCCGTCACGGCCGGGTGGAGGCCGTCCGAGACGTCGACCTGGACGTCGCGGCGGGCCAACGGGTGGCCCTGACGGGCACCAACGGTTCGGGCAAGACCACGTTGCTGCGAGCTGTTCTCGGCCTGCACCGTCAGCACGGCGGCCGGATTCTCGTCGGCGGTCGGGACACGGAGAACGCGGCCGAGTGGGCCTGGCGGCGCCGGGCGTGCGCCTGGATCCCGCAGAAGCCCGCGGCCGGCCGGTTCCCGCTGCTGGCAAGGGAGTTGCTGGCGAGCAGCGGTGCGTGCGCCGAGGCGGTGGAAGCCGCGGAGAAGCTGGGCGTCGGGTCGTTGACGGGACGGGCGCTGCACACGCTGTCCGGTGGGCAGCTCCAGCGCATGTATCTGGCCCGCGCGGTCGGTTGCGTCGCTGCCGGTGCGGGCGTCCTGCTGGCCGACGAACCCACCGCCGCGCTCGACTTCAGCGGGCAGGAGGAGGCCGCCGACGTCCTGCTGTCCCTGCCCGTGACCGTCCTGGTCGTCACGCACGACCGGGCGCTCGCCGACCGCTGCGGCCGGGTGCTGGAAATGGCCGCAGGCCGGCTGAGGGAGGTCCGGTGAACACCCTCACCGCCGCCGACCTCGGTCCCCTGCTCGAACTCGTACCCGTCCAACGTGCGGGCGCCGCACTGTTGTTGGCCGCGATCGGTCTTCCTGTGATCGGTGTCGTGATCGTCGGGCTGGACATCATGCCGGTGCGGTTCGCGATGATGCATGTCGCCCTGCTGGGCATCGCGGTCGGGCTGCTGACCGGGCTCGATCCCATGCTGTGCGCGCTCGTCGCCTGTGCCCTCGCGGGCGCCGGGGTCGCGCCGCTCGCGCGCACCCCGGACGGCCTGTCGGGTGCGATGGGCCTGATGATGAGTCTGGCGATCGCCGCCGCGCTGCTGCTCCTGTCCGTGTCCGGGGTCAACGCCCAGGGAGCGTTCGCGCTGTTGTGGGGCTCGATCCTGTCCGTGGGCGTCGCCGACCTGTGGCTGCTGGGCGTGCTCGCGCTCGCCGTACCGGCCCTCTTCTGGTGGCGCCGCCGCGATCTCGCGCTGCTGCTCCACGACCGTGAACTCGCCCTCGCCTCGGGCGTGCGAGTCGACCTGCTCACCCTCCTGCTCCTCGTCCTGGTCGCGGTGTCCGTGGCGGGAGCCATCAAACTGACCGGCGCGCTGCTCGTCGACGCGCTGACCCTGCTGCCCGCGCTGGCCGCGCGACGGCTGGGCACCTCCCTGAAGTCCATCACCGCCTGGGCGATGGGCATCGGCGTCGTAGTGAACCTCACCGGGTTCCTGATCGCGCTGAAGCTCGACTGGCCGCCCGGGCCCGTGCTCGTCCTGACGGCCGGGGCCGCGGTCCTTGCCGTCCATCTCATCCCCGAACGGAGAATCAGCTCATGGCGCGCATCCGCGTCCGCATCGCCCGTGTCCCTTCCGTCCTCGCACTGAGCCTGAGTACCGCGCTCGTCCTGGCCGTCACCGGCTGCGGCGCCGACCAGGCCGAGTCGGACGCGGGCACGAGTGGGAAGAAGAACGACGACGCGCCGGTCGTCGTGGCCACCACCAGCTGGGAGGGCGCCTTCGCGAAGGCCGCGGGTGCCAAGGACGTGAAGGTCATCGTCCCGTCGTCCGCCCAGCACGCCCCGGACTACGACCCCAGGCCGTCCGACCTCACGGCCGTCGCGGGCGCCGACTTCGTCCTCTACGCCCCCTTCGAACCGTACGCAGAGAAGATCAAGGAAGCCGCCGGGTCCGACGCGAAACTGGTCGAGGTCGACCTCGACAACGACGCCGACAAGGTGAGCGCCGAGGTGAGGCGTCTGGGCAAGCTGTTCGGCACCGGGGACGCGGCCGCGCGATGGGACAGCTCCTTCAAGAGCGAGTACGGCACGCTGCAGAAGGAGCTCAAGGAGGCGTGGCCGGGCGGCAGGGCACCGGCGGTCGTCGCCCAGGTGTTCTCCGTCTGGTCGGCGAAGCTGGCAGGAGCCCAGGTGAGCGGTACCTACGGCCCTGAGGCCGTGACGGCCAAGCAGCTGTCCGACCTGTCGAGGAAGAAGCCGGCGTACGTCTTCGACAACGTGCACATGACGACGGGCGAGGTGCTGCCGGACTCGGGGGCGAAGCAGGTGGAGATCGTCAACTACCCGGGCAGGGACCTGGATCTGCTGACCGTCTACAAGAACGCGGCGGAGACGATCGAGAAGGCGATGACCGCGTAGCGAGAGGGACGAGCACGCTGGGAGCGGGCGAGTCCGCCGACACGGGTGCGGGGCCGCCGGGAGACGTCCGGCGGCCCCGCACCCGTACGGGTCAGACTGCCTGCGCCGTAGGCTCCGGAGCGGATGCCGAGCAGCGCTCCCGCAGCAGCGCCCGGTCCGGCTTGCCCGCGGGCGTCAACGGCAACTCCGCGACGACCAGCAGACGTTCGGGATGCTTGCGCCGCTCGAGACCACGCTCGTCCAGATGCCTGGACAGCTCCTGCACAGTGGGTGCCGCGCCGCGCGGCACCACGCAGGCTGCCAGCCGCTCGCCCATCAGCGCGTCCGGCACCCCGACACAGACCACGTCCCGGACGAGCGGGTGGACGGCGAGCTCCATCTCCACCTCGGCCGGGCTGATGTTGGCCCCGCCCCGGATGACGACGTCCTTGAGGCGGCCGACGATCCGCAGGGTGCCGTCGCCCTCGATGAGGCCGAGGTCGCCGGTGCGTACCCAGCCGTCGGCGGTGCGGTAGCGGGCGTCGAGGTCGGGATCGGCGACGTAGCACAGCGGTGTCATGGGACCGCGGGCGACGATCTCGCCGACGGAGCCCTGCGGCGCCTCCCGCAGCTCGCGGGTGCCGGGAACGGCGATGCGGATGTCGGCGACGCGCGGGTCGGGATGTCCCGCGAGGACGCCCGGTCCTTCCCCGCGCAGGGGTTCGTCGCCCAGGCCGGTGTGGCAGTTGACGCCGTCCGCCGAGCCGTAGAGGTTCACGACCGGGCAGCCGAAGACCCGGCGAGCCTCCTCGGCCGTGGCCTCGTCGAGCGGCGAGCCGCCGACGATCACAGCCGTCGGGGGAGCGAACGCCGGGAGATGGCCCTCGGAGATGTGGTCCAGCATCATCCGGATCATGGTCGGCACGCCCAGGACGTGCGTGGGCTCGTGCGCGGCGAGCGAGGCAAAGGCCGCCTCGGGAGTGAAGTGGTCCAGCAGGACGAGCGTTCCGCCGTGCCGGGAAAGGGTGACGGCGGTGCCGTTGCTGCCGAACGCCGAGGCCAGGGGGACGAGGAACAGGCAGCGTGGCGGCTGCCCGTCGGGTATGAGGGAGGCGAGGAAGTTGCCGCGGCCTCCGGCCAGCGCGTTGTGGGAGTACGCCACCATCTTCGGCTCGGCCTCGGAGCCGGACGAGACCAGGATGCGGGCGGCTGAGTCGGGGTCGGCGCGGGCCGGGCTGAAGGACGTGGGGTCGGTGCGCAGCAGTGAGGAGAGCGCGACCGTGCCGCCGGGGGCGGCACCCGGACCGGCACTGATCACCGTACGCAGGCAGGGCAGTTCACCGGTCAGGGCGAGCAGGCCGGCGGCGTGCCGGTTGCCACGGTGCTCGGTGGCGGCGATGACGGCGACTGCCTCCGCCCGGCGCAGGAGCGAGGCCGCCTCGTGGTGGCCGCGGCCGACCGGGAAGGGCAGCGCGACAGCGCCCAGCGCGGCCAGGGCTAGGTCGGCGATGACCGCGTTGCGCCCGTTGGGCAGTTGTATGCCGACGACGTCACCGGCGCGTATGCCGAGCCCGGACAGCCCGGCGGCCAGACATCGCACCTTGCGGTCCAGCGCGGTGTAACAGAGCTTCCCCTTGGCGTCGAGGACCGCGGTGTGGTGCGGATCGGCGATCTGACGGGACCGGTAGAGGCTGTAGAGGTCGAGGTCGGGACAGGTTCCGTCGACCGCCCAGGCACGGCGCAGCTCTGTGGGCAGCAGGTCGTGCAGGGCCACGGTCATGCGAAGCTCCAGGGGGTCGGGACGGCGGGTGCGCCGTGGTCGTCGCGGCTGATCGAGCCGGCGGAGAGGAGAGCGGCGAGGTCGGTGACGACCGGGACGGCGAAGAGACCACGCCCGCGCAGCCGCTCCAGAGCCTGACCGGTGGACAGTTCGCGCACGTCGTACGGGATCGCGCCATGATCGGGAAGGGCGATCCAGCCGTCGGCGGTGGGCAGCGGGCGGCGGAACCCGGCCGGCCGGCGCGGGTCGAGCCCTTGCGCGGCCCGGGCACGGGCGGGTGCCGTGAGCACGTCGGCGGCGCCGAGCAGGGACGAGTCGACGCGCACCCCGCGGCCGGTGCGCTCACGCAGCAGCAGCCCCGCCAGGATCCCCTCGGCGCCGAGCAGCCCGCCGAGCACGTCCAGCAGTGTCATCAGGGACGGCGCGGGAGGTTCGTCGGCGGGCCGTGCGGCCTCGCCCACTCCGGTACGGGCCTGCACCATGAAGTCGGTGCCCATGGGAGCGTCCGGCAGCCGCCCGGCCCAGCCGCTGGTGTACGCGTAGACGAGCGCGGGGTGTGCGGCGGCCAGGTGCTCGTGGTCGAGGCCGAGTTGTGCGGCCTTGCCGGGCGCCCAGTTGTGCAGGAACACGTCGGCGCCCGCGGCCATCTCCCGCAGACGCTCCCGGTCGGCCGGGGACTTGATGTCCACCTCGACGGCCTTCTTGCCCCGGTTCAGCGCGAGCCATCGCGCCGAGACACCCGAGCAGGCGGGCGGCATACCGCGCAACGGGTCGCCGCCCGGTGGCTCGATCCGGACGACCTCCGCGCCCAGCAGGCCGAGAAGATGCGCGCAGAGGGGGGCCTGAATGCGGCGGCCCGCCTCCAGGACGGTGAACCCGGCCAGCGGCAGACCGTCACTCGCTCCACCCGGGAGGTGACCGGCGTGGTGCGAGGTCAGTTCCCAGGGTGGCGCGCCGTCGTACTCGGCGGCCCGTTCGACCAGTGACCGCAGCGGGCACACGTCGGCGCCGGAGCTCCCGGCGGCGTGCCGGACCCGCTGCCAGGAACTCGCCCGCACCGTCTCGTGCAGTGACTGCGGAAACGCGGCACACGCGGTGGCGTAACGGAACTGGAAGGGCCGCCACCCCTGACGTATCGCCTCCTCGGGAGCGTCGAGGGCGCGCCAGAACGCCGCCCATACGCCCGGATCGAGTGTCTCCAGCTCGAACACGGTCCCGTCGGCGCAGGTGAAGGGCGGTCCGCCCGGCGCGAGTTCGGCGGCCTCGGCCTCCTCGGCCCCGGAGGCGGCCAGGTACTGCGATATCGCGAGCAGACCGGCGCGCTCGGCGCTCACCTCCACCTGTTCGCTGAATCCGCCCCCGCGGGCCGAGGCCAGGAGGTTGGCCAGCAGGCCCTGCACGGCGAGCACTCCGGTGGCGGTGGCGGCGTAGTCGACGGCGAGGCCGCGCGGGGAGCCGTCGCGCCGACCGTGCACCGCCATGATGCCCGTCGTCGCCTGAGCGGTGGCCTCGTCGGTCGTGGCTCCGCCCCAGGTGGTGCGGGCGGTGACCTCGCCGAGGCCGTGGCCGGTCACGGTGAACGTGCTGCCACCGCTCTCCTCGCCCTGGGCGCCGAGCAGCCGCAGATGCTCCGCGACGAGTCCGTCCGCCGGACCCGGTGGGCCGGAGCTCTTCAGCCGGAGTCCGTCGAGAGGGCTGCCCGTCCGAGTGATCGCCGGCGTGGCTGGAGTCGCCATGCCTCTCCTTTCCTGACGCACGGGAACCCGGGGGCCCTCGCCCCCGACCTGTTCCACGGAAGAAGGAGTCGGACGGTCGACGGCCGGGGTTCCCGTGCCCTTGGGGAAAGTGAGGAAAGATCCGCATGGAGGAGACCACCGGGGCACCCAAGTGCCCAGTGGAAACACGGGAGTTGCGGGACAGCGTCGCGGCGTTCGTGCGCGACCGGGTGGTGCCCCGTGAGTCGCTGCTGGACGCCGGCGGACCGGAGGCGGCAGCCGTCCTGCGCGCGTTGCAGAAGGCCGCGAGAGCCGAGGGCCTGTGGGCGTTGCCGCTTCCCGTCGAGCTCGGAGGGCAGGGGCTGCCCCTGAGGGCGTACGCCCATGTCGCCGAGGCCGAGGGAGCCAGCGACCACGGGCCGGCCGCCCTCGGATCGGCGCCCCTGCTCGACGCGCTGCTGCTCTGGCGGCACGGCTCCCCGGACGTCCGCGAGCGGTACGCCGAGCGCCTGGTCGCAGGAGACATACGGGCCTGCTACGCGATGACCGAGCCCGAGACACCGGGCACCGACCCCTTCCTGACCGGCACACGTGCGGTGTCGGCCGAAGGCGGCGGCTGGCGGGTGAACGGGCGCAAGTGGTTCACCAGCGGGGCGGCCGAAGCCGACCTCGTCACGGTCCTCGCCCGCACCGACGGCGAACCGCCGGACCGCGAAGGGCTGTCGCTCTTCCTGGTGCCCACCTCGGCACCCGGCTTCCGCATGGTGCGCGAACTGCCTGTGTTCGGGGTCGGTGGCCAGTGTGAGATCGCCCTTGACGAGGTTCTGGTCGCCGGGGACCACCTGATCGGCGAGCGCGGCAAGGCTCTCGACATCGCGGGAGAACGGCTCCAACTCGGCCGAACCCTGCGCTGCCTGCGCTGGTTGGGTCAGGCACGCCGCGCCTTCGACCTGATGCGCGAGCGGGCCATGACCCGCACCCGCTCCCGGGGCCCGCTCGGCGAACTGCAGCTCGTCCAGCAGCACGTCTTCGAGTCACTGCTCGCCCTGCGGACAACCCGCCCGCTCGTGTACGAAGCCGTTGCCCGTCTCGACGCGGGGCTCGACGCACATGTGGAGGTCGGACTGGCCAAGGTGGCGGCCGCCCGCACCCTCCAGCAGGTGGCCGACGCGGCGATCCAGGTCCATGGAGCAGCGGGTCTCGGCCCGGACACCGTGCTGCCCGCCCTGTTCCGCACCGGCAGGGCCGCCCGCATTCTCGACGGCCCGGACGAACTCCACATCACGTCGGTCGCGCACCGGGTCCTGCGCACCACCTAGCTGCAACATCTCGGCGCCCGGGGCCGGGCGCCGGCCCAGCCAACTACCCACGAGCGGAGGGACGTTGGGGTAGCGGTCGAGCCCATGCACTGTTCGGGCGGGGTGGCCGATTCTGGTCGAATGCGGCGCCGGCGAGCGGCGGCACATGGCGGCACTGCCGGCGGAGCGCTCAGGCGTCGTGCGGGTCGACGAGGCCCGTGAGCGCGGCGAGTGCGTACGCGAGGAAGAAGTCGCCCCAGATCAGCTCGTGGTGTGTCGCTGTTCCGGAGGCGAGGTCGTAGCAGCCGTTCACGAGGCGGCCGTCCGGTGTGACATGGGTGCGGACCAGTGCGTCGAGCAGGGCGACGGCGTGGGCGCGGTGCCCGAGCTTGAGCAGGGCCACCGCGGTGATGGCGGTGGCGGAGGTGTCGAGAGGACCGTCGGGGTGTGCCTCGTCCGCCGGAGGCACCACAGGCTCCTGGAGCAGGCTGCTCACGACGGGTCGGAACGCGTCGGTGTCGAGATGGTGCGGGGCGTCGGCGACGGCCAGGAGCAGCCAGGCGCGGCCCCGGCTCCAGCCGGGCGGCGGATCGTCGCAGGGAACCCAGCCCACGGACCGCTCGAACCGCCAGGACCAGTGGAAGGGGAAGGGGGCCTCGCCCGCGCAGAGTTCGAGGTGCCGGCGCAGATGGGACTCGGCCGCTTGGGGGTCCGCCGAGGCCAGCAGCGGCACCATGCCCGGAACCCCGTCCACGCGCGCCAGAAGACGGGGCCCACCGAACGCCGAGCCCCAGGGAACCACCCCGAGTTCCCAGTCGTACGCGTCCCGGCAGGCCTCGGCGGCCCGCACCCGCAGAGAGACGGCCTCAGGCGCGTCGGCGAGAGCTGTCCGCGCGCGGCCGTGTCGGTGTCCACCCAGTCGGCGAGCCGGCCCGTGCACCGCAGGGCAGCCTCGCGATCGGCCTCCTGCCGGGTGTGCCGGGCGCGGAGCCACAACAGTCCTGCCCAGAAGCCGCCCGTCCACGAGCCTCGCCCGGTCGTCGTCCACCTGCCGCTGCCGGGCTCCGCGAACAGGGGGAAACGGTCGCCGGCTTCGGCCCGGGTGACGGCCACCCGGTCGAGGACGGACTCCAGCGCCGGCCCGGCCCAGTCGGGTACGGCAGACCTGGGGTCCGTCGCCGCACGTGGCGTGCTCATCCCGGTACGACCGGTCGTCGCTCGCGCACCGCCCAGAGGAGGGCCACCCCGCACGCGGCCAGGAACTCTCCCGCGACCAGCAGCCATCCCGCCCCGTACTGACCGGCAGCAGCCAACAGCCCGAACAGCGGTGGACCGATCGCGAACCCGGCGAAGAAGCCGGCCGAGGCCAGCGCCGAGTCCTGTCCGGCCCGGCCGGGCGCCGCACGCTGCATCACCAGCACCATCGAGACCGCGTTCGCCGCGACCGCGAAGACGCCCACGAGCACCGCGGCGACCCAGGCCAGCGGGTGCGCGTACGCGGAGGCCGTGAGCAGCAGCGCCGAGCCCACGGCCCCGGCCGCGAGGCCGCCCGGCAGCCACACGGCCAGGCCGGGCCGTCCCGCGACCCTGGACCAGCCCAGCCGCCCGGCGATCCCGGCGACGCCCAGCACCGCCACCAGAGCGGCGGCCGCGGTCGGGCCGAGCTCGAGCCGCCGCACGCCGTAGAGGGCGAGGTAGGTGTTCACGGAGGCGATGCCGGAGCCCAGCAGCAGCGAGTAGACCGCCAGCCAGGCGATCGTGCCCCGGGGCATCCAGGAGGCGGGTACGTACTTCGGGGGCGGATCGGCGGGCAGGATCCGGGCCGCCCAGACCGCGGCCACCAGGGCCGTCGCCGCGGCCGCCCACACCGCGCCCCGCCAGCCGACCTCGCCGGCCAGCACGGCCAGCGGCAATCCGGCGGCGAACGCGCCCAGCTGCACGCCCGACTGCTTCGCCCCGGTCACCGGGCCACGACGCTCGGCGGGGACGGAGGCCAGGATCGTCTTGTTCGTGGCGGGGTTCGCCAGCGCCTGTGGCAGCCCGCCCAGTGCGACCGCCGCCAGCAGGAACCCGGCCCCGGACGCCGTCCCGATCAGTGCGAGTGCCGACGCCGACACGAGCAGCAGCGCGATGAGGCAGCGGCGCGGGCCGAACCGGTCCACCACGCGTCCGCCGGCCGGTGACAGCACGGCCGCCGCGCCGAAGCCGACCGTCGTGGTCAGGCCCAGCACGGTCGGCGACACCTCCAGGTCGTCCACGAGTCGCGGGCCGAGGGCGCCGAGCAGGAACAACTGCATCATCGAGAAGGCCATGGCGCATGTCAGCAGCGCGGTCATGGCTCCGGTCCCACGCGCCGGTCGGCTTCCGGCCGCGGTCCGGACGTCACGCTGCTCCGCCGACACCGGCGCCCCTCCTCAACCCCGGGCGGCTTTCCCGGGTCTTGGACAGGTGTCGCTCGGAACCCTCCCCGAGTTCCCACGAGTTGCTGTGACGTGGATCACTACGTCAGGGCTGAGTCGGGAACCGGGGGCGTTTGCGTACCCTCCCATGACACATGAGATCGGTACTGCGAGGATGAGGCCGCCATGACTGCTGGGTGGTGTTCTCGCTCGCTCAGGGCCGCTGTGTTCGCGGCCCTCAGCGTGCTGCTCGCTGCCCTGGGGCACGTCATGATGTCGGGGAGCGCGGTGCCCTGGTGGGCCATCGCGGCGGCGGTGTCGGTGACCGGCGGCGTGGCCTGGCGACTGGCCGGCCGCGAGCGCGGCCCTGTCGGGGTCGCCTCCGTCACGGTCGTGGCCCAGGCCGTACTCCACGCGTCGTTCTCGTTCGCCCAGGCCGTCGCGCACCCCCAGCCGTCCGGAGACCGGTCCCTCGTCCAGCAGTGGCTGGGCTACCTGACGTGCGGTTCGCCCACGGGGCCGGGCGGGCGGCACAGCACCATGCCGGCGTCCATGGACTCCATGGACCATTCCACGGGTGCCATGCACGCCATGGGATCGATGGATCACATGGAAACCGCGCAGGCCATGGACCACGGCATGGGCGGCGTCTCCTCGACCGGCATGCTCGTCGCCCACCTGCTGGCCGCGCTGCTCTGCGGTCTGTGGCTCGCCCGCGGCGAGCGCGCCGCGTTCCGCATCCTGCGGGCGTTCACCGGCTGGCTCGTGGCGCCGCTGCGGCTGATCCTCCGGCTGCCCGCGCCGCCGCACCGTCCACGCCTTCGCGTCCGGCGGGACCGTTCACACCACGCACTGCGGCAGCTCCTTCTCACACATGCGATCACTTCTCGGGGACCACCCGCAGGGACCGCTGTCGCCTGACGACAGCCGGCTTCCCGAGGCCGTCCCCGGCGGCGAACAAGCCGTCGGCTCCAGCCTCGGGCATCGGCCGCGCCCCTTCGGCGCACGGCCGTTTCCTGCTTCCCCGGTTCCCTTGCTGCCCGTTGCTCCGCGCGAGGCGGCCTGGACACCGGTTCCCTGGATTTCCGAGAAGGAGACACTCCCGGTGATCACTTCTACCCTGCCCTCGGCGCGCGAAGATCTGAGAGAGGTCTCGCGCGACGAGTCGATCACGGCCTGGGCGCTGGCGGCCCGCAGCGGCGACCGCGACGCCGTCGATCTCTTCGTCCGATCCCTGCACCGAGACGTCCGCCGCTATGTGACGTTCCTCGGCGCCGACCCGCAGAGCGCCGACGACCTGACCCAGGACACGTTCCTGCGTGCCCTGGGCAGCCTGCACCGGTTCGAAGGCCGTTCCTCGGCGCGTACCTGGCTGCTGTCCATCGCCCGCCGGGCGGTGATCGACAGCATCCGCCACAGCGCCTCCCGCCCTCGCGTCTCGAGCACGGACGACTGGGAGTCGGCCGCGGAACGCACCCAGCAGGTCGGCCTGCCGGGCTTCGACGAGGGCATCGCCCTCGCCCAGCTGCTGGACATGCTCCCGGACGACCGCCGGGAGGCGTTCGTCCTCACGCAGATGGTGGGCCTGCCCTACGCGGAGGCGGCTGTCGTCAGTGACTGCCCCGTCGGCACGGTGCGCTCACGGGTGGCCCGCGCCCGTATGTCGTTGATCGCGTCCCTGGCGGACGACGCCGACGGCCCCCGGCCGGCGGCCATAGCCGCCTGACTCACCTGGGGTGCTGCCGCCGCAATCGATCTGCGCGGCAGCATCCCAGGGCGGATCCGGACCCTTTCCCGCACGTGAACACAGCCTCCCTGCACACCCCTTCGGCTTTGAGGAGTCACCCCAGTGCATCACCCGACGTTGGCACGCAGTCTGCGCCGTCTCGGCGCCCTCACCGCGGTAGCCGTCGCGGCAGCGGTCGTCACAGCGGGACCGGCCGCCGCCCACGCGGAGGTCGAGGCCGAGGGCGCCCGCGCCCTCGACCAGAACGCGACGCTCACCTTCTCCGCCGCGTCGGAGTCGGACTCGGCAGGCATCACCAAGCTGGAGGTGATCCTGCCCAAGGGCATCACCCCGGAGGACATCACCTACAAGGAGGGCCCCAAGGGCTGGAAACTCACGCCCACCAGCCGTGGCTACACGGTCTCCGGAACCAAGCTCGCTGTCGGTGAGGACGCCGACTACGTCGTCACCGTGCGGCAGTTGCCCGAGGTCAAGGAACTGGCCTTCAAGACGCTGCAGAGCTACGCCGACGGCCACACGGACCGCTGGATCGAACTGGACGACGGCGAGGAGGAGGGGGACGGCCACGGTCACGGGCACCCCGCGCCCCTGCTGAAGCTGAAGCCCGCCGCTCCGGGTGCGAAACTCGTGAGCCCCAGCCCGACGGAGCAGCCGACGACGGCCGCCCCGTCGTCCGACACCGCCTCGGGCGAGCCGGCCACCGGGACGTCGACCCCGGCGGCCGAGTCCGCGGCGGACAGCTCGGACGGGGACGACGGCATGTCCATCGCCGTGCCCCTCGGCGTCGGCGCGGCCGTCCTGCTGCTCGGCGGCGGTGCGTGGTGGTTCCGGAGCCGCCGCAGCGGCGGCGCTGCCTGAAACCGCCCGGGGTGGGAGCCGCACGTTGGCTCCCACCGGTGCGGTGCGGTCCGGTGGGCGACCCGGCCTCCGTCGCGGACTGCCGGCTCGGCTTCTTGCACGGGCGGATCAACCCCGGCTTCCGGATGGCTGACGGGGGGCAGACATCCGACGGAGGCGAACTCGATCAGAGAGGAAGACGATGGTCCCATCGGAACGGGAACCGGAACAGGGAGCCCAGCGGATCGGGGTACCCGCCGAGTCCACCGCGGGCGAGACCAGGGTGGCGGCGACCCCGGCCACCGTGGGCCGACTGGTCGCGCTCGGCTACGACGTGGTCGTGGAACCGGGGGCGGGGGAGTCGTCCCGCTTCTCCGACGCGGCCTACGAGCAGGCGGGCGCCCGCCTCGGCGACCCGTGGCCGGCCGAGATCGTACTGAAGGTCAACAGTCCTTCGAGTGAGGAGATCGGACGGCTGCGCGACGGAGCGACGCTGATCGCACTCATCGCCCCCGCGCTGAACCCCGAACTGGTCGAGGAGTTGGCCCGGCGGCCGATCACCGTGCTCGCCATGGACGCCGTCCCGCGCATCTCGCGCGCCCAGTCCCTGGACGTCCTCAGCTCGATGGCGAACATCGCCGGATACCGCGCCGTGGTCGAGGCGGCGCACGCCTTCGGCCGGTTCTTCACCGGCCAGGTGACCGCCGCCGGCAAGGTGCCGCCGGCCAAGGTGCTCGTGGCCGGTGCCGGGGTGGCCGGACTCGCCGCGATCGGCGCGGCCCGCAGCCTCGGCGCCGTGGTCCGCGCCACCGACCCGCGGCCCGAGGTCGCCGAGCAGGTGCGTTCGCTGGGCGGGGAGTTCCTGGAGGTACGGCCCGACCAGGCCGGACGGGAAGTCAGCGGCGACGGATACGCCAAGGCCACCTCGGACGACTACAACAGGCTCGCCGCGCGGCTGTACGCCGACCAGGCCGCCGACGTCGACATCGTCATCACCACCGCGCTCGTCCCGGGCAGACCGGCGCCAAGACTCATCACCGCCGAGGACGTCGCCCGGATGAAGCCCGGCAGCGTCATCGTCGACATGGCCGCGGCACAGGGCGGCAACGTCGAGGGGACGGTCGCGGGGAGGGCGGTCGTCACCGACAACGACGTGACGATCATCGGCTACACCGACCTGCCCGGCAGGCTCCCGGCCCAGGCGTCACAGCTGTACGGCACCAACCTCGTCCACCTGATGAAACTGCTCACCCCCGGCAAGGACGGGCGGCTCGTCCTGGACTTCGACGACGTGGTGCAGCGGTCGATGACCGTCGTCCGCGACGGCGAGAAGACCTGGCCACCGCCACCCGTGCAGGTGTCCGCCGCGCCCACCCTCGCCCCTGCCCAGGGCCCGGAAGCCAGAGCCCCCGGGGCCACGGTGAAGCCCGCCCGCTCCGCGCGGTCCGGGTACGCCCTCGTCGGCGCCGGAGCCCTCGCGTTCTTCCTGATGACCGCTTTCTCGCCACCTCAACTGATCGCCCACTTCACGGTGTTCGTCCTGGCGATCGTCATCGGCTTCTACGTCATCGGCCATGTGCACCACGCGCTGCACACCCCGCTGATGTCGGTCACCAACGCGATCTCCGGGATCGTCGTGGTCGGCGCGCTGCTGCAGATCGGGCACGGAAACACCGTGGTGACCGTGCTGTCGTTCGCCGCGATCCTGCTGGCGAGCATCAACGTCTTCGGCGGATTCGCCGTCACCCGCCGCATGCTCGGCATGTTCTCGAGAGGCTGATCAGGGATGACCACCGCCACGGCCGCAGAGGCCGCATACGTCGTCGCCGCGCTGTTGTTCATCCTCAGCCTCGCCGGACTCTCCCAGCACCGGACCTCCCGATCGGGGGTCGTCTGGGGCATCGCGGGCATGGTCATCGCCCTGGCCGCCACCGTCGGTCTCGCCTCGCGGAGCATCAGCACCCCCGGCCTGGTGCTGATCGCCGTCGCGACGGCCGTCGGCGCGGGCATCGGACTGTGGCGTGCCCGGGTCGTCGAGATGACCGGCATGCCGGAACTGATCGCCATCATGCACAGCCTCGTCGGCCTCGCCGCGGCCTTCGTCGGCTGGAACGGCTACCTCGACACCGAGGCCGGGGGCCACGCCGGGCAGGAGATCACCGGCTCACTGCTGCGCATCCACCACGCCGAGGTGTTCATCGGCGTCTTCATCGGCGCCGTCACCTTCACCGGTTCCGTCGTCGCCTACCTGAAGCTGTCGGCGCGGATCAAGTCCCGCCCGCTCATGCTCCCCGGCAGACATGCCCTCAATCTGGGCGCGCTCGCCGCGTTCGCCGCACTCACCGTGGCGTTCGTCGCACGCCCTCACATGGGACTGCTCATCGCGGTCACCGTGGTGGCACTCGCCCTCGGCGCACATCTGGTCGCCTCCATCGGCGGCGGCGACATGCCAGTGGTCGTCTCGATGCTCAACAGCTACTCCGGCTGGGCCGCGGCCGCCTCCGGCTTCCTCCTCGCCAACAACCTGCTGATCGTCACCGGCGCACTGGTCGGCTCCTCCGGCGCCTACCTGTCGTACATCATGTGCAAGGCGATGAACCGCTCCTTCCTCTCGGTGATCGCGGGCGGCTTCGGCGGCGAGACGACGGCCGTGAGTGACGACGCTGAGCAAGGAGAGCACCAGGAGATCAGCGCGGAGGACACCGCCGAACTCCTGCGGGACGCCTCCTCGGTGATCATCACTCCGGGATACGGCATGGCGGTGGCCCAGGCGCAGTACCCCGTCGCGGAGTTGGCGCGCAAGCTGCGCGAGCGCGGCGTCGACGTGCGCTTCGGTATCCACCCGGTCGCCGGCAGGCTGCCCGGTCACATGAACGTGCTGCTGGCCGAGGCCCACGTGCCGTACGACATCGCACTGGAGATGGACGAGATCAACGACGACTTCGCCGCCACCTCCGTCGTCCTGGTCATCGGCGCCAACGACACCGTCAACCCGTCCGCCGCCGAGGACCCGGCCAGTCCCATCGCCGGGATGCCGGTCCTGCACGTGTGGGAGGCGGCCCAGGTCGTGGTCTTCAAACGCTCCATGGCCACCGGGTACGCGGGCGTACAGAACCCGCTGTTCTTCCGGGAGAACACCCAGATGCTGTTCGGCGACGCCAAGCAACGGGTGGAGGACATCCTGCGCGGCCTCGACGCCCTCGACGCGCCGATGCCGGAGATGGCGGGCACGAGCCGCTAACCCCTGGCCCCTCGCCCCTCCGTCCGCCGGGCACCGCCCGGCGGACGGCCGGACCATTCAGCAGGGCGCGTGCGGGGCGGGACGGTGCGGCAGCCTCGCCTGCGGTGGTGATCAGGTCGTGTCCCGGGCCTTCCGCGTATCCGGCGTACGCTGAGGAACTGGATGCCGACCCGGGGGAGCGGGAGAGGCGTCGGCGCGAGCAGGACGGCTGAGGGCAGGGGGTCCGCGCCGGACGAGTGCCGCTGTGCCGGGGTGGTCGGCGAGGTCACCGAACGCAGGCCGGGCAGTCTTCACGAGTGCCTGGAACAGGGGAAACAGGAGACCGCTGATTCATGGTTGCCCACCGGTCGGACGAAGGGCCGCACGCCCACCTCGTCCCAGGAAGCCACGAACCGGAACACGCTTCACCGCTCGCGGCGGATCACCGCCCGTCGAACGGACGCGGTGACCGTCCGACAGGCCGCTCGGAGCCCGCGGCTGTGCCCCCGTCGCTGCGTGCGTGGCTCGGACTGGTCGCGGCCCTCGGCGCCCTCGCGGTCGTCGTACTCGGGGCCCTGTATGCCGACGAGAGCAAGCCCGGCACGCTGGACGCGCGGATCTGGGCGGCGGTGGAGGGCGTCGGACCGCCGTGGCGGCGCGTCGCCCTGGCCATCGACTTCCTGGGGGAGCCCCTCGGCGCGGCGCTGCTGGGCGTGGCCGCCGTGGCGGGCTGCCTGCTGCTGCGGCGTCCTCGCGCAGCGGTGCTCGTCGTCGCCGGGCCCGCACTGACCGTGGGGACGACGACGCTCCTCAAGTCCCTGGTGGGACGCACCATCCACGACGGGAGCCTGTCCTACCCGAGCGGGCACACCGCCTTCCTCGCCGCGATGACCCTCGCGGTGGCGCTGGTCGCGACCGGCCGGCTCGGCCTCGGCAGGGCGGCCGGAACCTCACTCGTGCTGACCGCGGCGCTGGTGGCCGGCGCCGCCATGGGCTGGGCGCAGGTCGCTCTGGGCGCGCACTACCCGACCGACACCCTCGGCGGCTGGTGCACCGCTCTGGCGGTGGTGCCTGCGACCGCGTGGCTGGTCGACCGGACCGCCGACCGGCTGCTCGACCGGACGGCCGACGCCGGTCGGCGGGAGCGCCGCTGACGTCCTGTCACGCCTGGCGGCGGAACACGGGCTTCACCGGTCGTCCGCCCAGCCAGGGGGTGGGGTCACCGGTGTCCAGCGCCTTCCGGTACACCGCACACGCCTGGGCCACCACGTCGACGGTGTGCTCGATGTCGGCGTCGTCGAGCGCGCTGCTCACCACGAACGACGGGGCCAGCACCCCGCCCGCGAGGAGCCGGCGCAGGAACAGGGTGCGGTACTCCTGCGACGGCTGTCCGTGCTCGTCGAGGGTGGCGAAGACCAGGTTGCTGGCCCGGCCCTTGACGACGACGTGGTCGCCGACACCCATGCTGTCCGCCGCGTCGCGGACACCGGCGGCCAGCCGCTCGCCGAGGGCGTGCAGCCGCGCGGTGACGTCCTCCTCGACGTAGGTGGTCTGCACGGCCATCGCGGCGGCGAGAGAGTGCGTTTCCGCCCCGTGCGTGGTGGACAGCAGGAAGACGCGTTCGCCGGAGTGACGCAGTCCGCCCAGCTCCATCAGCTCGCGGCGCCCGGCCAGCGCGGAGACGGCGAACCCGTTGCCCAGCGCCTTGCCGAACGTGGAGAGGTCGGGGACGACGCCGTACAGGCCCTGGGCGCCTGCCTCGGACCAGCGGAGGCCGGTGATCATCTCGTCGAAGACCAGGACGCAGCCGTGCCGGTCGGCCAGTTCACGCAGGCCCTCGAGGTATCCGGGCGGCGGCTCGGTGTGGGTGGCGGGTTCCAGGATCAGACAGGCGACCTCGCCCTCGTACCGGGTGAGCAGGTGCTCGGTGGCGGCCAGATCCCCGTAAGGGAACGCCACGGTCAGCTCGTTGGTCGCCGCCGGAACGCCCGCGGACATCGGCGTGGTGCCGATGAACCAGTCGTCGGTGGAGAAGAACGGATGGTCGGCGCACAGGGCCACCCGCGGGCGCCCGGTGGCGGCGCGGGCGAGGCGTACCGCGGCGGTGGTGGCGTCGGAGCCGTTCTTCGCGAACTTCACCATCTCGGCGGTCGGTACCGTGGCCAGGAAGCGTTCCGCGGCCTCGACCTCGACGATGGACGGCCGGACGAAGTTGCTGCCACGGTCGAGTTCCCGTCGCACGGCCTCGGTCACGCGCGGGTGGGCGTGACCGAGGCTGACCGACCGCAGGCCGGAGCCGTACTCGATGTAGCGGTTGCCGTCGATGTCCCACACATGGGCGCCGCGGCCGTGGCTGATGACCGGAGCAAGGTTCTCGGGGTACTGGTCGTCGCCCTTGGCGTAGGTGTGCGCGCCTCCGGGGATCAGGGCGTGCAGCCGCTCGTTCGCCGTTCGCGAGTGGGGCAGTCGCAACTCTTCGTTGTCCACCGTGTCCTGGGTGCCCACGCCGACTCAGCTCTCCTTCTGCTTCAGGACTTCGGCGAGGCCCGGAGCCTGCCGGTCCCGCTGGGACATCGACGAGACCGGCAGGGGCCAGGGAATGGCGAGTTCCGGGTCGTCGAAGGCGATTGTCACGTCCTCGGCCGGATCGTGCGGGCGGTCGATCCGGTACGAGGTGTCGGCGGTCTCGGTGAGCGCCTGGAAGCCGTGCGCGCATCCCGCCGGGATGTAGAGGGTCGTCTGTGTCTCGTCCGACAGTTCGAAGAAGGCCCGGTTGCGGTAGGTGGGCGAGTCCGTTCGCAGGTCCACGACGACGTCGAAGATCTTCCCGTACGAGCACCGCACCAGCTTGGCCTCGCCGGCTCCGGAGCGCAGGTGCAGGCCGCGCAGCACGCCTCGGACCGAGCGGGACAGGCTGTCTTGTATGAAGGCGTCCGGGTCGAGGCCCACCGAGCGCACCACGTCGGCGTCGAAGGTGCGGCAGAAGAAGCCGCGCTCGTCGGCGTACGGCGTCGGCTCGAAGAGGTACGCGCCGGTGATCTCCGGGACGTGGGTGGCTTTCAAGAGGTCTCCCGCTGGGCGTGGGTGCCGTCGGTCGTGTTCGTGTCCGCGATTGTGGTCGTGGTCGCGGTCGCCGGGAACAGGGTCGTGGTCAGGGCGGTGAACTGGTGCTCCAGGCGCCGGGCGGCGGCCAGGTTCCGCTCGGTGAGGGTCTGCCGCAGTTCCGTCGAGTTCTTCTCCAGCGCTCGGAACTGTTCGAGCAGCCGGTCGGCGTCGACCTCACGAGCGGGGTGGCAGTAGGCGTCGAGACCCATCTGCGCCATGAGGGCGTCGCTCTTCGCCGCGTAGCTGAGCGCGAGCGTCGGCGTGCCGGCCTTCAGCGCGCAGACCAGGTTGTGGTATCGGGTCGCCACCACCGTGTCGGCGGCCACCGTCTCCTTCATCAGGTCGGCCAGCGAGGTCGCCTCGGCGGCGGTGACCAGCGGCGAGTCCACGGCGTCGAGGATCGCGGCGACCACCGGCGCATCGCACGCGTCACCGGTGAGCAGCCGGACCGGCCTGCCGTCCTCGACCAGCGCGCGGACGAACCGGGTCGTCCCGTCGAGGTAGCGCCGGTGGATCTCCTCGGCCCGGGCGCGGTCGTCGTTGCCCCCGTGGAAGTCCATGACGCCGACGCAGACGTATCCCGGTGGACGCGCGGGCTCGCTCGCCCGCGGTGTCGGCAGGGCGAAGGCGAGGTCCGGGTACACCTCGTCGCGAGCGGTGTCCACGCCCATCGCCCGCATCGCGTCGCGGGACAGGGCGTCCCGGTACGACCGGTAGGCGGCCAGCCGCGCCGCCCAGCGCACCAGGGTCCGGGTCGGCCGGTCGGTGATCGCGGCGGCGCCGACGCCGACCAGCGCGACCCGGGTGCCGGAGAGTCGGCCACTCGCGCAGAGCAGGAACAGTGAGTACGGGAAGCCCCACGGCCGCAGCGGCAGCGTGGCCTCCAGGACGCCCATGCCTGGCACGATCACCACGTCGTGCCGGCGCACCCAGGCAGCGGTGCGGAAGACGTCGACGAGTTTGCCCAGACCCTTTCCCGCGATCGCGCCGACACGTGACGCGGTCCGGTACTCCCCGCGGTACCAGTGCAGCCGCGTCGCGGGTATCCGGTACCGGGCCGCGACGACCTCGGGCCCGCCGCACAGCGCGTCCACGACCGCCTCCGGGTGCTCGGCGCGCAGGTATCCGAGTACGGCCTCCAGGGACCCGTCGTTGCCGAGGTTGCCGGAGCCGAGCAGGCCGAACACCCCGACGCGCACGGGGGTTTCGTCCGCGGACGTCATGCCCGCCTCCCCTCACGGCCGGCGACCAGGGCGTCGACGGAGACGGTGAGCAGGGCAGGGTCGACCGGGGCACGGTCCTCGACCCGCTCGCCGGCGCCCGGCCGGACCCGGCTGGTCATCCACGCGGCCAGGTGGCGGTAGCAGGCGCGCCGGTCGGCCGAGGACAACGGCGCCCTCCGGATCGCCGAGACGAACCCCCCGACGTACTCGGCGAGCAGCCGGGGCGTCGGGTGCAGCGGGCCCGCCCGGCGAGGGTCGAGGTTGACGCACCGGGCGCGCTTGCCCGGGTTCGCCCGCTCGGCGCGCGTGGGATGGTCGCGGCGGAAGTACAGCAGTTCCGGCACCTGGTGGAAGGGGCCGTGCAGCCCGATCTCGGCGACGAACGTGCGGTCCGCGTGGTGATAGCTGTCGTGCGGCTTCACCCGGCGCAGCACGTCGGCCCGCATCACGCCGTAGAAGTCGTCGCCGCCGGGCTCGAACAGCATGCTGCGGAAGCGCTCGGGCGCGCGCGGCGAGTCGGTGGCGAGCGTGTACTCGTACGGGACCTTCACCTTGCCCTCGTGGTCGATGACCGCCTGGTCGGCGTGCGCGAGGATCACCTCCGGGCGCTCGTCCAGCGCCTCGACGCAGCGCCGCAGCAGGTCCCGGGCGTACAGGTCGTCGTGCGAGGCCCACTTGAACAGCTCGCCGCGGCACTGGGTGAACACGTAGTTGTGGTTCGGCGCGGCGCCGACGTTCCGGGGAAGCCGGATGTACCGGATGCGCGGGTCCTGCGCCGCGTACTTGCGGCAGATGTCCTCGGTCGCATCGGTCGAGGCGTTGTCGGAGATGACCAGCTCGAAGTCCTCGTAGGTCTGGCCGAGCAGGGCGTCGAGCGACTCGGCCAGGTACTCCTCGCCGTTGTAGACGGGCAGGCCGATGCTCAACCGGGGATGGGCGGTCATGACGTCCTCACTTCGGGGATGGGTTGGTGGTGGCGCTCGCGCAGGGCGGCGCGCAACTGCAGCCACCACGCGGCCGAGCTGCAGACGGTCGCGGCGGCGACGCCCCAGGCCGAGCCGGCCGTGCCGGCCACGGCCGCGCCGCCGAGTCCGCCGGTGACGTAGAAGGTGGAGGCGATCAGCTGGCTGCGCAGGCTGCGCCGGGCCGCGCCCAGCGCGCGCAGTCCGGCCGCCGCGCCGGTGCCGAGGCCGGCCCCCGCGACGCCGAGCGTGACCGGCACGATGAGCTCGGAGGCGGAGCTCCAGACGTTGCCCAGCAGGAACTCGCCGCCGCTGTCCGGCACCAGCAGCAGCGCCCCGCCCCAGAGCAGCGCGGCGACGGCCTGCCCGCCGCCCAGGACGAGGCAGAACGGGCCGAGGCGGTGCGGGGCCCGCCGGAGCACCCGTGCCGCCTCCGCGACGGTGACCAGTGACAGCCCCATCAGCACAGCCATGAACGGGCCGAGCATGAGCTCGGCGCCGCGGACCACACCCACCGCGCCGAGGCCGACGATCGCGCCGAGCCCGTACGCGCGCAGCTGGCTCGCGCCGCTGTTGCTGACGTTCTCGACCAGGTACCGGTAGCCGAGGTCGCGGTGCTCGCGAAGCCACTCGCGCGCGCCGGTCGGCCGGGGCCGGATGCGGGACTGGAAGCCGCCGTACACCGCGGCCACCGCGGCGGATCCGCCCCACGCGAGCACGAACGCGGAGACGCTGCCCACGCTGGCCGCCACGAGCATGGCCGGGACGAGCGCGACGCACCACACGAGGTCGTTGACGAACGCCTTCCGCCCGGTGCCGGCGGCGAAGAAGGCGAACCGCCACGCGTCCTGGAGCAGCAGCCCCGGCAGTACGACGCCGAGGCAGGCGAACGCCGGCCCCAACCGGCCGCCGACGGCGAGCCCGACCACCAGACAGGCCGCGCCGAGAGCGGTACCGACGCCGAGCGCGGTACCCGACGACCGGACCACCGCGGTGCGCCAGGACGCGTCCGGCACACCGCTGAAGCGCACCATGAGCGGATCGGTGGCCAGTCCGCGGGAGACGTTGAGCACCACGCCGTAGGTCACCCAGGCCAGGCTGAACACGCCGAACGCGGTCAGCCCGAGCGAGCGGGCCACGTAGATTCCCACCGCGAAGTTGGACATGCTGGAGGCCGCCTGGTCGGCGAGTCCCCAGGACAGCCGGCCGGCGACGGCCCGCCTCGCGGACCGCCGGGCGGGTCCGGCCGGTGGCGCCGTCGCCTGCGGATTCTCCCCCTCGGTGGCCATCGGCGTCACGCCTTGATCAGCCCGGCGCCGTGCAGGGCGTCGGCCGCGGCGGCGACGGTGCTGAACGGCAGCCCGGACCGCTCGGCGACATCCAGCAGACTGTGCTCGCCGTCCGATTGGTTGAGCACCCAGAGCATGGCCATCTGCGCCTGTCTGGTGTCGCTGCGCCCGCCGAGCGCTTCGTACAACCCACGCCGTCCCAGCTGGGGCTCGCCGTGGGGGCTGAGGTTGAGGTACCGCCGGTTGCGGTCCAGGACGGCGAACGCCTCACCGCAGACGGCGAGCGTGTCCGCCATCGCCTCCGGGGAGACGAAGTCCAGGTTGTCCGCCGAGGTGTGGTACTCGGGGTAGCCGGCGTACGGGGTGCGGGTGAGTGAGCCCACGCCGAGGTTGAAGCCCGGCGAGCAGAACTGCCGCTCGTCGTAGCCGTACGGGGTGAACTCCGTGACGTGGTGGGGGCGTTCGGAGTCGGCGAGTACGTGCCGCATCACCCGGTCGATCTCCGCGTCGCCGCGTCTGCTCTGTTTGTACGTCAGTTGGCCGGGGTCGCCGGCGCAGGCCAGTACCAGACCGTGCTTGACCCGCTCGATCCGTTCCGCGTTGCGGGCCAGCCAGGTGATCGCGCCGATGGTGCCGGGCGCGAAGATGAACCGGTAGGTGTAGTACGGCGTCCGCTCCGCCAGCGCCCGGGCCAGGAACGTCGCCACCGCGATACCGGCCAGATTGTCGTTGGCCAGCGACGGGTGGCAGACGTGACAGGAGACGATCACCTCGTCGGGGACCTGCCCGGGGACCACGTGCTCGGCGTAGGTGAGGTGGCCGTCGGCGAGCGTGGAGTCGACGCGCACCTCGTACTCGCCGTCCGGCATCGCGTCCAGGGTCTCCTGGGCCAGGCAGAAACCCCACTCCGGCTTGTAGTAGCTGGTGCGGTACGGCACCCAGCTCGGGTGGTCCGGCAGGGTGTGCAGGTGTCCGCGCAGCTCGGCCAGCGGCATGGTCGCCGACACCGGCACGCTGTAGCCGAGCACGTGCAGGCTGGACGCGGCGAAGTCGACGACCCGGTTGCCCGCGGTGTCCGCGATGTACGCGTCGCGGATGTTCCACTCCTGCGGCACCGTCCAGTCGAGCACCTGGGTCCCGGTCGGCACCTCGTGCACCTGGAGCGGGATGTACTCGCCGACGATGTCCAGGGTGGCGCGCACGCCGTCCCCCGTGATGCTCCGGCAGAGCGGGTACATCCGCTCCACCAGCGCGTACATCTCCTCGCTGTGCGCGGTCACCGGCGCCACCGCAGGGTGTCGTCGACGGTGCCGGCGTCGGACGCCGCGCGCAGCACGGCGAGTCGGGTGAAGCGCCGCTCGAAGTCCTCCTGGGTCAGCCCGTGTTCGCGGTAGGCGTCGGCGAGTTCGAGTGCGCCCCGCTTCACCGTCCATTCGCAGTCGAAGCCGGGCACCGCGGCGCGGAACCGGGAGAAGTCCACCCGGTACGAGCGCGGATCGGCACCGTTCTCGCCGGTGATCACCACCTTGGAGCCGGACACCGCCTCGGCGACCTGCTCGGCGATCTCGGCGATCGTGACGTTGTTGGTCTCGCTGCCGATGTTGAACGCCCGGTCGTGCACAGCTTCCCGCGGCGCGGTCAGCGCGGCCGTGAAGGCCCGTGCGATGTCGGCGGCGTGCACCAGCGGGCGCCAGGGTGTTCCGTCGGAGAGCACCAGCACCTCGCCGGACAGAAGCGCGTGGCCCACCAGGTTGTTCAGGACGATGTCGGCGCGCAGCCGGGGGGAGTACCCGAAGGCGGTGGCGTTGCGCATGAAGACCGGGCTGAAGTCGCCGTCGGAGAGGGCGTGCAGGTCGTCCTCGACCCGCACCTTGGACTCCGCGTACGGCGTCACCGGGCGCAGCGGGGCGTCCTCGGCCACGAGATCGTCGCCACCCGAGGCGCCGTAGACCGAGCAGGTGGACGCGTACAGGAAGCGTCGTACCCCGGCGTCGCGGGCCAGCCGGGCCAGCCGCACGGACGCGTGGTGGTTGATGTCGTAGGTGAGCTCGGGCGCCAGCGATCCCAGCGGGTCGTTGGACAGCGCCGCCAGGTGGATGACGGCGTCCACCCCGACCACGTGGTCGGCGGTGACGTCGCGCAGGTCCACCCGCGTCCCCGGCGGGTCGGCGGGCGGCGGGCCGAGCACGCAGTCGGCGAACAGGCCGGCGTCAAGGCCGACGACCTCGTGCCCGGCGGCCGCGAGGACCGGGGCCATGACGGTGCCCAGATAGCCCTGGTGTCCGGTCAGCAGTACGCGCAAGGTTCATTCCCCCAGGTCGAGAGTGAGTTTGGTGACGGCGAACGCCTCGGCGTAGCGCGCATGGCATTCGATACCGCGGATCCGGGCGAGCCCGAGAAAGGCCTCCCGGTCGTACCAGGGCCGGTGCCGCTGCGAGGGGTAGTGCTCCTGCAGCAGCCCCACCTTGTGTTCGGCGGTCTCCGGCGACAGCGGCTGGTATGCCGTGGGACGGCCGAGGTCGCCATCCCACTTGACGATCTCGTAGCCGAGTACGAGATGGTCGCGGAACGCCGTGGTCATCAGCTTCGCCAGGCCGCGGTGGTCCTGGTGCGCGTCATCGGTACGGGGGGCCAGCACGAGGTCCGGCTCGGTCTGCCCGCGCAGTTCCTCGACCGCGGCCTTGGCCTCTTCCCAGTGCGCGGGCAGCCGCCCGTCCGGCAGCTTGTGCACGGTCAGCCGCAGGTCGGCGCCCGGGCAGAAGGCGGCGAGCGCGGCCTGCTCCTCCTGCTCACGCTCGCTGCCGCCGCCGGACAGGACCAGCGCGTCGACGCGTACACCAGGATGTGCCCGGCACAGCGTCAGCAGCGTGCCGCCGGCGCCGATGGCGATGTCGTCGCAGTGTGCGCCCACCGCGACGATCCGGTCGAGGCGCCCCGCCCCGAGCCGGATCACGAGGTCCTCGCGCCGACGCCGGCCCTGCTGCCGGCCGCGCTCACGCCGTCCCGTTCCCAGACGGCCCACGGGCGCTCGCCCCGGGCGTAGGCGTCGTCGAGCGCGGCCCGCTCCTTCACCGTGTCGGTCGGCTTCCAGAACCCGCGGTGCTGGTGCGCCAACAGCCGTCCCTGTTTGGCGAGTTGGGCACAGCCGTCGGCGACCAGGTCACCGTTCTCCGGTATGTGGTCGAAGACCTCCTGGCGGAGCACGAAGTAGCCGCCGTTCTCCCACAACGGCATGTCGCTCACCGCGGTGATGCCCCCCACCAGGCCGTCCTCGCCCAGGTCCACGCAGTGGAACGAGGACTGCGGCGGCACCACCATCATCGACGCACCGGCGTCACGCCGGGCGAACCGGTCGATCATCTCGGGCAGCGGGGCGTCGGTGAGCACGTCGGCGTAGTTGGCGAGGAACATCTCGTCGCCGTCCAGATGGTGGCGCACCCGGCGCAGCCGCTCCCCGATCGGTGACTCGATACCGGTCTGCACGAACGTGATCGTCCAGGAGGCGATGTCGGTGGACAGCAGCTCGGTCCGCCCGTCGCGCAGGACGAAGTCGTTGGACGTCGTCTCCTCGTAGTTGAGGAAGAAGTCCTTGATGTGGTGGGCCCCGTACCCGAGGCACAGGATGAACTCGGTGTGCCCGAAGTACGCGTAGTAGCGCATGACGTGCCAGATCAGCGGCCGCGGGCCGACCATCGCCATCGGCTTGGGCATGTCGTCGGAAGCTCCGCTGCGCATACGCAGCCCGTAACCGCCGCAGAACAGAACGACCTTCATGCTGTGACCTCTCCAGACGCGATCTCGACAATGCTCAGTTCCGGAATGGGAAAGACCAGGCGGCCGCCCCAGTCGTGCACGAAGGACAGCTGCTCGACGAGCTCGTCCCGCAGGTTCCACGGCAGGACGAGGACGTAGTCGGGTTTGTCGGCGGCTATCCGCTCGGGCGGCAGGATCGGGATGCGGGTGCCCGGGGTGAACCTGCCGTGCTTGTAGGGATTGCGGTCCACCGTGTACGCGAGCAGGTCGGGCCGGATGCCGCAGTGGTTGAGCAGGGTGTTGCCCTTGCCCGGGGCGCCGTAGCCTACGACCGTCTCGCCCCGCTCGGCCGCGTCGATGAGGAACCGCAGCAGGTCCCGGCGCACCTTGGCCACCCGGGCGGAGAACTCGGTGTACCCGGACAGCTCCTGCAGCCCGGCGGCCTTCTCCCGGTCCAGCACGTCGGCCACCCGCCGGGACGGCTCACCGGCCACCTCGACAGGCCGGGCCCACAGCCGGATGGAGCCGCCGTGCGTGGGCAGCAACTCGACGTCCACGAGCGTGAGTCCGCCGCTCGCCAGCGCCCGGATCGCGGACGCGACCGTGTAGTACTGGAAGTGCTCGTGGTAGATCGTGTCGTACTGGTTCTCCTCGATCAGGGTCAGCAGGTGCTGCACCTCGACGGAGACCCAGCCGTCGTCGGCGACCAGGGCGCGCAGCCCCTGGGTGAACCCGACCACGTCGGGGATGTGCGCGTACACGTTGTTGGCCACGACCAGGTCCGCCGGACCGTGCTCCTTGCGGACGGCGGCGCCCGTGGCCGGGTCCAGGAACTCCGTGAGCGTGGGCACCCCCGCGTCCCGCGCGGCGGCGCCGACGTTCACCGACGGCTCGATGCCCAGGCAGCGGATCCCGCGGTCCACCACGTGCCGCAGCAGGTACCCGTCGTTGCTCGCGACCTCGACCACGAAGGCGTCGGGTCCGAGGCCCACGCGCTCCACTGCGTCGGCGACGAACGTGCGCGCGTGCTCCACCCAGGAGGTCGAGAAGGAGGAGAAGTACGCGTACTCCTTGAACGTCTCCTCCGGGGTGATCAGCGGAGGGATCTGCGCGAGCCAGCAGTCGGTGCAGACCCGCAGGTGCAGCGGGTACGCCGGCTCCGGCTGGTCGAGTTGGTCCGCGGCGAGGAAGCTCTCGCACGGCGGGGTCGCCCCGAGATCGACGACGCCTGCCAGTGTCGCCGAGCCGCAGAGTCGGCATCGTGTCATTTACTGCCCCCCATTGATTCCGTCCGACCCGCGATCGCGGTGCGGTACTCGTCCATCAGGCGCTCCAGTCCGACGGCCGGGCTGAAGTGCTGCTCGTAGCGGCGCCGTGCCGCGTGGCCCAGCTGCGCGTTGCGGGCCGGCTCGGCCGTGATCCGGCGCAGACAGGACGCCAGCGAGGCGCTCTCGCCCGGCCGGTGCAGCAGCCCGGTCACCCCGTCCTCGACGAGCTCGACGAAGGCCCCGTGACCGGCGGCGACGGCCGGGACCCCCGCCGCCATCGCCTCGGCGACCACCAGGCCGAACGTCTCCAGTGCCATCGAGGGAGCCACCACGGCGACCGACCGCGCGACGGCCCGCCAGCACTGCTCCCGGTCGTAGAGGCCGACGTAGCGCACGTCGTCCCGGCCCGCCGCCCAAGCGGCCACCTCCCGCTCCAGCGGCCCCCTGCCGGCGAGCACGAGCGGCACGCCCACTCCGCCGTCCGCGGCCAGCTCGTCCCACGCGGCCATGAGCAGCCGCACGCCTTTGGTCTCGGCGAGCCGCCCGAGGAAGAGGACATGCTCACCGGTGCTCGTCCGGGCGGTCCCCGGGTCGGGTACGAAGTTGTGCTTCACCGTCAGCAGTTCGGCCGGCATGCCGGACCGCACCAGCACGTCGCGCTGCGCCGCCGAGATGCACAGGAACCGCGCCACGCCGGACCACCACCGCCGCCGGTTGACCGTCAGGCTGACCGCGAGCGGCACTGTCGCAAGGCGGGAGTTCCGGTAGCAGCCGTGCCGGACGGCGGGCAGGGCCGTCTTCGACCCGACGCACTCGGTGCACGGCCGGCCGTCCCGGTGCAGGGTGCCCGGCGGGCAGACCTGGGTGTAGTTGTGCAGCGTGGCGACGGCGGGCACGCCGGCGTCGGCGCAGGCGGCCAGAACCGCGGGCGACAGGAGCGGGAACACGTTGTGGATGTGCACCACGTCCGGCCGGTCGGCGCGCAGGCGGGCGGCGAGCTCCGTGCGGACCGCCGGGTTCCACGGCACGAGCAGCGGCACCGCGGCCTTGCCGGGAAGGGACCGGCCGGCGATGTCGTCGCTGCGCCGCTCGAACACCTCGACCCGGTGGCCTGCCGCGCGCAGCAGGTCCACTTCCTGGTCGACCACCCTGTTCTCCCCGCTCGGCTGCGCCGAGGAGTAGCGGTTGTGCACCACGAGGACATGCATGCTCAAGGTCACCTCCTGGCCCATCGCGGGATACGTCGTCGGGGGACTGCGTGCGTCGTCAGGGGCATGGCCGCCAGGAGGGGCGGGTCCGCGGCGGGTGTCGCGAGCAGCGAGGCCGCCAGGGCCAGATGCAGCAGATACGGCGAGGCGTCGCCGAGGCCGGCCTCGGTGTACGAGGAGATCGCGACATAGCTGATCAGGAAGATCGCGCAGGCCCTCTGCAGCGACGGTGGCCGCAGCAGGGCGACACCGGCCAGCACGATGATCATCGTCGCCACGAGTGTGACGCCGATCAGTCCCTGTTCGTTGTAGACGGCCAGCCAACTGTTGTCGATGGGCAGCCCGCCGAACGACTTGTCGCCCAGACCCATGCCGAGCACCTGCTCCGCGGTCGTCCGGGGCGCAGCCAGCAGGGCGTCCCAGACCTTGGCCCGACCGGTGAGGCTGGTGAAGTACTCCTTGGTCTGTCCGCGCAGGAACCACGCCTGCAGCGCGGAGGCGAAGCCCACCGTCGCCACCGTGGACACCAGCACCGTCCAGACGAAGAACCGGCGGGCGGCGGCGCTGGTCATGACGAGCGAACCGATCGCCAGCATCAGGCCGACGAGCAGACCGACCGTGGCCGTCCGGGTGTGGGTCAGCGCGAGCAGGACGAGCGACGGCACGATGACCAGGGCCGCGCTGCCCCCGGTGGTCCGGCGTCCCAGTACGAGCAGCACCGTGAGCCCGATGATCACGGCGGCGTACTGCCCGATCTGCGGCGGGGTGAGCGGCCAGAGCGCGCCGACGAGCCGGCCGCCGTAGGTCTCGGGCAGGGCCGCGCCCGGTGAGATGAGCAGTCCGGCGGCAGCTGTCCCGAGCGCCGCGAAGTACATCCGGATGTGGTGCCGGACGAACGTCAGGCTGCCGTCCCACCACCGGCTGAGCAGCCACAGCGTGCCGACGAAGAGACCCAGCCGGGCGCAGCGGAACAGCGCACCGTACCCGACGCCCAGGTTCGCGCTGGAGATCACGCTCGGCACGAGCAGCAGGGTGAGCAGGAACAGGAAGGCGCCGGCCCGGATGCGCAGCCGGGGGTTGAGCGCGAGTGCCAGCGCGAACGCGGCGGCCAGCGCGCCCATGGTGACCATCTGGATGAGGGAGCGGGGCAGGGGGACGATGGTCTTCGCCCCTGCGGAGCCGAGCGTGTTGAGGCCGAGCAACGCCCAGACGATCCCGACGGCCTTCGGTGTGCCGGCAGGGCGGGGTTCGGCGCGGGACCGCGGGGCTGCGGTGTCCGGGCTGCCGGCCAGGGCGCCACGCGTGGGGTTCCCGTCCAACTCAGTCACCCGCCTGCGGGGCGAAGGTGCTGCCCGCGTCCTGCCGGTACGCCGTGCCCTGCCACTCCCCGGAGTCGAGCGTCCGGTCCGTGTCGACGGGGACGAAGCTCCACGGCCCGCGGTAGACGTTGTCGTGCCAGCGGTTGTGCTGCTTGTGGGTGATCGCCTCGGCCACCCGCTTGCCCTTGTACGGCGACCACTTGGGATAGGTGCCGTAGTTGGACAGGACCGCCATGCGGCCGCACTTCGTCGTGCACTTGACGACGGCCGGGTCCAGGAGGAAGCGGTTGTCGTGGATGTCCACCCGCTGGGTCTTCCACCGGCAGTCGTCGTAAAGCGGCGCCGTGGTGATCGCCGGCCGCTCGCAGCGGTCGGTGTCCTTCACCAGCAACGTGCAGTACCCGGTGGAGGTGTTGGCCGGGCTGTTGCAGAACCGGTCGGCGTTCTCCCACAGGGTGATGCCGTTCCAGTTGTTCTCCAGCACGTTCCGGTAGATCTCGATCTTGTCCGTGCGTGCGCGGATCCGTGGTTCGCCGCCTGCCTCGGAGATGTAGATGGTCGCGTAGGGGAAGGGGTCGCCGCGGTCGGCGTACTTGCGGCCCTCGACCCAGTTGTTCCGCCGGATCGTGTTGTTCCGGACGACCGCGTTGTAGCTGGTCTCGTACATCAGCGCGGCGCCGTCGTTGGCCTCGAGCAGGTTGTTCTCGATGCGGAAGTCGTTGTTGTTGTTGTCCGCCCACAGGCCGGCACCGCGGTTGTCGTGCACCCAGTTGCCGCGAATCTCGGCGCCGTCGACGGCCCAGAACTTGATGCCTCCGGTGCAGCCGCAGCCCGGCTTGCGCCGCTCCCAGTCGTCGGTGTTGTTGCCCACGATCTCGTTGCCCTCGACCACCAGTCCGCGGATGGAGTCGCCGGTCTTGTAGGCGTTCATTCCGTACTGGCCGTTGTCGCGCAGACAGTTGGCGCGGACCTGCTGGCGGGCGCCTGCCATCATCCCGGCGCCGGAGTTGTACTGGATCTTCGAGTGCTCGATGACCCATCCGTCGGCCATGTCATGGTTGACGACGCCCTCGTCGGGCGGCGCGACGAAACGCTGCACGGTCAGGTGGCTGATGGTGACGTCGGGGGCGGTACCGCTGAACGCGTAGTTGTTCTTCTTGCCGCCGTCGAGCACCGCGCCCGGCGCACCGAGGTAGCGGTTCCCCTTCTTGGCGATGACCTGGGCGTAGCGTTCCGGATCGAGCCTGTGCTTGCCCGGGCGAAGCCAGAACGTGGTGCCCGGGGGACTGCTCTTGGTCTTCTCGGCCAGGTCACCGACCACTGCGGGGTCGACCGTCACCGCGCCCACCGGTGCCTTCTCCGGCCCGGCCGCGGGTTTGGCGCACACGCGGGCCACGGGCGTGGCGGGCGCCCCGGACGCGGAGGGCGTGTCGGTCGGCTTGGCCCCGGCGTCGGATGTGCTCGTACAGCCGGTCGCCGCCAGCAGGATCAGCGCCAGCGGGGTCGCAGGCGACGCCCAGTTCCGCCACTTCGTCACCACGCGTCCCCCTAGCCGCAGAACCTGAGCACGGTGGTGAAGCCCTCCGCGCCGTCGGAGAATCCGGTGCCGACCAGCGTCGTCGAGGGTTCCTTGCGCCCGAATCCGGCGGAGTACCAGCCCAGCGGCGGGTCGGTCTCGCCGCGATGCGCACGCCAGGACAGCTGCCCGGGCAGGTCCAGTACCGCGGAGCGGTCCTCGCCGTCCCGGGTCCAGGAGAGCCGGGCCCGGTTTCCCACCAGGTCCGCGGTGATCGCCGGGCCGAGGTGGAACGCCAACCGGGCGTTCCGGCGCGGGCCGTGTACCTCGTCGACGACCTTCAGCTCCCGGCTCGCGGCCGTCAGCTCGACCCGGCGCCGGTGCACGGAGTCCTGGTATCCCTCGTGCTCGGCACACCAGCGGGCCGTCCCTGCCTCGGAGGCGTCGGACGGGTCCGCGGCCAGGACGCGGCTGCGGGCATGCCGGGTCCACAGGAAGGGGCCGCCGGGCAGGGACTGGTCGTCGCCGTCCAGCTGGAGGGTGTTGTGGCCGAGGGTCGACCGGAAGTACTGCCGCCACTCGGGTTGCCCGTGGTAGCAGTAGGTGCCCGGGTCGGCGAGCACGTCGACGCCGTCGTGCCGGACCTCCAGGGAGAGTGCGTCCGCGTGGGCGTGCGCGGCGATGGACAGGAAGCCGTGCGGACCCCCGTCGCAGCGGCACCAGATCTCCTCCGGACCACGCAGGATGGTGAGCCCGGCGTCGGCGAAGTGGGCCGGCCGTTCCGCCGGGCGGGTCACGGACGGTTCCGTGCGTTTGATGAGCGCGGCCAGCAGCGGGGTGCGCACATCGGTGCCGGTCACCGCCGGCCACCAGGCGAGCCGGCCGAACACGGCGTCCCCGGTGGCCAGCAGCGAGGCCCAGCGGTCGGTGCCCGCGCCGTCCACGACCAGACCGTGGCCGTCGTCCGCGTCGCCCTGGCGCGGTGGCCGTAGCCGGTTGTCCACGACGGCCGCGAGCGCGTCGGTCATCCGCAGCAGCACCAGCCGGACGGACGCGGGGACCGGCACGTCGGCCGCGTCCGCCTCGGCCACCGCGGCCAGGGCGAGCTCCAGCACCAGCCCGTGGTACTCGGTGGCCAGCTCGCGGTTGAGGCCGGAGACGAAGGTGTTGCCGCGCAGGTGCCGCTCCAGCGACCGCAGCGCGCCGGCCCGCCAACGCGCCGAGGAGGGGAACCACCCGAACGCACAGGCCGCGGCGAACTGCCCGGCGGCCTCGGCGATGACGTGGTTGTTCGCCGACGAGCCCCGGCTGGGGAAGGCGGCCAGCCAGCGCTGGTGGTGCCAGATCTGGTTCCGCGCCACCGGGTTGTCCTCGAACAGAGCGGCCGCGTCGGGCCAGCCGTCGAGCAGTCGCCGGATCCACACCCAGGACAGCAGCCGGATGCCCAGCTCGATGCCGCTGATCCAGTGCACTCCGCGCAGCGGCGGGTTGGCCGCCCACCACGACCGCAGGTGCTCGGCCACGCGCTCCGCGTACCGCTCGTCACCGGTGATCGCGTAGGCGGCGGCGAGGACGGTGAGGTACTGATGCCGGGACGGCTCCCAGATCTGCTTGATGTCGCCGACCGCGTCCTCGTTGCGGTACGGCACGTCGAAGGCGTACCCCCAGGGAGCCCGGCGCCCGGTCTTCGGGTCGCACCACCAGTCCGGGTCGACCAGGTCGTCGCGGACCACCCCGAAGAACTCGGCGTGCCCGTACATCAGCCGGTCCGCCTCGGCGACGAGACGTTTCGCGGCGTCCGGAGGTATGGCG
The DNA here is from genome assembly GCF_019090165.1 of Streptomyces sp. BV286. Lineage (GTDB taxonomy): Bacteria > Actinomycetota > Actinomycetes > Streptomycetales > Streptomycetaceae > Streptomyces. Next base: position 130,881 of record NZ_JAHRIB010000048.1, read on the forward strand.
GCAGTCGTCCCGGCGGGCAGGACCGCGGTGAACCGGGCGTCGGTCACGATCGGGCAGTCCGGCCGCGCCGACCGCCACCGGCGCCTGCGCACCGTGTCGCCGACCCTGCCGCCGACCTCCCGCGGTCCCATCCGGGACAGCCGCCGCAGGTACCAGCCCGGGCTTCCCGAGCTCACGGTCATCGCGTCCTCGCCAACGTCACCGGCGCACCGGCGGCCAGGCCGGCCTGCACGGCGAGGGTGGCCGCCGTGGTGGCGACCAGCGACTCCAGGGGCACCGGCATCGGCCCGCCGGTCCGCACGGCCTTGACGAACGCGGCCAGTTCGGCGTTCTGCCCCTTGTCGCGGGCCTTGGGCAGTCGTGAACTGACCCACCGCTTGCGGCCGTACACCGAAGCGCGGACGAAGTCGTCGAGCCGCAGCACCTTGCCGTCCGCGACCAGGTCCAGCGTCTCCTTGGGGAAGGTGGGCGCGCCGGTGGTGACGTAACTGATGGTGGCGGTGGACCCGTCCGGGTAACCCAGCACGACGTGCAGGTCCTCGTTGCCGGAGGCGGCGACCGCGTACACCGAGACCGGGTCGGCCTGAAGCAGCCAGCTCGCCGTGTCGATGAAGTGTCCGCCCTCACCGGCGAACCGCGAGCCCTCGGTGCCCTGTTGGAGGTACCAGCTGCCGTGCTGGAGCTGTCCCGCGTTGACCAGGTAGCGAAGGCTCGCCGGACCGGTCCGGGCGCCGAACCGCTGCCGTGCCTCCTGCAGCAGCGGCGCGAACCGGCGGTTGAAGCCCACCTGCAGCCGGTCGTTCCCGGACTCCTCCACCGCAGCGAGCACACCGGCCAGCTCGTCCTCGGTGAGGGCCAGGGGCTTCTCCACGAACACGGCCTTGCCCGCGAGGAGCGCCCTCCGGGTCAGTTCGGCGTGCGAGCTGTGCCGGGTGACCACGAACACCGCGTCGATGGACTTGTCGCCGAGGACGGCGTCGAGATCGGTGGTCGCCTCGGCGAAGCCGAACTTCCGCTGCGCGTTGGCCCCGGACAGCGCCGTCGTGGTGACGACGGTCGACAACTCGACGCCGTCGCGCTGTGACAGGTGCGGCAGCAGCATCGATGTCGCGTAGTTGCCCGCGCCGACGAACGCGAGGCGCACCGGCGCCTGGGCGGCCCGGGCCGGCGC
>NZ_JAHRIB010000049.1 GCF_019090165.1 Streptomyces sp. BV286
CCCATCCATCAACCGCCCACGAGCCGCCACCAACATCGCCGCGTCGTCAAGAGAGAACACCCCGGCCACGTGCGCAGCCGCGATCTCCCCGACCGAGTGCCCCGCCACGAAGTCCGGCCGCACACCGAACGACTCGATCAGGCGGAACAGCGCCACCTCGACCGCGAACAGAGCAGCCTGCGCATACACCGTCCGCGTCAACAGAGCAGCCGCAGCACTCCCCGGCTCCGCGA
>NZ_JAHRIB010000005.1 GCF_019090165.1 Streptomyces sp. BV286
CCCGTGGCGCACGCGAGCAGCGCGCCCGCCGCCCCCGCTCCCGCGCCCCACAGCGCACCGAGCAGCAGAGCCATGCCCAGCTGCCCCCGCAGCTCGATCCCGGAGTCGAACGCGTCGATGCCCAGTACGGACAGGGAGGCGTCGACGGACACCTCCGTCAGCCAGGCCAGCGACGGCATCGCCGCCGCGGTCACGACCGCCAGCCGCAGCGCGCAGTGCCCCGCGAAACCGAGGACGCCCCGCTCCCGTACGAACGGCGTGCGCGCCGCGGTCAGGACGCCCGCGAACAGCATCATCAGGGCCGCGGCGACCCCCAACAGCCATACGCGGCTGTCCAGTTCGGCCAGCCTGCCGAGGGTGACGGGCTGCTCGGAGAACCTCAGGAGGTCGTCCATGGGATCCGGCAGGAACTGGAGGAAGGGACCTGTCGCCTTCCCGTCCCACGGCACGAAGAGCCCGATCGGGATGCCGAGCCACACCCCGTTGGGCGCCCCGAGCAGGGCGGCGCCGGCGATCCGCTTCGGGTTGTCGTCGCCGAGGGCCGCGTACGCCGCCGCCGTGCAGCCCGCCAGGACCGCCACCAGCAGAACCGTGACCAGCGCGGACACCGCGGGACGCACCAGGTGGTGCACCGCTGTCCAGCCGGCCGGCAGCGGGGTCCGGCGCGAGGCCAGCAGCGCGATCACCAGGACGCCGAGCACCCAGCCCAGGCCGCCGAGGAGCGTCGGTACCGTCTCGACGGTGAAGCCCACCTGGGCGTTCGCCTCCGCGAGATCCCCGAGCCGGTCCGGCAGCAGGCCGCCGATGTCGCCGAGCCCGGGCACCTCCACGGCGTCCGGCAGCCCGCCGCCCGGCAGTTCGTCGAGCCCGAGCGAACCGCCGTCGATCGTGATGATGTCGTGTCCCGCCCAGGCGAGACCGCCCAGCATCGCCACGAAGAGCGCGGCCACCGTGCCCGCCCGCGCGAGCAGTTCGGCGGGTGCGATCACGGCTCCCGCACCGCGCAGGGAGCGCAGGAAGAACCAGGACAGCAGCAGCGCGCCCACCAGGCTCACACCGAGTGGCGTGATCTGGAGGGCCGTCTCGGCCTGCGCGCCGTCCAGGCCGAACGCCGACACGTCACCCGAGGGAGTCACCGAACCACCCGCCCCGAGCGCCACAACCGCCGCGGTCATCGGCCCGAGCGAGGCCTCCGCGTCCGCGCCGAGCAGATGCAGGCCCAGTGCCGCGACGCCCGCCATCCCGATCAGTGCCCAGCTCACGGCGGCGATCGAGGACAACAGCACATCACCCAGTGGCACGCGCCTGCCGTGCCCCGCGGACCCGTCGCTCATCGTCAGCCCCCCGACTCCGCACCGCGACACTTCCACCGCGGTGTCCCCCTCGCGTGGGATTACCACTCTCCGGGCCGGTTTCAACCCCGTCAACGGAAACGGACAAGCCGCCCGTACGCGGTCTTGACGGGGCCCGACTTTCGGTCAGAGGCCTCCTACTGAAATAGTTCCCCACGATGTTCGACATCCCTAGACTCCCTGTGTTGGGGGTAACTCGGGGGACAACACAGTGGGGCATGGAGTGCCGGAACTCGTACTGGAATTGAACGGACGGACCTGGACGCTCGACGCGTCCAGGCCATACACCCTCGGACGTGATCCGCAGGGGGACGTGGTGCTCGACGACGCCAGGGTGTCCTGGCGTCACGCCACGATCAGCTGGGGCGGCCGCAGTTGGGTCATAGAGGACCACGGCAGCACCAACGGCACATTCGTGCAGGGGCAGCGGATCCATCAGATGGAGATCGGCCCCGGCTCGGCCGTGCACCTCGGCAACGCGACCGACGGACCACGCCTGAGCCTGTCGGGCGCCGCGGCCGCCGCACCGCAGGCGCAACAGCAGCAGCCGTACGCGGCGCAGGGCGCGCCGGCGGCCGGCTGGGCCCAGCAGGCGCCGCCGCAGCAGTCCGCGCCGGAGCAGGGCTGGCAGCAGCCCCAGCAGGGCGGGCACATCCCGCAGCAGCAGGGACCCGGTGGGGGCGCGGGGGCGCCGCCGGTCTACGGAGACCGCAGCCCGACCACGTTCCACCAGATGTCCCTCGGCCGGGTGATGCGCATCGGCCGTGCGCTGGAGAACGAGCTGGTCGTGTCCGACCTGCAGGTCTCACGCCACCACGCCGAGTTCCACGCGACGCCCGACGGGCGTTACGAGATCCGCGACCTCGGCTCGCACAACGGCACGTACGTCAACGGCATGCCGATCGCCAAGGGCGGCTCCGCGCTGCTCGGCCCGAACGACATCGTCGGCGTCGGCCACTCGACGTTCCGCCTGGTGGGCGACCGCCTCGAGGAGTTCGTCGACACCGGTGAGGTCTCCTTCTCGGCCCGCCACCTGACCGTCACGGTCGACGGCGGCAAGCAGATCCTCAAGGACGTCTCCTTCGGCGTACCGGAGAAGTCGCTCATCGCGGTCATCGGCCCCTCCGGTTCCGGCAAGTCGACGCTCCTGAAGGCGCTCACGGGCTATCGCCCCGCCAACCAGGGCGACGTCCTCTACGACAACCGGAACCTCTACAAGCAGTTCGCCGAGCTGCGTCAGCGCATCGGTCTGGTCCCGCAGGACGACATCCTGCACAAGGAACTGACCGTCAAGAAGGCCCTCAAGTACGCGGCCAAGCTGCGCTTCCCCGCGGACACCACGACACAGGAGCGCGACGCCCGGATCGACGAGGTGCTGCGCGAGCTGAAGCTCGACGTCCACAAGGAGAAGAAGGTCACCTCCCTCTCCGGTGGCCAGCGCAAGCGCGTCTCGGTGGCCCTGGAGCTGCTCACCAAGCCGTCGCTGATCTTCCTGGACGAGCCGACCTCCGGTCTCGACCCGGGCATGGACCGCGATGTCATGCAGCTGCTGCGCGGCCTCGCCGACGACGGCCGTACGGTCCTCGTCGTCACGCACTCCGTGGCCGAGCTGGCCATCTGCGACAAGCTTCTGGTCATGGCGCCCGGTGGCTCGGTGGCCTATTTCGGGCCGCCCGAGGAGGCACTGAACTTCTTCGGCTACGACACCTGGGCCGACGTCTTCTCCGCCTTCGAGAACTACCGCGACTACGACTGGGCGGGCCGCTGGAAGGGCTCGCAGCACTACCAGATGTACGCCGCGGACATCGACGCGGTCGCCCCGCAGTCCGTACACATGCCGCCGCCGCAGGCCATGCGCCCGCCGAAGCCGCAGGGCTGGCTCTCCCAGCTGAGCACGCTGATCCGGCGGTACTCCTCGGTCATCGCGTCCGACAAGGGCTTCCTGGCCCTGACGGTGATCCTGCCGGCGGTCCTCGGCGCGGTCAGCCTGCTCATCGAGCCGGACAAGACGCTGCTGGTCAACAAGCAGCTGGGCCCGAACGGCCTGCCGATCCCGAACAGCACGGCCGCCACGGTGCTGCTGATCCTCGCCGTCGGCGCCTGTTTCGCGGGCGCCGCCAACTCGGTCCGTGAGCTGATCAAGGAACGGGTCATCTACGAGCGGGAGCGCGCGACCGGCCTGTCGCGCTCGGCGTACCTGATGTCCAAGGTGATCGTCCTGGGTGTCATCACGATGCTCCAGGGCGCGCTGGTCGGCGCGATCGGCTTCATGAGCCGCACGATCCCCGACGAGGGCCTCATCCTCGGAGGCGCGGTCGCGATCGAGCTCTCCCTGCCGATCATGGCGCTGGGCTTCACCTCGATGATGTTCGGCCTGGTGATCTCCTCGCTGGTGAAGACCGCCGAGAAGACCATGCCCCTGCTGGTGATGTTCGCGATCATCCAGGTCGTCTTCACCGGCTGCCTGTTCCCCCTGGCCGGCGCCCTCGGCGTCAACGAGTTCTCGTACCTGATGCCGTCGCGCTGGGCCGTCGGCGCCGCCGGTACCACGCTCGACTTCAACAAGATCAACCCGCACAACTCGACCGACTCGGATCCGCTCTGGGACCACGACGCCCTGACGTGGGCCCTGGACATGACCGCGCTGTTCGCCCTGGCGGCCGTCTGCGCCTTCCTCGTGGCCCGCTTCCTGCGCCGCCACGAGCCGGAGGTCATGCGGAAGTAGTTCCAGGGCACGAGCGGTCGAAGGACACGCGAAGGGCGGCACCCCCGGTGGGGTGCCGCCCTTCGGGCGTACGGGTCAGAGGTCCGCGCAGACCTCAGTACGCGCCGTTGACGTTGTCGATCGAGCCGTACCGGTCGGCCGCGTAGTTGGCGGCGGCGGTGATGTTGGCGACCGGGTTGTACTGGCTCTTGACCGTGCCGGCGACGTGGTAGGCGTCGAAGGTGGGCTTGATGACCTGCAGCAGACCGATCGACGGGACACCGTTGATGGCGTTGATGTCCCAGTTGTTGATCGCGTTCGGGTCGCCCGCGGACTCGCGGATGATGTTGCGGTGCAGACCGTCGTACGTACCCGGTATGCCGTGCTTCTTCATGATGTCCAGCGACTGGCGGATCCAGCCGTCGAGGTTGTTCGCGTAGGTCTTGGCGGCGGCCGGCTTGACCGCGGCACGCTTGGCGGACCGGCTCGCGGCCTCCTTCGCCTTGCGGGCGTCCTCGGCCTTCTTCTTCGCGGCGGCGTCGGCCGCCTTCTTCGCGGCGGCCGCGTCGGCGGCCTTCTTCTTCGCGGCCGCGGCCTGGGCGTCGGCCAGCTGGCCGCTGAGGCCGACGGTCGCGACCTTGAGCTGCTGGGAGGAGACGGAGGCCGGGGCGGCGGCGACCGAGTCGGCGCTTGCCTGGGTCTCGGCCGGTACGAGGGAGAACGCGAGGGCCGCGGCGCCGAGCGTGGCGACACCGGCGAACGAGAGCTTGTGGGTCTTGGTCAGCGCGGGACTATGACCAGGAGTGCGGAGCTGCTTGGGCATGGCTGAGGGACCTCTTCGAATAGCGCGGAGGCCGCTCTCGGTCCGGAGGGGACAAAGTGTTTCCGGATCAAACGCCGCGGGTAAGTACCTGCGGCGCCGAGCGACGGCAGCCATTCTTAGCGGCCGCAATTTTCCCTGGCAAAGGTGTGACGTACGACCCCGGGTAGTGGACCCCGTAAGGGCAAAACGGGGCAGACCGATACGTCTGCCCCGCTCACCAGGAGTCCGTTTATCTCCTATGTCCGTTCGTACGTGATGTGCGTCCTATGTGCGGGCTCACACCGGCCGGGGTGTGGTCTCACCAGCAGTTGCTGGAGCAATGCTCTGTGTGAGGGTCCTCCTCCGGGAGGATGAGGTGCACGTCGCCGAACTCGTGCCACAGGTAGCGCTCCCGCAGCGCCTCGTCGTACCCGCGGTCGACAGCCACCCCGCCGGCGATCGCCTCCAGCATCAGCAGATGCGAGGCCTCGGGCTCGTGCAGCCCGGTCAGCAGCCCGTCGACGACCCGCACCCCGCGCTCCGGGGTCACCACGAGGCCGGTCCAGCCCTCCGCCGCCCGCACCACCCCGTCGGTGCCGGCCGCCGACTCCACGGCGCGTACGGCCGTGGTGCCGACCCCGATGACCCGGCCGCCGCCGGCCTTCGCCGCGTTGATCAGCCGCGCCGAGGCCTCCGGCACCGCGAAACGCTCCGGGTACGGCGGTTCGTGCGCCTCGGCCGAGGCGACCCCCGTGTGCAGGGTGATGGGCGCGAACTGCACACCACGGCTCACCAGCTCCGCCACCAGCCGCGTGGTGAAGGGCCGCGCCGCGCTCGGCATCTCCGCGCTCCCCGACCCGTCAGCGGACGGCAGCGCGAACACCGTCTGGTACGCGGACAGCGGCTGGTCCCTCTCCGTGTAGGAGTACCGGACAGGCCTCCCGTGCCGCCGCAGAAGCCCCAGGACGTCGGGATCCGAGGCCCGCCCCCACCACAGCCGTGCGCTCCGCCCGGTGAGGGGCTCCTCCAGCACGATCCGCACGCCCCCGGGGAGCCGTACCTCCGTCCCGGCGGGCCCGCCCGCCCGCGCGCGCGTGGTGCCCCTCCCGTCGGGCTCCCGCAGCTCCACGGCCCAGCGTCCGTCGTCGCCCCGGGTGGAGAAATGCACCACCACGCGCGCGTGCCCGACCTTTCCGTCCACCGCCGCCGCCAGCGTCGCGGACGTGTTCACGACGAGGAGGTCCCCGGCCCGCAGGCGGCCCGGCAGATCCACGAACGCGTGATGCGACACCTGGGCCCCGTGGGAGACGAGCAGTCGCACCGCGTCACGTTCGAGCCCCGGCCCCCGCTGCTCGGCTGGCACGCGCGCCGACAGTTCCTCCGGCACCCTCCACCCCGTCCGGCCGCGACCGGACGCGGGCGTCCCCATGGCGGTCGTCATCGCTGACCCCGCGCAGACGGGGCCCCGGAGCGCCCGCTCAGCGGACGCCGGGCGGACCCTTCCGAGACGGCACCGGCACCGGCACCGGTCGCGGCGACTCGAGGTCCGGCGACGGCGGAGTGGCTCATCGGGTCACCTCCAGGAGGGCCGGCGCCGCGTACCTGCCACTTTCCGGACGGCGGTCGAGCAGGTGCAGAAAGGCCGGGACGACACTCGCCGGACCGGGCCGCGGATCGTCGTCGCCGGGTACGGCCGCCGCGTACAGGTCCGTGGCCATGTCACCCGGATCGACCGCCCAGACCCGCAGCCCGGGCTCCTCCGCCCCGAGCACCGCGGAGAGATGGTCGAGCGCCGCCTTCGAGGCCCCGTAGCCGCCCCAGGTCTCGTACGCCTCGGCGGCGGCGTCCGAACTGACGTCGATCACCGTGCCCGCCGGCGACTCGCGCAACAGCGGCAGCGCCTCCTGGACCAGCCCGAGCGCCGCGACCACGTTGACCTCCAGAGCGCGCCGCAGTCCCTCCAGTGCCAGCGCTTCGAGCCGTACGAGCGGTTCGGCGCCCAGCGCGCTCGCGTTGTTCACCAGGAGATCGACGCCGCCGAGCTCCCGCGCCACCGCCACCAGACCGGCACGGTGCGCACCGTCCGTGACGTCCCCGGGCAGCGCCCGCACCCGTGTCCCGTACGCGCCGAGGGCCGCGGCCGTCTCCTGGAGGGGCGGGCCCGTTCTGGCGTCGAGCACCAGATCCCAGCCGCGCTCCGCCAGGGCCTCGGCGAGCGCGCGCCCCAGCCCCTTCGAAGCCCCTGTGATGATCGCTACCGGCATGACGTCCGTCCCCTCGTCGCACGGCCGCCACTCCCGGCGGCCGTCTTCAACGTAGGAACCGGGAGGCCCTCGCCGCCTCGTGCGCAGGCCCCAGTGCGCCGGGGTCCTTCGCCCTAGGTCCAGCGGCCCAGGGAGGGCCGCCACGGGTCGGATACGCGCTGTCACACCCCGCCGGTACCGTGAGGTCATGAGTCAAGGACCCCGGTCGGGCCTGTACGCGGTCAGCTCCGCGCTGCTCGCGATGAGCAGGCACCTGGAGGTGCGCGACGTCCTCAAGACGATCGTCGCCTCGGCCCGCGAACTGCTCGACGCGCAGTACGCGGCGCTCGGGGTCCCCGACGACCACGGCGGCTTCGCCCAGTTCGTCGTCGACGGTGTCAGCGACGCCCAGTGGAAGGCCATCGGCCCGCTCCCGCGCCAGCACGGCATCCTCGCCGCGATGCTGCAGGAGGCCCGCGCCGAGCGCCTCGCCGACGTGCGCCAGGATCCGCGCTTCGAGGGCTGGCCCTCCGCCCACCCCGACATGTCCGATTTCCTGGGCCTGCCCATCCGCGACGGCGACGAGGTCATCGGCGCCCTCTTCCTCGCCAACAAGTTGCGTCCCGCGGCGGGAGACCCCTCACACCCCGAGGGCCCCGAGCCGGCCTGCGGCTTCACCGAGGACGACGAGGAGCTGCTGCGGATCCTCGCCCAGCACGCCGCGATCGCCCTCACGAACGCCCGCCTGTACGAGCGAAGCCGCGAGCTGACGATCGCCGAGGAGCGCTCCCGCCTCGCCCACGAACTGCACGACGCCGTCAGCCAGAAGCTGTTCTCCCTGCGCCTCACCGCCCAGGCCGCCGCGGCCCTGGTGGACCGCGACCCGGACCGCGCCAAGGGGGAACTGCACCAGGTGGCGACGCTGGCCGCCGAGGCCGCCGACGAACTGCGCGCCGCCGTGGTGGAGCTGCGCCCGGCCGCCCTCGACGAGGACGGACTGGTCGCCACGCTGCGCACCCAGATACAGGTCCTCGACCGGGCCCACACCGCGCGCGTCACCTTCGACAGCCGGGGTGTCCGCGCGCTGCCCGCAGCCCAGGAGGAGGCCATGCTGCGAGTCGCCCAGGAGGCCCTGCACAACGCGCTGCGGCACTCCGGCGGAGCCCGCGTCGACGTCACCATCGAGAGGCGGGGCCAGGGCGCCGTGCTGCGTGTCAGCGACGACGGCGCCGGCTTCGAGCCCCGGGCGACCCGCCGTGCGGGCCGCCATCTCGGCCTGGTGTCCATGCGCGACCGTACGAACGGCGTCGGAGGCACGCTCAGGGTGGAATCGGCGCCCGGAAAGGGCACCACGATCGAGATGGAGGTCCCTGGTGGCTGACGCAATCAAGGTGCTGCTCGTCGACGACCACCAGGTCGTCCGCCGGGGGCTGCGCACGTTCCTCGAAGTGCAGGACGACATCGAGGTCGTGGGTGAGGCGTCCGATGGCGCCGAAGGAGTCGCCCGCGCCGAGGAGTTGAAGCCCGACGTCGTCCTCATGGACGTCAAGATGCCGGAGATGGACGGCGTGGAGGCCCTGCGCAGACTCCGCGCACTCGACAACCCCGCGCGCGTGCTCATCGTCACCAGCTTCACCGAACAGCGCACGGTGGTCCCGGCCCTGCGCGCGGGAGCCGCGGGCTATGTCTACAAGGACGTGGACCCCGACGCCCTCGCCGGCGCCATCCGCTCGGTGCACGCGGGGCACGTCCTGCTCCAGGCCGAGGTGGCCGACGCGCTGCTGTCCCAGGAGGAGACCAACTACGGCCAGGGCAGAGGCGGTTCGCTCACGGAGCGGGAGCGCGAGGTGCTCGGCCTGATCGCCGACGGCCGCTCCAACCGCGAGATAGCCCGCGCCCTCGTCCTCTCCGAGAAGACCGTCAAGACACATGTCTCGAACATCCTTATGAAGCTGGACCTCGCCGACCGCACCCAGGCCGCGCTGTGGGCCGTACGACACGGCGTGGCGGGCTGATGACCTGCTGATCGGTTCGGCCGCGGGGCTTCGTGGCGGCAATGCGGAGGGTCTGCTTCCGGGCTGAGATTCATACCGTCGTGGGAATGTCCCCCGGATGGCGCATCCTTCCGTGATCTCCGCCGTTCTCCAGTGCGTGCTGCGGCGCTTTGCCGCAGTGGTTCACAAGGAGAGGGCTCAAGAAGTGAAGAACCTGAAGAAGGCCGCAGCCGTCACGATGGTGGCCGGTGGCCTGGTTGCCGCCGGCGCCGGTTTCGCCTCCGCCACCGACGGTGCGCACGCGGGCGGCCAGGCCGTGGGTTCGCCGGGCGTCGCCTCGGGCAACCTCGTCCAGGTCCCGGTCGCCATCCCGGTGAACGCGGTCGGCAACACCGTGAACGTTGTCGGCATCCTGAACCCGGCCTTCGGCAACGACGGCATCAACGGCTGACGTACGCCCAGGGTCCGCAGTGACCCGTACGCGGGTCAGCAGTGACCACCGGCCTTCCAGGTTCGCCTGGGGGGCCGGTCCGCTTTTCGGTTCGTCGGATCAATGACCCGAACGGGCAGAAGGTGCCCGCCCGCCGTGCCGTCCCGACGTTCCGGGCGTTGCTCAGGCTACGGCCCGCGGCTGGGCCGGTCACGCGAACGCAGGAGGAACGCTTTTCATGAACATCGCCAAGAAGGCCGCCATGGCCGTTACCGTCGCCGGTCTCGCGGCGGGTGCCTCAGCCGGTGCCGCTGTCGCCGACTCGGCTGCCGACGGCGCTGCCGTGAAGTCTCCGGGCGTCGGCTCGGGCAACGTCGCCCAGGTCCCGGTCCACGTCCCCGTCAACGTCGTCGGTGACAGCGTCAACGTGATCGGGCTCCTGAACCCGACCTTCGGCAACGAGGCCGTGAACGACTGAGGCCCTGCCCGGCCGGGAGCCCCGCGGACCACACGGTCCGCGGGGCTTCGTCATGGGGGCCTAGTGGACCCCGCGCTCCCTCTCCTCCACGAACGCGTTGTACGCCGCGACCTGAGCCCGCCTGGCAGTCCGCTCGACCGGGCGCAGAGCCTCGGAGCGTGCGGCCATCTCCGACGCGCTCACAGCGCCGCCGTGCCCGTTCTCGTAGGCCACGGAGATGAGCAGCCCGATGCGCCGGGACAGCGCCAACACGCGGACCGCCCGCGGCGGATAGCCGGGAGCGAGCACCTCACCGTCCCGCTCGGCCCGCGCCCGGTAGGCGTCGATCGCCGCTTCGGCGACCGGACCCGAACCCGCCACGTCGAGCCGTGCCAGCACGTCGGTCGCGTCACGCAACGCCTCCGCGAGCTCCCGCTCCGCCTCACCGAGGGACGGCACGTCGGCGGGTGGCGCCTCGCGCACGGCCAGACAGTGCCACAGGACCTCCACGTGCACGTCGCCGTCCGGGCCGGCCTCGTACACCTCGGGCACGAGCCCCAGTCCCGCGCCGTGGCAGACCACCGCCTCCTCCGCCTCCAGTGCGCGCGCGTTGAAGTCCGGCGGCCCGCTCAGTCCGAGCGGATGCCCGGGCGCGGGCAGCGCGACCCGCAGCCCGGTCACCCCGAGCGCGCGCAGCCGCCCCAGGGCGAGGGTGAGTCCGACGGGCCCCGTCTCGCCGGGCAGTCCCTCGACGCGGTGCACGGCGTCCTCACCGACGATGGCGACGACCGCGTCGTCCGGCGAAGCAAAACCGGCCAACAGGGCATTTCCCCATGCGGCCAGTCGTCCTGAGCGTGGTTCCGAAAGCATGCCCCCACCCTAAGGACCGGCCGATGGATTGGACCGGTCGACCGGTGGCGTAGGTTTTCCCTGGGGGCTTCGTCCACAGACGACAGCGACGGCCGAGACTGCAATGGGAGACAGCGCGCTCATGAGCGATGTACTGGAGCTTGAGGACGTATCCGTGGTCCGAGAGGGCCGGGCTCTGGTGGACCAGGTCTCCTGGTCGGTCAAGGAGGGCGAGCGCTGGGTCATCCTCGGACCCAACGGCGCCGGAAAAACGACCCTCCTGAACCTCGCCTCCAGCTACCTCTACCCCAGCCAGGGCACCGCCACCATCCTCGGCGAGACCCTCGGCAAGGTCGACGTCTTCGAACTGCGCCCGCGCATCGGCATGGCCGGCATCGCCATGGCCGACAAGCTCCCCAAGCGCCAGACTGTCCTGCAGACGGTACTGACCGCCGCGTACGGCATGACGGCCGGCTGGCACGAGGACTACGAGGACATCGACGAGCAGCGCGCCCGCGCGTTCCTCGACCGCCTCGGCATGACCGAGTACGTGGACCGCCGGTTCGGCACGCTCTCCGAGGGCGAGCGGAAGCGCACCCTCATCGCCCGCGCGCTGATGACCGACCCCGAGCTGCTGCTCCTCGACGAGCCGGCCGCCGGACTCGACCTCGGCGGCCGCGAGGACCTGGTACGCCGCCTCGGCCGCCTCGCCCGGGACCCGATCGCCCCCTCCATGATCATGGTCACGCACCACGTCGAGGAGATCGCCCCCGGTTTCACCCACGTCCTGATGATCCGTCAGGGCAAGGTGCTCGCGGCAGGCCCCCTGGAGCTCGAACTCACCTCGCGCAACCTGTCGTTGTGCTTCGGCCTCCCGCTCGTCGTCGGCCAGGCCGGCGACCGCTGGACCGCGCAGGGCCTGCCCCTGTCCTGACAACCAGGAACACCCGCCCCAACTTGATCGGCGCCCTGTCCGGGACGGGACCCGCGGACCTACCATGACCACGTGGACGACATCGACGCATGGGTGTGGTGGCTGATCGGCGCGGTCGGGCTCGGAATCCCGCTGGTCGTGACCGCGATGCCGGAGTTCGGAATGCTCGCCGTCGGCGCCGTGGCGGGCGCCGTGACCGCGGGGATCGGAGGCGGTGTCGTCATCCAGGTCGTGGTCTTCGCCGCCGTCTCGGTCTCCCTCATCGCGGTGGTACGCCCCGTCGCGGCCCGACATCGCTCTCAGCGACCCCAACTGGCCACGGGCATCGACGCCTTGAAGGGCAAGCAGGCCGTCGTCCTGGAGAGGGTCGACGGTTCGGGTGGCCGGATCAAGCTCGCCGGGGAGGTCTGGTCCGCGCGTTCCCTGGACACGGGACGCGTCTTCGACGTAGGGCAAGAGGTGGACGTCGTGGAGATCGAGGGGGCCACGGCGATCGTCATGTGACCCCTCGCGGCGTCCAGTGAACGGAACGTTGCACGTGGCGAGTTGTGGTCTGACACACTCGTCCAGCAAGATCTTCGACAATCACAAGATCTTCCGGCAAGCGCCGAGGCGGAGAAGGGTACGGGGAGCCACGATGGGACCGGTCGTCATCGTCCTGATCATTCTGGTGGTGTTGGTCTTCATCGCCCTGATCAAGACCATCCAGGTGATCCCACAGGCCAGCGCGGCCATCGTCGAGCGCTTCGGCCGCTACACGAGGACACTCAACGCGGGGCTCAACATCGTCGTCCCGTTCATCGACTCCATCCGCAACCGCATCGACCTCCGCGAGCAGGTCGTGCCCTTCCCGCCCCAGCCGGTGATCACCCAGGACAACCTGGTCGTGAACATCGACACGGTCATCTACTACCAGGTGACGGACGCCCGCGCCGCGACGTACGAGGTCGCCAGCTACATCCAGGCGATCGAGCAGCTCACGGTCACCACGCTCCGCAACATCATCGGCGGCATGGACCTGGAGCGCACCCTGACCTCCCGCGAGGAGATCAACGCGGCCCTGCGCGGCGTGCTCGACGAGGCCACCGGCAAGTGGGGCATCCGCGTCAACCGCGTCGAGTTGAAGGCGATCGAGCCGCCCACCTCCATCCAGGACTCGATGGAGAAGCAGATGCGCGCCGACCGGGACAAGCGCGCCGCGATCCTCACCGCCGAAGGTATCCGCCAGTCGCAGATCCTCACCGCAGAGGGCGAGAAGCAGTCCGCCATCCTCCGCGCCGAAGGTGAGGCCAGGGCCGCGGCCCTCCGCGCCGAGGGTGAGGCCCAGGCGATCCGTACGGTCTTCGAGTCCATCCACGCCGGTGACGCGGACCAGAAGCTCCTCGCCTACCAGTACCTCCAGATGCTCCCGAAGATCGCCGAGGGCGACGCCAACAAGCTGTGGATCGTGCCCAGCGAGATCGGTGACGCCCTCAAGGGCCTGAGCGGAGCGATGGGCAACTTCGGCCCGATGGGCGGCATGGGCGGCGGCTCGGGCAACGGCGGCACGGAACGCCGCGAAAAGCCGCCGGTCACTGACTGACACCCGTTGCAAAAAGCAGCTCCTCGCACCCTTGACCAGGGATACGAGGAGCCGCTTTTGTTTTCAGGGGCGTGGGCGGGGACGGCGCAATCCTTTGGGGGCGCGGGGAACTGCGCGACCAGCCACGACGCACCCGCACTCACCCACGCACCTGCCCGACCCGGCTCCAGCGGAGCATCTACGCCGCCGGCTGCGCAAGCCACTCCGGCAAACCCTCAAGATCATCGCGCCCCAGCGCAAGCAGCATCGCATCGGCCGGCGTCGGCTCGAACGGCTGCCGCAACAGCGGCATCCCCGCCTGATCCGGCGTACGCGCGGCCTTGCGGTGGTTGTCCTCCGCGCACGAGGCGACCGTGTTCAGCCAGGAGTCCTGACCACCCTGCGCCCGCGGCACCACATGGTCCACCGTGGTCGCCCGACGGCCGCAGTACGCGCACCTGTGCCGGTCACGTACCAGCACACCCCGCCTCGACCACGGTGCTTGTCTTCGGAACGGCACCCGTACATAACGGCAGAGCCTGATCACCCGCGGCACCGGTATGTCCAGCGCGGCTCCGCGCATGCGCAGTTCGGGGTGGGCCTGCTCGACGACGGCCTTGTCCTGCAGCACCAGAACGACGGCTCGGTTCAACGTCACCGTCGACAGCGGCTCGAAGCTCGCATTCAGCACCAGCGTGTCACGCATCCAGCCCACCTCCCATGTGCACCGGCCCACCGCGCGGCGGGCTTGGATCAACTCTGGCCGGGCACGCCGAGATGGACAACGCAATAAAAATGCCCGCCTCTGATCAATTCCAAGACCAGAGACGGGCAAACGTTCAGCGAACGCTCAGCTCTCCGCGGGAGCCGCGTACTCGGCGACGAGCTGCGCCCTCGCCAGCGTGTGGAACCGGAGATTGAAGCCCACGACGGCCGGTGAGGCGTCCGAGTCGGGGCCGAGCTTCTCCTGGTCCACGGCGTACACCGTGAACACGTACCGGTGTGCCGGGTCACCCGCGGGAGGCGCGGCGCCCCCGAAGTCCTTCGACCCGAAGTCGTTGCGCACGTGGACCGCACCTTCCGGCAGGCCCTCGAACTTCCCCGTGCCCGCACCCGCCGGCAGTTCCGTCACCGAAGCCGGAATGTCGAACACGACCCAGTGCCAGAATCCGCTCCCCGTGGGGGCGTCCGGATCGAAGCACGTCACGGCGAAGCTCCGGGTCTCCGCCGGGAAGCCCTCCCAGCGCAGTTGCGGCGAGGTGTTCCCGGCCGCGTATACCTGAGCGTCGTCCAGTGTCGCGCCCGGCTCGACGTCCTCACTCGTGACCGTGAACGACGGCACGACGGGATGGAA
Organism: Streptomyces sp. BV286; assembly: GCF_019090165.1. GTDB lineage: Bacteria > Actinomycetota > Actinomycetes > Streptomycetales > Streptomycetaceae > Streptomyces. Next base: position 14,681 of record NZ_JAHRIB010000005.1, read on the forward strand.
GTCATGGGGAAGCGGCGGCCTCGTGGACTCCGTCACCTCGGCACCTCCTGATCGGTTCCTGCTCCGTGGAAACTCTCGCCCCGAGCCTAGAACCAGCTGCGGCGACTGCCGACCTCGGACAGCCACTGGTTGAGGTACGCGGCCCAGTCGGTCCCCTGGAAGTCGTTGAGACCCACCTTGAAGGAACGGAACGAGTCGCTGCCTTCGCTGAACAGCCCCGGCTTCTTGTCCATCTCCAGGACGACGTCCATCTCACGGTCGTCCGCGACGAAACTCAGCTCGACCTGGTTGAGACCGCGGTACTGCTGCGGCGGGAAGAACTCGATCTCCTGGTAGAACGGCAGCTTCTGTCGCGTGCCCCGGATGCGGCCGCGCTCCAGGTCCGCGCTCTTGAAGCGGAACCCGAGCTGGATGAACGCGTCCAGCAGAGCCTGCTGCGCCGGCAGCGGATGCACGCTGATCGGGTCCAGGTCACCGGAGTCCACCGCGCGCGCGATCTCCAGTTCCGTGGTCACACCCACGTTCATACCGCGCAGCGGCTGACCGGCGATGGTCGTGATCGGCGTCTCCCACGGGATCTCGAGACCGAACGGCACCGCGTGCACGGCGTTCGCCTCCAGCTCGAAAGCACCACCGAGCCGCGTCTTCGTGAACTCGATGTCCTGCTTGTGCTCCTGGTCGTCCGGGCCCTCGACCTCCACCCGGGCCTGCAACCCGACCGACAGCCCCTCGATCTGCTGAGCCACGGATCCGCCCTGGATCCGCACCTCACCCTGGACGACACCGCCGGGAACGACGTTGACCTCGGTCAGCACCGTCTCGACCGAAGCCCCACCGGCCCCCAGGCTCGCAAGCAGCCGCTTGAACCCCATGTCTTTTCCTCCTCGGGCAACGCCCCGTTGTTGATCTGTCCGGATCGAATCCTTGATCCATACAAACGCGATCCAGCCGTGTCCGGTTCCGCGCCCTCACCCTGGCAAGGCGGGCGCTCCCTGACCACCCCGCGCGCAGTCACACGTCTGCACTACGCTCGTACGCCATGATCGCGGCCCCTGACCGTACGCCCCTCACCCGGGACTTCTTCGACCGACCCGTTCTCGAGGTCGCCCCCGACCTTCTGGGGCGTCTGCTCGTGTGCACCACCCCGGACGGTCCGATCGAGCTCCGCCTCACGGAGGTCGAGGCCTACGACGGTCCGAACGATCCCGGATCGCACGCCTATCGCGGCCGCACGGCCCGCAACGCGGTGATGTTCGGGCCGCCCGGACACGTGTACGTCTACTTCACCTACGGCATGTGGCACTGCATGAACCTGGTCTGCGGCCCTGAGGACACGGCGAGCGGCGTCCTCCTGCGCGCCGGGGAGATCACCGAAGGCGCCGAACTGGCCCGCAAACGTCGACTTTCAGCCCGACATGACAGAGAACTGGCCAAAGGCCCCGCCCGCCTGGCCACCGCACTGGGGGTGGACCGGTCCTTCGACGGTACGGACGCCTGCGCCCCCGAGGGTTCATCGGTGACCCTGCTGAGGGGCACCCCGGCACCCTCCGACCAGGTACTCAACGGTCCGCGTACCGGAGTGGCCGGCGACGGAGGTGTCCACCCATGGCGCTTCTGGATCACCAACGACCCGACGGTGAGCCCGTATCGGGCGCATACCCCTCGTCGGCGCCGAACTTGACTCGCCTCTGGGCGATCCGTAATGTGGCCCGAGCCGCTTGACCCGGGTACGGCGTTCAGCCTGCAGCCGGAAGCGGCCAACCCACTACCTACGACTTCCTCTCAGCGAGGGTCTATTCAGCATGTCCGCATGCCTGAATTGGAACTCGCGGAACTCGATTATGAGTTGCCGAGAGGATCGGCTAACGTAGTGAATGTCGAAAGGCCGCAAGGCCAAAAGGCAAATCCCACCGACTGGGAATCACGGCCCGAAACGGTCTGATAGAGTCGGAAACGCAAGACCGAAGGGAAGCGCCCGGAGGAAAGCCCGAGAGGGTGAGTACGAAGGAAGCGTCCGTTCC
>NZ_JAHRIB010000050.1 GCF_019090165.1 Streptomyces sp. BV286
GGGGAGGGGAGGGCTGGGGTCGGGCTGGGGCCGCCCGGCGTGGGCTGCGTCGGCCCGGGGGCCCGGGGGCTCTGGTGGCCCTGGGCTGGTCCGGCTTGTGTCAGCCGAGGGCCGAGGGCCGAGGGCCGAGGGCCGAGGGCCGGAAGCCGGGAGCCGGGAGCCGGACGGCGGGAGCGTCGGGGGCGGGTGACGGCAGGCGGAAGTCCCCGTTCGGGTGGCGGAGTTGTCCACAACCGGACGGTGGCCCACAGGGCTCAGCGGGCTCGGGCCGGCGGAGGCACTCTGAGGTCGCGGCGATCACGACGTGGTCGTGACGAGGTCGCGACGCGGTCGGCGTGCGCCGGCCGCGACAGACGCAGCCGTACGGGACGAGCCCGTGCGCGTGGCAAGGGAGGGCTTCCGCGATGAACGAGACGATGGTGTGCGTGGTGGGGAACGTGGCTACGCAGCCGGTGTTCCGGGAGACGGCGGCGGGCACGTCGGCGAGGTTCCGGCTGGCGGTCACACAGCGGTACTGGGACCGCGAGAAGAACACCTGGACGGACGGGCACACCAACTTCTTCACGGTATGGGCCAATCGGGCGCTCGCGGCGAACGTGCAGGCGTCCGTGTCGCTGGGCGAACCACTCGTGGTGCGCGGCAGGCTGAAGGTCCGCTCCGAACAGCGTGACGGGCAGTCGAGGGTGGGCGCGGACATCGAGGCCTCGGCGATCGGCCACGACCTGGCCCGCGGCACCACGGCGTTCCGCAGGACACACAGGAGCGAGCCGGCATCGGACACGTCGAACAGGCCGGAGCCCAGCTGGGAAACGGAGCCGGTGGTTCAGTCGGACGAGCCGGCGCAGCGGCAGCAGGAGCCGGCCTTGGTGACGTGAGCGCGGGCACCGGATTCGCGATCTGACCGATGTGCGGCTTATCGGCGAGTGCGTTCCGAACGGTCCCTGGGGATTTGTCGATAAGCCCAGCTTGCGCCCGGTCCTGGCGATAACGATTCCGATTCGGATCACTGATCGGATGACATCACCGGGAAGGGAGATGCGCCCCGTCCTTAGGATGCCGGGCATAGCTCTCGGGGCTTCTGATTCTGCTGGTGGGACCGTAACCCCCCACGTCAACGGGTCCTGCTCGAAGGGGAATTCTGTGCTTTCTTCGTTCTCTGCGTCGTCCGTGCACGGGCGAGGTGCTGTCACCGTCCGGCTGGCCGCGGTGGCGCTCGTGACCGGCCTCGTCGCCGTGAGCGCCGTGACCGGGGCCGGTGCGGCCGTCGCGGACGAACTCCCCCAGAGCCAGGGCGGCGCGACCGCCACCATAGGTGGGCTGAAGACGGCCGGGACGGCCGTCATCCACGAGAACGGCGAGGACAAGCAGCTCTCCGCGGGGCTGTTCGAGATGTCCGTCGACAACGGCGGCACCCTGCAGACGTATTGCGTCGACATCCACAGCCCGACGCAGAAGGACGCCAAGTACCAGGAGACCTCCTGGAGCGGTACGTCGCTGCACGGGAACCCCGACGCGGGCCGGATCCGCTGGATCCTCCAGAACTCCTACCCGCAGGTCAACGACCTCGCCGCGCTGGCCACGAAGGCGGGCGCGAGCGGCCTCACCGAGCAGGACGCGGCGGCCGGCACGCAGGTGGCGATCTGGCGGTACTCGGACGGCGCCGACGTGGACGCCGTGGACCCGCAGGCGGAGAAGCTCGCCGACTACCTGCAGCGCAGCGCCCGCGACCTAGACGAACCGAAGGCGTCCCTCAGCCTGGACCCGCCCGCGGTCTCCGGCCGCCCCGGTGAGCTGCTCGGCCCGGTCACCGTGCGCACGAACGCGAACGGTGTGACGGTGACGCCGCCGGCCGACATCACGAGCGGGGTGAAGATCGTCGACCGGGACGGCGAGGAGATCACGTCCGCGGCCGACGGCGGCGAGCTGTTCTTCGACGTGCCCGAGGACGCCCCGGCCGGTTCGGCCGCGCTGACGGTGCAGGCCTCGACGACGGTCCCGGTCGGGCGGGCCTTCGCCTCCGAGACCAGGAGTCAGACCCAGATCCTGGCCGGCTCCAGCGAATCGACGGTCTCGGCTGCGGCGACCGCGAACTGGGCCGAGACCGGGGCGATACCCGCGCTGTCGGCCGAGAAGAACTGCGCCGAGGGCGGCGTGGACATCACAGCGGTCAACGAGGGTGACGAAGCGTTCACGTTCGAGCTGATGGGCATCGAGCACACCATCGCGGCCGGCGCGTCACAGACGGTGACGGTCCCGCTGCAGGAGGACCAGGCGTACGACTTCACGGTCAAGGGGCCGGCCGGATACGAGAAGCGATTCCAGGGCGTGCTCGACTGCCGCACGCAGAGCAGTGCCGGTGGCGAGACGACCCAGACGCTGAGCGAGCCCAGCCCCGCCACGGTGGGCGGCACCTCCGTCACGACCGCCGACCTCGCCGAGACGGGCTCGTCCGGCGCCACTCCGCTGATAGCCGGGGTCGCGATCGGCCTGGTCGTGATCGGCGGCGCCGCGCTGGTCCTCGTCCGCAGGAAGAACACCGTGACGCGGGACTGAAGAGAGAACCAACCAGCTCCTTGACAATTGGACAGTGAGTGAACGCGTAATTACTCGCTGTGCTGCTGAGTTGTTCCCGCGCGATGCGAGACACCGGCGCCGGAGATTCGGCCGCCTCCGCGCCGGGCCGTCCGCCCGAAGGCGGCAGGCGGCCACCGACGCCGCTCCGTGCCGACCGGAAGAGGCGGACGCCGGGCGTGCCCCGCCAGGGGCCTACGCCATACGCGTTTCCCCCGAGGGGTGGCGGTACGGCAAGATGGGGTGTATCTGCCCACTGCCGATTTCAAGCGTCCGGACGGTTTCTCTTGGCTGAGTTCATTTACACCATGCGCAAGACGCGCAAGGCGCACGGCGACAAGGTGATTCTCGATGACGTCACCCTGAACTTCCTGCCGGGAGCGAAGATCGGCGTCGTCGGGCCGAACGGTGCCGGTAAGTCGACCGTGCTGAAGATCATGGCGGGGCTCGAGCAGCCGTCGAACGGTGACGCGTTCCTGTCGCCGGGCTTCAGCGTCGGCATCCTCATGCAGGAGCCGGAGCTGGACGAGAGCAAGACGGTCCTGGAGAACGTCCAGGACGGGGCCGCCGAGCTCATGGGCAAGCTCAAGCGCTTCAACGAGGTCGCCGAGCTGATGGCGACGGACTACTCGGACGCGCTCATGGACGAGATGGGCAAGCTCCAGGAGGACCTGGACCACTCCAACGCGTGGGACCTCGACGCGCAGCTGGAGCAGGCCATGGACGCGCTGGGCTGCCCGCCCGGCGACTGGCCGGTCACCACCCTCTCCGGTGGTGAGAAGCGCCGTGTCGCTCTCTGCAAGCTGCTGATCGAGGCTCCGGACCTGCTCCTCCTCGACGAGCCCACCAACCACCTCGACGCCGAGTCGGTGAACTGGCTGGAGCAGCACCTCTCGAAGTACGCGGGCGCCGTCGTCGCCGTCACTCACGACCGGTACTTCCTGAACAACGTCGCCGAGTGGATCCTCGAACTGGACCGCGGCCGCGCGATTCCCTACGAGGGCAACTACTCCACGTACCTCGACAAGAAGTCCACGCGCCTCAAGGTCGAGGGCCGCAAGGACGAGAAGCGTCAGAAGCGGCTCAAGGAAGAGCTGGAGTGGGTCCGGTCCAACGCCAAGGGCCGTCAGACCAAGTCCAAGGCGCGCCTCGCCCGTTACGAGGAGATGGCAGCCGAGGCCGACAAGATGCGGAAGCTGGACTTCGAGGAGATCCAGATCCCGCCGGGCCCGCGCCTGGGCTCCATCGTCGTCGAGGTCCAGAACCTCTCCAAGGCGTTCGGTGACAAGGTCCTCATCGACGACCTGAGCTTCACCCTGCCGCGCAACGGGATCGTCGGGGTCATCGGCCCGAACGGCGCCGGCAAGACCACGCTCTTCAAGATGATCCAGGGCCTGGAGACGCCGGACTCCGGTGCGATCAAGGTCGGCGACACGGTCAAGATCAGTTACGTCGACCAGAGCCGCGCCAACATCGACCCCAAGAAGACGCTGTGGGCCGTCGTCTCCGACGAGCTCGACTACATCAACGTCGGTCAGGTCGAGATGCCGTCGCGGGCCTATGTGTCCGCCTTCGGCTTCAAGGGCCCGGACCAGCAGAAGCCTGCCGGTGTCCTCTCCGGTGGTGAGCGCAACCGCCTGAACCTGGCGCTGACCCTCAAGGAGGGCGGCAACCTGCTGCTCCTCGACGAGCCCACCAACGACCTCGACGTCGAGACCCTGTCGTCGCTCGAGAACGCGCTGCTGGAGTTCCCCGGTGCGGCCGTGGTCATCTCCCACGACCGCTGGTTCCTGGACCGGGTCGCGACGCACATCCTCGCGTACGAGGGTGAGTCGAAGTGGTACTGGTTCGAGGGCAACTTCGAGTCGTACGAGAAGAACAAGGTCGAGCGGCTCGGACCGGACGCGGCGCGTCCGCACCGCGCCACCTACAAGAAGCTGACCCGGGGCTGATCTCTCTTGCGGCACATCTACCGCTGCCCGCTGCGCTGGGCGGACATGGACGCGTACGGCCACATCAACAACGTGGTCTTCCTCCGCTACCTGGAGGAGGCGCGTATCGACTTCCTGTTCCGCCCGGACAAGGATTTCCAGCAGGGGTCCGTGGTGGCGCGCCATGAGATCGACTACAAGCAGCAGTTGGTCCACCGGCACCGGCCGGTCGACATCGAGCTGTGGGTCACGCAGATAAGGGCGGCGTCGTTCACCATCGCCTACGAGGTCAAGGACCCGGACCAGGTGTACGTCCGGGCGCAGACGGTCATCGTGCCGTTCGACTTCGAGGCGCAGCGGCCACGTCGTATCACCGCGGAGGAGCGCGAGTTCCTCGAGGAGTACACGGACGACGTGGCCGGTTCCACGGGGGCCGTCGCCGCATGACGGTCCTGCACCTCGTCGACGAGGGGGAGGCGGCGGACCTCGCCGCCTTCCTGGCCCGGCTGATCCACTACGACCGGGCGGCCGCGGTGCGGCTGCAGGCGTCGGGGACGACACTCGCGGTGTTCGGCCGGCCCCCGTCGTTCGAGGTGCTCGCGATCCGTACGGCGCGGCTCGCGAAGCCCTACGAGGACGGGCTGGACGTCGTCCTCGACGTGACGGTCTCGGCAGGTGAACTCCTGGAATCCCTCGACGAGCCGGCGGCCACGGCGGCCGTTCCCGCCGCCGTCACCGGCCCGCCGTGGGCCGGGGTGCTGCCGCCGCGCGGCGGCTGGCGGCCGGAGCCGGGC
>NZ_JAHRIB010000051.1 GCF_019090165.1 Streptomyces sp. BV286
GGGTGGTTGGTCGTTGTTTGAGAACTGCACAGTGGACGCGAGCATCTGTGGCCAAGTTTTTAAGGGCGCACGGTGGATGCCTTGGTACCAGGAACCGATGAAGGACGTGGGAGGCCACGATAGTCCCCGGGGAGCCGTCAACCAGGCTTTGATCCGGGGGTTTCCGAATGGGGAAACCCGGCAGTCGTCATGGGCTGTCACCCACATCTGAACACATAGGGTGTGTGGAGGGAACGCGGGGAAGTGAAACATCTCAGTACCCGCAGGAAGAGAAAACAACCGTGATTCCGGGAGTAGTGGCGAGCGAAACCGGATGAGGCCAAACCGTATGTGTGTGAGACCCGGCAGGGGTTGCGCATGCGGGGTTGTGGGATCTCTCTTTCACAGTCTGCCGGCTGTGAGACGAGTCAGAAACCGTTGGTGTAGGCGAAGGACATGCGAAAGGTCCGGCGTAGAGGGTAAGACCCCCGTAGTCGAAACATCAACGGCTCGTTTGAGAGACACCCAAGTAGCACGGGGCCCGAGAAATCCCGTGTGAATCTGGCGGGACCACCCGCTAAGCCTAAATATTCCCTGGTGACCGATAGCGGATAGTACCGTGAGGGAATGGTGAAAAGTACCGCGGGAGCGGAGTGAAATAGTACCTGAAACCGTGTGCCTACAAGCCGTGGGAGCGTCGCTCATCAAGTTTACTTGGTGGGTCGTGACTGCGTGCCTTTTGAAGAATGAGCCTGCGAGTTTGCGGTGTGTTGCGAGGTTAACCCGTGTGGGGAAGCCGTAGCGAAAGCGAGTCCGAATAGGGCGATATAGTAGCGCGCTCAAGACCCGAAGCGGAGTGATCTAGCCATGGGCAGGTTGAAGCGGCTGTAAGAGGTCGTGGAGGACCGAACCCACCAGGGTTGAAAACCTGGGGGATGACCTGTGGTTAGGGGTGAAAGGCCAATCAAACTCCGTGATAGCTGGTTCTCCCCGAAATGCATTTAGGTGCAGCGTCGTGTGTTTCTTGCCGGAGGTAGAGCACTGGATAGGCGATGGGCCCTACCGGGTTACTGACCTTAGCCAAACTCCGAATGCCGGTAAGTGAGAGCGCGGCAGTGAGACTGTGGGGGATAAGCTCCATGGTCGAGAGGGAAACAGCCCAGAGCATCGACTAAGGCCCCTAAGCGTACGCTAAGTGGGAAAGGATGTGGAGTCGCACAGACAACCAGGAGGTTGGCTTAGAAGCAGCCACCCTTGAAAGAGTGCGTAATAGCTCACTGGTCTAGTGATTCCGCGCCGACAATGTAGCGGGGCTCAAGCGTACCGCCGAAGTCGTGTCATTCCAGCAATAGGGCCAACGCCCGTTGGGATGGGTAGGGGAGCGTCGTGTGCCGGGTGAAGCCGCGCCGGAAGGCAGTGGTGGACGGTTCACGAGTGAGAATGCAGGCATGAGTAGCGATACACACGTGAGAAACGTGTGCGCCGATTGACTAAGGGTTCCTGGGTCAAGCTGATCTGCCCAGGGTAAGTCGGGACCTAAGGCGAGGCCGACAGGCGTAGTCGATGGATAACCGGTTGATATTCCGGTACCCGCTGTGAAGCGTCAAACATTGAACCAGGCGATGCTAAGTCCGTGAAGCCGTTCCGGACCCTTCGGGGAAAGGAAAGTGGTGGAGCCGACGGACCAGACCTGCAGTAGGTGAGTGATGGGGTGACGCAGGAAGGTAGTCCATCCCGGGCGGTGGTTGTCCCGGGGTAAGGGTGTAGGACGTCAGGTAGGTAAATCCGCCTGGCACATAGTCTGAGACCTGATGCCGAGCCGATTGTGGTGAAGTGGATGATCCTATGCTGTCGAGAAAAGCCTCTAGCGAGTTTCATGGCGGCCCGTACCCTAAACCGACTCAGGTGGTCAGGTAGAGAATACCGAGGCGTTCGGGTGAACTATGGTTAAGGAACTCGGCAAAATGCCCCCGTAACTTCGGGAGAAGGGGGGCCATCACCGGTGATAGCACTTGCTGCTTGAGCTGGGGGTGGCCGCAGAGACCAGCGAGAAGCGACTGTTTACTAAAAACACAGGTCCGTGCGAAGCCGTAAGGCGATGTATACGGACTGACGCCTGCCCGGTGCTGGAACGTTAAGGGGACCGGTTAGTCAAACTTCGGTTTGGCGAAGCTGAGAACTTAAGCGCCAGTAAACGGCGGTGGTAACTATAACCATCCTAAGGTAGCGAAATTCCTTGTCGGGTAAGTTCCGACCTGCACGAATGGCGTAACGACTTCTCGACTGTCTCAACCATAGGCCCGGTGAAATTGCACTACGAGTAAAGATGCTCGTTTCGCGCAGCAGGACGGAAAGACCCCGGGACCTTTACTACAGTTTGATATTGGTGTTCGGTTCGGCTTGTGTAGGATAGCTGGGAGACTTTGAAGTCATGGCGCCAGCCATGGTGGAGTCGTCGTTGAAATACCAGTCTGGTCGTGCTGGATGTCTAACCTGGGTCCGTGATCCGGATCAGGGACAGTGTCTGATGGGTAGTTTAACTGGGGCGGTTGCCTCCTAAAGAGTAACGGAGGCGCCCAAAGGTTCCCTCAGCCTGGTTGGCAATCAGGTGTTGAGTGTAAGTGCACAAGGGAGCTTGACTGTGAGACCGACGGGTCGAGCAGGGACGAAAGTCGGGACTAGTGATCCGGCGGTGGCTTGTGGAAGCGCCGTCGCTCAACGGATAAAAGGTACCCCGGGGATAACAGGCTGATCTTCCCCAAGAGTCCATATCGACGGGATGGTTTGGCACCTCGATGTCGGCTCGTCGCATCCTGGGGCTGGAGTCGGTCCCAAGGGTTGGGCTGTTCGCCCATTAAAGCGGTACGCGAGCTGGGTTTAGAACGTCGTGAGACAGTTCGGTCCCTATCCGCTGTGCGCGTAGGAATATTGAGAAGGGCTGTCCCTAGTACGAGAGGACCGGGACGGACGAACCTCTGGTGTGCCAGTTGTCCTGCCAAGGGCATGGCTGGTTGGCTACGTTCGGGAGGGATAACCGCTGAAAGCATCTAAGCGGGAAGCCTGCTTCGAGATGAGTATTCCCACCAACTAGATTGGTTAAGGCTCCCAGTAGACGACTGGGTTGATAGGCCAGATGTGGAAGCCCTGTAAGGGGTGAAGCTGACTGGTACTAATAGGCCGAGGGCTTGTCCTCAGTTGCTCGCGTCCACTGTGT
>NZ_JAHRIB010000052.1 GCF_019090165.1 Streptomyces sp. BV286
CCGCCTCGACGACCCCGCGCTGCTGGCCTTCGCCCTCAACGGCCGGTTCATGCAGTCCTTCACCCGCGCGGGCCTCGCCCCACGACGGGACACGATCGGCGCGGAACTCGTCGAACTGGCCGCCCGCCACGGCCTGGTGACCTACGAGGTCCTCGGCCACCTCATCCGCGTCCAGGCCCGCGGCGCGCTCGGAGACCTCTGCGCGGCGGACCTGCACGCGGCCGCCGCGGACCGCCTCGCCGAACGCCACGAACTGCCCCTGGTGGGCGTGTTCACCGACTGGTACCGGGCCCTGCGGCTCAGCGCGACCGGACAGCCCGACCGCGCCGAGGCGGCCTACCGGGCCGCCGCCGCCCGCCTGGACGGCGCGGGCATGCCCGGCCTGGAACACGGCCTGCTTCCGCTCGCGCTCCTGTGCCTGCGCCTGACCCACGACCTTCCACCGGACCCGGTCACGGCACCGGACTCCCGCACGGACTGGGGCCCCTACCGTCCCTGGGCCGAGCCGTTCACGCTGCTCGCGGCGGGCCGGCGCGCACAGGCCCGTACCGCCCTGCGCGTCCTCCCGGAGCCACCGCGCGACCTCCTGTACGAGGCCTGCTGCGCGCTGGAGGCCGAAGCCGCCCGACGTCTCGACGACCGCGCCTCGCTCGCACGCGCCCGTGACCGTCTGCGCCCGGCCGCCGCTGAACTCGCGGGCGCGGGCAGCGGGCTGCTCACCCTGGGCCCGGTCGAGCGCTATCTCACCGACCCCGCCTGACCCGACCCGACCCGCCTTGACCTGCCGGCCCCGCCCTGACCTGCCTGACCTGCCAGACCTGTACCGGGCGGGCGGGCTCAGCCCTGCTCGTCCCCGGCACCGTCGCCTTGCCTGTCACCCTGCCCGTCGCCCTGCCCGTCGCGCTGCCCGTCGCTCTGTGCGGAGGGCCGGGCCGCGGGTGTCCGGCCGGCCAGGACCTCCTGGAGGCGCTGGGTGCCGAGCTGGGCGGCCTGCCGGGTGTCGTCGCTGTCGATGCCGTCCAGGCCGCCGTTGGTGAGGGAGAGCGCGCTGTCGCCGACCCGTACGGCGGCGAAGTCCAGCGTGAGGTACGAGGTCTCGCCGGTCACGGTCACGTGCAGGCCCTCGCGGGCCTCGCCCACGCCGGGCAGCGGCGCGGCGACGGCCTGGACCGTGACCTGCCCGCCGCGGACGTCCGTGGCCGTGAACTGCCCGCAGGTGTCCGGCACCTTCCGCAGCCAGTCCAGCGAGGCGTCCAGCGCCGCCCGGTCGTACGCCCCGACCTGGTACCGCAGCTGCGCCCCGTCGTCGGCGTCGTCGAACCCGGCCACCGCGCGGGCCCCGGCGGGCTCGCCCAGCAGGTTCTCGGCGTACAGGCCGTCGAGCAGCCGCTGGCAGTCGCCGACGTCCGCCTTCCCCTTGAGGAGGGCGTCCCGCCAGGTCGCCGCGCCCTTGGTCGGCTCCCAGTCGCCGCCCAGGTCCTCGGCGGTGACCAGCGCGGACTTCGCCTGCGCCTCGGTGAGGGTGGGGGCGACGGTGACCGACGGCGAGGGCGCCGCCGCCCGCCCGGCCACGGGCGAGGCGGAGGCCGCCCGCTCGCCCGTCGCCGTCCCGGCGCCGCCGTCACCGCCCGAGCAGCCGGCCGTCGTCAGCAGCGCGGCCGCAGCCAGGGCCGGGGCGAGGACAAGGACGGTACGCCGGGGCCGGCGGGACGGACGGTTCAGCACGGATGCCTCCTACGGCTCCTGGCGACGGGGGATCTCGTCCCACGGCACCACCGCGGGGCACGTCCCACCAGCGCACCGGGCCGACCGGGTGAGCCCGAGATGCCCGCGCCCGCTCCCGCGCCCAGACTGGCCCCATGCCGGGACGGATCGAGGACTACGCCCTCGTCGGGGACCTGCTGACCACGGCCCTCATCGGCCGCGACGGCAGCCTCGACTGGCTGTGCCTGCCGCGCTTCGACTCCCCGGCCTGCTTCGCCGCGCTGCTGGGCGACGAGAACAACGGCCGGTGGCGGATCGCCCCGGTGGCCGTCGACGAGGGCCTGACCTCCCGCCGCCGCTACCGCGGGGACTCCCTCGTCCTGGAGACCGAGTGGGAGACCGACACCGGCCGGGCCACCGTCGTCGACTTCATGCCGCGCCGCGACGGCGCCCCCTGTGTCGTACGCGTCGTCGAGGGCCTGTCCGGCACGGTCGACCTGCGCATGGACCTGCGGGTGCGTTTCGAGTACGGCAGCGTGGTGCCGTGGATGCACCGGGTGCACGGGCAGCTGAACGGCATCGCGGGACCCGAGTCGGTGTGGCTGTCCACCCCCGTCCCGCTGGCCGCGCACGGCGAGGCCCACCGCGCCGACTTCACCGTCACCGCGGGCGAACGGATCCCCTCCGTGCTGACCTGGCAGCCCTCCCACCTGCCCGCCCCCGAGCCCGTGGATCCCTTCGACGCGCTGCGCCGCACCGAGGAGTACTGGAGCGAGTGGCTGCGCCCCTTCACGTACGACGGCACCTACCGTGACGCGGTCGTCCGCTCCCTCATCACCCTCAAGGCACTCACCTACGAGCCGACCGGCGGGATCGTCGCCGCCCCCACCACCTCCCTGCCCGAGCAGCCCGGCGGGGTACGCAACTGGGACTACCGCTTCTGCTGGCTGCGGGACGCGGGCATGACCCTGGAGGCGCTGCTGCGCAGCGGCTTCACCGCCGAGGCGGACGCCTGGCGGGGCTGGCTGGAGCGGGCGGTGGCGGGACGGCCCCAGGACATCCAGATCATGTACGGGATCGGTGGCGAGCGCCGGCTCACCGAGTGGACGGCCGACTGGCTCGCCGGATACGAGGGTTCGCGGCCGGTGCGGATCGGCAACGGGGCCGCCCTGCAGCAACAGCTCGACGTGCCGGGCGAGTTGATGGACACCCTCGCCCTGACGCTCAGCTCCGGCCTGCGCCCACAGCGGCATCTGATCGCGCTCCAGCGGGCCGTGCTCGACCACCTGGAGAAGGTGTGGTCCCGGCCCGACCAGGGCCTGTGGGAGATGCGCGGCGAACCCCGTCACCACGTCCACTCCAAGGTCATGTGCTGGGTGGCCTTCGACCGTGCGGTCCGGATGGCCGAGGACCACGGGCGTCCCGGGCCCGTCGCGCACTGGCGCGAGATCCGGGACCGTATCCACCGGGAGGTCTGCGAGCGGGGTTTCGACCCGGCACGCGCCACGTTCACGCAGTCCTACGGATCACGCGCGCTGGACGCCGCGCTGCTGCTCATCCCGCGCACCGGGTTCCTGCCGCCGGACGACCCGAGGGTCATCGGCACGGTCACCGCAGTGGAGCGCGAACTGGCCACCGGCGACGGACTGGTCCGCCGCTACTCGACGGGCTCCGGCGCGGCCGAGAGCCCCGACGGCCTCGCCGGTGGCGAGGGCGCCTTCCTGGCCTGTTCCTTCTGGCTCGCGGATGCCCTGCGGCTGACCGGCCGCGAGGACGACGCCCGGGACCTGTTCGAACGGCTGCTGCTCCTGCGCAACGACGTCGGCCTCCTCGCCGAGGAGTACGACCCCCTCGCCCGGCGCCAGCTGGGCAACTTTCCGCAGGCGTTCACGCACGTGCCGCTCATCAGAGCGGCATACGAACTGGACCGCCACGCGACGCACCACTCGCGAAAAGGTTGTTCGGTGAAGTACGAGTGAATCCATGACGTCTTCTGCGAGGCTGACCGGATGCAGACCCTTTACAGAAGACTGCTCAGGATCCTTCCCCGGATAGGCGTGAAGGTGGTCGATGTCGGTCCCGGTACCGCCGTGGTGTTCCGGCGGGGCGATCGCACCGTCCTGCCCGTGGGCAGTGGGGCCGATCTGGTCACCCACGGGAAGGGGCGGTACGCCGTCACGGACGCCGGCGCGGATACCTGGGTGGTGGCCCGCGGCTCCACGAAGCGGAGCATGAAGAGCGTTCCCTTCGGTGACACCGGCGCGCGACTGCTCCTCGACGAGGAGGTGCCGGCGAGCGGGGAACGGGAGTTCCAGCTCGCCGCGGCCCACTACCTGTGCACCCAGCACGTGGCCGCGCTGCTGGAACTCAACCGGGTGAACTGTGTCTTCGACGTCGGGGCCAACACCGGGCAGTACGGGAAGGGCCTGCGGCGCTTCGGCTACACGGGGCGCATCGTGTCGTTCGAGCCGGTCTCCGACACGTTCGCGAAGCTCCAGCGGTCCGCGGAGAAGGACCCCGACTGGCATGTGTACAACTTCGCGCTCGGGCGCGAGGAGGCCGTCCAGTCGATCTCCATCGACTGGAAATCCATGAACTCCCTGCTGCCGCCCAGTGAGTACGGCAAGGAGCGGTACAAGCGGTTCGCCAAGGGGCGCACCGAGGAGATCGAGATCCGGCGGCTCGACGACGTGCTGCAGAAGGCCCTGGAGGGCATCGCCGATCCCCGCCCCTATCTGAAGATGGACACGCAGGGTTTCGACATGGAGGTGTTCGCCGGGGCCGGGGAGCGGATCTCGGAGTTCGTCGGGATGCAGTCCGAGGTCGCGGCGCTCCAGCTCTACGAGGGCAGCCCGGGGATGGGCGAGGCCATCGCCGCGTACGAGGCCGCGGGGTTCGGGGTGACCGGGATGTATCCCGTGACCCGGGAGCCCGCCACCGGTCGGGTCGTCGAGTTCGACTGTGTGATGATGCGGCCCGAGTCAAGTGAGCCCGCCACGGGCTGAGTTGGGCCGACCGTGCGGTTTCCCGCGCTTTTGGGGGCGGGGAACCGGCCGGATCGTGGTGCGCCGGCCGAGCCGGGACGGGCGCGCGGGCACGGCGGAGCCGCCGGTGCCCGCGTCCCTCGCTCCGGCGGGACATCGGCGGGACATCGGCCCGGTCGCGTGTCGGTAGGCTGACCCCTGCTGCGGATCTCCCCCCACCTGCGCTTCTGCGTCGCATGAAGTGCCGTTCGCGGTAGTCGTGTTGGCCTTCTGCTGTGTTGAGGATGATTCGCTGGTGCTCGTCGCGGAGCGGTATCGGTTGCACGCGTCCATTGGCCGCGGTGGGATGGGCGAGGTGTGGCAGGCATCCGACGAGGTGCTCGGCCGGTCCGTGGCCGTCAAGCTGCTGCTGGGGGACGAGGCGGACAGCGCGGCCGCCGCGCGGTTCCGGCTGGAGGCGCAGACGGCGGCGAGGCTGAGCCATCCGTACGTCGTCGCCGTCTTCGACTTCGGCGCCTGGGACGACCGCTTCTACCTGGTGATGGAACTGGTCGAAGGCCGCAGCCTCGCCCAGGAGTTGACCGCGTCCGGCACCCTCACGATGGAACGGGTGGCCGTCGTCGCCGCCCAGGCCGCCGCCGGGCTCGCCGCCGCGCACCGCGAGGGGATCGTGCACCGGGACATCAAGCCCGGCAACCTCCTCGCGGACGCCCAGGGCACCGTGAAGATCGGTGACTTCGGCATCGCCCGCTTCGTCGACGACCCCGCCTCCGCGCTCACCACGGCCGGTCAGATCGTCGGCACCAGCCTCTACCTGGCCCCCGAGCGGGCGCTCGGCCGCCCGGCGTCCGCGGCTTCCGACGTGTACTCCCTCGGCTGCGTGCTCTACCAACTCCTCACCGGGAGACCGCCGTTCCAGGGTGAGAGCGCGACGGTCACCCTGCACCAGCACATCGACATGGCGCCGGTGCCGCCCCGCGAGCGCGGCGTCCAGCTGCCGCCCGCCTTCGAGAACTACCTCCTCGGTCTCCTCGCCAAGCAGCCCGAGGACCGGCCCACGGCCCAGGAGGTCGCGGACTGGTTCGCATCGGGTGCCTGGCAGGGGCGGGCCGAGCCGCTGCCGGTGGCCTCACCGTCGGCGTCGCCGGGACCGGGAACCCGGTCGTCGCGGGCGCGGCAGCCGGTGACCCAGCCGTCGTACGCGGCCGCGCCACCACGGTCCGGCGGCGCGGACTCCGGGTCCCCGACGACGTACCGGCTGCCGCAGGCCGCCGCCCCGGCCGCGCACTCCACCCGCGCCGACCACTCGGCTCACGGGTCGCACTCGGCGCACGCGTCGCACTCCGCCCGCTCCGGGCCTTCGCGCCGCGCGCGGCCGGCCGCCGGCGGCCGGGGCGCCGTCGGGACCGCGGTCCGCAGACGGCCCCGGGTGTTCGGCATCCTCGCCGGTGCCGTGCTCTTCGTCCTCGCGGTGCTCGCCGGCATGTCGATGTTCTCGCCGGACAACACCGCGGGGGACTCCGGCAAGGAGGGCTCGGCGCCCTCGGCGGGCCCGGCAGCCGGATCCGGGGCCGGCGAGGACTCCGACCCGGCCCCCGTGGAGCCCGCGGCGGGCACGGTGCCCCGGACCGAGGAGCCGCAGACCACTCCCGACGTCAACGCGGAGCCCTCCGCGTCACCTTCCGTCTCGGAGGAGGCCCCGGTGGTCCCGCCGGGCCCCGCGGACGACGGGAACAAGGCGAAGAAGCCGGACAAGGGCGGGCAGGCCGGGCCGGGCGAGTACGTCGGCGACGAGGACGAGGCAGGAGACGAGGACGGCGGGGACGGCGAGGACTGAGCGGCGCCGGGGGCGGCGAGGACTGAGCGGCGCCGGGAGGGTGACGGGGGCCTTGGGGGAGGCCCTCAGAGATCCTTCTCCGGCCAGTCCAGCAGCCGGGCCCCGATGACCGCGGTCTGCAGGGTGTACCGGTGCACCGGGTCGGCCGGGTTCGCCCCCGTCAGCTTGTGGATGCGCTCCAGCCGGTAGGTGAGCGCGCGGACGCTCAGCGACAGCCGCCGGGCGGCCTCCGCGGCCACGCAGCCCGAGTCGAAGTACGCGGTGAGGGTGTCGAGGAGCGGCTCGGCACCGCCGCGGGCTCCGCGCAGCGGTCCGAGGGCGCTGAGCACCAGGTCGGCCATGGCCTGCCGGTCCCGGGCGAGGACGGGATAGACGAGCAGGTCGGCGGAGCGCAGCACGGGGGTGTCGAACTCCAGGCGGTCGGCCAGGTCGAGGGCGTTCAGGGCCTCCTCGTAGGACTGGACGACCCCGCCGGGCCCGGGCTGGGAGCGGCCGATGGCGACCTGGCCGCCGTCGGTGGCCGCGTACGCGTGCTTGGCGAAGAAGGAGAGCACGTCGTCCTGGTCGCCGGGCGCGATGCACACCAGACGGCCGTCCTTGGTGGTCACGAGGATGCTGCGGTCGCCGAACCGGCCGATCAGCGCGCGCTCCACCTCGCGGGGGACCGCGTCCCCCTCGTCGTAGCCGCCCGTGCCGCGCGCCACGGCGACGGCGTGCGAGTGCGACAGGCGCAGCCCGAAGCGTTCGGCGCGTTCGGCGAGCAGGCCCAGGTCGCTGCGGCCGTGCAGGAGGTCGTCGATGAACTCCCGGCGCGCGGCCTCCTCCTGGCGTACGGCGAGGAGTTGGGCCCTCTCGTAGCCCTCGGCGAACGCGTCGACGGCCTGTTCGACGGCGGCGAGGGTGCTCTCGGAGGCGGTGGCGGTGGCAGGCCAGTGCAGGCGGGCGGCGGTGAGGTGCGCGCCGACCAGGGCGCGCAGTCCGAAGCCCGCCTCGGCTGCCCGCTCGCCCAGCGCCCGCCGGGAGTCGAGCTCGTCGCGGGTCAGCCGGCGGCCGGTCGCGGAGGCGTCCGCGAGGATGCGCGCGTACCCGTCCAGGTACTCCTCGGGTATGTCCCGCCCCGCCATCTGCTCCCCCGTCTCCTCGATGAGCCGCTGACGCCTTTTTAGCGCATGAGCGAGGTGTGCGGGGCGGCGAGGACCGGTCTCGCTGCCGGGATACGGCAGATGCGCGGGGATCGTCGGCTCACTCGCCACGGAGGAAGTTCCAGGGATGCGGGAGAAGCGGGGGAGGGGGCAGAGGGGAAACAGGGGGATCGGGCCTCGGTACCGGACGTCCGCTGACGGTCTTCCGGTACCGGGACCCTTATCCGTCCCCCGTGGCTCCCCCGTTTCTGCCCGACCATCGTGCCCCGGGCCGGGAGTCCGTCGCATTGCCGGATTCCGGCAGTCTTTACGCGCCCTTGATGCCGGACAGGTGTAGGAATCCGGTGCGGTCCGTCCGGCAGGTGCCGACGCGGCATCAAGAACGCGTAAAGACTGCCGTGTCCCGGCAATGTGCACACGTGTACGAACCTGACACAATGCCGGTCCACACAGGTGACCGGCACAGACGGGGGAGGTGGACCGGTTGACTCTGTTTCTCGGTCTCGGCATCACGGGAATCGTTCTGCTGCTCCTGACGCTCGTCTTCGACGGCGTACTGGAAGGACTGTTCGGCGGGGCGGGCTTCCTGGACGGGCTCTTCGACGGGCTGCTGTCGCTGCCGGTCATCGCCGGGTTCGTGTCGATGCTCGGCTTCGGCGGGGCACTCGTGCTCGGTACGACCGGACTCGGAGCCGGGCCCGCCACCGCGGTGGGCATCGGGGCCGGAGCCGGAGCGGGCTGGCTGACCTGGCGGTTCAGCCGGGCCCTCATGCGCGACGAACCCTCCGCCACGCCCCGCGGCTCCGACCTCGTGGGCAGTTCGGGCTCCGTCGTCACCCCGATCCCGCCCGACGGCTACGGCGAGGTGCTCGTGTACCTCGCGGGCCAGCCGGTGAAGCTCGCGGCGAAGAGTCCCGAGGCGGTGGCGCGGGGCGCCGAGATCTGGGTCGAGGAGTCCCTGTCACCGACGTCGGTGGCGGTCCGCCCGGTCCGGCGCTGAACCGCCGCACGACCGCCGCCCTCCCCACCTGCCGTCCCCGTCCCACCCGCTCGTACTCACTGCTCTCATCGCTCGCTCCTACCGCTCTCACCACTCGCACTTACTGTCAGCACCGCTTGCAGGTTGTCCCGTAACCCGCACTGATCTGCCGCCTTGGGGGTGGCAGGGGGGAATTCACCATGAGTCCAGTTCTCGTCGCGGTCGTGGGAGTCGTCGTACTCCTCGTCCTGCTCGCACTCGTCGTCGTCACCCGCTACAAGGTGGCCGGCCCCAGCCAGGCGTTCATCGTCACCGGCCGGCGCGGCAAGAAGTCCACCGACCCGGAGACCGGCCGGGTGTTCACCGACAACAGCGGCCAGAAGGTCGTGGTCGGCGGCGGTGTCTTCGTCGTGCCGTTCGTCCAGCAGAAGTTCACCCTCGACCTGTCGTCGCGGCACATCCCGATCTCGGTGCGCGGCGCGGTCACGCTGCGGGGCGTCAAGGCGAACCTCGAAGGCGTCGCCATCGTCAAGGTCGGCGGCACCGAGGACTCCATCCGCGCCGCCGCCCAGCGCTTCCTGATGCAGCAGGACGGCATCGTCGGCTTCACCCAGGAGGTGCTCTCCGGCGCCCTGCGCTCCATCGTGGGCCGCATGTCGGTGGAGGACATCATCCGGGACCGTGCCGCGTTCGCCGGGCAGGTCGCGGAGGAGGCCGAGGCGAGCCTGTCCGGGCAGGGCCTGGTGCTCGACGCCTTCCAGATCCAGGACATCACCACCGAGGGCTCCTACCTGGAGGACCTCGGCCGCCCCGAGGCCGCCCGCGCCAAGCAGGAGGCCGACATCGCCGAGGCGGTGGCCCGGCGCGCCGCCGAACAGGCCCGGCTGAAGGCCGAGGAGGAGATCGCGATCGCCCAGCGGACCTTCGCCCTCAAGACGGCGGAGATCAAGGCCGAGACGGACGAGGCCGCGGCCCGTGCCGCCGCCGCGGGTCCGCTCGCCGAGGCCGCCCGCTCGCAGGAGGTCCTCGCCGAGCAGGAGAAGGTCGCCCAGCGCCAGGCCGCGCTGACCGACCGCGAGCTGGACACCAAGGTCCGCAAGCCCGCCGACGCCGCCCGCTACCAGGCCGAGCAGGAGGCCGAGGCCCGGCGCATCGCCCTGGTCAAGGAGGCCGAGGCGGACGCGCAGCGCTCCCGGCTGACCGGTGAGGGCGAGAAGGCGCACCGCGCCGCGCTCGCCGACGCCGTACGCATCGAGGGTGAGGCCGAGGCCGCCGCGATCGGTGCGAAGGGGGCCGCCGAGGCGGAGGCCATGCGCAAGAAGGCCGACGCGTTCTCCCAGTACGGCGACGCGGCCGTGATCCAGATGCTCGTCGAGGTGCTCCCGCAGGTCGTCGCCAAGGCGTCCGAGCCGCTCAGCGCGATCGACAAGATGACGGTGATCTCCACGGACGGGGCGAGCCAGTTGGCTCGGACGGTCGCGGACAACGTCGCCCAGGGTGTCGAGCTGCTCAGCTCGACGACGGGCGTCGACCTTGCCGAGCTGCTCAAGAGCGTCACGGCACCGAAGCAGGCCGCTGCCGCGGTCGAGGTCAACGGGAAGGTCGAGGTCACGGACTGACGGGCCGTCGGGCCGGCGGTACGGCCGGGTGTCGTCCGCGGGTGTGTGGGGGCTGGTCGCGCAGTTCCCCGCGCCCCTCACAGGGCGCGGGGAACTGCGCGACCGACCCCAGCCGGGCCGCGGCCGAACGCTTTCCGCGGACCCCCGTAGGGTGAACGCACACCTTGCAACGACACCGGACAGGGGACCCGTCATGGGCACACCACGCCTCAGCAGTACACCGTTGCCGGGCATCGGCGTGCGCTACGACCTGACCACCCGCGAACAGCGCCGCATCTCCGTGGTGGCGCACCGGGACGGCGGCCGCACCCTCAGCGCGTACCGCAAGGACGACCCGGACGCCTGCGCCCTCTCCGTACGGCTGTCCGCGGGAGAGTCCGACGCGCTGATCGACGCGCTGATGCCCGCCCACCACAGCCCCAGCCTGCTGTCCACGACCGAGCTGGGACTCGTCGCCGAACGGATCGAGCTGTCGTCGGTCTCGTACTGGAACGGGCGGCTGCTGGGCGAGACCTGCATGCGTACCGAAACCGGTGTGTCGATCGTCGCCGTACTGCGCCGGGCCGAGGCCATCCCCTCGCCGACGCCGGACTTCCGGCTGGCCGGCGGGGACACCCTGATCGTGATCGGCACCCGCGAGGGCGTGGAGTCGGCCGCGACCATACTCGGAAGGGAGTGACACGTGCACTCGTCCG
Organism: Streptomyces sp. BV286; assembly: GCF_019090165.1. Taxonomy (GTDB): domain Bacteria; phylum Actinomycetota; class Actinomycetes; order Streptomycetales; family Streptomycetaceae; genus Streptomyces. The sequence goes on from NZ_JAHRIB010000052.1 coordinate 10,961, forward strand.
CGGTCTTCTTGATCGAGTTCGGCGCCATCATCCTCGGTCTGGGACTGCTCGGCCGGTTCGCCGGACGCTTCCAGTTCTCCCCGATACCGCTCTATCTGCTCGCCGGACTGGCCTTCGGCGAGGGCGGACTGCTGCCGCTGGGCACCAGCGAGGAGTTCGTCGCGATCGGCGCCGAGATCGGCGTCATCCTGCTGCTGCTCATGCTCGGCCTGGAGTACACGGCGACCGACCTGGTCTCCAACCTCAAGACGCAGTACCCGGCGGGTCTGGTGGACGCCGCCCTGAACGCCCTGCCGGGTGCGGCGATGGCGCTGCTGCTCGGCTGGGGTCCGGTGGCCGCCGTCGTCCTCGCCGGAGTCACGTGGATCTCCTCCTCAGGAGTCATCGCCAAGGTCCTCGGCGACCTCGGCCGGCTCGGCAACCGCGAGACACCGGTGATCCTGAGCATCCTGGTCCTCGAAGACCTCTCCATGGCGGTCTACCTGCCGATCATCACCGCCCTGCTGGCCGGGGCCGGCCTGGCGGCGGGCAGTGCCACGCTCGCCATCGCGCTCGGTGTCGCGGGACTCGTCCTCGTCGTCGCGGTGCGCTACGGCCGCCACATCTCCCGTTTCGTCTCCAGCGACGACCCCGAGAAGCTGCTGCTGGTGGTCCTCGGTCTGACCCTGCTGGTCGCCGGTGTGGCGCAGCAGCTCCAGGTGTCCGCGGCCGTGGGGGCGTTCCTCGTCGGCATCGCGCTCTCGGGCGAGGTGGCCGAGGGTGCGCACGGGCTGCTCTCCCCGCTGCGTGACCTGTTCGCCGCCGTGTTCTTCGTGTTCTTCGGGCTGCACACCGACCCGGCGAGCATTCCGCCCGTGCTGCTGCCCGCGCTGGCCCTGGCCGTCGTCACCGCCGGTACGAAGATCGCCACCGGGTACTGGGCCGCCAAGCGTGCCGGGATCTCCGCGAAGGGCCGTTGGCGGGCGGGGGGCACGCTGGTGGCGCGGGGCGAGTTCTCCATCGTCATCGCCGGACTGGCCGTCACCTCCGGCATCGAGCCCAGGCTCGGCCCGCTGGCCACGGCGTACGTCCTCATCCTGGTGATCGTCGGCCCGCTCACCGCGCGCTTCACGGAGCCGGTGGCGATGCGTCTGACCGGCCGGTCGCGCGGGCCCGCCACCGTGGGGGCCGGGGCGGCGCCGGACCGGGACCTGGTACCGAGCCCTGACGCTCCGCGCGAGAAGTAGGCGTCCGGGCGGTGCGGCGGGCGCGGGCCGACGGGGGGCGGCCGTGCCGTCCCCCGCGCCCCTGAAAGCGGGGCTGCGCCCCGGCTTTGGTCTTCGGGGCGGCCGTGAGGAACCACCCGAAGGGGCGCGGGGAACGGCGCGACCGGCCACGAACGGCCCGCACCGGCCCGGCAAACCCGCACCCTCACCCCCGTACCGCCGCAATTTGACAGCGGCCCGATCTCCCCAGTAACTCTACCCACATGACATTCGTTTTCATCAGTGAAGCCTAGGGGGCGGCCCCGTGCGCGTCGCATTCGTGGGTAAGGGCGGCAGCGGCAAGACCACCCTGTCCGCTCTCTTCTCCCGTCACCTGGCGCGCTCCGGCGCCCCGGTCGTCGCCATCGACGGTGACATCAACCAGCACCTCGCGTACGCCCTCGGGCTCGACGAGGACGAGAACTTCGGCGCCCCGCCGCTGAGTTCGCACACCGGAGACATCAAGGACTTCCTCCGCGGCACCAACCCGCGCATCGCCTCCCGCGACGCCATGATCAAGACCACCCCGCCGGGCCGCGGCTCCCGGCTGCTGCGCCCGCTCGGCGACGACGAGATCCACAGCCGCCATGTGCGCCCGGTGGACGGCGTACCCGTGATGGTGACCGGTGCCTTCGACGAGAGCGACCTCGGCGTGGCCTGCTACCACTCCAAGCTCGGCGCGGTGGAGCTGTATCTCAATCACCTGGTGGACGGCCCCGGAGAGTACGTCGTCGTCGACATGACGGCCGGCGCCGACGCCTTCGCCTCCGGTCTGTTCACGCGCTTCGACCTGACGTTCCTGGTCGCCGAACCGACCCGCAAGGGCGTCTCGGTCTACCGCCAGTACCGCGACCACGCGGCCGAGTTCGGCATCCCGGTCGCCGTCGTCGGCAACAAGGTCGCCGGCGAGGACGACCTGCTGTTCCTCAAGGAGCACGTCGGAGACGACCTCCTCGCGTACTGCGAGCACTCCTCGTGGGTGCGCGCCCGTGAACAGGGGCGCGACCAGGGCGAGTTGGAGCCCCACAACAGCCAGACCCTGCGCCTGCTGAAGGACGCGGTCGATGCCCGTACGAAGGACTGGGACGCCTTCCAGCGGCACGCGGTCGAGTTCCACCTGCGCAACGCCACCGCGTGGGCCGACCGGGCGACGGGCCTGGACCTCGCGGCCCAGGTGGACCCGGACTTCCGCCACGGCCCCGCGGCCCTGACGGCCCAGGTCTGAGCCGCGCCCGCACCTGAGCCCGGGCCGCCCCCGAGCCCGCGCCCGGACCGCGACGCCCCGCCTCCCCCGCTCCGCCTCCCCCGGTCCGGCGGACACGCCCCGGCCCGACCGGGGGATTCCCCCCACCCGACCCAAGGACAGGACACGCTCATGTCGCTCGACGTCTCCCCGCAGCTGCTCGCCGAAGCCGAGCAGGGCAAGGTGCGGGAGGAGGACTTCGTGGAAACCGTCCGCACGTCCCTGCCGTACGCCTACGACCTGGTGGCCCGCCTGGCCGACGAACTGCTCGCGGGCAGCGCGGAGTTCGCCGACAACCGGACGCCGCCGCCCTCGGAGAGGGAGCGCGGCCAGTTGCTGCGCGCCCTGTCCAGCGACGCGATCCGGGGCAGCCTGGAACGGCACTTCGGCATCGCCCTCGCCTTCCAGAACTGCCACCGCGTCGCGGCCTTCCACCCCGAGGCCCGCGGCGGCGAGACCCACCGCCGCTTCACCTCGCCGCGCTCGCAGATCCTCAACCAGTCACCGGAGATCCGCGACTGCTGACGCGACTGCTGACGCGACTGCTGACGCGACAGCTGACGCAACTGCCGACGCGACTGGCGACGCGGGTGCGGGCCGCCGCCGGGGCGCCGCCGACC
>NZ_JAHRIB010000053.1 GCF_019090165.1 Streptomyces sp. BV286
GCTCGGAGCCCGGGGCCGGGCCCGCCGCGGCGTGCTGGTGATCTGTCATACGTCCATGGTGACGGCCGAGGCGGCCCGGCGGCAGTCGGTACGACCCTGGACGAACCCTGAGATCGACCCCGGGAACAACCCTCATACGCGGCGCACAGGCCGTCACGGCCGCTCCGGCGCCGTCCGGGAGGCCGGGTCTCGAAGATCAGGGGAGTCTCGGGGGTTGACCCTGATGCCCGGCGGCGCCCGGCGTGTGAACATCAATGGCATGCCGGAAGCCGCAACTCTGACCGTCGAGGACCCGCGGCCTCCGCGCAAGCTCTACCGCAGCAGCGACGGACGCTGGCTCGGGGGCGTGGCGCGGGGGCTCGCGGGGCATCTCGGCCTGCCCGTGATCTGGGTGCGGCTGGTCTTCGTGGGCCTGTTCATGGCGGACGGCCTGGGAGCCCTCCTGTACGCGTCGTTCTGGTTCTTCGTCCCGCTCGGCGTCGGCGGCGTGGACGCCCAGCGGCCTCCCGCGCTCGCCACCGAGACGGCGCCCGACGGCCGCCGCAGGCTCGTCGCCCGCAAGCCCGACAAGGGCCAGATCGTCGCGCTGCTCGCCATGGTCGTGGTCGCCATGGTCTTCGTCGGGAACGTCGATCTGAGCGGCGGGGCCAAGGCCTACCTCTGGCCCACCGTCCTCGTCGGCGCGGGCGTGGCCCTGGTCTGGCGCCAGGCGGACAACGCGCGGCGGGCCCGCTGGATGGAGGTCGGCCGCCGCAAGCGCACGATCTCGCTGCTCCGCTCCGCGGCCGGGGTCCTGCTCGTCGCCGCGGGAGTCTCCGGGATGTTCGTCCTGCAGGGTTCCGCCGCACACCTCGGTTCGGTGCTGCAGGCCGCGCTCGCCGTCCTCGTCGGGATAGCACTGCTGGCAGGTCCGTATCTCGTGCGCATGACCCAGGACCTCTCCGAGGAGCGCCTGATGCGCATCCGCGCGCAGGAGCGGGCCGAAGTCGCCGCGCACGTCCACGACTCGGTGCTGCACACCCTGACACTGATACAGCGCAACGCGGAGAACGCGAGCGAGGTCCGGCGCCTCGCCCGCGCCCAGGAGCGCGACCTGCGCAACTGGCTCTACAAACCGGAGGGCACCGGCAAGGACGAGGCGGAGGAGCCCGACACCCTCGCCGAGGCCGTCAAGCGCAGCGCGGCGGAGGTCGAGGACAAGCACGGGGTCCCCATCGAGGTCGTGGTCGTCGGCGACTGCCCCCTCGACGACAGGACCGGCGCCCAGATGCAGGCCGCGAGGGAAGCGATGGTGAACGCGGCCAAGTACGGTGGCGAGGGCGGCGCGGTGCAGGTCTTCGCCGAGGTCGAGGGAAGGACCGTCTTCGTGTCGGTCCGGGACCGAGGTCCCGGATTCGACCTGGACTCGATACCCGCCGACCGCATGGGCGTCAGAGAATCGATCATCGGCCGCATGGAGCGCAACGGCGGGACGGCGCGGCTGCGCGCGGTGCCGGGCGGCGGCACGGAGGTCGAGCTGGAGATGGAGAGGGCGGAGACATGAGCGACGCGAACGAACCGACCGGAGCGGCCGGGCCGGACGCCGGTGCGACCGGCGCGGGTG
>NZ_JAHRIB010000054.1 GCF_019090165.1 Streptomyces sp. BV286
GCCGCGGCCAGCTCCCCGTACTCCGCGCCGCGCGCCGCCCCCGTCCGCATGGCGAGGGCGATTCTCCTGGTCGGGGCCGGCTCCGCGAAGTAGCCGGTGAGCAGCTGGTTGCTGCGGGCCGACTCGACCGTGACCGCCGTACGCGGCAGCAGTGTCACCCCGAGTCCGCCCGCGACCAGTTGTACGAGGGTGGAGAGCCCGGCGGCGGTCGTGGTGACCGGGGCGTCCGCGCGGCCCGCCTCCCGGCAGATGTCGAGGGCCTGGTCGCGCAGGCAGTGTCCTTCGTCGAGCAGCAGCAGGTTGAGCTCGCGCAGCGCCTCGCGCGGGATCCCCTCCCGCCCGCCCAGCCGGTGGTCCAGCGGTGTGACCAGGACGAAGTCCTCGTCGAACAGCGGCAGTTCGACGACTCCGGGCACGCCGAGGGGGACGGCGAGCAGCAGCAGGTCGAGCCGGCCCGTGGTGAGCCCCTCCAGCAGGCTCGCCGTCTGTTCCTCGTGGACCTGGAGGTCGAGGGCCGGATAGCGGTCGTGGACGAGCCTCAGGACGGTCGGCAGCAGATAGGGCGCCACCGTCGGGATCACCCCGAGGCGCAGCACCCCGGTGAAGGGCGCCCGAACCGCCTCGGCCTCGTCCATCAGGGCGCCCACCTCGTCGAGCACGGCCTTCGCCCGGACGGCCAGCCGCTCGCCGGCCGGTGACAGGAGTACCTTGCGGGTCGTGCGCTCCAGCAGCGTCACCCCGAGGGTCTCCTCCAGCGCCGAGACCGCGCCGGACAGCGCGGGCTGGCTCATGCCCATGGCCGCCGCCGCGTCCCTGAAGTGCAGGTGCTCGGCCACCGCCGCGAAGGCGCGCAGTTGCGAGAGGCTGGGCTGTCTCTTCCTGGTGGGGGCCACCGGTGGTCCTCCTGCTCAGGGCATTGATAGCTACTTCCGATCAACACGACCGAGTGTAGCTATTTCCGTAATCAATGCACTCTGTGCCACGATCAAGGACGTCCAACCCATGGGAAAACCCCTCAAAAGGGGGTTTTCTTTGCTGCAAGGAGTGCGTGTGCTCACTGTCGGTGACAAGTTCCCCGAGTTCGATCTGACTGCCTGTGTCTCGCTGGAGAAGGGCAAGGAGTTCGAGCAGATCAACCACAAGACGTACGAGGGTCAGTGGAAGATCGTCTTCGCGTGGCCCAAGGACTTCACCTTCGTGTGCCCGACCGAGATCGCCGCCTTCGGGAAGCTGAACGACGAGTTCGCCGACCGTGACGCGCAGGTCCTCGGCTTCTCCGGCGACTCCGAGTTCGTGCACCACGCCTGGCGCAAGGACCACGACGACCTGCGCGACCTGCCGTTCCCGATGCTCGCCGACTCGCGGCACGAGCTCATGCGTGACCTCGGCATCGAGGGCGAGGACGGCTTCGCCAAGCGTGCCGTCTTCATCGTCGACCAGAACAACGAGATCCAGTTCTCCATGGTGACCGCCGGTTCCGTCGGCCGTAACCCCAAGGAGGTCCTGCGGGTGCTGGACGCGCTGCAGACCGACGAGCTGTGCCCCTGCAACTGGACCCAGGGCGAGGACACCCTCGACCCGGTCAAGCTGCTGGCAGGTGAGTGACCCATGTCGCTCGACGCGCTGAAGGCCGCGATTCCGGACTACGCCAAGGACCTTCGCCTGAACCTCGGTTCGGTGATCGGCAACTCCGAGCTCCCGCAGCAGCAGCTGTGGGGCACGGTGCTCGCCTGCGCCATCGCCTCGCGCTCGCCCCGCGTCCTGCGGGAGCTGGAGGAGGAGGCCAACGCGAAGCTCACGCCGGAGGCCTACACGGCGGCGAAGTCCGCCGCCGCGGTCATGGCGATGAACAACGTCTTCTACCGCACGCGGCACCTGCTCTCCGACCCGGAGTACGGGACGCTGCGGGCCGGTCTGCGGATGAACGTCATCGGGAACCCGGGCGTGGAGAAGGTCGACTTCGAGCTGTGGTCGCTCGCCGTCTCCGCGATCAACGGGTGCGGGCAGTGCCTCGACTCCCACGAGCAGGTGCTGCGCAAGGCCGGGGTCGGCCGGGAGACGATCCAGGAGGCGTTCAAGATCGCGTCGGTCGTGCAGGCCGTCGGGGTGACGCTGGACGCGGAGGCGGTCCTCGCGGAGTAGCCTGCGGCTCGCTCAGCCTGTGAAGCCCCGCTCACCTGACCTTCGGGTACAGGTGGGCGGGGCCTTCTTTTCGGGGTCTCCGCCCCCGGAAGGGACGGGAAGGGTACGGGCGGCGGGGGCGGAGACGGGCCTCTACGCCACCGGCGGCGGGGCCGGTGGATCCGCCGGCGGGGTCACGGGGGCCTCCGACGTCGCCGTCGCGCCGTGCGGAGCCGGCGAGTGCCGGAGCGCCGCCTCGCGGGAGTGCGAACGCAGGTAGCCGACCACCGTGTTGGTGACCGCGACCAGTGGCACGGCCACCACCGCGCCCCCGATCCCCGCGACCACCCCACCCGCCGCGACGGAGAGGACGACCGCGAGCGGATGCACCCGCACGGCCCGGCCGAGGATGAACGGCTGGAGGATGTGCCCCTCGATCTGCTGGACGGCCAGGACCACCAGCAGGGTCATGAGCGCCGTGAAGACGCCCTGCGTCACGAGCGCGACCACCACCGCGAGCGCACCGGAGACCACGGCACCGACCAGCGGGATGAAGGCGAACAGGAAGATGAAGACGGCGAGCGGTACGGCCATCGGGACGTCGAGGAAGAAGATGCCGAGGCCGATGAAGATGGCGTCGATCAGAGCGACCACCACCGTGCCGCGGATGTAGGCGGTGAGGGTGCGCCAGGCGCGGGGCCCCGCTCCCGCCACTCCCGGGCGGGCCGCCGCCGGGACCAGCTTGAGCGACCACTCCCAGATGCGCTTGCCGTCGTAGAGAAGGAAGAGCGTGGAGAACATCGTGAGGAGGATGCCGGCGAGCGCCTCGACGATGACGGTGACGCCTTCGAGCCCCGCCGACGTGATCTCGTCCGTGTTCGCCCCGACCGCCTCGCGCAGGCTCTTGGCGATGTCCTTGATCTGGTCCTCGGTGACATGGAACGGACTGTCCAGCAGCCACCGCTGGAGTTCGTCGATGCCGTCCTGGATCTGACTGGAGAGGTTGTCGATGTTCTCCATGACCTGCCAGACCACGAACCACCCGACCAGGCCCAGGATCACGAAGCCGAGGATGGCGGTCAGTGCGGTGGCGAGCCCGTGCGGCACCCCGTACCTGCGCAGCCGGGCGACCGTGGGCTGGAGCAGCGCGGTGATGAGCAGCGCGGCGACGAAGGCGAGGACGACGAGCTGCACGGCGCTGATGACGCGCATCAACACCCAGAGGGTGCCCGCGAGTACGAGCAGCCGCCAGCCGGCCTCGGCGGCGACCCGCACGCCCCACGGGACGGCGGCGGCGGGATCGGGGCGGGGGGCATGGACCACGGGAGCGGCCTGCGGCAGGGGCGGGTCGTCCGCGCTGTGCGCTTCGCCCTTTCCGGCCCCGTCCTCCTCCTCTTCGGCGGCCGCGCGTCGCGCATCCAACCGCTCTCCCACTTCGGTGAGTCCGGCACCGATCCGGCCGAACCACCCTGGCACTCGCGACATGATCCGTCCTTTGCCCCCGTTGCGCCCCACTACTCCCCCCGGAGTCGTCGGCATCGACCGTACATGGCGAAAGCCCCTCACCGTAGGACGGCGAAGGGCTTCGCGGGGTTGAGCCGACGTGGGCTCGACCTGGGCTCAGTAGTAGTTGTTGGCCTGCCAGAAGCTCCAGGCCTCGCACGGGCTGCCGTAGCGGTCGTTCATGTAGCCGAGGCCCCACTTGATCTGGGTGGCCGGGTTGGTCGCCCAGTCGGCTCCCGCGGAGGACATCTTCGAACCCGGCAGCGCCTGCATCAGACCGTAGGCGTCGGAGGTCGGGTTGTCCGCCCGGTAGTTCCAGTCGGACTCGTGGTCGATGATGGTGCTGAAGCACTGGAACTGGTCCGCCGGGACGATCTGGCGCGCCATCGCCTGGATCTCGGCGACGGTGTACGAGGACTGCGTGGGGAAGCTGGACGCGTCACGCGTGGCGGAACGGCTGGCAACCTTGAGGGCTTCCTTGCGTTCCTTGGCTTCCTGCTCGGCCTTCTCCGCGGCCTTCTGCTTGGCGACAGCGTCCTTGGCCGCCTGCTTGCGCGCGGCTGCCTCGGCGTCCTTCTTGGCTGTCGCGTCGGCCGCGATGGCCTGGGAGTCGGCCTGTTGCGTCAGGGAGGCGGTCTGCACCTGCGCCTGCGCGCCCGCGGGTATGTCCGCGAGGAGCGTCGCGCCGCTCGCCGTTGCCTCGGCGTCGTCGCTCGAGGACGCGGTGTTGCCCGAGGCAACACCGGTGACAGCGCCGACAGCGGTGACTGCGGTGGCCGAGGCCACTGCGAGCCCCCGGACCGAAATCCGGCTCACTCGGTTTCCTTCCAGCATCGACCGCTACAGGTGACCCTCGCGGACGCAATCGTGCCCCCGGCACTGGCCTCCCAACTGCGGGGTCACGGGAGGCACGGGCCCGGTGGGCAACTCCCCTGAAGGGAGCGCCGCGTGGTGCTCGGGCGGCATACGACGGCGGTATGGAGTTCTGGTGGTTGTGCTGTGCTGTACCGCTGGGGGTACAGATGTGTCGTATGCGGGGCCTGACAGGAATGAGACTCTGCCGTAACCCGGCGCCGGGAGGCAATTCCGAACCGGGTGTGAAAGCTCACACCTCGTTTGCCCCAGGAGTTTTTCGGAAACGAGCACGCGCCAAGACGCCGCCCGGCTAGGCTCTTCGCCTTTGCCGGACGGCGCCAACTACCGTGTAGCCACCACCCTTTGGATAGACGGGACGGGTGGGGCAGGAAGGATCAGATGTGTCCGTCCTCCAGCATTTCGGTCACAAGGGCCGCAATCTGGGACCGCTCGGACCTGGTGAGTGTGACGTGCGCGAAGAGCGGATGGCCCTTCAGCTTCTCCACCACGGCGACGACACCGTCGTACCGCCCGACCCTGAGGTTGTCCCGCTGGGCCACATCATGGGTGAGGATCACCCGTGAATTCGAGCCGATTCGGGACAGAACGGTCAACAGAACGTTCCGTTCCAGGGATTGGGCCTCGTCCACGATCACGAACGCGTCGTGGAGGGAGCGGCCGCGGATGTGGGTGAGCGGCAGGACCTCCAGCATGCCGCGGGCGGTGACCTCCTCGATGACCTCGCGGCTGGCGACCGCGGAGAGCGTGTCGAAGACCGCCTGCGCCCAGGGGCCCATCTTCTCGGACTCGGAACCGGGCAGATAGCCGAGCTCCTGCCCGCCGACCGCGTACAGCGGGCGGAAGACCATCACCTTCTGGTGCTGGCGCCGTTCGAGCACGGCTTCCAGGCCCGCGCACAGCGCGAGCGCCGACTTGCCGGTGCCGGCCCGGCCGCCCATGGACACGATCCCGACGTCCGGGTCGAGCAGCAGATCCAGCGCGATGCGCTGCTCGGCGCTGCGGCCCTTGATGCCGAAGGCCTCCCGATCACCCCGGACGAGCCGGACGTTGCCCTCGGCCGTCACGCGCCCCAGGGCCTTGCCGCGCTCGGACTGGATCATCAGACCCGTGTGGACCGGGAAGTCCGACGCCTCGGGGACGTACAGGCTCTCCTGGTCGAAGAGGAGGTCGACCTGCTCGCCGGAGAGCGTCAGTTCGGACATTCCGGTCCAGCCGGAGGAGCCCGTGATGGCGAGCTCCGCGCGGTACTCCTCGGCGAGGAGCCCGACCGACGAGGCCTTGATCCTCAGCGGCAGGTCCTTCGACACCACCGTGACGTCGAAGCCCTCCGCCTGCAGATTGCGGGCGACCGCGAGGATGCGGGAGTCGTTGTCCCCCAGGCGGTAGCCGCTGGGCAGCACGCTGGGGTCCGAGTGATTGAGCTCGACACGGATCGTCCCGCCCAGCTCCCCGGTGGGGATGGGGGCATCGAGGCGGCCGTACTTCACCCGGAACTCGTCGAGCAGACGCAGGGCCTGCCGGGCGAAGTAGCCGAGTTCGGGATGGTGCCGCTTGGCCTCCAATTCCGTGACCACGACGATCGGCAGCACGACTTCGTGCTCGTCGAAGCGGTTCATGGCGTGCGGGTCGGCCAGCAGGACGCTGGTGTCGAGAACATAGGTGCGCCGGTCTGGCATACGGCGCTTTGTGCTTGTCACCACGGAAGGACGTACCCCCTCGGATGAGGTCGGGGAGCGACGGAGGAGAGCTGGACCGGTCTGCGGCCGCGATGCACGGGCCGAAAACCGGCCCTCTCCGCTTCGTCCGTACTGACCGCACGGTCGGGCTGGTGCAAAGGGCCTCCCGGGCGGACGGCCCCGTGCCGTCCGCTGAGATCCGACACCCGTGATTCGGGTGTCGACCTGCAAGGCTTATGCCCTCGAACACGCGATGCCATGCCAGAGCGCAGGACGGCGCGTGCGTTAACTCCAGATGACGTACGTACCTGGTGGCGCCCCCGTGGGCGCGAGCGCGCCCGGAATCTCAGCCTCCGTAACGGCGGTGGCGTGCGGCGTAGTCACGCATCGCGCGCAGGAAGTCGACCTTTCGGAAGGCCGGCCAGAAGACTTCACAGAAGTAGTACTCGGAGTGGGCCGTCTGCCAGAGCATGAATCCGGACAGCCGCTGCTCGCCACTCGTACGGATCACGAGGTCGGGGTCGGGCTGGGCGCTGGTGTAGAGGTGCTTGCCGATCATGTCGACGTCGACCTCGTCCGCGAGCTGCTCCATCGAGGTGCCCTTGTCGGCGTGGTCGAGGAGCATCGAGCGCACGGCGTCGGCGATCTCCTGGCGGCCGCCGTAGCCGATGGCGACGTTGACGAGTATTCCGTCGACGTGCGCGGTGGACTCCTCGGCCTCCTTGAGGACCGTCTGCATCCGCGACGGCAGGATGTCCGGCGTGCCCACGTGGTGCACGCGCCAACGGCCGTCGGCGGCGAGGGAACTCACGACGTTCTCGATGATGCCGAGCAGCGGTACGAGCTCTTCCTCGGGGCGGTCGAAGTTGTCCGTCGACAGCAGCCAGAGGGTGACGACCTTCACGTCGGTCTCGGAGCACCAGCCGAGGAACTCCTCGATCTTGTCCGCTCCGGCCCGGTGCCCCTGGGCGGCGGTGCTCCCCGCCGCCTTCGCCCAGCGCCGGTTGCCGTCCATGATGACCCCGATGTGCTTGGGCACCTGGTCGTGGTCAAGGTGGCCTTCCACCCTGCGTGCATAGAACCTGACCAGCAAGCGGCGCAGGTTGTCGCGCAGGTTCACGTTTTCGTCAGCCCCTCCGTGCAGATGGCAGTCCCCGAGGGCGACACCCTACCCCCGCCGGAGCGCTTCTCTCCCTAGGGGTACAAGGCCTCCCGACCCTCCGGCGGCACGGGGGCGGAGGCGGCCGGCGCGGGAGTGCGGCACCCGCGGGGCGTACGCCGAGCGCGTGGCGGCGCACAAAAAAACGGGCCGGTCCGTGGGGGGGAGACGGACCGGCCCGAGGGGGGGTTTCCACCATAACCCTTCGTAAGTGATGCTGCGTGCATCGGCGTGCCACAACTACTCTCCGGAGTCGCCCAGCGACGCCCGGGTGAGTGCGGAAGCGTTCATTCAAGGGCGGATCATGGCCGAATCACAGCGGATTCCAAGGTGATGGAGGAGAATTCGGAGAGAACCAGGGGGTTCACGCACGAATAGGGGGCATTGGGCCATCCGCCTCGGACGTACGCCCCAAGGGTGACGCGGCCGGGCCCCCCCACCGACACCCGCTCCGGCCTCGCCGGGCGGGATGACGGCAGGCACCGCGCGGCCCCCTCCGCCGCGCGGTACCACCCCGCGCAGCTTTGCTGACGCGAATTGCCTTGGTCTGAACTTACGCGACCCGAGAGGGGCGAATGAGCCAATCGGGATAACGATGTGGACACCCTGTGCGCATTCCCGGGATTTTTGGAGATCCCGTCAGCCCGCCTGAGCGACCACCGATGACTCTTTGCTCAGACCTGGGTGTTTACGGGAGATAATTTCCCTCATGTGCCGATCGCCCCATTCGCCCAGTGGCAGGAGAGCGGTGTTCAGCGCCTTGCCCAGCTCGGTGAGCGAGTACTCGACGCGCGGCGGCACCTCCCCGTACACCTCGCGGTGCACCACGCCGTCCGCCTCCAGTTCGCGCAGCTGCTGGCTGAGCACCTTCTCGCTGACCCCCGCGACGTTCCGGCGCAGTTCCCCGAAGCGCTGGATCCCGCCATCGTGCAGCGCCCAGAGGATCATCGGCTTCCACTTGCCGCCCACGACGTCCACGGCCGCGTCCAGACCGCAGCTGTAGGGGCCCTTGCCCTTCGACATGGTCATCTCCTCCCGAGACCGGGCAGCGGACAGGATCTGACCTATTTCGGGTCTACCGTCGCCGCCATGACATCGAGGATCACATGGGACGAGGCGAGCGCGCGGCGCTACGGGCGACAACTGCTGCGCACACCGGCGCAGTCCGGCACATCCGTGGCCGAGGTCGTGTCCACCCTGCTGGCCACCCACGCGCAGGTCCTGTCGGCGGCCGAGCTCTCCGTGGCGCTGCGGCTCGACGGTTCGACCCGGCAGGACGTGCGGTCGGCGCTGTGGGACGACCGGAGCCTGGTGAAGACGTACGGCCCGCGGGGCACGGTCCATCTTCTGGCCGCCGCCGAACTCCCCTTCTGGAGCGCCGCGCTGACCGCCGTCCCCTCCGGTCCCGGGCCGGCGCCGGCCGACGTGCGGATGACGCCCGAGCAGGAGGAGCAGGTCGTCGCCGCGATCGGTGACGCGCTGGACGGGTGCGAGCTGACCATCGACGAGCTGAGCGAGGAGGTCGTGGCCCGCACCGGCCCCTGGGCCGGCGACCTCGTGATGGAGGCCTTCCAGGGCAAGTGGCCGCGCTGGCGCCAGGTGATGCACCGCGCGGGCCAGTCCGGCGCGCTGTGCTTCGCCCCCGACCGGGGCCGCAAGGCCGCCTACACCCGCCCGCCGCGCTTCGACCCGCTCCCCGCCGACCGGGCCCTCGCCGAGCTCGTACACCACTACCTGCGCGCGTACGGGCCCGCGACGCCGCAGCACTTCGCCAAGTGGGCCGCGGCGCCCCGGGGTTGGGCCGGAGGCCTGTTCGCCTCGCTGGCCTCCTCGGGCGACATCGAGGAGGTCGACTTCGAAGGGGTGCCCGCCTGGGTGGTGGCGGGCGACACCGACTTCCCGGACGAGGCCGTACGGGGGGTGCGGCTTCTGCCCTACTTCGACGCGTACGCCATCGCCGCCCAGCCGAGGGAGCGGATGTTTCCCGGCGCCGCCTACGGGCGCGCCCTGGCGGGCGGGCAGGCGGGGAACTATCCGGTGCTGCTCGTCGACGGGGTCGTCGCGGGTGTCTGGCACCAGCGGCGCCGGGGCAAGCGGACGACGGTGACCGTGGAGCTGCTCGGGTCGCTGACCGGCGCGCAGGAGAAGGAGCTGGGCGAGCAGGTCGAGCGGGTGGGCGAGGTCCTGGAGGCGCTGCCGGAGCTGGTGGTGGGGAAGGTGACGACGGGGCCGCACGCCTGACCTCGCCGGGGCGCGGCCCCGATGCCGTCGCCGGGGCCTCATTCGCGCCAGGCGCTCTCCCTCAGCAGACGCAGGCCGTTGAGGCCGACCAGGATCGTGGAGCCCTCGTGGCCCGCGACGCCGAGGGGCAGCGGGAGATGGCCGGCCAGGTCCCAGATGACGAGGACGGTGATGAACACCCCGGCGAGGCACAGGTTCTGGACGACGAGACGCCGGGCGCGACGGGAGAGGGCGACCGCCTTCGGGATCGCCGTGAGGTCGTCGTGGACGAGTACGGCGTCCGCGGTCTCCAGGGCCAGGTCCGAGCCCGCCCGGCCCATCGCGACACCGGTGTGGGCGGCGGCCAGGGCGGGCGCGTCGTTCACCCCGTCGCCGACGAAGAGCACCTGCCCGCCCAGGTCCCGTACGGCCTCGGCCTTCTCGTGTGGGAGCAGGCCTGCGCGTACGCCGTCGGAGGGGACGCCGGTCCGCCCGGCCACCGCGTGGGCGGCGCGGCGGTTGTCGCCGGTGAGGAGGACGGACGGCGCGGCGGTGAGGCGGCTCAGGGCGGCGACGGCCTCGGGGGCGCCCGGCCGGATCCGGTCGGCGAGGAGCAGCCAGCCGGCCCGCTCGCCGTCCACGCGCACGACGACCGCGGTGCCGTCGGTGCCCGGGACCGCCTCCCCCTCGCCGAGCTGTTCGGGGGAGCCGACCTCCACCTTCCGCCCGCCCACGGTCGCGCTCACTCCGCGTCCCGGCGCGGACCGGAAGTCGTACGCCTCCTCGCGCGGCAGGTCCCGGGCGGCCGCCACGATCGCGCGGGCGACGGGGTGCTCGCTGCGGTGCTCGGCGGAAGCGGCGAGCGAGAGCAACTCGTCGGCGGAGAAGCCGGGTTCCGGTACGGCCTCGGTGAGGTGGGGGGTGCCCTCGGTGAGCGTGCCGGTCTTGTCGTAGGCGATCCGGTCCGTCCGGCCGAGGCCCTCCATGACGACGGCCGACTTGATGAGCACGCCGTGGCGGCCCGCGTTGGCGATGGCCGACAGGAGCGGCGGCATCGTCGCCAGGACCACCGCGCACGGGGAGGCGACGATCATGAAGGTCATGGCCCGCAGCAGCGCCCCGGTGAGTTCGGCGCCGAAGGCGAGCGGGACGACGAAGACGAGGACGGTCGCGGCCACCATGCCGAGCGCGTAGCGGTGTTCGATCCTCTCGACGAAGAGCTGCGTCGGGGCCTTCGTGCGGGACGCCTCCTCGACGAGGGCGACGACGCGGGCGATGACCGTGTCGGACGGGTCGCGCTCGACACGGACGCGCAGGGCGCCGGTCCCGTTGAGCGTGCCGGCGAAGACCTCGTCGCCGGGTTCCTTCGGTACGGGGAGGGGTTCGCCGGTGATGGTCGCCTGGTCGATGTCGCTCGCGCCGTCGAGGACGCGGCCGTCGGCGCCGACGCGCTCCCCCGGGCGCACCAGCACGACGTCCCCGACGGCGAGCCGGGCGGCCTCGACCGTTTCCTCCACGCCGGTGTCGGGGTGCAGACGGGTGGCCGCCGGGGGTGCCAGACCGAGGAGGCCGCGGACGCTGTCCTCGGTGCGGGCGGTGGCCAGGGCCTCCACCGCGCCCGAGGTGGCGAAGATGACGATGAGCAGCGCACCGTCCATGACCTGGCCGATCGAGGCTGCGCCGAGCGCCGCGACGATCATCAGCAGGTCGACGTCGAGGGTCTTCGCGCGCAGCGCCCTGAGCCCTTCGAGGGCGGGCTCCCAGCCGCCGGCCAGGTAGGCGGCGGCGTACAGGGGGCCCCACAACCAGGCGGACGCGCCGAGCAGTTGGAGCGGCAGCGCGAGCAGGAAGGCGGCCGTGGCGGCGGCGGCCCAGCGGGCTTCGGGAAGGGCGAGCAGACGCGTGCGGACGGGCCGCACGCGCACGGGAGCGGGAGCGGACAGGGCTGTGGGGGTGGATGTCGGGGCGGACATGCGCGCCACCATACAGGAACACATGAATAGGTCTTCATTCGTTCCGATGCGTGGCGGGGTCGTCTCGCTACGATGACGGCATGGGCCATGGAGTCGATGCGAAGAGCAGCACCCGCGACCGTCTGGACGCCGTCGGCGCCGCGGACGTCGCCGCGACGCTCCAGGCTCTGGCCACGCCCTCCCGGCTGCGCATCCTGGCGCGCCTGCGGGAGGGCCCGTGCGCGGTCGGCGAGCTCGCCGAGGCGGCGGACCTGGAGCAGTCGGCGTGCTCGCACCAGCTGCGGCTGCTGCGGAATCTGGGGCTCGTCACGGGCGAGCGGCGCGGTCGGTCGATCGTCTACGCGCTGTACGACCACCATGTGGCCGAGCTGCTGGAGCAGGCGCTGCACCATGTGGAGCACCTGCGGCTGGGGTTGCGGGACGAGACCTTGCGGGACGAGGCGTGACCCGGCTGCGGGGCGAGGGGTAACCCGGCTGCGGGACGAGGGGTTTTAACCCGGCTGCGGGACGAGGCGCAGGGGCCGCGCGGCGGGGCTGCGGGACGCGACGTACGGGTTACGCGTCCGGGCGGCGGGCCTCGAAGAGGTGGCGGGAACTGTGGGCCACGAACGGGCCCTCGGCCGCGATCCGCTCGTGCAGGCTCAGCAGTTGGGGGCGGTACCGGTCGACGGTGAAGTCGGGCACCATCCACACCACCTTCCGCAGGAAGTGCACGACGGCCCCGATGTCGTGGAACTCCATCCGCAGCCGTTCCGCGCGCAGGTCGACGACGTCGAGGCCGGCCGCCTCGGCACCGGCCCGCTCGCGGTCCGGGTGGCGGGCGCCGCGCTGCGCCTCGGGCTGCGGACCGAGGAAGTACTCGACCACCTCGTAGGCGCTGGCGGGACCCACGTGCTGGGCGAAGTACGTGCCACCCGGCCTCAGGACGCGGGCGATCTCCGTCCAGTGCGCCGTCACCGGATGCCTGCTCACGACGAGGTCGAAGGCCGCGTCTCCGAACGGCAGCGGGGCGTCCTCGGCGGAGGCGACGACGACCGCGCCCCGGGGGTGGAGCAGGGCGGTGGCCTTGGCGACGTTCGGCGGCCAGCCCTCGGTGGCGACGGTGAGCCTCGGCAACTCCCGTGCGGATGCCAGGACTTCACCACCGCCGGTCTGGATGTCCAGCGCGGCCCCGGCCTCGGCCAGGCGCTCCGCCATGGCCCGCGCATACCCCCAGGACGGGCGCTCCTCGGTGGCCCGGCCCTCGAACCACGAGAAGTCCCACCCTTCCGTGGGCGCGGCCTCGGCCTCGGCGACGAGTTCCTGGAAGGTGCGGGTGGACGGGCTCATGGGGCGATGGTGGCAGGCGGGGCCCGGGCAGGGCGACCCGATTTCCCGGGCCGCCTCCCCTGCCCCGCGCCCTGCCGGATCCCCTGCGGCTCCCTTCACGGCGCCCTGCGGACGGTGTCGGTGAGGGCTGTTAGGTTCGCGGGATGACCACTCCTGGGGATGGAATGCCGTACGCCGGCGGCGAGAAGGAAAGTCTGCACGCGAGCCTGGACCGCCATCGGGACGCGGTTCTCTGGAAGCTGGAAGGGCTGGACGACGAGCAGTTGCGCCGGCCCATGACCCCGTCCGGCACGAATCTGCTGGGGCTGGTGAAGCACCTCGGGTCGGTCGAGTACGGCTGGTTCTGTACGACGTTCGGCCGCGAGGTGGAGCCGCTGTGGTTCGACCCGTACACGGACGAGGACATGTCGGTCGGCCCCGGCGAGACGACGGCGCAGATCGTCGACTTCTACGGCCGGGCCCGGGCGGCGGCCGACCGTGTGATCACCGAGCTGCCGCTGGACGCGCTGGGCAAGGCCCCGTGGCGCGACCACGAGGTGTCGCTGCGGTGGGTCCTCATCCACGTGATCGAGGACACGGTGCGGCACGCGGGTCACATGGACATCGTGCGGGAGCTGATCGACGGGGGGACCGGGGCGTACCGCCCGCCGTCGGGCGGTTCCTAGACCGGGCGTCGTCGAGTGCGGCCGGTCCGGCGCAGGGCACCGGACACTGGGCGCTGGGCACCAGCAGCCGACGCGAGCGCTGTCGGCTGCCGGGCCACGGGCCCATGAGTGGCACGGGGCTCAGGGGACGAGAGGGCGTACCTTCTCGGCCGCGAAGCGGACGAAGCCCTCGGGGTCCGGTTCGTCGGCGGTGGGCTGGAGGATCACGGTGTCGGCGCCGGCGTCCGCGAGGCGCTGTACGGCCTTGGCGACAGTGTCGGCGTCCCCGGCGACTCCGAGATCCGGGACCGACGCCACGCCTTCGGTCTCCTGCTCTGCGCGCAGGCGGGCGACGGCGTCCGGGCCGGTGGCGGTGAGGAGGTAGACGACCACCTGGTGCGCCTCGGTGCGGGACGCCGACTCGCGCCCCTGGTCGATGAGTCGGCGGGCCTTGCGCACCCCCTCCGGGGAGGTGTTCGCGGTGAGGACCGTCCCGTCCGCGGCCTCGCCGGAGAGCTTGAGCGAGCGCGGTCCGGTGGCTCCGGCGAGGATCCGCACCGGCGCCGGAGGCGGCCAGTCGAGAGCCACGTCGTCGAGTTTCACGTACCGGCCGGCCGTGGTGACGCGCTCGCCGCGCAGCAGTGCGCGCAGCGCCACGAGGTACTCGCGCAGCAGGGTCACGGGCGACTCGGCCCGCGCGCCGACCTGCCCCATCCAGTCCTGTACGCCGTGGCCCACCGCCAGGACGGCCCGGCCGGGGAAGAGCCGGTCCAGGGTGGCGGTCTCCATGGCGGTCACGGCGACGTTGCGCAACGGCACGGGGAGCAGGCCGACTCCGACGCGCAGCCGTTCCGTCCACGCGAGGGCCGCCGCCGCCGTCGAGATGCCTCCCTCCAGGAAACAGTCCTCCCAGAGCCAGAGCTCCTCCAGCCCCGCGTCGTCCGCTGCGCGGGCCACGGCTCGTAGGCGCTCCGGGGGCAGTTGAGGCCGGAATACAGCACCGAGTGCAGTCATGCGGTCTTCCTACCCGGAGGGTGGGCGGGGGACAACTCGTTTGCGCGGAGCGGGCGTGATCAGGCCGAGTCGGGGGCTTTCGGCGTCGGCAGCGGATCTGCGACGAAGGTGCCCTTGCCGTGCACGGTGACGATGAGTTCGCGCTCACGGAGTACCTGGGCGGCGCGTCGCACCGTCAGGTACGCGACCCCGTACTCGGTCGCGAGGTCGCGCTCCGGTGCCAGCCGAGCGCCCGGGCGTAGCTCCCCCGCCGCGATACGCGCGGCGATGTGGTCGGCGATGGCGACGTACACAAGTTGCGGCCCTTGCGGGTCAAAGTCCGGAATCTTGTTCTGGTCACTCATAGAGCCACCGTAAGCACGCCCAACCTTCAGTAACCGTCAGTGAGCTATACATAGCTTCACCAAGCTTGTACCGTCGGGACGCAAGAGACCCCGGCGACGGAGGCAACCGTCCCGGGGCATGGTCGACGCTGCACTAGGAGCGCCAACGTGCTGGACCTTACCCTTCGTCTCCTCGCCCGGGTGCTGAGCTGCTGCACCCCACGCCCCCGGGGCCGTCACCGGCTGGGCGCAGTGCCGCCGCTGCGGTTCGTCCCGCTCCCACCGCCCCGCTTCGCGGACGGCCGGCTCCAGCGTGAGCGCCGCCGGGCCGCCTACCTCGCGACCCTCGGCATCGATGTGGGCCCGGCCCGTATCCACGGCGTACGCGTGGCATCCCGATGACGCGCCCACCGGTACGGATGTGCGCCCGCTGCGAGCGCACCACGGAGGAGCCCGTCCTGGTGCACGAGGTGCACGCCGCCACGGGGCCCGGCTTCAACGTCTACGCGTGCTCGGACTGCGCCGATCACTACCCGCCCCGCACCGACCCGTACGAACTCCTCGGCCCCACCTCCAGACGCTCCCGCCTGACGCTCCGCGTCTACCGGGTCGGCGCGGACGGCAACGTGGCCGAGGAGCGGGACAGGATCGAGGTCCTGGTCCGCGGCGGCACCCTGCCGGTGTCGCGTACGTCGGCGTTCCCGCCGTGCGGATGCCCACGCTGCCGGACGCGGTAGCCGTCGCGTGACGTGGTGCCGCACCCCGGGGGCCGACCGGGCGTCCGGGGTGCGGCACCAGGCCCCCCGGAGCGCACGAGCGCTTTACTACTTCCTTTGCTACCACACTGTTATTCTGCAGCCATGGACTCCGCGGAGCATTACGGCAAGGCCGAAGGCCCGGCCCAGAAAGTCAGCGTATCCATGCCTGCGAATCGCGTGGCCGCAGTGAAGGCCCGGGTGGGTGCGCGCGGCTTCTCGGCGTACGTCAGCGCCGCGGTGGAGCGGCAGATACAGCGGGACCTGCTTGAAGAACTACTTCAGGAGAAGGAGGCGGAGATCGGTCCGCCCGCCCCCGAGACCCAGGAATGGGCCACCGAGATCTTCCGCGAGGCCGAAGCCATGGCCGCGAACGAGCGTGTCCCTGAAGACCACGAAAGGAACGTGGACTCGGAATGGCGCGCACACAAGGCCAGTTGAGCCATGGGGTGCTGCTTCTCGACAGCGAGGGGCTGAGTAGGTTCATGGCCAACGACCCGCGCGTCACAGGGTTGGTCCGTACCGCCCAGGCCAAGGACACACTTGTCGCTCTGAGCAATCTGACGTTGATCGAAGCGTGGCATTCCAAGGTCAGCATGGACCGCCTCCGCTGGCACGTGTCCCGGCTGGAGGTCCTGCCTGTAACGGATGCCGTCACCTGGCGTGCCATCGGTCTCCTACGGAACTCCGGCCTGCACGGCCACAAATACGCGATCGACTCCGTCGTGGCGGCTACCGCCCTCGGCTACGCCGGCCCTCGCATCGTCGTCACCTCCGATGTGGACGACATGAACAAACTATGCGGAGAGAGCGTCCGCGCCGTGGGGGTCTGAGAACGGCCGGGCGGCCGTCGCGTCGGCTTGCGTCGCAGACGGCTCACGCCTCCTTCGGGAACGTCACCTCCACGCGGCGGTTCTTGCGGCGGCCCTGTTCCGAGGTGTTGTCGGCGATGGGGTAGTCCTCGCTGTAGCCGCGCACCACGAAGGTGACGTTGGCCCCTCCGACACCGGCGGCGAGCTCCTCGTGGACGGCTTCCGCGCGCTTCTTGGAGAGCGTGAGGCCATGGGCGTACGAGCCGAGGTTGTCGGTGAAGCCGAAGACGCGGACGTTCGTGGCCTTCTGGGACTTGATCTCGGCCGCGATCGCCGCGATGCGGGAGCGTGACTCCGGGTTGAGTTTCGAGCTGTCCTTCGGGAAGAGGACCTCGGCCTGGAGGGCGAACGTCACGTCCTCGTTCGTGTCCTCGCGGCGTTCCTCGCCGCCGAGGTCCTCGACGACCGACTTGATGTCCAGCACCTTCGCGGAGGCGAGCGTGGCGCCGTCGGCGAGCTTCAGCCCCGGGCTGTTCGCGTCGACCTCCGGGGGCGGCGACGTGGTGACGCTGCCCGGCGGGGCGCTGGGGTCCTCGTCGTCCGCATGGGCCGAGGTCAGCGGAGTCATGAAGACGAGCGTGGTGAGGGCGGTGAGGGTGACCGACGTGGCACGGAGGCTGAGGGACATGGCTACTCGCCCTCGGAGAGTTCGACCGAGGCGGGCGGCATGGAGCCCACCTGGAAGGAGACCTTCTTGGTGTCTTCGGGCGGGGCGGGGAATTGGGCGAACCATTCGGTCGTCTCGCCCGACTGGAGGCCGCCGGTGAAGCGGGTGCAGAGGCAGCGCCCCTCCGTGTCCCGCAGGACGAGGTACTTCTTCTTTCCGGCCTGGTCGACCACGCTGGCGCCCGCCATGGAACCGCCGTTCCCGGCCAGTTCCCGTTCGTCGCCCCTCCAGTCAGCGGCAACCCACGACTTTCCGCTGCCGTTGGTCACCGTCCCTTCGACGGTGACGAAGCCGCCCTCGTCACGGGTGGCCGATGTGACCGCCACCGTCAGGCCGCCTGCCTTCACCTCAGCCAGGATCTGCTGGGCGGGAGGCGCCTGGGACTCCTGCTTGTCGTCGCCCCCGCTGCTCTTGGTCGGTGTCGAGGACGACGTGTTCTTGTCCGAACCCTTGTCGTCGTCGCCACCCCCGCCGCAACCGGCCACCGCGAGGACCAGCCCAGTCGTGATCGCCACCGCGGTCAGTACCGTGCGGCCCTTCGTGGTGCGCCGAACGTTCATCGGTACGACTTCCTCTCACTCGGCCAGTTGCACAGTGAACAGCACGGACGCGTCGGGAAGGTCGTCCAAATCGAAATCTTCGGGGTCGATGTCCACGGATTCGCCGTCACAGTCCAGTGTGACGAGTTTCGTGGGATCGGCGTCGAGGTCGAAGTCACACCGGGGTTCGATGACGGCAACGGCGTCAGCCTTGGCATGTTTTGTCTCGGTGCCAGGGATGATCGAGTCGCCCACCGTGTAGTTCGTTTCGACGGCCACCCGGAATCCGGGCAGCGCGTTGATGGTGGCTGGTTGGGCACCGCCCTGGACGGTTGAGTCGTTCTCGGCGGCCAGTTGCTGGGCCGCGGCCGTGGCCCCGGCGCCCTCGAACTTGTCACCGTCGAGCCAGTCCAGCCACTGGTCGTCCGTTCCGATGGCGCCCCCGAGGCCTTCCATCAGCTCGTCACGGGCATCCTGTGCAGCCGCCAACGCGGCGGCGTCCGCCGCAGATTGCGCACCGTTGCGGGCGGACGCCGCTTGAGCGAACGCGAAGAACGCGAATGCGGCGAAGAGCAGGATTCCCGTCAGCCAGATGTAGATGGGGAGGGTCGACCCCCGGTCTTCGCGCAGACGTACAGAGCTCAGCCGCCGACGACCTGCGTCACCGCGTCCAGGATCGCGCCGGAGATCAGACCGTCGAGACCGAGGCCGTCGATCAGCGTGAAGATCCCGGCGATCAGGATCATCAGCCCCGCGTACTCCACGAAGCCCGCTCCCGCGTCCCGCTCCCGTCCCCACATCCGGGAGGCCACGGTCCGGACCCACCCTCGAACCGCTCGGGGCGCCCCCATGGACGTCTCCGGCTCCAGGTTCTTGGTCACAGTGATCCCTTCCCTCCCACCCAAAACCACTACCGTCCCGCGCACCGTACGTGAGAACCCGCCTACTACGGGTGGGTCCAGGGGCCCAACTTCCCGTGGTCGGAGTCACCGGTTCCACCCCCCGTGGGCCGTGCCCAGCCAGTGGGCTATCGCTTCGCTGCGCGTGGAAGCGTGCAGCTTTGCGAAGATGCGGTTGATGTGGTTCTTGACCGTCTTCTCGCTGATGAAGCACGTGGCGGCGATCTGCTGGTTGCTCATGCCGGCCGCGATGAGATCCATGACCTCCACCTCCCGTGAACTCAGACCGAAATCGCGTCGGTTGCGGCCGCGGCGGTGGAGCCCCGCCGCATGGACAGGTCGAGCCTCCGACGACTGTGCCACAACTGATTGCAGATGCGAAGAGCTTTGGTTCGGTTCGTACGAAACACCGAGCGAATCCGACACATCGGCGGCGGAGGATGTGAAAGTGGCCATTCCGGCATGCAAGTCCCGCACGGCGGTGATCAGTTCGGGGGTCGTGAACTCGCCGTGGACCAGATACCCGACGGCACCCAGACGCAACGCCTCGGCCACCACCTCGGGTTCGCGGCTGTACGTCAGCATCATCACGGGAGCGAGCCGGGCCAGCGGGGGCAGCGCGGTCAGGCCGTCCGTGCCGGGCATGCGCACGTCGAGCAGGATCACGTCGGGGCGGTGCAGGGTCGCGGCCGCGACCGCTTCCGCGCCGTTGGACGCCTGGGCCACGACCCGGATGCCGGGGTGGGCGTCGAGCAGGGCCGCGAGGCCGGCCCGGACGACCGGGTTGTCGTCGGCCACGAGCACTCGCAGGGGCGGGCCGGAAAGTGCCTGTTCAGGCATGTGCGGCCTCCTCTTGAGGAGTGTGAGAGGAAGGTGCGGGCAAGGGGGAGGCGGGCGGGAGGTCCACCGTGACCTCCGTGCCTCCGTGCTCGGCTGGGCGCAGGTGCAGGTACGCGCCCACGGACGCCGCGCGCTCCAGCATTCCCAGCAGACCGAAGTGGCCGGATCTCGCCAGGACTTGTACGTCGTCGAGGGACACGGCGCTGCCGGCGCCGTCGTCCCGCACGGTCAGGCTCAGGACAGGGTGCGAGGCGTCGAGAGTCACGTCCACACGGGTCGCTCCCGCGTGACGGTGTGCGTTCTCCAGGGCCTCCGACACGATCGCAAGGAGTTGTCGGGGCGCCCCGGTAGGGAGCGCGGGAACTGGTGTGGCGGCCTCGCAGGCCGGTGTCGGGGTCGCGGTCGGGGCCGGGGTCGGAGTGGTGGTCCCGGGGGCCGGGGTCGGGGCGGGCCGGTGGGTGAAGGTCGCCCTGATGCCCGTACGGGACTCGAAGTCCGCGACCCTGGACGCCAGTTCCGTCGTCAGGTCCGCGGGCGGGCTCGACAGGGTGGTGTGGTCCCGCAGGTCGGTCAGCAGGTCACGGGACTCCGCCGCCGCCCGGCGTGCCGCGCCCGCAACCGCCGCGGCCTGGGACTTGAGCGCGCGGGGGTCGGTGTCGCGGTCCGCCGCCACCGCCAGGGCCTCTGCCGCCAGCGCGAGACCGTGCAGGGTCTTCGCCACGGAGTCGTGCATCTCCCGGGCCAGGCGCGCCCGCTCGGACTCGACGGCCTCCGCGACGGCCAGGCGGGAGTTCGCCTCCGCGAGGGCCTGACTCGCCGTGCCGAAGCGGAACATCAGATTGCGCAGGGTGACGCCGATGATGCCCGCGGCGACGCAGAAGCCCGCGATCAGCAGGGTGCTGGCACCGGCGCCCGGACGCTGTTCCCACGCCCTGAACACCGTTAGCAGGACCACCAGTTGGAGGCCCGTGAAGACTCCGGAGCCGCGCCAGCCGTACAGCAGGCCCGCCAGGAGCGGCGTGCAGACGGCCGCGTACGCGAGCGGGGAGGCCGGGGACGCGGTCAGCAGGAGTACCGCGCCGAAGACCAGGTCCACCGCCATGAGGGTGGGGTGGGCCAGAAGGCGCGGGGCGAAACGGTCCCAGTCCCTGAGCATGGCGTACGAGCCCATCACGCCCAGGACCGCGGCTGTGAGGACGGCGTGCCGGGGCAGGCCGTCGGTCGCGTTGGCGGTCGCGAAGGGCGCGCCGATCGCGATCAGGGTGAGGCGTACCGCGAACGCCTGGCGGCACAGGGCCTGGAGGGCGTTGAGCTGGAGGCGGAGGCTGCCGGGTGCTGCCGCGTCGTCCGCGAAGTAGCCTGTGGCCCACTTGGCGGAGCCGCCGGGGAGGGTTGTTCGTCGGCTGCCGGTCCGTCGTGGCTGGTCGCGCGGTTCCCCGCGCCCCTGACGGCCCCCCTCGAAGGAGGGCTCCACCCGCCGCCGTCGATTCCAGCCGGCCGTCATGTCAACGCCCCAGGACTGAGCCGAAGTTCGTGCCCGAGCCCAGGAACATTCCCGTGGCGATGAGGATCATCGTGGCCGGGAGCATGAACACCAGGGTGACCATCGTCGCCTTGGGGATCGTCTTCGCGGCCCGGCGGCGGGAGTTCTGGGCGTCGGTGCGGCGCATGTCCGTGGCGAGCTGGATGAGGGTGTCGGCGATCGGGGAGCCCAGCTCCTCGCCCTGCTGCAGTGCCGAGACGAACTGGGCCACCTGCTCGGAGGAGTTGCGCCTGCGCAGCTCGTCGAACGCCTGGCGGCGGCTGACGCCCATGTCCATCTGGCGCAGGGTGATGCGCAGTTCGTCCGCCCACGGGCCCTCGTAGTGGTCGGCGACGCGGTCCAGGGCCTGACGGAAGCCGAGACCCGCCGACACCACGACCGCCAGGACGTCCAGGAAGTCGGGGAGGGTGCGGTCGATGACCTCCTTGCGTTCGCGGATCGCCTGCCAGATCAGGGCGTCGGCGGCCAGCAGGCCGAAGCCGAGGGCCATCAGGGCGAAGAGGAGCCGTCCGTTGGTGAGGAAGATC
This sequence comes from Streptomyces sp. BV286, assembly GCF_019090165.1. Lineage (GTDB taxonomy): Bacteria > Actinomycetota > Actinomycetes > Streptomycetales > Streptomycetaceae > Streptomyces. The sequence continues at coordinate 21,481 of NZ_JAHRIB010000054.1, forward strand.
AGGAAGAGCAGGACGCCGAAGACGCCGTACACCGCCCGGCGGGCCGCGTAGCGGTTCAGGGTCAGGCCGCCCGGGTTGCCCGCCATGTCGATGCGGCGGCGCTTGGCGTCCACGCGGCGCGGGCCCATCAGGCGCAGCACGAGCGGGGCGAAGCGCATGCCGAGGCGGTCGACGGCCGAGTCCGCCGTGGAGACCCGGGTCGCGCCGACCTCCAGGGCGAGCGCCATGTCGCCGGGGAGCTTGGCCTCCGCGCGGTACATGCGGACGCCCAGAAGGATGCCTGCGACCGCGAGGCCCATCAGTGCGGCGAGCAGCAGAGCGAGCACCGTGATCCCCTCCTCATACTTCGATCCTGCCGAGGCGGCGGATGACGAAGAAACCGATCGTGTAGAGCCCCATGGAGATCAGCACCAGGGTCTGGCCGAGCGGGGAGCCGGTCACCTTGGCGAGGGCGCCCTCGTTCGAGGAGTTGATGAGGAGGAGCGAGCCGAGGCCGAGGAGCGGGACCGTGAACGCCGTCGCGTTGACCTCGGAGAGCATCGTGCGGACCTCACGACGGGTCTCCTTGCGGTCCTCCAGGGTCTGGGTCAGGTTCCGCAGGGAGTTGACGACAGAACCGCCCGCCTTGTTGGAGAGGACCAGGGTGGTGACGAGGACGACGAGCTCGCGGGACGGGAGACGTTCGGCCAGCTCACCGAGGGTGTCGTCGACCGAGCGGCCCAGTGTCAACTGGTCGGCCACACGGGCCAGTTCCTCACCGGCGGGCGCTTCCAGTTCCTCCGCCGCCATGGCGAGGGCGGTGCGCAGGGCGAGGCCGGCCGCTGCCGCGTTGGCCAGCAGGCGGGCCACGTCCGGGAGCTGGTTGATGAACGCCTCGATACGTTTCTGGCGCTGCCAGTTGAGGAAGATCGCGGCGCTCCACACGCCGACGAGGCCCGCGATGGGTCCGAAGAAGGGCGCCAGGGCGGCGGCCGCGATCAGCCACAGCGCGACGACCACGACGGCGACGTACGTGAAGAACTCGCCCGCCGTCAGGTCCAGTCCCGTCGCCGAGAGCCGCAGCTGGATGGTGCGGCCCAGGCGGGTGCGGCGCAGTCTGCGGTCGACGGCGGCGAAGCGGCGGGCGCGGCCCGCGGCGGTGCGCAGGGGGCCGCCGGAGAGGCGGTCGACGAGGTCCTGGCGCTGGGCGCGGCCGGACGCGTACGTGTGGATGCCCGCCACGGCGAGCGTGCCGCACAGCATGGTGGCGCCGAGGGCGAGGGGGACGGCGTTGTTCACGGCTCGCTCCTCTCTCTCGTGTGTCCGGTGGTGGCCCGGCCGGTCGGCGTCATCCGATGGCCTGGCGGGTGTTGAGGACGTCGATCGCCTCCGCCACCCCGAAGGCGGGCGGCAGCGGTTCGCCCGCGACGAACAGCTTCTCCGCGACCGAGCGGGGCAGCGGCAGGTGTTCGAAGTGGCCGTGGACGACGCGGTCGGGGCCGGTCGGGCGAGCCACGAAGCGGGTGACCGGGACGATGCGGAACTGTTCGCGGCCGTGCGAGACCAGCAGGGCGATCTCGGTGACCTTGCGGGAGCCGTCGGCGTGCCGGGTGAGCTGGACGACCACGTCCACCGCGGAGTTGATCTGGTCCTTGAGCGCCTCGAAGGGGATCTGCACCTCGGACATCGAGCCGAGGGTCTGGAGCCGCATCAGGGCGTCCTCGGCGGAGTTCGAGTGGACGGTGGCGAGGGAGCCGTCGTGGCCCGTCGACATGGCCTGGAGCATGTCGAGGGTCTCGCCGCCGCGGACCTCACCGACGATGATGCGGTCGGGGCGCATGCGCAGGGAGTTGCGGACCAGGTCGCGGATGGTGATCTGGCCCTTGCCCTCCACGTTCGGCGGGCGGGACTCCAGGCGGATGACGTGCTCCTGCTGGAGCTGCAGTTCCGCGGAGTCCTCGATGGTGATGATGCGCTCGTGGGACGGGACCAGGCCGGAGAGGGCGTTCAGGAGCGTGGTCTTGCCGGAGCCCGTACCGCCGCTGACGATGACGTTGAAGCGGGCGCGGACGAACGCGGCGAGCAGCATCAGCATCTGCTCGTCGAGCGAGCCGAGGCCGATCAGTTCCGGGAGGGTGTAGGCGCGCGGGAAGCGGCGGATCGTGAGGGTGGGGCCGGTGAGGGCGAGCGGCGGGATGATGACGTTGACGCGCTCGCCGGTGGGCAGGCGGGCGTCCACCATCGGGTTCGACTCGTCCACACGGCGGTTGACCGTGGAGACGATGCGCTCGATGGTCTGCATCAGCTGCTCGTTCGAGGCGAACCGGAGCGGGAGCTGCTCCACGCGTCCGGCGCGCTCCACGAAGATGGAGTCCGGGCCGTTGACCATGATCTCGGTGATCGACGCGTCGGCGAGGAGGGGTTCGAGGACGCCGAGGCCCAGGGCCTCGTCCACGACCCGGCGGATCAGCTGGGAGCGTTCGGCGGTCGACAGGACCGGGCCCTCGCGGCTGATGATGTGCCCGAGCACGCGCTCCAGGCGTATGCGGCGCTCGGCCGCCGCGAGGCTCGACATCTCCGCGAGGTCGATCTCTTCGAGCAGTTTGGCGCGGTATATGGCGACGAGGTGGCCGTCCTCGCGGCCGGCTCCGCTCTCTTCGGGTGCGGCGATACGGGCTCGCAGGCTCATGGGGTCGCCTCCTCTCGGTGTCTCGGTCTCTCGGTCGTGCGGTCCCGGTGGTTCGGTCCCGGTCGGTGTCTCCGTCAGTCGTCGGTGGGCATCGTGGCGTGGCGTTCCACGGTCACGCTCGGCAGGAGGGGGATGACGGCGGGCACCTGGAGCGTGACCGTCGCGGTGGTCAGGTCGGTGCCCTCGGCAGCCGATACGTTCGGGTTGAGCCATCCGCTCACCGCGGCCTGCCCGGCCGCGGCGCCGCTCTCGCCCTGTGAGGCGGCCCGCGCCGCGGCCCGCGCCGCCGAACCGGCCTGGTTGATGCCGTAGCCGATCAGGCCGAGCTGGATGGCCGCCATCCCGATGACGAGGAGAACGGGCAGGAAACCGGCGAACTCCAGCATGGAGACGCCCCGGTCGTCGCGCGGCCGCTTCAGGAGCCGCTTCACCAGCCGCTTCATCAGTCGTCCCCCTCCAGTGCGGCTCCTGCCGTGCCCTCGACCGTCCAGCCCGCGTCGAAGCCAGGGAAGAACAGGGGTACCTGGGCGGTGACGGTGGCCTTCATGACCGGCCCGGCCGGGGCGCAGCCGATCTGGGCGTCGTCCCAGGCGCCCGGCAGGTTCTCCCCTCCGGCGGCGTCGCAGGCTCCCCCGACATCGCCGTCGACCGCGTACGCCGCAGTCGCCGCCCGCGCCGCCTCGTCCGCCGCGTTCCCGGCAAGGGAGTACGTGTAGCCGTACAGGACGCACTGCCACAGGATCGTCATCACGACCAGCAGGATCGGGAACATGCCCGCGAACTCCAGGGTGACCGCGCCCCGGTCGCCTCCCTTGCGGCGCAGGGCGAGAGCGCCCTTGTCCGAGGAGGACCTGCGGCGACGGCCGCCGCCCCCGGCGGGCTGCTCGGCCACCAGGCCCAGTTCGCCCGCCAGGGCCCACAGTGCCTGCTTGACCGTCGAGCGGGCGTCCAGGTCCTGCATGCGGCCCGCGTCCACGACGGACTGGAGTTCCTTGAAGGCGGCGGGGACCGTGGCGCGGGCGACCTTGGTGCCGGTGACGCGTTCGACCAGGGAGGGCTGTATCTCCGTACCGCGGGCGAAGCGGTTGACGACCGTGCGGGTCTCCTCGGCCTTGCGGATCTGGAGGCGGTCCCACATGCGGACCATGCGCTTGGCGGCGCGGACGGCGACGACGTCGGGGGTGACCAGCAGCAGTGCCTGGTCGGCGAGTTCGACGGCGGCGGCGTTCGCCGCGTTCAGCTGGGCGCCGCAGTCGACGACCACGACGTCGTAGCGGGAGCGCAGGGCGCCGAGGACCTGCCGGGCCACCCGGTCGGTGATCTCCTCGCCGCGCTCGCCCTCGGCAGGGGCTAGGAGCAGCCCGAGCCCGGTGTCGTGGGTGAAGACGGCGTCCTGGAGGACCCGCGGGTTGATGTCGCTGATCGCGGCGAGGTCGGCGATGGAGCGGCGGAACTGCACGTCCAGGTAGGAGGCCACGTCACCGGACTGGAGGTCCAGGTCGAGCAGGGCCACGGAGCGGCCCGACGCCTGTGCCGCGAGGGCGAGTTGGACGGCCGTGACCGTGGCGCCGACGCCGCCCTTCGCGCCGGTCACCGTGACGACCGTGCCGCCGGGTCCCGCGTACAGCTCGGGGGTGCTGCTGCCCAGGTGGCGCCGCATGCCGGTGGACCAGGCGGCGGCGGCCTGGACGCGTTCGGCGAGGGCGTCGTAGCCGAGGGGCAGGCCGACGATGCCGCGTGCGCCGGAGTCCATCGCGGCGGTCAGCACGCTCGTGCTGGTGTCGGCGGTGATGAGGACGACGCCGACGGCCGGGAAGCGCAGCACCAGGTCGCGGATGACGTCGAGTGCGGGGACCGGTCCGACGCGTTCGTGGACCAGGACGACCTCGGGCAGTTCGTCCAGGGATTCCGCGGCCAGCCGGGCCAGGGTGTCCAGCAGGGCCGTGGTGTCGGCGACCGGCGGGGCCGGTTCGGCGTCGGCGAGCTGGCTCAGGAGCGTGCTGAGGGCGCGGGCCGAGTCGATGTCGCCGACGGCGGGCAGGATGCGGACGGTCATCGGCAGGTCCTCGTGTGGGACGACTTCGTGGGGGCTGAGCGCATCACGGCCTCCTACTTGTCCTCGTCGAGGGTGTACGAGCGGTCGCCGGGGGCGACGGTGGCGTCGGAGCCGTCAGCGAGGAGGGCGAGGCGGACGTGCTCGGCGAACGACTCGGCGTACGCGACGCGCTGGGCGTCGGCGGTGTCGAGGGCGAACGTGATGGGGACGGCCTCGCTCGCGGTGCGGCGGCGGTCGTTGCTGGACTGGCCGGGGTCGAGCGCGGTCAGCTTGCCGACGTCGATGACGCGGGCGTTCTCCACGATGACCTTCGACTGGTCCTTGCCGTTGTCACGCTCGTCCTTGAACGTGGCGTAGATGTTGACCCGCGAACCCGGGTTGATCTTGCCCGCCACACCGGTCGCCGCGTCGATCAGGATCGCGATCTCCTGCTGGCCGGCCTCCAGCGCGGGCCGGTCGACGATCATGTCGCTCTGGAGCAGCGAGCCCTTCTTCAGCTGCGTGACGGCGATCTTGCCGCGCACCTCGGAGAGCCTGGTGACCGCGGTGGACGAGAGCCACCGCTCGGGCATGGAGACCTTCTCGAACTGGTCGGCCGACAGCTCCTTGTAGGGCGCGATGTCGTCCTTCAGCCGGTACGCCGTGACCTCGGGGCCGACCTTCGACTTCACGTCGCGGATCACCGACAGCACTCCGGCGAAGGCGCCCACGGCGCACAGGACCGAGAGGACCAGCAGGATGACGCCGCGGCGCTGGCGTGAGTTCACTACATCTCACCTCGTGGGGCGGTTCCGAGTACTTGCGCTGGCCTGCTGTTCTGCTGGGGGTCCGGGGGTCGCCCCCCGGGGTGATGCAGCATGACGCGGACAACCTCGATCGGGGAAGCGGGAGGACGGCGGGGCCTGGCGGTCGTGCGGGGTACTGCGTGCCTCGTAACTCGTTCAACGTGCCTGTTGTGCACCGTTATTCACGTGTACGTGCAGGACATGTTGTGACTCACGTGGCCCCTCGGGGCAGGGCGCGTACCGAAGAGGCTGCCCGCCCGGTGGCCGTCGAAAGCTCCCGTGACGAGGGTGACGGCAAGGGGGCCGCGCAGAAGCCGCAGCGGTCGCCGATGAGCTCCAGCCCGCACCAGTGGCACTCCTCGCGCCGCACGGACGAGACGAGTTGGTACAGCACGGACACGTCGTGGAGGCCCGCGGCGAACTCGACGGTCTTTCCCGTGCCCCACCAGCGGGTCGACTCGGCGGGCAGCGGTACGGTCGCGACGCTCTGCACGCGCCAGGCGGGAGCGAGCGTCCCGGTGACCCACTCGGCGGGCAGCTGCCCGGGCGCGACGAGCATCCGCGTCCCGAACTCGGGCCCGGTGAGCTCCTCCTGGCCGACGCGTACCAGCTGGGGCCGCGGGGTGGCCAGTACGGCGAACTGGGCGCCCGGCACCCACGACTTGGCGTGCGACTTCAGGGACACCGGGACCCGGTCGAGCTTGGCGACCGAGTTCAGCTGGGCGCCCGCGTAGATGTAGTGGGCGAGCAGCCGCGCCGAGGAGGCGAGGACGCCGGGACTGAAGTCGCAGACGGAGAGCTGCCGCAACTGCTGGGCGAGCAGGGCGATTCCGAGGGGCGGCAGGTCGAGTCCGAGCAGCGCGATGCGGTCGCTCTCCAGGACGGACCGCACGGCGTGCAGCCGCCGGGTGACGTCACCCCGCGTGGAGGCCGGGTACAGCGCGATCACGTACCCGTGCTGCTCGATGAGCGCGTGCATCCCGGTGAGGGAGCTTTCGAGGGTGTCGAGGGGCTGGACGGCGGCGGGCGGCGTCTGCCGGTCGTGCGGTGGGAGCACCAGGTCGGAACTGGTGACGGCTATCGCGGTCGGCACGCTGCACACCACCCCGTTCACTGCGGCGGGGTGGTCGGCCACCGCCTCAGATCGCCCCTATTTCGCCATGAAAACCTCACGGACGGACACACATCGCCACGATGGAACCCCTCCGCAACTGCACCTTATCCACGGCATGCGCCGCCCAACACCGGATCCTTGAGATCAATTCACACAAGGTGCCCACGTGATCCACACAGAGTGAGACGCATATGCCCCAACTGAGCGGTCCGACAGGGGCGTTGAGCTCGTCAAAGGTCTTGACAACCCGATTGGTCTGGACCAGTTTGGACGTCCTGCGGTGGCCACCGTGCTCGTCCCTCTTCACCCCTCCTCACCCCCACTCCCCCACCGGAGGCCCCAGTGGACCGCGTACCAGGCATGCCCAGACGCAGAAGGACATGGGCGGGTGCACTCGCCGCCGTGCTCGCCGCGTCCGCCCTCTCCCTGGCCGGCGCCGGCCAGGCCTCGGCCGCGGACGTCAACAACACCAGGAACGCCGGTTACGAGTCCGGGCTCTCCCACTGGACCTGCTCGGCGGGCAGCGGTGCCACCGTCTCCTCGCCTGTGCACGCGGGCGCCGCCGCCCTGAAGGCCACGCCGGCCGGGCAGGACAACGCCCGGTGCAGCCAGACCGTGGCGGTGAAGGCCAACTCGACGTACACGCTGAGCGCGTGGGTGCGGGGCGGGTACGCGTACCTCGGCGCGAGCGGCACGGGCACGACGGACGTGTCGGCCTGGACGCCGGACTCCTCGTCCTGGAAGCAGCTGACGACGTCCTTCACGACGGGCGCGAACACGACGTCCGTGACCGTCTACACGCACGGCTGGTACGGGCAGGCGGCGTACTTCGCCGACGACGTGTCCGTGTTCGGGCCCGACGGGGGCGGAGGCGGCGACCCCGACCCGGTCGTCCCGTCCACGCCGGCCGGTCTGAACGTGGCGTCCACGACCTCCTCGTCCGTCTCCCTCGCCTGGAACACGGTGTCGGGCGCGAGCGGCTACAACGTCTACCGGGGCGGTACGAAGGTCCTCGCGGTGAGCGGCACCTCGGCGACCGTCACCGGCCTGGCCGCCTCCACCTCGTACCCCTTCCAGGTCACCGCGACGAACACGGCGGGTGAGTCCGCGAGATCGGCGACGGTCACCGGGACGACCAAGGCGTCCTCCGGCGGCGGGGGCACCCTGCCCAAGCACGCGGTGACCGGCTACTGGCAGAACTTCAACAACGGCGCGGCCGTCCAGAAGATCTCCGACGTCCCCTCCCAGTACGACATCATCGCGGTGTCCTTCGCCGACGCCACGGCCACTCCCGGCGCGGTGACCTTCACCCTCGACTCGGCGGGGCTGAACGGCTACACGGTCGACCAGTTCAAGGCGGACGTCCGCGCCAAGCAGGCCGCGGGCAAGAAGGTCATCATCTCCATCGGCGGCGAGCGCGGCACGGTCGCGGTGAACGACTCCGCCTCGGCGGCGAACTTCGCGAACTCCGTCCACTCGCTGATGCAGACGTACGGCTTCGACGGCGTCGACATCGACCTGGAGAACGGCCTCAACGCCACGTACATGACGCAGGCGCTGCGGTCCCTGTCCTCGAAGGCGGGCTCCTCGCTGATCATCACGATGGCCCCGCAGACGATCGACATGCAGTCGACGTCGAACGCGTACTTCCAGACGGCCCTGAACGTCAAGGACATCCTCACGGTCGTCAACATGCAGTACTACAACAGCGGTTCGATGCTCGGCTGCGACGGCAAGGTGTACTCGCAGGGCTCGGTGGACTTCCTGACGGCCCTCGCCTGCATCCAGCTGGAGGGCGGCCTCGCCCCGTCCCAGGTGGGCCTCGGCGTCCCCGCGTCGACGCGCGGCGCGGGCAGCGGATACGTCTCCCCGTCGATCGTGAACAACGCCCTGGACTGCCTGGCCAGGGGCACGAACTGCGGGTCGTTCAAGCCGTCGAGGACCTACCCGGACCTGCGGGGCGCGATGACCTGGTCGACGAACTGGGACGCCACCGCGGGCAACGCGTGGTCGAACGCGGTGGGGCCGCACGTGCACGGGCTGCCGTAGGGCGGCGCGTCACCCCGGAGCGGCACCGGACCCGGTCCCGCTCCGGGGTGACGGCGGGATCAGAAGAACTCCGCCCAGGGCTGGTCCCAGACCTGCTTCACGCACAGGACGACGAAGAGCAGGCCCGCGATCGTCAGCATGGCGTTGCTGAGGAGGCCGTTGCGCCACTCGGCCGGGGTGCGTGAGGAGTTGAGGAGCCAGACCAGGGTCAGGGCGAGGAACGGGAGGAAGGCCGCGCCCAGCACCCCGTACAGGATGATCAGGCGGAAGGGCTGGCCCTGGAAGAGCAGGACCATGGGCGGGAAGGTCAGCCACAGCAGGTAGGCGCGGAAGGGCCAGGACCTCTCGTGGGTGCCGGACGCCACCTCCTCGCCCGAGGCGGGCCGCTCCCCCGGGGCCGCGTTTCCGCCGCGGCCGTCCTTCGCCTCCGGCGAGCCGGCGGCCCGGCCGCGGCGGTAGCGCTCCACGAAGTCCGCGAACATCAGGCTCACGCCGTGCCAGACACCGATGAGCGACGTGAACGACGTGGCGAAGAAGCCGATGAGGAAGAACTTGGCGGTCGCCGTGCCGTACTCGTCCGCCAGGATGTCGCCGAGCTGGATCAGGCCCTTGTCGCCGCTCGCGATGGCGATGTCGGCCGAGTGGAGGATCTCCGCGCCGACGAAGAGCATGGAGATGACGAAGATGCCGGTGGTGGCGTAGGCGACCCGGTTGTCGAACCGCATCACCTTCATCCAGCCGGTGTTCGTCCAGCCCTTCGCGTTGACCCAGTAGCCGTACGCGGCGAGCGTGATCGTGCCTCCGACGCCGCCGATCAGGCCGAGCGTGTTGAGGATCGAGTCCTTCTCGTCGGGCAGGACCGGCAGCAGGCCGGCGAACGCCTCGCCGAGGTTCGGGGTGACGCGGATCGCGAGGTACACCGTGACGACGAACATGACGCCCACGAGGACGGTCATGACCTTCTCGAAGACCGCGTACTTGTTGAACCAGACGAAGACCAGACCGACAAGACCGGTGAGAATGGCCCACCACTTGAGGTCCATGACGTCCGGGAACAGCGCCTGCAGGGGCAGGCCCGACGAGGACATGGCCGCCGCCCCGTAGACGAAGCCCCAGACCACGACGTACACGCCGAAGAACCACGAGGTCCAACGGCCGAGGCTCGCCCAGCCGTCGAAGAGCGTCCGGCCGGTGGACAGGTGCCAGCGGCCCGCCGCCTCTGCGAGGGAGATCTTGACGAGGCAGCCGATGACGGCGGCCCACAGGAGCGTGTAGCCGAAGTTCGACCCGGCGATGAGCGTGGCGACGAGGTCACCCGCGCCCACACCGGTCGCGGCGACCACGATGCCCGGCCCGATGTACTTCCAACTGGATTTGCGGGGGCCCGCGATGCTCTCCCCGCTCCCGTGGCTTCCTGTGGTGTCCGCGTTGCCCGTGGTGTCCGCCATGCCGATCAAGAAAGCGCAAAGACGACCGGGGCACAAGAGGGCGTGCGCCGATCACCACCCGATGTGCACAGCGAGGAGATGCCGCCGGGCGGAGCCTCGCCGCGGGTGCGCCGAGCAGGGCGGTGTCGTGTCCGGCCGCCTCGCGGGCGCGCGCGAGCGGCCGGCGCGGTTTCGGTCCGTTCCCGCCACCGGCTTCCGGCCTGCCCTTGACCCGAACATGCCAGACCTTCACGATGAGCGCCACAACCCGCACACAGGGTCCCGTCGGCACTTTCGACGGTCGCCCCGGCACGTCGCACCGATCCACCCCCCGCTCCAATCCCCACACTTCCGGTGATCCCGGATTTTCTGGAGAAACTAGGAGAATCAATGCGACTTCGCAGCAGAGGTAGTGGCGGAGCTTCCGCCACGACCGTCCCGTCCGGCAGACGCGGCCGACGCACCGCCGCCCTCGCCACCCTCCTCGCCCTGGCCCTCGCGGCGCCCATCGCCGCCACCACCGACGCGAGCGGCGCCCCCGGAGCGGCCCCCGCCTCCGACACGGACACCATCCGCCAGTACGAGATCCACGTGCACGGCAGCTCCTCGGCCACCCGTACGGCCATCGCGCAGACCGGCGTGTCCATCGACGAGGCCGACGAGGAGACCGTCGTCGTCTCGGGCCGCGCGGCCCAGGCGAAGAAGCTGCGCCGGCTCGGCTACGAGGTCTCGCCCCTCGGCACCGCCCCGGACCGGTCGAGCGCCGCGGACGTCGGCATCCTCGACTTCCCCTCCGCCGACTCGCGCTATCACAACTACGCCGAGATGAACACGGAGATCAACCAGCGCCTGGCCGCCTACCCGGGCATCATGAGCAAGCGCGTGATCGGGAAGTCGTACCAGGGCCGGGACATCGTCGCCATCAAGATCAGCGACAACGTCGCCACCGACGAGGCCGAGCCCGAGGTCCTGTTCACCCACCACCAGCACGCGCGTGAGCACCTGACCGTGGAGATGGCGCTCTACCTGCTGCGCGAGTTGGGCGCCGGCTACGGCTCGGACTCCCGGGTCACGAACATGGTGAACAACCGCGAGATCTGGATCCTCCCGGACCTCAACCCGGACGGCGGCGAGTACGACATCGCGTCCGGCGCGTACCGCTCGTGGCGCAAGAACCGCCAGCCCAACACCGGCAGTTCGTACGTCGGCACGGACATGAACCGCAACTGGAACTACCGCTGGGGCTGCTGCGGCGGCTCCTCGGGGTCCACGTCCTCCGAGACCTACCGGGGCACGGCGCCCGAGTCGGCGCCCGAGGTGAAGGTCGTCGCCGACTTCGTGCGCAGCCGGGTCGTCGGCGGCAAGCAGCAGATCAGGGCGGGCGTGGACTTCCACACCTACAGCGAGCTGGTGCTGTGGCCCTTCGGCTACACCACGGCCAACACCACGACCGGCATGACGGCCGACGACCGCAACGCCTTCGCCGCGGTCGGCGGCAAGATGGCGGCCAGCAACGGCTACACGCCCGAGCAGTCCAGCGACCTCTACATCACCGACGGTTCGATCGACGACTACCTCTGGGGCAGTCAGAAGATCTTCGGCTACACCTTCGAGATGTATCCGGGGTCCAGTGGCGGGGGCGGCTTCTACCCGCCCGACGAGGTCATCGAGCGGGAGACGTCCCGGAACAGGGACGCGGTGCTCCAGCTGCTGGAGAACGCCGACTGCATGTACCGCTCCATCGGCAAGGAAGCGCAGTACTGCAGTTGAGGCGTGTGCCGTGACACGGGTGCCATGACACGTGTGCCGTCAGGTGAGTGACCGAGGTGTGTGGGGAACTGCGGGGCCGGCGTGGCTGGTCGCGCAGTTCCCCGCGCCCTTACGGGGCGCTCTCCTCGGCCTCTTCGGCGTCTTCGGCGTCTTCGAAGTAGGTGTCCAGGACCTCGTCCAGCCGGGTCTCCCACTCCGCGAAGCGTGACCTGGCCGTCGCCTCGATCTCGATCGGGTACCAGCGCCGGTCGGGCGTGTGCACCGTGATGGTGAAACGCTTGCCGAAGCGCGGGGATTCGGTCTCGACTGCGCCGATCTCGTCCCAGCGGAACTCGGCCTCCTGGTCGTCCAGGCGCAGCCGTACGCCGCTGTGGTCGGCGACGATCTTCGCGCGGCGGTCGGAGGCCTCGAAGACGGGTCCTCCGTCCGGCGCGGGTGCGGGCTCCTCGCCCGAGGCCTCGTCGGCGTCCTCGGGCTTCTCGCCCGCGCTCTCCGTTCCGGGTTCCTCCTTCGAGGCCGGGTCTTCGGGGGCCGGGTCCTTGGAGACCGAGACCTTGGCGGCGGGCCGCTCACCGGCGGCCGGCTCCTCCGAGGCGGCCTCCTCGGCGGCCGCCGCCGTCTCGGCGTCCGGGTCGGCGTCCCTGGGCTCGGCGTCCTTGGGCTCGGCGGGGCGCGGGCCCGTGATGCCGGGCACGAACGCCGGGTCGACCGCGGCGCCTTGCAGGGGCTGGATGTTGGGTCCTATGCGCTGCTCCACAGCGGGCAGTATGGTCGACGATCCTGTGCCAGGAACAGCCGGGCTCCGCTTCGTCCCGCTATATGAAGACGTGCAGACGCCCGGCCGTACGCGGACGCCGGCTAGATGAAGACGCTGAGCGCCGCCGCCATCGCGAAGCCCGCCACCGACAGCACCGTCTCCAGGACCGTCCACGACTTGAGGGTGTCGCGTTCGGAGATGCCGAAGTACTTGGCGACGATCCAGAAGCCGCCGTCGTTGACGTGCGAGGCGAAGATCGAGCCGGCCGAGATCGCCATGATGATCAATGCCAGATGGGCCTGGGAGAGGTCCTGGCCCTCGACGAGCGGGACGACGATTCCGGCGGTGGTGACGATGGCGACCGTCGCCGATCCCTGCGCGACCCGCAGGACGACGGAGATCAGCCAGGCCAGCACGATGACCGGCAGCCCGACGTCGTTGAAGGTGTCGGCGAGCGCGTCGGCGATGCCCGACCCCTTCAGCACGGCGCCGAAGACGCCGCCCGCGCCGACGACGAGCAGGATGTTGCCGACCGGCTTGAGGGACGAGGTGGACACCGTCTCCAGGGACTTGCGGGACCAGCCGCGCCGGATGCCCAGCAGGTAGTAGGCCATGAGCAGGGCGATCGTGAGCGCGACGAAGGGGTGCCCGAAGAACTCGATGACCGAGCGCAGGGTCGAGGGGTCCAGCGCGATCGAGGAGAAGGTCGCGGCGAGGATCAGCAGCAGGGGCGTACCGATGATGAGGAAGACGGTGCCCAGGGGAACGGGCTGCTCCGCGGGGTCCTCGTCCGGGGCGTCGGCGAGGGCGACCGGGGCGCTGTCCGCTCCCGAGCCGGACTCCGGACCCTTGCCTCCAACTCCAACTCCGGCTCCGGCTCCGGCTCCGGCTCCGGCTCCGGCTCCGGTGGCGGTGGCGGTGGCGGTCGTGGACCGGGCCGCGGCGCGGCGGGCGGCGCGCTCCTCGGCGACGGCGGCCTTCGCCTCGTCCGCCGCTTCGAGCATGTCCTGCGGTACGGGGACGAAGAGGCGCTTGCCGATCCAGGCGGCGTACGCCCAGGCGGCGAGCACGGCCGGGATGCCGACGACGATGCCCATCAGGATGACCCAGCCGAGGTCGACCTTGAACAGTCCGGCGGCGGCGACCGGGCCGGGGTGCGGCGGCAGGAAGGCGTGGGTCATCGACAGGCCCGCGAGCAGGGGCATGCAGTAGAGCAGGATCGACTTGCCGGAGCGCTTGGCGGCGGCGTACACGATCGGCGCGAGGACGAAGATGCCGACGTCGAAGAAGACCGGGACGCCGAAGATCAGGCCGGTCAGGCCCATGGCGAGCGGGGCGCGCTTCTCGCCGAAGAGGTTGAGCAGGCGGGTCGAGAGGGCTTCCGCGCCGCCCGACACCTCCAGGATCGCGCCGAGCATCGTGCCGAGGCCGATGATGATCGCGACATGGCCGAGGATGCCGCCCATGCCCGACTCGATCATCGAGACGGAGGTCGAGCGCTGGACGGTGCCGAAGAGTTCGGTGACGGAGAGCCCGGCCGAGAGGCCGACGGCTATGGAGACGGCCAGCAGCGCCACGAAGGGCTGGAGTCTGACCTTGATGATCAGGACGAGCAGCAGAACGATGCCGAGGGCCGCGACGGTCAGCAGGCCCGCGGTGCCGTCCAGAAGGAGGAGCAGGCCGCCTGTGTGGGGTGGTGTCTCGGGGGCCGGTGCGGCTGCGAGGAGGGGTGACATGGGGTGGTCCTCTGCTGGAGTGCATGGTGTTTTCGGGCAGGGGGTATCGCCGTACGTCGTGCGGGTTTGTTTGTGGGGCGCGGGGAGGTGAGG
>NZ_JAHRIB010000055.1 GCF_019090165.1 Streptomyces sp. BV286
GCACAGGACGGTCCGGCCGGACCGGACGGGGTGCTCGCCGTCGCTCTGCGGGCCCGGCCCGCCGTGCCGCCCGTCGCCGCACACGCGGCCCCGTACGCGGCCGCGGTCGGCGGCCTCGCGGCGCTGCTGCGGGAGGTGGAGGCATCGGGAGCATGGGGCACGCCCGTGGTGCACGACTGGGACGTCCGGGACACCGTCGGCCATCTCATCGCCGCCGACGAGCAGTTGGCCCGCTTCCTCGGTGTGCGGACGCACACGCCGGCCTCCCGGGTCACGCGGGACATGGCGTGGGAGGAGGCCTGGCGGACACGGACCACCGAAGTGATCGCGTACGAACGGTCGCGGGCACCCGGGGAGACGGTGGCTGCGTGGTCCGCCAGGGCCGCCGCGCTGCTGGCCACACCCGAGGCCCGGGATCCCGAACGGGCCGCGCTCGCCACGACGTTGACGGGCGTGCGGCTGCCCGTGGCCGACCATTTCCTCGGGCGCGCCTTCGAGACGTGGATCCACACGCACGACATCGGCCGCGCGCTCGGGATCGCCGTGCCGCCGCTGCCCGGGGACCGTCTGGGGCACCTGGTGCGCCTGGCCGTGCGCATGCTCGGTCTGGCGCTGGGGCCCACGGCGGCACCGGTGCTGCTCACGGTGACGGGCGGCGAGGCCGGCGACCCTCGGGTGCTGGGCTCCGAGGACGAGCCGGTCCGGGGTGAACTCACCCTGGACGTCGTGGACTTCTGTCTGCTGGTGGGAGGACGGCACACGCCCGCCGGGGTGCCCAGGGGTGCGGCGGGCGACGAGAGCGCCGTACGGAACGTCCTGGAGCGGGCGGCGTCACTGGCCTGGCTGTAGGCGCCACTCCCCTGGCACCGGTCCGGCGGTCAGTCCTCGGCGGGGGCCCGGCAGCCGGCCGTCTCCGCAAACAGGTTCGCCTCGACGCGGGAGAGGAGGTGGGCGAGCTGTGCGCGCTCGGCGGGGTTCAGCCCGGCGAGGGTGTGCTCCTCCAGTCCGGCCCAGGCGCCCGCGACCTCGTCGTGCAGCCCGCAGCTCTGCTCCGTCGCCTCGACGAGGACCGCACGGCCGTCCCTGGGATCGGGTCGGCGGCGGACGTGTCCGGCCTGCTCCAGACGCTGGAGCATCTTCGTGACCGTCGACGGGTCGAGGTCCACGGCCTTGATCAGCTCCGCCTGGCGTACGGCGCCCACGTCCCACAGGTGCATCATCACGGACTCCTGGCCGGGGTGGAGCCCGGCCCCGCGCAGCAGCCTGCCCGCCGCGACGCGGTGCAGCCTGGCCACCCTGGCGAGGGCGTGACCGACCGGGCCGCCGCGCGCGGCGGACGGCAGGTCGTCGGTACCGGCAGGCCGGGCCTGCGTGGCCGCGACCTCCTGGAGGGCACTCATCTTCGGCTCCCGGTTCCCACGTACGCATCCTTTCCACCCGGCCTCGGACCGAGCGATGTCCGGCCGCCCACGGGCGGGCCGGACAGACCCCGCGCCGCAAGGCGACCGGCCCGGTGTCCGACTCGTGCGAGTCGGGCACCGGGCCGGTCGCCCTCGGGCGACGGTCACTTCACCGGTGTGAAGTCCCTCGCTCCGATGAACTCGGGCCGGCGCACCGGCGCCGCGAACGGCTCCACCGCCGTGTTCTCCACGCTGTTGAACACGATGAAGACGTTCGAGCGCGGGAACGGCGTGATGTTGTCGCCCGAACCGTGCATGCAGTTGCAGTCGAACCAGGTCGCCGAGCCGGCCCGGCCCGTGAAGAGCTTGATGCCGTGCTGGGAGGCGTACTTGGTGAGCGCCTCGTCGGAGGGCGTGCCCGCGTCCTGCATCTGCAGCGACTTCTTGTAGTTGTCCTTCGGCGTCTCCCCGGAACAGCCGAGGAACGTGTGGTGCGACCCCGGCATGATCATGAGGCCGCCGTTGGTGTCGTGGTTCTCGGTCAGCGCGATCGACACGGACACCGTCCGCATGTTCGGCAGGCCGTCCTCGGCGTGCCAGGTCTCGAAGTCCGAGTGCCAGTAGAAGCCGCTCGCGCCGAAGCCGGGCTTGACGTTGATCCGCGACTGGTGCACGTACACGTCGGAGCCGAGGATCTGCCGGGCGCGGCCCACCACACGCTCGTCGCGCACCAGCTGGGCGAAGATCTCGCTGGTCCTGTGGACCTCGAAGACCGAGCGGATCTCCTGCGACTGCGGCTCGATGATCGAGCGCTCGTCGGCACGGACCGCCGGATCGGCGATCATGCGCTCCAGCTCGGCCCGGTAGAGCGCGACCTCGTCGTCGTCGATGAGCTGCTCGACGGCGAGGAAACCGTCACGCTCGTACGACTGCAGATCGGCGCCCGCGATGGGCCCGGGCGTGCCGGGCTCGCTCCACACCACGGGGTCCTGCCGGGGTACGGACACCTCGCTGGCGCCGCGACTCGGATACAGGTCGGTGATCGTCGTCATCGGGTTCAGACCTCCTCGGGTTCGGTGAGCAGGGGGTAGACGCCGTTCTCGTCGTGGTCCTCCCGTCCGGTCACCGGCGGATTGAAGACACAGATGCAGCGGAAGTCCTCCTTGATCCGCATCGTGTGCCTCTCGTGTCCGTCGAGGAGGTACATGGTTCCCGGCGTGATCGTGTACTTCTCGCCGGTCTCGTCGTCGGTGAGTTCGGCTTCGCCCTCCACACAGACGACGGCCTCGATGTGGTTCGCGTACCACATCGACGTCTCCGTACCCGCGTACAGGGTCGTCTCGTGCACGGAGAAGCCGACCCTCTCCTTGGCGAGGACGATGCGCTTGCTCTCCCAGGTGCCCGACGCGGATTTCACGTGTCGGTCAGTGCCTTCGATCTCCTTGAACGAACGGACTATCACGGTGCTGCGAAGCCTCCTTCAGGCTGTTCTGCGGTTGGGGCGCTTCAGGTGGTTCTGGTGGTTCTGTTGGTTCAGGCCGTCTCTCGTACGGCGCGGGCGAGGGTGCGCAGTCCCTCGTCCAGTTCGTCGGGCGTGATGGTGAGCGCGGGGAGGAGTTTGACGACCTCGCTCTCCGGGCCCGACGTCTCGATCAGCAGGCCGAGTTCGAAGGCGCGGTGGGCCACCCGGCCCGCGCGCTCCTTGTCGTGGAACTCCAGGCCCCAGACGAGGCCGCGGCCGCGGTACTCCTTGACGTCGGCGAGGTTCTCCTCGGTGATGGAGATCATCGCCTGCTCGACCTGCTCGCCACGGGTGCGCGTCTGCTTCTCCATGGCGGGCCCGTCGGACCAGTACGTCTCCAGGGCTGCGGCGGCCGTCACGAAGGCGGGGTTGTTGCCGCGGAACGTGCCGTTGTGCTCGCCCGGCTCCCAGATGTCCAGCTCGGGCTTGAACAGGCACAGGGACATGGGCAGTCCGTAGCCGCTGATGGACTTGGAGACGGTCACGATGTCGGGCACGATCCCCGCCTCCTCGAAGGAGAAGAAGGCGCCCGTGCGGCCGCAGCCCATCTGGATGTCGTCGACGATCAGCAGCATGTCCTGGCGCTCGCACAGCTCGGCGAGGGCACGCAGCCACTCGGGACGGGCGGCGTTGATGCCGCCCTCGCCCTGGACCGTCTCGACGATCACGGCGGCGGGCTTGTTGAGGCCGGAGCCCTGGTCCTCCAGGAGCCGCTCGAACCAGAGGAAGTCCGGGACCTGCCCCTCGAAGTAGTTGTCGAAGGGCATCGGCGTGCCGTGCACGAGCGGGATGCCGGCGCCGGCGCGCTTGAAGGCGTTGCCGGTGACGGCGAGCGAGCCGAGCGACATGCCGTGGAAGGCGTTGGTGAAGGAGACGATGGACTCGCGGCCCTTGACCTTCCGGGCCAGTTTCAGCGCGGACTCGACGGCGTTGGTGCCGGTCGGGCCGGGGAACATGACCTTGTAGGGCAGGTCGCGGGGCCGCAGGACCAGGTTCTGGAACGACTCCAGGAAGCTGCGCTTCGCGGTCGTCGACATGTCGAGACCGTGCGTGACGCCGTCGCGTTCCAGGTAGTCGATCAGGGCGCGTTTCAGTACGGGGTTGTTGTGCCCGTAGTTGAGTGATCCGGCGCCGGCGAAGAAGTCGAGGTACTCGTGGCCGTCCTCGTCGAACATGCGGCTGCCCTGCGCGCGGTCGAAGACGGTGGGCCAGCTGCGGCAGTAGCTGCGCACCTCCGACTCCAGGGTCTCGAAGACGCTCAGGTCGGGCTGGGTGATGGTCACGGCGTTGCTCCTCAGGCGTGGGGGGTTCAGATCGACAGGGGACCGATGCGGTACAGCACTTCGGGGTCGTGCGGTCCGTCGGGGAACTGCCCCGTGTCGAACAGGACCTCACGCTCGACGGTCGCGCCGTGGCGCGCCGCGTACGAAGTGAACAGCCGCTCGGACGCGGTGTTGCCGGGGCTGATCGTGGTCTCCAGACCGGTCAGCTCCTGCTCGCGGCCGATCCGGAGGGTCAGCCCGTCGAGGAGTGCCGCGGCGAGACCGCGTCCACGCTGTGCCGCGTCGACGGCCACCTGCCAGACGAGGAGGGTCCCCGGGCGGTCGGGCCGGATGTAGCCGGTGACGAAGGCGACCGGCTCGCCGTCGGCCGTACGCGCCACCGCCGAGGTGCCGGCGAAGTCACGGCACCACAGGAGGTAGCTGTACGAGGAGTTCAGGTCGAGGGTTCCGGAGTCCTTGGCTATGCGCCAGAGTGCGGCTCCGTCCGCCACGTGCGGACGGTCGATCCGCAGCCCTTCTGGCATTTCCAGGAATTCCGCTTGCAGGTCAGCTTGTGCGGCGGTCATGTCGATTGAATTTACCCAGCGAAAGTCGAAATTGCATCGCCGAACGGGGTTACGGGAATGGGGTTCATGTGTTATCACGCGGGCGCGGGCCGCGCGTGGACCTAGTTGAAACCGCCACTTTGTCCAGAAAATACCGGACGAAACGGACTCCCTGTGTATTGCGTCACAGCCGTGTAATCGCCACGAGACCTGCCCGAATTGTGGGATCGATGTTCGCAAAATCTTGGCGTTTAAGGTCTCGAAAAGCGGGCAGGAGAATACGGGAAGCCGCGCCAAATAGGCGCAGAATTAGACCCTCAGATTAAAGCAGATCAGAATTCGGTAATGAGACGCTGACGCACTGTCGCCCTCTCGGACGCGGCGCACCGCGAGGGCGGCCGAGACACGGGGAAGCGGCGCTCCCGAGGGAGCGCCGCCGTGCGCGGGCTCAGCGGGGCTCAGCTGCCGTCCCGCAGGTCCGCCGGCCAGTCCGGGCGGAACTCGATGTGGTCGTACGTGACCACGCAGCCCTCGCCCATCGGGGACTGGGCCATGAAGCCGACCAGGGCGGCACCGGTGCTCTCCTGGTCGCCCAGGGTGAAGAGGCGGACGAAGGTCCAGCGCTCGCCGTCCCTGGAGGCGTGGAAGGCGAAGGCGCGGCCGGTGCGGCTCATCCGCAGCCAGACCGAGCTGCCTTCGACGGCGAAGGAGTTGGCGTCGTCGGAGTGGCCCCGGGTGACGACCGTGCAGACGGTGGGCACGTCCGGGGAGTACTCCAGGCAGAGCTTGGCCCAGGCCCGCTCGCCCACGTGCGCGTACAGCACGCCCGCGTCGAAGGCCCCGCGGAAACCGACCGTGACGCGGGCGATGAGCTGGAAGTCACCCTCGGGCGCCCCGAGCAGCCGGGGCGCGTCGGAGGCGGGGTCCAGTCCTTCGTCGGTGGGCGGCACGAACCGGTCCTGCCGCGCACCCGCCCATCCGCTGAGCACCCCGTCCTCGTGGGACCAGTGTCCGTCGGGCCCGTAAGTGCGGAGGGGGAAGGGAAGTTCGGGAATCTTTACGTCCATCGCCCGAGTCTGTCAGGTGCGCCCTCGCACCCCCGCACCTTTCAGGGGACGCGGGGCCGGTGGGCGCCCCGTCAGGAGCCCGGGGCCGGTGGGCGCCCCCTCAGAGGCGCGGGGAACTGCGCGACCAGCCACGACGGGCCCGCGGCCGCACAAGCGACCGCGGGCCCGGGGCCCAAGCGTAAAAAGCGGAGCGCTACCGCTCCAGGCGGCCGTCGTAACGCCGCGGCAGCCCCAGCGGGTTGTCGTCCCGCAGCTCCGGCGGCAGCAGCGCCTCGGGGGCGTTCTGGTACGCGACCGGCCGCAGCCACCGCTCGATGGCGGTCCCGCCGACACTCGTCGACGTGGACGTGGTCGCCGGGTACGGCCCGCCGTGGTGCTGGGCCGCGGCCACGGCGACACCCGTCGGCCAGCCGTTCACGAGCACCCGCCCCGCGAGCGGCGTGAGCTCGGCGAGGATCTCCGCGCCACGCCCCTCGCCCGCGGCCTCCTCCGTGGAGAGGTGGACCGTCGCGGTGAGGTTGCCGGGGAGCCGGGCGAGCACCGCGTTCGCCTCGGTCTCGTCCTCGTAGCGCGCGACCACGGTGACCGGGCCGAAGCACTCCTCCAGCAGCAGGTCGTACTCGCCCTCGGCGGCCAGCTTCTGCGCGGGAACCGTCAGGAAGCCGGGGCTCACGGTGTGCTCACCGCCCGCACCCGGCGTCACCGGGGCCTCCACGCCGGGGAGCCCGGCGCGCTCGGCGACACCCGCGACGAAGTTGTCGCGCATGCGGTGGTCGAGGAGGACACCCGACTCGGTGTCGCTCACCGCGTCCGTCAGGGACTTCAGCAGGCGGTCGCCCGCCGCGCCGGCCGGCGCCAGCACCAGACCGGGCTTCACGCAGAACTGGCCGACACCCAGCGTCATGGAGCCCGCGAGCCCCGTACCGATCGCCTCGGCGCGCTCGGCGGCCGCGGCCTCGGTGATGACGACCGGGTTCAGCGACCCCAGCTCACCGTGGAACGGGATCGGCACGGGCCGGGCGGCCGCCGCGTCGAAGAGGGCCCGTCCGCCGCGTACCGAACCGGTGAAGCCGGCGGCCGTGACCAGCGGGTGCTTGACCAGCTCGACGCCCGCCTCGAAGCCGTGGACCAGGCCGAGGACGCCGTCGGGGATGCCGTGCAGGGCGGCGGCCCGGCGCACCACGGAGGCGACCAGCTCGGACAGGCCCGGGTGGTCGGGGTGCGCCTTGACGACGACCGGGCAGCCCGCCGCGAGCGCGCTCGCGGTGTCACCGCCGGCCACGGAGAAGGCGAAGGGGAAGTTCGAGGCCGAGTAGACCGCGACGACGCCCAGCGGCACCTTGTAGCGGCGCAGGTCCGGGATCGGCGGGGTGGCCGTGTCGTCGGGGTGGTTGATCACGACCCCGAGGAACTCGCCCTCGTCGACGATGTCCGCGAAGGCCCGCAGCTGGAAGCAGGTGCGGGCGAGTTCGCCGGTGAGCCGGACCGGGCCGAGCGCGGTCTCCGCGTCGCCGGCCTCGACGAGATGGTCCTTGGCGCCTTCGAGCTCGTCGGCCGCGGAACGCAGGAAGGCCGCGCGGACCGTGCGGTCGGCGAGTGCCCCCCGGGCGGCGTGCGCGGCGCGGACGGCCTCGTCCACCTCCTGGGCTGTGGCTTCCACCGCAACCTGCTCGCGCTGCTTCCCGGTTCGGGGGTCGACACTCCAGACTGGTGCTGCTGCCACCGCGGGTCCCTCCAGATGTAATGCCGCAGTACATGTGCCACTCACCAGGGGCGTTCGATATGCTGAACGCTGTCTCTGGTGGTGAATATGCTGTGGAGACTATTTCCCGGCCAACTAGGGGGTCAAGGCGATGTCGGCAGTCGAGACGGGCGGCGGAGCACAGGTCAAGTCCGCGGTGCGGACCGTTGAATTGCTCGAGTACTTCGCCGGACGCCCCGGCATGCACTCCCTGGCCGCCGTGCAGGAGGCCGTCGGGTACCCCAAGTCCAGTCTCTACATGTTGCTGCGCACTCTTGTCGAGCTCGGCTGGGTCGAGACCGACGCGACGGGCACGCGGTACGGCATCGGCGTGCGGGCGCTGCTCGTCGGCACGTCGTACATCGACGGTGACGAGGTCGTCGCCTCGGCCCGGCCGACGCTGGACCGGCTCTCCGACGACACGACGGAGACCATCCACCTGGCGCGCCTCGACGGCACGAACGTCGTCTACCTCGCCACCCGCCAGTCCCAGCACTACCTGCGTCCCTTCACGCGCGTGGGGCGCCGGCTGCCCGCGCACTCGACGTCACTCGGCAAGGCGCTGCTGGCCACGCACACGGACGAGCAGGTCCGCAAGCTGCTGCCGGAGACGCTCCCCGCGCTGACCGAGCACACGATCACCGACCGGGAGAAGCTCATCGAGGAGCTGAACCTCGTGCGGGAGCAGGGGTTCGCGGTGGACCGCGAGGAGAACACCCTGGGGCTGCGCTGCTTCGGCGTGGCGATCCCCTACCGGACGCCCGCGCGGGACGCGATCAGCTGCTCGGTGCCGGTGGCGCGGCTGACGCCGGCGCACGAGCAGATGGTGAAGGACGCGCTGTTCGACGCGCGGGACCGGCTGACGCTCGCCACCAGGAGGCTCTGACATGGAGATCGCGCTCCGAGCGGTCCACGACAGCGACCTGCCGGTGTTCTTCCGGCAGACGAACGATCCCGAGTCCCTGTCCATGGCCGCCTTCACGGCCAAGGAGCCGACCGACCGGGACGCCTTCGACGCCCACTGGAAGCGGAACCGCGCCTCGTCCGCCGTGATCCGCACGGTCCTTGTCGACGGTGACGTCGTCGGCAGCGCGTCGGTGTACGGCCCGCCGGACGAGCGCGAGGTGACGTACTGGATCGACCGCGCCTACTGGGGGCGGGGGATCGCCACCGCCGCGTTGCGGGCGCTGCTCGCCGCCGTGCCCGAGCGGCCGCTGTACGCGCGGGCGGCGGCGGACAACGCGGGGTCGGTGCGGGTGCTGGAGAAATGCGGGTTCGTCGTGACCGGGCGGGACCGGGGGTTCGCGAACGCGCGCGGCGAGGAGATCGACGAGGTCGTTCTGACGCTGCGGGGGTGAGCGGTGGGGTGGGCGCCGGGTGCGCCCTGTGTGTCGGCGGGGCTGCGGTCGGCTGTCCGGTGCGGGTCTCCCGTGGCTGGTCGCGCAGTTCCCCGCGCCCCTAAAAGACTGCGCCGTGCCCCGCGCCCCTGAAAGACCGGCCGTTCCCCGCGGCCCTCAAGAGGCTGCGCCGGTCCCCTCGCCCTGGATGACCGCGCCGGTCCCCGTTGCCGGTCAAGGGCACGGGTGGGCTGTTGTGGTGCCGAGGCCTCCCCCTTGTGGTGGAGGTGGATCATCGTCTGGCAGGACGTGTTCTGCCGGGAGGTGCGGGAGCCTGGTGGGCATGACGCAGAGGCTCCCCTCCGTTCTCGCCCGGGCCCTGTTCGGGAAATGGGCGCGCCGACGGTGGATCCATCTGGTCCTCGGCGGCGCGCTCGCCATGCCGTACGTCTTCGTCGGCGAACTGCTCGTCGGGCCGTTCACCACGTCCGCGCACCTGTTCAGTTCGCTGTCCCACCAGCTCGTAGCCTTCGGCGCCGGGCTGCCCCTCGCCGCGGTCACCGGGGTGTTCCCGCTGACCCGGCCGATGTCGGTGGCCGTCGTACGGTCCCTGTGCGGGGTCGACGGCGACCGCCTCGCCGACGGGCCGGCGCGGACCCGGCAGGCCAAGGGGCGCACGGCCGCATGGTTCACGCTGCATCTGGGCCTCGGCGCGGTGATCGCGGGGATGTCCCTCGCGACGCCGCCCTTCGCGGTGGTGCTGATCGTGCTGCCGCTCTACGCGGGTCTGCGCGGCTCACAGCTCGACCTGCCCGAACTCTTCGACCACACCTGGGCGTTGGCCCTCTCCCCGGTCGCCGGTGTGGCGATGCTGCTGGCCCTCGCCGGGTGCGCGGCGGGCGCGGGTGCGCTGCTGGCGCACTGGGCGCCCGCACTGCTCGGGCCCACGCCCGAGGACCGGCTCGCCGTCGCCGAGTCGCGGGCCGCCGACCTCGCCGTGCGCAACCGGCTCGCCCGTGAGCTCCACGACTCCGTCGGCCACGCGCTGAGCGCCGTCACGCTCCAGGCGGCCGCGGCCCGCCGGGTGCTGGACAGCGACCCGGAGTTCGTACGCGAGGCGCTGGCCGCGATCGAGGACACCACGCGGCGCACGGTGGGCGAACTCGACGCGGTGCTGGGCGTGCTGCGGGACGCCGACTCCCCCGGTACCGCCCCTTCGCCCGCGCCCACCCTCGCCGCCGACCTCGACGGCCTCCTCCGGCGCACCCGCGCGGGCGGGCTTCCGGTGACCGCCACCGTGGAGGCGGACCCCGGGGCGCTGCCTCCGCTCGTCTCCCGCGAGGCGTACCGCATCGTGCAGGAGGCGCTCAGCAACGCGCTCAGGCACGCGGGCCCCGAGACACCGTTGACCCTGCGCATCGCCCTCACCGGCGGCGAGCTGGACATCACCGCGGAGAATCCGGCGCCGGGGACCTGCGTCCCGCGCCCCGGGGGCGGGCACGGGCTGCGCGGCATCGCCGACCGGGCCCGGCTCCTGGGCGGCACCAGCCGGGCGGGCCCGGTGGACGGGGTGTGGCAGCTGCACGTACGACTCCCCCTGGAAGGACCCGTATGACCATCCGGATCGTCCTCGCCGACGACGAACGCATGGTGCGCACCGCCCTGCGCGCGATCCTGTCCGCCGAACCCGACCTGGAGGTCGTCGGTGAGGCGGCCACGGGCGCCGAGGCCGTGTCCGTCGTCCGGGACCTCGGGCCGGACGTCGTCCTCATGGACGTGCGGATGCCCGGGGTCGACGGCATCCGCGCCACCGAGCAGATCCTGGCGACCCTGGCGGAGCCGCCCCGCGTCGTCGTGGTGACGACCTTCGAGAACGACGCCTACGTGTACGAGGCACTGCGCGCCGGAGCGGCCGGGTTCCTGCTCAAGCGTGCGGAGGCCGACTCCCTGGTCCAGGCCGTACGGCTCGTGGCGCACAGCGACACCCTCCTGTTCCCGGCGGCGGTGCGGGCGCTGGCCACCGAGTACGGGCGGTCGAGGACCGCGCCGCCGGCCTGGGTGGCGCGGCTCACGGGACGCGAGAGCGAGGTCCTGCGGCTGGTGGCGGCCGGGCTCACCAACGCGGAGATCGCGGACCGCATGGGCGTCGGGGCCGCCACGGTGAAGACCCATGTGGCGGCCGTCCTCGCGAAGACGGGGACCCGGGACCGTACCCAGGCGGTCATCGCGGCGTACGAGGCGGGCTTCATGAACGGCGGATGAGAAATCGGGACAGGAGGGAACGATCCGCCGTTCCCCGCTCGTCCTTCAGAGCGGGATGAACAAAACGATCAGGCGCGCCTCCGTCTTCACGCTGCTGCTCGTGCTCGCCCTGCTGGTCAGGGCGACATGGGTGCAGTTCTACGAGGGCCGGGCGCTCGCAGAGGACAAGGACAACCGACGGAACGCGATCGAACAGTACGCGTACCCCCTCGGGAACATCATCGTGGGCGGTGACGCGGTCACCGGTTCCGCGCGGACGAAGGGCAGCGACCTCGAGTACAAGCGCACGTACACCGACGGCAGTCTGTACGCGTCCGTCACCGGATTCAGTTCACAGGTGTACGGGGCCACGCAGCTGGAGGGCATCTACCAGGAGCTGCTCGACGGCACGGACAACCGGCTGAAGAACCCTCTCGACACGGTCACCGGCAAGCGCTCCGACCCGGGCGACGTGGTCACGACGATCGACCCGGACGTGCAGAAGGCGGCCTACGAGGCGCTCGGCGACAAGAAGGGCGCGGCCGTGGCGATCGACCCGAAGACCGGCAGGATCCTCGGCGTCGTGTCCACCCCCTCGTACGACCCCTCGGTGCTCAGCACGGGCGACTCCGACGCCTGGGAGAAGCTGACCAAGAACCCCGACAAGCCCATGACGAACCGGGCGCTGCGCCAGCCCCTGCCGCCGGGCTCGACGTTCAAGCTGGTCGTGGCGGCCGCCGCGCTGGAGGACGGCCTGTACTCCTCGGTGGACGAGCGGACGAAGAGCGAGAACCCGTACACGCTGCCGGGCACGACCCGGGTCCTGGAGAACGAGAACACGTCGGCGCCCTGCGAGGACGCGTCGATCCGTGTCGCGCTCCAGTACTCCTGCAACAACGTCTTCGCGAAGATGGCCGTCGACCTCGGCCAGGACAAGCTGAAGGCGATGGCCGAGAAGTTCGGCTTCAACGACGAGGCGCAGGACGTTCCCGTGCGGGCGTACACGAGCGTGTACCCCTCGGACATGGACAAGTCGTCCACGGCCCTGACGGGTATCGGGCAGTTCGACGTGACCGCGACGCCGTTGCAGATGGCCATGGTGTCGGCCGCCATCGCCAACGGCGGGAAGCTCGTCTCGCCCCACATGGTGTCGCAGATCAGCAACGCCGACGGCGACGTCCTGGAGAACTACGACGACGGGACGGAGAGCAAGGAGATCGTCAGTTCGTCCACGGCCGAGCAGCTCCGGTCGGCGATGCAGACGGTCGTCGACGAGGGCACGGGGACGAACGCGCAGATCTCCGGCGCGACCGTGGGAGGCAAGACCGGTACGGCCCAGCACGGCGAGAACAACAGCAAGACGCCGTACGCCTGGTTCACGTCGTACGCGAAGGACGACTCCAGCGGCAAGGAAGTGGCTGTGGCCGTACTGGTCGAGCAGTCGAACGCGGCGCGGTCCGAGGTGAGCGGGAACGGGCTGGCGGCGCCGGTCGCGAAGGCGATGATGCAGGCCGCGCTGAAGAACTGACGGTTGTGGCCGGGCCGCGCCCCCGAAGAGCGCAGTGTGCCCCGCGTCCCTTCCGGGGCGCGGGGCACAGCGCGAGCTGCCGCGTCGGCTACTTCACGTCCAGGATCTGCTCGATCGGGTCGATGGCGAAGTACACCAGGAACAGCGCCGCCGCTCCCCACAGGAGCCAGTGGACCTCCTTCGCCCGGCCGAGCACCGTCTTGATCAGGACGTAGGCCACGAAGCCCGCCCCGATACCGTTGGTGATCGAGTAGGTGAACGGCATCACGGCGATCGTCAGGAACGCGGGGATGGCGATCTCGTACCTGTCCCAGTCGATGTGCTTGACCTGGGTCATCATCAGGAAGCCGACCGCGACGAGGGCCGGGGCGGCCGCCTGCATCGGGACGATGGTCAGCAGCGGGGTCAGGAAGAGCGCGAAGGCGAACAGCCCGCCCGTGACCAGGTTCGCGAAGCCCGTGCGGGCGCCTTCGCCGACACCCGCCGCCGACTCGATGTACGAGGTGGCCGAGGAGGCGGACGAAGCTCCGCCCGCGACGGCCGCGGCGCCGTCGATGAGCAGGACACGGCCGAGGCCCGGCACCTTGCCCTCCTCGTCCAGCAGTCCGGCCTCGGCGCTGATGCCGACGACGGTGCCCATGGTGTCGAAGAAGTCCGACAGGATCAGCGTGAAGACCAGCAGTACGACGGTGATCACGCTGACCTGGCCGAAGGCACCGAACAGGCTGAAGTCGCCGAGCAGTCCGAAGTCGGGCGAGGCCACGACGTCGTCGGGCACGCTCGGCGTGGTCAGGCCCCAGCTCTTGATGTCGGCGATCTCGTTGATGACGATCGCGACGACCGTCATGGTCACGATGCTGATCAGGATCGCGCCCCTGACCTTGCGGGCGAGCAGCGCGACCGTCAGCAGCACACCGAGGCAGAAGACCAGGATCGGCCAGCCGACGAGCGCGCCGGCAGCGCCCAGCTGCACCGGGACGGTGGTGCCCGCGACGTCCGGTATACGGGTGACGAAACCGGCGTCGACGAAGCCGATGAAGGCGATGAACAGGCCGATGCCGACGCTGATCGCCTGCTTGAGCGGCTGCGGGATGGCGTGCATGACGGCCTCGCGCAGTCCCGTCACCACCAGGACGCAGATCAGCAGGCCTTCGAGGACGATGAGGCCCATCGCGTCGTCCCAGCTCATCAGCGGGGCGATCTGGAAGGCGACGACGGCGTTGAGGCCGAGTCCGGCGGCGAGCGCGAGCGGCAGGTTGCCGCCGACCCCCATGATGATCGTCATGACCGCGGCCACCAGTGCGGTGGCGGTGACCAGTTGGACGCTGTCGAGCTGACGGCCGAACTTGTCCTCGGCGCTGCCCAGAATGATGGGATTCAGGACAAGGATGTACGCCATCGTGAAGAACGTGGCGAAGCCACCGCGTACTTCCCGGCCGAAGGTGGAACCCCTGGCGGAGATCTTGAAGAACCGGTCGACGCTGTTCGCCGGGGGTGGTCCGGCGCCGGGCCGGTCTTCCACCTTCTGTGTTTCGGACATGACTGATGCTCCTCGTTACCTGCGTGATCGGTGTGCGGATGCTGGCTGGATTGTTCCCGCGTTGAACCGTCCTCAGGTTTTCATCGTGTTACGGAATCGAGTTCGGCCTGCCAGATGACGTTCGAAGTGCCATACAGCGTTCGAAGTGCTGTACGAGCGCCTGATACTCTCTCGGATCTCGCCCCACAGGGACACCGTTCCTTCACACCCGCCACAGGGGCCGTATACGTACGTACTCGTGAGGGCCGTCAGGCGTACCGCGCAGGAATCGACAGGGAGAGGTCCGCCCGTGGGCACTGTCGTCGACGACGCCGCCTCCGTGGAGTTCCACGATTTCTTCGAGCGGCACTACGCCGAACTGGCCCGCCTGGCTCATCTGCTGACGGGTGAGCCGGACGCGGCCGACGACCTGGCGGCGGACGCGCTGCTCGCGCTGTGGCACCGCTGGGACCGGGTGCGCGCGGCGGACCATCCGGTGGCGTACGCGCGAGGTGTGGTCGCCAACATGGCGCGCAGCCGGATCCGCAGCGCGGTGCGCGAACGCAGGCGCGTCACGCTGTTCTGGTCGCAGCGCGAGGACAGGACCGAGAATCCCGACATACCCGGCGTGGTGGATGTGCAGGAGGCTCTGCGCGGACTGCCGTTCCGCAAGCGGGCGTGCGTCGTCCTGCGCCACGCCTTCGACCTCTCGGAGAAGGACACCGCGCTCGCCCTCGGTGTCTCGGTGGGTACGGTGAAGAGCCAGACGTCGAAGGGAATGGCGGAGCTGCAGCGGCTGCTGGGTTCGCAGGAGGCTCCGCGGCGGATGCACGCGGCGGCGCTGCGTGCCGGTGGAACCGAGGGGAGGGGACGATGAAGGACGTGCACGAGGAACTGCGCGCCCGGCTGCGGGACTCGGCCGAGGCGTACGAGCCCGATCGCGCGCGCATCCTGGCCCGCGTCGAACGCGGCATGGCCGGCGCGGACAGCGCGAGGCGTCCCTCTCCGCGTCCGTCCGCGCTCGGCTGGTTCCGTGTCGTCGGCGCCACGGCCGCGGTCGCCGGTGTGCTCGCGGTGGGCGGGTACGCGGTCGCGTCGGCGGTGAAGGACGGGGAGACCGCCGATCAGACCGTCGCGGTGACGCCCACCCCTGAGCCCTCGCCGGAGGCGACGAGCCGCGCCCCGGTGCCGCCGGACCCGGCCAGGTCGTCCCGCCCGCCGGACCGTCCGAGCGGCACCCCGGCCTCTCCCACCGCGCGGCCCGAGGACTCGGCGCCGGCGAAGCCGCCCGTGAACGCCGGGGCGGAGGACGGCCCGCTGTGGTCGGACGGCTCGGTCGACCCGCACAGCAACGAGTTCTGGGCGCAGAGCAACGTCACCCTGAAGACGAAGGAGAAACTCACCGCGCTGACCGTCGTGCTGAAGGTCAAGCAGACCGGTGGGATCACCTCGGCGGGTGCCTGGCGTTCCGCGCCCGAGGAAGACTTCACGGTGACCGTCGGCGAGAAGGACGGCTTCCTCGTCCACACGTGGGTGCTCAAGCCGGGCCGCACGGTGTGGCCGGGCGAGTGGGTGTTCGCGGGCCAGTACGACCACGACCGCGGCGGCCGGGACGCAGGCGACGACACGTACACGGCCACCGCCCGCGCCGGGGGCGAGGAACTGGACGTGGCGGGCGACTTCGCACGCACCGACTCCGACGACGGCGACTCGTAGGACGGGAAGGTCCGAAAAAAACTTCGGCCGCGCGGCAACCCGGGGCTCGCGGGTGGCGACCAGGAGACGCAAGGTCTCTCCCCCCACCTGAACATCACGTACCAGTGACGTGACCCGGCATCAGGAGCACCGCACTTGAGCGCGCACCGCAAGCACCTCACCCGTCGCCGACTGCTGGCCGCGTCCTCCCTGGGCGTCGCCGGCACCGCCGCGGCGGTCGGCACCGGAATGCTCTCCCCGGCGTCGGCCGCGACGTTCGGCTACTCGGACGACGGCTCCCACTACGTGATCGACACCGGCGCCTCGCTGGTCCTCAAGGTCTCCAAGTCGAACGGCGACATCAGCTCGCTGGTCTACAAGGGCAAGGAGTACGAGGGCTTCGAGGGCAAGCACTCGCACGTCGAGACCGGGCTCGGCGCGTCCACCGTCACCATCAAGCAGTCCGAGTCGACGATCCTGGTGAAGGTCGCGCACGGGGCGATCACGCAGTGGATCGCGGCCCGCAGCGGCCAGAACAACGTGTACCTGTGGACGGACAAGGCCGACTCGTCGTTCACGGCGACCCGGTTCATCGTCCGCCTGCGGCCCGGGATCTTCCCCACCTCGGACCCCGACGCCTGGACCTCGTCCGACACCGTCATCGAGGCCTCGGACGTCTTCTCCCGCCCGGACGGCACCACGCGCTCCAAGCACTACTCGGGCAAGCGCGTCATCGACTACGACCACATCGGCTACACGAACGGCTCGGCCGCGCTGTGGCTCGTGCGCTCCAACCACGAGAAGGCCTCCGGCGGGCCCTTCTACCGCTCCCTGCTGCGGCACACCAACTCCACCAGCGCCGCGCTCTACGAGATCCTGCACTACAACCAGTCGCAGACCGAGCCCGAGCGGTACGGGCTGCAGGGCCCGTACGTGCTGAGTTTCACCGACGGCGGGGCACCCTCCTCGTCGCTGTTCCACGCGAACCTCGACACGTCCTGGGTGGACGGTCTGGGGATCACCGGATGGGTCGGCAGGTCGGGGCGCGGCCGGGTCGCGGGTGTCGGCCTCAAGGGCATGGACGCCGGCCACGCGTACACCGTCGGATTCGCCAACTCCGCCGCGCAGTACTGGGCGAGGGCCGCCTCCGGCACGGGTGCCTTCTCGTGTCCCGGGATGCTGCCGGGGACGTACACGCTGACCGTCCACAAGGGCGAACTCGCCGTCCACACGGCGTCGGTGACCGTGAGCGCGGGCGGCACCACGACCCTGAACAGCATCACCGTCGGCAACGACCCGAGCACCGCGAACACGATCTGGCGGCTCGGGGACTGGGACGGCACGCCCGGCGAGTTCAAGAACGCGGACCTGATGACGTACGCGCATCCGTCCGACAGCCGCGCGGCGAAGTGGACCGGCAACGTCGTCATGGGCGGCGGCGGCGAGGCGGCGTCCTTCCCCTGCTACATCTGGTCGGGGATCAACGACGGCGTCCTCGTGTACTTCAGGCTGACCGCGGCACAGGCCGCCGCGGCGCACACCCTGCGCATCGGGGTCACGAACGCCTACATCAACGGACGCCCGCGGGTGACGGTCAACGACTGGGTGTCGGCGATCCCGTCGCCGCCGTCGCAGCCCTCGACACGGTCCCTCACCACGGGTTCGTACCGGGGCAACAACCACACGTTCACGTACAACGTCCCGGCGAGTGCCTGGAAGACGGACACCAGTCAGTACAACGTGCTCAAGCTGAACATCGTCAGCGGCTCCACGGGGACCGCCTACCTCAGCGCGGGGACGTCGTTCGACTGCATGGATCTGCTGGCCTGAGCCCCCCTCGGCCGGACAGAGAGCGCCCCCGCCGGTGACGACCGGCGGGGGCGCGCCCCACAAAGCCGGCTCAGTCGGCCCCGTTCCCCTCGGAGCGGTTCCGGGAGAGCCGGGCCGCGCCGTTCACCGGGTCGAAGCCCGCGGAGGCGTTGTCCCGCGCCACGTTGTCGCGGACCACATGGGCCGCCGAGGCGCCCCCGCCGCCGAGTTCGAACCCGTTGCCCTCGCCCTCGAAGGCGCTGTCCTTCCAGCGGTTCCTCCCGTTCCCGTACGCCGACGAGTGCTCGACGGTGACCGGGCTGGAGAACTGCCACAGGTCGAGGCCGTCGTCGGAGTTGTCGAACAGGCGGGCTCCGGTGATCCGGTTGCCGGTGCCCGAGCCGAACTTCACGGCGATGCCGTCGGCGTTGCGGCCGTGGCCCGCGGCGTCGTAGTTGCCGTGACTGTCCACGTTCCGCACGAGGTTGTCCGTGGTGCCGTCACCGCGCAGGGTGAAGCCGGAGTCGCCGTTGCCGGCGGTGACGAGGTTCTCGAAGACACCGCCGACGGACGAGGTGGCGACGAAGCCCTGGGCCGGGGAGTTCTGCCAAGTGATGTTTTGGACGGTCCAGTGGTCGCCGTCGATCGCGGCCAGCGACGAGCCGGGGGCGAGCTTCGAGCCGTCGATCCGCACCTTCTCGCCGTCGTGCGCCCGGAGCGTGATCCGCGCCGAACCGGTGCCGTTCGCCGCCGACCTGAGGGTCCGCGTCGGGTGGTACGTGCCGCCCCGCACCTCGATGAGGGTGCCGGCCGCCGCGTCCCTGACCGCGGACTCCAGTTGCGCCGTGGTGGAGACGGTGACCGCCGAGGTGGCGGCGCCGGCTCCGTCGGGCGCGAGGCCGAGGAAGACACCGCCCGCCCCGGAGGCGACGGCCACCGCCGCGGCGACGGAGAAGGTGCGGGTTCCGCGGTGGCGTCCGGTGCTGAGACGCACGGGGTCGTTCCTTTCCTGGAGGACGGGGACGAGAGGCGGGGCCGGGGCCGCTTCCTTCACCCGGCCCCGCCTCTGCTCCCTGGTCGCCGCCCGGCGGCGGAAGGTTGCCGGGCCGCACGAAACGAATCGAAACTTTCGCTCGCCCGGACCGCGCTTCCACCGATTGACGCCCCCGTCCGCCACTGGTGACACTCCGAGGGCAGTCCATCCCAACAGAATCCACCAGACCCCCACAGGATGTGTCATGCGCCCCCGCACCGTCAGAGCGCTCCTGATCCCGCTGTTCGCCCTCCTTCTGAGCCTGCTCGCCGCCCCACCGAGCCCCGCGGCCCAGCCCGAAGCCCCACCCGGAGCACCACACGTGAGCAAACAGAAGTACGCCGGCTACCTCTTCGCCTACTTCACCGGTGAGGGCACGGCGGACGGCGAACAGATCCGCTACGCCCTCAGCCGCGGCAACGACGCCCTGCACTGGCGGGAGTTGAACGCCGGCAAGCCCGTCCTCACCTCGACGACCGGCGAGAAGGGTCTGCGCGACCCGTTCGTGATCCGCTCCCCCGAGGGCGACAAGTTCTACATGATCGCGACCGACCTGCGCATGTACCGGAACTCCAGCGGCAGTTGGGACGACGTCCAGCGCCACGGCAGCAAGTCGATCATGGTCTGGGAGTCCACCGACCTGGTCCACTGGACCGACCAGCGCCTGGTGAAGGTCTCCCCGGACAGCGCGGGCAACACCTGGGCGCCCGAGGCCTACTGGGACGACAAGCTCGGCGAGTTCGTCGTCTTCTGGGCGTCCAAGCTGTACGCCGACGACGACCCGGACCACACCGGCTCGACGTACAACAGGATGATGTTCGCGACGACGAAGGACTTCCGTACCTTCAGCGAGCCGAAGATCTGGGACGACCCCGGCTACTCGGTGATCGACTCGACGGTCGTGCAGCACAAGGGCACGTACTACCGCTACACGAAGGACGAGCGGGACCCCACCTCCTCCAGCCCCTGCTCGAAGTTCGTCACCGCGGAGAAGTCGACGTCCCTCACGGACACCTCGTACGACTTCGTGTCGGACTGCATCGGCAGCGGGTCGATCGACCGGGGCGAGGGCCCGACGGTCTTCAGGTCCAACACCGAGAAGAAGTGGTACCTGTTCATCGACGAGTACGGCGGCCGCGGCTACGTGCCCTTCGAGACGACCGATCTCGACTCGGGCAAGTGGACGATGTCGAAGGACTACCAGCTGCCCGCGAGTCCGCGGCACGGCACGGTCATGCCCGTGACGCAGGCCGAGTACGACCGGCTGCTCGCCGCGTACCCGGCGACCGGCACCTCGGTCGTGGACGCGACGGTGAAGGACCAGAAGGGGTACGCGGTCGTCACCGAGGCGGCGTCGAAGGTCGTGCTGCCGATGAAGCCGGGAGAGAACCTGGCGCGGCTCGCGCCGAAGCTGTGGCTCGGTGAGGGCGCCCGGGTGAGCCCGGCGTCCGGTACCCGCCGTGACTTCCGCAAGCCGCAGAAGTACACGGTGACGGCGGCCGACGGCACGACCCGCACCTGGACGGTGGAGGCCGTGCCCGCCCGCAGTCCGGTCCTGCCGGGGCTGTACGCCGACCCCGACGTGCAGTACCTGGACGGCCGTTACTGGATCTACCCGACGACGGACGGCTTCCCGGGCTGGAGCGGCACGAAGTTCAAGGCCTTCTCGTCGAAGGACCTGGTCCACTGGAAGGACCACGGGGAGATCCTCGACCTGGGACCCGACGTGTCCTGGGCGGACAAGAACGCGTGGGCCCCGGCGATCGCCGAGCGCGACGGCAAGTACTACTTCTACTTCTGCGCCGAGCAGCAGATCGGTGTGGCGGTGGCCGACTCCCCCGCGGGTCCCTTCAAGGACGCCCTCGGCAAACCCCTGGTGGCGAAGGGCGGTTCGCTCAAGGGCCAGATGATCGACCCGGCGGTCTTCACGGACGACGACGGCACGTCGTACCTGTACTGGGGCAACGGCCACGGCTATGTCGTCCCGCTCAACGACGACATGGTGTCGTTCGACGCGTCGAAGGTCGAGGACATCACCCCGGACAACTTCCGGGAGGGCTCCTTCGTGGTCAAGCGCAAGGGCACGTACTACTTCATGTGGTCCGAGGACGACACCCGCAGCGAGAACTACCACGTCGCCTACGCGACGGGTCCCTCCCCGCTCGGCCCGTGGACCAAGAAGGGCACGATCCTGTCCAAGCGCCCGGAGTACGGCATCCTCGGCACGGGCCACCACTCGGTGGTCAACACCCCGGGCACGGACGACTGGTACATGGTCTACCACCGGTTCGGACTGAACGGGCCCGGCCGTGCGGGCGGCGACGGCACGCACCGGGAGACGACCGTCGACCGCATGAAGTTCGCGGCCGACGGCTCGATCAAGCCGGTGGTGCCGACCCTGGAGTCGGTCAGGCCCGTGAAGCGGTAGCCCCGGCTCAGTCCATCGTCGCGCCGATGGTCGTGCTGCCCGTGGTCAGGAACGTGGTCACGGGCAGCGCGCCGTTCGACTGGCGGGCGTTGTACGTGGTCGACGCGCTGGTGGACCGGAAGGCGGGCGTCGAGATGCCCGAGTCCCAGTTGTTGCCGGACGTAACGACCGACGAGCCCTTGTTCACCGAGCCGCCGCTGTTGCTCACCGCCAGGTTCCTGCCCAGCCTGGCCGCACCCGTAGCGAAGTAGTAGCCCCACTTGGCGTTGGCGTAGGCGGTGGTGCGGTTGATGACGATGGCACCCTTGTTGCTGTTCTCGGTGAAGCCGTTGCCGGCGTTGTCCCAGGCCGCCGAGTTGTTGACGACATGCGCCACGACCTCGCCGTCGCCACCCAGCTTGTAGCCGTTGCCGTCGCCCGCGAAGGCGGAGTCCGACCAGCGGTTCTTGCCGTTGCCCATGGCCCAGGTGTGCTCGACGGTGACCGGGGACGAGAAGGACCAGAAGTCCAGGCCGTCGTCGGAGTTGTTGTAGAGACGCGCTCCGGTGACCAGGTTGCCGCTGCCGGAGCCGAACTTGATGGCGATGCCGTCCGCGTTCTCGCCGTGGTTGGCCGCGTCGTAGTGGCCGTAACTGTCGATGTTCCGGACGGTGTTGTTGGTGGTGCTGTCCCCGGTGAGCGTGAATCCGGAGTCACCCCCGTTGATCGTCTTGATGTTGTCCCAGACCGTCGAGGCACAGGACTGGCAGACGACCGCGCTGTCCGGCGCGTTCTGGAAGGTGATGCCGGAGACCGTCCAGTAGTCGGCGGTGAGCTTGAAGATCCAGCCTCCGGCGGGAAGGTTCGAGCCGTCGATCTTCACGGTCTCGGAGCCGTAGGGCTGCAGGTGGATGCGGCTGGACGACGTGCCGTTGGCCGTCGACTGGAGGGTGGCCGTCGGGTAGTAGGTGCCGGCGCGCACCTGGATGGTGGTGCCGGCGGTGGCGTTCTTGATGGCGTTGGACAGGTCGGTGGAGTTGCTGACGACCACCGTGGCGGCCTGGGCCTGGGTGGGGATCACGGCGAGGCCGGCGCCGAGGGCGAGGGCCGCGACTGCGGACAGAGCGGTACGACGGGACATGGGTGGGGAGCCCTTTCGTCGAGCGGTGCGGGGGGATCGACGGTCACAGGACGGAGTCGAGCCATGCGAGGACCTCGTCCTGCTGAGGCGCGGTGAACACGTGGCCCAGCTCGGGCCAGACCTTGGTGTGCAGCCGCTCCCCGGCATGCCGTGAGCGCCAGACGGCGCGCATCTTCTCGTACGCGACCCGGACGCCCTCCGCGGGGAACAGAGGGTCCTGGGCGCCGTGGAAGAAGAGCATCGGCCTGGGTGCGGCGATGCTCGCCACGTCGGGGAAGTCGAGGTGCCGGGAGAGCCCGGGGTGGAGCATGCAGTAGGAGGACTGGCCGCGCAGGATGTTGTTGCCGGGCACCATGACCTCCTTCAGCCCGGTCATCCAGCACACGCTCGCCGCGGCCGCGAGGTCGTCGCTGAGGGCGGCCGCCTGCCAGGCGCGGAAGGCGCCCATGGAGAACCCGAGGGCCGCGACCCGGTGCCGGTCCACCCGGTCGAGACCGGCCAGGAAGCGGGCGGCCCGCACGTCCTCGCGGGCCATGAGTCCGGCGAGCGACGAACCCAGGTTGAGGAAGTTGCTCGCCAGGGCCTGCTGTTGCTCGTAGGTGACCGGCCCTCGGTCGCCCCAGCCGAGGGCGTCGAGGGCGAGGACCACGTATCCGCGCCGGGCCAGCTCGTCACCGACGAACCGTCCGCTGAAGTACCGGTCGGCCCAGGCCTGCGCGGACGCGAGCCGTGCCTGACCGGCGCCCCAGGGCCTGATCAGCTTCTCCTTCCCGATGTCGAATCTGGAACCGTGGTCGTGCAGCAGCAGGACGGCCGGAAAGGGCCCGGTGCCGTGCGGGGTGAGCAGGGCGCCGCGGACCCGCTCGTACCGGGTGAGGGAG
The DNA here is from genome assembly GCF_019090165.1 of Streptomyces sp. BV286. Lineage (GTDB taxonomy): Bacteria > Actinomycetota > Actinomycetes > Streptomycetales > Streptomycetaceae > Streptomyces. The sequence continues at coordinate 23,150 of NZ_JAHRIB010000055.1, forward strand.
AGGGTCACCGTCTCCCGCGTGTAGCCGTCGCCCTCGGAGCGGTCGCCGGACTCCATGGCGTACGCAGTGGTGTCCCGGCCGACGAACAGGTGCTCCTCGACCGTCGCGCGGGCCGCCCGCCGCCAGGCACGGAAGTCCCGGAGGGGGGAGGTGCCCCAGGCGAGCGGGAACCGGAGCTCGTCCTTGAGGAGGGGGTGGAAGTCGGGGAGGTTGCCCTCCACGATGCCCGCGGCGGAGGCGGCGTGCGCCGGGGACGCGCCGGCCCCCGTCGCGCCGAGCAGAGCGGCCGCCCCCGCGCTCGCCACGAACGCCCGTCGGCCGAGCGGTGGTTGCTCAGGCCCGTCGCTCATACGGCCTCCAGTCGCCGAGGTACGTCCCGCGGGTGTGCGACGCGGCTTCGGCGGGCGTGAGCTTCGGCCGGTTCTCCGGTACCGATGTCACCGCGCCCGGACCGGAGTTGGCGTACTCCCGAAAGCGCATGGTCTGCCAGGGATGGGCCGCGCGCATGTCGGTGTAGGGCGCCACCGCGTCGATGCCCGGCCCCAGCCGGCTGTCGCGCACCACCAGCGACGGCCAGGCGGTCGTCTCGTAGGAGGGCACCCACGGCCGGGCGATCTTGTACGCGCCGTCCTCGGCACCGGAGGTGATCCGGCACCGCACGGCGAGGAAGCCGTACGGATTCGCGCGGGCCGTGGCCGGGGCGAACACCATGCCCTCGGGCTTGAAGTCGACGTCCCGGTCCAGCGTGTGGAGGTGGCACCGCTCGAGGACCGCCCTCGCCCGGCCGAACACGAAGTCCACGTCACCCTCGACATGACAGTCCCGGTAGTACTGCCGGTCGAAGGCGTCGAGCACGGTGGTGTCCGCGAACAGCGTGTCCTGGTGGCCCAGGAAGCGGACCCGCTCGAAGTGCGACCTGTCGCCGGTGACGTACGCGGCCACGGCCTGGGTGCCCGTGATCTCCGGGTGGTCGGCGCGCAGCCAGTCGTTGGCGATCGTCAGGCCGCGCACGGTCAGACCGGGCGCCGCGGACGTGAAGGTCGCGGAGCCCGCGGTGCCGTAGGTGCCGGAGCCGTCCGGTTTCTGCGTCCCGTTGGCGTTGTCGTGGACGATGACCGTGTCCCGCGGGTCACGGCCGGCGCCCAGGAGCGTCAAGTCCCTTGCGTCGGCGGGGATGTTGACGACCTCGCGGTAGGTGCCGGGGTGCACGACGATCGTCCGGCCCGGACCGTCGACCGCGTCGACGGCCGCCTGGACCGAGTCGCCGGGGCGGACGTGCAGCACACGGCGGCGCGGGTCCGCGGCGGCCGGGGACGCGCCGCCGGCCGCCAGAGCGCCCACGGTCCCGGCGATCCCGGTGAGCAGGGTGCGCCGGCGCATCTCAGCACCCCTGCCAGGGGGCCCAGTCGCCGAGGTGGGTCCGGCGGGTGTGGGAGCGGGCCTCGGCGTGGGTGAGCTGGGGCCGGTTCGCGGGGACGGTGATCGCGGCGCCCGGTCCGCTGTTGCGGTACTCGGCGAACCGCTGGTTCTGCCACGGGTGTCCCGCCGCCATGTCGGTGTAGGGCTGCACCGCGTCGATCCCCCCGCCGAGGCGGGTCTCGCGCACGGTCAGCATGGGCCGGGCGGTGAGGTCGGAACTGGGCACCCAGGGGCGGGCCAGTTTGTAGTAGGCGTCCGGCGCCTCACTGGTGACCCGGCCGCCGGTCACCAGATAGCCGCGCGGATTGGCGCCCGCGGTCGAGGGCGCGAAGACGAAGCCGTACGGGGCCCCGGTGAGGTCGGTCCGCTTCAGGGTGTGGAAGTGGCAGTCCTCGAACACGGCGGTGGCCCGCCCGAACACGAAGTCCACGTCCCCTTCGGCGTAGCAGTGCGCGAAGTACTGGCGGGCGAAGGTGCCCAGGGCGATGGAGTCGGCGTACAGCGTGTCCTGGTGTCCGAGGAACCGGCAGTGGAGGAACGCCGACCGGTCGCCCTGCACCTTGATGGCGACGGCCTGCGTGCCGCTGATCCCGGGATGGTCGGCGCGCAGCCAGTCGTTGGAGAAGGTGATGTCTCGGGCGGTGAACCCGTCGGCCTGCACGGTCGTGGTGGCCGAGCCGGTCGTGCCGTAGGTGCCGCCGCCGGGCTTCGGGGTGCCGGCCGCGTTGTCGTACACGATCACGACGTCGCGCGCCCGGCCGGAGGCGCCGATCCAGGTCATCTCCTTGCGGGCGGCGCTGACGGCGACGGTCTCGCGGTACGTGCCCGGGGCGAGGACCAGGGTGTGCCCGACCCCGCTCGCGGCGTTCACGGCGGCCTGCACGCTGGTGTGGTCGCCGAGGCCCGCGGGATGGACGTACAGGGTCCGCTCGTCGAGGCGGGCCGACGGAGAGCCGTACCGCCCGAAGGGGGAGCGCCCCTGTGCGTGGGCCTGGGAGGAGACGCCCAGCGCGAGCGCGGCCCCGGCGCTCGCGACGACGAAGGACCGTCTGCTGACGTGTGCCGGCAGGGTCATGGTCAGCAGACCTTTCCGGCGCCGGCGCGGCTGTTGACGATGCCCGGCACGGCCCGCGGCGAGTCGACCTTCGTGCGGAGGGTGGGCTTCCACCCGGCACCCGACTGGAGGGTCTCGCCGGGGATCTCGGTGTTGTGCACGGCGATGAGGTCGGTGCGCTTTCCGTTGACGTAGTTGTTCTCGGCGGTGAGCGGCGCCTCGTTCCACTTCTTGAGGACCTTGCCGACAGCGGCTCCGGCCGGCAGCGAGATCGCGTTGTCGCTGGCGTACAGCTGCGAGGAGATGCCGACGCCGAAGATGTAGTAGTCGTCCTTCTGCTCCTCGCCGACCACGTAGTGGTTGTTGTAGACGTCGACCTGTCCGAACCGCACCCGCGGAGAGCGCTGCAGGATCCCGTCGAAGCGGTTGTGGTGCATGGTGACCTTGAGCTTGCCCGCGTCGGTCGTGGCGGTGCTGTCGCTGTTCCCGATGAGCATGTTCTTGTCGTGGTCCTGGAAGCGGTTCCAGGACACGGTGACGTGGTTGGCGCCGCGCACGATGTCGGTCAGGCCGTCGTGCTGCTGGAACACCTTGCCGAAGTAGCTCGGGCGCTCGCTGTCGGGGTAGCGCCCGTCGGTGAACGTGTTGTGGTCGATCCACACGTGGTCGGTGCCGAAGACGACCACGGCGTCGTACTCGGAGTTCCAGTTGCCGGTCTTGTTGTCGTCGGTCGGGTCCCACTTCGGGAAGCAGTCGAGCGGGGCCTCGATGGTGAGGTTGCGCAGGATGACGTTCGAGACGCCCTTGATCTGGAGGCTGCCGCCGAGGATGCCGGACTTCTTGCCGACGCCGACGATGGTGGTGTTGCTCGGGATCGCGGCCTTGATCGCCGAGTCCTGGTTGGCGGCGGACGCGACCCGTGCGTCCTCCTGCGGGCCGCTGGCGACCACGTCGTTGCCCCAGACGGCCGGGTCGTAGTCCTTCAGGTACTGCTGGAGGTCGTACCCGCCGGTGGTGAAGGCCTCGCAGCCCTCCGAGACGGCGTCGATCATCCCCTTCACCTTGATGATCTTCGGCGCGGTCCCGCCGGCCTTCAGCGCGGCCTTGAACTCCGCCCAGGTGGTGACGGTATAAACCTGCGAGGAGTCGGCGGCCGAGCCGCCGGTGGTGCCGGCCCCCTCGGACCCCCAGCCGTCACCGGCGGCGAGGGTCTCCCGCCCGAGGTCCCGGCCCTGGGCATGGGCGACGGTCCCGGTCGCGGTGAGGACGAGAGCGGTGCATCCGACGACGGATGTAATGACATGGGCATGCCACATACGAGAACGCATGAGTGCGGGTTCCTTCCGGACAAGAACAAGGGATGACGGCCCCTGTGTCAGGGGCGCGGGGCTGCGACGGGCGCGGCCGCGCCACGAGGGCGCGACCGGCGACGGTGGACCGGCGGCTACGAACCGGCCTTCTGCCGGGGCACTAGGACTCGGGCCAGGTGATCCAGGACTCGGGAATCTCGCGGTCCAGGCGCCGCACGTCCCGGGGCGCGAGCACCCGGCGACGCGACAGCTCCCCCGCCACCAGCCGGGCCACGGCGATGGCACCCGGCGGGTTGAAGTGCGTGTTGTCCTGCTCGGTGGCGGTCCAGTTGAAGTACTTCTTCGTCTCCTCCGCACCGAGCTTCTGCCACAACGCGATCGACAGGGCCTGGATGTCGAGCAACGCCACCCCCTCCTCCTCGGCGAGGGCCTTCATCGCCGCCGGATACTCGCCGTGGGTACCCACGGCGTTCCCGGCTGCGTCGAACTTCCGCCGCTCCACGGACGTGGCGAGCACGGGCCGCGCACCACGCGCCCGCGCCCCGTCGACGTACTGACGGAGGTGGTCCTGGTACGTGGTCCACGGCTCGGTGTAACGGGTGGGATCGGCGCTCTTGGAGTCGTTGTGCCCGAACTGGACGAGCAGGAGGTCGCCGGGCCGGATGGCCGCGAAGACGGCGGCGAGACGTCCCTCGTCGATGAAGCTCTTCGAACTCCGGCCGTTCACGGCGTGGTTGGCGACGGTCAGCCGCTCCTGCAGGAAGAACGGAAGCGCCATGCCCCAGCCCGTCTCGGGCGCGGCGTCGGCGTACTTCTGGGCGGCGGTGGAGTCACCGGCGATGAAGAGGGTGCGCTCACGCGGCCGCCCCTGCGGGGCGGCGGCTGCGGGCCCCGTCGCCGCGACGGCGAGGGGGACGGCGGCGAGCGCCGCGGTGGTGACCTGTCTGCGGGTGAGTGACACGGCGGTGTGCCTTTCTCAACAGCCTTGCGGGACAAGTACGTTCAGTGATGCCTTCAAGGGGCCCCGCGCCCCGAAGGGGCGCGGGGAACTGCGCGGCAAACCCCCACCGGCCGGCGGCCGGGTACGGGCCCGGCCGGCGGGGCCGGACGCGGAGCGTTACCCCTTCTGCTCGTTCCACTCCGTCTGGGCCTCGTTGAGCTGGTCGGCCAGGGTGTTCAGGAAGTCCTTGGCGCTCATGGACCCGTTCATGACCTTCTGGAAGGCCGGCTCGTTGTCCGTCTTCGAGATGGTGTTCCAGTCGGGCAGGTAGTACGGCAGCTGGACGATGGTCGTGGAACCGTCGGTCAGCGCCTCGGCCGCGAGCTTGGTCGGCTCGGCCTTGGAGACCCAGGCGTCCTTCGCGGCGTCGTTGTTCGACGGCACCTGGCCGGCGGACTCGTTGAACTTGGAGTTCTGCGCCTTCTCGGTGGCGAACTCGATGAACTTCCAGGCGGCGGCCTTGTTCTTGGAGCTCTTGAACATCCCCAGTCCGTCGACGGGGTTGGAGACCTGGACGCGCTTGCCGCCGGCGCCGACCGGCTGCGGAATGCCCCGGAACTTGTCGGCTCCGAGCGCCTTCACGTGATCCTGGTAGGAGCCCAGGTTGTGGTTGAGCATGCCGATCGTGCCGGAGTCCCACTGGGCGACCATCTTGGTGAAGTCGTTGTTGAGGTCGGCCGCCGGGGTGACCTTCTTGAACAGGCCCACGTACTTCTCCAGGGCCGCCACGTTCTTCGGGTCGTTGACCGTGGTCTTCTCGTTCGCCGAGTCCCAGAAGGACGTGATGCCGGACTGCCCGTACATCGCGTCCAGCGCCTGGGCGATGGAGCCGGCGCCACCGCGGATGGTGTAGCCGAACTCGTTCTTGTCCTTGTCGGTGAGCTTCTCGGCTGCCTCGTAGAACTTGTCCCAGGTGGTCGGCGCGTCCAGGCCGGCCGCCTTGAACAGGTCGGTGCGGTAGTAGAGGACACCGTTGTTGGCGGAGGTCGGGATCGAGTACAGCGTGCCGTCACCACCGCCGGCGGCCTTCAGCGACTTGAGCATGTCCTCGTTGAGCTTGCCGCTCAGGGAGGACTTGCCGAGGCGGTCGTCCAGCGGCTCCAGCGCGTTCTGCGCGGAGAAGCCCGCGAGCATCGCCGCGCCGACACCACCGACGTCCGGCAGGCCGGCGGCCTGGATGGAGGTGTCGACCTTCGACTGGTACTCGGTGGCCGCGATCGGGACGTACTTGACGTCGATGTCCGGGTTCGCCTTCTCGAATTCGGCGATGATCTCCTTCCAGATGTCGGTGCGGACACCGCCGTTGTTGTCCCAGAAGGTGATCTCACCCTTGCCGCTGCCGTCGGACCCCTTGTCGCCCGTCGAACCGCTGCCGTCGTCACCGCAGGCGGTGGCGGTCAGCGCGAGTACGGCGCTCACGGCGACGGCGGTGGCGGAGCGGCGCGCTCCTCTGCTGCTCCTGCGAATGCTGTTCTTCATGATCGGCTCTCTTCTTCTGGATCCAACGAGGGTTGTGTCGCTGTGAGATGTGAAGCTGTGGGGGTCAGTGGCGGGCGTGGGGTGCCCAGTCGTCGGTCCCGGCGAGGTAGTCGGTGACCGTGTGCGTGGCCGCGTCGGCGCGCGGCAGTTGCGGCCGGTCGGCGGTGACCGCCGCCCCGGGGCCGTGGGTGCGGTACTCGGTGAAGCGCGCGTCCTTCCACGAGAAGCCGCTCATGTCGGTCCACGGCGAGGACTTGATCGCGGCGGGCAGCTCGGTGTCCCGGAAGAGGACCTGGGCGACCGCGTCCGGCTCGCCGCCCGGGTGCCAGGGCCGGCCGAGGTGGAAGGACCCGGCGGGCGCGTCGCTCACGACCTTCGACCTGGTGATCAGGAACCCGTACGGGTTGTTCTTCCAGGTCGAGGCGGCCGTGATGTAGCCGTTGTTGGTCGCCGAACCGCGGCTCAGCGCCTTGATCACGGACCGCTCGACGACGGTGGTCGCCCGTCCGTAGATGAAGTCGACGTCGCCCTCGATGTACGAGTCGCGGACGTAGACCCGGCTGATCACGTCGAGCTTGGGGCTGTCGGTCATCAGCGTGTCCTGGTTGCCCAGGAAGGCCGTGTCCTCGAAGACGATCCGGTCGCCCGTCGTCTTCATCGCGAGGGCCTGCTCGCCGTTCAGCTCGTGCGCGGCCTCGTCGAAGTCGTTGCTGAAGGTGAGGTGGCGCGCGGTGACGTCACTGGCGGCGATCCGTACGGTGGCGCTGCCGTTGGAGCCGCCGTGGGCCGCGGGGGTGTCGAAGACGATCACGGTGTCGGAGCGGTCCCGTCCGGTCCCCTGCAGCACCAGGTGCGGCTTGCCCGCCGGAATGCGGACCTGCTCGCGATACGTCCCGGGCGCGACGCGGATGGTGACCGTGCCGGTGTTGCCGTCGGGCACGGCGTCCACGGCGGCCTGGACCGTCCGGTGATCGGCTGGCACGTTCAGGACGGTGTTCGTGCCGAGTCTCTTCTGCGGGCCGGAGAACCTCGACACGAGCGCGGGCACCGCGGCCGCCGGGTCGAGCCGGTAGTCGTAGAAGTCCCGCGGGTCGAAGGCCGCGCCCCACGCCTCCTGGCGCCCGGTGGTGTTCCGCAGGATGGACCCGCGCTGCACCAGCTCGGCGGTGGCGTCCGCCTGGTAGGGGTGCTGGACGTCCTTGTAGTAGCTGTTCTCGATGACCATCTTCGTCTGCCCGCGCGACCAGTTGCCGTACGTCCACACCGGGTCGCCGGGGTCCGCCTGGGCGGTCATGTAGTTGTTGTAGAGGTGTGCGTAGGCGCAGTTGTCGGCCGACGGGTTGCGCTGCTTCGTGCCGCCGAACCAGTTGTGGTCGATGGTGATCTGCGTCTTCACGTTCGGCGTCCAGCCGATGCCGAAGGTCTTGTTGTTGTTCTCGAAACGGTTGTAGGAGACGGTGACGTACTCGCTGTCCTTGCGGACGTCGAGCTGCCCGTCGCAGATCCGCGAGAAGCGGTTGTGGTCGATCCAGACGTGGTGGACGGTGTCCATCTGGATGCCGTCGAAGTCGGTGTCCTTGCAGTCCCAGTTGCCCTCGACGTACGAGTCGCGGATCGTCAGGTTGCGGATGATCACGTTGTGGGTGCCGGGTGCGAGGTGCAGCTCGCCCTGGACGAGCTCGCCGGCCGTGCCGACGCCGATGATGGTCTTGTCCGAGGCCACGACGACGTTCGCGCCGAACGGCTCGGCCTTGATCGTCCCGGCGACCCGGATGACGTACGGCTCCTCGGCGGCCGCGTACCGCTCCAGGCCGGCCTGGGTGGTGACGGTGACCACCTTGCCGCCGGCGCCGCCCGTCGTGCCGCCTTCGAGGGAGGCGAATCCGTGCGCCGTGTCCGCCCAGCGGGGCGAGGCGGAGGGGGCGGGAGTGGAGACCGGGGCGCTGTCGGAGGCCGCCTCGGCCGGCGTGAGGGCACCGAGTCCCAGCGCGGCCACCAGGGCGGTGACCGTGCACAGGACCCGGCCGGGACCGGAACCGGGACCGGGACCGGACCCCGGTCTCGGCAAGCGCTTGCTACGGAAGTGCGTCATTGCGGCTCCCCACAGGCTTACAACGGTGATGACTTCGAGCGGTCAGGCGAGTGGCGCGGTGATGCGGAACTGCGTGAACGTGGCCGCCCCGGCGTGTCCCCCGCCGGTCGGCGCGGCGCCGAAGAGGCCGAGCAGGGCGCCGACCCAGCGCCAGGGAGTGGCGGCGAAGACCTGCCCGGAGGTCTCCCAGCCGCTCCCGAGGTCGTACGAGAAGCGGCAGCGCGCCCCGGCGCCGGCCTCGATCCGCAGCCGGACCCGCCCCTCGGGGGCCATCCGCGGATGGGCGGCGTCCCGCTCCCGCTCGGCCACCGACTCGGCGAACCGGTGCACGAGGTGGACCGTCCCGTCCGCCCCCCGTTCGAGCCCGATCCAGCTGAACGAGTCGCCCAGCACGGCGAGTCCGGCCCGCGCGCCCGGCTCCTCGGCGTCGAGCCGCAGCTCGGCCTCGACGGTGCAGGCCGTGCCCGGCAGCCGCTGGGTGAGTACGTTCGCCAGCTTGCGCAGATCGTGCGCGTCGGCCGTCCGTACGCAGGTCAGCCGCAGTCCGTCGCCGGAGTGCTGGGTCGCCCAGCCGTCCTGAGGGTTGGCGGTCCACTGCCACTGCCGCCCGAACCGCCCACCGGGGAAGTCGTCGTCGGTGGCGGGCGCCGAGAGCGGCTGCCGCGGCAGGTCGGGCTTGCGGTGCACGGCGACGGGTGTCCCCTCGTCCCCGATGACCGGCCAGCCGTCCGTGCCCCAGCGCATCGGCTGGAGGTGGACGACCCGCCCGTACGGGCCCTTCTCCTGGAAGTGCGCGAACCAGTGCTCGCCGGACGGGGTGGTCACCCAGCCGCCCTGGTGAGGGCCGTTTACGTCGGTGTCACCCTGCTCCAGGACGACCCTCTCCTCGTACGGTCCGAAGAAGTCGCGCGAGCGGAAGGCGCCCTGCCAGCCGGTCTCGACGCCGCCCGCGGGGGCGAAGATCCAGAACCAGCCGTCGTGCCGGTACAGCTTCGGCCCCTCCAGCGTGAACCAGCCGGGGATGCGGTCGCCGTCCACGATCAGCTTGCCGTCGTCGAGCAGGCCGGTGGCGTCGGGGCGCATCCGGTGACCGGTGAGCCGGTTCTTGACGCCGGAGCGGGACTTGGCCCAGCCGTGCACGAGGTACGCCTCGCCGCTCTCCTCGTCCCACAGGGGACAGGCGTCGATGAGTCCCTTGCCCGCCTTGATCAGGTGCGGGCGGGTCCAAGGGCCGCGTATCTCGGGTGCGTTGACCTGGAAGATGCCGTGGTCGGGGTCGCCCCAGAAGATCCAGAACCGGTCGTCGTGGTGGCGTAACGACGGCGCCCAGACACCGCAGTCGTGCCGCGGCTTCCTGAACTCGCGTGCGGGTTCGAGGCGTTGGAGGGCGTGGCCGACGAGGTTCCAGTTGACCAGGTCGCGGGAGTGCAGCAGCGGCAGGCCCGGGGCCCGGCCGAAGCTGGAGGCGGTCAGGTAGTAGTCGTCGCCGACGCGCAGCAGGTCGGGGTCGGACCAGTCGGCGTTCAGCACCGGGTTGCGGTACGTGCCGTCGCCGAGGTCGGCGGTGAAGGCGGGTGCGCTCTGGCCGCTCACGGGCTCACCGCCTTGCGGACGAGCGCCGCCGCCTCGCCGCGGCCGAGGCGGCCGTCGGCGACCACGGTGACGACCCGGCGTACGACGGTCTCACCGGCCGGGACGGGCAGCCGCTCCTCGGGGGCGAGGGACGAGCCGACGCCCGGGTACTCGGCGGTGCGCACGAACCACGGGTCGCGGCGGGTGAGGTCGGTGGCTCCGGCGAACACCAGCGTCCAGTTCGCGCCCGCGAGCGCCACCCAGCCGGTGCGCGCCCCGTGCGCCGCCTCCTCGCCCTCGGTGTCCGCGGTGAACACGGCGGGCGGCTCGGCCTCCTTGCGGGCCCGCCAGAAGAAGCCGCCGTAGGCCGCGCCGGGCCGGCCGTTGGTCGCCGGGCTGCCGATCGACAGGGGTTCGGACGTGGTGTTGGTGAGCGAGAAGGTGAAGTCCAGCGCCCAGGCCGTCTCGGTGAGTTCGGTGGCCGCGACCGTACGCCGCTCGCGCAGCAGCTCGGCCCCCGCGGCCACCCAGCGCAGCTCCTCCACGAAGCCGTCGGGGTCGCGCAGCTGGAAGGCGGAGTGCCGCTGGGCGCCGTGGTTGTCCAGCTCGGTCGGGCCCTGGTCGCGCACGTATGTGCGGCCGCCCCAGAAGTTGTGCCCCTCGACGTCGGGTACGGCGACACCGACGCCGAGGTGATGGAGGTGGTCGGCGGGGCTGAGCTCGGTGACAGCCGTGCCGGCCAGGGTGGTGACGGGGTGCAGGTAGGGACGCGGCGACAGCTTGGGCGCCAGCTCGGGCCGGGTGATGTAACGGCCGACCGGGCGGCCCGCGACGCGCAGGACCAGCGACTCGTTGTTCATCAGGTGCTCACCTCTTTCGGAGGTGCCCAGGAGGCACCCAGCTCGGAGTAGAGGGCGAGGGTGTCGGCGGCGGCCTCGACGAGTCCGTCGACTCCGTGCACGACCCGGCGGTTCTCCTCGGGTTCGAGGTACCAGGCGTCGGCGGGCAGGGCGAGCGGGTCGGGCGCCTGCCGGATCGCTTCGACGACCTTCATGAAGGCGCCCGTCGACTCCGGTGCGACCAGCAGCTCGGCCCGGCCTTCGAGGTGCTCGACGAGGTTCTCCAGCAGGTCGGTCCTTGCGTACGTGTACTCCTGCGGGCCGTGCCCCGAGCGCTGGACGAGGACGCGGTCCTGCTTGTACCAGAAGGTGATCCGGCCGCTGGTGCCGTGCACGAGGACGTACGGATCGCCGGGGTGCTCGGCGCACAGGGTCGCGGCGACGGTGATGCGGCTGCCGGCCGTGGTGGTGACGCGGACGCAGGAGGTGTCGTCGGACTCGATGTCGTTGGCGCGCAGCAGTTCGGTCTCGATGCCGGTGACGTCCTCGGCGCGGGTGGCGCCGTCGAGGGCGAGGGCGGTGGCCACGGCGTGGGCGAGGGGGTTGGTCAGTACGCCGTCGAGGACGTCGACCCCGTTCATCCGGCGTCGTCCCGCCCAGGGTGCGCGGCGGTAGTACTCCTCGGCGCGCGCCCAGGCACCGGCCCCGCCGATGCCGTCCACCCGGCCGATGGTGCCCTGCGCGACCAGCTCCCGGATCGCGGGCACGGCGTGCGAGCCCAGCGACTGGAAGCCGATCTGGCAGACGACGCCGGCCGTGGCGACCCCGTCGGCCATCCGGCGGAACTCCGCGTACGACGGCGCGGGCGGCTTCTCCAGCAGCAGGTGGACGCCCCTGGCGGCGGCCGTCAGCGCGAGGTCGGTGTGGGTGGGGATCGGCGTGCAGATCACGGCGATCGCGGCGCCGGTGGAGTCCAGCAGGGCGCCGAAGTCGGCGGACTGCGCGGGGAGTTCGCCCGGCGCCCCGAAGTCCTCCAGCTCCTCGCCGGTGAGCGGGGTGAGTTCGCAGATCCCCGCGAGGCGTACCAGGCCCTTGTCCTGGAGGCGGCGGATGTTCTGCAGGTGCCAGCGGCCGTGACCGCGGGCGCCCGCGAGGACGACGGGGACGGGGCCTTCGTACGAGGTCGTGGAGGTCATGGACCCCATCGAAGCGGTACCGGGCCCGGTGGCGGCGCTCATCGGATCCTCCCCGCTCCCGCGCCGCGCGCCACGTCACGGTCGGCCTTGGCTGCGCTGTCGACCGTGCCGTGCAGGGCGGGCGTCCAGCCGACGTCGGCGGTCAGATCGCGTTCGCTGCCGGAGTTGTAGGCGTTGTGGATGGTGAGCAGGTCGACGGGGAAGCCGTTGAAGAGCGTGCCGGTCTGGTGCAGGGCCGTGCCGTTCCAGCTCTTCACCAGGTCGGCCGCCTCGATGTGGCCGGGCGTGGTGAAGGCGTTGTTCTCGGCGTAGAGGGCCGACTCGGTGGAGACGCCGAGCGAGTAGCGGTGGTCGTGGGCGTCGGCCGGGACGACGTACCGGTTGTTGTAGAGGTGCACCTGACCGAAGCGGACGCGCGGAGCGCGCTGGACGACGGACTCGAACTCGTTGTGGTGCAGGGTGACGCGGAGCCTGCCGCGGTCGCCGGTGGCCGTGTCGCCGTTGCCGATCAGCATCGCCTTGTCGTGGTCGGCGAACCGGCTCCAGGAGACGGTGACCAGGTCGGAGGCGTTGGTGATGTCCAACAGGCCGTCGTGGCGCAGGTAGTTGCGGCCGAAGTGGGTCGGCTCGTCCTCGTCGGGGTGGCCCTTGTCGGAGGCCGTGACGTGGTCGATCCACACATGGGTGGCGCCGCGCAGCCACAGCGTGTCGTAGGCCGTCTTCCAGTCGCCGAGGCCGCCGGTGTTGGGCTGCCAGACGGGGAAGCAGTCGTAGGCGTCCCGCAGTTCGAGGTTGCGGACGATGACGTTGTCCGCGTCGCGGACCTGGAGGCTCGCGCCCTTCAGTACGGCGCTGTCGCCGAGCCCGACGATCGTGGTGTTGGAGCCGACGGTCAGTTCCACCCGGGCCGCCTGGGCCGCGGCGGAGGCCTGGCGGGCCTCCTCCTGCGGGCCGGCGGGCCTGGCGGAGCCCCAGGTCCGCGGGTCGTACGCGGCGAGGTACTTCTTCAGGTCGTAGCCGCCGGTCGCGTAGTCGTCGCAGTCCAGCCGCCTGCCCGCGTCGTCGGTGTTGGCGTCGATCGTCCCCGCGACCTTGATGATCTTCGGGGTCGCGCTGCCGCCGTCGAGGGCGCGGACCAGTCCGGCCCGGTCGCGCACGGTGAAGACATGGGCGTCGTCTGCGGAGGAACCCCCCGTGGTACCTCCGTCGGCGGCCGCCCAGCCGTCGTTCGCGGGCAGGGTGTCGCGGCTGATGTCGCGCGCCTCGGCGTTCGCGGGTGCCCCGAGGGCGGCCAGCATCGCGCCGGTGAGGCCGGCCTGGAGGGCGCGGCGCCCTCCTCTCGTACGCGGCAGCGGGACGCGTATGCGTCTCATCCCTTCACCGCCCCGGCGCTGAAGCCCGTGATCAGCCACTTCTGGATGAAGGCGAAGACGATCACGACGGGCACGGCCGCGATGATGCCGCCTGCGGCGAGTGCGCCGAGGTCGACGCTGTCGGCGCTCATCAGGCTGTTGAGGCCGACGGGGATCGTCTGCTTCTCCTGGTTGCTGAGGAACATCAGCGCGAACAGGAAGTGGTTCCAGGAGTGCACGAAGGCGAAGGAGCCCACCGCGATCAGCCCGGGCCGCAGCAGGGGCAGGACGACGACCCGGAAACCGGTGAAGCGGTTGCAGCCGTCCACCCAGGCGGCCTCTTCGAGGGAGTACGGCACGTTCCGGATGAAGCCGCTGATCAGGATCATCGACAGCGGCAGCTGGAAGACCGTCTCGGCGATGATGACGCTGCCCAGCGAGTTGATCATCTGGAGCTCGGCGAAGATCTGGAACAGCGGCACCAGCAGCAGCGCGCCCGGCACGAACTGCGAGCAGAGCAGCGCCAGCATGAAGGCACGCTTGATCTTGAAGTCGAAGCGGGCGAGGGCGTAGCCGCCGGCCAGTGCGACGAGCGTGGTCATGAGGAGCGTGGCGATGCCGACGTACACGCTGTTCTCGAAGTACGTGCCGAAGCTGCGGTCGTTCCAGACCTTGTCGAAGTGCTCGAACGTCATCGGCCAGGGCACGAGCGAGGTCGAGCCGGTCGGCCTCAGGGCGAAGAGCAGGATCCAGTAGAAGGGGATGAGCGTGAAGAGCAGGTAGATGCCGAGCGGGAGATAGATCTGCCAGCGCGGCGCCTCGTCCCATGCGCGCCTGGTCTTGTTCGGGCGCTGCGGCGGTTCGTCGGCCACCGGCGCGGGCACGGCCGGAACAACGGTGTCGATGTCCTTGGTGATCACTTGTCCCCACCCACTCCGAACTTGCTCAGCCGCAGATAGACCATCGAACAGAAGAGCAGGATCACGAACGCGACGGTGGTCAGGGCCGAGGCGTAGCCGAAGTTGTGTGCGTCGACACTGGTGTTGGCGATGTAGAGCGGGAGTGTCGTCGTTTCTCCCGCGGGTCCGCCGCCGGTCAGTGTGTAGAGCAGGTCGACGTTGTTGAACTCCCAGACCGCGCGCAGCAGTGTGGAGAGGATGATCGCGTCCTTGAGGTGGGGCAGTGTGATGTGCACGAACTGCTTGAAGCGGCTGGCGCCGTCGACCTCGGCGGCCTCGTAGAGGTCCTTCGACACGGACTGGAGGTCGGCGAGGATGAGGATCGCGAAGAAGGGCACGCCTCGCCAGAGGTCGGCGACCACCGTCGCAGGGAAGACCGTCGAGGTGTCGGACAGCCAGCTCGTGCCGTACTCCCCGATGCCCATGTCGGCGAGGTAACGGGTGATGCCCGTCTGGGAGTTGTAGAGCAGTACCCAGATCGCGGAGGTGAGCACGCCGGAGACGGCCCAGGGCGAGAAGACCATGGCGCGGCCGAGCGAGCGGCCCACGAAGGTCTGGTTGACGATCAGTGCGAGCGCCAGGCCGAACAGCAGCTGGAGTCCGACCTCGACGACGACCCACTTCGCGCTGAAGACCAGCGTGTCCCAGAACATCGGGTCCTCGGTGAAGAGGTGCACGAAGTTGTCGAAGCCCGCGAAGCCGTTCCGCCACGGTTTGGTGGGGTTGAAGTCCTGGAGGCTGTAGTAGAAGACGCTGAGCACCGGGTAGGCGATGAAGCCCAGCATCAGCAGTCCCGCCGGGGCGATCAGCAGATACGGGAGCCTGCGAGGCGTCGCCGAGCCACGGCGCCGCCGGGGTGGCGCGGGCTGCTTCGCCACGGCTGCGGCTTGGGCCATGACTGTTCTCCGTTCTCGGGTGTGCGGGTCGAGCCGGTGGTACGGGCGCCCGGCCTGAGGGCAAGCGCTTTCACGTACGGTGTGCGTGAGCCCGGGCCGCGAGGTGCGCGGCTCCGGGGTGGTTCAGGAGGTACGGGTCAACCCGCGTACGGGTCGGCCACCTTGCCCGGCCGGGCCAGGAAGGCGAAGTCGCAGCCGGTGTCGGCCTGCGTGATCTGTTCGTTGTAGAGCGCGCCGTAGCCGCGCTCGTAGCGCTCGGGCGGCGCGGTCCACTGCGCCCGGCGCCGCTCCAGTTCCTCGTCGTCCACGTTGAGTCGCAGCGTGCGTGAGGCGACGTCGAGGGTGATGGAGTCCCCGGTGCGGACCAGGGCGAGCGGCCCGCCGATGTACGACTCGGGTGCCACGTGCAGCACGCACGCGCCGTAACTCGTGCCGCTCATCCGGGCGTCGGAGATCCGCACCATGTCCCGGACGCCCTGCTTCAGCAGGTGGTCGGGGATCGGCAGCATCCCGTACTCGGGCATGCCCGGGCCGCCCTTGGGGCCGGCGTTGCGCAGCACCAGCACGGTGTCGGCGGTGATGCCCAACTCCGGGTCGTTGATGGTGCGTTGCATGGTCCTGTAGTCGTCGAAGACGACTGCCGAACCGGTGTGCTTGAGCAGGTGGGGCTCGGCGGAGATGTGCTTGATGACCGCGCCGTCGGGGCAGAGGTTGCCGCGCAGGACGGCGACGCCTCCCTCGGCGGCGACGGGGTTCTCCCGGGTGCGGATGACGTCGTCGTTGTGCACCTGCGCGGAGGCGAGCTGTTCGCGCATGCTGTCGTGCGAGACGGTCGGCCGGTCCAGGTGCAGCAGGTCGGTGATCCGCGACAGGAACCCGGGCAGTCCGCCGGCGAAGTGGAAGTCCTCCATGAGGTACGTCCGGCCGCCGGGCCGCACGTTCGCGAGGACGGGCACCGTGCGGGCGATCCGGTCGAAGTCGTCGAGGGTGAGCCGGGCTCCGGCTCGTCCGGCCATCGCGATCAGGTGGATGACGGCGTTGGTGGAGCCGCCGAGTCCGAGGACGGTCGTCACGGCGTCCTCGAACGCCTCCTGGGTGAGGATGGCGGACAACCTGCGGTCCTGGCGGACGAGTTCGACGATCCTGAGCCCCGAGGCAGCGGCCATCCGGTCGTGCCCGGAGTCGACGGCCGGGATGCTGGAGGCGCCCGGCACGGTGACCCCGAGAGCCTCGGCCGCCGCGGTGAGCGTGGACGCCGTACCCATGGTCATGCAGTGCCCGGGCGAGCGCGCGAGACCGCTCTCCAGTTCGGTCATCTCGCAGTCGCCGATGAGTCCGGCGCGCTTGTCGTCCCAGTACTTCCACATGTCGGTGCCCGAGCCGAGGATCTCGTTGCGCCAGTGGCCGGGCAGCATGGGTCCGGCGGGCACGAACACGGTCGGCAGGTCGACGGTCGCGGCGCCCATGAGCAGCGCGGGTGTGGACTTGTCGCAGCCGCCCATGAGGACGGCCCCGTCCACGGGGTACGACCGCAGCAGTTCCTCGGTCTCCATCGCGAGCATGTTGCGGTAGAGCATCGGGGTCGGCTTCTGGAAGGTCTCGCTGAGCGTCGACACCGGGAACTCCAGCGGGAATCCGCCGGCCTGCCACACGCCCCGCTTGACCGCCTGGGCACGGTCCCGCAGGTGTACGTGACAGGGGTTGATGTCGGACCAGGTGTTGAGGATCGCGATGACCGGCTTGCCGAGGTGCTCCTCGGGCAGGTAGCCGAGCTGGCGGGTGCGGGCGCGGTGGCTGAAGGAGCGCAGGCCCTCGGTTCCGTACCACTGGTGGCTGCGCAACTGCCTCGGGGCGTCCGGGGTCAGGTTCTCGTCGGCCGTTGCCGGACCGGCGTCGCCGGCGTCGGTCATATGGACCACCCCGCTGCGATGGCGGCGACCTCGGCGCGTTCGGGCTCGGGGAGCTGCTTGCTCGGTGCGCGGACCTCGCGGCGGCACAGGCCGAGCGAGGCCAGGGCCTCCTTCACGACCGTCACGTTGTTGGCGGAGCCGTTGGCCGCGCGCAGTTCCTCGAAGCGGCGGATCTGCTCCCAGACCTTCATGGCGCCCGCGTAGTCCCCGGCCCGGAGTGCCTCGATCATGTTCAGCGAGACGGCCGGGGCCACGTTCACGAGTCCCGAGGTGAATCCCGTCGCTCCCGCCGAGAAGTACGAGGGGGCGTAGGGCTCCGCGAGACCGGCCACCCACACGAAGCGTTCGAGTCCGGCGTCCCGCGCGAAGGCGGCGAACCGGGCCGCGTCCGGCACGGCGTACTTCACGCCGATGACGTTCGGACAGGCGTCGGCCAGCTCGGCGAGCCGGGTGCCGGCGAGCACCGGGTTGCGGATGTACGGCACGACGCCCAGCTCGGGTACGGCCTCCGCGATGGCCCGGTGGTAGTCGACCCAGCCGCCCTCGGAGACGTACGGGTGCACGGGCTGATGGACCATCACCATCTGTGCCCCGTGGTCACGGGCGTGGCGCGCGGAGGCGACGGCGGTCGGCACGTCGTGCCCCACCCCGACCAGGACGACCGCCCTCTCCCGGGCCTCCTCGATGGTCAACTCCGTGACGACGCGCCGCTCTTCGGGAGACAGCGCGTAGAACTCGCCGGTGTTGCCGTTCGGCGTGAGGATGCGTACGCCGCCGTCGAGGATCCGGCGCAGCAGGACGCGGTGGACGTCCAGGTCGATGGAGCCGTCCTCGGCGAACGGGGTCACGGGGATCGCCACCACGTCGGCGAGGGCGGCCCGCTGGGCCTCGAACGTGGGCGTGGTCGCGGTCATTCCTGCTCATCCTTTCCCTGGACCTCGGGGAAGGCCCGTTGCACGAACGAGGCGATGTGCGAGTGCAGAGCGCGCGCCGCGCCGTCCGAGTCGCCTTCGAGGGCGAGCCGCAGGATCTCCCGGTGCTCGGCCGCCTCGCGTTCCCAGGAGGGGTCGGCGGCCCAGGCGACCGCGGAGACCAGGGCGGCCTGGTCGCGGACCTCGTCGAGCATCCGGCCGAGCAGCGGGTTGCCGCAGCGGACGTAGAGGGAGCGGTGGAACTCGCGGTTGGCGAGGGAGCGTTGGGCGGTGTCGGTGGCGGAGTCGGCGCGTTCGAGCGCCTCGCGCGCCGTGTCGAGGGAGGAGCCGCGCCGGACGGACCGTCGTAGTGCCTCCGGCTCCAGCAGCAACCGTACGTCGTACACCTCGCGCGCCATGTCCGCGTCCACCATGCGCACCGTGACGCCCTTGTACTGGTTCATCACGACGAGCCCGGTGCCGGCCAGGGTCTTGAGCGCCTCGCGCACCGGGGTCTTGGACACCCCGAACTGTGCGGCGAGCTCGGTCTCGACCAGGGCCTGCCCTGGGGTCAACTGCCCGGTGAGGATGCGGTGTTTGATCCCTTCCAGCACGAACTGCGTGCGGGAGGGGATCGGCGTGGGCACAGAGGTCATGCGCGCCTCTCGGTGTCACGGAGTCCCCAGGGAGCGGGGGCTCGCGTATCTGATCTCGCGTATCGCGTCTCATATATGACGTACGAAGTACGACGCGATGAAGCTAGGAGCAGCCCTGTGTTTCGTCAATGCTTCTGACAAAAGAAAACGGAAGTCGGGGTCGGGCGACGCCGGGACGGCCGTCGGCTCAGACGGTCCGCACGTCGCCTTCGCGGGCCATGGACGTGCGCCCGTCGCGGAAGACCGTCGCGGCGCGTCCGGTGGCCGCGGCGGGGGTGAGCGTGGGCCCGACATGGGTGACGAGCAGTTCGCCCACGCGTGCGGCCCGGGCGGCCTCGCCGGCGTCCTCGGGGGTCAGGTGGACCTGTTCGCCTTCGCGATGCCGGTCGATGTCCGCCTCACAGAGGAACAGGTCCGCCCCCTGGGCGAGTTCCACGAGCGCGTCGCACGGGCCGCTGTCCCCCGAGTACGCGAACACCCGTCCCCCGCACTCGGCCCGCAGCCCGTACGCCTCGGTGTCGTGCACGACCGCGCGGGCGGCGAGCAGCAGCCCGCCGAACCGCACCTCGTGCCCGTCCTTCAACTCCCTGACGTCGAAGATCTCGCGCAGGAACCCGTCGTCGGACCGCCCGAAGAACGCCGCCAGCCGTCGGCCGCACCCCGCCGGCGCGTACACGGGGACGGGCGCGGCGGGAGTGAGCCCGCCGTACGCGAGCGCGTAGAACGCCGCCAGGAGATCGGCGCAGTGGTCGGCGTGCAGATGCGAGATCCAGATCGCCGACAGACCCGCCGGATCCGTGTGCCGCTGCAACTCGGCGAAGGTCCCCGGCCCGGCGTCCACCCAGACCTCCGCCCCGCCTCCGCTCAGGAGATAGCCACTGCAGGGGCGCCCGGGCCGGGGATGCGGGGAGGCGGTACCGAGAGTGGTGAGAGTGAAGGCCATGCCGGGAGCGTACGTTTCCGCCGATGCGGGGGCCGGGGACGCGGTGCCCGGGGCCGCCCCGCCACCGCCCGCTCAGCCGGTGGTGGTCCCCCAGCCCGGGTCCCGGCCGCTCAGCCCGATCACCCGGTCGAGGAGGGCCGCCTCGTCCGGTACGGGCACCACCGGGCCGAAGATGCTGTCGCGGTCCGGGTCGTCGGTGGACGCGGCCAGCATCTCGTACGCCACGCGCAGGGCCGCCGCGTCAGGGGTGTACTCCTGACCCGTCGCCCGGGCCAGGTCCCAGCCGTGCACGACGAGTTCGTCGGCCGCGACCACGCCCGCGATCTCGCCCGGCAGGTCCACGCCGCCCGCCCGGGTCTGCCCCGTCCACGCGGCCGGGTCACGCCAGGCCTCGGCCAGCTCCTCGAGCAGCGCGGGCAGTTCGGCGCGCCAGCCGGATGTCACGTCCGGCAGCGGGGAGGAGGTGGGGTCGATGTCCGTCGTGGCCCCGAGGCTCTTGCGCCCGGCGTCCCGGAAGGCCTCGGACAGTCCGGCCAGGTGCCCGAGCAGATGGCGTACCGCGTACTCCGGGCACGGCGTCGCGCCCGCCAGCTGGTCCTCTCGCACCTCCTCGGCGAGTCGCGCCACGATCCGGGCCTGCGGCCCCAGGTCGAGTGTTGCCGGGGTGGTAGCGCCGTCGCCCATGCTGGGCTCCTCTCGTCACGGGGTCTTCGGTGGGTAGACCGCCGGCCGTACGGAAACTCATCGGTCCCGCTCCCACGATCGTGCTCAGGAGTCTGGTCAGGCGTGCGAACCGCCGAGATGCTCGGTGCAGCCGGGACGACCGGTGTCGGGGACCGCGAAGGGGTGCCACGCCATGAAGGCGATCGTTCAGGATGCCTACGGTTCAGCGGACCTCCTCGAACTGCGGGACATCGACCGCCCCGTGCCCCGCGACGACGAGGTGCTCGTCGAGGTGCGCGCGGCCGGCGTCGGCCCCGAGGTGTGGCACCTCATGACGGGCCGGCCCCATGTGGCCCGCGCCGTCCTCGGGCTCCGCAGGCCCAGGAACCCGGTGCGGGGCTGGGACGGCGCCGGACGCGTCGAGGCCGTCGGGGCGAAGGTGACCGACTTCGTCCCGGGCGACGAGGTCTTCGGCAACTGCGAGGGCTCGTTCGCCGAGTACGCGCGCGCCAAGGCCACGAAGCTCGCTCCCAAACCCGCGAACCTCACCTTCGAACAGGCCGCGGCCCTGCCCGTGTCGGGCATGACCGCCCTCCAGGCCCTGAGCGGCAGGGCCCGCCCGCGCGCGGGCCAGAAGGTCCTCGTCATCGGCGCCTCCGGCGGAGTCGGCTGCTACGCCGTCCAGCTCGCCTCGATGTACGGCGCCGAGGTCACCGGCGTCTGCGGCCCCGGCGGGGCCGACTTCGTACGGTCCCAGGGCGCGGCGCACGTCATCGACTACACGCGGGGGGACATCACGGACGGGCCGCACCGCTACGACGTCGTCGTCGACAACGCGGGCCTGCGCCCCCTGCCCGTCCTCCGCCGCGTCCTGACCCCGCGCGGCGCGCTCGTGATCGTCGGCGGCGAGGGTGGGACCGCGTTCTTCGGCGGCATGAGCCGCGGCCTGCGGGCCGTCCTGCTCTCGCCGTTCGTCGGCCACCACCTCGGCAACCTGGTCTCCGTGGCCCGCCGCGAGGACCTCCTGACGCTCAAGGAGCTCGCCGAGAAGGGCGCGGTGACTCCGCCCGTCGACCGTGTCTACCCCCTGGCCGAGGCCGCCGAAGCCGTCCGTCATCTGAAGCAGGGCCACCCCCGGGGCAAGCTCGTCGTCACCGTCACCACCGGGTGAGGTCCGCCGCGCATCGCGGCCCTCGCCGGTCGCCGCGCGGGAACCCTGGCGGCCGGGCGGCGGCCGCCCCCGGCACGTCCACGGGCTAGGGCACCTGCCCGATCCCCGCCCCGGGGCCTTAGCCCCACGATGAACAGCCATGACGACACGACCTGCGCGGACCACACGGACGGCCCGGACGAAGTGGGCGGCGGGGCGCGTGCTGAGGGACCGCAACGCGGGTCTGTACCTGGGCGGGGTCGTCGTCTCAGGATTCGGCACGTCGGCGATGTGGCTGGTGTCCGGGATCTGGGTCAAGGACCTGACCGGCTCGGACGGCCTGGCCGCGCTCTGTGTCTTCGCCCTCTGGGCGCCCACCCTGATCGGCCCCGCCCTCGGCGCCCTCGCTGACCGGACGCGCCGCAGGCCGCTGCTGGTGTGGACGAACCTGGGCCTGGCCGTGCTCCTCCTGTCCCTCCTCGCGGTCGACTCGGCGGGCACCCTGTGGATCCTCTTCGCCGTCCTCCTCCTCTACGGAGCGGCGGGCGTCGTCCATGACGCGGCGGAGTCGGCCCTGGTGGCGCAGGCCGTCGACACAAGGCTCCTCGGTGACTTCAACGGCCTGCGCATGACGGCCAACGAAGGCATGAAGCTGCTCGCGCCGCTCGCCGGGGCGGGGTTGTACGCGGCGTACGGGGGCGCCCGCGTCGCCCTCCTGGACGCGTTCACCTTCGCCCTGGCCGCGGGCCTCTACACGCTCCTGCGCGTCCACGAGCCGAAGCCGCTCACGGCCCCCGCCCCAGCCGGCTGGCGCGCCCGAACGGCCGAAGGCGCACGCTACGTGTGGAGCCACCCGGCCCTGCGCCCGCTCGTCCTCGCGGGCGGCACGACCATGCTCTTCTCGGGCCTCAACGGCGCGTTGGTCTACGCGGTGGCCGAGGGCCTCGGCCACTCGCCCGCGTACGTGGGTGTCCTGTACGTCGCCCAAGGCGTCGGCTCGGTGGCGGTCGGCCTGGCCGCGGGCCCGCTCCTGCGGCGCCTGGGCGAACGCCGGTTCGCGGGGTACGGAATCGCGCTCACGGCCGTGGCGGTGACGGTTCGCTCGCTCCCGTACGACCCGGTGGTCCTCGCCTCGGCCGCGGCGGTCGGCGTCGGGCTCCCCTGCGTGCTGATCGCGGCACTCACCGCTGTCCAGCGCGAAACGCCGGACGCCCTGCTGGGGCGCACGACGGCGACCGCCAACACGCTGCTGTTCGCCCCGACCGCGGTGGGACTCGCACTGGGCGCGGGCCTGGTCGAACTCGTCGACCACCGCGTGTTGTTGGCGGTTCTCGGGATCACACGACTCGTCACGGTCGCGCCCTTGTTGCGGCACCGCGCCCCGGTAGGGGCGCGGGGAACCGCGCGACAGGCCCCCACCGGACCGGCGGATTGACTACCGCGCTCCCAGCCGGGCGAGCGCCTCCGTCACGAGCGACAGGTCCTCGTCGGACGCCAACCCCGCGTGATACAGCCGCACTTCGGTGGCACCCGCCCCGGCCGCCCGGGTCACGTCCTCGACGAGGGTCGCCGGGCTGCCGCCCATCCCGCTCACCACGGGGAAGTTGGCCGCCAGCACGTTCCCCCCGGAGGCGTGCCCGGCGAACGGGGCCAGCGGCTCGGGCCCTGCGGCGCACGGCACGACCACGCCGTCGGCGACCGACAGGATGTGCTCCGGATCCACCCCGGCGTTCGCACCCACGCGGTAGGACTCCGGGTCCGCGTGCAGCAGGATCTGGAAGCCCTCGGGGGCCGCCGCGCGCACGGCGCCGACGACATCCGTCTGGAGCGAGCGGGCGACGGAGTCGCGCCAGGCGCGGGTGGCCGTCGCGAGTTCACCGCCGAGCAGCTTCTCGACGGCCTCCCAGCCCCCGTCGGGGCCCCCGCCGCGCCACACGGGCTCCAGCGAGCGCCGGACCGAGGCCGCCAACTCGTCGGGGTCGAGACCCAGTTGCACGTACCCGTCGCGGCACGAAGGGCAGAAACACAGCGACATCAGGTACGTCCCGGCGTCCCCGAGCGCCACACCCGCCGTCTTGTCGTGGGCGTGGAGGTGCGGGAGCCCGTACCAGCCGAGTGACTCCAGTTCCGTGCCCGCCGCCCCCGGGCGTACCGCCGCCTCCACGGCGAGGTCGGCCAGGTACGCGCGCATGTCGGGCTGCGCGACGCAGGGAGCCCACGGATAGCGGTCCCCGTAGGCGTTGACCACGGAGGTGTCCGGGAACTCCTCGCCCATACGGGAGTTGTGCGCGAGGACCACCCAGGTGTGCACGTCGAGACCGGCCCCGGCGAGCGCCGCGGCGGCCTCCCCGTACGCGTCCCCCGGCGCCCAGTCCCCGGCGGCGTACGGCCGCAGCCGGCGCCCCTGCCAGCGCCCGGCGTCCACCGGGTAGAGCACGGCCGCGTGCAGCGCGGTCACGATGCGACGGCGGGGGTGACGGGGCGTCAGCGCGCGTGTGGAGTGGTACGCGGACGCGAGCGTCGCCTGGCGCACGCCGAGCCCGGCGATGCGCTCTGCCGCCTCGGGGTCGCCGTTGACGTCCCACGGATAGACGAAGGTCGACGCCTTCACATGCCCTCCTCGACCAGCGCGTGGCCCCGCTCGATCAGCTCGGCGAGCCGCTTGACGTGCTCCTCGGCCGGCTCGTGCAGCGGTGGCCGCACCTCGCCCACGTCGAGCCCCCGCAGCCGTACGCCTGCCTTGACCAGCGACACAGCGTACCCACGGCCCAGGGCGCGCAGTTCGACGAGGGGCCGGTAGAAGCCGTCGAGCAGGCGGTTCACGGTGGCGTCGTCGCCCGAGCCGAGGGCCCGGTGGAAGGCGAGCGCGATCTCGGGCGCGAAGCAGAAGACGGCGGACGAGTACAGCGTGATGCCGATGCCGCGGTAGGCGAGGCCGGTGAGCTCGGCGGTCGGCAGCCCGTTGAAGTACAGGAAGTCCCCCGGGACCTCGGTCCGCACGGCGCTCACGATGCGCTGCATCAGGTCGAGGTCGCCGGTCCCGTCCTTGAAGCCGATGATCCCCTCGGTGCGGGCCAGCGAGACGACGGTCTCGGGCGTGAACACGGCGTTGTCCCGCTGGTACACGACGACGTCGAGCGAGGTGGCGGCGGCCAGCTCCGCGTAGTGCCGCAGCAGGCCCTCCTGCCCGGCGACCACGAGGTACGGCGGCATGGCGAGCAGCCCGTCCGCGCCGGCCTCCTCGGCGAGCCGCGCGTACCGCACCGCGAGGGCCGTTCCGTATCCCGCGCCCGCGACGACGGGCACGCGGCCCGCGGTCTCCTCGACGGCCACCCGGACGCACTCCTGGAACTCCTCGGGCGTGAGCGCGTGGAACTCCCCCGTGCCGCAGCAGGCGAAGACGGCGGCGGCCCCGGCTTCGACGCCCCGGCGGACGTGCTCGCGGTAGACGTCCAGGTCGACGGCACCGTCACGGTCGTACGCCGTGACGGGGAAGAACAGCGGCCCGCTCGGGATACTGAGTCGAGCGGCAAGGGGGGCTGACGTCACGGGCTCTCCCTAGAGCAGGCACGCACACGCCACCCGTGCACGTTTCTGATTGGCGTCCATATCTCTGAACACCGCCACGCTAAAGCGCTCTCTTGGGGCCGGTCAAGCGGGCAAACCCGCATTCCCGGAGCAACAGAGGGCCGGAAACGAAGCGGAAGGGGCAGCGGTTCCTCCCGTGTCGCGCGACACTTGACGCGGCCGTGACACATCCCTAGCGTGTCCACAGATGTGAATGCCGTACACGAATACGGCTGCTGATTCAAGGAGACCCGAGGATGCCCGCTCCCCGCACCGTTCTGCTCACCGGCGCCGCCGGCGGCCTCGGCACCCTGATGCGCGGGCTGCTCCCCGCCTACGGTTACGAGCTGCGCCTCCTGGACGTGCTCCCGATCGAGGGCGAGCCGGACGCGATCACCGCGGACCTCGGCGACAAGGAGGCCCTGCGCGAGGCCGTCCGAGGCGTGGACGCCGTCATCCACCTCGCGGGCATCTCCCTGGAGTCCACCTTCGAGAAGATCCTCAAGGCGAACATCCAGGGCACGTACAACCTCTACGAGGCCGCACGCGAGGAAGGCGTCCGGCGGATCGTCTTCGCCTCCTCCAACCACGCGGTCGGCTTCACACCGCGCCCCGAGGGCGAGGCGCCCCACGCACCCGGCGCGCTGATCCCCATCGACACCCCCCGCCGCCCGGACACCTTCTACGGCCTGTCGAAGTCGTTCGGCGAGGACCTGGCGCAGTTCTACTGGGACAAGCACGGCACGGAGACCGTCTCGGTACGCATCGGCTCCTGCTTCCTGGAGCCGACCAGCGTGCGCATGCTGTCGGTCTGGATGAGCCCCGGCGACGGCGCCCGCCTCTTCCACGCCGCCCTGACCGCCGAGGACGTCGGGCACACCGTCGTCTACGGCTCCTCCGCGAACACCCGCCTGTGGTGGGACCTCTCGACCGCCCGCGGACTCGGCTACGAACCCCAGGACGACTCGGAGCAGTACGCCGACAAGCTGATCGCGGAGCAGGGCGAGCTGGACCCGGGGAACCCGGACCACGCCTGCCTCGGCGGGCCCTTCGTGACCAACCCGCCGGTGTGGCCGTACTGACACCGGCGTCGGGCCGCGACCGGCCCCGCCGACACGTCGAACCACTCCACACGACCACCTCACGGGGCGGGCGGGCACCGAACGGGCCCGCCCGTCCCGTCGTTCGGGCATGCCCTCTGCCCGAATTCCGCTCCCCCGCAGGTCCGACGCGGGCAGCGGTCGCGTCGAACGGGCACACACGGGCGCCATCGGAGCCGCAACAGACCTGGTCAGTGACGCGCACCCGCTGTAGAACTTCCCCCATGGGCCCCACCGGGCCCGAACGGGCAGTGGGCGGGTGAGCGGAAGCAGGTGTCGGGCATGAGCGCGGAGGAACGTCAGCGGGAGATCGTGCAGACCGCCCGCCGCACCGGCGCCGTCGACGTGAACGCGCTCGCGGCCGAGCTGGGCGTCGCCAAGGAGACCGTGCGCCGGGATCTGCGCGCCCTGGAGGACCACGGACTGGTCCGCCGTGTCCACGGCGGCGCCTATCCCGTGGAGAGCGCCGGCTTCGAGACCACACTCGCCTTCCGTGCCACCAGCCACGTACCGGAGAAGCGCCGGATCGCGGCCGCGGCGGCCGAGCTGCTCGGGGACGCCGAGACGGTCTTCGTCGACGAGGGCTTCACCCCGCAGCTCATCGCCGAGTCACTGCCCCGGGACCGGCCACTGACCGTGGTCACCGCGTCCCTGGCCACCGCGGGCGCGCTCGCCGAGGCCGACCACACGACGGTGCTGCTGCTCGGCGGCCGGGTCAGGCCCGGCACGCTGGCCACCGTCGACCACTGGACGACGAAGATGCTCGCCGGCTTCGTCATCGACCTGGCGTTCATCGGCGCCAACGGCATCTCCCGCGAACACGGCCTCACCACCCCCGACCCGGCCGTCAGCGAAGTCAAGGCACAGGCGATCCGGGCCGCCCGGCGCACGGTCTTCGCGGGGGTGCACACCAAGTTCGGCGCCGTCAGCTTCTGCCGGTTCGCCGAGATCAGCGCGCTGGAGGCGATCGTCACCAGCACCCTCCTCCCCACCTCCGAGGCCCACCGCTACTCGATGCAGGGCCCTCAGGTCGTCCGGGTCTGAACAAGATCCCGCCACAGAGTCCGCACCTCCGACCGCCCACCCGACCCACTACAGAGGCATCGCACTCCCCCAGGCCATCCGAAATGTACTGATACATCCAGGAGTGATCCATGCGCACCCAGAGCCGACGGAGGCCGCGCGCGCTCGCCGCGGCCGCCGCAGGGACGCTGCTCGCCCCGCTGCTCTCCGGTTGCTGGGCCGGAGCGGGCGGAGCGGGCTCCGGTGGCAACTCCATCAACGTCCTCATGGTCAACAACCCCCAGATGATGGAGCTGCAGAAGCTCACCGCCGCCCACTTCACCAAGGAGACCGGCATCAAGGTGAACTTCACCGTGCTGCCGGAGAACGACGTCCGCGACAAGATCAGCCAGGACTTCGCCAACCAGGCCGGCCAGTACGACGTCGCCACCCTGTCCAACTACGAGATACCGATCTACGCCAGGAACGACTGGCTGCACGAGATGGACTCGTACGTGGCCAAGGACCCGGCGTACGACGAGCAGGACGTCCTCAAGCCGATGCGCCAGTCCCTCACCGGCGAGGACGGCAAGCTCTACGGACAGCCCTTCTACGGCGAGTCGTCCTTCCTGATGTACCGCAAGGACGTGTTCGAGGCGAAGGGCCTCACGATGCCCGAGCGCCCGACCTGGACACAGGTCGCCGCACTCGCCGCCGAGGCCGACGGCGCCGAGTCCGGGATGAAGGGCATCTGCCTGCGCGGCCTGCCCGGCTGGGGCGAGGTGATGGCTCCCCTCACCACCGTGGTGAACACCTTCGGCGGCACCTGGTTCGACAAGGACTGGAAGGCGCGGCTCGACTCCCCCGAGTTCGAGAAGGCGACGAAGTTCTACGTGGACCTCGTCCGCGAGCACGGCGAGTCCGGCGCGGCCCAGGCCGGCTTCGCCGAGTGCCTGAACAACATGACCCAGGGCAAGGTCGCCATGTGGTACGACGCCACGTCCGCGGCCGGATCCCTGGAGTCGGCGAAGTCCCCGGTCAAAGGCAAGATCGGCTATGTACCGGCGCCGATCGAGAAGACGGACTCCTCAGGCTGGCTCTACACCTGGGCCTGGGGCATCCAGGACGCGTCGCGCAACCCCGACAAGGCCTGGAAGTTCGTCTCCTGGGCGTCCGGCAAGGAATACGAGCAGCTGGTGGGCGACAAGGTCGGCTGGTCCGACGTCCCGGCCGGCAAGCGCGCGTCGACGTACACGAACGCCGCCTACCGCAAGGAGGCCGCCGCCTTCCAGGAGATGACCAAGGAGGCCATCGAGGGCGCCCGGCCCACCGACCCGGGGGTGCAGCCGCGGCCCGCGCCCGGCATCCAGTTCGTCGGCATCCCCGAGTTCACCGATCTCGGCACGAAGGTCTCCCAGGAGATCAGCGCGGCCATCGCCGGGCGCCAGTCCGTCGAGTCGGCCCTGAACAAGTCCCAGAAGCTGGCCGAGGAGATCGCCGAGGAGTACGAGGGACGATGACCGCGACAACGACAGCCCCCGTGGCCGCACCATCCGTACGCACGGAGAAGAAGCCCCCCTCCGGCCGCCTGCGCGCCTGGGCGACCCGGGCCCCGCTCCTGCCCGCCCTGATCTTCATGATCGCCGTGACCCAGCTCCCGTTCGTGGCCACGCTGGTGATCTCCTTCTTCGACTGGAACTCCCTCTATCCGGACGCCCGCAGCTTCACGGGCTTCGGCAACTACTCCGAGGTCCTCACCGACGCGGCCCTGCGCAAGTCGGTCTGGACGACCATCCTGCTGACGGCCACCGTCGTCCTCGTCAGCCTCGTCCTGGGCCTCGGCCTCGCCCTCCTCCTCGACCGGAGGTTCCGGGGGCGCGGCCTCGTCCGTACGCTCCTGATCGCGCCCTTCCTGGTGGTCCCCGTGGCGGCGGCCCTGCTCTGGAAGCATGTGCTCTACAACCCCGAATACGGCCTGCTCAATGGGTTGTTGCACTATGTGGGCGGACCACAGCCCGACTGGATCTCCACCACCCCGCTGCTCGCCGTCGAGATGTCCCTCATCTGGCAGTGGACGCCCTTCATGATGCTGATCCTGCTGGCGGGCCTGCAGAGCCGCGACCACCAGCAGATCGAGGCCGCGAAGGTCGACGGCGCGAGCGACTGGCAGGTCTTCCGCTATCTGACCCTCCCCCACCTGCGCCGTTACCTCGAACTGGGCGCCCTGCTGGGCTCGATCTACATCGTGCAGAACTTCGACGCGGTCTTCACCATCACGTCCGGCGGCCTGGGCACCGCGAACCTGCCCTACACCGTCTACCAGAGCTTCTACCAGGCCCACGAGAACGGCCTGGCCTCCGCTGCCGGCGTCCTCGTCGTCATCGGCTCGATCATCATCGCGACCTTCGCCCTGCGCGTGGTCTCGTCCCTGTTCCGCGAGGAGGTGGGCCGCGCATGAGCGCCACCGCTGTACGTGAACGCCCCCGCACCACCGGGTCCGACCGGCCCGGCCCCCGCCGCGTCAAGGGAAGGGGCCTCGGCCTGGTCGCCTGGCTGGCCGGCGTCGTCTTCTTCCTCCCCATCGCGTGGATGGCGCTGACGTCCTTCCACTCCGAGGAGGACGCGGCGACCAACCCACCGTCCATCGGAGCCGCGCTCACACTCGACGGCTACCGCGAGTTCTTCGGCACGGGCGGCGGGGCGAGCCCCTGGCCCGCGCTGATCAATTCCACGGTGGCGTCCCTCGTGTCGACGCTCCTGGTCCTCCTCCTGGCCCTCCCCGCGGCCTACGCGCTCTCCATCCGCCCGGTGAAGAAGTGGACGGACGTCCTGTTCTTCTTCCTCTCCACGAAGATGCTGCCGGTCGTCGCGGGCCTCCTGCCGATCTACCTCTTCGCGAAGAACACGGGAATGCTGGACAACATCTGGCTCCTGGTCATCCTCTACACGTCGATGAACCTGCCGATCGCGGTGTGGATGATGCAGTCCTTCCTCGCCGAGGTGCCGGTCGCCATCATCGAGGCGGCGCAGATCGACGGCGCGAGACTGCCGACGATCCTCGCCCGGGTCGTGGCGCCCGTCGCCCTTCCGGGCATCGCCGCCACCGCCCTCATCTGCTTCATCTTCAGCTGGAACGAACTGCTGTTCGCCCGGGTGCTCACGGGCGTGGTGGCGGAGACGGCCCCCGTCTTCCTCACCGGCTTCATCACCAGCCAGGGCCTGTTCCTGGCGAAGGTGTGCGCCGCCTCGCTCGTCATCTCCCTGCCGGTGCTCGCCGCGGGGTTCGCCGCCCAGGACAAACTGGTCCAGGGCCTGTCGCTGGGAGCCGTGAAATGAAGGCCGCCGTCATCGAGTCCGTGGGAAAGGCCGTCGTCGCCGAGGTCCCGGACCCGACGCCAGGGCCCCGCGAGGTCGTCGTGGAGGTCGCGGCCTGCGGGCTGTGCGGCACGGACCTGCACATCCTCCAGGGCGAGTTCGCGCCCGCGCTGCCGATCGTGCCCGGGCACGAGTTCGCGGGCGAGGTCGTCGGGGTCGGCACGCAGGTCACGGAGCTCTCGGTCGGCGACCGGGTGGCCGTCGACCCCTCCCTCTACTGCTACGAGTGCCGGTACTGCCGTACGGGCCACAACAACCTCTGCGAGCGCTGGGCGGCGATCGGCGTGACCACGGCGGGCGGCGCCGCCCAGTACGCGCTCGCCCCGGTCGCGAACTGCGTGAAGCTCCCCGAGCACATCCGTACGCAGGACGCGGCCCTGGTCGAACCCCTCTCCTGCGCGGTGCGGGGCTACGACGTGCTGAACTCCCGCCTGGGCGCCCACGTGCTGATCTACGGGTCCGGGACCATGGGGCTGATGATGCTGGAGCTCGCCAAGCGGACCGGGGCGGCGAGCGTGGACGTGGTGGACATCAACCCGCAGCGGCTGACCACGGCCGAGCGGCTCGGTGTCTCGGCGACGGCCACCGGTGCCGACGAGCTGGACCGGCCGCAGGGCTGGGACCTGGTGGTCGACGCCACGGGCAACGCGGCGGCGATCCAGGACGGACTCGAGCGGGTCGCGAAGGCCGGCACGTTCCTGCAGTTCGGCGTGGCCGACTACGCGACACGGGTCACCATCGACCCGTACCGCATCTACAACCAGGAGATCACCATCACCGGCTCGATGGCCGTGCTCCACAGCTTCGAGCGGGCGGCGGAGCTGTTCGCGACGGGTGTCCTGGACCCGGACGTCTTCATCAGCGACCGGCTGCCCCTGGACCAGTACCCGCAGGCACTGGAGCAGTTCGCCTCGGGCGTCGGCCGGAAGATCGTGGTGGTCCCGTAGGAGGATCGGCCCCCGCGCCCCGGAAAGGGGCGCGGGGAACCGCCCGACAAGCCACCGGGGGCGAAAACCCTTGGGGCGGCAGGGCCTCGCCCGCCTACCATCCCCCCATGCCCCGCCCACACGGCTTCGCCTACGCCCACCACCCCGACGACACCGTGACGATCACCCACGGAACCCGTCCCGCCACCACCCTCCGTGGTCCGAGGGCCGTCCAGTTCCTCGCGGAAGTGGAGTCCGGCGACCCGCAGCTGGTCATGGCCCGCTGGACGGGCAACTACAAGCGCGGAAACGAACGCACCGCCCGCGACCACCCCCGCAACCGACGCTGACCCAATTGGCCGCTTGGTAAGGGAACGGTAAAGCGGGTCCGCTCGTTCACCCGGCATGACAGCTATGACCCCCGGCTCGAACATCCCTCTCCCCGTCACCCGCGTGACGGTGGACGTCGCCGCCCCGGTGCGGCTCGACGTTTCGGGCCTGCTGCTCACCGCCGACGGCAAGGTGCGCTCCGACGACGACTTCATCTTCTACAACCAGCCGACCGGCCAGGGCGTGACGTACCGCTCCGGCGGCGGCAGCACCCCCGACTCGATCACGGTCGACACGACCGCCGTGCCCCCGGGCATCGAGAAGATCGTCGTCACCGCGAGCCCGGACGCCGCGGGCCAGACGTTCCAGGGCGTCGAACCGACGGCGACCATCCGCAACGCGGACGACGGCTCGGTCCTCGCCTCCTTCACCCCGCCCCAGCTCGGCTCGGAGACGGCCCTGGTGATCGTCGAGGTCTACCTGCGCAACGGCGCGTGGAAGGCCCGAGCGGTCGGCCAGGGGTACGCGAACGGCCTGGCGGGCATCGCCACGGACTTCGGCGTGACCGTCGAGGAACCGGCCGCCCCGGCCCCGGTCGCCCC
>NZ_JAHRIB010000056.1 GCF_019090165.1 Streptomyces sp. BV286
CCCCCGGGCTCTCCCGGGGGCGGGGCGGCCCGTCGCCTCCAGGGGACAGCCGCGGCCCGTCGCCGACCACCGGACCGTAGCGCGGCCCGGGCCCACCGACGGCGCCGTGCGCGCCACACCTGCGCGCACCCTTCGGGACAGGACAGGACACGACAGGGCCGGACGCCGTCCCGGTGCGGCGTTTCCGGGCCTGCGCGTCACCCGCTCGGGCGCCCGCATGGCACGAATGGTGTCCGGCGGCGCGCGCCCCGGCCGAGTGCGGGCTCTGATGGGCTGAGGGGCATGCCGGTCGTGCCCCGCCTCCGCCGCCGCACACGGGCGTGAGGTCCCCAGCCGGCCGGAGGAGACCGAGTCCATGCGCCTGCGCCGTACCGCCCGCGTCCTGTCCGCCACCGCCCTCACCGCCCTCTCACTCGGCACCGCCGCGGCGGCCGCGGCGGCGAACCCGGCCGCCGAGGTCAGCCCGCGCACCGTGGCTCCCGGCGGCACCGTCACCGTCTCCGTGACCTGCGAACCGACCGGCGGGCCGCCGCCCGCGACCATCGACGCCACCTCGCAGGCCTTCGAGCACGGCACCGTCCAGCTGCACAAGGCGGAGGGCGGCGCCGACGGCGGCCCCGAGGGCAAGGGCGGTCCCGCGGGCGGCCCCGCCTACAGCGGCACCGCCCGGATCGCGCCCGCCGCGAACTTCGAGGACGGCGGACCCGAGAGTGCCGGGAAGACCTCCGAGTGGAGCGCGGAAGGCGTCTGCCCGGCCGCGCCCGGCGGCGAGGGCAAGCAGTGGAGCGCGTCCTTCACGGTGTCCCGCGAGAGCTCCCGCGGCACCGGGATGCAGCACGGCGTACACGCCGGTGAGGGCGGAGCCTTCACCGACTCCACGATCGCGCTGGTCACCGGCGGTGTCCTGATCGCCGGCGCGTTCGGCGCCGCGGTGCACAAACTGCGCCACCGGGAGTCGTCCGCCGACGGCTGAGTTGGCGGCGCGGATCACTGGGTACTGAGAACTCAGGGGCACAACCAGCACCGTGGGAATCACGACGGTCCACGGACGGACGGTCCGGAGGCCGGTATGTCCGGGGCCCGGCCCGTCCGGGAACCGGCGGGCCAGGGGCGACTGCGCGGAGGTACACAGATGCGGCGGACCGATCCGGAAGGGCACGGACCTGTCCGTTACGGCCCGTCCCCGCCGGGCCACGGACTGCCGTTGCCGCCCGGACTCGCCGCCGCCGCGACGGGCGCGCACACCGAACCGACCGGCGGCAGCCCCGCCCTGCTGGACGCGGCCCGCGGTTACTGGGCCCGGCGTGGACTGCCCGCCGACCGGGCCCGCACCGTCGCGGCTCCCGGCGCCCCCGCCCTGCTCCTCGCCCTGACCGCCGCGCTCGGCGGTGACGTGCTGGTGCCCCGCCCCTGCGCGGCCTGGTGGGCGCCCCAGGCCCGCCTCCTGGGCAGCTCCGTGTTCCCGGTGGGGACGCCCGTCGAGTGCGGCGGGGTCCCCGACCCGTACGCCCTGCTGGAGACCGTCCGCCGGGTGCGTGCCGAGGGCGGCGACCCGCGACTGCTCGTCCTGTCCGTGGCCGACGACCCCGCCGCCACCGTCGCGCCGCCCGAATTCGTCCACGAGACCATCGAGGCCGCCGCGGGCGAGGGCCTGCACGTGGTCAGCGACGAGACCTGGCGCGACACACTGCACGACCCGCACGACACCGTGCTGCTCAGCCCCGCCGAGATGCTGCCCGAGCGGGTCACGGTCCTCACCGACCTCTGCGGCCCGTTCCTCCCGTCGGGCTGGCCCGCCGCGATCGCCCGTTTCCCCGGCAACGACACCGGCACCCTGCTGCGCGACCGTGTGCTCGACGTCCTCACCGCGCTCGGGGCCCGCATTGCCGCACCGGTCGCCGCGGCCGCCGCGTACGCCCTCGACGAACCCGACGAGATCACGCACCGCCTCGCCGCGTCCGTACGGCTGCACGCGAGGGTGGCCGCCGCCGCCCACCGGTCGCTCGTCGCGGCGGGCGCCCACGTCCGGCCCCCGCGGGCGGGCCGCCACCTGTACGCCGACCTCGGCCCGCTGCGGTCCGCGCTCACCGCGCACGACGTCGGCGACGCGCAGGAGCTTGAGGACTTCCTCACCGCCCGTCTCGGCATGCCGGCGCCCGGCGGCCACCGCTTCGGCGACGACCTCGGCGCCCTGCGCGTACGCCTGGCCACCGGACCGTTCCTCGGCTCAACCGACGAGGAGCGCATGGCGTCTCTCATGTCACCCGAACCACTGGAATTGCCGCATGTGGACAGCGCGTTGAGTCTCCTGGGATCGACCTTCGACGATCTCCGCGACGATGACGACGCTCGGCGACGGGAGTCCCCTCGATGACGCAGCAGTCCGAGTCGACCACGACCACCACGACCACCCTCACGACAACCCTGACGACCACGGCGCCCTCGTCCCGGCCCGCCTCCGCACCCGACACCGGAACACCGCTCTCCGAGCCACGTCCGCTCCGCGAACGGCGTGTCTGGCCCCGGTCGTTCGCCGACCGGCTCACCGCCCCGCTGCCGGGGATCAGCGGCTTCGCGCGGTTCGCCCGCGAGGGGGCGCTCCGGCCGGGGTCCGAGGGGCTCGCCGACGTGTCCCGACTGCCGTACGAGCCGGGCCCGCTGCCCCGCGTGGGCGCGGACACGATCGCCGTCTCCTGGGCGGGACACGCCAGTTGGGTGGTCCGGATCGGCGGCCTCACCGTGCTCACCGACCCGGTGTGGTCCCGCAAGATCCTCGGAACCCCCGCCCGGATCACCCCCGTCGGGGTGCCCTGGAGCGCGCTGCCGCGCGTCGACGCGGTCGTCATCAGCCACAACCACTACGACCACCTGGACGCCCCCACCCTGCGCCGGCTCCCGCGCGACACCCCGGTGTTCGTCCCGGCCGGGCTCGGCCGCTGGTTCAGGCGCCGCCGCTTCACGCACGTCACCGAGCTCGACTGGTGGGAGGCGGCCGAACTCGGCGGTGTCCGCCTGGACTTCGTGCCGGCCCACCACTGGTCCAAGCGCAGCCTCCATGACACCTGCCGCACACTGTGGGGCGGCTGGATGCTGACCGCGCCCGACGGCCGGCGGGTGTACTTCGCGGGTGACACGGGATACGGCCACTGGTTCTCCCGGATCGGCGCCCGCTACCCGGGCATCGACCTGGCGCTCCTGCCGATCGGCGCGTACGACCCCCGCTGGTGGCTGAGCGACGTGCACTGCGATCCGGAGGACGCGGTACGCGCGGCCCAGGACCTCGGCGCCCGGCGGATGGCCCCCATGCACTGGGGCACCTTCATCCTGTCGGCCGAGCCCGTCATGGAGCCGCTCACCCGCGTACGCGCGGCCTGGGAGAAGGCGGGCCTGCCCCGCGAAGACCTGTGGGACCTCCCGGTGGGAGCCTCCCGCACCCTCCCCTGACCGCCCCGCCGGCCCCGCGCCCTCGTCAGCAGCCCGCTCCGGTCACGAACGCGCCCACCAGCTCCGCGCCCGTCACGAACGCGCCCCGTCAGGGGCGCGGGGAACGGCGCGCCCAGCCACGACGGACCCGCGGCCCGAAGACGTCACGGGCCCCCACGACCGGCCCGGGGCGGGTGTCGCGGACCGCTGTCGCGGACCGCTATCGCGGAGCGCTCCGCACCCGGCGCCAGAGGCCGGGCGCCACGCTGATCACCACGGTCAGGACCACGGCCGCGGCCACGCCCTCCCACGGCTCCTTGAACAGGGAGCCGCCGAGCACTCCGATGAGCTGGTACGTCGCGGCCCACGCGAGACAGGCCGGTGCGTTCCCGTGGACGAAGCGCCGCATCGGCCACTTCGCCATCAGACAGGCGAGCATCACCGGGATGCGCCCCGCGGGCACCAGCCGGGACAGCACCAGCACCGCGACGCCGTGGTCGGCGAGCTTCTCCTGGGCCTGGGCGAGCCGGTCCTCCGGAGCCCGGTCGCGGATCGCCGCGAGCCAGCGCGAGCCGTTCTTCGACTTCATGCCGCGGCGTCCGAGCCAGTACAGGGAGATGTCCCCGAGGAACGCCGCCAGGGACGCCACCGCGAAGACCATCAGCATCGAGAAGGGCGCCGTCCGGTGGAAGGCCACCACCGCCGCCGAACTCACCAGCGCCCCCGTCGGGACCACCGGCACCAGCGCGCCGATCAGCACCAGCAGGAACAGCGACGGATAGCCGAGCGCCTGCTGGGTGAACTCCGTCGGCACGCTCGTGACCGCGGTGGCGAGCACCTGTCTCACCGTGCTTCGCCCTCCCGATCGTCGTCGCCCCGGCCGCCCGGCGCGTCCCCCGGGGAAGAGCGGTACCCCGCGACCCGCGGTCGCACACGCTCGCCGTGGTCGAGCCGGTGCACCGTCACGTCGGGCGCACGCTCGGCGGCCAGGCGCACGAACTCGGCACCGGGCGCATGGAATTCATGGGGGCGCACGGCGTCCATCCCGATCGGCCAGTACGTGCCGTAGTGCACCGGCACCGCACTCCCGGGCCGCAACCGCCCCAGCGCCTCGGCGGCCCGGCCGGCGTCCAGGTGTCCCTCGCCCAGATACGGCCCCCAGCCGCCGACGGGCAGCAGCGCCACGTCGACCGGCCCGACCTCCTTCGCCATGTCCTCGAACAGACCCGTGTCCCCGGCGAAGTACGTCCGGGCCTCGCCCTCGACGACGTAGCCGAGGGCGGGTGCGCGATGCGGCCCGA
Source organism: Streptomyces sp. BV286 (assembly GCF_019090165.1). Taxonomy (GTDB): domain Bacteria; phylum Actinomycetota; class Actinomycetes; order Streptomycetales; family Streptomycetaceae; genus Streptomyces. The sequence goes on from NZ_JAHRIB010000056.1 coordinate 4,725, forward strand.
CCGGCAGCCGCCGCCCGTCGTGCTGTGCGGAGACGACCCGTACGTCCAGGTCACCGACCTGGACACGGTCGCCGGGCGCCACCTCGGTGAGCCGCAGATGGCCGAGCCTGCGCAGCCCGGTCACCGCCCGCGGGGCGCCGCGCGGTACCAGCAGCCGGGTGCCCGGAGCGAGCCGGGCCAGCGAGGGGACGTGCAGATGGTCGGCGTGCAGATGCGAGACGAGCGCCACGTCAGCGACGGTCGCCTCGGCCGGGGGCGGCGCCCCCCGGCGCCTGCGCAGATGTGCGAGCCGGCGCGCGAAGAGCGGGTCGGTGAGCACACGTGTGCCCGAGTCCTCGACCGTGCAGGTGGCGTGACCCCACCAAGTGATCTCCACCGGCACTCCTTTGCCTCCTTCGCGCGACTCCCCCCGAGCCTACGGGCAGGAGTAGGGTCGGCGACGAAACCCGGAGGTGAGGGGGACGCCATGGGAGACACGCGCCGTGCCTCCGGCACGCTTCGCGTGACGACGATCGCCAGTCTGACGCCGTTGGAGGAGCTGGACGCGGACCCCTTCCTGGTGGACTCGCGCAGCCAGCACGCCATGTGCGCGCGCTGGGCCGCCGAGCGGGGTTACGTGGTCACCCGCGAGCTGCTCCTGCGGGGGCTGCGGCCCGACCACTGCGCGCTCTGGGAGGACGCCGAGGCGGGCCTCGTGGACCTGTTCGTCGCCCCCAGCCGCCGGGTTCTGGAGCGGGCCCTCGCCTCGGTCGACGAGTTCACCGCGGAGTGCGCCCGGCGCGGTGTGCGGGTCGAGACGGTCGGGCACGCGGAACCCGCGTACGACGCCCAGATGAAGGCCCGGGTCCACCGCCGGCTGTCGATGCCGACGGCCGGGTACGACGGCCGCTGACCGTCACCCCGTACCGACGGTGGCCCCGGGCGACGGGCACGCTCTCGTGCGCCGCCGAAGCACCTCGCCGCGTGTGACAGGGTTGGGCCCGGGTCCGCCGGCGGGAGGGCGGACGTGGACGTGAGGCGGGCGTGACGTGGGCAGGGAACGATGGCGGAGCCTTGGCAGCGCGGTCTGGCGGAGCGTCGCCGTGTGGGCCGTGTCCACGGTCACCATGCTGGCGCTCGCCGGGATCCTGCCGGACTTCAGGCTCCAGTCCACGGACGGTGACAGCGCCACCCGTATCGCCGCCACCGCCGCGCTCGGCGCCGGCGCCTTCGGTCTCCTCTCCTCCGTCGTGTGGCCCCTCCTCGTGCGGGCCCTGCTCCTCGTCCCCGCCCTGGTCCTCGGGCTGCTCGTCTTCTTCCTGAACGGCTCGCTCCTGCTCCTCGCCCTGCGTCTCGACCCGTCGGGACAGAGCGAGGCCGCCCCGGAGACCGCCGTGGTGGTCGCCGCGGTGATGTCGGCGGTCGCCTCGGCCACCGGCGGCGCCCTGGCCGTGCGGGACGACGACGCGTACAGACGCAGGCTGTACCGGCTGTTCGACCGCCGGCGCCGGGGGAGGACGCCGCCCGCCGAGGGCCCGCCGACGCCCGGCACCGTCTTCCTGCAACTGGACGGGGTGGGGCACGACGTGCTCCTGGACGCGGTCGGACGCGGTCTCATGCCCACCGTGGCCGCCTGGCTCGGCGAGAACCAGGAATCCCGCGGCACCCACCGGATCATCCCCTGGCGCACCGACTGGTCGAGCCAGACCGGTGCCAGCCAGCTCGGCATCCTGCACGGTTCCAACCACGACGTGCCCGCCTTCCGCTGGTACGAGAAGGACAGCCAGGAGATCGTGGTCTGCAACCGGCCCACCAGCGCCGCGGAACTCCAGCGCCGGGCCATCGAGCACACCGGCGACGGCGGTCTGCTCACCGTGGACGGCGCGAGCCGCGGCAACCTCTTCAGCGGCGGCGCCGAGCAGCTCGCCCTGGTGCTCTCCGTGGCCGCCAGGAGGGGCCGGGAGAACCGCTCCCGGGCGGGTTACTTCGTGTATTTCTCCGACCCCGCCAACGCCGTCCGTACCGCCCTGTCCTTCGTCGCCGACGTCGGCCGTGAGATCGGCGAGTCCACCCGGGCCCGGCTCGGCAAGAGGCGCCCCAGGGTCGGCCGCGGCGGCCTGTACCCGTTCATCCGCGCCTTCGCGACCGTCGTCGAACGGGACGTCGTCGTCACGGCGGTGATCGGGGACATGCTCGCCGGACGTTCCTCGGTGTACGCGGACCTCGTCGCGTACGACGAGGTGGCGCACCACTCCGGCCCGCGCAGCCGTGACGCGGAGAAGGTCCTCCAGCGGCTGGACCGATCGCTGGCCCTGATCGCGCAGGTCGCCGAGCACGCCCCGCGCGCGTACCGCGTGGTCCTGCTGTCCGACCACGGCCAGAGCCCCGGCGAGACGTTCCGGGCCCGCTACGGACTGGGGCTCGGCGAGCTGGTCCGGGCCGGCTGCGGGCTGCCCGTGCCCCGCAAGGCCCGGCGCACCCACAGCGGCGCCGAGGCCAGGTCGGCCGTACGGGCCGCGCTGCGCAGGCCCGTGGAGGAGGGCGGCGAACAGTACCGCCCGACCGGCCCCGCCTCGGAGCCCCTCGTGCTGGCCTCCGGCAACCTCGGCCTGGTGTCCTTCCCGGACGTGCCGCACCGGATGAGCCGCGAGGAGATCGACGCCCGGCATCCGGCCCTGCTCACCACCCTGGCCAACCATCCGGGCGTCGGCTTCGTGCTCGTGCGCAGCGAGGAGCACGGCGGCCTCGTGCTCGGCGCGCACGGCGCCGCGATCCCCCTGGACGAACTCGACGACGACCCGGGTCCGCTGGCCGACTTCGGGCCGGGAGCCGCCGACGCCGTGCGCCGCACGCACACGTTCCCGCACACCGCGGACATCATGGTCAACTCCTGGTACGACCCCGAGGAGGGCGAGGTGCTCGCGTTCGAGGAGCAGATCGGCTCGCACGGCGGTCTCGGGGGTGCACAGGGCCGCCCTTTCCTGATGTCGCCGCTCACGTTCTCCCCGCCCGTCCAGGCCGGGGAGGAACTGGTCGGCGCCGAGCAGGTGCACCAGGTTCTGCGCCGGTGGCTGCGTGAGTGCGACGGCCCGCAGGTGCCCATCGAGGTCCGTCCCGGGCGGAAGGCCGCCTGACCGGGCGGGCGGCGGGCGGTCCCGGTGCGCCGGGCGGCTCCGGTGGTACGGGCAGGCGCCGGGCTCCGGAAAAATGGGCTGCGGCCCGGCACCGGAACCGCCCACACTGTTCGTATCGGACATCGCGCAGCTGTGCGCCCTCCCCTCGAACACACTCCAGGAGCCGTTGCGTGCAGGCTGCCGTCACCGTCACTCCCGCCCGTATACCGGAGCTGCTGCTCGGTCTCGCGACCGTGCGGCCGGTCTTCATCTGGGGCGCCCCGGGCATCGGAAAGTCCTCCCTGGTGCGGGAGTTCGCCGAGTCCCTGGGCCTGGAGTGCGTGAGCCTTCTGGGTACGCAGCTGGCGCCGGAGGACCTGATCGGCGTACCCCAGATCCGCGACGGCCGCTCGGTCTTCTGCCCGCCGGAGGCCATCGCCCGCGACGAGCCGTACTGCCTGTTCCTGGACGAGCTGAACGCGGCGACGCCGGACGTCCAGAAGGCCTTCTACTCGCTGATCCTCGACCGCCGCATCGGCACCTACGAACTGCCGGCCGGTTCGATCGTGATCGGCGCCGGCAACCGCTCGACGGACAACGCACTGGCCCGCCCGATCGCGTCGGCGCTGGTCAACCGCCTCACGCATGTGCATCTGGAGGCCTCGGCGAAGGACTGGCTGGTGTGGGCGGCGGTGAACGACATCCACCCGTGGGTGCTCGACCACCTCACCGACCGGCCCGACCACCTGTGGTCCAGGCCGCCGAAGACCGAGGAGCCGTTCTCCACCCCCCGCTCCTGGCACATGCTCTCCGACGCGCTGCGTTCCTTCGGCCCGACGCTCGACGAGGCGACGCTCAAGGTGATCGCGCACGGCACGCTGACACCCGCGCACGCGGTCGCCTTCTGCGGCTATGTGAAGATCGTCCGCAGCCGGTTCGGCATCGAGGCGATCATCAAGGGCGAGGCCCGCTGGCCGAACCGGGTCGAGGACCGTGACCTGCTGTACTACCTCGCCGAGTCCTTCCGCGGCCGCCTCGTCAAGGAGCTGCCCGCCAGCAAGGAGCACGCCTCGGCGAACCTCCGGCAGACCGCGTACCGCGCCAAGTCGCTGCTCGTGCAGCTCGCCGAGATCTCGGTGGAGGTCGCGCAGAGCGTGATCGCCTCGGACGAGGACGGCAACCCGGTGCTGCCCGCGTGGTTCCTGGTGGAGGCCGCCCGCGACATGCCGCGGCTGGTGGAGGCGCGCCGGTGAGCCCAGTGCGCGAGCAGGCGGCCACCGGGCTCCGGACGCCGGTGGCGTGTTCGGCAGGGCCGCTGCGGCCGGAAGGGCCCCGGCGCGTCCCCGGTGCGCGACGAAGGCCTGCCCCGAGCGGCCCGGGGGACCCCCGCGTGCCGGCGTCCGCGGCCTCCACCCACCGGGTGGAGGCCGCGCGATGAGCCGTACGAACAAGCAGGCGCAGCCGAAGAAGGACCTGGCCGCCGAGGCGTTCGCCGAAGGGATGCGGCTGGTGCGGGCCAACCGCGCACTGGCCTCCATCGGCTTCAGCGTCTGCCGTCAGGAGGACTGCGAGGAGTCGCCCCGCGAGGGGCTCGTCCGCGTCGACTCCGACGGCGTGCTGCATGTGCACCCGGGGCGCCGGGCCGACCCCGCCGAGTGGGCCTGGGCGGTCGCGCACGGCGCCCTCCACCTCGGCTTCGGGCACGTCCCGGCGTACACGACCCGGCGGCAGCAGCCCGACCGCTTCGACCTCGCCGCCCGCTGTGTCGTCGTCAACCGCTTCCTCCTCGGCTTCCCCATCGGCCTGACGCCCGCGGACCTGCCGATGTCGTACCCCGACGGCGACGAGGAGCAGCTCGCCGCGCGCTGGCGCCGCGAGGGCGCCGGCGTCCCGACCGTGTACGAGCGCTGCGGCACCGCGGGGAGCGAACCCGACCAGCTGCTGGTTCCGTGGGACAGCTGGCGGGGAGGCACCGCGCCGGACTGGCAGCTCGCCTTCGCCCATGCGCTGACGCGCACCGTGGCCACCGCGATGGACCTGGCGGGCGGCCGCCGCGACTCCATGCGTGGGGGCCTCACCCCGCTGCAGCCGTGGGAGCGGGCGCTGAGCTGGTTCGTGTCCTCCTACCCCCTCCTCGGCGGCATCGCGGCCGGCATCACCGTCGTCGCGGACGCCGAACTCGCCCGCGCACACGGCATCTCCGTCGCCGCGGTCGACCCCGAGGCGGCCGAGATCTACATCAACCCGCTGCGGCAGTTCGACGACGAGGAATGGCGGTTCGTCCTCGCCCACGAGATGCTGCACGCCGCGCTGCGCCACGGCGACCGCTGCGGCACCCGCGACCCGTACCTCTTCAACGTCGCCTGCGACTACGTCATCAACGCCTGGCTGGTCGAGATGCGCGTCGGCACCATGCCCGAAGGGCTGCTGTACGAGAAGGAGTTGAAGGACCTCTCCGCCGAGGAGGTCTACGACCGGATCGCCACCGACCTGCGCCGCCACCGCCGGCTCGCCACCCTGCGGGGCAAGGGCGTGGGAGACATCCTCGGCGGCCCGCTCGGCGCGCCCCGCGACTACGTCGACCTCGACGAGTTCTACCGCCGCGGCCTCGCCCAGGGCCTCGACCTGCACGAGCGCCGGGAACGCGGCTTCCTGCCCGGCGGCCTCGTCGAGGAGATCCGCGCCCTCAGCCATCCGCCGCTGCCCTGGGACGCCCAACTGGCCCGCTGGTTCGACGAGTTCGTACCGCGCCCCGAGCCCCTGCGCACGTACGCGCGCCCGTCACGCCGGCAGGCCGCCACTCCCGACATCCCGCGCGCCGGACGGTACTTCCCGCCCGAGGAGATCGCCCGCTGCACCTTCGGCGTCGTCCTCGACACCTCCGGCTCCATGGACCGGACCCTGCTGGGCAAGGCGCTGGGCGCCATCGCCTCGTACGCCGAGGCCCGTGACGTACCGGCCGCGCGCGTCGTGTTCTGTGACGCGGCCCCGCACGACGCGGGCTTCCTGCCGGTCACCGAGATCGCCGGCCGGGTGCGGGTCCGGGGCCGCGGCGGCACGGTCCTCCAGCCCGGCATCGACCTCCTCCACCGTGCGAAGGACTTCCCGCCGGGTGCCCCGGTCCTGGTCATCACGGACGGCTACTGCGATGTCCTGCGCGTCCGCCGCGAGCACGCCTACCTGATCCCGCAGGGCTCCTCCCTGCCGTTCACCGCACGGGGACCGGTCTTTCGCGTGCGCTGAGCCCGAGTGTGATCGGATGGTGCCACGGACCCCCGGAACCGGGACCACATCGAAAGGGAATCACCGTGGCAACAACGCGCTCCGCACACACCGTCTGGGAAGGCAACCTGCTCGAGGGCAACGGAGTCGTCAGCTTCGACTCCTCCGGCAGCATCGAGCAGCAGCCTGTGACCTGGGCGTCGCGCGCCCAGGACGCGAACGGCAAGACCAGCCCCGAGGAGCTGATCGCCGCCGCCCACTCCAGCTGCTTCTCCATGGCGTTCTCGCACGCCCTGGCCGGGGCCGGTACCCCGCCCACCAAGCTCACCACCTCCGCCGACGTCAGCTTCCAGCCCGGTGAGGGAATCACGGGCATCCACCTCACGGTGGAGGGCACGGTGCCGGGCATCGACGAGGACGCCTTCGTCGCGGCCGCCGAGGACGCCAAGAAGAACTGCCCGGTCAGCCAGGCACTGACGGGTACCACCATCACGTTGACGGCGAAGCTCGCCTGACACCCGCCTTCTTCCCGGTGCCGCGCCCCGCAAGGGGGCGCGGCACCGTCATGTCCGGGGTCGTCCGGGGTACCCGCCCCATTGACAGGGCGGCACTCAAGTTTTGTGATGGAACGCGAGAAGGCCCGGGCGGAAGGGGACGGACATGGCACGTGCGGTCGGGATCGACCTCGGTACCACGAACTCGGTGGTGGCCGTACTCGAAGGGGGTGAGCCCACGGTCGTGGCCAACGCCGAGGGTGCGCGCACCACTCCCTCGGTGGTGGCCTTCGCCAAGAACGAGGTCCTCGTGGGTGAGGTCGCCAAACGGCAGGCCGTGACGAACGTCGAGCGCACCGCGCGCTCCGTCAAACGCCATATGGGTGACCCGGGTTGGCGGTTCCCCGACAGCGGCACGGTCGACGGCACCCGCTACCGCGCGCAGGAACTGTCCGCGCGCGTACTGCAGAAGCTCAAGCGGGACGCCGAGGCGTATCTCGGTGAAGACGTCACGGACGCGGTGATCACCGTGCCCGCCCACTTCGACGACACCCAGCGCCAGGCCACCAAGGAGGCCGGTGAGATCGCGGGCCTGAAGGTTCTGCGGATCATCAACGAACCGACGGCGGCGGCCCTCGCGTACGGTCTCGACCGGGGCGAGGAGCAGACCGTCCTCGTCTTCGACCTGGGCGGCGGCACCTTCGACGTCTCGCTGCTGGAGATCGGCGACGGCGTCATCGAGGTGAAGGCCACCAACGGCGACACTCAACTGGGCGGCGACGACTGGGACCACCGGATCGTCGAGTACCTCGTCAAACGCTTCAAGGGCGCGTACGGCATCGACCTCGGCCAGGACAAGATGGCGCTGCAGCGGCTGCGCGAAGGAGCCGAGAAGGCCAAGATCGAGCTGTCCTCGGCCACCGAGACGACCGTCAACCTGCCCTACATCACCGCCACCGGCGACGGCCCGCTGCACCTGGACGAGAAACTGACGCGAGCTCAGTTCCAGGAGCTCACCGCCGACTTGCTCGACCGCTGCAAGAACCCCTTCAACCAGGCGGTCAAGGACGCCGCCGTGAAGCTCTCGGCGGTCGACCACGTCATCCTCGTCGGCGGCTCCACCCGGATGCCCGCGGTGGCCGAGCTGGTCAGGGAACTCACCGGCAAGGACCCGCACAAGGGGGTCAACCCGGACGAGGTCGTGGCCCTCGGCGCGGCACTCCAGGCGGGTGTCATCCGAGGTGACGTGAAGGACGTGCTGCTCCTCGACGTCACCCCGCTGTCCCTCGGCATCGAGACCAAGGGCGGCATCATGACCAAGATGATCGAGCGCAACACGACGATCCCCACGAGGCGTTCGGAGATCTTCACCACCGCCACGGACAACCAGCCGTCCGTCGGGATCCAGGTCTTCCAGGGCGAACGGGAGATCGCCGCCTACAACAAGAAGCTGGGTGTCTTCGACCTCACCGGACTGCCGCCCGCGCCACGCGGACTCCCGCAGATCGAGGTGGCCTTCGACATCGACGCCGACGGCATCATGCACGTCTCGGCGAAGGACCTCGCCACCGGTCGCGAGCAGAAGATGACCGTCACGGGCGGCTCCGCGCTCCCCAAGGACGACATCGACCGCATGATGCGCGAGGCGGAGCAGTACGCCGACGAGGACCGGGGCCGCCGGGAGGCCGCCGAGACCCGCAACCAGGGCGAGCAACTCGTCTACCAGACCGAGAAGTTCATCCGGGACAACGACGAGCGGGTCCCCGCCGACGTCAGGACGGAGGTGCAGGCCGCGATCACCGAGCTGCAGGCACTGCTGAACGACCGGGACGGCACCGACACGAACACCCTGCGGACCGGCGTCGAGAAACTCGCCACCGTCAGCCAGAAGATGGGCCAGGCCATGTACGCGCAGGCCCAGCAGTCGCCACCGCAGGACCGGCCGGGTACCGAACAGGCCCCGCCCGGGGACGAGGAGGGCGTGGTCGACGCGGAGATCGTCGACGAGGAGCGCCAGGACGAACCCGGCGGCCCGACCGGCGGCCCGGCCTGAGGGGCCGGCGCCGGTCACCCGCGACGGCCGTCACCCCGGCGAGCTCAGGTCCCCGAGGGGCGCGGGGATCTGCGCGATGGGCCCCCGAAGGCCGAAGGCCGACGGCCGACTCACGACAGCGCGCACACGAGCCTCCGCTCCCCGTGAAGCGCGCCGGTCAGAAGTCCGCCCGGCGCTCCAGGATCATCTCCCTGGTGCGCCGGGCGTCGGCCGCGCCGGTCGTCATGTGGTCCAGCACCTCCAGGTGCGCGGCCACCTCCTTGCGGGAGTCGAGGTAGAGCGCCCCGGTCAGGTACTCGGTGTAGACCATGTCCGGCAGTTCGGGCTCCGCGAACCGGAACAGCACGAAGGGCGCGTACGTCCCCGGGTGCGGGCCGGACGCGAACTCGGCTATCTGCAGGGTGATGTGGTCGTTCTCGACGGCCGCCAGGAGATGGTCCAGCTGGTCCGCCATCACTTCGGAGCGGATGCTGACCGGGCGCCGCAGGACCGTTTCCTCCATGATCACCCACAGATGGGGCGCGCGGTCCCCGGTGAGCAGCTTCTGCCGGGCCATCCGCAGTGACACATGACGGTCGATCTCCTCGGGCCCCGTCTGGCCGACCGTGCCGGCCTCCAGGACGGCCCGGGCGTAGTCCTCGGTCTGCAGCAGCCCGGGGACGAAGTGCGGCTCGTACGACCGGATGATCGAGGCCGCGCCCTCCAGGCTCACATGGAGGCTGAACCACTCCGGCAGGACGTCGTGGTAGCGCTGCCACCAGCCGGGCTGGTTCGCCTCCTCGACCAGCCGGACGAACGCCGCGATCTCGTCGTCGGGCACGCCGTACGTCGACAGGAGCACCTGGACGTACGGGATCTTGAGAGTGACCTCGGCCATCTCCATCCGGCGCACGGTCGCACCGGCGACCCGCAGGATCTGCCCCGCCTCGTCCCGCTTCAGACCGGACGCCTCGCGCAGTTCCTGCAGCCGTCTCCCCAGCACCACCTGACCCACGGTCGGCGCAGGACGCCTTTCACTCACGCCACGCCTCCCCAAGCGCCGAGCATGGCGAGAAGTGTGCCACGTTCCGGCGAAAGCCTCACCCGATCCGGGAGGCCTTCATTACCTCGCTGGTAATCGACCACCACCGGCGGCGCGCGGCATGGTGTGCGTACTGGTTCCCGGGCCGGCGCACTCCGGTCCGGGAACCGGGTCCGACCAGCCGAAACCGACCTCGACGGAGGGTTATCCGCCATGTCCGCAGCCCAGCTCACCGCCCTGGCCCGTACCACCGACCCGCAGACCGTACTGCGCCGCTTCCTGGCGCTGGACGCCGTGGTGACCGGCGCGAACGGCGTCGCCTACCTCGCCGCGTCCGGCCCGCTGGGGCGGCTGCTCGGAGTCGACCCGGACCTGCTGCTCGTCCTCGGCGTCCTTCTCACCGTGTACGGGGCCGCGGTCGCCCTGCTCGCCTCACGCCGGCGGCCTCCCGTGCTGCCCGTGCGGGCCGTGATCGAGATCAACCTCACCTGGGCGGCCCTGAGTTGCGTGGCGCTCGCCGTCTGGCTGTCGCCCAGCACCGCCGGAGCGGTGTGGACGCCGGTGCAGGCGCTGACCGTGGCGGGGTTCGCGCTGCTTCAGTACGCGGCACTGCGGGCGATGCGGAAAAGCTGACGGCTCGCAGGCGCATACGGAGTTGATCGAGCGTCAGGACATCAGCGAGTGGAGGTACTTGACCGTCGCCGGGTCGGCCGGGAGCAGCGTCTCGATGGCCAGCTCGGCGACCGTCACGTCCATGGGTGTGTTGAACGTGGAGATGGACGAGATGAAGGACAGCAGCCGTCCGTCGTGCTCGATCTGCATCGGCAGCGCGAAGTAGGGGACGGACTCCGCGGGTTCCTCGTCGGGAAGGAGGGAGGAGTGCTCCGAGGAGGGGGGCGGATAGGCCGCCACCTCCTCGTACAGGGCCCGCAGCGCGTCCGAGCGGCGCAGGGCGATGTCCCGCTCCATCTGGGCCAGCAGATGGCCGCGCCACTCGCGCAGGTTGCGGATCCTGGGCGCCAGACCCTCGGGGTGCAGCGTCAGCCGCATCGCGTTCAGCGGAGGCGCGAGCAGCCGCTCGGGGAGGCCGTCGAGGAGCATCGCGATCCCCCGGTTGGCGGCGACCACGTGGTACGTGGCGTCCACGACCAGCGCCGGATAGGGCTCGTAACCCTGGATCAGCCGCTCCACCCCCTCGCGCAGCGCGTCCAGTGCCGGATCGTCCAGCGGGGTCTCCGGATAGCGGGGCGCGTAACCGGCCGCGAGCAGCAGGGCGTTGCGGTCCCGCACCGGTACGTCCAGGTGCTCGGCGAGGCGCAGCACCATCTCCTCGCTCGGCCGGGAGCGGCCCGTCTCGACGAAGCTGATGTGCCGCGCCGACGATCCGGCCCGCAGCGCCAGCTCCAGCTGACTCACCCGGCGCTGCTCCCGCCAGCCGCGCAGCAGCGGTCCGATCCCCTTGTCGGGCGCCGGGGCACCGCCCGGGGCGCCGGCGGACGTGCTGACGGATCCGGAGGCGGACGCGGAGGCGGTCATACCCCGACCGTAGTCGATGCGTCACCCACGGGTCACCCACGGGCCGACGTGCCGCCGGGCGGCCGAATACGGACCTCGCCGCGCTGCGGTGACCCGTCTGACCAGGGACGGGAGAGCCCGACTGTGGGACGCTGAGGAGATCCAGGGCGTGGTGCCGCGGCTCGCTTCGCGCACCGCTCCCAGGACACCGCCCCCAAGGGCACCGACCTCACGGAAGGAGCGAGACCGTGCCCCTCGAACCGCTGTCGCAGAAGGAGATCGAGGACCGCCTCGCGGAGCTGCCCGGCTGGTCCCTGGACGGCGACAGGATCGCCCGTTCCTACCGGCTGGGCTCGCACTTCGCCGCGGCCGCCCTGGTCGTGCACATCGCCCGGGTGCAGGACGAGCTGGACCACCACTCCGACCTCACGCTCGGCTACGACACCGTCTCCCTCACGGTGAACACGCACAGCGTGGGCGGCGCCGTCACGGAAAAGGACTTCGAACTGGCCCACCGGGTCGAGGAACTCACCGCCGGGCACGGCGCGAGTTGAACGCGCTGGTGTTCGACTACGACAAGGAGGCCGAGCGGTACGACGCGTCACGCGGCGGCGAACCCCGTGCCGCCGCGGCCGCGAACGCCGTGCTCGGACTGATCCCCGACAGCGCCGGCACCCTCCTGGACGCCGCCTGTGGCACCGGCAGCGTCACCCGCCGGCTCGCGGCGGCCGGTCTCGACGTGACGGGCGCCGACGCGGCGTCCGGCATGCTGCGACGGGCCGCCGACCGGGTACCGGGCCGCGTCGTGCTGGCCGACACCCGCCAACTCCCCTTCCCCACAGCCATGTTCGACGTCGTCTCGGCGATCTGGCTGCTGCACCTCCTGGACGACGCGGAGCGGGTCGTCGCCGAGGCGGCCCGGGTGCTGCGCCCCGGTGGCGTGTTCGTCACGACTGTCGACAAGGCCGCCTCGCACGACGTGCGCAGCGACATCGACGCGGTGATGGCCCCGCGCCCCCGTCGCACCGCCCGCGACCGGTGCGACCTCGTCGCCTCGTACGCCGGCCGGCACGCCCTGCTTCCGGCGGGGCGGGCCTCCTTCCGTGGCTGCGGCCAGGGGCGGACACCGGCACGGGCCGCGGCCGACGTGCGCCGCGGCTGGTACACCCTGCTGCCCCCGGGCACGCCTCTCGCCGAGAGGCTCGCGTGCCGCCTGGAGCAGCTGCCGGACCAGCATGTCCCGCGCGCGGAACCGGAGTTCAGCCTGCGGGCGTTCCGGAAGCCGGGACCCGCCGACGCGTGAACTCCATGACCCAGTTGGTCACCCACGACTTCTCGCCGTCCACCGAGAACGCCTGCTCCCAGCGGGCCGTGTCCCGCGAGATCGCCGACCACACGTACCGCACCCGCACGTCCTTGCCGTCGTAGGTGTCGTCGCCGTAGAAGTCACCGCGCCCGTCGGTGAACCCACCGATGACGGGCGGGAACAGCCGGCCGCTGCGGCTGCTGGACCAGTGGAGCGACCACAGTCCGCTCTCACGGTCGCGCAGCCGCAGGGTCAGCCCCATCCACCCCTGACCGGGCACGTCCATCTCGTCGATGTTGCCGGCCCCGTCGAACAGGCTCCAGCAGCGGCTCGTGGCGGCGAACTCGGCCCAGGCGCTTCCGGCATCCAGGAAGTCGGTGCGGCGCCGATGCGCGACGTCCCAGTCGCCGACGAGGAAGCCGAAGTCCTGCGGGTCGGTGGGCCCGGCGTCGAGGGGCGCGTTCATGAACGGTCTCCCGTCGTGCCCTCGGGGAGGCGGTCGGCCAGGTAGGCGTCGAGGTCGGGAGCGTCGGGCGCGAGCATGTGCCGTACCCAGGCGTCGCGTTCGTGCAGGATCGGCGGCAGCTCCCAGACACACCCGATCCACGGCCGGTCCAGGGTGATGAAGTGCGTGGGGTCCCGGTCCGGGCAGCCGAGCACCGGCTGACCCGCACAAGCACCCCTGAAGTGCAGGACGTTGTCCCATGTCCAGCTGTACGCGTTGAGGTAGGCGCCGTCGTCGCCGCCCCGGTGGAGTACGACGAACGTCGCAGGCGGGGTGCCGTCCGCCTCGGGAAGCAGTTTCGGCAGCATCGCGTAGGCCGCCTCCTCGACGTCGGGCGCGATGCCCGCCGCGTCGGCGGTGACGTGGTAGCGCTTGATCCGCCGGCCCGCCACCTCGACGGGCGGCGGCACGGTCAGAAGTTTCTCCTTGAAGGCCATGAGGGGACGCTAGGCCCGCTTCACTGACCCCTTCTGTCAGTGAAGCCTGGCATGCTGCGGACATGAAGTCGGCGCGCCTCGTCTCGATCCTCCTGCTGCTCCAGACCCGGGGCCGTATGACCGCCGCCGATCTGGCCCAGGAGCTGGAGGTCTCGGTGCGCACGGTCTACCGGGACGTCGAGGCGCTGAGCTCCGCCGGCGTCCCGCTGTACGGCGACGCCGGTCACGCCGGCGGCTACCGGCTCCTCGACGGCTACCGCACGCGGCTGACCGGCCTCACCGCGGGTGAGGCGGAGGCGCTGTTCCTGGCCGGCGTGCCGGGGCCCGCCGCCGAGCTCGGGCTCGGCTCTCTGCTGGCCGCCGCCCAGCTCAAGGTGCGCGCCGCCCTGCCGCGCGAGTTGCGCGCGCACGCCGACCGCATCAGCGGCCGCTTCCACCTGGACGCGCCCGGCTGGTACGCGGACGCCGCCGACGGTGCCGCCCCCTTCCTCCCCGCGGTCGCGGACGCCGTCTGGAACAGCCGCGTCCTCCATGTCCTGTACCGCCGCTGGCGCGAGCCGACCGACGTGCGGCGCCGCCTCGAACCGTACGGCCTCGTCCTCAAAGCCGGCCGCTGGTACGTCGTCGCGGGCCCCGGACCGCGTACGTTCCGCGTGGACCAGATCCTCGAACTGGCCACTTCTGACGAGGAGTTCACCCGCCCCGACGGATTCGACCTCGGCGCGTACTGGACCGGATACCAGCGGGACTTCCACGACCGCCTGCACCGGGCCGAGGCGGTGGTCCGGCTCGCTCCCGGCGTCCGCCTCGCCGGGCCGGCGGGGGACGCGGTACGCGCCAACGGCCGCACGGAACAAGGCGGTTGGATCCGGGCCACCGTCCCCATCGAGTCCGTCGAGCACGCCCACGCGGAGTTCCTGCGCCTCGGCATGGGCATCGAGGTGCTGGAACCGGCAGCGTTGCGCGCGCGGATCGCGGACACGGTCGCCGGGCTGGCCCGTACCTACGGGGCGGTGTCCACGGGGCGTGGTGAGGCCACGTAGAAAGCGCTTGTCGAATCGGGCAACCTCCGTACCTCCGGCGGCGACTGACGTAGCAGAACCCGTCTGCTCCCCCAGGGAGGTACTCACCGTGCAGCACCCGCATCGCAGACGCGGCAGGACCCGGCTCGTCCTCTCCACCGTGCTCACCGGCGCCCTCGCCGCCGCCGGACTCACCGCGCTCACCGCGGCACCGGCGCAGGCCGCGACCGCGCGGCAGGTCGAGAAGCTGGACCGGGGTGTCGTCAGCGTCCACACCGACGCAGGCAACCTCGTCAGCTGGCGCTGGCTCGGCACCGACCCGAACGACGTGTCGTTCAACGTCTACCGGGCGGGTACGAAGGTCAACCCGGCCCCCGTCACCGGCTCGACGAACTACTTCCACTCCGGCGCGCCCTCGCAGGCCGACTACACGGTCCGCGCGGTCGTGGGCGGCGTCGAGCAGGGCGACTCCGTCCACGCGGTCCAGTTCCGCACCGGATACAAGGACGTGCCCATCACCCCGCCCGCCGGCGGCACCACGCCGGACGGCGTCGCGTACACCTACGAGGCCAACGACGCCTCGGTCGGCGACCTCGACGGCGACGGCGCACTCGACTTCGTCCTCAAATGGCAGCCCACGAACGCCAAGGACAACTCCCAATCGGGCTACACCGGCAACACGGTCGTCGACGGCGTCAGGCTCGACGGCACCCGCCTGTGGCGCATCGACCTCGGCCGCAACATCCGCTCGGGCGCCCACTACACGCAGTTCCAGGTCTACGACTACGACGGCGACGGCAAGGCCGAGGTCGCCATGAAGACGGCCGACGCCACGGTCGACGGGACGGGCGCCGTCATCGGCAGCGCGTCGGCCGACCACCGCAACTCCGGCGGCTACGTCCTGTCCGGGCCCGAGTACCTGACCATGTTCAACGGCCAGACGGGCAGGGCGATGCAGAGCGTCGACTACGTCCCGGCACGCGGCACGGTCTCGTCGTGGGGCGACTCGTACGGCAACCGCGTGGACCGCTTCCTCGCGGGCACCGCCTACCTGGACGGCGCCCGGCCCTCGCTCGTCATGGCGCGCGGCTACTACACCCGCTCGGTGATCGCGGCCTGGGACTGGCGGGGCGGCGCGTTCACCCGGCGCTGGACCTTCGACTCCAGCTCGTCGACCAACGCGGGCAAGGGCTTCGACGGCCAGGGCAACCACAGCCTGTCCGTCGCGGACGTGGACGCCGACGGCAAGGACGAGATCGTGTACGGCGCCATGACCGTGGACGACAACGGCAACGGGCTGTGGACCACGAAACTGGGCCACGGCGACGCGGGCCACGTCGGGGACCTCAACCCGTCCCGCGCGGGCCTGGAGTACTTCAAGGTCTCGGAGTCCTCGTCCCAGCCGAGCTCCTGGATGGCCGACGCGCGCACCGGTTCCCGCCTGTGGCAGACGGCCTCCGGCGGGGACAACGGCCGAGGGGTCGCCGCCGACATCTACGCCGGCAGCGCGGGCGCCGAGGCCTGGTCCGCCTCCGACACCACCCTCCGCTCGGCCGGCGGCGCCTCGCTCGGCCGGGAGCCGTCCAGCATCAACTTCGTGAGCTGGTGGGACGGCGACACCACCCGTGAACTCCTCGACGGCACCCGCATCGACAAGTACGGCACCTCGTCCGACACCCGCCTGCTGACCGGCGCCTCCGTGCACTCCAACAACGGCACCAAGGCGACCCCGGCGCTCTCGGGTGACCTCTTCGGCGACTGGCGCGAGGAGGTCGTCTGGGCGACCGGCGACAACAGGGCCCTGCGGATCTACTCCACACCCACCGAGACCAGCGCGAAGATCACGACCCTGCTGCACGACACGATGTACCGCACGGCCATCGCCTGGCAGAACACGGCTTACAACCAGCCGCCGCACCCGAGTTTCTTCATCGGCAACGGCATGCCGACGGCCCCCAGGCCGACGGTCTACACCCCCTGAACAGGGCCTGCGCCCCGTGAACCGGGAGAACACCCGCGTCTGAAGGGAGGGCGAGAGCGGCTGCGCGTGTCCTGCGCAGCCGCTCTCGCCCTCGCTCAGCGTGCAGTAGCAGCGGCAGCGGGCCTCGGGGCGGCCGTCGAGGCCCGGGCGTCGGCCCGGAGCACGGTCGCCCGGGTGCGCCCGACGTCCAGCCCCTCACCGGCACCGCTCGGCCGGCCGGGTGTCAGGAAGTCGGGGAAGTACCGGGCTCCGGTCCCACGCCCAGTCACTACCCACCAGTGACAAGCTCCGGCTGCGGCGACACACGGCCATCTGGAAGGCGGCCGCCGGCAGGGCCCGGTGATGCCAGGAGGACCCGGCCGCCGCCTTCCAGTTGTCCCACCCGGTGTGTCAGTTCACCGTGCAGGACTGGTCGCCGAGCTTGAACGCCGCCGGTTTCCCGTTCGATCCCGACCAGCTTCCCGTGAATCCGAAGCCCACGGAGGAACCGGCAGCCACGTTCCCGTTCCAGCCCACGTTCTTCGCCGTGACCGCCGTACCGGACTGCGTGGGTACGGCGTTCCACGCCTGCGTCACGGTCTGCCCGTCGGGGAAGGTCCAGTCGAGCGCCCAGCCGTTCCAGGCGGCCGAGCCGGTGTTGGCGAGCTGGACGTCCGCCTGGAACCCGCCCGACCACTGGTTCGTGATCTTGTAGGTGACCGCGCAGGCGCCGGTCGGTGTCGGATCCGTACCGCCTCCGCCGCCGCCCGCGTCGGACGAGTCGCCGTAGATGACACCGCGCCCGTTCGTCGAGACGTACACGCGCCCGTAGACCCGCGGGTCGCCGGTGATGGCCGCGCCCGTCCAGCCCCACTGGTGGGCGTCGTCGTTGATGCGGGTCCAGGTCGCGCCCTTGTCCGTGGAGCGGAAGATGCCGCGTACGCCGCCGATCTTCGCGCTCGTGTAGAGCGTCTGGTAGGAGGCGCCGGCCGCCGCCTTGCCGAAGCCGATCGTGTCGGCCTGCTCGACGCCCGGCAGCTTGGTGAAGGTCGCGCCGGAGTCCGTGGAGTGCCACAGCCCGTACGCGCCGTCGCTCGCGCCGCCCGCCAGCCACACGTCACCCTTCGTGCCGGGCAGCGCCTTGAAGCGCACGCTGTCGCCGCTCGGCAGCCCGGCCGCGGACGAGGCCGTGAAGGAGGCGCCGCCGTCCGAACTGACGTAGAACTTGCCGGACTTGAAACCGTAGAAGGTCTTCGGGTCGACCCGGTCCGACTCGACGACCGCTCCGGCCGGGATGCCGGTGGACGCCGACCACGACGTGCCGAACCCGGTCGTGTGGTGGACGCCCGCGCCCTCCGGACTCCACACGAACCGGCTGCCGTCGGAGGCCGAGGCGACCGTGCCGCCGCCGCTCACGCCCGAAGGGCCGGTGCCCGCGAACCAGTTGGCGCCGTTGTCCGTCGAGAACGCCACGTGCGGACCCGAGTCCAGGTTGCCGACCCGCACCACCGTGCCCGGGGCGGACTCCGCGAAGTCGAGACTCGTCGTGGTGGTGAAGTTCGGCGAGGTGAACATCATCGAGGGGACCTTGGTGAGGTCCGTGTGCCGGAAGCCGCCGATGTCGCCCAGTGCACTGAGGAGTTGGGCACCGCCGGACGGGGGAGCGGCCAGGTCGTTGACCGCCGTCTCCTCCAGACCCCGCACCATCGGCTTGATGGTGAACTGGCCCCCGCTGTCCCACTGGCCGAGGTTCTCGGTGCCGTAGATCGTCGCGCCCGTCCCGTACATCATGCGGGAGGAGTCGAACGGGTCGATCTCCAACGCCTCGGTCATCCAGCCGAGTTTGGGTGACTGCTCGGGCGGCGAGGGGTTCGCGCCCCACGTCAGCCAGGGCGAGGACGAGACGTCCATCGTGTAGCGGTTGGAACGGGTCGGGTACGAGGTGTAGTCCCAGGCCTTCGTCCAGGTCCCGCCGCTGTCCGTGGAGCGGAAGATCTGCGTGTCGGGCCACCAGGAGCTGTAGGCGGTCGCCATCACGGTGCCCGGCTTCTGCCGGTCCACGGTCAGTCCGCTGAAGCCGTAGTAGGTGTCTGCCTCCGCGACCGGGCTGATGTCCGTCCAGGTGCCGGTCGCCGTCGCGTACCGCCACAGCCTGCCCTTGCCGCCGTCGTAGGGGCCGCCCTTGTCGCTGTACGCGAGATACAGGTAGCCGTTCTCCGCGTCGAGGACGCCCTTGTGGGCCAGGTACCCGGTGGGCTGTCCGGCCAGCCGCGACCAGGTCGCGCCCGCGTCGGTGGAGCGGTACACGGCGTTGTCCTTGTCGGCGACGCCGACGTACACGGTCCGCGTGGCGTTCGTGCCCGAGCCGGTCGACTCGTCGAAGGTGACCCAGGCGATGCCCTGGTTGTCGGAGGCGTACCCGCTGGTGTCGGTCGGATCCTGCACGTAGTTGCCGACGTTCGGGAAGCTCGTCACCTGGGACCAGGAGGCACCCGAGTCGGTGGACCGCCACAGACCCTTGCCGCTCGGCGCGCCCAGGTACAGCACGCTGTTGCGGTGGGGATCGACGGCGAGCCTCTCGCCCATCCCGCGCCCGGGCATGTTGCCGCCCAGCTTGAACGGCAGGTCCGCCTTCTGCCAGGTCGCACCCCGGTCGGCGGACCTGAGCACGGCGCCGTTGCCGGGGTCCCAGCTGTTGGTGTACGTGCCGACGGCCGCGTACACCCTGCTGGGTGCGACGGGGTCGGAGGCGAGGCTCACGACGCCGGTGTGCCCCCACCGGTCCCAGCCCACCGAGTCGAGCAGGGGGGTCCAGGTCTTCGACGACTCCTGCCACCGGTAGGCGCCGCCGATGTCGGTCCGGGCGTACGCGAGGTTCTTCTCGGACCGGTTGAAGACGATGCCGGGGACGAAGCCGCCGCCGTCGATGCGCGCGTTCTTCCAGGTGTACGTGTCGGCGGCGACGGACACCGGCGGTGCGGCCTTCTCGACGGGCTGCGCGGCCAGCGCGGGGGGTGTTCCCGCGAGCAGCCCGGCCGCGAGACCGAGCACGGCCGTGAGGACAGGGGTTCTTCGCACGGTGCTCCCCTCTTTCGCATGTGGGGGTGAAGGAGCAGGTGGGGGTGGGGATGCGAAAGGCAGGGCGGCCCCCGGTGAGGGTGAGGGCCGCCCGACGGCACGGTCTGCCGCTCCCCGCGCCCCGGTGCGGGGGCGCGGGGAGGTGCGCGGCCGGCTGCGAACAGCCGCAGCCGACGTACCGGCCTTCCCGCGGAGCTTTCAGCGGGGACTTATTCGAGGAGCTCCGCGTATGAGCCCATGGCGAGGGCTATGTCCGCCTGGGCCCAGAACCGGTGGTACGTGAAGGAGGGCACGGCGCCGCCCGCCAGATAGGCCTCGATCTTCGACCAGGCCGGGTCGTCCTCGTAGAAGGAACGGATCGAGTCGAAGGTGGACGAGGAGTTGATCGTGTCGCCGTTCGGCATCTTGCCGGTCCAGCCGCTCGGCACGTACACACGGTCGTCGAAGCGGTTGTAGTCGGCGCGGGTCTCCGGGACCGCGATGCCCAGCGCGTCCTGGTTGTTCGCCCACATGCCGTCCAGCAGCGCCTTCGCCGTCGTCTTCGCCTCGGTGTCACCCGAGCGGTCGGCGTAGTACGTCAGGGTCTTGGCGTACGCCGCCGCCACGCCGACGTCGTTCGTGTAGTCGGCGACGGTGACGTGAAGTCCGGTGTTCCCACCGGGACTTGACGCGTTCCAGGTGTCGGGCTTGCCCGACCACTGGAGCGTGTTGGGGATGCGGAAGGAGCCGTCGGGGTTGACCGTGGTCTTGGACAGGGCCCAGTCGACCCACTTGTCGAGGACCACCTTGGCGTCCGCGTCACCGGTCTGCTGGTAGTACTCGGCGACCCGTTCCATCGACCACGCCTGGAAGCCGAACCACTGGTTGGACGGCGGGTCGTGGTAGACGGGCTTCTCGTCGTAGAACATGCCGTAGAAGGTCGGCGTCCCGGCGGGCGGAGTCGCGTAGCGGCCCGCCCAGCTGTTGGTCGCGCCGCCCGCGATGGCACCCTCACTGGACTGCAGCCAGCGGTAGAACTCCAGCTGCCGGTCCAGGGACTTGGCCCAGTCCGCCTGCCCCGTCGCCGACTTGGGCTTCAGGTCGGCGTACGAGCTGAGCGCGTAGGCGGCCAGCGGGTTCTGGTAGCCGCCGTGGGTGTGGCTGGAGCCGATGCGCCAGGCCCAGCCCGCCGCGGTGTCGGTCGCGCCGCCCCACGCGTAGTACCAGTTCAACAGGTAGTGAGAGGCGTCCTTGCCGGTGCCGGCCGGGCAGGCCGACGGGCCGACGCAGTTGCCGATCTTCTTGAAGTACTTGTCGTACATGGAGTAGCGGAGGTAGTCGCCCATCTTCGCGGCCTTGCCGACGGTCGCCGAGACCGCGGAGCCCTTGCCCTGCTGCTCGGCCCAGATGTCCGCCCAGTACGCGGCCTGTACGGCGCGCGCGTCGGCGTCGGGGGCGTTGGTGAACTTCCACTGCTTCGCGTACGAGGCGTCCTTGGTGAACAGGTCCAGGTACCCGTTCGTGCCGCCGTACTTGAAGGCGTCACAGGTCGGCTGCGGCACGGTCTCCCACACCGACTCCTGCGCACCGCGCTGGAAGGTGTTGATGTACGACGGTCCGGTGTCGGTGGGGCCCGCCTCGCACTTGCCCGGCGAGTTGCCGTAGCCGTAGACGTTGTCCACGTCCTGCAGCCAGTGCATGCCGTAGATGTCGTCCGTGCCGTACGCGCTCTTCAGCTCGGCGGCGATCGGGTCCGGACCGACCGAGACCCCGCTGTCGAGCTGTGCCGGATACTCGTTCGGGGTGTCCAGCTCGGGCGCGTACGTGGCCGGCTTCGAGGCGTTGTAGAACGAGTTCGTCGGCTGGTCGGCCTTCGTGGGGATCATGTACTTCTCCATGATCTCCCAGGCGCCGTTGAACCTGGTCCAGTCGCCCGTCACCTTGCCGTACATGGCCTGCAGCCACAGCAGGTAGCTGTACGCCTCCGAGGTCGTCTCATGGCCGTGGTCGGGTGCCTCGACGATCAGTGTCTCCACCGAGTGGTACGGGATGCCCTCGGGGGAGAAGTAGCCGTTCGCCGGGTTGGTGATCTTCCCGTAGAGCTCCAGGAAGCGGGCGTCGTACTCCTTCGAGGCGGCGAGCTGGGTGACGGTGACCGCGGACTTGGCATGCCCGGTGGCCGTCGACTCGAAGACGGCCGAACCGGTGCCCGAGGCGTTGGCGGTGACGGTCACCTTCTGTGCCGTGCTCCAGTTCGACGGGGTGAAGGTGAGTGACGCCCCGCCGGTGACGGACAGCCCCGTGTTGCCGCTCGCGCGAGCGGTCGTCACGGTCACGTTTGCCGAGGGCCGGGTCGAGAGCTTCACGTCGTACGTGCCCGTCTTGCCCTGCTGGACGCCGAGTTGGGTCGGCGAGACGACCACGGCGGGACCGGAGGCGACCGTGATGCCGACCGGTGTGGACTCCGCCGACGCGCCGAGGCTGTCGTACGCCTTCGCGAGCAGCGAATGACTGCCCACGGTCAACCCAGTGGCCGAAAGCGTGTAGGGCGAGCTGGTGTCGGTGCCCAGCAGGGTCGTGTCGTCGTAGAACTCGACCTTGCTGATCGTCGCGTTGTCCGCGGCGGCCGCGGTCGCCGCGAGCGGGACCGCGTCGCCCTGGGAGTAGACGGCGCCGGCCGCGGGGCTGGTCAGCACGGTGATCGGCGGCTGGTGGGCGCCGGTGCAGGACGTGCCGTTGATCGCGAAGGAGGTGGGCGCCGCGTTGGCGCCGCTGTACGTGAACTGGGCACCGGTGGTGACGGCGGACCCGACCGCGATCGTCCCGTTCCAGGACGTGTTCTTCGCGGTGACCGTCTTCCCCGACTGCGACCAGGTGCCGTTCCAGCCGTTGCTGAGCTTCTGGTTGCCCGCGTAGTCGTAGGTCAGGTCCCAGCCGCTGATCGCCTCCGTGCCGCGGTTGGTGAGGGTGAGCTCGGCGGTGAAGCCGGAGCCCCAGTCGTTCGTCTTGTAGTCGACGCTGCACTGAACTGCGGCTGCCTGCGCGGTGGTTGCGCCGGTCGCCAGTGTGGTCAACGGGAGGGCGAGGGCCGCCAGCGCGGCGGTCCACATCCGCCGCGCACGGCGTCTGCGTCTGGGTGCCATGTTCTGGTTCCTCTCCTTGCGGCTCGGAGATGGGGGGAGGAGCAACAAGCCTTGAACCAGTGGGAGCGCTCCCATATTGGAGATGGGGGTGCAAGGGGTCAAGGTGCTTGAAGAGTCGAAATGATTCGATAGATCAACAGTGCGGCGCCTCTGTCCTTTGCCAACACTTGGCGCTACCTTCTTCCGCACCAGTGGGAGCGGTTCCATCAGTCGACGCGTCCGTAACGGCGCGCCCGAACTGCAAGGACTCGCTCATGCGACACCCCCCGCGTTTACCTCTTTTAGTGGTCGGTGCAGCCGCACGCGTCCCCATGGGCACCGCGGTCGCGCCGGTCGTCACGGCTTCGGGAGCCGCTGCCGCCCGCACGGTGGAGTACTCCGTCACCGGTCGGCGGCACAGGGGCCTCCAGGGCGCCGCGAAACGCACCGACGCTCCAAGCGCACTGGTCCCACGGCCGGTGCACCGGCACCTCGTCGGGCTGCTCCGACGTGCGCGCCGGCTGCCAGAAGCCGATGTCCGGCATGCGGTACGCACCGTCCTGCCGGGCCTCGGCCGTGAGCACCTCCGAGGGCACGACCGTCGTCCTCGGCCTGTTCGGCGAGCCCTCCACCACCGCGACAGCTGCGCCACGGAGAGCTGCTGGAACTCCATGCCCGCCCCGGTGGCCGCCCGAGTACCGCATGTCGCGGGCGGCACCGGTGAGAACACCTGCGCGCATTCCTTCGTCGACCGCGGCACGACGTGGTCCGACACGCGCGCACCGACTGCCCCGGCCGGACCCGGAGCACCCGGGACCGCTGCTCCGGGCCGGCCCCGAACCACCCCCACGACGGCACTCCCACGTCGTTCGGCATCGGGCCGCGTGACCCTCAGCGCGCCCTCGACGGATAGGACACCCCGCACATGAGCCGTACCAGAACAGCACTTCTCGCGGCGATGGCGCTGGTCGCCGGGACCGCGGGCGCCGCCGTCGCGGCGATACCGGCGGACGTCGGCGCGGCCGCCGTCCCCTGCACCGTGGACTACAAGGTGCAGAACCAGTGGGACACCGGCTTCACCACCTCGGTGACCGTGACCAACAACAGCGCGGCCAAGTCGAGTTGGGCCGTGAAGTGGTCGTACGCCGGAAACCAGAAGATCACCAGCGGCTGGAACGCGAAGCTCAGCCAGAGCGGCACGGCCGTCACCGCGGCCAACGAGAGCTACAACGGCACCCTCGCGACCGGGAGTTCCGTCAGCTTCGGGTTCAACGGCACCTACAGCGGCACCAACGCGCTGCCCACGGCCTTCACCCTCGACGGTGTGACCTGCAACGTCGACGACGGAGGCTCCGGCCCCGGGCCCACGGACCCGCCGCCCGGACCGGGCAACAAGGTGGACAACCCGTACTCCGGCGCCAAGGTGTACGTGAACCCGGAGTGGAAGGCGAAGGCCACCGCCGAAGCCGGCGGCAGCCGGATCGCCAGCCAGCCGACCGGGGTGTGGCTCGACCGGACCGCCGCGATCAACGGCGTGAACGGCGGCATGGGCCTGCGTGCCCACCTGGACGCGGCACTGGCGCAGAAGGGCTCCGGCGAACTGGTCGTCCAGCTGGTGATCTACAACCTGCCCGGCCGTGACTGTGCGGCCCTGGCGTCGAACGGCGAGCTCGGCCCGACGGAGATCGACAAGTACAAGACCCAGTACATCGACCCGATCGCGGCGATCCTCAAGGACACCAAGTACGCGGGCCTGCGGATCGTCACGACCGTCGAGATCGACTCACTGCCGAACCTCGTCACGAACGTCTCACCCCGTGCCACCGCCACCGCGAACTGCGACACGATGAAGGCGAACGGCAACTACATCAAGGGCGTCGGCTACGCGCTGAACAAGCTCGGCGACGCGCCCAACGTCTACAACTACGTGGACGCCGGACACCACGGCTGGCTCGGCTGGGACGACAACTTCGCCCCGTCCGCCGACCTGTTCAAGCAGGCGGCCACCGCCGAGGGCGCGACCGTCGCGGACGTGCACGGGTTCATCGTGAACACCGCCAACTACAGCGCCACGAAGGAGAACCACTTCACGGTCAACGACTCCGTGGGCGGTGCCTCGGTCCGTACGTCGAAGTGGATCGACTGGAACCGGTACGTCGACGAGCAGTCCTACGCGCAGGCCATGCGCAACCAGCTGGTCTCGATCGGCTTCCCCTCCGGGCTCGGCATGCTGATCGACACCTCCCGCAACGGATGGGGCGGCACGGCCCGGCCCACCGGTCCCGGGGCGACGACCACCGTGGACACCTACGTCGACGGAGGCCGCTTCGACCGGCGCCTCAACACCGGCAACTGGTGCAACCAGTCGGGCGCCGGCCTCGGCGAACGGCCGCAGGCGTCGCCGGCCGCCGGCATCGACGCGTACGTGTGGATGAAGCCCCCGGGTGAGTCGGACGGCTCCAGCACCGCCATCCCGAACGACGAGGGCAAGGGCTTCGACCGGATGTGCGACCCCACGTACACCGGCAACCCGCGGAACAACAACAACATGTCGGGTGCGCTGGGGAACGCGCCCCTGGCCGGGCACTGGTTCTCGGCGCAGTTCCAGGAGCTCATGAAGAACGCGTACCCGGCACTGTGACGCTCCGCCCGCGCCGGGTCACCTCGGCTGCGGGTCCGTCCGCCGGCTGAGTGCGGCCGGTCGTGGCCACGCGGCGCGGCCGCACGATGCGAGAGCCCCGCGCCCCTCCAAGAGGGGCGCGGGGAACTCTTTGCTGTTTCCGCAAGGCGAGTAGCTGTTTCGGGGAAGGCGGAGCACGCTGGCCGTATCCCGAACGAGAGGCTCGCAGCCATGACGCACGACCACGGAAACGACCAGAACCACAGCCACGAGCACAGCCACAGCCACGGCCACGGCCACACCCACATCGACTTCGCCGAGATGCTGCCGATGCTGGAGCAGGAGGCCGAACTCTTCACCCCGCTCTACACGCAGGCGACTGCCTGGCTGCGGGAGTTGCGTCCCGATCCGGAGATGATCGTGGACGCGGGCAGTGGCCCCGGGGTCATCTCCTGTCTGCTCGCCGACACGTTCCCGAAGGCCAGGGTCGTCGCCGTGGACGGTGCCGCGCCCCTTCTGGAGGCGGCCCGGGCCCGGGCCGCCCGCCTCGGGATCGACGACCGTTTCAGCACGCTGGAGGCCGAACTCGGCGACGGGCTCGGCGACCTGGAGTACCCCGCCGACCTCCTGTGGGCGAGCAGGTCCCTGCACCACGTCGGCGACCAGCGGGGCGCCCTCGCCGGTTTCGTCGACCGGCTCGCGCCCGGTGGGACCCTCGCCCTGCTGGAGGGCGGCCTGCCCTCGCGCTACCTCCCACGCGACATCGGCATCGGCCGCCCCGGTCTGCAGGCCCGCGTGGACGCGGTCGAGCAGGAGTGGTTCGCGCGGATGCGGGCCGACCTGCCCGGTGCCGTCGTCGAGGACGTCGAGGACTGGCCGGCCCTGCTGACCGCGGTCGGGCTGCGCCACACCGGGACGCGTACCTTCCTGCTCGACCTCCCGGCCCCCGTCTCCGACGAGGCCCGTGCGTTCGTCGCCACGAGTCTCACCCACCGCCGGGAGGGCCTCGCCGAAGGACTCGAAGCCGACGACCTCGCCACCCTCGACCGGCTCCTCGACCCGGACGACCGGGCAAGCGTGTTCCACCGCCCGGACGTGTTCGTGCTCACGGCGCTGACGGTGTACGTCGGCGTGAAGCCCTAGCCTCGCCGGGCCGGGCCGGGCCGGGCCGGGGCGAGGGCGCCGGCCCGTGGTCGTGGTCGTGGTCGTGCCTGTGACCCTTAGCAGTGGCCCGGGCGTGCGTATGCCGTGACCCGGGCTCCGTGCACCGCGCGGGTGGCGCACTCCTCGAAGTGGGTCCTGAGCACGTCCCGTTTCATCGTTTCCCCCGCGAAGGCGTCCAGCGGTTGGCCGGCCGGATCGCGGACCGTGACGATCCGGGTGGCGGCGATCATGCGGGTCCGGACGGCGGAAGGGGACACCTCTGTGCCGTACAGGGTGCGGGAGGCGTGCGGTCCGCGGTCGAGCGCCAGGTCCCGTAGGTCCGCGACGGCCCGCGGATACGGCAGGGACCACACGCGGCGGCGCAGCGGCATGTAGAGGATGCCGTCCCCGGGCCCGCTCATCTCCTGGACCGTGCGGGCGACGGCGGTGACGTCGTCGACGCGGCTCGCGGAGTCACGCAGGTGCAGGGCGCCGGGGATCAGGGCGAGGACGGTCGCCACCACCGCGACCCGTGTCCACCCCGCCCGGCCGGCCCGGTGCAGCGCGGCACCGACCAGCAGGGCCGCCCCGGCGTTGCCGAAGAGGACGTAACGGGCCACGTACAGCGGCTGGAGCAACGACATCAGCATGAGCACGGCCGTGGGCGCGACCAGGAGGGAGAGCGCGGCCGTCCTGAGATCCACGGCCCTGCCGGTGCCCTGCGGCAGGACGCGTGCGCAGACCATGCCGAGGGCCGCCAAGCCCGCGAACGTGACGTACGAGACGACGTCGAAGCCGATCCACCCGACCTGCTGCGACTGGCCCGTGCTCAGCACCGCGACGGGCGCGAGCCCGACGACCACGCAGGCCGCGGTCACCGCCCAGCGGCGCCGGACCGCGCGCGGGACGGCGATCGCGTGCGCGGCCAGCGCGAGGACCGCGAACTCGTGCAGCAGACAGGCCGCGAGCATCAGCGCGCCGTAGCCGGCCCAGGACCTGGAGCGCCGCACGGCCACCGCCCCCACCAGCGCGTACGTGGCCCACACGACCAGCGCGCACACGAGTGCGTACGAACGGCCCTCCTGGGCGTACTCCTGCACGGGCGGCAGGAGGGCGAAGACGAACCCCGCCAGGAGCCCCGCCTGCGGGCACGCGAGCCGGTGCCCGAGCCGGACCACGCCCGCCGTGGCCACCGCGGTGGCCAGGACCGACGGCAGCCGCATGACGAGGAGCGGATCGGCGTCGCCGAACAGGGCGTAGAGGGCGTGCAGGAGGAGGTAGTACGCCCCGTGCACCGCGTCGGCGTCGGCGAGTGTGCCCCACAGGTCGGGCAGGCTCCGGTGTGCCATGTCGTACGTGACCGCCTCGTCCCGCCACAGCGAGCCGCCCCGGCGGACACCCCACAGACCCAGGGCGAGGGTGAGGAGGACGGGCAGCAGGGACAGGAGCGGGCCGGGGCGCCGAGGGGTGACGCCCGCCGCACGCACGGCCGTTGTGGGGGAGGCGCGGACGGACTGGACGGTGGCGATGACGGTCTCCCGGGTGTGGGCGTCGCCGGCGGGGTGACGACGGAAGGACTCAGAAATGCCGAGTCCAGCCGCCGGAGGATTGATGCGCAGGCCCGTTCTGGGCACCTATCAATCCGGGGCCGGCCGTGGTCGGACGCGGACCGTCGCAGCGGCGGCGCTTGCTACCGTGCGGTGGGGGACGGTTGTGTCCGGGGACGGGGGAAACGCCTGTGGGACGCCGGGAGAAACCGCTGGACCCGGCCGCCGGGCCCGTGCAGCGCTTCGCGTACGAACTGCGCAAGCTCCGGGACGAGGCGGGCGCACCCACCTACCGGGACATGGCACGGAACGCCCCCTACTCCGCGCCGACCCTCTCCGCGGCGGCGTCCGGCGAGAAGCTGCCCTCCCTGCCCGTGCTCCTGGCCTACGTGACCGCGTGCGGCGGCGACTGGCACGCGTGGGAACGACGATGGGGCGAAACGCTCGCCGAGGAGGCCGATGCCCGGCCCCCGGAGGGCGGCGACTCGCCCTATCCGGGACTGGCCCGCTTCGAGGCGGACGACCGGTACGCGTTCCACGGGCGTGACGAGCTGGTCGCGGAACTCCTCGAACTGACGGGCAGGCGACGCATCCTGGCCGTCATCGGTGCCTCCGGCAGCGGCAAGTCGTCGTTGCTGCGCGCCGGACTCGTCCCCGCTCTGCGGGCGTCCGGCGAGGGGATCGCCGCCATCCGGATCCTCACCCCCGGCGACCGCCCGGACCGCACCCACCGGGCCCTCTTCACCCCGCACGCCACCGACGCGCCCGCGGCTGGTGAGGTACCCGGGGACACGCTCCTCGTGGTCGACCAGTTCGAGGAGGTGTTCTCGCTCTGCCGCGACCCCGCCGAACGGGCCGCGTTCCTCGGCCGCCTGCTCACCGCACGGGACCCGGACAGCCGACTGCGCGTGATCGTGGCCGTCCGAGCCGACTTCTACGGACGCTGCGCCGAGCACGGCCCGCTGGCGGAAGCGTTCTCCGACGCGAACTTCCTCGTCGGCCCCATGCCGGCCGACCGCCTGCGCGAGGCGATCGTCCGGCCCGCCTCCGACGCCCGGCTCGTCGTCGAACGCGCCCTGACCGCGCGGATCACGGCCGATGTGGCGGGTGAGCCGGGTGGCCTGCCGCTGATGGCGCACGCGCTGCGTGAGGTGTGGCGACGGCGCTCGGGCAAGACGCTCACCGAGGCCGCGTACGACGCGATCGGGGGCGTACGCGGCGCTGTCGCCCACACGGCGGAAGAGGTCCACGGGACCTTCACGCCCGCCGAAGCCGGCGCCGCCCGGGCTCTGTTGCTGCGCATGGTGTCGCCCGGAGACGGCACCTGCGACACCCGCCGCCCGGTCGAGCGTGCCGAACTCGCCGCCGATCCCGCCACCGAGCGGGTGCTCGAACGCCTGGTCCGCGCCCGCCTGCTGACGGTCGACGGCACGGTCGTCGACCTCGCCCACGAGGCGCTCATCGACGGCTGGCCCAGGCTGAAGGGCTGGATCGACGAGGACCGGGAACGGCTGCGGCTGCACCGGCGGCTGACCGAGTCGGCCCAGGCCTGGACCGAACTCGCCCGAGATCCTGGGGCGTTGTACCGCGGCACCCGGCTCACCGCGGCCCGCGAGACATTCACCGACCTCTCGGCGCTGAGCCCGTCGGAGCGCGACTTCCTGACCGCGAGCGTCGACTCGTACGAGCGAGGGGTGCGTGCGGCCACGCGTACCGCACGGCGGCTGCGGGCCCTCACGGCCGCGCTGGCGGCGCTGCTGTGTGCCGCCCTCGTCGCCGGGGTGGCCGCCTGGCGGCAGAGCGACACGAACGCCCGGCAGCGCGACGAGGCCGAGGCCCGCCGGATCGCCGCCGTGGCGGGGGAGTTGCGCACGTCCGATCCGCGTACCGCGATGCGGCTGTCCGTCGTGGCCTGGCGGATCGCCGATGTGCCGGAGACCCGGGCGGCCGTGCGGGCGGCCGCCGGTCAGCGTGAGGAGACGACGTACACCCCACCCGACGACCTGGCCCGGAACGCGCCCTCGTGGCTTAGCGGGGACGGCCGCCTGCTGACCACGGTGTCGCACGACCGGGTGAGGCAGTGGGACGTGCGCGCGGAGCGCGAGGCCCGGTCGGTGCGGGTCCCCGGCATCTCCGAGGGTGTCACCGACGTGTCCGGGGACGGACGGTGGATCGCCTACCACACCGGAAAAGGCATCTCCGTGCGGGACTTGGCGGGCCGGACGGTGCGGCACCTGCCGACCGGCGACCGGCGTGACGACGACGCGGCGTTCTCACCGAGCGGCCGCCTCCTCGTCGACAAGCGGCACATGGGCCGGGACCGCGCCCGCATCCAGGTGTGGGACGTGCGGAGCAGCAAGCGCCTCCTCACGTACGGGCGTGCGGAGGACGGCGGCCACATGCCGGTGGTGAGCCCGGACGACCGGCTGGTCGCCTGGTGCATCCGGCCCAGGGCGAGACTGGAGATGTACGACATCGCCGACGGCCGCCGTGTGACGCCCAACTGGCCGCGCGGCACGGAGCGGCGTCTCTGCGGACCCGCAGGGGACGAGTTCGGGTTCACGCCCGACGGCAGGGCCGTGGCCGTCGTGAACACGGACGGTGTCCACACCTGGGACTTCCGCGCGGGACGTGAGCGCGCTCCCCTGCCGCTGAACGGCCTCGGGCAGACGGCCGTGCGCTTCGACACCGCGGGGGACCACGCCCTGACCTGGTCCGGCGGCCGCTTCGCGGTCTGGCGCACGGACAGCCCCGACCAGCCGATCATCACCTTCCCCGTCCCCAACCGCACCGTCAGTGAATACCGGCTCGACACCCAGGACGCGGTGCTGCGGTACCGCGAAGGCGGGCAGACGAACAGCATCCGTACGTTCTCGCTCACAGGCCTCGTCGGCGAGGTGACATGGCGGCGGAAGCCGCTCACCCACGCGGTGTTCGACCAGGGCGGACGGGCGATCCCGTCCCCCGGGCCGCCGTACATGGCCCGGGCCGTGGACCGTGACGGCACGCTCTTCACCGCCGTCAACACCGCCGGCGGCCTCGAGGTCCGGCGCAGGGGCGACCGGCCCGGAACCTGGACGGTGGGGACGCCGCAGACGGACGCGGTGGCCGTCGCTCCCACCGGACGCTTCGTCCTCGACGCGGACGGCGAACTGATCGACGTGCCGACGGGCCGCAGAACCAGGGCGGTCCGGGGCGAGGACTCGGTGGAAGGGGCGGCCTTCAGCCCCGACGGACGGTACCTGGCCGTCGCCACCACCAACGGGCGGACCTCCCTGTGGGACGTCCGTGGGCAACGCCGGATCGCCGTCCTCGTCGACACCGACGACGCGATGGCGCCGCCGGTGTTCGCCTTCTCCGCCGACGGCTCACTGCTCGCGGCCGGCGACGAGGACGGCTCCGTGCGCGTCTGGGAGACCGCGTCACCCCGCCTGCCGCCCGCGTCGGTGCGCGTGGGCGACGGACGGGTGCTCGCGGTCGGATTCACCCCCGGGAACCGGGAGTTGAGGGTGGCCACACGGCATCTGCCCCAGCGGGGGTACGCGCTGGCCCCCGCGAGCGCCGCCGAGGCCGTGTGCGCCCGGGCGGACGGCGGCGCGACCGCGGAACAGTGGCGCACGTACCTGCCGACCGTGTCGTACCGGCGGACGTGCTGACCGTGCCCCGGCCGCCCCGCGCGCCGAAGTCGACGTCCGCCAGGGGGTGTTGACATCGAGCGCACTCCAAGTGATGGACTCCGGGCCCTTGGCGGAACACGACATGGGGGAAGACATGACCGACTCACCAGTGGCACTGATCACCGGCGGCGGCAGCGGTATCGGCGCGGCGGTCGCCCGGCAACTGCTCGACGCCGGGCACCGGGTGACGGTGACGGGGCGCGGGGAACCGCGGCTGCGCGCGTTCGCGGAACAACTCGGGGAGCCCGCGGGGCTGTTGACCATCCCCGGGGACGCGGCCGACTACGACCACGTCCAGGCGGCCGTCGAGGCGACGGTGAAGGAGTTCGGACGGCTCGACACCGTCGTCGCCAACGCCGGGTACGCCACGCACGACACCGTCGCCGAGGGTGACCCGGCCGGCTGGCGGGACATGGTGCTCACCAACGTGCTCGGGCCGGCGCTGCTCATCCGGGCGTCGATCGACCGCCTGAAGGAGACGCGGGGGAGGATCGTGCTCGTCGGCAGCGTCGCCGGGCACATCCACACGCCCGGCAACATCTACGGGGCGACGAAGTGGGCCGTGACCGGCCTCGCCGAGAACACCCGGCGGCAGGTCACCGAGTACGGAGTGGGCGTGACCCTGATCTCGCCCGGCCGGGTGGAGACACCGTTCTGGGACAACTACGGCAGCCTGCCGCCCGGCCACCTCCTCACCTCGGACCAGCTCGCGGAGTCGGTCGTCTGGGCGATCCGGCAGCCGAGCGGGGTGGATGTGAACACGGTGGTCGTACGGCCGATCGGACAGCCCGTCTGAGTCGAACCGTGCTGGGAGAGGCCAAGGGGGAACTGAACGAGCTGCTCGTTGGCCGGCTCAACGAGGCTGGCTTCACCGTCGAAGAACGCAGGACGCTCACCTCGGCCGAGAGCACCCTTGGGGGAATCCTCCTCGCGTGCCGCCAGCCTGACGCTCAGTGAGGTCCCTCATCTGACAATCCGCCGGTAGCAGATGAGGGTGGAGGCGACGCCTGCGAAGGCGAGGAAGTGTTCGGCCTTGCGCTCGTAGCGCTGGGGCAGACGGCAGCATCCTGCAAGCCAGGCCACCGCTCGCTCCACGGTCCAGACGCCCCTGCGGGCAATGCGATGGTGGATGCCACGAAGTGGTCCTCGTACCCGTTGCCGCCGTACGAGTACCACTGTCGTTACCTGTTCGGCAGAACCCTGTTGCGGCTCGAAACCTTCGCTCTTCCTACTTCCCCGGGCCTCCGGTTCCCCTTTTTGCGTTGTGGCTTCGCCAGATACCGATCAGCACCACAATGACGGTGATGACGACGATCATCACGACGCCGGTGGGCCAGAAGCTGCTGCCGCCTCCGGCGGCTAGAGTGAGGTTCTCCACGGTTGCGCCCCTTCTTGTTCGCAGATGATCAGCTCCAGTCCCATCCGCCGATCGCGGCGCCTCCGGCGTAGCCTCCTGCCGCGTAGCCCAAGTCGACGGCTGTAGCTGTCTTGCCGACGGCTCCTACGGCCTTCATTGCTACGCCTACCCCGCCGCCGGCTGCGCTGAGAATTCCCGTGGCGGCAATCTGACCGGCCGAATCGCCCTCCAGAGTGCCTCCTGCGACGCCAAGGCCGGTACTTAAGGCGGCTGCACCGACACGCTCTTGATGCCGCGGCCGTCGGTGGTGGTCTCGGTCCGGCCCAGTGCGTCGTAGGTGTAGGTGGTGGCGGCGAGCGGGGCGGGCGGGGTGGCCTTCTTCAGGTTGCCCTGTGTGTGGTACTCGAAGGCGGTGCTCACCGACTTCGTCGCCGTCATCTTCGTGGTGGCCTTGCAGCGCTGGCCCTCGAAGCCGCCGCAGGTCGGGGCGCTCTTGTTGTACTCGAAGGTCTGGTTGCCGCCCCCGGTGCCCTCGGTGGCCACCGAGGTGGTGTTGCCGGCGGTGTCGTACTTCATGGTGGTCTTCTGGTCGTTGGCGTCCGTCGCCGTGTTGGGCAGTTCGATGCCCGCGATGCTCTGGTAGCCGGCCGTCGACTGCGCCCCGGTGGGCAGTGTGGCGGAGGTGGGGTTGCTCTTGGCGTCCCATCCGTACTCGGTGACTTCGCCGACGCCGCCGGGTCCGCCCACGCCTGCGGCGTCGGTGGCGGTGGCAACGTTGTTGTTCGCGTCGTAGGTGCGCGAGCGGGAGTGGTTGAGGGGGTCGGTGACCTTGGAGACCTTGCCCTTGGCGTCGTGCACGTACTTGGTGGCGTGGGATTCGGGATCGGTGACAGTGGTGGTGCCCGCCGCAAGCGGCTCGTCGGCGGTGTAGGCGTAGCGGTAGGTGGGACCGGTGTGGCCCGTGCCGTTGAACTCGGTGGCGCGGAGCATGCTGGTGACGCGGTTGGCTCCGTCGTAGGTGAAGACGGTGACGCGGCCCTCAGGGGTGGTGATCTTCGTCAGGCGGCGGGAGGAGTCGTAGTCGAGGGAGGTCGGCTTGCCCTCGGTGTCGGTGGTTTTGGCCAGGTCGCCGGCGGGGTTGAGGTCGAAGACGGCGGTACGGCCGGTGTGGTCCTTGGCCTGCCACTGCGAGGCGTTCGTCTTCAGCAGGTCGACCCAGCGGCCGGAGCGGGTCTCGGTGACCTTGAAACCCTTGTGCTCGGCGCCCTCGTCGTGCTGGTCGACGGTGATGACGCCCTTGTTCTTGTCCGTGATCTTCGTCAGGGTGCCGGAGGCGTTGTAGGTGTCCTTCGAGCCGGACTTGCGGTCGGCGAGGGTGAACGTGCCGTCCGCGTTCGCCTTCAGGTCCTTGCGGTACCCGGCCGGTGTCTTGTAGGTGCCGTCGGCGTTCTTCGTGAACATCCAGGAGGCGCCGGTCGAGTCGTAGAGCACGAAATCGGCTGCGCTGATCTGCGCGTAGCGCTCGTAGGTCTGCCACCAGCGCTGGGAAACCTTGCCCCACGGGGCGTCGAGCGAGTTGTACGTGCGCGCCAGGGTGATGCTCTGGCCCACGCCGGCGACGTCGAAGTCGGTACCGGCCAGCAGGAGGTTGCCGGTGGAGTAGTTGACGCTCGCGACCAGGGAGTCGGTGATCCGGAAGTCGGAGCTCTGATGCCAGGGCACCTTGCCCTGACCCTCGGGGACGTACGCGGCCAGCGCCACCTCATCCGCCCGGACAGCAGCGCCACCCGAACGCCGGGCACCGGGCGGGGTGGTGGCGCGCTCCTCCTACGCCTCGCGCCACTCGGAGCGCTCCGGGGAGAGCTCGGCCTCGGCGACCGGAGCGGCCGGCTTCGTCTCGCCGACCTTCACCTCCGGCACCTTCTCCGCCGGACCGCCGCGGCCCCACGCGGAGACCGGCTGTGGATCGGCGGGGTCGGCCATCGGCTCGGCGAAGGCCGGGACCGCGGTCGCGGCCAGCGACAACACGGCCAGCGCGGCCACCAGCCCGCGTAACTGGCCGCGCACAGCATCCACCACACAGCGACCGAGTGCTGGGCTGCACCCCGAAAATTTGTTCCCATGTTGAGGAAGTGACAACCAGTACCAGCCCTTGCTCAACCGCACAAAACGACCGGCCTGTGGGCGGTCGTGGGTCATCCGGAATACCGCAACCGACCCGCTGGGCACAGCCGCTGCAGAACAGCCGAACATCTGGATGAATCGAAGCGGGAACCGGACGGACCGCAGAGAGCCGTCGGAGCTGCGGAACGACCGCGATATCCAGCCAGCCACGAGCTATTCAGCGGGGTTGGGTCCGGCACAGGTTTGCGTGACAGTTTCGGTCACGCAGTCTGGAGGGCAAGCCGGCTCAGATGCCACCCGACCGCGCACCAGACCCGTTGGCGCGCAGGAGCGCGGCTCCCAACGGGGTGAGGGTGTGCAGCACGGACGTGGCGTGCCGGTGGCTGACGATCAAGGCGGCGTCCCGCAAAGCGGTGGCATGTTGGCTGGCGGATGACGCCGAGACCCCGGTTGCTTGGGCGACTTCCCCAGTGGTGGCGCCGGTGGCGACTGCGCGCAGGACGGCGGCGCGGGTGCGGCCGAGCAGGGTGGCCAGAGGGACGCCGGAGCCGAGGTCCCCGGGAAGGGACGAGTGGTGGGGCTCGTGGCTGAGGGGGTAGGTCAGGACGGGATCCAGCGTGGTGTCGCCGAAGGTCACCGGGGTGCCCCAACAGAAGTAGGACGGGATCAGGAGGAGTCCGCGGCCGTTCAAGTACAGGTCGCGGTCCTTGGGATAGACGGTGTGCAGGACGGGGGGCTGCCACCGCAGTCCGGGGCCCAGGTTCCTGAGGAGCCCCTCGATGCCCTTGTCGAGCACGGCGCGGGCACGGGCGGACCGTTCGGCTTCGATGCGGGCCAGAACGCGCTCGTAGTGCGGGGCGATGACCGTGGCGTGGTAGGCGCGCATCGCCTGTACCAGTTCTTCGCGTAAGCCGGGCTCGGCCAGACGAGGTGCCCAGGCGGGTGCCCTGTTGCCGTGGGCGAGGAAGCCGACCTCCTCGAGCACACGGCGCCGCGGGGTGGCCAGGATGGCCTCCAAGCCGGTGTCGAGCCCTTCGGCAGCCTCGGATGGGGTGAGGAAGTCAGGGAAGTAGGCGGCACGCGGGACCAGCGGCAGCAACAGCTTTCTCACAGTGTGGGCGAGGTGTGTGGCGTGCAGCTGGGCACGGGCCTCGTAATACCAGTCCGCGTAGGCCCAGCGACCGTGGCGGGTCTGGAAGCGGTGCAGGCTCATGCAAATCTCCCACAGCGCGTTGGGAGCGGCCGCAACACGCGTGCGGGCCAGGTCGGCGTCGGTGAAATGGATCCGGAGCATGCGCTTCCCCCTTGCTGCCTGGGCTTTTCAGGCACGGCCAAAAGCCCTGGGATGACCATGCTCGCGTCAGCGATGCTCAGGTTCAACGCGGCGCGAGGGCCGCGCGCCTACCGCACCACCGTCGAGCTGGCAGGAGCCAGTGCGTGACCCAGTAGCTATAAGAAACGGGGAGAATCCATGACACTTACCCGGGCAAAGTACGCAGTCACCCTGGCTGCCGCCGCCTTGGGCGCGACGGTGTTCGTTGCCGCACCCGCATCCGCAGCCGACAGTCACGATTGGAAGCGGAACTGTTCTGACGACACCACCTACGAGGCCGACGTCGACGATCACAAGGCCACAACCAAGAAGAAGAACGACGGCGATTGCCAGGGTCTTGCCTATGTGCGGATCAAGGTGGGCGGGGAATGGCTTGCCTGGTCCGATGGCAGTAGTGGGACGGCGACCAAGCGAAGCCCCGTGTACGTGATCGAGGCGTCTCAGCACAAGGACTGCGACTGCAGCACGCGCAACCTCCACACCCTGTACCCGTAGACGTGTGGCTGAGCTTCAGGCTGGCGGCGTTCACGGCGCTGATGCTGGTCCTGAAGATGTGAACTGCCCTGAACGCAAAAAGCGCCCCCTCCCGCGACTGGCCGCGAGAGAGGGGCGCTGTGTTCGTGTCAGGCGGGATGGGTATAGCGGATGGGCTTGCCGACGCTGTGGGCGTAGTCGATCTCGCGGCGGGTGCTGTCGCCGATATACCCGTCCGGGTTGACCACAAGCACTTCGTCAGCGAGGTCGATCTTCCGTAGGTGCAGGTCGTCCAGCACTTGCTTGAGCCGGTCGGCCCGGGCCGGGTCCGCCCACAGCGGGTGGTCCTGCTTGAGGTTGCAGCCGGGTGCGAGGACGATGCGGCCGGCCGCTGTCTCGTATGCATTGGCTTCGTTGAGCTGCTCCCAGTACCGGGTCGATCCGCACAGGACGACGATCGGC
Organism: Streptomyces sp. BV286; assembly: GCF_019090165.1. Classification (GTDB taxonomy): domain Bacteria; phylum Actinomycetota; class Actinomycetes; order Streptomycetales; family Streptomycetaceae; genus Streptomyces. The sequence continues at coordinate 42,268 of NZ_JAHRIB010000056.1, forward strand.
GGGCGGGAGACGGTGGTGTGGGCGCTCTGGTGAGGCACGAGGGTCCTTTCGGGAGCGGGCGGGGTGGTGCTGCGGGGCGGCCGGAGCCGTTGTCGACGGCCACCCCGCAGGTAGTGGAGGCGGTCAGTCGGTGAGCCGGACAGGCATGAGCGCGTAGCGCAGGCCCTGGTCGTCGCTGTCGTGGCCGCGCAGGATGGCCGGCTTGGTGGGGGAGGTGAAATGGAAGTCGACGGCTTCAGCGGACTGGGTGGTGAGGGCATTGAGTCAGTCGATGAGGAAGCCGGGGTTGAAGGCGATGTTCAGGTCGCCGCCCTCAAGAGCCGTGGTGACGTTGTCGATGGCTTGGGCTTCGTCGCTGGTCCCGGCCTCCAGCACGAGGGTGCCGTCGGTGGTGAAGGTCAGCCGGACCGGGGTGTTCCTGGTGGCGACCACGGCGACGGGCTGGACGGCTTCCTTGAGTGGGGCGATGTCCACGGTGGCAGTGTGGGCGAACTCGTCGGGAAACAGCGAGTTGTAGGCGGGCAGTGCGCCTTCGAGTGCGCGCAGGGTGGTGGTGTGGTGGGCGTCGCGCAGGCTGAACAGGCCGCTGGCGCCGGGTGTGCCGGCCAGTGTCAGATTCAGGGTGGCGGCGTCGGCGGCGGCTTTGACGGTGTCCAGGAGGCCTTTGCCGAAGGCGAGGGCGGTGTGGTCAGCGTCCAGGTTGCAGTGCTTCCAGGCGATGGTGCGTACGGCGAACCGGTAGCGGTCGGTGGCGGTGAGCGTGAGGGTGTCGGCGTCCTGGTCGTGGCGAAGGGAGATACCGGCGAGGGACGGAACTGCGCTGTCGTTGCTGACCGCGCAGGCAACCTGGCTGACGGCTTCGGTGAGCGTCCCGCCGGACAGGGTGCCGGAAGCAGGTCCGGGCTCGGGAAGCTGCGGGTATTCCTCGATCGGCAAGGTGGGCAACGTGAAGCGGGCGGATCCCGCTGCGCCGGTCCGGCATCCGTGCTCAGTTGCTCCGGATGAACCGCTCCGCCAGCTCCTCGCCCAGGGAGGCCGTCGCGGTACGGCTTTCGAGAGGGGTGACCCGGGAGCCGGTGAAGACGAGGTACGTCACCCCCGAGGCGGCGCCGCCGGTCGCGGGGTCTGGGTCGATCCCGAGGCCCTGGGCGGTGGCGTACGAGGCCTCCCCGATGATCTTCGAGGGGCCGGTGTCGCCGACGACCGCGTACTGGATCCTGTCGCCGTAGATCACCGCCGCCACGCTGCCGCCCCTGATTCCGGAGCTCGCGTAGTTCCAGACGGGGCTGGGGCCGGGCACCACCACATAGGGGAGCTTCTCGGAGTTCAGCGGCCTGCCGTCGGACTGGTGGAAGGCGGTCTGGTCCTGGAACCACGGATCCGTGCGGCGGTTGCACCGGGCGGTGGCCTGGCCGTCGCAGTCGATGTCCATGTCGGCCTTCCAGAAGACCGCGCCGTTCTTTCCGCAGACGGGGACGGTGGCCGGCGCTCCCGCGTCGGTGCGGTATCTGCCCTTCGAGATCTGCGCGCAGGACGTCAGCTCGGCGAGCAGCGCCGCGGCGGTGACCGTGCCGTCCTGCGAGCGCACCGAGGCGGCGTCCGCGGGGAGGGTCGCGGCTGCGAGAAGCGCGGCGCCGCCGGCCGCGGCGAGGGTCAGGGTTCGAGTACGCATGATGGGGCCCCTTCTGCGGGTCGGTTTCCTACCGAATTCACCCACAGTGCGTGTCCGTCCGCATGGCCGCGCCGAGGTGCGCCGATCCGCGCGGCGCCGTCCGGGCCGCCCGCGGACCCGGGCAGGCGGGCGGCCCGGACCCGGCCGGCCGGACATGACGAAGCCGCCGCCCGAACGGGTCGGGCGGCGGCTCCATCAGGTCGTTCGCGCCGTGCGGTCCTGTGGAGGACCGGGTGTGCGGGGACCGTACGGTCAGGCGTCGTTGAGCGTCGCCGGGTCGGGGCCCAGGCGGCGGCCCTCGTCGAGAGCGCTGATCGCGGCGATGTCCTCGGCGTCGAGGGTGAAGCCGAACACGTCGATGTTCTCCTTGATCCGGGACGGGGTCACGGACTTGGGAATGACCACGTTCCCCAGCTGGAGGTGCCAGCGCAGGACGACCTGGGCGGGCGTACGGCCGTGCTTCTGGGCGATGGCCACGACCGCCGGAACCTCGAGGAGGCCCCGGCCCTGGCCGAGCGGGGACCAGGCCTCGGTGGCGATGCCGTGCTCCGCGTGGTAGTCGCGGGCCGCCTGCTGCTGGAGGTGCGGGTGCAGCTCGATCTGGTTGACGGCTGGAACGACGGACGTCGCGTCGATCAGCTTCTCCAGGTGCTCCGGAAGGAAGTTGGAGACGCCGATGGACTTGGCGCGGCCGTCCGCGTGGAGCTTCTCGAAGGCCTTGTACGTGTCGACGTACTTGTCCCTGGCCGGTGTCGGCCAGTGGATGAGGTACAGGTCCACGTAGTCGAGACCGAGCTTGTCCAGGGACTCGTCGAAGGCGCGCAGCGTCGAGTCGTATCCCTGTTCGGAGTTCCACAGCTTGGTGGTGACGAAGAGGTCCTCGCGGGCGATGCCGGAGGAGGCGAGGCCCTTTCCGGTGCCTGCTTCGTTGCCGTAGATCGCCGCGGTGTCGATGCTGCGGTACCCGGCCTCCAGTGCGGTGGCGACGGCTCGCTCAGCGTCGTCGTCCGGCACCTGCCAGACACCGAAGCCCAGCTGGGGCATCTCGACGCCGTTGTTCAGGATGATCGGGGGGACCTTGCTCACGAGCTCTCGATCCTTAAGTCGTCGGGTGGTACTCCATCGTCAACGATCACGGGCCGCTGTGCATTCCTGCCCCGTGCGTTCGTCGGTCGAACGGGAGATTGGCCGGAAAGTACCCGCTCTCGCAGGTCCGAACCATTGACCGTGCACTGTCATGCCGCGACGCTGTTGCACGTCGGTGAACTCGGTGCAGGTATGTGAATGTGACGGAGTGAGAGACATGCCCCCCACCAGAAGGAACCTGCTCGGAGCCGCGCTCGGCGGCGCGGCCACGGCCACCGTGGGCCTGCCCGCCTCCGGCGCGCACGCCGCCTCCTGGCAGTTGAAGTGGTCCCCGTCGGCGCGCGACGACGGACTGGGCGCCTTCGAGACCCTGGAGGACGACCGGGCCGGCTCGCACCCCGCGGCCTCCCCGCACATCCGCACCATGGGCGACAACTGGCGCTTCGACATGCACACCGTCGACCGCGACACCTCGACGGACCGTCAGCGCCACGAGGTGACCGGGCTGCGCAACGGCCCTGGCGGCGACTTCCTCAAGTGGAACGCGGGCCAGACCTGGCGCGTCACGTACGCGATGTACATCCCCAGCTCCCTGCGGGCCACCACCAGCTTCACGCACATCATGCAGATGAAGCAGCCCGGCAGCGGGACCTCGCCCATCGTCGTGCAGTCGCTCCGTCGGGTGAACGGCGTGCAGACCATCGAACTCAAGCTCTTCGACGACGACATCCTCGTCGGCCGCACCGACCTGGAACCCCTGCACGAGAAATGGATCGACGTCGACTTCCAGATCAAGGTGGGCAACGGCACGGCGGGCTCGGTCCGCTGGATCCTCAAGAACGGCTCCACCACGGTCATCGACAAGTCGAGAACGGGCGTCGACACGTTCCTCGCCGACCGGGTACGCCCCAAGTGGGGCATCTACCGCTCCCTCGGCGACACGTCCGGGTCCCTGCGGGACTGTCATCTCCTGCTCACGAGGATGCGGGGGTATCAGCTCGTGTGAGCACGGCGGCCGGTGCCGGGGGTGCGTCCGGCCCGCTCTACGCCGTGGACGTGCCCAGGTAGGCGTCCCTCACCCGGCGGTCGGCGTGGACCTCGGCCGCGGTGCCCTCGGCGAGCACCCGCCCCAGGTCGAGTACGACGACCCGGGTCGACAGCTCCATGACGAAGGCGACGTTGTGCTCGACCAGGAGGACGGCACAGCCCTCCTGGGTGGCAAGCCGGCGCACGACGGCCGACAGACGGCCGCTCTCCTCGGCGGTCATCCCGGAGGCGGGCTCGTCCAGCAGCAGCACCCGCGGCGGATCCGCCAGGGCCCTGGCCAGCTCGGCCATGCGGGCCAGGCCCACCGGGAGGGCACCGGCGTAGGTGTCACCGAAGGCGTCGAGCCCGCAGGCACGCAGGACCTCGTCGGCCCTGGCGCGCCGCTCCTTCTCGTACGTACGCCGCGTCGGCGCCGCCAGCAGATCAGCGGGGAGGCCGCCTCCGCCACCGCGCCACTCCTGGGCCACCACCAGGTTGTCGGCCACCGTGAGCTGGCCGAAGAGCTGCCGGCGCTGGAACGTGCGGCGCATCCCGTGGCGGGCGCGCCAGACGGGGGAGCGGCGGGTGACGTCCGATCCGCCGAGGTGGACGCGGCCCTCGTCGGGGCGGCGGATGCCGGAGAGGACGTCGAAGAGGGTGGTCTTCCCGGCGCCGTTGGGGCCGATGAGTCCGCAGATCTCGCCGGGACGCAGGGAGAGGCTCACACCGTCGAGAGCCCGGACGCCGCCGAAGCGGACGCCGACGCGGTCGGCGCGCAGGACGGGGGCGCTCGTGTTCGTCATGGCCGGACCACTCCCTCGGTGGTGGACGGGTCCGGCTGCCGTACCGGCGATCCGGGGCCCGTCCCGGCGGTGGCTGCCAGTCCCAGGTATGCCTCCGTCAGCCGGTCCGCCTCCACCGCCGCCCGCGGGCCGCACCACGTCACCCGTCCCCGGGTCAGGTACGCGACCGTGTCGGCGACCCCCAGCACCTCGGTCGCCTTCTCCTCCACGAGGAGCAGGGCCGTTCCGTCGTCGCGGAGTTCGGTGAGGAGGCGGAACACCTCCTCGACCACGCGGGGCGCGAGGCCGAGCGACGGTTCGTCGGCGATCAGCACGGCCGGCGGGCGTTGGAGGAGCGGGGCGAGGGCCAGCATCTGCTGTTCCCCGCCGGACAGGGCGCCGGCGAGGACCCCACGGCGTCCGGCGAGACCGGGGAAGCGTTCGTACACGGCCTCACGCAGGTCTCGCCCGCGCAGACAGAGGGCGAGGTTCTCCTCGATGGTGAGGGCCGGGAAGATGCCCCGCCCCTCCGGCGCCAGGACCACCCCGGCCCGTGACCGGCGTACGGCTCCGTCCTTCGTGGCGTCGCGTCCTGCCACGTGCACCCGGCCGCCGAGCGGCGCCATGAGACCCGCGGCGACGCGGCAGGTCGTGGACTTCCCGGCCCCGTTCGGGCCGAGGAGCGCGAGGATCTCGCCGGGGTGCACGGCGAGGTCCACGCCGTGCAGGACGGGTGCGCCGTCGTATCCGGCACGTATGCCGCACAGCCGCAGGGCGGGCGCCGGGCCGGCGGGGCCCGGCGCCGTAGGGAGACCGACCTCCGCGGTCCCGGGCGTGGTCCCGGCTGCGGTCCCGGCTGCGGTCTCGGCCTCGCCGGAAGCAGCGCCTCCCGCTTGCCCCGGCACCCGGCCCCGCGTCCTCCTCGACACCCGGTCCGGAGACTGGCCGGTGCCGGTGCCGGTGCTGGTGTCCGTGTCAGTGCCGGCGCTCATGCCCGTGCCCGTGCTCGCCGGGGCGGCGGACGGACCCGGGCCCGCGGTGGGCGCCGCGGCGGTTGCCGTCCCCTTCTGTTCGGCGTCGGTCGTCGCCCGGGGTCCGGCCACCGGCGCCGCTCCGCTCGCGGCCGGCGCGGGTGCCGGTCCCGTGGGCATCCCGTCGGCCGCTGCGGGAGTTCCGGCCGGTCGCGACGGCGACCCGGCCGCTGCGGCCGACCCGTCGGCGGCCGTCCGGCGCCGGTGCAGCCGCACCGGCACCGCCGCGCAGTAGCCGTCCGGGTCGTTCGCCAGGGCCAGGCCCGCGAGACCGAAGAGGATCACCGGAAGGTGCACGGACTCGGTGACGTAGTCCGAGACGAGATGCGGTACGAGGGCGTAGACCAGCCCGGCGACGACCGCGAACTGCGGACGCCGCAGACCCGCCGCGACGACCACCGCGAGCCAGATCAGCCCGGTCATGGCGGTGAAGTCGGTGGCGGTGACACGGGTGTTGTAGGAGGCGTACATCACGCCGCCGAAGCCCGCGAGGCCGGCGGACAGCGTGAACAGCACCAGCTTGGTGCGTACGACCGACACCCCGGAGGCCATCGCCGCCGCGGGCGCCGAGCGCACCGCGAGCATCGCCCGGCCGGACGGCGAGTTGCGCAGCGCGCTGAGCGCGGCGACGGCGGCGGCGACCAGCACGGTCAGCGCGACCCCGAGCGCCCGGTCGTCGTTGAGATCCACCGGTCCGAAGACCGGGCGGGGGATCGCCCACCCCGTGTCGCCGTTCCTCAGCCCGCCGATCTGGAACAGGACCTGGTCGGCGAGGAAGGCGAGCGCGAGGGTGGCGAGGGCGAGCGAGCGGCCGCCGAGCCGCAGCGCGGGCAGGGCCACCAGCGCGCCCAGCACGGCCGCCGCGCAGGTACCCGCCGCGGCCGCCGCGACGAACGGCCAGCCGTGGCTCATCAGCAGCCCCGCCACCAGCGCCGCCCCCGTCACGAAGGTCGCCTGCGCCAGCGACACCATCGCGCCGAGTCCTGTCACCACGGTGAAGGAGACGAACACCAGGGACAGGGCGAGTCCCTGGGCGAGGATGCCGCTCCAGAAGGGGGTGGTGACCGTGTAGAAGGACGCCGCGAGCAGGACGCCGGCCGCCGCCCAGGGGCCCCAGCGCCGCAGCCGGGACCGCCCCGCCAGGTAGTCGACCGGCGGCACGTCCACCGCCGCGGTGCCCGCCGTCCGGCTGCGCCGCGTCATGAGCAGCAGCCCGGCGAAGAGGATCAGGAACGGCACGGCGGTACGGAACCCGGTGATCCGCTCGGCGAAGTCCGCGTACCCGGCCACCAGGTTCTGCAGCACCCCGAGTCCGAGCCCGCCCACGAACGCCAGCGGTACGGAGACGAAGCGGCCGAGCACCGCGGCCGTCGCCGAGACGAAGAGGAACAGCGTGAAGTCGTGGGCGGACAGCCCGAGAAGAGGTGTGGCCAGCACGCCCGCCAGGCCCGCGAGCCCCGACGACAGCATCCACGCGATGGACGACAACCGGTCCGCGCTCAACCCCCGCAGCTCCACGAGCGAGCGGTTGTCGACGGCCGCCCTGAGCTGCAGCCCGAGCGGGGTGTGCCGCATCAGGACCCACAGGCCGGCGGCCACCACGGCCGTCACGACCCAGATGATCAGCTGGTCGGAGTCGACGCCGACACCGTCGGTGAGCTGCCAGGATCTCGCGGGGCTGGGCCCGACACCCGGCAGCCCGAACTGGTTCTCGGCGGGCTTCACCGACGTGCCCGCGTCCTCCAGCAGTTCGACGACCCACAGCCCCAGCGCGGGCAGTGCCACCAGCAGGCCGATGGTGGCGACGATCTGGGCCGTCTCACCGACCCGTGCCAGCTTGCGGAACATCAGCCGGTCGAGGCCCCAGCCGAGTGCCGGTGCCAGCACGCACACCAGCAGCAGCGCCGTGGGGACGGCCGGCCAGCCGAAGCCCGAGTGCAGCTCGTAGAAGGCGAGGGCGCACAGATAGGCGGTGGCGCCGTGCGCGAAGTTGAACAGGCCCGACGCCGAGTACGAGAGCACGAGGCCGGTGGCGAGGAGCGCGTACAGCGCGCCCGACACCAGTCCGCTCAGGACGAATCCGAGAAGGTCGGCCATGCCGTGTCACCACATCCCCGAGTCCGGAGGTCCCCGGCCCCGGACCCCGGGCTCGGGAAGTCGCCTTGTGCCGCGGCTACTTGAAGGGGATCGGCGGATAGCACCTGAAGGGCGCCGACACGGTGTACTCGCCGTCCTTGAGCTGGACGAGCGCCCCGCAGCCGAACGACTCCTTCTGGCCCTTCGGTTCGGCCCGGTCGCCGACCAGCGTGCCGGTGTCCGTGAACCCGTCCGCCGCCTTCTGGAAGGACGCCACGGTCAGCTTCCTGCCGGCCTTCTCGGCGATGGCGAGGAAGAGGTCGGCCGACATGTATCCGGTCATCATGTGCATGTTCAGGGGCACGTCCTCGCCCGCGGCCTTCCTGATGTCCTTCCTGAACCGCGTCATGGCCGCGCTCTCCTGCTCGAACGGCTGGAACGACAGCAGGACGTGCACCCCGTCGAGCGCCTTGCGGGTCGCGCTCTTGGACAGCAGCCCCGGGTCGTAGTCGGTCGGATCGGTGAGCACACCGGCGTATCCCGTCCGCTTGACCGCCGTGAACAGACCGATGTTGTACGGGGTCTGCATCACGGAGACGATCGCGTCCGGAGCCTTGCCGCCGTCGCTGCGCAGGATCTCCTTCGTGTACGCAGACCAGTCGCTCGGAACGGAGGTCGCGGGCACCGACGGCTTGGCGAACGTCACCTTGAACCCGGCCGACGCGAAGCTCTGACGATAGGTGCGGATGGCGAACTTCCCCGCGTCGCTGTCGTTGGCGAGGATCGCCACGCTGCGGCCCCTGGCGCCGCCCAGCACCTGTTCGAGGCCCTCGGGCCACGTCTGCGAGATGGTGCCGCCGGGCATCGGCACCATGCAGCCGCCGAATCCGTAGATGTACGACGGTCCGCAGAAGGACGGCAGTGTGCCCCAGCCGAAGGTGGGGACCCGCTGCTTCTGCAGGAAGTCGGCGCCGGAGAACGTCGTCGAACTCATCGGTGCGATCGCGAACACCTTGTCCTGCTGGACGAGTTTGCGTGCCGCCGCCAGGTTCCTGGCCGGATCCTGGCCGTCGTCCTCCGCGCCCAGGTACTCGATGTCCCGTCCGTTCACCCCGCCTTCGGCGTTGGCGCGGTCGAAGCGGGCCTTGGCGCCGAGGTCGGTGTCCTTCTTCGAGTAGCCGCTGGCGGTCGTCATCGACACGATGCCGCCGACCTTGACGGAGGTGTCGGTGACTCCGCGTACGGAGTCCTCGGACTTCGGAGTGCCGCCGGTGGAGGCCGAGTTGCAGGCGGCTGCCAGCAGCAGGGCGGTGGCGGCCACCGCTGCGGCGAATGTGCGGGTCGGTCGCGACACGGTCGGCCCCTCCGTCGGGTGACTCGGGTGACCGAAATGATCCGGCGAATCTGACGGGCCGTCAATATGTGGCGCGGCAGTATGTGACGAAGCGTCAGATCGAAGGTCGGGTGCCGGCCGGTGGGGGCTGGTCGCTCAGTTCCCCACGCCCCCTCGGGGGCGCCCCTGTACCGCGGCTACGCCCGGTACAGGGCCTCGACCTCCGACGCGTACGCGTTCTCGATCGCCTTCCGCTTCAGCTTCAGGGACGGGGTCAGCAGGCCGTGTTCCTCGGTGAACTGATGGGCCAGTATGCGGAAGGTGCGGATCGACTCGGCCTGGGAGACGAGCGTGTTCGCGGCGACCACGGCCCGTCGCACCTCGGTCTCCAGGTCGGAGTCCCGCACCAGCTCCGACGGGGTGAGCCGGGACTTGCCCCGCATCTGCAGCCAGTGCTCGACCGCCTCCCCGTCGAGGGTGACGAGCGCCGCGATGTACGGCCGGTCGTTGCCGACGACGATGCACTGCGCGACCAGCGGGTGGTCGCGCACCCGCTCCTCCAGGACTCCCGGCGAGACGCTCTTGCCGCCGGAGGTCACCAGGATCTCCTTCTTGCGCCCGGTGATGGTGAGATAGCCGTCCTCGTCGAGCGCGCCGATGTCACCGGTGGCGAGCCAGCCGTCGTGCAGGGCCGCGTCGGTGGCCTTCGGGTCGCCCAGGTAGCCCTGGAAGACGTTGTCGCCGCGCAACCAGATCTCGCCGTCGTCCGCGATGTGCACGGTCGTGCCCGGGAGGGGCTGGCCGACGGTCCCGTACCGGGTGCGCTCGGGCGGGTTGGCGGTCGCGGCGGCCGTCGACTCGGTGAGGCCGTACCCCTCGTAGATCTGCACGCCGGCGCCCGCGAAGAACAGCCCGAGCCGCCGGTCCATCGCCGAACCGCCGGACATCGCGTGCTTCACGCGCCCGCCCATCGCGGTACGGATCTTGGCGTAGACGAGTTTGTCGAAGAGCTGGTGCTGCATCCGCAGTGCCGCGGAGGGCCCGGGACCGATGCCCCACGCCTTCGCCTCCACCGCGTCCGCGTAACGCACCGCGACCTCGACGGCCTTCTCGAACGGGCCCCCCTTGCCCTCCCGCTCGGCCTTCCGCCGGGCCGCGTTGAACACCTTCTCGAAGATGTACGGCACGGCCAGGAAGAACGTCGGCCGGAACGCGGCCAGGTCGGGCAGCAGGGCCGCCGCGTTGAGCTGCGGCTGGTGGCCGAACTTCACCCTCCCCCGGATCGCGGCGACCTGCACCATCCGCCCGAAGACGTGCGCGAGCGGCAGGAACAGCAGGGTGGCCGCCTCGTCGCCGCGCTTGGAGCGGAAGAGCGGCTCCCAGCGCTCGATCGCCGTGTCCGTCTCGAACATGAAGTTGGCGTGCGTCAGGACGCAGCCCTTGGGGCGGCCCGTGGTGCCGGACGTGTAGATGATCGTCGCCGTCGACTCCGGGGTGACCGCGCGCCGGTGCCGGTGCACCACTTCGTCGTCGATGTGCCCGCCCGCCTCGTACAGCTCCTGCACGGCGCCCGCGTCGAGCTGCCACAGCTTGTGCAGCGTCGGCAGCCGGTCGATGACCGTGGCGATGGTCATCGCGTGGTCCTCGTGCTCGACCATCGCGGCCGACACCTGGGCGTCGTGCAGCATCCAGAAGACCTGCTCGGCCGACGAGGTGGAGTAGATCGGCACGACCTGCGCGCCGATCGACCACAGCGCGTAGTCGAAGAGGGTCCACTCGTAGCGCGTACGGGACATGATCGCGACCCGGTCGCCGAACCGGACGCCCTGCGCCAGCAGGCCCTTCGCGAGCGCGAGGACCTCGTCACGGAACTCGGCGGACGTCACGTCGCGCCACTGGCCGTGTTCGTCCTTGCGGCCCAGTGCGATGTAGAGCGGATCCTCCTGGGCATAATCGAAGACGGCATCGGCCAGGCCGCCCACTGGCGGTGCCGACGCCAGGGGAGGGTTGGTGAACTCGCGCAATCCCGCTCCTTCGGTGCTTCGCAGCGCCGTGAAAGCTACCCCAACGGGAGCCGCGGCGGGAGGGGTGACGAATTACCCGGGGCCGGACGTTCGCCCTGGTCAACCCTTCAAATCCGGCCACAAGGGGGAAGGCCGGGACGGAATCCTTACTCTTACGTAAGTTTCGGTTCCGTAATCTCCACGGAATCTGTACGACCCGTTTACGCGCCGTCGGGTGCGTGGCCGAGGCCCGGGGAGGTGCTCGGGAACCGGTGCGGCGGGCCCGGCCGAGGTGACGCACCCCGTGCTCAGCGAGCGCGGTGCAGTCTGTCGCCGGCCGACAGGATCGAGGCCGCCAGCGCGTCCGCCGCACCCTTGGCCGCCGTGTGGCGTCTGCCGTGGACCAGGACGAACTCCACCTCGCCGAGCTCCGGCAGGCCCGCGCGGTCGGGAACGCGGAAGAGGCCCGGCGGGATCAGGCCCCGTGAGTGGGCCATCACTCCGAGCCCGGCGCGGGCCGCCGCGACGAGGCCGTTGAGGCTGCCGCTCGTGCACGCGATGCGCCAGGACCGGTCCTGGCGCTCCAGGGCCTCCAGGGCCAGGGCCCGGGTGATGCCCGGCGGCGGGTAGACGATCAGCGGGACGGGGCGGTCGGGATCCAGCCGCAGGCGTTCCGCGCCGATCCAGACCAGCCGGTCGTGCCAGACCAGTTCGCCGCGCGGGTCCCCGGGGCGGCGCTTGGCCAGCACCAGGTCGAGCTTCCCGTCGGCGAGCCGCTCGTGCAGGGTGCCCGAGAGCTCGACCGTCAGCTCCAGATCGACCTCCGGATGGTCGTGACGGAAGCCCTCCAGGATCTCGGTCAGCCGGGTGAGTACGAAGTCCTCCGAGGCGCCGAACCGCAGCCGGCCGCGCAGCCGCGTCCCCGTGAAGAACGCCGCCGCCTGCTCGTGCGCCTCCAGGATCCGGCGCGCGAACCCGAGCATCGCCTCGCCGTCCTCCGTCAGTTCCACCGAGTGGGTGTCCCGGGTGAACAGCTGCCGGCCGGTGGCGCCCTCCAGGCGTCGCACGTGCTGGCTGACCGTGGACTGCCGCAGCCCGAGCCGCCGGGCCGCCTGGGTGAAGCTCAGCGTCTGGGCCACGGCCAGGAAGGTGCGCAGCTGCGAGGGCTCGTACACGCCCTCCAGGCTATCGCGGTACGTGATGACAGTCAGAGCGGTATGACGGATTCCCGATCACGGTGTCGAGGAGGACGATGGAGAGGGCACGAGCCGGCACTGAACCGCCGCACTGAACCGACTGAGCAACGGAGCACCGTGAAACGCCTGAAGTGGCCGTCCTGGCTGCCGATAGACCCGTACATCCTGCTGCTGCTCGGGACGGTGGGGCTCGCCGCCCTGCTGCCCGCCCGGGGCACCGGCGCCGATGTAGCCTCCGGAGCCTCCACCGCCGCGATCGCCTTCCTCTTCTTCCTCTACGGGGCCCGGCTGTCCACGCGTGAGGCGATGGACGGGGTGCGGCACTGGCGCCTGCACGTCACCGTCCTGGCCTGCACGTTCCTGGTGTTCCCGCTGCTCGGCCTGGCCGCCCGCGGGCTCGAACCGGTGTTCCTGGACCACTCGCTCTACACCGGACTGCTCTTCCTCACCCTCGTCCCCTCGACCGTCCAGTCCTCGATCGCCTTCACCTCGATGGCGCGCGGCAACGTGCCCGCCGCGATCTGCGCGGGTTCCTTCTCCTCCCTGGTGGGCATCGTGCTCACCCCGCTGCTCGCCGCGGCGCTCCTCGGCAGCACCGGTGGCGGCTTCTCCGCGGACTCCCTCCTCAAGATCGTGCTCCAGCTGCTCGTGCCGTTCCTGGCCGGGCAGCTGCTGCGCCGCTGGATCGGAGGCTTCGTCACCCGCCACAAGAAGGTCCTCGGACTCGTCGACCGCGGCTCGATCCTGCTCGTCGTCTACACCGCGTTCAGCGAGGGCATGGTGCAGGGCATCTGGCACCAGGTCAGCCCGCTGCGCCTGGGCAGCCTGCTCGCCGTCGAGGCGGTGCTGCTCGCGGTCATGCTGGCGCTCACCTGGTACGGCTCGAAGGCTCTGGGCTTCACCCGCGAGGACCGTGTCGCGATCCAGTTCGCCGGGTCGAAGAAGTCCCTGGCGTCCGGACTGCCCATGGCGAGCGTGCTGTTCGGCGCGCACGCCTCGCTGGCCGTGCTGCCGCTGATGCTCTTCCACCAGATGCAGCTCATGGTCTGCGCGGTCATCGCCAAACGCCGTTCCCGGGACCCCGAGGCACGGCGGCCCGTCACCCGGGCCCCAGCCGCAGCGTCACGAATCGCGGTCGGTACAGGGACACGTTCCGGCTGAGGTTCGCCTGGGCCGCCGCCCCGCCGCTCGCGTCCAGCCAGTTGACGTCGTAGCTCAGCACGAGCCTGCCCCGGCTGATCGCCGGATGGACCTGCGGGTTGTACGCCGCCACTCCCGCCCGCTGCTCCGGCAGCGGCGGGCTGAACCCCTTGCCGGGCCCGTGCCAGGGCCCGGTGGGGGAGCACGCCCAGTACGAGGCGATCGTCGTCAGCCCTTCGGTGCCCGCCGCCATCGTGAACAGGACGTACGTCCCCCCGTCGCGGGCGACCGCGAACGCGCTGCCGACCCCCTTGCGTTCGCCGTCCCCCAGCACGGGCTTCATATGCGAGGGGATGCTCCACCGCTCGCCGTCCCAGTACCGCCACGCCGCCGGGTCCGCGAGCCGCCCCCGGGGCACGCGCGCGACGTACGCGTCCGACGCCGGCCGGGCGGCGGCCCGCGCGTCGTTGCCGCCGAAGACGTACGTCCAGTCGTCGTCGTGGGTCAGGGCGGTCGTCCCGAACAGCACCCGCCGCGCCGGATCCTTCACCCGCCGCTGGTCGAGGATCCGCGTGATGCCCTCGAGGCGCAGGCCGGGCAGTGACAGCGTGGCGACCTCGGTGGCGGTGGGGACCCCGTAGATCCAGGGGTGCGCGCCGGTCGTACGGGTCCACAGCACGACCCGGACGACCTGCTCGGACGAGCCGGGGGAGCGGGGCTCGACCCGGGCCGCCACCGGCCAGCGCCACTGACCCGGCGCCGGGTCCGCGAACATCGGCGCCGGGAGCGTGCGCTTGAGCCGGCCGTCGTCCATGACCACGGCCGAGTTGCGCACCATCGGCGCGGTCGTGTCCCGCCAGGCGTAGGACTCGCCCACCGGGTTGGGCGGCCGGTGCACCTGGCCTAGGAAGGTGTCGGAGAACAGCCAGAGCACCCGTCCGTCCGGCAGCCGCACCGAGTGCGTACCGTCTCCGCCGGTCCAGTCGTCGGCCCGCGACGCGTCGTCCCCGTACCGCGCGAACTCGTCCGTGACGCCCCGGTCCGCGGCCCACGAGGTGACCGTACGGGCCCGGCAGTCGCCCTCCCGGTTCTCGTCCCCCGGGAGGGCGGTGAGCAGCACGGCGCCGAGGACCAGGGCCAGGAGCAGACCCAGACCGGTCCCCGTGCGCTGTCGTGCTCGTGTGTCGTCGGGCACGCCCGGGACGTTAGTGGCTCTTGCTCACCCGGTCCATGGGGAGCCACAGGACGGTGTCCCGGTTCACAGCCCCGTCGGTGCCGGGCGGACCGGTCAGTTCGGCGTCGCTCAGCGCCCGGTCGTGGACCCGGACGTCGTCGACGGCGCCCGTGAAGTGGGCCCGGCTGTCAAGCCGTTGACCGACGTGCACCCCGAACGGCCCGTTGCGGCTCACCGATCCCGGTACGTCCGCCGTACCGGTCGCCGTCCCGTCGACGGACAGCGTGAGCCGCCCGCCGCCGCGGCGCAGGACCAGCCGGTGCCACTGTCCGTCGTTGTACGCGCCGGTCGTGCGTACGGACACCGACCGCGGGGCGTTCCCGCCGTCGCGGACGGTGATCAGGCCCTGGATCCGGTCGCTCGCGGGTTCTCCGCGCAGCCACACCTGCGGCTGGTTGGTGCCGATCCCGCCCATCCACAGCAGCGGCTGTTCGCCCGTCGTGGCCGTGTAGCGGAACCACAGCGACGCCGTGAAGTCCTTTGCCCCGAGCGGCAGTCCGGTACGGAAGGGCAGGCGTACGGCGTCGTCCGCGCCGTCGAAGGAGAGGGCGCCGCCGGACACGCCGTCCGTTCTCTTCGCGCCGCCGAGGACCGCGGCGCGCGGTGCGCCGGGCGCGAGGTCGGCGGTGGTCGGGTCCGGGCCGCGGCGCGGGCGCAGCCAGTCCCCGGTGAACCGCGCGAAGCGGATCTCGTCGCGGGCGTCCACGGCGCCGCCCTCGTACAGCAGGCCCGCCGTGTTCCGGCCGATGCCCACCAGGTCGGAGTAGCCGGCCCAGTCCGTCGTGACCACCGTGCCCCGGTCGACGCTGTCCCAGGTGCGTCCGCCGTCGTACGAGGAGCGGATCATCATCGTGCGGCGGCGGTCCGGGTCGGCGGGACAGGCGAGCAGGAGCCTGTCGCCCAGCCGCAGCGTGGAGCCCTGCACCTGTGGCGTGTAGAGGTCCGGGAGGGCGCGGAAGGGCGCGGTGAAACTGTCGCCGCCGTCGGTGCTGAACGCCTGGGTGCGGTGCCCGAGATCGGTACCGTCCTGTTCGCGTCCGCTGACGAGGACCGTCCCGTCGGCGCGCTCGGTCACCGTCATCTCCGACGGCTTCTGGCTGAACGTGCCGTCGTCCGCGATCGGCCGGGAGTCCGTCGCGCCGATCCGCCAGTGGTCGCCGCCGTCGTCGCTGACGACGAGCGCGGCGTGGTTCGCGCTCACCCGGCTGCCGTTCCACGTCTCGGTGTTGACGCCGAGGACGAGCCGTCCCGCGTGCCTGCCGCGGGTCAGCTGGAGACCGTGCACCGGCCCGGTCGCGTACCAGGAGTTCCAGTGCGCGGGCAGGATCTCGTCGCTGAGGTCGCGCGGCTCGGACCAGGTGAGTCCGTCGTCGTCGCTGTGCTGCAGGTGCGGGGTGCGGTCGCACGGGACGTCGCAGCCGCGGCCGTCGCCGCGGCCCGTGTTGTACGTCTCGGCCAGTACGACGCGGCCGGTCTCACGGTCCACGACCGGGGCGGGGTTGCCGTGCGTGTCGCCCGCGCCCTCGTTGACGACCTGGAGCGGGCCCCAGGTGCGGCCGCCGTCGGTGGAGCGCTTGAGGACGATGTCTATGTCACCGGCGTCACCGCAGTCGTCGACCCGGCCCTCGGCGAACGCCAGCAGGGTGCCTTTCGTCGTCCGCACGACGGCCGGAATACGGAAGCAGGCGTACCCGGGATCCTGGGAGGCCTTGAACAGCACCTGCTGTTCGAACCCGGCGACCGCCCCTGGCTCGGCGGCCGCTCCTGGCCCGGAGACGGCTCCTGGTCCGGCGGCCGGCCGGGCCTGGGCGGGGCTCGGCAGCGCCAGCAGTGCGCCGACGGCGAGCAACGCCGTGAGGGCGGTCCCGACGGGGCTTCTTCCCGGTCTGGTGGACCCGGGGGCCCGGGGGAGTGCGCGAAGACTTGACGGCATGGTGCGACCTGCCCTTCATGCGTCTGGACATCTCGGACATCCCACGTCCAACGTGCGCGCCACAGACGCTACTTGGGCTCTCAGACACCTCACAAGAAGCGTGCACGAGTCGTGGTGGGGGAAGCGCGCGCACGGCCGCCGGGCGCATCCGGTGTCGTGCGGTGGTGGGTGTCCCCTCCCTCGCCGGTCGAGTGGTGGCCGGTGCCGTGACCACGCGAGCCCGTCCTGGAACTGTGGGACGCGAGGCGGTGCGGGTGGGGGACGCGGCGTGCTCCGCCCGGGGGAGTTCCCTCCGTCGGAGCAGCGACGGCGGCACCGGGGGCCACCGGGCGCCCGGGAGCCGGAGCGGCTGCCCCGCACCCTTGGCGGTCGCCCCGACCTGGAGGACCGTCGGCCGACGGGACCGGAACCCGACCGGTTCACCGGCCCGTTGATCCGGATTTCCCCTACGGACGGCTGACGCGGGCTAACGTTCCGTCATGAACGCACCGGACATGGAACCCCGTCTCGCCCTGGACCCCGCGCGCACCGCCCTCGTGCTGGTCGACCTGATGGACCGCATCGCGGGCCTGCCCCTGGAGCCCCGCAAGGGCACCGAAGTGGTGTCGGTCGCCGCGGAGTTGGCCGCCGCCTTCCGCGCGGTGGGCGCGCCCGTCGTCCTCGTCCGGGTCGAGCGGCCCGGTGTCCCCGAGCAGCCGCCCGGCAGCGGGCTGGTCGCCGGGGTCGCGGCCGACGGCGACATCGAGATCGTGAAGCGGACCATCGGGGGCTTCCAGGGCACCGGCCTGGACGAGCGGCTGCGCGAACGCGGCATCACCACCGTGGTGTTCGGCGGGATCGCCACCAACCTCGGCGTCGAGTCCACCGCCCGCGCCGCCGGTGACCTCGGCTACGACCTGGTCTTCGTCGAGGACGCGATGTCGGCCCTCACCGGCCCCGAGCACGAGGCCTCGGTGAAACTGGACTTCCCCCGGCTGGGAACCGTCGTCGCGGCCTCGGAGGTGCACTTCACCAAGGGCTGAGCCGGACACCGCACCCGCGAGGGCCGGTCATGGTCACGGGCCGGGACGCGGGGCAAGGCTCCGTCCGCTCCCGGGGCCGCACGGGGCGCAGCCGTACCGGCCTGAGGCGGGGCCCCTCCGGCGCAGGGGGCGCTCCCCGCCGGGTCGGGGCCCCGCCGCCGTGTCGCGGCGAGACCGGTCAGCCCTGGGTGGCCGGGGCCCGCAGGGCGATGCGGTGCTCGCCCGCGTACACGTTCATGGAGGCGCCCCGCAGGAAGCCGACCAGGGTCAGGTTCGACTCGGCGGCCAGGTCCACCGCGAGCGAGGACGGCGCCGAGACCGCGGCCAGCACCGGGATACCGGCCATCACCGCCTTCTGGGCCAGCTCGAAGGAGGCCCGCCCGGAGACCAGCAGGACCGTGCGGGAGAGCGGCAGGGAGCCATTCTGGAGGGCGCGGCCGACGAGCTTGTCGACCGCGTTGTGCCGGCCCACGTCCTCCCGGATGTCGACCAGCTCGCCGTCCTCCGTGAACAGCGCCGCCGCGTGCAGACCCCCGGTCCGGTCGAACACGCGCTGCGCCGCGCGCAGCCGGTCGGGGAGGCTCGCGAGCAGGCCGGGTTCGAGCCGCACCGGGGGAGTCGTGTCGCCGTGCGTGTCGTCGATCGTCCAGCGGGCCGTCGTACGGACCGCGTCCAGGCTCGCCTTGCCGCACAGCCCGCAGGACGAGGTCGTGTACACGTTGCGTTCGAGCGTGATGTCGGGGATGACGAGGCCGGGCGCCGTCCGTACGTCGACGATGTTGTACGTGTTCGAACCGTCCACCGTGGCGCCCGCGCAGTAGACGATGTTCTGCAGTTCGTCGGCCGCGCCGAGCACCCCCTCGCTGACCAGGAAGCCCGCCGCGAGCGCGAAGTCGTCGCCCGGGGTGCGCATCGTGATCGCGAGGGGTTTTCCGTTGAGCCTGATCTCCAGTGGTTCCTCGGCGACGAGCGTGTCCGGGCGGGTGGAGACCGCCCCGTCCCGGATGCGGATCACCTTGCGTCGTTCCGTGACTCGTCCCATGCCTGATCAGTCCCGGTTCTGTACGTGCTGGTAGCCGAAGCGGCCCTTGATGCAGAGGTTGCCGTGGGTCACCGGGTTGTCGTGCGGCGAGGTGACCTTGACGATCTCATTGTCCTGTACGTGCAGGGTGAGATTGCAGCCCACTCCGCAGTAGGCGCACACCGTCGTCGTCCCGGTCTGCGCCGACTCGTCCCACGTGCCCGCGGCACGCATGTCGAACTCCGACTTGAACGACAGAGCACCCGTCGGGCACACCTCGATGCAGTTCCCGCAGTACACGCACGCCGAGTCCGTGAGGGGAGCGTCGTGCTCGACGGCGATCCTGGCGTCGAAACCGCGCCCGGTGACCGAGATCGCGAAGGTGTTCTGCCACTGGTCGCCGCAGGCGTCCACGCACTTGTAGCAGAGGATGCACTTGTCGTAGTCGCGCACGTACAGGTCGTTGTCGACTCTCGGCTCCTCGCCCAGCCGGGCCGCGTCCGGACCGAAGCGGTCGGGTTTCGCCTCGTACTCCTTGAGCCATCCGGCGACCTCCGGGGTGGTCGACAGGTCGACCGACGAGGCGAGGAGTTCGAGGACGATCTTCCGGCTGTGCCGGGCCCGCTCGGTGTCCGTCCTGACCTGCATGCCCGCCTCCGCCTTGCGGGAGCAGGCCGGGACGAGGGTGCGCGCGCCCTCGACCTCGACGACACACACGCGGCAGGCGTTCTTGGGTGCCAGCGTGTCGCCCTGGCACAGGGTCGGGACGTCCTTGCCCGCCGAGCGGCAGGCATCGAGGATCGTCGCGCCCTCGGGTGCCCGCACAGGCTCACCGTCGATCGTGAACTCCAGCAGACGGCGGGGTATCCCCAGCGGTGTCACGGTCATTCGTACGCCCCCAGGCGGTCGATGGCGGATTCCACGGCGTTCCACGCGGTCTGTCCGAGACCGCAGATCGAGGCGTCCTTCATGGCCCGGCCCACCTCCCGCAACAGCGTGATGTCGGCTGCCGCGTCGGCGCCGGTCCGCCCGACGATGCGGTGCAGGGCCTCCTCCTGGCGGACGGTTCCGACCCGGCAGGGCACGCACTGCCCGCACGACTCGTCCCGGAAGAACTCGGCGATCCGCAGCAGCAGACGCGGCAGCGGCACGGTGTCGTCGAAGGCCAGCACGACCCCGGAGCCGAGCGTCGTGCCCGCCTCCCGTGTGCCCTCGAAGGTGAGCGGGATGTCCAGCTCGTCGGGCCGTACGAAACCGCCGGCCGCGCCGCCCAGCAGCACCGCGCGCAGCCGGTCGCGCACGCCCGCCAGCTCCAGCAGTTCGCCGAGCGTCGCGCCGAACGGCAGCTCGTAGATGCCGGGCCGCTCCACGCTGCCCGACACGCAGAACAGCTTCGGCCCGGTGGAGGAGCCGGTGCCGATCGCCGCGTACGCCGGGGCGCCGACGGTGAGGATCGGCAGTACGTTGACCAGCGTCTCGACGTTGTTCTCGGCGGTCGGCTTGCCGAACAGGCCCTTCTCCACGGGGAACGGCGGTTTCGAGCGGGGCTCGCCCCGGTACCCCTCGATGGAGTTGAAGAGGGCCGTCTCCTCGCCGCAGATGTACGCGCCCGCGCCGCGCCGGATCTCGATGTCGAAGGCGTACCCCTGGCCGAGGACGTCGTCCCCGAGCAGCCCGCGCGCGCGGGCCTGCCCGATGGCGTGTTCCATGCGTGCCAGCGCCCGCGGGTACTCGCCGCGCAGATACAGGTAGCCCTTGTGCGCCCCGACCGCGTACCCCGCGATCGTCATCGCCTCCACGAGCGCGTACGGGTCGCCCTCCATGACCACCCGGTCCTTGAAGGTGCCGGGCTCGGACTCGTCGGCGTTGCACACGAGGTAGTGCGGGTGGTCGGGCTGCGACGCGGTGGCCTGCCATTTGCGGCCTGTGGGGAAGGCGGCGCCGCCGCGCCCGACCAGGCCCGCGTCGGTGACCTCGCGGATGACCCCGGCGGGGCCGATCGCGAAGGCCTGCCGCAGGGCCGTGTAGCCGCCGTGCGCCCGGTAGTCGTCGAGCGACGCCGGATCGACCACACCGACCCGGCCCAGCAGCATCAGGGCCGGGTCCCCGGCCTGCGGGACCGCCAGGGCGGCGGACGGTTCCTCGGGCGCCGAGTCGGGCGCGCTCGCCGCGAGCACGGCCCGCTCGACGGTCGTGGGCGCCGACACGGCCGTACGCACCGGGTCCCCGGCCCTGACCGCGAGCGCGGCCGGCGCCCGCTCGCACAGGCCGAGGCAGGGACTGCGCTCGACCGCTACACCGCTGCCGGGGCCGAGCCGGGCCTCGACGCCCGCGCACAGCTCCGACGCCCCGGCCGCCGCGCACGCGAGGTCCGTGCACACGTGCAGGACGGTCGCGGGGCGCGGCTTCACCGAGAACATCGCGTAGAAGGTGGCGACCCCGTACGCCTCCGCGGGCGGCACGGTCAGCCGCCTGCACAGGTAGCCGAGGGCGCCCTCGCTGATCCAGCCGATCCGGTCGTTGACCGCGTGCAGCCCCGGCAACAGCAGGTCACGGCGTTCCCGGGCCGCACGCCCGCCGCGTGCCCACCTGAGGTCGGCGGCGCGCATCTCGTCACGGGTGGCGCCCTCCCACGAAGACTCCGGAGGACCGAGCAGCGCGTCGATGGCCGCCCGCTCCTCGTCCGTCGGCTTGCTGTCACCGAAGTGCAGGTCCACTTGGCATCACCTCACTTGAAGAGCAACCGGCAGCTTGTCGATCCGGATCGCCGACGCCTTGAACTCCGCCGTCCCCGCGATCGGGCAGTTCGCCTCGATCGTCAGCTGGTTGGTGTCCACCTCGTCGGGAAAATGCATGGTCATGAAGGCGAGGCCGGGCCGCAGTGCCGTGTCGACCCACACCGGCGCCACCACCGCGCCACGCCGCGAGGACACCTGGACCTCCTCGCCGACCACCACGCCGTAGCGCTCCGCGTCCTCCGGGCACAGCTCGACGTACTCGCCGCGCCGCAGCGGCGAGGCGAAACTGCCGCTCTGGACCCCGGTGTTGTACGAGTCGAGCCGCCGCCCGGTGGTCAGCCGGATCGGGTACGCCTCGTCGGTCAGGTCGACCGGCGGGTCGTGCTGGACCAGCCCGAAGGGCGCGAGCCGGCCGCGTTCGGCCGGGTCCGCGGCCCACAACCTGCCGTGCAGATAGGTCGGTTCGAGCCGGTCCGGGTCCGGGCACGGCCACTGGATGCCCTGGTGCTCCTCCAGCCGCTCGTACGTCATCCCGAAGTGGTCCGGGGACACCGACCGCAGCTCGTTCCACACGGATTCGGAGTCCGCGTACTTCCACTCGTGGCCGAGCCGGGAGGCCAGGTCGCAGATGATGTCGATGTCCTCGCGGGCCTCGCCGGGCGGGGTGACCGCCCGGCGTACCCGCTGGACCCTGCGTTCGCTGTTGGTGGTCGTGCCCTCGGTCTCCGCCCAGCCCGCGGTCGCGGGCAGGACGACGTCCGCCAGTTCGGCCGTCTTCGTCAGGAAGATGTCCTGCACGACGAGGAAGTCGAGGCCCTGCATGCGCCGTACGGCCTGCCCGCTGTCGGCCTCCGACTGCGCGGGGTTCTCCCCGATGCAGTAGACGGCCTTGAGCGTGCCCTCCTCCATGGCCTCGAACATCTCCGTCAGGTTCATCCCGTAGTGGGGCTGGATGACGGTGTCCCACGCGGACTCGAACTTCAGCCGGGTGTCCGGATCGAGGATGTCCTGGAAGCCGGGCAGCCGGTTCGGGATGGCGCCCATGTCGCCGCCGCCCTGCACGTTGTTCTGCCCGCGCAGGGGTTGAAGGCCCGAGCCGAAGCGCCCCACATGGCCCGTCAGCAGCGTCAGGTTGATGAGCGCGCGGACGTTGTCCGTGCCGTTGTGGTGCTCGGTGATGCCGAGCGTCCAGCACAGCTGGGCGCGCTCGGCGCGGGCATAGGCGTGCGCCAACTCCCGTATGGCCGCGGCCGGTACGCCCGTCACCTTCTCGGCGAGGGACAGCGTCCACGGCTCGACGAGCTGCTTGTACTCCTCGAAGCCGGTGGTCGCCCGCTCGATGAACGCGTCGTTCGCGAGCCCCGCCCGGATGATCTCGCGGCCGATCGCGTGCGCCATCGGGATGTCCGTGCCGACGTTCAGCCCGAGCCAGCCCTCGGCCCACTCGGCCGTGGACGTGCGGCGCGGGTCGACCGCGTACATCCGGGCGCCGTTCCTGATCCCCTTCAGGACGTGCTGGAAGAAGATCGGGTGCGCGAAGCGGGCGTTGGAGCCCCACATCACGATGAGGTCCGTGTGCTCGACCTCCCCGTAGGAGGACGTCCCGCCGCCCGAGCCGAAGGCCGCCGACAGGCCCGCCACGCTGGGCGCGTGGCAGGTCCTGTTGCAGGAGTCGACGTTGTTGGTGCCCATGACCACGCGGGCGAACTTCTGTGCCACGTAGTTCATCTCGTTGGTCGCGCGGGCGCAGGAGAACATGCCGAACGCGCCGCGTGCGGCGCCGAGGCCCCGGGCGGCACGCTCCAGGGCCTCGTCCCAGGTGGCGCGCCGGAACGGCTCGTCACGGGAGTCTCGGACCAGGGGGTACTGAAGTCGGTTGTACGTCTTGGGAGTTCGGTCGCGCTTTCTCATACCGCGTTCCTCAAAGTCCTCAGGGGCGTCCTGGCGTACGGCTTGTGGAGCGCCGGCGTGAACGTCCTCACGCGGCGGTCCTCAGGGCGAGCAGGTCCGAGATGGCGTGGACGGTACGGAGCGTGGGCACCGGGACGTCGGTGATCTCCGCCAGTTCCACGACGGCCGCGAGCAGCACGTCGAGTTCCAGGGGCTTGCCGCGCTCCAGGTCCTGGAGCGTGGAGGTGCGGTGGTCGCCGACGCGCTCGGCGCCGGCCAGCCGCCGCTCGATGGAGACGCCCACCCGGCAGCCGAGTGCCTCGGCGACGGCGAGCGTCTCGGTCATCATGATCTCGATGACCCGGCGGGTGCCGCCGTGCAGACACATCTGCCGCATGGTCGCGCGGGCCAGGGCGCTGATGGGGTTGAAGGAGATGTTGCCGAGCAGCTTGAGCCAGATGTCGTTGCGCAGGTCGGGCTCCACCGGGCACTTGAGCCCGCCGGCCACCATGGCCTCGCCGAACTCGCTGCAGCGCACCGAGACCGAACGGTCGGGCTCGCCGATGGAGAACCGGGTGCCTTCCAGGTGGCGGACGACTCCCGGTCCTTCCAGTTCGGTCGCCGCGTAGACGACACAGCCGATGGCCCGGGAGGGCGCGATCACGGCACTGACCGCGCCGCCCGGGTCCACGCTCTCGACGCGGTGGCCGTCGTGCGGGCCGCCGTGCCGGTGGAAGTACCACCAGGGAATGCCGTTCTGGGCGGCGATCACCGCCGTCGTGTCGTGCAGGAGAGGCTCGATCAGCGGCCCGCACGCCGCGTACGAGTTGGCCTTGAGGCCAAGGAAGACGAAGTCGACCGGGCCGACCTCGGCCGGGTCGTCGGTGGCGTGGGCCCGAGCGGTGAAGTCACCGCGCGGACTGAGCACTCGCACTCCGTGCTGCCTCATGGCCGCGAGATGCGGTCCACGGGCGATGAGGTGCACATCGGCACCCGCGCGATGCAGCGCGGCACCGACGTAGGCGCCGATCGCACCGGCGCCGAGAACTGCCACTTTCACTTGGGGGCTCCGTTCGGTCGAGGGTACCGAGGAGACGCTGAACAGCGTGGAATCAATGTCGACTGAATATTGTCTACAGTATGGGAGTTGGGGCAGCAAGGGTTCGCGCAGCACCTCGCCCACGGACGCCGCCGCCTCCGGTTCCGCCGGGCCACCCCCGGAGCTCGCTGAGTGTCGCGCCCCGAACACCCTTGGTGGAGGGGCGGAGTTCGGCCCCGAACGCCGTTCGTCGGCCCGGACCGACCGTTCGTCGCACCCCGCATACCGTTCACCGCATACGGTCGACGAGTTCGGGTGGACCGCCTTCCCAACCGAACAGCCGCTTCCTATCGTCCGGGATCATGAGTCCCCCTGTAGCCCCACCGGGCTGGAGCCGCTGGCTGGTCCCGCCGGCGGCCCTGTCGGTCCACCTCTCCATCGGACAGGCCTACGCCTGGTCCGTGTTCAAGCCCTCCCTGGAGTCCGCGCTCGATCTCAGCGGCACCCAGAGCGCCCTGCCCTTCCAGCTCGGCATCGTGATGCTCGGCCTGTCCGCCGCGTTCGGCGGCACACTCGTCGAGCGCAACGGTCCGCGCTGGGCCATGACGGTCGCCCTGATCTGCTTCTCCTCGGGCTTCCTGATCTCCGCCCTCGGCGCCGCCACCGAGCAGTACTGGCTGATCGTCTTCGGCTACGGCTTCGTCGGCGGCATCGGCCTCGGCATCGGCTACATCTCGCCGGTCTCCACGCTCATCAAGTGGTTCCCCGACCGGCCCGGCATGGCCACCGGCATCGCCATCATGGGCTTCGGCGGCGGCGCGCTGATCGCCTCGCCGTGGTCCGCGCAGATGCTGGAGTCCTTCGGCTCCGACAGCTCGGGCATCGCGCTGGCCTTCCTCGTGCACGGACTCACGTACGCCGTCTTCATGTCGCTCGGTGTGCTGCTCGTGCGCGTACCCCGGCCCGCGAAGACCGCGGCCGACGGCACCCCGGCCCCGCTGGAGGGCGTACAGGTCTCCGCGAACAGTGCCGTGCGCACCCCGCAGTTCTGGCTCCTGTGGGTCGTCCTCTGCATGAACGTGACCGCGGGCATCGGCATCCTGGAGAAGGCCGCGCCGATGATCACGGACTTCTTCGCGGACACCTCGACACCCGTGTCGGTGTCGGCCGCGGCCGGCTTCGTCGCGCTGCTCTCGGCGGCCAACATGGCGGGCCGCATCGGCTGGTCCTCCACGTCCGACCTGATCGGACGCAAGAACATCTACCGCGTCTACCTGGGTGTCGGCGCGCTGATGTACGCCCTCATCGCCTGGGTCGGCGACTCCTCGAAGCCCGTGTTCATCATCTGCGCACTGGTGATCCTCTCCTTCTACGGAGGCGGCTTCGCGACCGTCCCCGCCTACCTGAAGGACCTCTTCGGGACGTACCAGGTCGGCGCGATCCACGGGCGGCTGCTCACCGCCTGGTCCACGGCCGGAGTCCTCGGTCCCCTGATCGTCAACTGGATCGCGGACCGGCAGGAGGAGGCCGGCAAGTCCGGAGCGTCCCTCTACGGACTGTCACTGATCATCATGATCGGGCTGCTCGTGGTCGGGTTCGTCGCCAACGAACTCGTCCGTCCCGTCAGCGCCCGCCATCACATCCCCGCCCAGAGGGAGGCCGCAGATGTCCACGAGCGACAGCAGTCCGCCTGACAGCAGTCTGCCGGACGGCGGCCCGCCCGGCCGACGCGGACTGATCGCCTTCGCCTGGGTCTGGGTGGGCACACCGCTGGCCTATGGTCTGTACGAGCTCGTACGCAAAGCCACCCAGTTGTTCACCGGGTAGGCCTCGGGATGCCGACAGGGTAGGTGTTCGGGCGCCCGGGGGCGTGATGGAAGCCGACAAGGGTGGCGCACCTTTCCTGTGACTTTACGTGCCGCCGTACTCGTGAGTACCTGATCAGACTGGTGAGTCCCGTTATCCAGGCAACAAAAGGGACCGCACATGATCGGCTCACGCATCGCCGCTGTCGGCCACTACCAGCCCGCCAGGGTCCTCACCAACGAGGACCTGGCGGAGCTGGTCGACACCAGCGACGAGTGGATCACGAGCCGGGTGGGCATCCGCACCCGCCACATCGCCGGACCCGACGAGCCGGTCGACGAGCTGGCGGCGCACGCCGCGGCCAAGGCCCTGGCGTCGGCCGGCCTCGCGCCCGAGGACATCGACCTCGTCCTGGTGGCCACGTCCACGGCCGTCGACCGGTCGCCGAACATGGCCGCCCGGGTCGCCGCCCGCCTCGGCATTCCGTCACCGGCCGTCATGGACCTCAACGTGGTCTGCGCGGGCTTCACGCACGCGCTCGCCACCGCCGACCACGCCGTACGCGCCGGGGGAGCGACCCGGGTGCTCGTGATCGGCGCCGACAAGATGTCCGACGTGGCCGACTGGACCGACCGCACGACCTGCGTGCTCGTCGGGGACGGGGCGGGGGCCGCGGTCGTCGAGGCCGCGAAGGAGTCCGGCATCGGACCCGTGCTGTGGGGCTCCGTTCCCGAGATGGGGAACGCCGTACGGATCGAGGGCACCCCCTCACGGTTCGCGCAGGAGGGCCAGAGCGTCTACCGGTGGGCGACCACCAAACTCCCGGCCATCGCACGCAAGGCCTGCGAGCGCGCGGGTCTCGCCCCCGAGGACCTTGCCGCGGTCGTGCTCCACCAGGCGAACCTGCGCATCATCGAACCCCTCGCCGCGAAGATCGGCGCCGTGAACGCGGTGGTCGCACGCGATGTCACCGAGTCCGGCAACACCTCCGCCGCCAGCATCCCGATCGCCCTGTCGAAGCTCGTCGAACGGGGCGAGATCTCCACCGGCGACCGGGTCCTGCTCTTCGGTTTCGGCGGCAATCTCTCGTACGCGGGACAGGTCGTCCACTGCCCGTGACGTCGGCGTCCACCCCGGTGTGACGAGGCCAACTCCCCCTCGGCCTGGTCATTGTGCGCCGTAGACTGTAGACGAAAGACAATTGATACTGGCTTTCAGGCTGCCGCGCCGCGAGCGCGTACGCCGCCGCTGCCCAGGAGGGGGACCGCGATGTTGTCGACCGGACTGCCGCAGGGGTCGGTGCCGAAGCTCGAGCGGCCGGGTCCGCTCAGGGACCGCGTCTACGAGGCCCTGCTCGAACTGATCACGACGCGCGCCCTCCAGCCCGGCCAGCACCTGGTGGAGAGCGAACTGGCGGGGCATCTCGGGGTCTCCCGGCAGCCCGTGCGCGAGGCGTTGCAGCGGCTGAACACCGAGGGCTGGGTCGATCTGCGGCCCGCGCAGGGCGCGTTCGTGCACGAGCCGACCGAGGCGGAGGCGGACCAGCTCCTCACCGTGCGCACGCTCCTGGAGGCCGAGGCCGCCCGGCTCGCGGCGGCCAACGCGGGCACGTCCGGCATCGCCGATCTGGAGGAGCTGTGCGCCCAGGGCGAGGAGGCGGTGGGCGCCGACGACGTGGACGCGGCGGTCGCGACGAACGCCCGCTTCCACGCCAAGGTCATGGAGCTCGCGGGCAACACGGTCCTGGCCGAACTGGCCGCACAGGTGGACCGGCGCGTCCGCTGGTACTACACACCGGTCGCCCGGCAGCGGGGCCACCAGTCCTGGATCGAACACCGGGACCTGATCGCCGCGATCTCGGCCCGCGACGAACAGCGCGCGACCGAGGTCATGCGCGCCCACACCGAGCACACCCGCAGGACGTACCACGCGCGGCCGCGCGACTAGTCGCGACCGGTACCGCCGCGAAGAGACGAAGGCAGGCCCCTGCCGCCCCGCCCCCGTGACGTGACGGCCCGGCGGCCTCACCCGAGTTGGCCGGGCGCTCGCACCGACATGCCCCCGGTCGCCGGTGCGCGCGATGCGTGCCCCCGCGCTGCCCGTGGCACCCGTCACCGAGACCGCGTGTGTGTCCCCCTTCCCGCCTTCCCGCCTTCCCGCTTTCTGCGCTGCGGGCCGCGGCGGCCCGCAGCGGCGGTGCCCATCCTGCCGCGCCGGCCCGCTCCGGGGAACCGCTCCAACTCCCTTTGTCCTCTGAGTGGAAGAAGTCGTGGGTAATTCCTGCGCAACTTCTTCCCAGGTTCGGCAGCCACTGCTACGTTCCCCTCGAAAGCCAACGACGGCGGTGCCGATGAGGCGGGGAGGGGCTCGTGAGACGTATGACGGCGCGACCCGGGAACGCCCATCAGGCGCGGCTGCTCAGGCTGCTGCGCGACGGCGGCCCCAACTCGCGGGCGCAGCTGGGGGATCAGGTCGATCTCTCCCGGTCGAAGCTGGCCGTGGAGGTCGAGCGACTCCTGGAGACCGGCCTCGTGGTGGCCGACGGACTCGCCGCCTCCCGCGGTGGCCGCCGGTCCCACAACATCCGGCTCGCTCCCGCGCTGCGCTTCCTGGGCGTCGACATCGGGGCCACCTCGATAGACGTCGCCGTCACCAACGCGGAGCTGGAGGTGCTGGGACACATCAACCAGCCCATGGACGTACGCGAGGGCCCGGTCGCGGTCTTCGAGCAAGTCCTGTCCATGGCTGCGAAGTTGAAGGCATCGGGGCTCGCGGAGGGGTTCGACGGCGCCGGCATCGGCGTCCCCGGACCGGTCCGCTTCCCCGAGGGCGTCCCGGTCGCCCCGCCGATCATGCCGGGCTGGGACGGGTTCCCGGTGCGCGAGGCCCTCAGTCAGGACCTCGGCTGCCCCGTCATGGTCGACAACGACGTGAACCTGATGGCGATGGGGGAGCAGCACGCGGGCGTGGCCCGCTCCGTGGGCGACTTCCTCTGCGTCAAGATCGGCACCGGCATCGGCTGCGGGATCGTCGTCGGCGGTGAGGTCTACCGCGGTACCACGGGCAGCGCGGGCGACATCGGCCACATCCAGGCCGTGCCGGACGGCCGCCCGTGCGCGTGCGGCAACCGGGGCTGCCTGGAGGCCCACTTCAGCGGCGCCGCGCTCGCGCGCGACGCCACGGAGGCCGCCCAGCAGGGGCTGTCCCAGGAACTCGCGGCACGACTGGAGGCGGCGGGCGCCCTGAGCGCCGTCGACGTCGCCGCCGCTGCCGCCGCGGGTGACGCCACCGCGCTCGATCTGATCCGCGAGGGCGGCAACCGCACCGGCCAGGTCATCGCCGGACTCGTCAGCTTCTTCAATCCGGGCCTGGTGGTGATCGGCGGCGGTGTGACCGGGCTCGGCCACACCCTGCTCGCAGCGATCCGCACCCAGGTCTACCGCCAGTCGCTCCCTCTCGCGACCGGCAATCTGCCCATCGTGCTGGGCGAGTTGGGTCCCACCGCCGGAGTCATCGGCGCGGCCCGGCTCATCAGCGACCACCTGTTCTCACCCGCGTAACGCCTGATCGCAGAGCCGCAAGAACGCCACTGCTCCCAGAACTGCCGCAACCGCACGATCTTCAGCCGTTGCAGCAGCACCGCTTCCACAGTCGCCACAGCAGCACCACACCTCCGACGACACACCCTGCTCCGCCCTGCCTCACTCCGCCCTGCCCTGAGACCGGCCTGTACCCGCCGAGGGGAACCGTCATGGCACCAGAACCACCCCTTCTCACGATGTCCGGCATCACCAAGTCGTTCCCCGGTGTCCGGGCCCTCGACGGCGTCGACCTCGACGTCCAGCCCGGTGAGGTGCACTGCCTGCTCGGCCAGAACGGCGCGGGAAAGTCCACGCTCATCAAGATCCTGGCCGGCGCCCACCAGCCGGACGACGGCACGATCGGCTGGCGCGGCCAACAGGTCACGCTCCGCTCGCCCATCGCCGCCATGCGCCTCGGCATCGCCACCATCTACCAGGAACTCGACCTGGTGGAGGGCCTGTCGGTGGCCGAGAACGTCTACCTCGGCCATGAACCCACGTCCGCCGGATTCGTCGTACGCGGCAAACACGCGCGAGCGTCAACAGCCGCTCTCCTCAAGCGACTCGGGCACCCGGAGATCGACCCGGCCCGACTCGTGGGAGAACTGTCCGCCGCCCACCAGCAGATCGTCTCCATGGCCCGGGCGCTCTCCCACGACGTACGTCTCATCGTGATGGACGAACCGTCCGCGGCCCTCGACCCGGACGAGGTCGACAACCTCTTCCGCATCGTCGGGGACCTCACCGCCGAGGGCGTCGCCGTCGTCTACATCTCGCACCGCCTGGAGGAGATACGCCGCATCGGCGACCGGGTCACGGTGCTCAAGGACGGTCGCGCGGTGGCCGGCGGTCTGCCCGCGAAGTCGACACCGACCCGCGAGGTCGTCGCGCTGATGACGGGACGGAACGTCGAGTACGTCTTCCCGGACCGGCCCACGCACCGGACACTGCCCGACCCGGTGCTCGAGGTCCAAGGCCTCGCCCGCGAGGGCGAGTTCGAGTCGCTCGACCTCACGCTGCGCCCCGGCGAGATCGTGGGCCTCGCGGGACTCGTCGGCTCCGGCCGCTCCGAGATCCTGGAGACCATCTACGGCGCCCGCAAACCGACCACCGGTCACATACGGGTCGACGGACGGCAGTTGAAGCCCGGCAGCGTCCGGGCCGCCGTCCGCGCCGGACTCGGTCTCGCCCCCGAGGAACGCAAGGCGCAGGCCCTGCTGATGCTCGAGTCCGTCACCCGGAACGTGTCCGTCTCCTCCATGTCCCGCTTCTCCCGCGGAGGCTGGCTGGACCGGACCGCCGAACGGGACGCGGCGCGCAAGGCGACCCGCGAGCTCTCGCTGCGCCCCGACAACCCGTCCGCCCCCGTCCGCACCCTCTCCGGCGGCAACCAGCAGAAGGCGGTCCTCGCCCGCTGGCTGCTGCGCGGCTGCC
Organism: Streptomyces sp. BV286; assembly: GCF_019090165.1. Taxonomy (GTDB): domain Bacteria; phylum Actinomycetota; class Actinomycetes; order Streptomycetales; family Streptomycetaceae; genus Streptomyces. Next base: position 73,311 of record NZ_JAHRIB010000056.1, read on the forward strand.
GGGTGCTGCTGCTCGACGAACCGACCCGCGGCGTCGACGTCGGCGCCCGCGCCGAGCTGTACGCCGTCATCCGCCGCCTCGCCGACGAAGGCCTGGCCGTGCTCATGGTCTCCAGCGAAGTACCCGAGGTCCTCGGCCTCGCCGACCGCGTCCTGGTGCTCCGCGAGGGCCGGGTCGTCCACACGGCACCCGCCCGGGAGCTCGACGAACACCGCGTACTCGACCTCGTCATGGAAGGAAGCCCGGCGTCATGACGCAGCCCGTGTCCCCGCCCCGGGACGAAATCCCGAAGCTCGCACCACAGGTGGAACCCAGTCCGTGGCGGGCGGTCGTGGCCCGTGCCGACGTCCGTACCCTCTCGTTGCTGGGTGTGCTCGCCGCCCTGATCCTCATCGGAGGCATCACCAAGCCCGACGAGTTCCTCGACACCCGCAACCTCCAACTCGTCCTCACCCAGGCCTCGGTGATCGGTGTCGTCACGGTCGGCATGACCTTCGTCATCATCTCCGGCGGCATCGATCTGTCCGTCGGCGCCATCGTCGCCCTCGCCTCGGTGTGGGCGACGACCGTCGCCACCCAGGACTTCGGCTTCGCCGGCATCTTCTTCACGGCGGTGATCGTCGGCGTCGGCTGCGGCCTCGTCAACGGGGTACTGATCGCGTACGGCACCATGGTGCCGTTCATCGCGACACTCGCCATGCTCGCCTCGGCCCGGGGCCTCGCCCTCCAGATCACCGACGGCAACACCCAGGTCGTCACCGTCGACGGCATCCTCGACCTCGGCGAGCGCGACTCCTACGTCCTCGGGGTCCCGCCGCTCGTGATGGTGTTCGCGGTCGTGACGATCATCGGCTGGCTCGTGCTCAACCGCACCACCTTCGGCCGGCGCACGGTCGCCGTCGGCGGCAACGCGGAGGCGGCGCGCCTCGCCGGTATCGACGTACGCCGCCAGCGCCTCTACCTCTACCTGCTCTCCGGGCTGTGCTGCGGCATCGCTGCCTTCCTGCTGATCATCCTGTCGGGTTCGGGCCAGAACACCAACGGCAACCTCTACGAACTCGACGCCATCGCCGCCGCGATCATCGGCGGCACCCTGCTCACCGGGGGGCGCGGCACCATCGTCGGCTCGGTGCTCGGAGTCCTGATCTTCACCACGATCACCAACATCTTCGCCCTGAACAACCTGCAGAGCGACGTCCAGCAGATCGCCAAGGGCGCGATCATCGTCGCCGCCGTGCTCGTCCAGCGCCGTACCGCCAGCACGACCTGAGGAAAGGGTTCACCGCCATGCCAGAGATCACGAGCCGCAGAGGATTGCTCTTCGGCACCGCCGCCGTCTCGGCCGGTGTCCTCCTCGCCGGTTGCACCAGCAACGAATCCGGCGACGAGCCGGCCTCCAACGACCAGCCCGCCGCCGACGACAAGCCCGGCAAGCAGGTCACCATCGGCTTCGCGGGCCCGCAGGCCGACCACGGCTGGCTCAACGCGATCAACGACAACGCCAAGAGCCGCGCCAAGAAGTACGAGGACGTGACGCTGGAGATCACGGAGGGCTCCAACGACACCGCCGCCCAGATCGGCCAGATCGAGACACTGATCAACAAGAAGGTCGACGTCCTGGTGGTGCTGCCCGCCGACGGCAAGGCCCTCACCCAGGTCGGCCTCCAGGCCATGCGGGCGAACATCCCCGTGGTCAACCTCGACCGCATCTTCAACTCCCCGCAGGCGTACCGCTGCTGGATAGGCGGCGACAACTACGGCATGGGCCTCAACGCCGGTCACTACATCGGCGAGAAGCTCAAGGACAAGAAGAACGCCCGGGTCATCGAACTGGCCGGCCTCGACAACCTGGAACTCACCAAGCAGCGCACACAGGGCTTCGACGCGGCCCTCAAGAACTACCCGAACATCAAGAAGGTCGCCCGCCAGGCCGCCGAGTTCACCGTCGAGTCGGGACAGGCCAAGATGTCCCAACTCCTCCAGGCCCAGTCGAAGTTCGACGCCCTGTGGAACCACGACGACGACCAGGGAGTCGGCGCCCTGCGCGCCATCGAGCAGGCCGGACGTGACGACTTCCTGATGGTCGGTGGAGCGGGCGCCCTGTCCGCCATGCAGGCCATCGAGTCGGACAACAGCGTCCTCAAGGCCACGGTCCTCTACCCGCCCACGATGGCCGCCTCCGCGATCGACCTGGCCCGCGCGCTCGGCCAGAGCAAGGGAATCGGCGGCCTCGCGGAGTTCGAGATCCCCTCGTCCCTGACGCTCTACTCGGCCGTCGTGGACAAGGAGAACGTCAAGACGTACCTGCCCACCGGCTTCAAGTAGGCCGTGCCTGCTCTTTCGAGGGCGCCCGACAGGGGCGCCCTTCAGGGGCGCGGGCAACCGCGCGGCCGGCCACGACGGACCCGCAGTGTCCGGACCGCCGGAACCCGGCAGAGCGCCCCCCACCGCGCCACGACGACGAGGAGGACTCCCCGATGGGACAGCCGCAGCAGCCCGACGAGGAACAGGCCGGGGCACAGGCCGGGACGGCGGCCGCACGGCCCCCGCTCGGCGTGGGCATGGTCGGATACGCGTTCATGGGCGCCGCCCACTCCCAGGGGTGGCGCACCGCGGGCCGCGTCTTCGACCTGCCGCTCCGGCCCGTCCTCGCCGCGGTCTGCGGCCGTGACGCAGGGTCCGTACGGGCGGCGGCCGACCGGCTCGGCTGGGCGGCCGCGGAGACCGACTGGCGGGCCCTGATCGCCCGCGACGACGTCGACCTCGTCGACGTCTGCACACCGGGCGACAGCCACGCCGAGATCGCCATCGCCGCGCTGGCCGCCGGGAAGCACGTGCTGTGCGAGAAGCCCCTCGCCAACACGGTCGAGGAGGCCGAGGCGATGACCGAGGCCGCCGAAGCGGCCGCCGCACGCGGTCAGGTGGCGATGGTCGGCTTCAACTACCGCCGGCTGCCCGCCGCTTCGCTCGCCAGGAACATGGTCGCCGAGGGCCGGCTCGGCGCCCTGCGGCACGTACGGGTGACGTACCTTCAGGACTGGCTGGTGGACCGGGAGTTCCCGCTGACCTGGCGGCTGCGCAAGGAGACGGCGGGGTCCGGGGCGCTCGGCGACCTGGGCGCGCACATCGTCGACCTCGCCCAGTACCTGGCGGGCGAGCCGGTGGTCGGGGTGTCGGCCCTCACCGAGACGTTCGTACGGGAGAGGCCGGTGCTCGCCGGAGCGTCCAGCGGCCTCTCGGCCTCCGGCGGCGGCGGACTCGGAGCCGTCACGGTCGACGACGCCGCCCTGTTCACCGGCCGGTTCGCCTCGGGTGCCCTCGCCTCCTTCGAGGCGACCCGGTTCGCGACCGGCCGCAAGAACTCCCTGCGCATCGAACTCAACGGCGAGAAGGGCTCGTTGGCCTTCGACCTGGAGCGCCTCAACGAACTCCACTACCACGACGGCACCGAACCCGGCACCCACGCCGGCTTCCGCCGCATCCTCGTCACCGAACCCGACCACCCCTACCTGGAGGCCTGGTGGCCACCGGGCCACGGCCTCGGCTACGAGCACACCTTCGTGCACCAGGCCCGCGACCTGGTCCACGCGATCGCGCAGGGCGGGCAGCCGCTGCCCTCCTTCGCCGACGGGCTGCAGGTGCAGCGCGTCCTCGCCGCGGTCGAGGAGAGCGCCGAGAAGAACTCCGTCTTCACCCCCACAGCGAGCTGAGGAAGGCCAGTCCCCATGCCGCGTACCTTCACGCTTTTCACCGGCCAGTGGGCCGACCTGCCGCTCGAAGAGGTCTGCCGGCTCGCCCGCGACTTCGGCTACGACGGACTCGAACTCGCCTGCTGGGGCGATCACTTCGAGGTCGACAAGGCTCTCGCGGACCCCACGTACCTGGACTCCCGGCGGGAACTGCTCGACAAGTACGGACTCAAGTGCTGGGCCATCTCCAACCACCTGGTCGGCCAGGCCGTCTGCGACGCCATCATCGACGAACGCCACCAGGCGATCCTCCCCGCCCGTATCTGGGGCGACGGCGAGGCCGAGGGCGTACGGCAGCGGGCGGCGGCCGAGATCGCCGACACCGCTCGGGCCGCGGCCGCCTTCGGTGTCGACACCGTCATCGGCTTCACCGGGTCCGCGATCTGGCACCTGGTCGCGATGTTCCCGCCCGCCCCCGAGTCGATGATCGAGCGCGGCTACGACGACTTCGCCATGCGCTGGAATCCCATCCTCGACGTCTTCGACACCGAGGGCGTGCGGTTCGCCCACGAGGTCCACCCCAGCGAGATCGCGTACGACTACTGGACAACCCAGCGCGCCCTGGAGGCGGTCGGCCACCGGCCCGCCTTCGGGCTGAACTTCGACCCCTCGCACTTCGTCTGGCAGGACCTCGACCCCGTCGGCTTCCTGTGGGACTTCCGCGACCGGATCTACCACGTCGACTGCAAGGAGGCGCGCAAGCGCCTCGACGGCCGCAACGGCCGCCTCGGCTCGCACCTTCCGTGGGGCGACCCCCGCCGCGGCTGGGACTTCGTGTCCGCGGGCCACGGCGACGTCCCCTGGGAAGACGTGTTCCGGATGCTGCGCTCCATCGACTACCAGGGACCGATCTCGGTCGAGTGGGAGGACGCGGGCATGGACCGGCTCCAGGGCGCACCCGAGGCACTCACCCGGCTGAAGGCCTTCGACTTCGAACCGCCGACGGCCTCCTTCGACGCGGCGTTCGGCGGCAACGACTGAGGCCGTACGGCGACCACGACCCACCCCCTACCCAGGGGGATCCACCACTTCCGGGGTGACGGCGCACCCCGGCGTATCGCACCCGCATGAACCACCAGCCCCATTCTGGAGGCATCCGTGCACGCGAACGACCCCACCAGCACCACCAGAACCGGGAGCCACAGACGGCGCCCGGGAGTCCGACTCCGCAAGACGCTCGCCCTGCTCACCGGCGCACTTCTCGCCGGTGCCTCGCTCACCCTCGCCACGCCCCCGGCGGGCGCGGCCGTCGCCGAACCGGGGGCCGCCCCCGCCGCGCCGGCCGCCGCGGAGGACTTCCAGCAGGTCACCCTCGCCAAGGGCGAGCCCGAGGTCGGCGAGCCCATGTCGCTGGCCGTCCTGCCCGACCGCTCGGTGCTGCACACCTCGCGCGACGGCGAACTGCGCATCACCGACAGTGCGGGCAACACCAGCCTGGCGGGCAAGCTCGCCGTCTACTCGCACGACGAGGAAGGCCTGCAGGGCGTCGGCATCGACCCGGGCTTCGCCGACAACCGCTTCATCTACCTCTACTACGCCCCGCCGCTCGACACCCCGGCGGGCGACGCCCCCGAGACGGGCACCGCGGCCGACTTCGCGCCCTTCGACGGCGTCAACCGCCTCTCCCGCTTCGTCCTGAAGGCGGACGGCACCCTCGACAACGCCAGCGAGAAGAAGATCCTCGACGTCCCGGCGACCCGCGGCATCTGCTGCCATGTCGGCGGCGACATCGACTTCGACGCGGCCGGCAACCTCTACCTGTCGACCGGCGACGACTCGAACCCGTTCCAGTCGGACGGCTACACGCCCATCGACGAGCGCGCCGACCGCAACCCGGTCTTCGACGCCCAGCGCACCTCCGGCAACACCAACGACCTGCGCGGCAAGATCCTGCGGATCAAGGTGAACGCCGACGGCTCGTACACGGTCCCCGACGGCAACCTCTTCGCACCCGGCACGGACAAGACCAAGCCCGAGATCTACGCCATGGGCTTCCGCAACCCGTTCCGGTTCAGCGTCGACAAGAAGACCGGGATCCTCTACGTCGGCGACTACGGCCCGGACGCCGGCGCCGCGGACCCCGCGCGCGGTCCCGCCGGACAGGTCGAGTTCGCCCGCGTCACCAAGCCGGGCAACTTCGGCTGGCCGTACTGCACGGGCAAGAACGACGCCTACGTGGACTACGACTTCGCGACCAAGACCTCGGGCGCGTCCTTCGACTGTGCCGCGCCCAAGAACACCTCGCCCAACAACACCGGCCTGACCGACCTGCCCCCGGCCGAGTCCGCCTGGATCCCCTACGACGGCGGATCCGTCCCCGAGTTCGGCAACGGCTCCGAGTCCCCTATGGGCGGCCCGGTCTACGACTACGACGCCTCCCTCGACTCCCCGGTCAAGTTCCCCGAGGCGTACGACGGGGACTTCTTCGCCGGTGAGTTCGGCCGCCGCTGGATCAAGCGGATCTCGTCGGACGACAACGGCACCGTGCAGTCCATCAACGACGTGCCGTGGTCCGGCACCCAGGTGATGGACATGGCGTTCGGCCCGGACGGCGCCCTCTACGTCCTCGACTACGGCGTCTCGTGGTTCGGCGGCGACGAGAACTCCGCGCTGTACCGCATCGAGAACGCGACCGACGGCCACTCGCCGGTGGCGCAGGCCGCGGCCGACCGCACGTCGGGCCAGGCGAGGCTGAGGGTCAAGTTCTCCTCCGCCGGCACGACCGACGCCGACGGCGACGCCCTCACGTACAGCTGGGACTTCGGCGACGGCGGCACGTCCACAGCGGCGAACCCCACGTACACGTACAAGAAGAACGGCACCTACACGGCGACGCTGACCGCGAAGGACGCCTCGGGGCGGACCGGAAGCGCGAGCGTACGGATCGTGGTCGGCAACACCGCGCCCAAGGTCACGCTCCAACTCCCCGAAGACGGGCAGATGTTCGGCTTCGGTGACGCCGTGCCCTTCAAGGTGAAGGTGACCGACCCGGAGGACGGCAGGTCGATCGACTGCGCCAAGGTGAAGGTCACCTTCGTCCTCGGCCACGACAGCCACGGCCACCCGGTGACGTCGGCGAACGGCTGCTCCGGCGCCATCCAGACCAGCGCCGACGGCGGCCACGACGAGGACGCGAACATCTTCGGTGTCTTCGACGCGGAGTACACCGACGGCGGAGGCGGCGGCCAGGAGGCGCTCACCACCCACGACCAGAACGTCGTCCAGCCCCGGCACCGCCAGGCCGAGCACTACGGCAAGTCCGAGGGCGTCACGGTCCAGACGAAGCCCACCGCGCACGGCGGAAAGACCGTCGGCGACATCAGCAACGGTGACTGGATCTCCTTCGAGCCGTACGTCCTGAGCAACGCCACGAAGCTCACGGCACGGATCTCCTCCGGCGGCGCGGGCGGCAAGCTGGAGGTCCGCGCGGGCTCGCCCACCGGCCGTCTGCTCGGCACCGCGACCGTCCCGGTGACCGGCGGCTGGGAGAACTTCCAGGACGTCAGCGCCGCTCTGAGCAAGGCGCCGCGCGGGACCACCACCCTCTATTTCGTCTTCAAGGGGAGCGGGACCGGAGCTCTGTACGACGTGGACGACTTCACCTTCACAACCCGCTGAGGGGGTGCGCATGCGATCAACCACCCGCACCATGACAGCTGTTGTCGGCGCCGCCCTGCTCATCGGGTGTGTGTCGGGACCGGCCGTGTCGAAGGGTTCTGCCGGCCCGTCCGCGTCGTCGGAGGCCTCCGGGGCGAAGAAGCCCTCGGCCGGTGAGCGGGTCCTGGTGTTCTCGAAGACCGCCGGGTTCCGGCACGACTCCATCCCCGAAGGCATCGCCGCCGTGAAAGCACTGGGCGCCGAGAACGGATTCAGGGTGGACGCCACTGAGGACGCGGGGACCTTCTCCTCCCGCAACCTCGCCCGGTACGACGCAGTGGTGTTCCTCTCCACCACGGGTGACGTCCTGAACGACGCCCAACAGCGGGCCTTCGAGCGGTACATCGGCGCCGGCGGCGCCTACGTGGGCATCCACGCGGCCGCCGACACCGAGTACGACTGGGAGTTCTACGGCGGCCTCGCCGGCGCCTACTTCCAGTCGCACCCGGCGATCCAGCCCGCACGGATCGAGGTCGAGGACCGGGCCCACCCGGCCACCTCGCACCTCGGGGAGTCCTGGAACCGCACGGACGAGTGGTACAACTACCGCTCCAACCCGCGCGACCGGGCGCATGTCCTGGCCTCCCTCGACGAGTCGTCGTACAGCGGCGGCACGATGAGCGGCGACCATCCGATCGCCTGGTGCCAGGAGTACCGGGGCGGCCGCTCCTTCTACACCGGCAGCGGTCACACCAAGGAGTCGTACGCCGATCCCGCCTTCCGGCAGCACCTGCTGGGCGGCATCCGGTGGGCCGTCGGCGCCGCACAGGCCGACTGCCGTCCGGCGAAGGGGTATTCACCCCTCTTCGACGGGACCGCCGAGTCCCTGTCGGGGTGGAAGCAGGCGGGGCCGGGATCGTTCTCGCTCGCGGACGACGGCACACTCACCTCGTCCGGCGGCCTGGGCATGCTCTGGCACACGGACGCGGTCCCCGGCTCGTACTCGCTGAAGCTCGACTGGAGGATGGCGAGTGCCTCCGGCGACGACAACTCCGGTGTGTTCGTGGGCTTCCCGGCCTCCGACGATCCCTGGTCGGCCGTCGACAACGGCTACGAGATCCAGATCGACGCCTCCGACGCCGCCGACCGCACCACCGGAGCCGTGTACAGCTTCCGGTCCGCCGACATCAAGAAGCGCGACCGTGCGCTGAACCCGCCGGGGGAGTGGAACACGTACGAGATCCGCGTGGAGGGCGAACGCCTCCGCGTCTGGCTCAACGGCGTGAAGATCAACGACTACACCAACACCGATCCGGCGCGAAGCCTGCGGGACGGTCATGTCGGCATCCAGAACCACGGGGCCGAAGACCGGGTGTCCTTCCGCGACGTCCGGATCAAGCACCTGCCGGAGCGTTCCGCCGCGCAGGGCGACTGAGCGGCGGCGGGCGGAGGACGCCGGACCTCCGCCCGCCGTCTTGGCCCTTCCGGCACCGTCTTGCCCGGAACTTCCCCGGACCGCGTACGACCGCGCCTCCGGTTCGCACAGGAGAGGGAGGCTGCCCATGCCCGCCGAACCGTCCGTTTCCCCTTCACGCGTCGGAGTCTGGCTGATCGGGGCACGGGGCTCGGTCGCCACGACCGCCGTCGCGGGCTGCGCGGCCGTCACGGCCGGACTCCGTCCGCCGACCGGCATGGTGACCGAGACCGACGCCTTCCACGAGGCGGGCCTGCCCGCCCTGTCCTCGCTCGTCTTCGGCGGCCACGACGTGGTGGACTGCCCCCTGCCCAAGCGGGCGGAGACGCTCGCCGCCGGCGGTGTCCTGCCTCCCGACCTGCCCTCTGCCGTGGCCGCCGAACTGGTCGCCGCCGACCGGGAGATCAGGACCGGCGGCCCACTGCCCGGCGACACGCGGAGCGAGGACGAACTGGTCGAGGCCCTCGCCCACGACATCCGCGACTTCGCACGCCGGTGCGGTGCGGCAAGAACCGTCGTGGTGAACGTGGCCTCCACGGAACCCGTGCCCACGGGCGCGGCGCTCCCAGCAAGCTCGCTCTACGCAGCCGCCGCTCTGAGAGCGGGCTGCCCCTACGTGAACTTCACGCCGTCCATGGGCCTGCACCACCCGAGGCTCGCCTCCGAGGCCGCGTCCTGCGGACTGCCGTACGCGGGCCGTGACGGCAAGACCGGTCAGACCCTGCTGCGGTCGGTCCTCGGCCCGATGTTCGCGCAGCGCGCGCTGACGGTCCGGGCCTGGTCCGGCACGAACCTGCTGGGCGGCGGCGACGGGGCGGCCCTCGCCGACCCGGCCGCCGCGGCCGCGAAGAACGCGGGCAAGGAACGCGTCCTCGCCGACACCCTCGGCACGGTCCCCGAGGGCGAGACCCACATCGACGACGTGCCCTCCCTCGGTGACTGGAAGACGGCCTGGGACCACATCGCCTTCGACGGCTTCCTCGGCACCCGGATGGTCCTCCAGACGACGTGGCAGGGCTGCGACTCCGCCCTCGCGGCCCCGCTGATCCTCGACCTGGCCCGGCTGGTGGCCCGCGCCCACGAAGTCGGCCTGTCGGGCCCGCTGAGCGAGCTCGGCTTCTATTTCAAGGACCCGGTGGGGGAGGGGCCCGCCGCCCTGGGCGAGCAGTACGCGGACCTGGTGGGGCTCGCCGACCGGCTGCGGGCCTCCGAGCGGGCGCCGGAGCCCGGAGATCCACCGACGGGGCGCGGGACGCCGGACGGTTTCCAGGGACAGCGGCGATGAGCGGCCTGCGAGGGCTGATACGGCCCGGAGGGCGCGGGGCGCCCGAACGGCGAGAGCGCCGCCCGTGGCGACAGACGCTCGGCCGGCGGGCATGGCGCGGGTGGAGTACCGAGCGGGGAACGGCGGACCGCCCGGCTGCCCGTACCCGTGCCGGTGCCGACACGAGTGCCGGGGCCGGGGCCGACCTCAGGGCCGGGGACGGGGCCGGGGACGGCGTCGGCGCGGATGCCGTTACGGCACCGCAGCCCGACGGTGTGCGGCCGAGTCCGCGCACGGTCGGTCCCGGACTGCGTGCCTGGGTCGAACTCCTGCGCCTGCCCGCCCTGTTCACGGTCCCCGGTGACGCGCTCGCGGGCGCCGCCGCGGCCGGGGCGCGACCGAACTCCCGCACCCTGCTGGCCATCGGCTCCTCCCTCTGCCTGTACGAGGCCGGTATGGCCCTCAACGACTGGGCCGACCGCGCCGAGGACGCCGTGGACCGCCCGCACCGGCCCCTCCCCTCGGGCCGGATCAGGCCGACCGCGGCCCTCGCGGCGGCAGGCGGCCTGACAGCGGCGGGCCTGGCCCTGGCCTCCCGGGCGGGCCGCCGGCCACTCGCGGTCGCCGGCGCCCTGGCGGCCACGGTCTGGTCGTACGACCTGGTCCTCAAGCGCACGCCCGCGGGACCCGTGGCGATGGCAGCGGCCCGAGGCCTGGACCTCCTCCTCGGCGGGGTGGCGGCGGGCGGCGACACCCGCAAGGTGGTGGCGCCCGCACTGACCCTCGCCACCCACACCCTGGCCGTCACCACGGTCTCCCGTCACGAGACCCGGGGCGGCTCCCCCTGGGCCCCGCTGACAGCCCTGGCCACGACCACGGCCCTGACCTGGTCCCTCACGCGCGCCGGCCGGACGGGCGACTCCCGCACGAACGACCAGCCACCAGGGCACACCCCGACCACCGGCGGAGACACGATCCCGAGGCAGCCCGCCTCCAGAGCGTCCGCCTTCGCGCCTCCCTCCTTCAGCGGGACCACATTCAGCGGGATCACCTTCGGGACCAGCTTCGGGACCAGCTCCGGGAAGGGCACGCTCGGGGGGACCGGCTTCGGGGCGGCCGAAACGAACACGGCCGCCGCCCTGGGCGGAGTGCTCGCCGCGGTCTACGCCGTGACGTTCGCCCGCCCTCTCTTCCACGCCGCCCTCAACCCGTCACCCCCACTCACCCAGAGAGCCGTCGGCGGCGGCATCCGCGCCATGATCCCGCTCCAGGCCGCCCTCGCGGCCCGCTCCGGTGCCCCCGTCACAGCCCTGCTGACCGTCGCCCTCGCCCCGGCCGCCCGCAGGTTCAGCCGGAAGGTGAGCGTGACATGAACCCGCAGCCCAGCCCGCACCCCGTCACCGGGCCGCCCGCCCACCCCCTCCGCTTCTCGTACGGCACCAACGGCCTCACCGACCTGCGCCTCGACGACGCCCTCTCCCTTCTCGCAGACCTGGGCTACGACGGCGTGGGGCTGACCCTCGACCACATGCACCTCGATCCGCTCGCTCCCGACCTCGCGGCCCGCACGCGCAGGCTCGCCCGCAGGCTGGACGAACTCGGCCTGGGCGTCACCCTTGAGACCGGTGCCCGCTACGTACTCGACCCGCGGCGCAAGCACGGCCCGTCCCTGCTCGACCCGGACCCGGAACAACGAGCCAGGCGCGTCGACCTGCTCCTCCGGGCCGTCCAGGTCGCGGAAGACCTCGGCGCCCACGCGGTGCACTGCTTCAGCGGTATCCCCCCGCAGGGAACAGCCGGGGGAGTAACCGGGTCAGCAGTCAATGAAGCAGCCGGAGCAACGGCCGGGCAGGCGGACCCACAGGGCGTCTCCGTGACGGATGACGGGGTGGCAGACCACAGGGTGGCAGACGACGGCGTGACGGATGACGGGATGGCGGAGGACACCGTCTGGAAGCGTCTTGCCGAAGCCCTCACCCCCGTACTCGACGCCGCCACCGACGCCGGTGTCCCGCTCGCCGTCGAACCCGAGCCCGGTCACCTCCTCGCCACGCTCGACGACTTCCACCGTCTGCGCACCACGCTCGGCAGCCCGGACGCCCTCGGACTCACCCTCGACATCGGTCACTGCCAGTGCCTGGAACCGCGATCGCCCGCCGACTGTGTCCGCGACGCCGCCCCCTGGCTGCGGCACGTCCAGATCGAGGACATGCGCCGCGGCGTCCACGAACACCTCCCGTTCGGCGACGGCGAGATCGACTTCCCACCCGTACTCGAAGCCCTCGCCGCCACGGGCTATCGGGGTCTGGTCTCCGTCGAACTGCCCCGCCACTCCCACGCCGGGCCGCAACTCGCCCGGCAGTCCCTCCCGTTCCTTCGGCGTGCCTCGCTTCCCGGCCCCCAGGACACCGGCCGGCGGACCGCCCCCGGCGAGCGCGCCCCCGCCCCCGAGGGGAGAACCCCGTGAACCACCTCCCCGGCACCCCCGGCACCACCCCGACGGAAACCCCGCCCGCCCTCACCGCCCTGCGCACCCGTCTGAACTCCCTGCTCGACGGCCCGGCCCGAGCCTGGCTGGACAAGGCTCTCGACGAGGCGGCCGCCCACTCGGGCAGTCACGGGCCGATCTCCGTGTGGGAGCTGCGGATCGCCGAGGCGGGCCGCAGCTGCGGACCCGAGCACGCGGAGGCCGTTCGTGTCCTGCTCCTGCACGCGGCCCGGGCCGACGCCCCGACCCTCGCCCGCGTCTACCGCCAGGGAACCGCCGACGAACGGCGTGCCGTCCTGGAGGCCCTGCCCCACCTCGTGCCCGGCCCCGAGGCGCTGCCGGTCGTCGAGGACGCACTGCGCACCAACGACACCCGGCTGGTGGCCGCCGCCGTCGGCCCGTACGCCGCCCGGCACCTGGACGTCCACAACTGGCGGCACGCCGTCCTGAAGTGCCTGTTCACCGGAGTCCCCGTGGACGCCGTCGCCGACCTTTCCCGCCGGGCCCGCGCCGATGCCGAACTGGCCCGCATGCTCAGCGACTACGCCGACGAGCGCAGGGCCGCCGACCGGCCCGTCCCTGACGACCTGCACCGCGTCCTCGCCCTCACCGAACACCCGGCCACCCCCACCGGAACCGACGCGCCGGGCGGCCCGACCGTCGACCACGGCACGTGCGGCACCGACGGCAAGGAGTCCTGATGCGCATCTTCGACCCCCACATCCACATGACGTCACGAACCACCGACGACTACGAGGCCATGTACGCGGCGGGTGTCCGCGCCGTCGTCGAACCGGCCTTCTGGCTCGGCCAGCCCCGCACCTCACCCGCCTCCTTCTTCGACTACTTCGACGCCCTCCTCGGCTGGGAGCCCTTTCGTGCGGCCCAGTACGGCATCGCCCACCACTGCACCATCGCTCTCAACCCCAAGGAGGCCAACGACCCCCGCTGTGTCCCCGTCCTCGACGAACTGCCCCGGTATCTCGTCAAGGACCACGTGGTGGCCGTAGGTGAGATCGGCTACGACTCGATGACGCCCGCCGAGGACACCGCCCTGGCCGCACAGCTCCAGCTCGCCGCCGAGTACGCACTGCCCGCCCTGGTCCACACGCCGCACCGCGACAAGCTGGCGGGCCTGCGCCGCACCCTCGACGTGGTCCGGGAGTCCGCACTGCCCCCGGACCACGTCCTGATCGACCACCTCAACGAGACCACGGTCAAGGAGGCCAAGGACGGCGGTTGCTGGCTCGGCTTCTCCGTCTATCCGGACACCAAGATGGACGAGGAACGGATGGTCGCCGTCCTCCAGGAATACGGACCGGAGAAAGTGCTGGTCAACTCCGCTGCCGACTGGGGCAGGAGCGACCCGCTCAAGACCCGCAAGGTCGCCGACGCCCTGCTGAAGGCCGGATTCACCGAGGACGACGTCGACCGGGTGCTGTGGCGCAACCCCGTCGCCTTCTACGGGCTCAGCGGCCGCCTCGACCTCGACGTCGCCGGCACGGACGCCACCCACGAGGGCAACTCCATCCTCCGCGGCGCCCCCAAGGCAGCCCCGGAGACCGGCCCCGCGACCGGCCCCCGGTCCGTCCCGGCGACCACGGAGGCGTGACCCATGCGCTTCCGGCATCCCGACGGCTCCACGGTCCACCTCGCCTACTGCACCAACGTCCACCCCGCCGAGACCCTCGACGGTGTCCTCGCCCAGCTCCGCGACCACTGCGAACCCGTACGCAAACGGCTCGGCCGCGACCGGCTCGGCATCGGCCTGTGGCTCGCCAGGGACGCCGCGCACGCCCTCGTCAGCGACCCGTCCGCCCTGCGCGGCCTGCGCACGGAACTCGACCAGCGCGGCCTCGAAGTCGTGACCCTCAACGGCTTCCCGTACGAGGGATTCGGCGCCGACGAGGTCAAGTACCGCGTCTACAAGCCGGACTGGGCCGACCCCGAGCGGCTCGACCACACCACCGCCCTCGCCCGCGTCCTCGCCGGACTCCTCCCCGACGACGTCACCGAGGGCACCGTCTCCACACTGCCGCTCGCCTGGCGCACCGCGTACGACGACGACCGTGCCGCCCGAGCCCACACGGCCCTGCGCACCCTCGCCGAACGCCTCGACGCGCTGGAGGAGCTGACCGGACGCTCCATACGGGTCGGCCTGGAACCCGAGCCCGGCTGCACCGTCGAGACCACGGCCGACGCCATCGCCCCGCTCACCGCCATCGCCCACGACCGCATCGGCGTCTGCGTCGACACCTGCCACCTCGCCACCTCCTTCGAAGACCCGCACACCGCCCTGGACCGGCTGGCCGCCGCCGGTGTCCCCGTCGTCAAGTCCCAGCTGTCGGCCGCCCTGCACGCCGAACACCCCCACCTCCCCGAAGTCCGCGAGGCACTCGCCGCCTTCGACGAACCCCGCTTCCTGCACCAGACCCGCACGCTCACCGCCGCCGGGCTCCGAGGCACCGACGACCTCGGCGAAGCGACCCGGGCGGACGCCCTGCCCGACGCCTCCCCGTGGCGCGCCCACTTCCACGTGCCGTTGCACGCGGACCCCGCCGCCCCCCTCACCTCCACGCTGCCCGTCCTCAAGGACGCCCTGACCCGGCTGGTCGGCGGCCCGCAACCGCTCACCCGCCACCTCGAGGTCGAGACCTACACCTGGCAGGCCCTCCCGCCGGAACTGCGCCCCCGTGGCCGCGCCCAGCTCGCCGACGGCATCGCCGCCGAACTCACCCTCGCCCGCGACCTGTTGACGGACCTCGGCCTGAAGGAGCTGCCGTGAGCACCCACGAGACCCCGGCCGCCCAGCCGGCCGCCACCGAGGGCTCCGCGTCCCCCACCCCGCTCCTCGTCCTCGACGTCGTCGGCCTCACCCCCCGTCTCCTCGACCACATGCCGCACCTCAAGTCCCTCGCCCGGTCCGGCTCCCGGGCCCACCTCGGGACGGTCCTGCCCGCCGTCACCTGCGCCGCCCAGTCCACCTTCCTCACCGGCACCCACCCTTCCGAACACGGCATCGTCGGCAACGGCTGGTACTTCCGCGACCTCGGCGACGTACTGCTGTGGCGCCAGCACAACGGCCTGGTGTCCGGGGACAAACTGTGGGACGCCGCCCGGCGCGCCCACCCCGGCTACACGGTCGCCAACATCTGCTGGTGGTACGCCATGGGCGCCGACACCGACTTCACCGTCACCCCCCGTCCGGTCTACTACGCCGACGGCCGCAAGGAACCCGACTGCTACACCCGGCCCCCGGCCCTGCACGACGAACTCACCGAGAAACTCGGCACGTTCCCCCTCTTCCACTTCTGGGGTCCGGGCGCCGACCTCGTCTCCAGCCAGTGGATCATCGACGCCACCCGTCACGTCATGAGCACCCGTCGGCCGGACCTGACCCTCTGCTACCTCCCCCATCTCGACTACGACCTGCAGCGCTTCGGCCCCGACGACCCGCGCTCCCTCAAGGCGGCCGCCGACCTGGACACGGCCATGGCGCCCCTCCTCGACGACGCCCGCGCGGAAGGCCGGACGGTCGTCGCCCTGTCCGAGTACGGCATCACCCGCGTGGACCGCCCCGTCGACATCAACCGGGCACTGCGCCGCGCCGGCCTTCTCGAGGTGCACACGCAGGACGGCATGGAGTACCTCGACCCGATGGCGTCCCGTGCCTTCGCCGTCGCCGACCACCAGATCGCCCATGTCTACGTGCGCCGCCCCGAGGACCTGGAAGCCACGAAGGCCGCGCTCGCCGGTCTGCCCGGCATCGAGCAACTCCTCGACGACCAGGGCAAGAAGACCCACCACCTCGACCATCCGCGCTCAGGCGAACTCGTCGCCGTGGCGGAGCCGGACGCCTGGTTCACGTACTACTACTGGCTCGACGACGCCCGCGCGCCCGACTTCGCCCAGCTCGTCGAGATCCACCGCAAACCCGGCTACGACCCGGTCGAACTCTTCATGGATCCGCTCGACCCGTACGTCAAGGTCAAGGCCGCGACCGCGCTGGCCCGAAAGAAGCTCGGCATGCGCTACCGCATGGCGGTCGTGCCCCTCGATCCCTCACCTATTCGAGGCAGCCACGGCCGCCTCCCCCTGAGCGACGACGAAGGTCCGCTCATCATCTGCTCCACCCCCCGCGCTGTCGGCGACCGCGTCGCGGCCACCGATGTGAAGTCACTGCTGCTCCGACTGGCCGGTCTCGACTGACCGCCCCGAACGGCGGGCATCGGCCCGCCGGTCCCGCCCGATCCGTCCGTCACCTCTGATCCGTCCGTCACATCCGATCCATCACGTCCGGCCGGTCTTTTCCGACTGGTCCCCAGTGAAGCACCCGGCACTGACAACGCCCTCCCACACCGAGGAGTCTCCAGGCATGAGCCGCACCAGCCGTACCTCCTTCACGGCCTCCACCAGCAAGAACGACGACCCCGAGCTCGCCCACCGCCTCAGCCGAAGAGGCATGCTCGGCGTCGCCGCCGGCGCCACCGCGGCAGCCCTGCTCGGCGCCGCCAC
>NZ_JAHRIB010000057.1 GCF_019090165.1 Streptomyces sp. BV286
CGAACCCCGCTTCCCCGACGGCCCCCGCGCCGACCCGGCAGGCTCCCACTTCGAGCGACGGATCCGCAGCTTCCAGCCACGCCGCAGCCGCGTCACCCAGGGCCAGGAGGACGCGCTGCAGCGTCTGTGGCCGAAGTGGGGCCTGGACATCGACGGACAGCGGACCCTCGACCTCGCCGAGCTGTTCGGGGCGGACATCCCGGTCGTGCTGGAGATCGGCTTCGGCATGGGCGAGGCGACTGCCGTTATGGCCTCCGAGGACCCGGGCACCGGAATCCTCGCCGTCGACGTCCACACCCCGGGCCAGGGCAACCTGCTGAACCTCGCGGACCGGGCCGGCCTGTCCAACCTCCGCGTCGGCAACGGCGACGCGATCATCCTGCTGCGCGAGATGCTGGCGCCGGACTCCCTGGCCGGCCTGCGGATCTACTTCCCGGACCCGTGGCCCAAGAAGCGCCACCACAAAAGGCGCCTGATCCAGCCGGAGTTCCTCACACTCGCCGCGTCCCGCCTGCGCCCCGGCGCACTGCTGCACTGCGCGACGGACTGGGAGCCGTACGCCGAGGTCATGCTCGAAGTCCTCACCGCGCACCCGGACTTCGAGAACACCCGGCCCGACGGCGGCTTCGCGCCACGTCCCGTCTTCCGGCCCCTGACGCGTTTCGAGGGCCAGGGCCTGGACAAGGGTCACGCAGTGAACGATCTGCTGTTCCGCCGCGTACCGCTTACCGAGGACGGCACGGGCGACTGAGCCCGTGCGGGGTCCGGCGAGCGACGTGCGAGGCGTGGACCGCGCACCGCATCCCGCGACGGGGAGAACACGGAGGACTGATCGCACCCACACGGCGGAGCCGCACGAAGCCACGGCCCCACGCGCCCGAGGAGGCGCTCTCGCGGGCCACGCCCCTCCCTCGTTAGGGTTTTTGTCATGGCCACCAGCCTTCCACCCCCGGCACCCCCCGGCTTTCCCGCCGGAGGCATCCGTCGGCGCGCGCGCTGGTGGCAGCGCAAGTGGGTGCGTTACGGCGCGCTGACCGCCCTGCTCACCCTCTCGGGCCTCGTGATCCTGGCGCTCGTCCGCAAACAGACCGGCACCGAGGGCTTCCTGGTGGGCCTGGGGCTGGCCGTACTGCCCGTCCCGCTGCTCGTCGCCGCGTTCCGGTGGCTGGACCGGGTCGATCCGGGGCCCTGGAGAAACATCCTCTTCTCCTTCGCGTGGGGCGCCTGCGCGGCCGCGCTGATAGCCATCGTCGCGAACAGCTTCGCGACCCAGTGGATAGCGACGGCCACCGCCGACCCGTCCCATGCCGACACCCTCGGCGCGACCGTCATAGCGCCGGTCGTCGAGGAGTCGGCGAAGGCCGCGGCGGTCCTGCTCGTCTTCCTGTTCCGCAGACGGAACTTCACGGGGATCGTCGACGGCGTGGTGATAGCAGGGGTCACCGCGACGGGCTTCGCGTTCACCGAGAACATCCTCTATCTGGGCACCGCGTTCGGCACCGACCAGCTCACCGGCGACACGGGCATCTTCTCCGTCACCGCCGCGACCTTCTTCGTACGCGTGATCATGTCGCCCTTCGCGCACCCGCTGTTCACCGTGCTGACCGGGATCGGTTTCGGCATCGCCGCGCGTGCCGCGGACCGCCAGCAGGTGCGCCGTGTGCTCCTCCCGATCACCGGGCTGCTGCTCGCGATGGGCATGCACGCGATGTGGAACGGCTCGTCGAGCTTCGGCGACTACGGCTTCTTCGCGGTCTACGCGGCCTTCATGGTGCCGTCGTTCGGGCTGCTCACCTGGCTGGCCGTCTGGACCCGCCAGCGCGAACTGGGCACGGTCCGCGACGAACTGCCCCCGTACGCCATGGCGGGCTGGCTCGCCGCACCCGAGCCGTTCGTCCTCGGCTCGATGAAGGCCCGGCGGCTGGCCCGCGAGTACGCGACCCACCACGGCGGCCGCGACGCGGGCCGGGCCGTCGCGGAGTACGAGGCGTACGCGACGTCGCTGGCGTTCCTGCGTCACCGGGGCCGCCGGGGCCGGGCGGGCGCGGACTTCGTCGTACGCGAACGGGAGCTGCTCCACGAGCTGTGGGCCCGCCGCGAGCCGGCCCGCCCGGCCCTGGCGTACGCGGCCAGAGCGACGGCCCCGCCCCCGGCGCCGCCACCCTGGCCGGGACACGGGTACCCATACACGGGACATCAGCACGCGGCATCGGCGCCGCACCCCACGTACAACCCGTACCGGACCTGAGCCACTGCCACGGCAATCACCGCGGAACCTCCGGCCCCCTCCGGACCCCTCTCCGGAACCAGGCGCAGAACCCGCGCAGGCCCCGATGACCTCTCGGGCGCGGAACTCGGCCGCTCAGGGCCACAGAACCTCAGGGCCACAGAACCTCAGGACCACGGGACCACGGGACCACGGGACCTCAGCCGGAGGCGGTGGTCAGCTTCGTGAGGTCCGCGTCCGTGAGCGTCAGCTCCGCCACCTTCAGCAGCGCCGGCAGCTGCTCCACCGTACGGGCGCTGGCGATCGGCGCGGCAACGGTCGGGCGGGACGCCAGCCAGGCCAGGGCCACGGTCGCGATCTCGGCCCCGCGTTCCTGCGCGACCTCGTCGAGCGCGGCCAGGACCCGCTGCCCCCGCTCCGTCTCCAGGTGCTTGCCCGCCGAACCGGCCCGGGGGCTGTCGACACGGGCGCCCGCCCGGTACTTGCCGGTGAGGAAGCCCGCCGCGAGCGCGGAGTAGGGCACGGCGGCCAGTCCGCCGCGTGAGGCGATGTCCTGGAGCGGTCCTTCGTACGTGTCGCGGGAGACCAGGTTGTAGTGGGGCTGGAGCGCCACGTACCGCGCGAGGCCCTCGCGGTCGGAGAAGTCCAGGGATTCCTGGAGCCGTTCGGGAGAGAGGTTGGACGCGGCGATCGCGCGGACCTTGCCGGAGCGCACGAGCTCGTCCAGGGCCGAGAGGATCTCCTCGACCGGCACGGACGGGTCGTCGAAGTGCGTGTAGTAGAGGTCGATGTGGTCCGTCTTCAGGCGGCGCAGCGACGCCTCGGCGGCCGCCTTGATGTTCGCCGCGGACAGGCCCTTGTACTGAGGGTGGGCACCGACCTTGGTCGCGACGAGGACGTCGGCGCGGTTGCCGCGCGCGGTCAGCCAGTCGCCGAGGACGGTCTCGGACTCACCGCCCTCGTTGCCCGGCGCCCAGGACGAGTACGTGTCGGCGCTGTCCACGAAGTTCCCGCCGGCGCCGGTGTACGCGTCGAGCACGGCGAAGGAACTGGCCTTGTCGGCGGTCCAGCCGAAGACGTTGCCGCCGAGGGCGAGCGGGAAGACCTCCAGGTCGGACGGACCCAGCTTGCGAAGAGAAGTCATGGGTACGTCAACGGCCGTACCGGACGGCCGTATTCCGCATGTGCGGGCATGTACGGGCGTCCGGACCGCGGACTACCTATACGTTGAGGCCCTTGCCGCGCAGCCAGGCCATCGGGTCGATGCCGCTGCCGCCGCTGGTGTGGACCTCCAGGTGCAGGTGCGCCCCGGTGACGTTGCCGGTCGCGCCCACGCGGCCGATGACGTCGCCCGTGCCGACCTTCTGCCCGACGCTGACGCCGATCGACGACTGGTGGGCGTACCAGACCTCGGTGCCGTCGTCGAGCGTGAGGACCGTGCGGTAGCCGTACGAGCCGTTCCAGCCCGCCTCGGTGATCGTGCCGCTGTGAACGGCCTTGATCGGGGTACCCGTGGGAGCGGCGAAGTCCAGACCCGTGTGCTGGCCCGAGGACCACAGCGAGCCGGACTGCCCGTAGGTCGAGGTGATCGTGTACGAGGAGGTGGGCAGCGTGTACTGCGTGGCGAGTTCGGCGAGGCGCGCGGCCTCGGCCTTCTTCTTGGCCTCGTCCTTCTTCTTCTGCTCGGCGGCGGCGGCCTTGGCCTTCGCCGCGTCCTGCTCCTTGGCCGCCAGCGTGGCGGCCTTCTTCGCGGCGGCGGCCTCCGCGGCCGCCTGGGCCTCGCGGTCGACCTGGTCCTGCTGGAGCTCCGCCTGGAGCATGATGCGGGTGCGCAGGGCCTCACCGGCGTCCGCGCTGCCCTGCTCGGCGTCGGCCGTGGTGAGGCCGGCGGCGGTGAGCGGCGTGCTGGAACCCTCGGGGGCCTCGTCGTCCGAGATCAGCGAGCCCACGTTCGGCAGGTCGGGGATCGAGATCGACACCGGCGGCTTGCCGGTCTGCGCGGTGGCCATGCCGCCCGCGCCGACGGCGGCTATGACACCGACGCCCAGAACTGTGGAGCTGCGGGCGAGTCCTCCGCCGCGCTGCTTGGAGACGCGGTGCCGGCCGCGGACGGGAGCGATGGTGTCCGCGCTGGGATTCCAGACCTCCCAGGTCTCCTCGTCCTTACGAGCGCCGTAGGCGAACGTGTCGGGCTTCTTGTCACCCGAGGTGTCCCCCGTGAACTCATTCGGCACGAACGAGGGTGTGGGGGCAGGCCTGTTGGACGCCACGTGGGCGCGCTCCTTTCCTTCCTTCTCGCCTACCGGGTTAGCTGACGGGTTCGGAGCAGGAAGGTCTCCTACGCGCGTCAACCACGGTGTTGCCACCGCGAAAGACACGCGATTCACCCCATGTAGGTGGTTCCCCGGTTCCCTTGCGGGATTCGGCGCGTGCGCACGGAGCCGTCTCTTGTGACGGCTGGGACGACCGCGCTGCGTTATCGAACGTTAATAGACGCGGGCACCGGATTCCAAGCTGTTCTTGATGATCGTTAAGGCTCTTGACCTGGACCAACAGGTCATGAGCGGGGTAAATCGGACGAGTTGATCGCCATTCACAGGTGACGGATCTGTTGACGGTGCGTCAGTTGTTGTGCGCAGGGGCGTCATTCGACTACTGCAGGTGATATAGACCCCGGACGGTCGCGGCCAGGCCGCGGGAACCCACGGGAAGGCCGCTAGAGGGGCAGGGGGAAGGGCGTACCGCTACGGCCGTCGCACGGCGAGCAGCGCCATGTCGTCCGTGGACCGGCCCCCGGTGTACCGGTGGACGTCGTCCACCAGCTCGTCGAGCAGTTCGTCGGGCCCGGCGAAGACCCGCCCGGACAGCCGTCGCACCGGATCGAAGAACACGCCCCGCTCGTCCCGGGCCTCGGACAGCCCGTCGGTGTGGAGGAGCAGCACGGCCCCGCCCGGGAGCGCCTCCTCCTGCGCGCGGTCGGGCCGGTCGCCCAGCTCCCCCATCCCGAGGGGCAGCGAGGGATGCGCCGCGTCGAGCGTGCGGACGGTTCCGTCGCCGTGCAGGAGAAGGGGCCCGGGGTGGCCGCGGTTGACGAGTCGGACGACCTGGGCGCCGTGCGGGATCTCGGCGAGGACGGCGGTGGTGAAGCCCTCGGAGATCTCGACGCTGTCCCGCCGGACGCCCTCGCGCGCCAGTGCCCGTTCCAGCCGCTGGGCGACGGCCTCCAGGGTGGCCTCGTGCTCGGCGGCCTCCCGGAAGGCCCCGATGACGACGGCCACGGTGCCGACCGCCCCCATGCCCTTGCCCCGTACGTCTCCCAGGACGAGCCGCACGCCGTGCGGGGTGTCCTGCACGGCGTACAGGTCACCCCCGATGAACGCGTCCGCCTGCGCCGCCACGTATCGGGCCGCGATGTCGAGCCCGCCGATCCGCCCGGCCGGTTCGGGCAGTACGGCCCGCTGGGCGGCCTCGGCGATCTCCCGCGCCGAGGCGAGGCGGGCGTTGCCCAGGCTCACCAGCCGGTTGATGACGATCGCCAGGCCGGCGACGGTTCCCACGGTGACGACCTCGGTGACCGCGCCCGCGTCGAAGGCGAACCTGAGGTGCACGAGGGCCATGGCCGCCGTCCCCGCGATGCCCGTGCAGACGGTGGCGCCGAGTGAGAAGAGCGGTGCGGCCACGAGCGCGGCGGCCGTGAAGAAGGGGGCCGCGGTGAAGTCCTTGGGGGTGAGGAGGTCGTAACAGACTCCCGCGGCGATCAGCAGGGCGGGCAGCAGGCGGACGAGGGTGCGGGTGTGGGCGTAGGAGAGGGTCCGCCGCTCGGGCTCGACGGGCCCCGGCGCCCGCTTCTGCACCTCACGACGCCCGGCCACGTGACTCCTGCCCTTCCCGCGCTCTGTCCAGATTCCCGGGAGCGGGGGCGTGGGGCGAGCCGGCGGGAGCCGGGCGGGTGAGCGCCGACCCGTCCGGCACAGGCCGTGATGGACCTCGCGGACCCTGGGGGCCTCATGGGCCTCATGGGCCTCGTAGGTCTCACGAACCTCGTGGAAAACACCTGGGGCCGGAATCCCGTTGGATTCCGGCCCCAGGTCTTCAGTAGCGGGGACAGGATTTGAACCTGCGACCTCTGGGTTATGAGCCCAGCGAGCTACCGAGCTGCTCCACCCCGCGTCGTTGAAACCAGTGTACGCCATCTGCGGGACCCCTCGCACACGGGTTAACGCCGCCCCCTCTCAACCCTCGCTTCACCCTCCGCCGGCCCTCCGGCGGGTGCGCGGGGGCCGGGGTCAGCCGAGGTGGCGGTTGGGTGCCTTGGCCGTGTCCTCATACTCCGGGAGCACCAGGACGTCGGCGCCGTGTGCCGCGAGCAGGCCGTTCCCGTCCGCCGACGCCACGAACGTGTCGGGCTCGCGCCACGCGGTGACGACCCGGCGCACCCCCGCGTCGAGGATCAGCCGGGCGCAGGGCGCGGGCCGCGAGGCGCGGCGGGCGCAGGGTTCCAGGCTGCTGTAGACCGTGGCGGTCGCGAGCCGCGCATCGCCCGGTTCGATCCGGGCGAGCGCGGCCTCCTCCGCGTGCGCGAGGGGGTCGGACTCACGGGAGTACCCGCGGGCCAGTTCCGTGCCGTCGGCCGCGACGACGACCGCGCCGACGCTGAAGGCGGTCGGGGAGGGCGGACACTCGGCGGCGAGGCCGCAGGCGAGCTCCAGCCAGTGGTGGTCGGCCGCCGAGGGGACGGGGCCGGTGCCGGGCGCGGTGGGGACGTACCGCATGAGCACGACGTCTCCCACGGGCCGGGTCTCGACCAGTCGCATCCGGTTCCGGGGGCCGCCGGGGTACTCCCCGGGCCCGAAGAGCCGTGGCGCGTCCGGTTCGCCCACGACGAGCGGTGCGAGGGCGAGCTGCAGTTCGTCGGCGAGGCCCTGCTGGAGGAGCTGGGTGTGGACGCGGCCGCCGCCCTCGACCATGAGCCGCCGTACGCCGCGTGCGTCGTGGAGGTGCGTGAGCACGGCCCGCCAGTCCAGGGCGGACCCCACGGAGACGACGTCGACACCGAGCCCGCGCAACGCCTCCTTCGCCTTCGGGGCCCCCTCGTCGGACGTGTAGACGATCTTCTCGCCGCCCGTGGACCAGAAGTTGGCGGCGGGATCGAGGTCGCCGCTGCCGCTGACCGTGACCTTCAGCGGGTACTCCGGCCGGCCGGCGGCGACACGGGCCGCGCGCCGCTCGGCGGAGTTGACGAGGAGCCGGGGGTTGTCGGCGCGCAGGGTGCCCGCGCCGACGAGGATCGCGTCGGATGCGGCCCGTACCTCGTCGACCCGGTCGAAGTCGGCCGGTCCGGAGAGCAGCAGCCGTTCGGGGCCGGTGTCGTCCAGGCGTCCGTCGAGGGAGACGGCGGCGGACAACAGGACGTAGGGGTGGGGCATCGACGCGCTCTCTTTCGGAGGCAGGGTTCGGGCTCTTTCGGAGGCATGGTTCGGGCCGACCGGAGCCGGGCTTGGTTCAAGTTTGAAGCAAACCTACACTGGAGGCATGACGACCCGCTGGCTCACCTCCGAGGAGCAGCGCGCCTGGCGCGCCTACATCGCCGCCTCCCATCTCCTGGAGGACGCGATCGACCGGCAGCTCCAGCAGGAGGCCGGCATGCCCCACCTTTACTACTCCATCCTCGCCAACCTCTCCGAGGCGCCGGAGCGCGGCCTGCGCATGACGGACCTCGCCGAGCGGACGAAGATCACCCGCAGCCGGCTCACGTACGCGGTGACCCGCCTGGAGAAGGACGGGGCGGTGCGCCGCGAGGGATGCCGCATGGACAAGCGGGGCAGCATCGCGGTCCTGACCGACGAGGGGATGGAGCTGCTGGAGCGTACGGCTCCCGGACATGTGGAGACGGTCCGCGCGGCCCTCTTCGACCACCTCACGCCGGCGCAGGTGGGGCAGCTGGAGGAGATCTGCGCGGCGGTCGCGCGCGGCCTGGAGGGCGACGACCCGCAGGCCGCGCCGGACGACGTGCCGTGGCGCCGCCGTTCGTCCGGCTCGTGCACATGAGGCCGCCCGCACCCGCCTGACGGCCGGGACGGCGGGCCCGCCCGCCGGAGGCCGGCGCCACTCCCTCACCACGGAAATCCGTTGCTTTAACTTTAAAGCATGGGGTAGGGTCTCGATTCGAGGGTCTGCTTCAAATCTGAAGCAGATGAGGATCGTGGACCGGAGTACCGCATGCCCGACTACCCCGCCGCCACCCAGCGCTCGCGCGTGAGGGTGCCGCTGCGCTTCCACGACGGCTACAGCGTCGACGCCGAACTCGTCACTTTCCACGGCCTGACGGACGGCCGTGAGCACGTGGCGATGGTCCTCGGCGACCCCGCCGGCGCCACGCCGCTGGTCCGCCTGCACTCCGAGTGCCTGACGGGCGACGCCTTCGGCTCGTCCCGCTGCGACTGCGGCCCTCAGCTCCGCGAGGCCGTCGAACAGATCGCGACGCGCGGCGGCGTCCTCCTCTACCTCCGCCAGGAGGGCCGGGGCATAGGCCTCTACAACAAGCTCGACGCGTACGCCCTCCAGGACGAGGGCCTCGACACGTACGCCGCCAACACGGCCCTCGGCCTCCCCGAGGACGCCCGTGACTACACGGCGGCGGCACAGATGCTCACGGCCCTCGGCGTCACGGAGCTGGACCTCCTCTCCAACAACCCCGACAAGGCGGAGCAGCTCCGCTCGCTGGGCGTCGCCGTACAACACCGCGTCCCCACGGGCGTGTTCACCACGCCCCACAACGTCCGCTACCTGCGGGCGAAGGTCCTCCAGACCCAGCACACGCTGCCGCTGGCGGAGCTCACCGCGGGCTGACACGCCCGTCCGCGGGCCGAGGCCGGCGGCCGGACCTCACGCGGAAGCGGTGGCTCCGCGCGAGGACGGGGCAGGACGGTGGCATGGCGGACGACAGTGAGGTCCAGCGCATCGCGGAGGACGGCCGGCTCTGGCAGCACACGCTGCACGAGAACACCATGCTGTTCCAGCGGGGCAACCTCTTCCTGGTGGGCCAGTCGCTCTTCGCCGTCGCGTACACGACGCTCCTCACCTCGGAGGAACACCGCACGGCGGCGCGGGTCCTGGCCGCCTTCGGCCTCGTACTGGCCCTCACCTGGCTCTTCGTCGGCCACCGGCACCGCCTCTACTACCAGCACGTACAGCGACGTGCGCTGCAGCGCCTGCCCGAGTACGCCGCCACGTGGGCGAGTTGGACGGGCCGCAGACGAGGCCTGTCGATCGTGCTGATCGCCTACCTGCTGCCGTCGCTGGCCGTGGTGATGTGGACGGCCCTGCTGCTCGTCGCGTGAGCCGCCCGGAACACGGCGTGGGCCCCCGCCCCGGACGACCTGAGGCGGGAGGCGGGAGGCCCACGCGCGCTTACGGGATTTCGCCGCTCTCGGTGTCCGGTACGGGCAGACGCATGCCCCGGGACCCGGCGACGCGCAGGGCGTCCGTGAGGCACTCGGCGAGCCGGAGACCCGCGAAGCGGACCTCGCCGTGCGGCGACGCCGGGTCGTCCAGCAGCGGACGGGCGAGGGCGAGTACGTCGGCCCCTGTGGCGAGTTGGACCGCCTCCAGCTCGTCGGCGAGGCGGGACAGATATCCGCCGCCGTCCGTGACCAGGTAGCAGGGCTTGCCGTCGAGGGACGGCCAGGGCAGCAGGCGCGGCGCGAGCTCGGACGCGCCGTTCAGATGCTCCATCAGGCGGCCACCTCCTGCGCGCCGACCAGGTGCCGGTCGAGGTCGATCCCCAGATCGGCGGCGAGCACGAGAGCGAGGCGCCGACGCTGCTGAAGGACGGCTTCCTCGTCGTGGGCGGCGAGGTAGGGGCGCACGAGGGCGGAGTCGGCGCCGTCGAGAGGGGTGACGAGGCCGTACGGCGACCGGTGACGGAGGAGCCCTGGCGGCAGGGACGCGGCGGTGTGCCGTACGGCGGTGAAGTGCAGGCAGAGGTGGGTGCGGTGGCGAGTGCGGCGCCGCTTGCCCGTGCCCGGACAGAAGAGGAGTCGCATCCATTCGAGGGTGCGGCGGATAAGGTCGTACACGTTGACGCTCCTATTGCAGCGTTGGCCATGCCCCGGGAGGTCTTGTCCACCTCGCCGGGGTTTTCAG
This sequence comes from Streptomyces sp. BV286, assembly GCF_019090165.1. Taxonomy (GTDB): domain Bacteria; phylum Actinomycetota; class Actinomycetes; order Streptomycetales; family Streptomycetaceae; genus Streptomyces. The sequence goes on from NZ_JAHRIB010000057.1 coordinate 10,373, forward strand.
CGTCCACTTTGCCTTAGGTTGCAATAGGTAGCAACCAGAAGCATCAGGTTGCACCCTGACGGTGCCGCATGTGGTGCGGTGCTACGAGTCGCCTTAGCGTGCCGCCATGGCTAATGACCGGTGGACACCTGACCTGGCAAGTCACGTCTACGTGTATCTCCAGGTGGTGCACCACATCGCCGAACAGATCCGCACAGGACGCCTGCCCGCCGGTGCGCGACTTCCCGCTGAGCGCGATCTCGCCGAGCAGTACGGCGTGGCCGTCAACACGGTCCGCCGGGCCACGCGCGAACTTCGCGATCAGGGGCTTGTCATCACGGTCCCCATAAAGGGCACCTTCGTGCGGCCTGAGCAGCCACCCGGCGACGGGCCCCAAGAGTGAGCAAGCACAGCCGTCCCGGACCGCCGGTTCACGGGCTCGACTGTCGCGAAGAACCGGAGACCGCTCTGGACCCGATGAGCGCGACACCGCTCTACATGCAGCTGGCCGACGTCATCTCCAGGAAGATCGCGTCCGGCGAGCTGGCGCCCGACCGGCCCATCCCCTCGGAGAACCACCTCGCCGACGAGTACGGGGTGGCCCTGCTCACCGCACGACGTGCCGCCCAGGAACTGCGCGAGCGCGGGCTCATCGTCACCGTGCGCGGCAAGGGATCCTTCGTCGCCGTACAACCGCCCGACGACGAACCCGGCGAGAACGACGCCCGTTAGGCGTCACGAAGCAACACGAGCCCTCAGCTCCAAGTACCTCTGAGTTGAGGGCTCTCGCGTAGACCCTGTGGGACTCGAACCCAAAACCACTGTCTGGGGTCCCACTAGGTCGGCCTGTTCCGCCCCGTGACGCCTCATGCCGGATGGCATCACGAGATGTTGGTCAACGGGGTACCCGCCCCGACTCGGACCCTAATCGTCATGCCGCCGCATGATGTTGGCCATCCTCCGACTCGACAGCACGCGGGCCACTCCCCGGCCTCCTACTTCACTTGCGCCGCGCAGCAACGGACGCTAGAGCGCGCCAACCACGCCCGGGTGGTGGGCCTTTGCCTTTTCCCTCCCGCAATGTCGGCCCCGCCGCTACGATCCGCCGCACACCACCAGCGCTCCGGGGGAGCCATGGCCCACGCCACACCACCGCCAATGCCCGACTATCAGCCGCTTGTGCCTCCGTCACCGGTACGGAAGCGCAACCGAACCGTCCTTATCGTTGTTGCACTCGTCGTCGCTGCCGGGGTCGGCTCGACGGTTTGGGCGTTCGCACGCACCACCTACGACGAACATGTGGCGAACTGCGAGAAGGCCCTTACCTCCGCTGCGACGAAGATGGATCGGCCGGACGCGTGCGAGGCGTTGAGCCAGGACGACTACGACACGCTCCATATGGCCTGGGTCATGCAGAACGCGTTCGATGAGATGCCAAAGAAGGAACGAGACACGTTGGATTACTACGACGATGGGTCGATCAACGGGAGTCTCGACTGACGATGGGCACGCGAAAGGCCTCGCCCCGGGGTTCGGGCGGGGCCTTCGCCATGCGGTGGTCCGTGGTCTCTGCTTGCGCGAAGCCGAATGTTCGGGCCGGCCAAGTTCCCCTGCGCCACCTTCCTACCCAGCGTCACTCTCTGGTGGTGATTTAGGCGAAAGCGGTGACATACCGCAGCAACAGGGAGCACACTGCCCCACACTCCACAACCCAGCACCAGGAGCAGCGCCATGGCCAGCAATCCGTACTTCAACCAGCCCTTGGCTCCGACCCGTCCCAGCATGTTCAACAGCCTGATCGCCAAGGTGATCTGGACCCTCTCGCCCGTCGTCACGCTCGGCCTGTGCGCGGCGGTGCCGTTCGTGGTCGCCGCGGTCAAGGGTGTGGTGAAGCCGTGGCTGGCGGTGACCTACGTGGTTGGCGAGATCGTCATCATCGGTGTCGCAATGGCCATCAATCCTTCGGGAGAAGGTAGCCCTCTGACCGGATTCCTGCTGATGATCTTGATCATTACGTCAGCCACGCACACAGCGCTCCTCGACAACGAAAAAATCAGCATCGGGAAGTAGTTCCGGGTGCGTACGAGGACAGCCCCCGGACGGGAGATGCGTAACCGTCCGAGGGCGTTCCGCTGCCGCTGTCTGGACGGGCACGGCGTACCGCGCGACAGACGCCCTACTCGGGCTTGGTCTGGCCACTCACGTCTGGCGAGCCGGAACCTGAGCAGGTTCGCACAGCAGCGCTGGTTTGGCTTGTCACCATCACAGGGCGCGAGGGGCGCTTCTGGATACGGCAACGAGTGAGGGAACCAGCGCCCGTCCCCCGCAGGGATAGCGCAGCCGGATCGCTTCTCGGTGGAGCTGTTCTCACATTCAAGCGGTGTGAAGACGGACTAGTTCGGGCCACCACTTAGGGTGGTCGAGGAGCAGATCGCAGATAGTCGGGCTGTGCTCAAGGATGAAGAGGCAGTAGTCCCGCCAGTCGTCGAACGACTCCGTCTCAGGGATACGACGCGTAGCAACCAGGCCTCTTTCCAGCACGTCTGTCAGCATTTCAGCCAGCAGCAAGACACGCTCGCGTTCCACCCCACTCTCGGGGCATGGAACATCGTCATAGAAGTGCTGCCGGAGCCCGGGGAAGTCCATCATCTTGAAATAGATCTCCCTGAGACTGTTCAGGCAGAGATCGATTCCATTGATTCCATTGACGTTGCTGGCCATACGAAACTGCTCTGACACTGAGCGCGTCTGCATAGCTAAGAAGACCAGCGAAACGATCAGTCCGATCAGGCCTCCGATTGCAGTCACTACAGCTACCACGTGAGCCTCCTCCGGCAAGGGAGCCCAAGCATTCCCCCACAGGGCCGCCTATATCCGCGCGAGGATCCACGCGGTGAAGGAGATGCTGCGCCACTCCACCATCGCGCTGACCTCCGACACGTACACGAGCCTGCTCCCGGAGTTGGCCCGTGAGGTCGCCGAGAAGGCTGCGGCTCTGGTCCCTCGCGCCGCCGCACGGAAGGCCGGTAAGCCGCGAGCAACCTAGCTGCTGGACCCACGGAAGGCGAGGATCAAGCGAACGGTCAGCTCCTGGGCCAGCTCGCTGCTGCGGCCGACGAGCATCGCGGCGGTGACCGCTTCTTCCGGATCGACCCTCACGGGAGTGTCGCTCCTGTGCGAGAAGGTGGCTCGATTGGGATCGACCGCGCTGAGGCGCCCAATCATCACCATCCTCGGTTTCTCGATGCCGATCGCCGGCGCGTAGGCGGAAGCCGTCGGTACCTCGACAGCCTCCAGCAACGACAACAGAGCGGTAATTCGCTCCCGGGCGTGCTCCTCGTCGAGCACGTGGGCGAAACCCGGCTGCGGCAGGGCTTCCCAAACACTCCGCTGGCCGGACCTAGTGATCGCCAGCCCTGCTGATCGCCCGTGGCGACCCACCACAGATGCCATCGTCATCTCGGCGCCGGCGTGTACCTCAACGTGCTCCGTGTTCGAGAAGAACCCGCTAGCGCGGCCCAGGTTCACCAATTCATCGGCCAACTCCCGCATGCGGATTGCAGTAACCCTGCTCGTCATCAAAATGGGCGCCAAGTGGATCTCCAGCAAGGAGGGACCGCTGATGGAGACACTCGACGGCACGATTTCCCTGTACCAAGCCACGCGTGCGGGCTGATCGAGAGGTTGCCAGATCAGCTCGTCGGTGGGCTGTCCGGGAGCAGCCAACGCGAGGCGCGCAGCCGTATTCGCGGGTTGGAACTGGGCGATCACTTCCGTCAAGAAGAGAGCCGCATGCTGCGCTCCGGCTTCCTGCATGCCGGCACCGTCGGTGCTCTGTTTGGTTCCGTTCGCCATGTCGCTGATCCCACGAACCAGAAGGAAGGGGACCCCCGCCTTGGTGGCGGCATTGGCGAAACCTGCGCCTTCCATCTCCACAGCCACGGCGTCGTTGAAGTTCTGGTCCAAGAGGACTCGGGATGGCGACCCTGCCGGCGCATCCAGCACCAGGTCGCCAGCGGCAATGGGCTTGAAATACACCTGGGTCGTGTCTCGTTCCGTTTCCGACAGTCGCCCCCGCCAGTCATCCACGCTGTCCACGTGCATGGCTACCTGTTGAAGGTGGTGGGTGGTTTCCCAGCTGCGGGGACGTCCTTTGAACCCTGCCGTGCTCTCCTTGCCTCCGTGGTACGCATACACCTCAGAAGCCACGACCACGTCGCCCGGGGAGACATCGGGCTTGAGCGACCCCGCGATACCGACGAAGAAGACGGCCTGGGGACGTACGAAATTGATGGCCCGCTCAGTGATCACCGCCGCGGAGTCGTTCCCCGGTCCAGTGGCGGCCAGATAGACCGTCCAGGACGTTCCCGGGAGCCGACCTCGCTCGAACACCGTGCCCGCTTGGTCGACTCTCTCAAGCCCCTCCAGCAGGCGACGCACTGCCCTACGCTCCAAGGGCAATGCCGTCAACACAACGAGTGTGTCTTCAGATGCGTCCATGACCGCCCCCTTGCCGCCACCGCTATGTGCGTCTCGCGCTCATACCGTAGATCCAGTGGCCCTCGCCGAAGCGGGTGGTCATCGGCGTGTCGTGAGCCGTGCAGATCGCCCAGCAGCTGTCGCAGCCGTGTTCCTTGGCTTGCACCCTCGAACATCCGCTCAAGCATCGCTCACGCAGAGGCCCGGAAACGAGTCTGCGCCCGAGCCGACCGAAGCCGACCCGGACGCTGCATAGCAGGTCAGAGGGCATACCCCCCGCCTACAATCTGTAGACCCTGTGGGACTCGAACCCACAACCAATGGATTAAAAGTCCACTGCTCTGCCAATTGAGCTAAGGGTCCGTGCACCGACCTGCGCCGGTACACGCACCGACCCGCGTCGATGCCAGGAACGAGCATAGCCGGACGCGGCCGGGACTCCGATCGGGTATCGGTGTCCCGGCCGCGCCGTGGAGCGCGGAACCTCACGGATCGACCGGATCCGGGGCTCCCTTGCGGGCCGCCTCGCGGGCGCGGGTGCGTTCGTGGTCCGGGTTGAGGAACCAGTGCCGGGCCGAGGCGAACCACCACGCCGCGGCGAAGCCGAGGACGGCCAGGACGGCGACGGGGGCGTAGTTGAAGGTCTCCCAGGTGACCGGGGAGACCTGGGGCAGCATGAAGAGGACCGTGATGACGCCGACCCAGACGACCGCCACGACGCCGATCGGGCGGGACCAGCGGCCCAGGTGCCACGGACCCCTCTCGAAGCCCTCGCCCTTGCGCAGCCGCAGCAGCGTCGGGATGACGTACGCGATGTAGAGGCCGATCACGGCGATGGACGTCACCGCCGCGTACGCGGTCACATTGATCAGGTACGGCAGGCCGAGGACCAGCGCGCCCAGGGCGGCGAGCCACACGGCCGCGACGGGCGTGCGCGTGCGCGGGTTCACGGTGTGCCACACGTGCGAGAAGGGCAGCGCCCCGTCGCGCGAGAAGGCGTAGATCATGCGGGAGTTGGCGGTCACCGACGCCATGCCGCAGAACAGCTGGGCGCCGATCACCACCAGCAGGAGGAGCTTGCCCGCGGTCGCGCCGAGCGCGTCCAGGAGGATCTGGGCGGGCGGCACCCCGGTCGGCGAGCCGAGGGCACTGTCGTACGACTGGATCGCGAAGGTGAAGCCGAGGAGGAGGACGAAGCCCGCTATCCACGACGTCCAGATGGACTGGACGATGCCCTTGGGGCCGGCCGTGGACGCGTCGTGCGTCTCCTCCGTCATGTGCGCCGAGGCGTCGTACCCGGTGAAGGTGTACTGGGCCATCAGCAGGCCGAGCAGCACCACGTAGAAGCTGCTGCCCCAGCCCGTGTTGTTCACGAACTCCGTGAAGACGAAGGACGCCGACTGGTGGCGGTCCGGCGCGAACGTCAGCGCGCCCACGATGAGCGCCACGCCCACGACGTGCCACCACACGCTGACGCTGTTGAGGAGGCCGACGATGCGTACGCCGAAGGTGTTCAGCAGGCCGTGCAGGACGAGGATGCCGGCGAAGAGCAGGATCGTGCGGCCGGGGGTGACCTCGAAGTCGAACTGCAGGTTCAGGTACGCGCCCAGGAACGAGGCCGCCCCGAAGTCGATGCCGGCGGTCACCGCGACCTGGCCGAGGACGTTGAACCAGCCCGTGAACCACGCCCAGGCCGCGGCCGTCCGCCGCGGCGCCAGCCGGTGGGCCCAGAAGTACAGGCCCGCGGACGTCGGGTACGCCGAACAGATCTCGGCCATCGCGAGCCCGACGAACAGGGTCATGAGCCCGACCACGACCCAGCCCCAGGTGATCACGGCGGGCCCGCCGGTGTTCATGCCGAACAGATAGAGCGTCAGGCAGCCCGACAGGACCGAGATGATCGTGAACGAGACCGCGTAGTTGGAGAACGCCGACATCCGGCGGGCGAGAACCTGGGTGTATCCGAGCTGGGCCAGCCGCTCTTCGTCCGACAGCCCACTCCCACTCACTCTGGCGTCATCTGTCATGCCCCCAGCAATTCCCTTGCCAGGCATGTGATATGCGCCACAGAGGCAGGCAACTGGCCGGAAATCATGGCCAGAAAGCACTACCGACACACGCCGAAGGGCCCGGCCGACCGAAGTCGTCCGGGCCCTTCGAGTGCTACGGCGTCAGCGGCCGTCAGCCGTTGCGCTTCCAGCGCGGCTTGTCGTCGCGGCGGAAGGAGGAGCCGGAACCAGAACCGGAACCGGCACCACGGTGGTCGTCACGACGGCCGTAGGGGCGGTCGTGGCTGCCGGAGCGGAAGCCACCGCCCGCGGGGCGGTCGCCCTGGCGGTCACGGTTGAACGGACGGTCGCTGCCACGGTGGCCGGCCGGACGGTCGTCCCGGCGGAAGCCGCCGCCCGTCGGGCGGTCGCCGTCGCGGCGGTCGCGGTTGAAGCCGCCCGAGGGACGGTCGTCGCGACGGAACCCGCCACGGTCGCCACCGCGCTCGCCGTCACGACGGTCGTCCCGGC
>NZ_JAHRIB010000058.1 GCF_019090165.1 Streptomyces sp. BV286
AGGGCGCCAGATCACCAACCGCCTCGAAGCGGTACTCATCGACCACGTCACCGGTATTGCGCACACGCAACCGCACAGTCGTACTACCACCCGGGTCCACAGTCGCGGAGGCGGGTTCCAGGGAGGTCCAAAGGCTCACCCTCGGACGCTACGCGGTGAGTGGCACGCGGTCAGGAGGCGTCCGTACACAACTGCGTGCCCTCCGCGACGCTCCTGGAGGGCCGCTTGGACCATCCGGACCGGCAGGTGGATCTAGTCCTGGTTCCGCGTCCTCCCCTGCATGGCCGGAATCTCCATGTGCCGGCATGCCGCCATGTGAACGTCTCCCATGTTGGCCTTCAGAATGGCCGACAGCTGGACGTCGCGCGTGAACGTGATGCTCCGGCCGGCGATTTGAGGGTCTCGGAGAGAGGTCACCATGATGGTGGCCGGCTGAGTCGGGTCAAGTTGCACCCGGTATCCGGTGCCGGCCGGTGTCACGGCCACCGGACTGCCGTGAATGTCGAGCCCGGTCGGAACGTGGAGGGTGTAGTCCGGAACGGTGTGGCGCCCGTCCCGCGAGCTGGACGGCTGGATGTCTCCACCTGTTTCCACCAGACCGCCACTGGAGTCCAGCACGGTGTTTCCGTGCTGGCAGTACAGGTGGACCCTGGTGCCCGCGGGCACCCTGAAGTCCGGGGTGTTCTTGTTCCACGAGCCGTGGCCACTGAGCACGAGCGCGCCGTCTGAGCGGCCGGTCGTCTGATGCGCCTCCCAGTCGCCCCCGGGGTCGTGCACCGTCGGCCGCCCGCTCGGCTTCCGCTGCACGGAGATGGCTGCCCGCTGCACGGAGGATGCCTCCGGGCCCGCCGCGCCACCGCCTTCCAACCCGCCGTGCGCGATCCGCTCCGGCGCGGGCCCAGCCATCACCTGCCGCGCGACATCCCCCGCCTCGACCTCCGCCCAGTCGTTCGGGTCGGAGATCATCAGGCCGTCGCCGTTGTCGGTGCCGGGCACCGGCCCCCGGCTCTGCTGGCCGATGTGGTGCAGCTCTTCGGCGAGTACCTGCTTGTCCCGGCCGTCCCACACCACGTGCGGGAAGGAGGTGTACGCGAGCGCCCCGATCTCCGCTGCGGAGTCGAGGGCCGCCGAGTCCGTGTGGAGGCGTACGCCGCTGAAGTCCTCGCCGCCGAACCGGCCTTCCATCTCGTTCCGCAGCGTTCCGTCCATCGTCTGGCCCGGCGAACTCAGCACCTTGTGCACCGCGGAACGCTGGACGGACGGGCCGTGCCCGCAGTTCGCTCCGTGCTCGTGCCGCTGCTCCTCGACGGCACGGGCCACCGCCGCGTTGCCTGCGGCACGCTGCAGTGCCAGGACGCGGGAGGCGGGCCCCGGCACCGGGACGCGCCCCGGCGGGCGGCCCTCACCGACCCGGCCGCGGGCCCTGTCGGTCTCCTTGTCCTGCGCGCGCACGGGGGCTCCCCTCGAAGACGGGTACAACAGCCTTCAAGGCTTAGCGGACGGCACCGCGGCCGCGAAAGGTACTTCAGGGCAGCCGTGAGGGCAGCGGGCCCTCACCGTTTGCACCCTCGTGCCCCTCCGGGCAACAGTTCTGCCCCCGAACTGGTCCCGGAGGACGTTTCAATGGACGCGCTTCGCGCGTGAGGGTGAGAGAAGACCTGTCTCGTACCCCGAGGAGAGCAGAGCATGCCGTCCTACCTGTCACCCGGCGTATACGTCGAGGAGGTGGCCAGCGGCTCGCGTCCCATCGAGGGGGTGGGCACATCGGTGGCGGCCTTCGTCGGGCTCGCGCCGGCCGGTCCGCTGAACGAGCCGACCCTGGTGACCAACTGGTCCCAGTACGTCGCGGCCTTCGGCGACTTCACCGACGGCTACTACCTCGCGCACTCCGTGTACGGGTTCTTCAACAACGGCGGCAGCGCCGCGTACGTCGTGCGGGTCGGCGGCACGGCCGAGGGCGCGGCAGGCGCCGCCTCCCCGGCCGCCGTCTCCGGCTCCGCCGCACCGGCCGCGCTCCCGGCGGGCGAGCCGAAGCAGCTCGGCACCTTCAGCGTCACCGCCGTCGCCGGCGGCTCGCTCAGCGTCGAGGTCGCCGACCCCGAGGGCGAGGGCCCCGCCGAGCGCTTCAAGCTGATCGTCAAGGACGGCGACAAGCCCGTCGAGACGTTCGACGTGACCGCCAAGAAGGGCGGCCGCAACTACGTCGTCACGCAGGTGAAGGAGCGCTCCAAGCTCATCACCGTCCAGGAGTCCGCGCCCGCGGCCCAGTTGGCGCGGCCCGAGAACCAGACCGTGGCGCTGGCGGCCCCCGCGGCCCCCGCCCCCGTCGCCCCGTCCGGGACGAGCGACGCCCACCCCGGCCCGGCCCACTACCTCGGTGACTCCGCCGACCGCACCGGCTTCGGCGGCCTGGAGGCCGTCGACGAGGTCTCCATGGTCGCCGTCCCCGACCTGATGGCCGCCTACCAGCGCGGCGCGATCGACCTGGAGGCCGTGAAGGCGGTCCAGCTCGGTCTGATCGCGCACTGCGAGCTGATGGGCGACCGGGTCGCCATCATCGACCCGCCGCCCGGCCTGAACGCCCGTCAGATCCGGGTCTGGCGTCAGGAGACCGCGGGCTACGACTCCAAGTACGCGGCCCTGTACTACCCCTGGGTCAAGGTCTTCGACCCGGCGACCGGCCAGTCCCGCGTGATCCCGCCGAGCGGCCACGTCGCCGGCATCTGGGCCCGCAACGACTTCGAGCGCGGTGTGCACAAGGCGCCCGCCAACGAGGTCGTACGCGGCGCGGTGGACCTGGAGCTCCAGATCACCCGCGGCGAGCAGGACCTGCTCAACCCCATCGGCGTCAACTGCATCCGCGCCTTCCCGGGCCGCGGCATCCGCGTCTGGGGCGCCCGCACCATGTCCTCCGACCCGGCCTGGCGCTACCTCAACATCCGCCGGTACTTCAACTACCTGGAGGAGTCGATCCTGCTCGGCACCCAGTGGGTGGTGTTCGAGCCGAACGACCACAACCTGTGGGCCAGGATCCGGCGCAACGTCTCGTCGTTCCTCGTCAACGAGTGGCGCAGCGGCGCCCTCTTCGGCCAGCGGCCGGAAGAGGCCTACTACGTCAAGTGCAACGAGGAGACCAACCCCCCGGAGTCGGTCGACCTCGGCCGGGTCATCTGCGAGATCGGCATCGCGCCGGTCAAGCCCGCCGAGTTCGTGATCTTCCGGCTGGCGCAGTTCTCCAGCGGCAGCGGAGAGCTCGAGGAGTAGGCCCGGCCCGCCTGCGCCTTTGCCTCGTAAGCCATTGTCACGACCCCTCAGAAGGACAGAGAACAGATGAGTCTCCAGCCGGGTGACAGCCTCACTTCACACAATTTCGGCCTCCAGATCGACGGCGTGATGGTCGAGTACCTCGCGGAGGTCAACGGCCTCACCATCGAGCAGGACGTCATCAAGCACCTGTCGAACTCGGCGCAGGGCAAGCCCGAGGTCAGCCTCATGCCGGGTGTGCAGAAGGACGGCCAGTGCACCGTGGTGCGCGGAATGACCCAGTCACCGGCGTTCACGACGTGGATCAACGACTCGATCGCCGGGCAGATGAGCACGGCCCGCAAGGACGCCTCCATCATCATGATGGATTACCAGAACAACCCGGTGAAGCGGTACAACATGCGCAACGCCTGGTGCAGCAAGATCGACGCCAGCGCCCTGAAGGCCGGCGAGGCCTCCCCGCTCACCGAGACCGTGACCATCGTCTTCGAAGAACTGGTCATCGAGTAATGCGGCGTACGGCTGCCAGGGCGGGGGCGGGTCCCGTCGTGGACGCGCCCGCGCCCGGGCCGGTGGCGGCACCGGAGCAGACGGCCGCTCCGGTGCCCGCACCCCCGCCCGCTCCGGTGTCGGTGCCGCAGCAGCTTCGGACGGAGTTCCCCTTCGAGCTGCCCCGCGGATACGTCGACGCGTCGGGGAACGTCCACCGCGACGGCGTGATGCGTCTCGCCACGGCCCGGGACGAGCTGATCCCGCTGCGGGACGTCCGCGTCCAGGAGAACCCGGCGTATCTGTCCGTGGTGCTGCTGGGCCGGGTCATCACCAGCCTCGGCACGCTTCCGTCGGTGCACGACGGGGTGGTGGAGAACATGTTCGCCTCCGACCTCGCGTTCCTTCAGGACTTCTACCGTCAGGTCAACGCCGAGGGCCACACCCGCGCGGCCGTGGAGTGCCCCCACTGCTCGGAGCCCTTCGAGGTCGAACTCGGCGGGAGCCGCCTGGGGGAATCGTGACGTACGCGACCGACCGGCTGCACCAGGAGATCGCGTACGTCGCCTACCACTTCCACTGGAGCCTGGAGGAGATCCTGGACCTCGAACACCAGGACCGCCGCCGCTTCACGGAACAGATCGCGTCCCTGGTGACCCGGGGCGGGGCGGAGGGCTGATCGGTGGGCTTCCTCGACCGGCTGAGGGGCGGCTCCGGGACGAACCGGGGTCCCGTGACGACACCGGCCCCGGACGCGAACCCGGCTCCCGGGAACGACAGTTCAGTCTCCGCGAGTACGGGCAGAGACACAGGCACCGGCACAGGCGCGGGCGCGGATTCCGGCAGCGGTACGGCCGCGGAGTCCGGGCCGGTTCCGGTGATCGGCTGGGCGGGGCTGCCGCCGATCCAGCGGGCCGCCGTGGGACGGACCGGTGTCGCGGACTCCGGGTTCGGCGGACGGCTGAGCACCTGGCAGAACCCGTCCTTCACCGGAACCCTGTCCCATGCCGTCCTCGACGGGGCACCGGGCGGGCTGGTCAGGAACGCGCTCACCACCTCGGCGCGGCCCGTCCCCGGGCTCGAACCGCCCTCGCGCACCCTGCCGGTGGCGGCCGCCTCCTCCGAAGCGACCGAGGCTCCTGGCGACGGGAGTGGCGACGCACACCCGGTACAGCGCGCGGCACGTCCGGTCACGGCTGCCCGCCCCTCGGGGCCACGGGTGACCCCTGTGCCGCCCCGGGGCCAGCCCCGACCCCAGTCCCCTTCGCGGATACAGCCGCAGCGGACGAACCCGTTGACCAGGGCGTCCACCCCGCCCGCGGTGCAGCGCCGGTCCCTGCCGGTGGCACGGCGGGAGGTTCCGGGTGCCGACGGCACATCGGGCCGTACGACGGCGGGCGGTTCGGGGGCGGGCGGTTCGGCGGTGGGCGAGTCGGCTGCGGGCAAGTCTGCTGCAGCGGGCGGGGCGCTGTCCGACCGCACGACGTCCGACCGTGAGACGTCGGCCTCGGGCCCGGCCCCGGCCGGACCGGGAGGGCTCCCTTCGAGGGCGGCGGTCGACACCGAGCGGGCCCCGGGTGCCGACCCGGTCGGCGCACCGGCCGGCCCGCGCAACCCGACTTCTGCCGCTCCCGGCAGCGCGGCATCCGGTGGGGGCACGGCGGCGGACTCCGGCAGCCGTGCGACCGGAGCGGGCGGTACGGCGGCCGGCCCCGGCGGTTCGGCGCCCCGTTCCGGCGGTGCGGTGGGCAACGTCCAGCGGGCGACGGCCGGTTCCGGCCGCCCGGCGGGCGGGCCCGCGGTCACAGCGGCTCCGACCGCTGCCCCCGGTACCGGCTCCGCGGGCGGGGGGACCGGCCCCGGCGGCCCGGCGTCTGCCCCGAGCGGTTCACCAGCCGGCCCTGCCGACCGCGCGAGCGGTTCCGCCGGTACGGCATCGCGCGCGGGCGGCAGCACAGCGGCCGCCGATGCCGTCCGGCCGACGACAACCAGGCCTGGTCCGGGACCTCTTGGCCCTGACCGCACGACGGCCGGGCCCGGCGCGGCGACGGTCGGCGTCCAGCGGGCCACGACGGGCTCCCGTGGCGCGCCTCCCGAGCGCGCGCGGACGACACCCGTTCCTGAGGCGACGGCCGACGGCGACGGCACCTCCCCGGGGCGCGCCCAGAAGGCGGCGCCCTCCTCCGGCAACTCTCCGACCGGCCCGACCAGCCCCACCGGCTCCGGCTCCGGCTCCGGCTCCGGCTCCGGCTCCGGCTCCGGCTCCGGGGTCAACGTCCAGCGGGCGGCGGCTCGTTCCGGTCAGCCGGCAGCGGAGCCCGCCAAAGCGCCGACCGGTCCCCGCCCGGCGAAGCCCCCTGCCGCGTCCGCCGGTGGTTCCAGCGGGACGTTGCCCTCTTCGCGTGAGGCGGCGACCGGCTCGGGTGACGCGGCGACCGGCCCGCAGCGGGCTGCCGCCGAACCTCCGACGGCCGCCACCGGGCCCAGCGGCACGACGTCCCGCTCCGGGGACGCGGTGGTCA
>NZ_JAHRIB010000059.1 GCF_019090165.1 Streptomyces sp. BV286
GGCCGGGTCGTCCTCGGTGCGCCGCAGCTCCGTGACCGGCGCCCCCGTGACGATCTCGCCGCCCCGGGCGCGCACCGACTCGGCGACGGCGAGCGGCAGCTGCCCGATGCCGCCCTCGATGCCCATGAAGACCGGGCCCGTCTGCTGGCTGCGCGCCGCCTTCGCCTGGATCTCGCGGACCGCCTCCGTGAGCGAGGTGTGCGTGCGGGCCGCCTCGAAGAGCTGGGGGACGGCCGAGCGCATCGAGATGCGGTACGCGTCGCCCGCGTAGACCCCGCCGAGCAGGGGCTCGATGAGGCGGTCGACGACCTCGCGGCCGAGGCGCTCCGCGACGAACTCCCCCACCGCCACGTCGTCACCGACCTCGGTGCGCGGCAGGTCGCGGTCGCGCTCGATCCTGCGCAGGCCCTCGTCGGAGAGGACTCCGGAGAGGGCGGCCGCGTCCCCGGGGACGCCCATGACATGGCCCTTGGGCATGGGCCGCAGGGCCCCGCGCGTCCAGAGGGAGGCGCTCGCCGTCGCCGGTGTCCTGAGCCGGTCCGCGAGGCCCACCTCGCGGGCGAGCGCCACCGCCTCGGGCCGTCGCGCGAGCATCGACTCGGCGCCGAGGTCGACGCGGGCGCCCGCGATCCGGCCCGGCAGCAGCTTTCCGCCGAGCCGGTCCGAGGCTTCCAGGACGGTCACACGCGCCCCGCCTTCCAGCAGCCGGTGGGCGGCGGCCAGACCGGCGATGCCACCCCCGACGACGACGACGTGACCCGTGCCCGTACGTGTGTCTGCGTGCATGTCCCCAACTGTCCCAGACCGCGCCGACAGTCCCGCGGGCCCCGGTGCCGGCCGGGGGTGTCCATGCCGAGTCCGGACCGTGACCGCTTCGGAACCGGATCCGTCCAACGTCTCGCGGGGCTCCGGCGTCGAAGGAACGTAAGTCATCACGACACCCTCGGGGGAGCAGACATGCAGACGCGTGGCAGTGGTACGACCGGGCGCCGGTCGGCACGACCTGTCCGGATCCTTTCGGGGCTGTTGCTCGCCGGCGCCCTCGCGCTCACGGGGTGCACGGGCGCAGCCGACAGCGACGACGGTGGGAAGTCGGCAGCGGGCGCCGACGCCGCCGCGCCGAACGAGGCGCAGGCGGAGGCGGGCGCTGGCGCCGCCGACAGCGCCGCGAGCAGCGGCAAGGGTGACCAGGCTGCCGCGCCGACGCGGCTCACCACCCACGTCATCCACACCGCGACCCTGACCGTGCAGGTCAAGGATGTGCCGAAGTCCCTCGCCGAGGCCCGCACCGTGGTCGAGAACGCGGGAGGCATGGTCGGCAACGAGACCACCGACCGCGACTCCAAGGGCCGCGAGCGCTCCCGGGTCGTCCTGCGGGTCCCGGCGGAGGAGTACGAGGCGGTGCGCAAGGAGCTGGAGGGCTCGGGCAGGCTCGTCGACCTCAAGGCGAAGGCGCAGGACGTCACGGAGCAGGTCGTCGACGTGGAGAGCCGCGTCAAGACGCAGCGTGCCAGCGTGGCGCGGATCCGCGAGCTGATGGACCGGGCGACCAAGCTGAGCGATGTGGTCACCCTCGAGGGCGAGTTGAGCAGCCGTCAGGCCGACCTGGAGTCGCTGCTGGCTCAGCAGGCCTCACTGAAGGACCGTACGAGTCTGGCCACGATCACGCTGTCGTTGTCGGAGACCCCGGTGAAGAAGGCCGCCGAGGACGACGATCCCGGTTTCGCGGACGCGCTCGGGGGCGGCTGGGACGCGTTCGTCACCATGTTCCGCTGGATCGGGCTGGCGCTGGGCGCGGTGCTGCCCTTCC
This sequence comes from Streptomyces sp. BV286, assembly GCF_019090165.1. Taxonomy (GTDB): domain Bacteria; phylum Actinomycetota; class Actinomycetes; order Streptomycetales; family Streptomycetaceae; genus Streptomyces. The sequence goes on from NZ_JAHRIB010000059.1 coordinate 1,811, forward strand.
TGGTGGGCGCGGCGCTGCTGCTGTTCCTCTGGGTGCGTTTCCTGCGCGGCCGGACGCCGGGCCGCCCGGTCGCGGCGACCCCGGGTGCGGGCACCGGCACGGGTTCCCTGCCGGTCGCGCCGCCCGTCCGCCCGGAGCACGACGACAAGGACTGAGCGAGCCTCGGCGGGACCGAAATGCGGGGCCGCCGTAGCGTGTTCGCATGAGCATGAGTCGCGCGAGCCGCACGAAGGAACGTCTGGTGGTCGTCGGAGGGGACGCGGCGGGCATGTCCGCCGCGTCCCAGGCACGCCGTCTGAAGGGCCCTGAGGAGCTGGAGATCGTCGCCTTCGAGCGGGGCAACTTCAGCTCCTTCTCGGCGTGCGGCATCCCTTACTGGGTGGGCGGTGACGTCTCGGACCGGGACCAGCTGATCGCCAGGTCGCCGCAGGAGCACCGGGCCCGCGAGATCGACCTTCGGATGCGTACGGAGGTCACGGAACTCGACGTCGAGGGCGGCCGCGTACGCTCCCGGGACCTGGAGTCCGGGGCCGAGGTGTGGACGGCGTACGACAAGCTCGTGATCGCGACGGGCGCCCGCCCGGTGCGGCCGCCGCTGCCCGGCATCGACGCCCCCGGGGTGCACGGGGTGCAGACCCTCGACGACGGGCAGGCCCTCATCGACACGCTGTCCCGTACGGCGGGCCGCCGCGCGGTCGTGATCGGCGCGGGCTACATCGGTGTGGAGATGGCCGAGGCGCTGATCAAGCGCGGATACGGGGTGACGGTCGTCAACCGTGGCCGGGAGCCCATGTCCACGCTCGACCCGGACATGGGGCGTCTGGTGCACGAGGCCATGGAGGGCCTCGGCATCACGATGGTGAACGACGCCGAGGTCACCAAGATCCTGACCGGTGAGGACGGGCGGGTCCGCGCGGTCGCCACGGAGGACGCCGAGTACCCGGCGGACGTGGTGGTCCTCGGCATCGGCGTCCGCCCGGAGACCACGCTCGCCGAGGCCGCGGGGCTGCCGCTCGGCGACCATGACGGGCTGCTGACGGACCTGGCGATGCGGGTGCGCGGCCACGAGAACATCTGGGCGGGCGGGGACTGCGTCGAGGTCCTCGACCTGGTCTCGGGCCGCGAACGCCACATCGCGCTGGGCACCCACGCCAACAAGCACGGCCAGGTCATCGGCTCGAACGCCGGCGGGGGCTATGCCACGTTCCCCGGTGTCGTCGGCACGGCGGTGAGCAAGGTCTGCGAGCTGGAGATCGCCCGTACCGGCCTGCGCGAGAAGGACGCGCACCGGGCGGGCCTGCGGTTCGAGTCGGTCACCATCGAGTCGACGAGCCGCGCGGGCTACTACCCGAACGCCGACCTCATGACGGTGAAGATGCTCGCCGAACTCCGCACCGGCCGCCTCCTCGGCGTCCAGATCGTCGGCGGCGAGGGCGCCGGCAAACGCGTCGACATCGCCGCGGTGGCCCTCACGGCAGGCATGACGGTGGAACGAATGACGTCCCTGGACCTCGGCTACGCCCCACCGTTCTCCCCGGTCTGGGACCCCATCCTGGTAGCGGCCCGCAAGGCAACAGCAGCGGTGAGAAGCACCACGTAACCCACAGATCCCCCGCAACCACCACCCCCCTTCAGGGGCGCGAGGAACTGCGCAACAAGCCCCCACCGGCGGTCAGCCAAATCCCAGCCCGACAGCGCCCCTCCCTCAGGGGCGCGGGGAACTGCGCAACAAGCCCCCACCGGCGGTGAGCCGAACGTCGGCCCGACACCCCGGTCAGCCGGAGGGGGCCACCCCTCAGGCCCCCTGTGCCGCCCCGTTGCCGTTGATCTTCTCTATCGCCTGCCGCGCCTGCTCCCCCGGCGACCGCTGCAGCGAAGAGACCGCCGACACCGCGGGCGGCGGCATCGCCGCGGCGGCGGCCTGCGGGCGCGCGTGCGACCCGGCCTGCCGACTCCGCAGCCGATGGCTCGCGGCCTCGTCCAACGACACGGGCCGCTGCATGCTCGCGGCCAGCCGGCCGGCCTCCTGGCCGAGCGCGGCCACGTCCTCCCACGACAGCCGGAGTACGACGGCGAGCTCCGCCTCGCCGTCCGGCGTGGCGATCAACGGCTGAGTGACTCGGTCGTTCATGACCTGTTCCTCACGTATTGCTGGGATCACGGGCGGTTGCCGAAACATACGCACGCATCCGCGCCCCCGTTCAGAGTCCTCGAACGGGGGCAGGATTTCCCCGTGGTCATCCCTGTTCATGACGTGAACCCGGCACGCCGCACGCCGTATGTGACGTACGCGCTCATCGCCGCCAACTTCGTGGTCTTCCTGGCCACTCCGGGGGTGGCGAGCTCACTCACCGGCGAGAGCGGTCTGGCCCAGCTGTGCCATCTGCAGGCGTTCCTGGACCACTGGGCGGCCGTGCCGCAGGAGCTGATCCACGGCCGGACCCCGCCGACGGTCCCCACCGGCGACGTCGGCGTGGGCCCGGGCGGCCCGGGCTGCGTCGTCGGCCCGCCCGGCTACGACAAGTCGCCCCAGCTGTCGGTCCTCACGGCGATGTTCCTGCACGGCGGCTGGGTGCACCTGCTCGGCAACATGCTCTTCCTGCTGATCTTCGGGAACAACATCGAGGACCGTCTCGGCCACATCCGCTACACGCTGTTCTACGTGGCCTGCGGTTACGCGGCGGCCTACGGCTTCGCCCTCGTGAACGCCGACTCGGCCGACCCGCTGATCGGCGCGTCGGGCGCGATCGCCGGTGTGCTGGGCGCCTATCTGGTGCTCTATCCGAAGGCCAGGGTCTGGGTCCTGGTCCCGTTCCTGATCTTCCTGCCCCTGCGTCTGCCCGCCTGGATCGTGCTGGGCTTCTGGTTCGCCCTCCAGGCGGTGTACTCGTCCGGCGGCGGCGTCTCGGCGGCCGGCACCGTCGCGTACGTCGCCCACGTGGTGGGCTTCCTGGCGGGCATGCTCCTCGCCTGGCCGCTGCGCCGGGGCACGCCGCCCCCACCCGAACCCCGGGGCCTGCTGTGGGGCAGACGGGCCCGCCCCCGCTGGTGAGCCGGTCCCGCCCCGTCACGGGCGCGGGAAGCCGCATGGCAAGCCCTCACCGGCACCAGCCCGCGGCCCGCGGGCCCGAGCAGGCCGCCCGCCGCAGACTGCCCGCCGCGGACGGCATCCGCGAAGCGTCAGCGCCCCGTGCGCGTGTGGACGTACTCCACGAGCCGCGTCAGCGCGTCCGGATCCATCGACGGCAGCACACCGTGCCCGAGGTTGAACACATGCCCTTCCAGCCCCGCGGCGGCGTCGAGAACCTCCTGCGCCTTCTCCTCGACGACCTCGGTCGGGGCGAAGAGGACAGCGGGGTCGAGGTTGCCCTGGAGCGCCCGGCCGGGGCCGACCCGCCGCGTGGCCTCGTCGAGCGGCACCCGCCAGTCGACGCCGACGACATCGGCACCCGCCTCGCCCATGAGCCCGAGCAGCTCGCCCGTGCCGACACCGAAGTGGATGCGCGGGACGCCGTATCCCTCGACGGCCTCGAAGACCTTCGTGGAGGCGGGCATCACGGAACGCCGGTAGTCGGCGGGAGCGAGGGCGCCCACCCACGAGTCGAAGAGCTGGACGGCGGAGGCGCCCGCCTCGATCTGCACCTTCAGGAAGGCAGCCGTGATGTCGGCGAGCCGGTCGAGCAGGTCGGCCCACAGCTGCGGGTCGCCGTACATGAGCGACTTGGTGTGCTCGTGGTTGCGGGACGGGCCGCCCTCCACGAGGTAGCTGGCAAGGGTGAACGGGGCGCCCGCGAAACCGATGAGGGGCGTCGGACCGAGCTCACGGGTGAGCAGCCCGATCGCCTCGGTGACGTACGAGACGTCGTCGGGCGTCAGGTCGCGCAGCTGGGCGAGGTCGGCACGGGTGCGGATCGGCTTCTCGACGACAGGGCCCACGCCGGGCTTGATGTCCAGGTCGATGCCGATGGCCTTCAGGGGCACGACGATGTCGCTGAAGTAGATCGCCGCGTCCACGTCGTGCCGCCGGACCGGCTGGAGGGTGATCTCGGCGACCAGCTCGGGCCGCATGCAGGACTCCAGCATGGGGATGCCCTCGCGCACCTTCAGGTACTCGGGCAGTGAGCGCCCGGCCTGCCGCATGAACCACACGGGCGTGTGCGGCACGGGTTCACGCCTGCACGCCTTGAGGAAGGCGGAGTCGTATGTCGCGGTCGGCTGCTGGCCCTTGGGGCGGTCAATGGCGCTCACGACGAAAAGTCTCGCACGGCCCGGGGGCGCCGGAAGCCCGGGCCGGGCGGGTGGACGTCCCGGCCCGGGTCACCGCGAACCGGCGCGTTCGGGGGCGTTTTCGGCAACACGATCCGGACAGTGGTCCGGCGCACGGGTGTCTCTCCCTGCGCAGAGGCTCCGTTCCCCTTAATCTTCCCCGCATGGCTGCGGCTCAGGGACGACTGTCGGACGGCGCTGGCGGAATGGACGACTCGAAGGAGGGGGAGCGGGATGCGACGGAAGCGGCTCCGCTTCCTTTTCGAGCCGCCGTCGATGCGCTGAGGGCCGCGCGGTTGCGGCCGCAGATCGAGATCGACCCGACGAAGGCCCCGCGGCGTCTCGCGCCGTTCGCGTACGCGCTGGAGGCCACGGTCGTCGACGGTGACGAGGATCTGGCGGACGGCCGCCTCATCCTGCTCCACGACCCGGCGGGGCACGACGCCTGGCAGGGCTCGTTCCGTCTGGTGACGCTGGTCCGTGCGGAACTGGAGCCGGAGATGGCCGCCGACCCGCTGCTTCCCGAGGTCTGCTGGTCCTGGCTGACGGGCGCCCTCCAGTCCCGCGGCCTCTCGTACGGCGAGCCCAGCGGCACGGTCACCCGGGCCGGCTCCCACTACTTCGGCGGTCTCGCGGACCGCCCCTCGGCGTCGCAGATCGAGATCCGCGCCTCCTGGACCCCCCGCGAAGGACTGGGCGGCGTCCCCGACACGGCCTCCCACCTGGCCTCCTGGTGCGACCTCCTCGCCCAGATCGCCGGCCTCCCCCCGGCCTCCCCCGGCGATGCCTCGATCGTCACCCTCCCCCAGCGCCGGGGCCCCCAGCCCCGCTGACCCACCCCACCAGGCCCTCCCACACCGCACAGGACTCCCCGCCGCGGCCCGTCTTCGGGCCGCGGCGGGGTTTCTCTGTCGAGGCCACGGCTTCCACATCCCGGGACCGCCCCGCCAGGGGCGCGGGGAACTGCGCGCCCAGCCACATCCCACCCGCGGGCGCCCTCCGACCCCTGCCCGCACCCCCTGCCCGCGCCTCTCAGGGGCACGGGGAACTGCGCGGCCGGCCACACACGACCCGCGCCCCACACGTCCCGGCCCGCCCCCGGGGCACCGGGCCCTGCCCGAACACGCTCTGACCCTTTATCGATACGACCACTTTCAGCCCCGTAACGAAGCGGAGCGAACTCGTTTCGATCTTCGGATGATCGATCGCCCGTCCGAATTGCACGAGTTATTACTCACCAAATCGTGATCATTCTCTAAAGGCGGACGTGTTTGATGCCGAAGACCTCTGTGACCTTGAAAGCACGGTTCGTCCCGGCTTCATCCCCACAGCCGGTCCCCCGTCCCGCACCCCAGGAGGCCTGGTGTCCGTTCTCCTCGAGCAGCCCGCAAGCCTGGTCGCCTACCGCCCGAACAAGCCCACCGCGATGGTGGTCGTGGCCGACCCCCGCGTGCGCTCCACCGTGACCCGCCACCTGTGGGCGCTCGGTGTTCGCGACGTGATCGAGGCCTCGTCCGTCGCGGAGGCTCGTCCCCGCATCGGCAACCCCCGCGACATCTGTGTCGCAGACGTCCATCTCCCCGACGGCTCCGGCCTCACCCTCCTGTCCGAAACCCGGGCCGCCGGCTGGCCGAACGGCCTGGCCCTGTCCGCCGCCGACGACATCGGCGCCGTACGCAACGCCCTCGCGGGCGGCGTCAAGGGCTACGTCGTCACCGGCACCCGTACGAACGTCGGGCTTCCCACCCGGCCGGGCGTCGCCCCCATCGGCTCGGCCGCCGCCCGTATGCACCGCCGCCCCCCGGGTTCCCCGAACCACCCGGGCGGCTACCGCGAGCTGTCCGGCCGTGAGGTCGAGGTGCTCCGGCTGGTGGCGGAGGGCCAGTCGAACAAGGCCATCGGCGTCTCGATGGGCCTGTCCGCGCTGACCGTCAAGAGCCACCTCGCCCGCATCGCCCGCAAGCTCGGCACGGGCGACCGCGCCGGCATGGTGGCGGTGGCCCTGCGCACGGGAATCATCCACTGACCGCCCACGGAACCCTCCCCTTCACACGAATTCACACGAACCAGGACGCGCCGCTGATTCAGGATTCACTGACCTGACTGGTTTACGACCCTCTGACGCCCGTCGACGGAACGTTCCGTCGACGGGTGTCGTGCATACACAGATACCCTTGACAGGTGACCGACGCCCAAGAGACCGCAGCAGACAGTTCACTGCGAACCACCGGAGGCGCTCCTCCGGACGACGTCGAACCGGCGCCGATCCCCTTGCTGGAGCCCCGCGACGGAATTCCGCCGGTGATCACCGACGAGGACGCGCTCGCCGGGGTGATCGCCGCGTTCGCTGCCGGCAGCGGCCCCGTCGCCGTGGACGCCGAGCGGGCGTCCGGCTACCGCTACGGCCAGCGCGCGTATCTGGTGCAGCTGCGCCGCGAGGGCGCGGGCACCGCGCTGATCGACCCCGTCGCCTGCCCCGACCTGTCGGGCCTCGGCGAGGCCCTCTCCGGTGTGGAGTGGGTGCTGCACGCGGCCACGCAGGATCTGCCGTGTCTGCGCGAGATAGGTATGGTCCCCGGCCGGCTGTTCGACACCGAGCTGGCCGGCCGGCTCGCCGGTTTCCCGCGGGTCGGCCTCGGCGCCATGGTCGAGGGGGTCCTGGGCTTCGTACTGGAGAAGGGGCACTCCGCCGTCGACTGGTCGACCCGGCCGCTGCCCGAGCCGTGGCTGCGCTACGCCGCGCTCGACGTGGAGCTGCTCGTCGACCTGCGGGACGCGCTGGAGAAGGAGCTCGACCGGCAGGGCAAGCTGGAGTGGGCCCGCGAGGAGTTCGACGCGATCGCCTCGGCGCCCCCGCCGGAGCCGCGCAAGGACCCGTGGCGCCGCACCTCGGGCATGCACAAGGTGCGCCGCCGCCGGCAGATGGCGGTGGTGCGGGAGTTGTGGCAGACCCGGGACGGGGTGGCACAGCGCCGGGACATCTCGCCGGGCAAGGTCCTCGGTGACGCCGCGATCGTCGAGGCCGCGCTGGCCGTGCCGGCCAACGTGCACGCGCTCGCCGCGCTGAACGGCTTCGGGCACCGCATGGGCAGGCGTCAGCTGGAGCAGTGGCAGGCGGCCGTGGACCGGGCGAAGGAGCTGCCGGACGTGGAGCTGCCGCAGCCCGGGCAGCCGCTGGCGGGGCCCCCGCCGCCGCGTGCCTGGGCCGAGAAGGACCCGGAGGCGGCGGCCCGGCTGTCGGCGGCGCGCGCCGCCGTGTCCGCGCTGGCGGAGACACTGAACATGCCGCAGGAGAACCTGATCACTCCGGACACGGTGCGACGGGTCTGCTGGGAGCCGCCCGCGACGCCGGACGCCGCGTCCGTGGCGGCCTCGCTCGCCGGTTTCGGGGCCCGGCCCTGGCAGGTCGAGCAGGTCACGCCGGTGTTGGTGGCCGCGCTGGCCGCCAGGGCCAAGGCCCCGACGCAGGACTGAACGAGGGGCGCCGGCCGCCGTGAGTGGTTCGGACTCACGGCGGCCGCTCGTGCGCCGCGGCGGGGCGCCCTACTTCGTGGCTCCCCTCGAAAAACCGTTGTAGATGTAGCGCTGCAGGAACAGGAAGACGATCAGGGTCGGCAGGATCACGAGGATCGCGCCCGCCGCGATCGTCTCCCAGTGCGCTCCGAAGGGGCCCTTGAAGCGGAACAGGGACGTTGAGATCACGCCAAGATCTTCGGACGGCATGTACAGGAACGGGATGTAGAAGTCGTTGTAGACGGTGATCCCCTTCACGATGACCACCGTGGCGATCGCCGGCTTCAGCAGCGGGAAGATGATCTTCCGGTAGATCGTGAAGGCGCCCGCGCCGTCGAGTCGCGCCGCCTCGTCGAGGGAGACCGGGATCGACCGTACGAACTGCAGGAAGATGTAGATCGAGACGATGTCCGTGCCCATGTAGAGCACGATCGGTGCCCAGCGGCTGTCGAACATGCCGAAGCTGTCGACGATCTGGAAGGTCGCGACCTGGGTGGTCACGCCGGGTACGAGCGTGGCCACCAGGAAGAGCGCGACGACCAGCTTCCTGAAGCGGAACGTGTAGCGGTCGATCGCGTACGCCGCCATCGACCCGATGATCACCGTGCCGGTGACGGAGAACAGCAGGATGAAGGCGGTGTTCCCGAAGGCCGAGAGCATCCGGCCGTCCTGGAACGCCGTCACGTAGTTGTCGAAGTTCAGCGGGTCGTCCGGGAGTTGGAGTGCCCCGCTGTCGTTCGCCATCTCCTTCTCGGACTTGAGGGAGGTGAGGAGGACGACGAGCAGGGGGAGCAGGACGACCACGCTCGCGGCGACCAGCGACAGGTGGGTGAGGGTCCGGGCGACACCTCCGCGGGTCACGCCTGTGCGGGTCACGCCTGTGCGGCTCATACGAGATCCACCTTGTCGTCCGGGACGAGGCGCCGCTGCACCCACGTCACCGCCAGGATGATCAGCAGCAGCACGATCGCGGCCGCCGAGGCGAGCCCGGTCTTGTTGAACCGGAAGGCCAGCTTCACCGTCTGGATCACGAAGGTCTCCGTGCCGGTCGCGCCGCCGGTCATGATGAACGGCACCTCGAAGGCCGACAGCGAGCCGGAGACGGAGAGGATGACGGTCAGGCTGAGCACCGGCCTGATGCCGGGCGCGATGATGTACCGGAACTGGTGCCAGCGGGTGGCCCCGTCCAGCTCGGCGGCCTCGTACAACTCCCCCGGGATGGACTGGATCGCGCCGAGGAACAGGACGAAGTTCAGGCCCGTGTAGCGCCAGACGGAGACTCCGGCCAGCGACACGTTCGCGGACTCGGGCGTGCCCAGCCAGGCGCGGTCCGAGTGGACACCGAACAGGCTCAGGACGGAGTCGAGGGTGCCGCCGTCCTGGAAGAAGTAGAGGAAGACGAAGCCGATCGCGACCCCGTTGATCAGGTACGGGAAGAAGAGCACGCCCTTGAAGAAGTTCCGGAAGCGCACGTTGAAGCTCAGGACCGTCGCGAAGTAGAGCGCGAGGGCGATCTGCACCACCGAGGCGGCCAGGTAGTAGCCGCTGACGAAGAAGACCTCGAACAGCTCGGGGCGGGTGAACAGTTCGACGTAGTTCTCGGCGCCCGTGTAGCTGAGCTCGGGGCTGACGCCGTCCCAGTCGGTGAAGCTGTACGCGACCATGTTGGCGACCGGCGCGTACGTGAACGTGATCAGCAGGACCAGCGGGGCGGCGAGGAAGAGCCACGGGGTGAGGCCCCGCCTCAGGCGCAGGCCGCGCGGGGCCCTCGGGCGTGCCGTGGTCGCGGCGGGCACGGCCTCCTTCGGCCGCGCCGCCTTCTCGGTCGTGTCCGTCATCAGGACCCCGAGGACTTCCGTGCCTCTTCCCAGCGCTTGCTCAGGTCGGCCAGGAAGTCGTCGAGGCTGCCCTTCCTGGCGCCGCGGGCGAGGTCCACCAGATCCTGGCGGTAGTCGGGCTTGTAGATGCCGACCTCGGACTGGTTGTCGATCTCCTTGACCTCCGCGCCCTTCGCGTCGTCGAGCTCGATGAGCTTCACGCCCGCGTCCTCGTACGGCTGCAGCACCTCGGGCAGGGGGGCGCCCTTGACCGGCGAGAGGGCCAGGTTGTCGGCCGCGTAACCGGACTTCTCGGTGAACCAGTCGACCCAGGCGCGGGCCGCTTCCTTGTGGTCCGAGTTGATGTTGACGGCCTGGTTGTAGTCGGGCGACATCGTCGCGCAGAACTTCCCGTCCTTCTGGGCCGGGAACGGCATGAAGCCGATGTCGTCCGGGTTCGCGCCTGCCTGCTCCGCCGCCGCCCGGAACTGCGTGACCGCCCAGGAGCCCAGCCACATCGTGGCGATGTCGCCCTTGGCCAGCTTGGGCTTGGAACCCTCCCAGTTGGTGGTCGTCGGGTCCTTCTCGATCAGGCCGCCGCGCACGATGTCGTACAGCAGGGTGTCGCCGACGCGCAGGTCCTCGCCCTCGGCCCACGGGTCGCCCTCGGCGAGCCTGGTCGTCGCCTGCGGGTCGCAGCTGACCGCGCCGTCGGCGCCCGTCCACTGCGACAGCGGCCACATGTCCTTGAAGTTGGTGTAGTACGGGATCGCGTCGGTCCTGGACTTGACGGCCTTCAGACCGTCGAGGAACTCGGCCGGGGAGGTGGGCCAGTCGGTGATCCCGGCCTCCTTCCAGACCCGCTTGTTGTAGAGGAAGCCGGGGAGCGCTCCCATCGGGCTCTGCCCGTAGACCTTGCCGCCGACGGCGGTGAAGTCGGTGAAGTGGTACTTCTTCGAGCGTTCGGCGACGGTGCCGAGGGAGGCGAAGAACCTGGGGTAGTCGTTCTTCTTGACCACCGCGGGGATCATCAGCGCGTCGCCGTAGTTCTCCGTGTTCATACGGATCTTGACCTCGCCCTCGTAGTCCGTGAGGGCGTCGAACTCGACCTTGACCTTCGGATAGGTCTTGTTGAACTCGGCGGCGTACTTCTTCATCGTGCCGTCCTGCACGAGGTCGGTCCGGTGCGTGAGGACCGTGATCGTGCCGGACACCTTGTCCGGATCGACGGGGGCCTTGGCGTCCGCGCCCTTCGACGCGCCTCCGCTTCCGGTACAGCCCGCGGCCAGCAGCGCGGCGGCGAAGAGACTTCCGGCGAGTTTCGTGCGGCGGTTCATCTGCACCAGCTCCGTTCGGGACGGATGAGCACGAGTGGGATGGCTGGTTCCGCACTCTGGCAGCCGTTACTAAACCGGTAAAGTCCTTATTCCGCCAAGGATTCAGAAGCCTTTACCACCCCAGGCCTTCAATGGCCTATACCGGTTTAGGAGTGCGCATGCTGGATGTCACGCCGATCCACCAGGGATGGGTCCTGCGGCACGACGGGGCCACGCTCCCCGCCGCGGTTCCGGGCTGCGTGCACACGGATCTGCTGGCGGCGGGGATCATCCCGGACCCGTTCCTCGGGCGGAACGAGACCGAGGTCGCGTGGGTGGGCCGGCGCGACTGGACGTACGAGACGACACTCACCGCGGTCCCGGGCGGGCACGAGCAGACGGACCTCGTGTTCGACGGTCTCGACACCGCGGCGGAGATCCGGCTCGACGGCCGGCTCCTCGGTTCCGTACGGAACATGCACCGCTCGTACCGCTTCGACGTCACGGGCCTCAGCGGCCTGCTCTCCGTGCACTTCAGGTCGGCCTACGGCGAGGCCGAGGCGGTGCGCGGGCGGCTCGGCGAGCGGCCGAACGCCTATCCCGAGCCGTTCCAGTACATCCGCAAGATGGCCTGCTCCTTCGGCTGGGACTGGGGTCCGACGCTGGTGACGGCCGGTATCTGGAAGCCCGTACGGCTTGAGCACTGGACCACGGCGAGGATCGCCGGGGTGCGCCCGGTCGTGACGGTCGAACAGGGCGTGGGACACGTCGAGTTGCACGTCGACGTCGAGCGGACCAGGGTCGAGGCGGGGCTCGCGCTGGGCGCCCGCGTCGGGGGTGTGGAGGCGCGCGCGGAGATCGACGGCAGCAGTGGGGTCGTACATCTCGAAGTGCCGGACGTCGCACTGTGGTGGCCGCGCGGCTATGGCGAACAGCCGCTGTACGAGGTCGAGTTGTGGCTCAGTCACGAAGGGCTGCTCGACGTCTGGCGGCGCCGGATCGGCTTCAGGACCGTCGAGCTCGACCGCCGCGAGGACGAGCACGGCTCCGGCTTCACCTTCGTCGCCAACGGCGAGCGGCTCTTCGCCCGGGGCGTCAACTGGATCCCGGACGACGTCCTCCCGTCCCGGACGACCCGCGAGCGGTACCGCACCCGGCTGACCCAGGCGGCCGACGCGGGCGTGGATCTCGTACGGGTCTGGGGTGGCGGCATCTACGAGAGCGAGCACTTCTACGACGTCTGCGACGAGCTGGGCCTGCTGGTCTGGCAGGACTTCCCGTTCGCCTGCGCCGCCTACCCCGAGGAACAACCGCTGCGCGGCGAGGTGGAGGCCGAGGCACGGGAGAACGTCGTACGGCTGATGCCGCATCCCTCGCTGGTGCTGTGGAACGGCAACAACGAGAACCTGTGGGGCTTCAGGGACTGGGGCTGGGAGCGGCGGCTGGCCGGGGACTCGTGGGGCGAGGGCTACTACCTGGGGCTGCTGCCGCGGATCGTGGCCGAGCTGGACCCCACCCGGCCGTACACGGCGGGCAGTCCGTGGTCCGGCTCGTGGGACCACCACCCGAACGACCCGGCGCACGGCACCCACCACTCGTGGGAGGTGTGGAACCGGCAGGACTACGCGGACTACCGGCTCGAAGTGCCGCGGTTCGTGGCCGAGTTCGGCTGGCAGGCGCCTCCCGCCCACGCGACTCTGCGACGCGCCCTGCCCGGTGAGGAACTCGCGCCCGACTCGCCCGGCATGCTGCACCACCAGAAGGCCGACGACGGCAACGGAAAGCTGGTTCGCGGGCTCGCCCGTCACTTCGCCGTGCCCGAACAGGGCTTCTCCGGCCGGGACTTCGACCGCTGGCACTACCTCACCCAGGTGAACCAGGCACGAGCGGTCGCCGCCGGGATCGAGCACTGGCGCTCGCACTGGCCGGTGTGCGCGGGCACGATCGTGTGGCAGCTCAACGACTGCTGGCCGGTGACCTCCTGGGCGGCGATCGACGGGGACGGCCGCGAGAAGCCGCTCTACCACGAGCTGAGGAGGCTGTACGCGGACCGGTTGCTGACGCTGCGGCCGCGGCCGGAAGGGCTCGTGCTGGCGGCCGTCAACCAGTCGGCCGAGCCGTGGAACTGCCGCCTGACGCTCCGCCGGATGTCGGTGGAGGGTGAACTCCTGGCCGAATCCCGCCCGGTGGCGGCGGCCGGCGCCCGGTCGGTCGCCGACCTGCGCGTGCCCACGGAGCTGGAACCCGTGGGGCCCAAGGAGTTCCTCGTGGCGGACGCGGACGGACTGCGGGCCGTGCACTTCCCGGCGCCCGACCGTGAAGTCCCCTACCCCCGGCCGCGGTTCGACGTCTCGGTCACCGCGGGCGGCAGGGTGACGGTCACGGCCCACACACTCGTACGGGATCTGCTGCTGCAGGCCGACCGGCTGTCGCCCTCGGCCTCCGCCGACCGGGGACTCGTCACGCTGCTCCCGGGAGAACAGGTGACCATCGGGGTGCGTGGCTGGGAGACTGCCGACGACCTGGACGCGACGAGTGCGCGATCCGCCCTGTACTGCGTGGAGCCCGCACGATGACGACACCACCCCGCGTCACGATCAAGGACGTCGCGGCCCGCGCCGGGGTGTCCAAGGGGGCCGTGTCGCTCGCCTTCAACCACAAACCGGGGCTGTCCGACGCGACCCGCGACCGGATCTTCGAGGCGGCACGCGCCCTGGGCTGGGCACCGAACCTGGCCGCCCGGTCCCTGTCCAGCCGGCGCGTGGACGTCGTCGGCCTCGCGATCTGCCGGCCGGCGAAGCTCCTCGGGCTCGAACCGTTCTACATGGAGTTCATCTCGGGCGTGGAGAGCGTACTGACCGAGCACTCCTGTTCCCTGCTGCTGCGGCTCGTGCGCACGGTGGAGGAGGAGGTCGGGCTCCAGGACACCTGGTGGCGGGGCAGGCAGATCAGCGGGTCGATCCTGGTGGACTTCCGGGCCGACGACCCGCGCACGGCCGCCGTCGAACGGCTCGGCATGCCCGTCGTGGCCGTCGGACACCCCTCCCTCACCGGCGGCCTCACCTCCGTGTGGACCGACGACGCCACCGCCGTCACCGAGGCCGTGCGGTATCTCGCGGCGCTCGGGCACCGGCGAGTCGCCCGGGTCGGCGGTGCCGCGGCTCTCGGGCACACGTCGATCCGTACGGCCGCCTTCGACGAGGCGGCGCGGGTGCTGGGGCTGGCCGGGGCCCGGCAGGTGGCCACCGACTTCTCGGGGGACGCGGGGGCGCGGGCCACACGGTCCCTGCTGACCGCGGCCGCCCCGGACCGGCCGACCGCGATCGTGTACGACAACGACATCATGGCGGTGGCCGGGCTCTCGGTGGCCTCGGAGATGGGGCTGAGCGTGCCCGGGGACGTCTCGCTGCTCGCCTGGGACGACTCCCAGCTGTGCCGGCTGACGCATCCGACGCTGTCCGCGATGAGCCATGACGTGCACGGGTTCGGCGCGGAGGTGGCACGGACGCTGTTCGGAGTGATCACCGGGGAGGAAGGGGCGGGATCCCACCCGGTGCCCACGCCCGTGCTGACCCCCCGGGGGTCCACGGCGCCGCCCAGGGAGTGACACCCGGCGACAGGGGCTGCCCGGCCCCGTGGACGAAAGACAGGGGCGCGGCCCCGTCTTTCAGGGGCGGGGAAACTGCGCGTCCGGCCTCCACCGGGCCCGCACCCGGTCGGCCGGCCCCCGCGTGGACACCGGTACGACCATGTGACCTTCGCCGCTCCCCGCCCTGGGACTGGGCAGGCTGGTTACTCGTAAGTAGCATGGGAGGTGAGCGCGCGCTCAGGGCGTGTGTGTCGCGCAGCAGTGCCATCCCGCATCTGGAGGAGAGCCATCGTGCCTCGTACCGTCAGGGACGTCGTCTTCGTCGACGGCGTCCGCACCCCGTTCGGCAAGGCGGGCCCGAAGGGCATCTACCACGAGACCCGTGCCGACGACCTCGTCGTGAAGGCGATCCGGGAGCTGCTGCGCCGCAACCCCGGGCTCGACCCGAAGAAGATCGACGAGGTCGCCATCGCCGCGACCACGCAGATCGGCGACCAGGGCCTGACGCTGGGCCGCACGGCCGGAATCCTGGCCGGGCTGCCGCAGTCCGTCCCCGGTTACTCGATCGACCGCATGTGCGCCGGTGCGCTGACCGCGGTCACCGCGACCGCCGGCTCCATCGCGTTCGGCGCGTACGACGCCGTCATCGCCGGTGGTGTCGAGCACATGGGCCGCCACCCCATGGGCGAGGGCGTGGACCCGAACCCGCGGTTCGTCAGCGAGAAGCTGGTCGACGAGTCCGCCCTGTTCATGGGCATGACCGCGGAGAACCTGCACGACCGCTACCCGCACATCACCAAGCTGCGCGCCGACGAGTACGCCGTGCGCTCGCAGGAGAAGGCCGCCAAGGCCTACGCGAACGGCAAGATCCAGGCCGACCTGGTCCCGATCTCCGTACGCCGCACGAACGCGGAAGCGGGCGAGACGGGCTGGGGCCTGGTCACCGCCGACGAGCCGATGCGTCCGGGGACCACCCTGGAGAACCTCTCCGGCCTCAAGACCCCGTTCCGCGTGCACGGCCGGGTCACCGCCGGTAACGCGGCCGGTCTGAACGACGGCGCCACCGCCTCGATCATCGCGTCCGAGGACTTCGCCCGCGAGCACGACCTGCCGGTCAAGATGCGCCTGGTCTCGTACGCCTTCGTGGGTGTCGAGCCCGAGGTGATGGGCTACGGCCCGATCCCGGCCACGGAGAAGGCCCTCGCCAAGGCCGGCCTCTCCATCGAGGACATCAACCTCTTCGAGATCAACGAGGCCTTCGCCATCCAGGTCCTCGCGTTCCTCGACCACTACGGCATCGCCGACGACGACGCGCGCGTCAACCAGTACGGCGGCGCCATCGCGTACGGCCACCCGCTGGCCTCCTCCGGCGTCCGCCTGATGACTCAGCTGGCCCGCCAGTTCGAGGAGCAGCCGGAGGTCCGTTACGGCCTCACCACCATGTGCGTCGGCTTCGGCATGGGCGCCACGGTGATCTGGGAGAACCCGCACCACAAGGACGCCGGAGGCGACAAGTGAGCACCACTGAACTCCTGAAGGGTGCGGCCCAGCTGTTCCCCGACGAGGTCGTGACGTCGGCGCACGTGCGCCACCTCGACCTGCCGTTCGCAGCCGGGCGCTTCGCGCTCATCACGCTCGACAACGGCCTCGACCACACCAAGCCGACCACCTTCGGCCCGGCCTCGCTGGCGAACCTCAACGCCGCCGTCGACCAGGTCGAGAAGGAGGCCGCGGCCGACGAGATCGTCGGCGTCGGCGTCACCGGCAAGCCGTTCATCTTCGCCGTCGGCGCGGACCTCAAGGGCGTCGAGCTCCTCAAGGACCACAAGGACGCGCTCGCCATCGGCAAGGGCGGCCACGAGGTCTTCAAGCGTCTCGCCGCGCTGACCGTACCGACCTTCGCGTACTACAACGGCGCGGCCATGGGCGGTGGCGTCGAGGTCGGTCTGCACTGCACCTACCGCACGGTGTCCGCGGCCCTCCCCGCCTTCTCGCTCCCCGAGGTCTTCCTCGGCCTGGTCCCCGGCTGGGGCGGCTGCACCCTGCTGCCGAACCTGATCGGCGCGGACAAGGCCGTCTCGGTGATCATCGAGAACTCGCTCAACCAGAACAAGCAGCTCAAGGGCGCCCAGGTCTACGAGCTGGGCATCGCCGACGCCCTGTTCGAGGGTGCGGACTTCCTGGAGCAGTCGCTGAACTGGACGGCGGCCGTCCTGCGGGGCGAGATCGTCGTCGACCGCCCGGCCGTCGACCGCGGCGAGGCCTGGGACCAGGCCGTCGCCAAGGGCCGCTTCATCGCGGACAGCAAGGTCCACGGGGCGGCCCCGGCCGCGTACCGCGCGCTGGACATCATCGCCGCCGCCAAGAACGGCGACCTCCAGCAGGGCTTCGACGCCGAGGACGTGGCGCTCGCCGACCTGATCATGGGCGGTGAACTGCGCTCCGGCATCTACGCGTTCAACCTCGTCCAGAAGCGCGGCAAGCGTCCGGCCGGCGCGCCCGACAAGTCGCTCGCGCGCCCGGTCACCAAGGTCGGTGTCGTCGGCGCCGGTCTGATGGCCTCGCAGCTCGCCCTGCTCTTCCTGCGCCGCCTGGAGGTGCCGGTCGTGCTGACCGACATCGACCAGGAGCGCGTCGACAAGGGTGTGGGCTACGTCCACGCCGAGATCGACAAGCTGCTCGGCAAGGGCCGCATCAACCAGGACAAGGCCAACCGTCTCAAGGCCCTGGTCACCGGTGTCCTGGACAAGGCTGAGGGCTTCTCCGACGCCGACTTCATCATCGAGGCCGTCTTCGAGGAGATCGGCGTCAAGCAGCAGGTGTTCGCGGAGGTCGAGGCGGTCGCCCCGGCGCACGCCATCCTCGCCACCAACACCTCCTCGCTGTCGGTCACCGAGATGGCGTCGAAGCTCAAGAACCCCGAGCGGGTCGTGGGCTTCCACTTCTTCAACCCGGTCGCGATCCTCCCGCTGCTGGAGATCGTGCGGGGCGAGGCGACGGACGACGCCTCCCTGGCCACGGCCTTCGGCGTCGCCAAGAAGCTGAAGAAGACCGCGGTCCTGGTCAAGGACGCCCCGGCGTTCGTCGTGAACCGCATCCTCACCCGCTTCATGGGCGAGATCCAGAACGTCATCGACGAGGGCACGCCGGTCGCGGTCGCCGAGAAGGCGGTCGAGCCGCTGGGCCTGCCGATGTCGCCGCTGGTCCTCCTGGAGCTGGTCGGTCCCGCGATCGGTCTGCACGTCTCCGAGACCCTCAACCGGGCCTTCCCGGACCGCTTCACGGTCTCCCCGAACCTCGCTGCCGTCGTCAAGGCGGGCAAGCGCGGCTTCTACGTGTACGACAGCGGCAAGCCGGAGCTGGACCCCGAGGTCGCGGCGCTCCTCAAGCAGGGCGATGTCGTCCTGACCGAGGAGCAGGTACGGGTGCGGGTCCTCGACGCCGTCGCCCAGGAGATCGGGATCATGCTCGACGAGGGTGTCGTCGCCGAGGCCCAGGACATCGACCTGTGCCTGATCACCGGTGCCGGCTGGCCCTTCCACCTGGGCGGCATCACGCCGTACCTGGACCGTGAGGGTGTCTCCCAGCGCGTGAACGGCAAGCCGTTCCTGGCGCCGGGCGTGGCTTCCGTCCCCGCGTAGGCGTTTCACCGGGCTGCGCGAGTGCCCCGTACACCGAGTCGGTGTGCGGGGCACTCGGCGTTCGAGGACGAACAGGGGCGGCGGGGGCGGCAGAGGGTTAAACGGTTCGCCAGGCTTCCAGCGCCAGGCCCGGCTCGTCCTTACGGCGGGTCAGCAGGAGCCGGCCGGCGTCCGGCTGGAGGGTGGCCGCCACGACGCGGCCCTCGCTGTCCTCGGCCAGTGCAACCTGGACGTCGGCGGGGAGTTGGGGACCCGAGTCGGTCCACCAGGCGCCCGCGGACTCCTGCTCGGTGGGGTACGCGGCGAAGGCGACCCGGCCACTGGCGGAGCGCTGGGCGAGCAGGGTGCAGTCGATGTCGTCGAGTGTGCAGCGGATCGCGGACACCGGGCCCGGTCCGGCGCAGCCGAGCAGTTCCACGGGCTCCGCACCGGCCCGCCAGGCGCACACGGTGTCGGCCTCGTCCGTGAAGAACAGGGTCACGTGCTCGTCGGAGGTGGCCAGCGCCCGCAGCGTGCCCGGCCGCACGGATGCCTTCAGCGGCTCGTCGTCGAGCGCGGGAACGTGGCCCGGGCCCGCCTGGGTCCAGCGCAGGATGCCGGCCGGCGAGGTCGCGTACAGCTCGACGAGCCCGGACGCCCGGGTCACGGCAGCGAGTTCGCCCTCGACCTCACGGCCCTTGAGGTCCCGCCAGGGCCCCCAGCCGCCGCGCTCCTTCTGGCCGCGCATGCTGACCCCGCCGCCCTTGTTGCGTACGAAGACGTGCGCGCGGCCCTCGGCGTCCACGGCGACGGCCGGTACGCCGGTCTGACCGCCCTTCTCGTTGGGGTGCCCGAGCCGGTTCCAGTCGAGCGCGGCGAGTTGCGGCCGGAAGTGGGTCGAGTGGACGAGCCCCGCCTCGCCCGCGCCGGTGGGCCGCCAGGAGACCAGGTGGGCGTAGTCGTCGGTGCCCTGCCCCACGGCGAGCACCTGGTTCACGCGCTGGTCGCCGCCGACCGTGCGGGGTGCCGTCCAGGAGCCGCCGGGGTGCTGCTCGGCCCAGCACCACACCGCTTCCTCCCGCGGAGCGTAGGCGCTGAGCCTGCCGTCCCGGCCGCGTATGAGCCAGTCGCCGTTCACTGTGCGGACCATTGACACTCCCCCACTCTAATCGGGCCGCGTGAGACCTCTCCGTGCGACCCTGGCCACATGGACGCTCCTCCTCTTGTGATCGTCGACGCCGCCAACGTGGTCGGGTCGGTGCCCGACGGCTGGTGGCGCGACCGCCGGGGCGCCGCGGAGCGGGTACGGGACCGGCTCGTCCCGTACGCCGCCGAAGGGCTCCCGGGCTTCTCGGGTCCCCTGGAGCTGATCCTCGTGGTCGAGGGGAGCGCCCGCGAAGTGGCGTCCGTGCCGGGGGTGCGCGTCGACGCGGCGCCCGGCAGCGGTGACGACCGCATCGTGGAGCTGGTCGCCGAGCACCCGGACCGGGCGCGCCTCGTGGTCACGGCGGACCGTGAACTGCGCCGCCGGGTGGCGGAGCTGGGTGCGGAGGTCACGGGTCCGCGGACCGTCCGTCCGTAGCTCTCCGCCGTGAACGCGCGAGGAGAGAGCCGTCCGGCCCCGCGGTCCCCGGTGGACGGGGACGCACGGGGCCGGGCGATGACGCGGGTCGGCTATCGGGCGTCCGGGCCCGGCTTCGCGACCTGGTCGGCGGCGGCCGCCTGGTCCCGTCCGAGACGGCTGTGCGTGCGGCCGTACACGAAGTAGACGAGGATGCCGAGCGCCATCCAGATGCCGAACCGCAGCCAGGTCTCGGCGGGCAGGTTCAGCATCAGCCACAGCGAGGCGAGGACGGACACGATCGGCAGGAACGGCACCAGCGGCGTGCGGAAGGAGCGGGGCAGCTCCGGGCGGGTGCGACGGAGGATGACCACGCCGATCGCGACGACGACGAAGGCGAACAGCGTGCCGATGTTCACCAGCTCGGCGAGCTCGCTGAGGCTGGTGAAGCCCGCGAGGATCGCGATGATCACGCCGAGCAGGATGGTCGGCCGGTGCGGGGTCTTGTACTTCGGGTGGACGCGCGAGAAGAAGCGCGGCAGCAGTCCGTCGCGGCTCATCGCGAAGAAGACCCGGGTCTGGCCGAGGAGCAGGATCATGCAGACGGTCGTCAGGCCGACGGCGGCGCCGAAGCTGATGAAGCCCGCGAACCAGGGATGCCCGGTGGCCTTGAACGCGTCGGCGAGCGGGGCGTCCACGGACAGCTTGCTGTAGTGCTGCATTCCGGTCACCACGATCGCCACCGCGACGTACAGCGTGGTGCAGATGAGCAGCGAGCCGAGGATGCCCCGGGGCATGTCCCGCTGGGGGTTCTTGGTCTCCTCGGCGGCCGTGGCCACGACGTCGAAGCCGATGAAGGCGAAGAACACGACGGAGGCGGCGGTGAAGATGCCCATCACTCCGAAGTTGGAGGGCGCCCAGCCGAACATCAGCTGGATGAGCGGGGAGTGGATCCCGCCGCCCGCGTCCACCTCCTGCGCCTTCGGGATGAACGGGTCGTAGTTGTCACCCTTGATGAAGAAGGCACCGGCGATGATCACGACCAGGACGACGGTCACCTTGATGGCGACGACGACCGAGGTGACCCGGGCCGAGAGCTTCATGCCGAGTACGAGGATGCCGGTGAGAACCAGCACGAGGGCGGCGGCGAGGATGTCGAACCCGAAGCCGTCGGCCCCTTCTCTCCCGCTGAGGGCCGCCGGCAGCTGCCAGCCCGCGTTGTCCAGCAGCGAGGCGATGTAGCCGGACCAGCCGACCGCGACCACCGCGGTGCCGAGCGCGAACTCCAGCACGAGGTCCCAGCCGATGATCCAGGCGGGCAGCTCACCGAGCGAGGCGTACGAGAAGGTGTACGCGGAACCGGCCACCGGGACCGTCGAGGCGAACTCGGCGTAACAGAGCGCGGCGAGCGCGCAGACGACCCCGGCCACGACGAAGGCCAGGGCGACGGCAGGACCGGCGTTGTTCTTCGCGACCGTGCCGGTGAGGACGAAGATGCCGGTGCCGATGATGACGCCGACGCCGAAGACCGTCAGATCCAGGGCGGACAGGGATTTCTTGAGCGCGTGCTCCGGTTCCTCTGTGTCCTGGATGGACTGCTCGACCTTCTTCGTCCTGAAGAGGGTGCTGCTCACGGGCGTACCTCCCACGCTTGTCGTCCTCGACATGATCGAGAGGGGGCGTAGTCCGTATGCCCCGGCGCGTGGGTCTTCACGCGAATGGGCCGGTCTCACCACCGTAAAGGGTGGGGAAACCGGCCCACTCGGCCGTGTCAGTCGCGGACGGACTCCGCCGGGGCGTGGGCCTGGTCGAAGCGTCCGTCGAGCTTGGAGACGAGGCCGGTGACCTGCCGGGCGATGTCCGGTGCGGTCAGGCCGATCTCGGCCATGACCTCCTTGCGGGAGGCGTGGTCGAGGAACCGCGGCGGGATGCCGAAGTCGCGCAGCGGGATGTCCACACCGGCGTCGCGCAGGGCCTGGGCGACCGCCGAACCGACACCGCCGACGCGGGAGTTGTCCTCGACGGTGACGACCACGCGGTGCTGCTCGGCGAGCGGGGCCATGGCCTCGTCGACGGGCTTGACCCAGCGGGGGTCGACGACGGTGGTGGTGATGCCCTGCTTGTCGAGGAGGCCGGCGATCTCCAGGCACATCGGCGCGAGGGCGCCGACCGAGACGAGGAGCACGTCCGGTGTGCCGGTGCCGGGCTCCCGCAGGACGTCCATGCCGCCGACGCGGCCCACGGCGGGTACGGCGGGGCCGACGGCGCCCTTGGAGAAGCGGACCACGGTCGGCGCGTCTGTTACGTCGACGGCCTCGCGCAGCTGGGCGCGGACCTGGTCGGCGTCACGCGGCGCGGCCAGCCGCAGGCCCGGTACGACCTGGAGGATCGACATGTCCCACATGCCGTTGTGGGAGGCGCCGTCGGTGCCCGTGATGCCGGCCCGGTCGAGTACGAAGGTGACCCCGCACTTGTGCAGGGCCACGTCCATCAGGACCTGGTCGAAGGCGCGGTTGAGGAAGGTCGCGTAGACCGCGAAGACGGGGTGCAGGCCGCCGGTGGCGAGACCCGCCGCCGACACGGCACCGTGCTGCTCGGCGATCCCGACGTCGTACATGCGGTGCGGGAAGGCGTCCGCGAACTTCTTCAGGCCGACCGGCTGCAGCATCGCCGCCGTGATGGCGACGACGTCCTCCCGCTCGTTGCCGAGCTTGACCATCTCCTCGCCGAAGACGGAGGTCCAGTCGGCGCCCGAGGCCTTGATCGGCAGGCCCGTGTCGGGGTGGATGGGGCCGATGCCGTGGAAGCGGTCCGCCTCGTCCTGGAGGGCGGGCTGGTAGCCGCGGCCCTTCTCGGTGAGGCAGTGCACGATGACCGGGCCGCCGAAGCGCTTGGCGCGGGCCAGCGCGGACTCCAGGGCCTCGATGTCGTGGCCGTCGATCGGGCCGACGTACTTCAGGCCGAGGTCCTCGAACATGCCCTGCGGGGCGATGAAGTCCTTGAGGCCCTTCTTCGCGCCGTGCAGGGTCTCGTAGAGGGGCCTGCCGACGACGGGCGTGCGCTCCAGGAGGTCCTTGCCGCGGGCCAGGAAGCGCTCGTAGCCGTCGGTGGTGCGCAGGGTCGCCAGGTGGTTGGCGAGGCCGCCGATGGTGGGGGCGTACGAACGCTCGTTGTCGTTGACGACGATGACGAGCGGGCGGTCCTTGGCGTCGGCGATGTTGTTGAGGGCCTCCCAGGCCATGCCGCCGGTGAGCGCCCCGTCGCCGATGACGGCGACCACGTGGTCGTCCTTGCGCAGGACCTCGTTCGCCTTGGCGAGGCCGTCGGCCCAGCCGAGGACCGTGGAGGCGTGCGAGTTCTCGATGACGTCGTGCTCGGACTCGGCCTGCGAGGGGTAGCCGGACAGGCCGCCCTTCATCTTCAGCTTCGAGAAGTCCTGGCGGCCCGTGAGCAGCTTGTGGACGTAGGACTGGTGTCCGGTGTCCCACAGGATCCGGTCCCTCGGGGACTCGAAGACCCGGTGCAGGGCGATGGTGAGCTCGACGACGCCGAGGTTGGGGCCGAGGTGGCCGCCGGTCTTGGAAACCGCGTCGACGAGGAAGGTCCTGACCTCCTCGGCGAGCTGGTCCAGCTGCTCCAGGCTGAGCCGGTCCAGATCGCGCGGTCCCTTGATGCGGGTCAGCAGCGGCACCCGTGCCTCCTTGCAGTAGAGCTGATCGAGCTTTGCCGGGCCTGTCGAGTCTAATGTTCCGCCTTTCACGGCGGCGCCCGGGCTGCGCGTCATACATCACGCGATCGGCCGTAGGACATCTCGCCCACGGCCCCTGCCGCCAAACGCGTACGAACGCACGAAAGTGCCCGACACCGGCAAGGGTGTCGGGCACTTTCGTCCGAAGGGCCGCGCCCCGTAAGGGGCGCGGGGAACTGCGCGACCAGCCACGACGGCCCGCAGCCCTCCATGACCGGCAAGCCCTCCGGTCCAGCCGCGCAACCGCGAAGCGTTATGCGCGCCCGGCGGTCTTCTGCGTCTTGCGGGTGACCGAGTCGATGACGACCGTGGCGAGAAGCACACCACCGGTGATCATGTACTGGACCGGCGTGGCGATGCCCTCGAGGGCCAGGCCGTACTGGATCGAGGTGATGACCATGACACCGAGCAGCGCGTTCCACGTGCGTCCGCGGCCACCGAAGAGGCTGGTACCGCCGATGACCGCCGCCGCGATGACGTTCATGAGAAGGTCGCCCGCGCCGGCGCTCTGGTTGGCCGCGGCGATCTTCGAGGCCCAGAACAGACCACCGACGGCGGCGAAGAAGCCCGCCAGGGCGAAGACCGAGACCCGGACCGCGGTGACGTTGATGCCGGCACGACGGGACGCCTCGACGCTGCCGCCGAGCGCGAAGATCTTGCGGCCGTAACCCGTGCGGCGCAGCACGAAGTCGGTCACGACCAGGACCAGGACGAACAGCAGCAGCGCCAGCGGGAGGCCCTTGTACTGGTTGAACATGATCGCCGCGGCGAACGCGACGATCGCGAGCAGGGCCGTGCGCAGTACGAGGTCGCCCAGCGGCCGGGACGGGATGCCCGCGGCCTCGCGGCGGCGGCTGTCCAGGAAGCTGGTGACGAAGAAGAGCACCACGGCGACGGTCGCGAGACCGTAGGCGGCGGCGACGTCCGAGAAGTAGTACGTGGTCAGCTTGCCGACCAGGCCGTCGCCGTCGATGTTGATGGTGCCGTTCTCGCCCAGGATCTGGAGCATGAAGCCGAGCCAGAACAGCAGGCCGGCCAGGGTGACCGCGAACGCGGGCGCACCGATCCTGGCGAAGAAGAAGCCGTGCAGCGCACCGATGAACGCGCCGCTCGCGAGGGCGACAAGGATGGCCAGCCACTCGTTCACGCCGTGGGTGACGCTGAGCACGGCGGTGATGGCACCCGCCACACCGCTGACCGAGCCGACCGACAGGTCGATCTCGCCGAGCAGCAGCACGAAGATGATGCCGACGGACATCATGCCGGTGGCGACCATCGCGACGGCGATGTTGTTGAGGTTCTCGGCGGAGAGGAAGGCCGAGTTCAGGCTCTGGAAGATGATGCAGATGATGATCAGGCCGATGACGACCGGGACGGAGCCCAGGTCGCCGGCCCGCATCTTGCGCTTGAACTCGCCGACGTAGCCGGCCAGCCCCTCTTCGCGCACGAGCAGCCGGGGGTCGACCACGGTCACCGCGGCGGCGGCGGCCTCGGGGTTCGCGACGACGTGCTCGTCCTTCGTGACGGAGGTCTTGTCGGTGCTCACTTCTGAGCCTCCCCGTTGCTGCGCGCCGCACGACGGGTCACGGCGTTGTCCGTGGCGCCGGTGATGGCGGAGATGATCTCTTCCTGTGAGGTGGCCTTGACCTCGAAGACGCCGTTGTTGCGGCCGAGCCGGAGCACGGCCACCTTGTCGGCGACGGCCTTCACGTCGGCCATGTTGTGGCTGATGAGGAGGACGGCGTGGCCGCGCTCGCGCAGCCGCTCGACCAGGTCGAGGACCTGGGCGGTCTGCTCGACACCGAGGGCCGCGGTGGGCTCGTCGAGGATGACCAGCTTGGGCTCACCGAGCATGGAGCGGGCGATGGCCACGGTCTGGCGCTGACCGCCGGACAGCGAGGCGATCGGGATGCGCACGCTGGGGATGCGGATCGACAGCGTCTGGAGCAGTTCGCGCGAGCGTCGCTCCATCTCGACCTCGTCCAGGATGCCGCGCTTCTTCAGCTCGCGTCCCAGGTAGAGGTTGCCGACGACGTCGATGTTGTCGCACAGCGCGAGGTCCTGGTAGACGGTCGCGACTCCCAGGCTCTGGGCGTCGTGCGGCCTGTTGATCTGGACGGCCTTGCCGTCCCATTCGATGACACCCTCATCGATGGGGTGCACGCCGGCGATCGTTTTGACCAGCGTGGACTTTCCGGCGCCGTTGTCGCCGACCAGGGCGACCACCTCACCGGCGTGGACCTCGAGCTCTACGTCGGTGAGCGCCTGAACGGCACCGAACCGCTTCGAGACCCCGCGCAACGCCAGAACAGGCGTAGCGGACACGTGAACCATCTCCTTCGCCGCCTGACCCGGCGGGAGGTTGTGCAGAAGAGTTTGGGGGATGAAGCGTTCCGTCCGGCGCCCCGCCCTAGCTTGCGGGGCTGGTGGTTGCGGGGCGCCGGATGGGCTTCGAGTACGACCGTCCCTCGTGGGCATCTCGCCCGTACGGGAATCCAGTGGCGCGGATTCCCGTACGCGGTGAGGGACTTGCCGGTACCTACTTCAGGCCGGCCTTGTCACAGGCGGCCTTGAACTTGGGGGTGCAGATCTCGTTGACGGTGTAGATGCCGTCCTTGATGACGGTGTCGTTGATGTTGTCCTTGGTCAGCGAGATGACCGGGACGAGCACCGACGCGATGCCCTTGGTGGTGGGGCTGTCGACCGAGTCCTTGGCGATGGAGTCGAGCTTCTCGCCCTTGGCGAGGGCGACGGCCATCTCCGCGGCGACGTCCGCCTCCTGCGGGTAGGGCTTGTAGACGCTCATGAACTGCTCGCCCGAGACGATGCGCTGCACGCCCGCGAGCTCGGCGTCCTGGCCGGTGACCGGCGGGAGCGGGGAGACACCCGCGGCCTTGAGGGCGGTGATGATGCCGCCCGCCATGCCGTCGTTGGCGGAGTAGACGCCGACGATCTTGTTCTTGCCGATCGCCGAGATCGCGGCTTCCATGTTGGCGTTGGCGTTCTCCGCCTTCCACTCCTTGGTGTCGTACGACTTGGCGATGTCGACCTTGCCCTCGAGCTCGGACAGCGCGCCCTTCTTGAAGAGGGCGGCGTTCGGGTCGGTGACCGCGCCGTTCATCATGACGATCTTCGCGGAGGGCTTGGCCTTGTCGCCCAGGGCCTCCAGGAGCGCCTTGCCCTGGACGCGGCCGACCTCTTCGTTGTCGAAGGAGGTGTAGGCGTCGATCGGGCCTTCGGCGAGGCGGTCGTACGCGACGACGGGGATGCCGGCGTCCTTGGCCTTCTTGACGCCGTTGGCGATGGCCTTGGAGTCCACCGCGTCCACGATCAGGACGTCCACCTTGTTGGTGATCATCGTCTCGACCTGCTGGGACTGCGTGGTCGCGTCCTGCTTGGCGTTGGCGTAGACGACCTCGCCCTTGCCGTTCGTGAGCTCCTTGACCTTCTTCTCGATCAAGGGCTTGTCGAACTTCTCGTACCGCGCGGTCTGGTTCTCCGGAAGAAGGAGGCCGACCTTGATGTCGTCACCCTTGGCGGCCGACTTGGTGGAGTCGCTCTTGTCGCCGGACTCCTCGGCGCTGCCACAGGCAGCAAGCGAGACGGCCATCGCACCAGCGGCAACGGCAAAGGCGGCGCGACGCATACGCGTGTTCACTTCAGAAACCTCCCTGACGAGGCCGCGACGTTGCGGCCGAGGTGGCTGGAAGTCAACTCGGCCACAAGTGCGACGTCAAGAAGTAAATCCTTAACGAGATGGCAACGGTGCCATCCGTTCTCTAAGTGAAGGCAGGCGTGGCAGCAGTGAGCGATCCGTCCAAAAGGGTTGAATCGCCCATCTCGCTGAGCGCGAGGGCGAGTGCCCCGAGGACCTCCGCCCGACCGCCAAGTGCCCCTGGCAGAACGGATAGTTGACGCGCCGCACTGGGGATCGCATAGCGGCCGACGGACTCCCTTATGGGTCCTAGTACGAGCTCTCCGGCCTCGGCGAGATCACCGCCGAGCACCACACGGCTCGGGTTGAGCAAGTTGCAGAGATTGGCCACTCCACTGCCGATGTGTCGGCCGACGTCGGCGATCACCCGACGGCAGCCAGGGTCTCCGTCCCGCGCCAGCCGTACGACACCTTCCATGGTCAGGTCCGTACCGTGGCTGGACTGGAGGAGCGGCAGCACATAGCGCGCCGCCGCGAAGGTCTCCAGGCAGCCCCGGTTGCCGCAGCGACAGACGGGGCCGGACTCGTCAAGAGTAATATGCCCGATTTCTCCCGCTGTGCCACCCGGGCCGCGATAGATCTTGCCGCTGATCACGAGTCCGGCGCCGACACCGCTCGCGACCTTGATGTACGCCAGGTCGCGCACGCCACGGCCGCTCCCCCAGACGAGCTCGCCGAGGGCTCCCAGGTTGGCGTCGTTGTCCACGTGCACCGGCACGCCCAGCCGTCCGCCCAGCTCCTCGGCGGGCTTGGTGCCGGTCCAGCCCGGCAGGATCGCGGTGGAGCCGAGCGTCCCGGACTCCACGTCGATCGGCCCGGGCACGCCGAGGCCCACTCCCGCGATCTTCGTGCGGTCCACGCCGGTGGCCGCGATCAGGCGGCTGACCAGCTGTTCCGCCCGGTCGAAGCCCTGTGCGGCGGACGCGTCCACGTCGAGCGGCTCGGATTCCTCGGCGAGCACCTGGTGCGCCAGGTTCCCGACCGCGACCCGTAGATGCGTATGGCCGAAGTCGACCCCGATCACGATGCCGGCGTCGCCGCTGAGGCTGACGCTGCGGGCCCTTCGGCCGCCTGCCGAGGTGGGTGTGACCTCGACCGTTCCGCCGTCCTTCAGCTCGCGCACGATGTTGGAGACCGTGGCCGCGGACAGCCCCGTCGTCCTCGCGATCTCCGCCTGCGTGAGCGATCCGGCCAGGCGCACCGCGCGTACGACCCGTTCGAGATTGGCTCGGTGCAGCGACGACTGCGACCCCGGAGTCTCCACGACGACCTCCTGCGTACGGGGTCGCCTCGGTGAGACCCCGTCTATGTCCAACTAGTGAACTCTAAGCTGAGCCGTTTGGGTTGCCTCCCGTCAAGAGGTTGAGCAAGAGAGGGGCCTGCCGGCGCCCCTACACACCAGGGTGGCCCCGGCTCCAATCCGGGACCACCCTCGCAAACCGAACCGACGGCCGAACCGTTATTTCAGCGCGCCCGCTGTCAGTCCCTGCACGACCTGGCGCTGGAAGACGATGTACGCGGCGAGCACCGGCAGCATGGCCATCACGAGGCCCGCGAAGAGGCCGGACCAGTCACCCTTGTAGCCCTGGCTGACGGCCAGCTGGACGAGTCCCTGGGTGAGGACCTTGTTGTCCGGTTCGGTGTTGAGCACCGTCGGCAGCATGTACTGGTTCCACTGCCCCAGGAAGTTGAAGATCGTGATGCTGATCAGGCCGGGCTTGGCCATCGGCAGCATGACCTGGAAGAACGTCCGGGTGTGCGACGCGCCGTCCACGAAGGCCGCCTCGGCCACCGAGGTCGGCAGCGTGCGGAAGAAGGACGTCATGAAGAACACGGTGAACGGCAACGAGTAGCCGATGTAGACCAGGATCAGTCCGGGCAGCGTGTTCAGCAGCGCGAGGTTCTGCATGACGTAGAAGAGCGGGACCAGCGCCAGGATGATCGGGAAGCTCATCCCTCCGATGAACAGGAAGTAGATGAAGCGGTTCCCGGGGAACTCGAAGCGCGCGAGGACGTACGCGGCCATGGAGCCCAGCAGCATGGTGCCGAGGAGCGAGAACCCCACCACGATGATCGTGTTGAGGAAGTAGTCGCTCATGTTCGCCTCGGTCCAGGCGCGCGACCAGTTGTCGAAGTGGAGCGAGTCGGGCAGCGCCCACGGCGAACTGAAGATGTCCTTGTCCGTCTTGAACGAGGTCATCACCGCCCAGAGCAGCGGCAGCACGACCATGAACGCCCAGAGGATGAGGAAGCCGTGCGAGAAGATGTTGAGGGTCCTGCCGGTGGCCTTCTCGCGCGGCGCGGGCACGGGCACCGACTTGGTGACGGGCGCCGTCCTTCCGGTGGTCTCGGCGGGGGGAGGCGTGTCGGTCGTCTTCACTCGTGGCCTCCTCGCGGCTCGGTGAGCTCGGTCTGCATCAGTACTCCAGCCGCTCGCGCCGGCCCAGCTTCATCACGACCGCCACGAACAGCAGCGTCACGACGAGCAGGGCGACACCGATCGTCGTCGCGTAGGCGGCCTGGCCGTCGCGGAACGCCTTCTGGTAGACGTACAGCGGCAGGACGGTCGTCGAGTAGTCGGGACCGCCGCCGTTCGGGCCCACGGTCATGATCTGCACGACCGCGAAGGACTCGGCGCCGAGCGCCAGGATGCCCACGTAGGCCCAGCCGGACTGCACGGTGTCCCACAACAGCGGCAGCGTGATCTTGAAGAACGTCGTGACGCGGTTCGCGCCGTCCAGCAGCGCGGCCTCGTAGTAGTCCTTGGGAATGGAGGCCATTCCCGCGGAGAAGAGCACCACGAAGAATCCGACGGTGCACCAGACGAGGACCGCGAAGACGCACCACAGGGCGAGGTCGGGGTCGCCGAGCCAGTCCGGCTGGACGCTGTCCAGACCCACCGCCTTCAAAGCGGAGTTGATCGCGCCGCTGTTGGGGTTGTAGGCGAACTGGAACAGCAGGGCGACGATCGCGATCGACAGCACCTGGGGAAAGAAGTAGACCACCTTGTAGAAGGACGAGCCGCGGACTCCGGAGATGGCGGCGTTCTTCCGGCGCATTCCGCCGACATTGAGCATGAAGGCGAAGAAGAGCGCCATGGTGAGTGTCACCAACGGCAGCAGCAGGACGAACAGCACACTGTGCTGCAACGACTTCCAGAAGACCTCGTCGTCCAGCATGCGCGTGTAGTTCTTGAAGCCCACCATCTTGAACTCGGGGCTCAGACCGCTCCAGTCCGTGAACGAATAGTAGATGGACTGGACGAAGGGCCAGATCACGAAGAGGCCGTAAATGGCCAGGGGCGCCGTCAGGAACCCCACGATGAAACGGTATTTGCCGTGTTGCATTCCTACCGACCCGATCTTCCCGCGAGGGCTGCCGTCGACGCCGCACAACGAGACCCGGGGCCCCGGACACCGCCCGGGGCCCCGGCCGCGCTCACTGGTGCTTGTAGTGCTGGATGTTGTCGTCCTTGGCCGCCTCGTCGGCGTATCCCTGGATCTTCTTGATGGCCTCGACCGGCGTGAGCCGCCCCGCCATCATCTCGCCGAGGCCGCCGACGCCGATCTTCTCCTTCTGCAACGCCACGTACCAGTCCTGGATACGCGGGTTGACCACGTTGTCGCCGGCCTTTTCCAGGGCCGCGACACCGGACTTCAGACCCGGCGTCAGCTCGATGCCGTCGGTGCCGCCGTTGAACGCGGTCAGCGACTTGACGGACGCGGTGAAGTTCTTCGACGAGGCCTCACTGAGCATGATGCGCAGCTGCTCCATGCCGCCGTCGGTGTTCTTGGCCTTGGCGGGCACGATGAAGGGCTCGCCGCCCGACGCCCAGATGGTGCCGAAGGGCATCTTGTCCGAGCCGTCGATGCCGCTGGGCGCGTTCACCGCGAGGTCGAAGTCCTTCGGCATCGTCTTCGCCGCCTCGTTCTCCACCCAGGAGCCGTTCGGGATGAAGAGCGCCTTGCCCTCGGTCCAGGCCGTCTGGGACTGGATGTGGTCCAGACCCGGGGTGCCCTTGAGGATGTAGCCCTTCTTGTAGAGCTCGTAGTAGGCCTCGAAGCAGGTCTTGACGGCAGGGTGCTTCCAGGCGTTCGGCTCCAGGTTGTCGATGGCGTCGAGGACCTCGCGGCCGCCGACCTTGGCGATCATCGGGTAGAGCGAGAAGGGGATGTAGTACGGGTGCTTGCCCGCGTACGTCCAGCCCGCGATGCCCTTCTTCTTCGCCTTCGCGCAGACCGCGAGCATGTCGTCCCAGGTCTCCGGGTACGTCGCGTCGAGGGACTCCAGCGCCTTCTGCGAGTACCAGACGCCGTAGACGGTGTACGCGTAGTACATGATCCAGACCGGGTCGCCGTCGAACTGGCCCATCTCGACGATGCCGGGGCGCAGGGTGTCCCGGACCTTCTTGCTCGGGTCGTCGACGGACGGCGCGTCGAGGAGCGGGGTGAGGTCCGAGAGCTGCTTCTTGCCGACGAGGACGCCCATGTCCATCTGCTCGGCACCCGAGTTGTCGATCAGGTCCGGCGGGGTCCCCTGGTTGAAGCGCGGCTGCAGGACCGACTGGATCTTCTGGGTGGAGGAGAACTTGACCTTGGCCTTGGGGAAGTTCTTCTCGTAGACCGCCTTGGCGTCCTCGGCGTACTTCGTGCCGAAACCGCCGTCGAAGATGACGATCTCGAGCGGAGCGCTCTCGTTGACCGCGAGCGGGTTCTCCTTGGACTTCTTTCCCTTCTCGACCTTGTCCTCGCTGCCGCTGTCGCCGCTTGCGCACGCCGACAGGAAACTCATCGTGGGTACGGAAATCAGACCGAGCGCGGCGGACCGCTTGATCAGGTCTCGGCGGCCGACACCCTCGCGGTTGTTGTGGGCGGAAGTGGATCCCATGCTCAAGTCCTCGCCTTCATCAGGACTCAGGCGGTGAACCGGACCCTCCCCGGCACCGCGATTGGTACTGCATTACCCGGGGGAAACCCCCGGCCCCCCGGTGGGAAATCAGGTCGGACAGGTTGCCCGGCGCTTCCGCGAGGGGACGTCAGTAGAGCTGGATCGTGCGTGGAATACAGGGTTCCGCGGGAATGCGCGGCTGTCGCTCATCGCCGCGCCCCCTCGTCTCCCCGGGCCGTGTCTGTCCACGACCGGTCGAACGACTGGGCGGACGCCGACAGGTATAGTCCACTTCCCGCCAGCGGAGCAAGATCGAATGCACAGTTGGCCGACACTCTTTCCCGAAGTGAGACCTCGCGGAAATATGAGCTGCCCGCAGGCCCGCCGCACAGCGAGCACCCAGGGAACGATCAGCGCCCGAACAGGAAGCCGACAGGTGGACCCCGGGGCGGACCATTCGGGCAGCTGTCGCGATTACCCCCGTACGCCACGTCCAACACCCTTGACATCGCTGGACACTTGACTCCCTACTGGACCTTGCGCAGCGAAGCTGACAACGTTGTCCAGGCGCACGTGACAGGGAGGGTGCTGGCGCATGCACCACAGATCTCGGCAAGGGTCTCTGCACAGATCTCGGCTCAGACGGCACGGATGGGGTTCCACGGCGGTCCTCGGAGCGGCCGCCTTCGCACTGGTGGTGGCCTCGCAGGGCGCCGCCGTAGCCCGTCCAGGTGAAGCGGCGGCCGCGGAGCGGGAGTTCGGTTCCTCCTTCGAGGCGGGTGATCCAGCACCCGACTGGCTCAACACGGTCGACACCGCGCCCGACGGCACGAAGCGGTCGTCGGGTGTCGACGGCGGCTACAGCACCGGCATCCCGGGCAACGTGACCGACCACGTCACCGACGTCCGCGCGAGCGGCGAGAACCCCGGCGGGGGCGAGGTGAAGGAGAACCTCGTCGACGTGGAGCCCAGCACGAAGTGGCTGACCTTCGCGCCCACCGGCTGGGTGGAGTTCGAGCTGGACGCCCCGGTCGAGCTGGTCACGTACGCGCTCACGTCCGCCAACGACCACGACGAGCGCGACCCCGCCGACTGGACCCTCAAGGGCTCCACGGACGGCAAGGACTGGAAGACCCTCGACAGCCGCACCGGCCAGAGCTTCGGCGAGCGGTTCCAGACGAAGTCGTACCAGCTCACGGAGCCGGCGCGGTACCAACACTTCCGGCTCGACATCACCCGGAACAACGGCGGGGCCGGCGCCACGCAGCTCGGCGACGTCCAGTTCTCCACGGGCGGCGACGAGGCCCCCACGCCCAAGGACATGATCTCCCTCGTGGACCGCGGCCCGAGCGGCTCCCCGACCGCGAAGGCGGGCGCGGGCTTCACCGGCAAGCGGGCCCTGCGGTACGCGGGCACGCACAAGAGCGACGGCCGCGCCTACTCGTACAACAAGGTCTTCGACGTGAACGTGGCCGTGGGCCGCGACACCGAGCTGGCGTACCGGATCTTCCCGTCGATGGCCGACGGCGACCGGGACTACGACGCCACGAACGTGTCGGTGGACCTCGCCTTCACGGACGGCACCCACCTGAGCGACCTGCGCGCCCAGGACCAGCACGGGTTCGCGCTGACGCCCCAGGGGCAGGGCGCGTCGAAGGTGCTGTACGTCAACCAGTGGAACAACGTCGTCTCGCGGATCGGCTCGGTCGCGGCCGGCCGGACGGTCGACCGGATCCTGGTCGCGTACGACTCGCCGAAGGGCCCGGCGAAGTTCCGCGGCTGGCTGGACGACGTGAACCTGAGGGTCGAGAAGCCCGAGAAGCCCAAGGCGCACCTCTCGGACTACGCGTCGACGACACGCGGCACCAACTCCAGCGGTGGCTTCTCCCGCGGGAACAACTTCCCGGCGACGGCCGTGCCGCACGGCTTCAACTTCTGGACGCCGGTGACGAACGCGGGTTCGCTCAGCTGGCTGTACGACTACGCGCGCGCCAACAACGCGGACAACCTGCCCACCATCCAGGCGTTCAGCGCCAGCCACGAGCCCAGCCCCTGGATGGGTGACCGGCAGACCTTCCAGGTGATGCCGTCGGCCGCCGCCGGCACACCGGCGACGGGCCGCACCGCCCGCGCGCTGCCCTTCCGGCACGAGAACGAGACGGCGCGCCCGTACTACTACGGGGTGCGGTTCGAGAACGGGCTGAAGACGGAGATGACGCCGACGGACCACGCGGCGGCCCTGCGGTTCACCTACCCCGGTGACGACGCGAGCGTCCTCTTCGACAACGTCACGGACCAGGCGGGTCTCACCCTCGACAAGGAGAGCGGGACGTTCACCGGCTACTCGGACGTGAAGTCCGGCCTGTCGACGGGCGCGACCCGGCTCTTCGTGTACGGGGTGTTCGACGCGCCGGTCGTCGAGGGGGACTCCTCCGGTGTGAAGGGGCATCTGCGGTTCGACGCGGGCGAGGACCGCACGGTCACGCTCCGCATCGCCACGTCCCTGATCAGCATCGACCAGGCCAAGGACAACCTCCGTCAGGAGATCCCGGACGGCACGTCCTTCGACACGGTCAAGTCGCGCGCCCAGAAGCAGTGGGACAAGATCCTCGGCAAGGTCGAGGTCGAGGGCGCGACGCCGGACCAGCTCACGACCCTGTACTCCAGCCTGTACCGGCTGTACCTGTACCCCAACTCCGGTTTCGAGAAGGTCGGTTCGAAGTACCAGTACGCCTCGCCGTTCTCGCCGATGCCCGGCCCGGACACGCCGACGCACACCGGCGCGAAGATCGTCGACGGCAAGGTGTACGTCAACAACGGCTTCTGGGACACCTACCGGACGACCTGGCCCGCCTACTCACTGCTGACGCCCGGTCAGGCGGGTGAGATGGCCGACGGGTTCGTGCAGCAGTACAAGGACGGCGGCTGGACGTCGCGCTGGTCCTCGCCCGGCTACGCGGACCTGATGACCGGCACCTCGTCGGACGTGGCGTTCGCCGACGCGTACGTGAAGGGCGTCGACTTCGACGCGAAGTCGGCGTACGACGCGGCGGTCAAGAACGCGACCGTGGTGCCACCCTCGGCCGGCGTCGGCCGCAAGGGGATGGCGACCTCGCCCTTCATCGGCTACACGAGCACCGAGACGCACGAGGGCCTGTCGTGGGCGCTGGAGGGCTACCTCAACGACTTCGGCATCTCGAAGATGGGACGGGCCCTCTACGAGAAGACGGGAGACAAGCGCTACAAGGAGGAGTCGGAGTACTTCCTCAACCGCGCCCAGGACTACGTGAAGCTGTTCGACGACAAGGCGGGCTTCTTCCAGGGCCGTGACCTCAAGGGCGACTGGCGCGTCGAGTCGTCCAAGTACGACCCGCGGGTGTGGGGCTACGACTACACCGAGACGAACGGCTGGGGCTACGCCTTCACCGCACCGCAGGACTCGCGTGGCCTCGCCAACCTGTACGGCGGGCGCTCCGGGCTCGCGAAGAAGCTCGACACGTACTTCGCGACCCCCGAGACCGCCTCGCCCGACTTCGTCGGCTCGTACGGGAGCGTCATCCACGAGATGACCGAGGCGCGTGACGTGCGGATGGGCATGTACGGGCACTCCAACCAGGTGGCCCACCACGTGAACTACATGTACGACGCGGCCGGTCAGCCCTGGAAGACGCAGAAGAACGTGCGTGAGGTCCTCTCCCGCCTCTACACGGGCAGCGAGATCGGACAGGGCTACCACGGCGACGAGGACAACGGCGAGCAGTCGGCCTGGTACCTCTTCTCCTCGCTGGGCTTCTACCCGCTGGTGATGGGAAGCGGCGAATACGCCGTCGGCTCACCGCTGTTCACCAAGGCGACCGTGCACCTGGAGAACGGCCGGGAGCTGGTGGTGAAGGCTCCGAAGAACAGCGCGAAGAACGTGTACGTGCAGGGGCTCAGGGTCAACGGCAAGGCGTGGAAGTCGACTTCGCTCCCCCACTCGATCGTCTCCCGCGGTGGCGTGCTGGAGTTCGACATGGGGCCGAAGCCGTCCTCGTGGGGCACCGGGAAGAACGCGGCGCCCCCGTCGATCACGCAGGACGACAAGGTGCCGTCGCCGCGCGCCGACGTCGTCGTGGGCGAGGGGGCGCTGTTCGACGACACCTCGGCGACGAACGCGACCGTCGCGTCCGCGGATCTGCCGACCGCCGGCCGGGTGGAGGCCGTCCAGTACACGCTGACGTCGTCCGACCGCGCCAAGGCTCCCAAGGGCTGGGTGCTGCAGGGCTCGTCCGACGGCTCCACGTGGAAGGACCTCGACAAGCGGTCCGGCGAGTCGTTCACCTGGGACCGGCAGACGCGGGCGTTCTCGGTGGCGGCGCCCGGCGCGTACACGAAGTACCGCCTGGTGCTCGACGGTGAGGCGACGCTGGCGGAGGTGGAACTGCTGAGCTGACGCACGGCTCGGCACCCGCACGGCGCACACGGCACCGGTTACGGCAGGACGGTAACCGGTGCCGTGTCGTTGGCGGGGTCGGGATCCCGGCGGTCGGTCCCGGCTGCGTCCGCGACCCTCACGCTGCCCTCGCCCGGCCCGCCGAGGCGGAGCGTGAACACGAAGGTGCGCGCTTCGCCGGCTTCGAGCCCGCTGCCCACGGAGCAGGAGTACGTGCCCCGGTCCAGGTCGCAGGAGGGTTCGTACACGTCCTCGTCGATGGCCTCCATGGGCTGTTTCGCCACGGTGGCGCTCTGCGGCGGGGTGAACAGCAGTGTCGTGCTCCCCGGGGTGGCGGGCCCGTTGTTGCGGACCTTCAGGCGCACCTCGTGCTCGCTGCCGCGTGCGCCGCTCACCTCGACGGGGAAGACCTCGAAGTCGGCGTGCGTGTCCACCCGCACCTCGCTCCACACCTCGCCGCCGGCGAACGTCCCCCTCAGGTCGGGGCCCTTCGCGGCCCCGGTCGTCAGCCGGGGGCCGTCGCCGCGGTCGCCGCCCTCGGGCACGGCGCTGTTCTTGGCGGGGCCCATGTCCAGAGCCCATGCCTCCTGAAGGAACGAGGAGTACATCTCCGTCCTGGCGACGTTCAGCGCCAGGGCCGGGCGGAGGACGACCGCCTGCCCGGGCGGTATGCGCACGCCGGGAAACTCGCACACCGTGACGGAGTCCTTCTGGAGCTCCGGGTAGCGGCAGTTGCCGTACCGGTGCTCGAAGCGCAGACCCGTGCCGACGGCGAGCTTCAGGCCGACGCCCCGGACGGGCACCTCCCCGGTGTTGCGGACCACGACGGGCGTGCTGAGCACGGAGCCGGGGCCGACGTCCTCGAACACCTTCGTCGTCCGCACCTTCACCACGGGCTCGCCGACGACGACCCGGGTGCGGGCGCTGAGCGTCTTCCCGTTCCGGGTCGTGAAGCTGAAACGCACCGACCCGCTGTCGCCGGGCCTGCTGCCGGGGGCCGCGTAGGGATACACACGGTCGATGTCGGACCAGCTGTCGTAGGTGCCGCTCACCCGGCAGACGACCCGGGTGCCTGTCCCGGCGCACCTGGGGTTCTTCTTGCGGATCTCCGAGATCTTGAGCCGTACGGCCCGCTCCGACCCGGTGACGTCCACCGTGAGCCGATGGTCCTGTGTCCCGACGTGGCTCCTCGCCTTCACGTCCTCGGCCCGGACGTGGAAAGGCACCTTGTCCGTCGGACCGGACCCGTCCCCGGGCGGCCGGAGATAGAACAGGTCCGGCACCGCGATCCCCGACTTCTTCGCTGCGCCGGCACCCGTGCCGCAGCCGGCGAGTCCGCCCAGCGGCATCACCAGTGCCAGGCAGACGGCCGCGGGCCGCAGCACAGTCCCTCGCGCGCGCATGGCTCCTCCCGGGGAGACCGTCGTGGAAGATCGCCGGATCGCACACGCTACCGCTTGCGAGGAACGGGAGTCCGGTCCAGCCGGTGCAGCGGACACTCGGACGGACTGGGAGGCCAACTGGTTTGACAGCGTTGTCCGTTGGAGGAGTAGAGTCGGCTTCAGATCATGAGACAACGTTGTCTTCCACGTCCACTGGTCGACACAAGCCACGCTCCACCCGTACCGGCCTCCCCCGACCGGTCCGGCTCGCGGACCCGGTGGACTACGGTCACCGGGTCCGCCCCGAGCAGTGGGCCGGCTCAGCCCGGACGGCACGCGAGGGCCGTCGCCGGATCACCTCCGGACCCCTCGACGACGTATCCGAACGTGGTGCTCTTGCCCGGAGCGAGCGATCCGTTCCAGTTGGCGTTGTGGACCATCACGTTCTGGCCCGTGTAGGTGGCGCTGCCGCTCCACAGGCTGGCGACCGACTGACCACCCGGCAGTGCCCAGTCGACCATCCAGCCGAGCAGCGGGACGTCACCGGAGTTGGTGACCGTCACCTCGGACTGGTAGCCGCCGGACCAACTGCCCGTCGTACGGCGGGTGGCGGAGCAGGCGCCGGGCGGGGGCTCGGTCGGGTTGCCCGGGTCGTGGATGCCTGTCACCTCTCCGTTGCCGCCGTCGAAGACGATGTCGGAGCAGGAGTAGAAGGTCTCCGCGCTGTCCGAGCGCTGCCAGACCATGTAGATGAGGTGGCGGCCCGACTTGCCGGCGGGGAGCTTGCCGGACCAGGAGTAGTTGGCCTCGACATTGCCCGGCGATCCGTTGAGCGGCGGATGGTCGACGCTCAGGAACGGCCGCTCCTCCAGGTCGTTCCAGGTGAGCGCCCTGGTCGGGTCGAAGCCGTCCTTGGTGACGTAGACGTAGAACCAACCCGGGTGCGCGGCCCAGGCGTTGTAGGAGAAGTCGACGGTCGCGCCCGAGGTCAGATGGGTCAACGGCCAGTCGGCGCTCGGGGTGTTGAAGCCGGTGAAGTTGGTGTTGCCGCCGCTGCACAGTTCGCCGTCGGGCACGAATCCGCGGGTGCGGCCGGCGCCGTCGGAGCGGAGCACCGAGAACCAGTTGTAGAACGGGGTCGTGCCGCTGACCTGTTGCGCCTTCTTGCAGGCGGGGTTGACCGGTTTGATCTCACCGGTGTCGGTGAGCCCGTCCTGCCAGCACAGGAAGGTGCGGCTGCCGGGCTTCATGGGGGTGCCGTGGGCCTTCGCCTCGCCGCCGGCCGAGACGACCAGACCGAGCGCGGGGATGGTGACGACCAGGGCCAGCAGGATGAGGAGGAAGGCTCTGAACCGGGCGGGGACGGGTAGCGGTAATCGCCGGGGCGAGCGGGGAGTCGATGTTGTCAGGGTCATGACAGGCTGAACCGTCCCTTCGTTCACAGGGCGTGGGGAGCCCGTGTGCGGGTGGGGGTGTCGGCACGTCCGGGGTATGCATACGCGAGGCGGGAGCGGGCCCGGGGTGGGTTCCGGTCCACCGGAGTTGGGAGCGCTCCCACCCCACGTGCCTTCGAAGCTAGCGCGGACCGCAACCGCTGTAAACGCCTGGCGCAAGGGGCCCGTGCCCGGCCGACCTGCGCATGGCAACCGCCAACCACCCTGGCCGAAAGAGGCATTGGCACCCCCCGGCCACGGGAATCGCTTGAGTCGTTCTCCGCGCGGCACCCACTCTGATCACTGGCTTCCGCCCACCAGGCCGGAAGCGTTGTCAGTGTTCTGGGGAGGACGTCCACCCATGCGAAGACTCCACGCCCTCTGGGCCGTGGCCGGAACGGCCGGACTGCTCGCGGCCGCGGTCACGCCCGCGACGGCCGGTCCCGGGGGCCCGGCCACCACGTCCGACGCGACCACGAGGGCCGGTGCGGGGACCGGTGCGGAAGCCCGCGCCGGGACCACGAAGACCGTCACCCTTCTCACCGGTGACACGGTGTCGCTCACCGCCGGACCGGACGGCAAGCAGGCCGTCGACGTCCGGCGCGGCAAGGGCCGTGAGGCCGCCACCTTCCTGTCCACCGAACGCGACGGCGAGGTGAGCGTCCTCCCCTCGGACGCGATCCCGCTGGTGCAGGCGGGCCGTCTCGACCCGGCCCTGTTCAATGTCACCCAGCTGGTGAAGCAGGGATACACGGACGCGAAGACCGGCACCACGCCGGTGATCGCGACGTACACGAAGGGCAGTGCGACGCCCGACGGAGCGCGCCGCACGCTCGCGCTCCCCGGCATCGACGGCGCCGCGCTGAGCGCGAAGAAGTCCACCGCGTTCTGGGCGGACATCGCCCCGGCGCTCGGCACCGA
Source organism: Streptomyces sp. BV286 (assembly GCF_019090165.1). Lineage (GTDB taxonomy): Bacteria > Actinomycetota > Actinomycetes > Streptomycetales > Streptomycetaceae > Streptomyces. The sequence goes on from NZ_JAHRIB010000059.1 coordinate 42,011, forward strand.
ACCCACCACCAAGACCGCGAAGCGACTCGGCGAGGGCATCGACAAGATCTGGCTCGACGCCCAGGTGAAGGTGTCCCTCGATGTGAGCGTGCCGCAGATCGGCGCGCCCGAGGTGTGGCAGTCGGGCTACGACGGAAAGGGCGTCAAGGTCGCCGTCCTGGACACCGGCGTGGACACCGACCACCCGGATCTCGTGGAGAAGCTCGGTGAGACGAAGAGCTTCGTACCGACCGAGCCGGTGCGGGACGGCCACGGCCACGGCACCCACGTGGCCTCCACGATCGCCGGCTCGGGCGCGGCCTCGGACGGCAGGCTGGGGGGCGTGGCACCCGGTGCGGAGCTGCTCGTCGGCAAGGTGTTGGGCAACAACGGCCGCGGCCAGACCTCCTGGATCCTCGACGGCATGGACTGGGCCGCGCGCTCCGGTGCGAAGATCGTCTCGATGTCGCTGGGCGGTGACGCGACCGGCCCCTCCGACGTACTGAGTGAGACCGTGGACGAGCTGTCCGCGTCCACCGGCGCCCTCTTCGTGATCGCGGCAGGTAACGCCGGCCCGTCCGCGCAGACCCTCGGCACCCCGGGCATCGCGGACTCCGCGCTGACCGTGGGCGCGGTCGACAAGTCCGACCAGCTGGCCTCGTTCTCCAGCCGCGGCCCACGGCTCGGTGACTCGGCCGTCAAGCCGGAGATCACCGCGCCGGGCGTGGGGATCGCGGCGGCCCGTGCCGCGGGAACCAACATGCCGGGCAGCACGCCTGTCGGTGACAGGTACACGAGGGTGAGCGGCACGTCGATGGCGACCCCGCATGTCTCGGGCACCGCGGCACTGGTCGCGCAGGCCCATCCGGACTGGACGGGACAGCAGATCAAGCAGGCCCTGGCCACCACCGCCAGGACCAGCCCCGACGCCTCCGTGTTCGAACAGGGCGACGGCCGCGTCGATGCCGTACGGGCCGTCGGCCAGGGCGTCTTCGCCACTGCGGCACTCAGCTTCGGCACGTACGAGGCGGACGACGGCGCCGAGGCCGCGGGCAAGGAGATCACCTACACCAACACCACTGACGAGCCGGTGGAGTTGAAGCTGGCGTCGTCGCTCACCGAGGCCGCCCTGGGCGCGGACGTCGTGACCGTCCCGGCGAGGGGCACCGCCACCGTCGCGGTCACGGTCGACCCGGCCGGGGAGGCCGAGGGCCGCTACACGGGTCACGTCACCGCGAGCGCCGCGGACGTCCGGGTCACCACGGCCGTCGGCTTCGAGATACTGCCGAAGACCTACGACCTGAAGGTCTCTCTGCTGAACCGGAGCGGCCAGCCGTCGACCTCGGCGTCGATCTTCGTGCTGCAGGAGCTGAACGGCGCGTACCCGGACTCGCACGGGTTCCTCGGCCGCGGTTACACCTTCAAGGTGCCGGCCGGTACGTACTCCATGGCGACCTGGATCCCGGAGCGGGACGCGGCGGGACTGGAGGTCGCCACCTCCGTCGTCGGTGATCCGGAGATCAAGGTCGACAAGGACACCGAGGTCGTCTTCGACGCCCGCAAGGCCGTCGAGATCAAGCCGCGGACGAAGGAGAACTCCGAGTTCCAGAGCTTCAGCACCAACTGGCACCGGGAAGGACCCGGGACCGCCTTCGGGGCGACCTACGCCCAGAACTGGTGGACCGACCGCATCTATGTCGCTCCGACCGAGAAGGTCACCGAGGGCCTCTTCGAGTTCACCCCCAAGTTCCGTCTGTACGAGAAGGAGCTGACGGCGAGCGTCAGCAGCCCCGAGAAGTACGCGCTGCCTCTCGACTACTCACAGAGCGACACCCCTCAGACGAAGTTCAGCGGTAAACGCACGGTGCGGGCGGTGGACGCCGGCAGCGGCACCGCGGCCGACTTCCAGGGGCTCGACGTCAAGGGCAAGGTGGCGGTGGTCCGGCTGGCAGCCGGGATGACGGCCGACGAGGCGGTGGCCAACGCGACGAAGGCCGGGGCCGGTTACGTCATCGCGTACCAGGAGAAGCCGGGGTACTGGATCTCCTGGGTGGACAGCACGACGATCCCGCTGATGGTCGCCACCGGCGAGGACGGCGCGAAGCTCGGCGCGCTGCTGAAGAGCGGGAAGAAGGTCACGCTGAAACTGGACGGCACCGCGGTCAGCCCGTACGTCTACAACGTGATGTTCCCGCAGACCGATGCCGTCTCGAAGAACCAGACGTACTCGCTGAACAGCTCCAACACCGTGAAGCAGAAGGTCCGTTACCACGGAAGCCGGGCAGGTGACGTCGGCAAGGACGCCGTCTACCGGTACCGCCCGTGGCAGGGTGCCGCCATCGAGACCAGCCAGTACGTCCCCCTCGGTACGACGCGCACCGAGTACTACAACGTGGATCCCGACACCCGCATCTGGAACACCGTCACCCCGAACTGGCAGACGAACAGGGGCCAGTGGAACGACCTGCGGACCTTCGGCAAGGCGGGCAAGGCGCCCACCGAGGAGTGGCTGCGGCAGGTCGTCCGCCCGGCGGCCAGTGAGCGGTACGGGCTGTCCCAGCGCACCGGCGACAAACTCGCGCTGCGGATGCCGGAGTTGAGTGACGGGACACCGGGCCACTACGCGAGTGTGGACGGCGTTCAGGACACCGCGAAGGGCACGCTGTACGCCGACGGGAAGCTGGTCGGCAGCAGTGCGCTCGGCGGGTACGGCACCTTCGACGTCCCGGCGGCGAAGTCCTCGTACCGCTTCGTTCTCGACGCGCAGCGCAAGGCCGACTGGGTCAGGTACTCCACCAGCACCCACACCGAATGGTCCTTCGCGTCGGCGCACACGACCCAGCAGACCGCGCTGCCGCTGCTCTCCGTCGACTACGGCCTGGACGGGCTCGACCTGCTCAACCAGGCGGAGTCCAAGCGGAAGTCGAAGCTCGAACTCTCCGTCCGGGACCAGAAGTCGAGCGTCACGGCCCGTGAGCTGAGGACCTGGGTGTCGTACGACGACGGCGCGTCCTGGAAGGAGGTGAAGGTCCGAAGCGGCAAGGCGGAACTCAAGCACCCGAAGGGCGCCGATTTCGTGTCCCTGCGCGTACGGGCCGCCGACCGGGACGGCAACGCGGTCGACCAGACCGTGGTGCGGGCCTTCGGCCTGAAGTAGACGGCGGACCACGCCGGTACGACACCGGCCTTAACAAAGATCGCCTACCGTGCCGAGCCATGGTGAACACGGCATACGGCACGGCAGGAGAAAAGAACCCGGCAGGACCGACCCCTGCCGCGAGCCCCTGGGCCGCGGTGGGGGTGTCCGCCTTGGAGGAGCGGGTGTACCAGGCGATCCTCCACCAACCCGACGCCGGCGCGGCCGGCTGGGCCCTGCTGACCGGCGCCTCCCCGGCCCGGGTGCGCGAGACCTGCAACCAGCTGCTCGGACTCGGACTGCTCCAACCCCCGGACTCCATGGGCGGGTTACGGGCGGTCGACCCACGGGTGGCGGTCCGCGCGCTGATCCGCAGGCGCGAGACGGAGTCCGAGCTTCTCGCCGCCACCGCCGAGGAGATGGGCACCGCGTACGAGGCCGGGCTGCTGCGGGAGGAACCGTCCCGGCTGATCGAGGTCGCCTCGGGCGAGGGCGCCATCGCGGCACGTCTGGAGGAGATGTACGCACGCGCCGAGCGGGAGGTGTGCCTCTTCGACACGCCGCCGTATCTCGCCCCGCCCGCCCCGCAGGTGGATCTCCAGGCCGATCTGCTGCGCCGCGGGATCGTCTCCCGCGGGGTGTACGCGGCGGCGGCCCTGGAGGACCCGAAGGTGCTGTCCCGCACCTGGAGGATGATGGAACTCGGGGAGCAGGCCCGGGTGTTGCCGTCCGTGCCCCTCAAACTGCTGGTGGTCGACGGGTGCCGGGCGATGCTTCCGCTGACCGCCTCGGCGGCGGGCGGTTACTGCGCCGTCGTGGTGTGGCACTCGGCGGTGACGGAGGCCCTGCAGAAGCTCTTCGAGATGGCCTGGCAGCAGGCGACCCCGCTCGGCCAGCCGACCGTGAAGGGCGAACTCCTCGAAAGCGAACGGACGTTGATCGGGCTGCTGGCGGCCGGGATGAAGGACGAGGCGGTGGCCCGCCATCTGGGCGTGAGCCTTCGGACCCTGCGACGCCGGGTGAGCGAACTGCAGGAACGGCTGGGGGCCGCGAGCCGGTTCCAGCTGGGGGTGCGGGCCGCTCAGCGAGGCTGGCTGTAGCCAATCAGCTCGGGAGCGTCAGGGCGAGCGGCCTGACGTGAGTCGTCCAGGACGGTCGGGCCGCGCTCCCCATGGGAGCGCGGCCCTTCGCCGTTCGGCGTGCTTGCGGAGCAGGCTGCCTACTTGCGGATCAGGCTGCGCAGGACGTACTGCATGATGCCGCCGTTGCGGTAGTAGTCCGCCTCGCCGGGGGTGTCGATGCGGACGACGGCGTCGAACTCGACGCCGGTGTCGGTGGTGACCTTCACCGTGCGCGGGGTGGTGCCGTTGTTCAGCTCCTCGACGCCGGTGAAGGAGAAGGTCTCCTCGCCGGTGAGGCCGAGGGACTCGGCGCTGGCGCCCTCCGGGTACTGGAGCGGGAGCACGCCCATGCCGATGAGGTTCGAGCGGTGGATGCGCTCGTACGACTCGGCGATGACGGCCTTGACGCCGAGGAGCGCGGTGCCCTTGGCGGCCCAGTCACGGGACGAGCCGGAGCCGTACTCCTTGCCGGCCAGGATGGCCAGCGGGGTGCCCTGCTCGATGTAGTTGCGCGAGGCGTCGTAGATGAACGACACCGGCGCGTCCGGCTGGGTGAAGTCCCGGGTGTAGCCGCCCTCGGTGCCCGGCGCGATCTGGTTGCGCAGGCGGATGTTGGCGAACGTGCCGCGGATCATGACCTCGTGGTTGCCTCGGCGCGAGCCGTAGCTGTTGAAGTCACGACGCTCCACACCGTGCTCGGTGAGGTACTTGCCGGCCGGGGTGTCGGCCTTGATCGCGCCGGCCGGGGAGATGTGGTCGGTGGTGACCGAGTCGCCCAGCTTGGCCAGGACGCGCGCGCCGGTGATGTCGGAGACCGGGGTGGTCTCCATCGTCATGCCCTCGAAGTACGGGGGCTTGCGCACGTAGGTCGACTGGGCGTCCCACTCGAAGGTGTTGCCGGTCGGGATCGGCAGCGCCTGCCACTGCGCGTCGCCCGCGAAGACGTCCTGGTAGGACTTGTTGAACATGTCCTCGCCGATGGCGTTCGCCACGACGTCGTTGACCTCGGCCTCGGTCGGCCAGATGTCTTCCAGGAAGACGGGCTTGCCGTCCTGGTCGACGCCGAGCGCGTCCTTGGTGATGTCCACCTTCATGGAGCCCGCGAGGGCGTACGCGACGACCAGCGGCGGGGAGGCCAGGTAGTTCATCTTGACGTCGGGGTTGATCCGGCCCTCGAAGTTCCGGTTGCCGGAGAGGACCGAGGTGACCGCGAGGTCGTGGTCGTTGACGGCCTTGGAGACCTCCTCCGGCAGCGGGCCGGAGTTGCCGATGCAGGTGGTGCAGCCGTAGCCGACGAGGTTGAAGCCGACCTTGTCGAGGTAGGGGGTGAGCCCCGCCTTGTCGAAGTAGTCGGTGACGACCTTGGAGCCCGGGGCGAGCGTGGTCTTGACCCACGGCTTGCGGGTCAGGCCCTTCTCGACGGCCTTCTTCGCGACGAGCGCGGCGGCCACCATGACGTACGGGTTCGAGGTGTTGGTGCAGGAGGTGATGGCCGCGACCGTCACCGCGCCGTGGTCGATCTCGTACGTCGAGCCGTCGGGGGCGGTCACCGTGACCGGGTTGGACGGGGCGCCGTTCGGGGCGACGGCCGGGGAGTCGGAGGCCGGGAAGGACTCCTTGCCGGCCTCGTCCACGTCGTCGACGTAGTTGCGGACGTCCGTCTTGAACTGCTCGGCGGCGTTCGCGAGGACGATGCGGTCCTGCGGGCGCTTCGGGCCGGCGATGGAGGGGACGACCGTCGAGAGGTCGAGCTCCAGCTTCTCGGAGAAGTCGGGCTCGGCGGCCGGGTCGAGCCAGAGGCCCTGCTCCTTGGCGTACGCCTCGACGAGCGCGACCTGCTGGGCGTCACGGCCGGTCAGGCGCAGGTACTTCAGGGTCTCGTCGTCGATCGGGAAGATCGCGGCGGTGGAGCCGAACTCCGGCGACATGTTGCCGATGGTGGCGCGGTTGGCGAGCGAGGTCGCGGCCACACCCTCGCCGTAGAACTCGACGAACTTGCCGACGACGCCGTGCTTGCGGAGCATCTCGGTGATGGTGAGCACGAGGTCGGTGGCGGTGGTGCCGGCCGGCAGCTCACCGGTCAGCTTGAAGCCGACGACGCGCGGGATGAGCATCGAGACCGGCTGGCCGAGCATCGCGGCCTCGGCCTCGATGCCGCCGACGCCCCAGCCGAGCACGCCGAGGCCGTTGACCATGGTGGTGTGCGAGTCGGTGCCGACGAGGGTGTCCGGGTACGCCTGGCCGTTGCGGACCATCACCGTGCGGGCCAGGTGCTCGATGTTCACCTGGTGGACGATGCCGGTGCCCGGCGGGACGACCTTGAAGTCGTCGAACGCGGTCTGGCCCCAGCGCAGGAACTGGTAGCGCTCCTTGTTGCGGCCGTACTCCAGCTCGACGTTCTGGGCGAACGCCTCGTTGGTGCCGAACTTGTCGGCGATGACGGAGTGGTCGATGACCAGCTCGGCCGGGGAGAGCGGGTTGACCTTCGCCGGGTCGCCGCCGAGCTCCTTGACGGCCTCACGCATGGTGGCGAGGTCCACGACACAGGGCACACCCGTGAAGTCCTGCATGATCACGCGGGCGGGCGTGAACTGGATCTCCTGGCTGGGCTGGGCCTGGGAGTCCCAGTTGCCGATGGACCGGATGTGGTCGGCGGTGATGTTCGCGCCGTCCTCGGTCCGGAGCAGGTTCTCCAGCAGCACCTTCAGGCTGTACGGAAGGCGGGCCGAGCCTTCCACCTTGTCCAGCCGGAAGATCTCGTACGACTCGTCGCCCACGCTGAGCGTGCTACGGGCGTCGAAGCTGTTCGCCGACACGACAGTCTCCTTCATTCATGTGCGCGTACCACCGCATCCTGCCGCCACGCCCTCTTGGCCGATCCGCTAAGGTGAGGCTAAGTTAGGTAACCCTTACCGGTCCCGGGCGGCTGCGGCACGCCTCGGCAGATATCTCGATGTCGAGATAACTCTAGTACATGACCGCTGGGCGGTCATGCCCGGAGGGTGTGTCCTGTCACGCATCGGGGCCGGGCGGACCCGTTCCCTCCAGGACGAATGCCACCCCGGCGGACACTCCGCACGGACTCCCGCCGGCGACTCCGGAGCCGAACCCGCCCCGGACTCAAGGCCGTTCGGCGTACCGACCGGCATTCGGGGTACCTGGGTCCGGACGAAAGGAGGCACTCATGGCCCTCACGTTCCGCAAGAGCTTCCAGATCCTGCCCGGGGTGCGACTGAACATCAACAGGAAGTCCTGGTCCATCACCACGGGCGGCCGCAACGGGCCCCGGCAGACGCACAGCAGCACGGGGCGGCGGACCACATCGATGGACCTGCCCGGCCCCTTCGGCTGGCGTCGCACCACCACCAGCAAGCGCCCCAAGCGCCGCTGAGGCAGCGTCACTCCAACGGCTCCCCCGAGATGCCGCATCTCATATGTGAGATAGCCTGCCGCCATGGCAGACGACTACCTCGTACGCATCGGCAAGCTCATCCGTGACGCCCGTCAGCATCGGGGCTGGACACAGACGCAGCTGGCCGAGGCGCTCGGCACCAGCCAGAGTGCAGTGAACCGCATCGAGCGAGGCAACCAAAACATCAGCCTTGAGATGATCGCTCGAATCGGTGAAGCGCTGGACAGCGAGATCGTCTCGCTCGGCTACGCGGGCCCGATGCATCTGCGCGTGGTCGGCGGCCGCCGGCTCTCCGGCTCGATCGACGTGAAGACCAGCAAGAACGCGTGCGTGGCGCTGCTCTGTGCGACCCTCCTGAACCGGGGCCGCACGGTGCTGCGCCGCGTCGCGCGCATCGAGGAGGTGTACCGCCTTCTGGAGGTGCTCGGCTCCATCGGCGTACGCACCCGGTGGATCAACAACGGCGTCGATCTGGAGATCGTGCCGCCGGCCGAGCTGGAGATGGCGGCCATCGACGCGGCGGCCGCCCGCCGCACCCGCTCGATCATCATGTTCCTCGGCCCGCTGCTGCACCGCATGGACAACTTCAAGCTGCCGTACGCGGGCGGCTGCGACCTGGGGACGCGGACCATCGAGCCGCACATGATCGCGTTGCGGCGGTTCGGTCTGGACATCGCGGCCACCGAGGGCCTCTACCACGCGCGCGTGGACCGCAAGGTGACCCCGGGCCGCCCCATCGTGCTGACCGAGCGCGGCGACACGGTGACGGAGAACGCGCTGCTGGCCGCCGCCCGCCACGACGGCACGACCGTCATCCGCAACGCCTCCTCCAACTACATGGTCCAGGACCTGTGCTTCTTCCTGGAGGCCCTGGGTGTCCGGGTGGAGGGCATCGGCACCACGACGCTCACCGTGCACGGCGTGCCGAACATCGACGTCGACGTGGACTACTCGCCGTCCGAGGACCCGGTCGAGGCGATGAGCCTGCTGGCCGCCGCGGTCGTCACCGAGTCCGAGCTGACCGTGCGCCGCGTGCCGATCGAGTTCCTGGAGATCGAGCTGGCGGTCCTGGAGGAGATGGGACTCGACCACGACCGTACGCCCGAGTACTTCGCGGACAACGGCCGTACGCGCCTGGTGGACCTGACCGTCCGGCCCTCCAAGCTGGAGGCGCCGATCGACAAGATCCACCCGATGCCGTTCCCGGGTCTGAACATCGACAACGTTCCGTTCTTCGCGGCCATCGCGGCCTCCGCGCAGGGCAAGACGCTGATCCACGACTGGGTCTACGACAACCGCGCGATCTACCTCACGGACCTCAACCGCCTCGGCGGGCGACTCCAGCTCCTCGACCCGCACCGCGTGCTGGTCGAGGGCCCGACCCGCTGGCGCGCCGCCGAGATGATGTGCCCGCCCGCCCTGCGCCCCGCGGTCGTCGTCCTGCTGGCGATGATGGCGGCCGAGGGCACGTCCGTACTGCGGAACGTGTACGTCATCAACCGCGGCTACGAGGAACTCGCCGAGAGGCTCAACTCGGTCGGGGCGCAGATCGAGATCTTCCGGGACATCTGACACGCGGGTGCCGCCGCCCTCTCGCCGATCGCCCCTTCTCGGACGGGGGCGGTCGCGTGACGGCGGCCGACCTGCGTCAGGCGCTCAGAGCCGTGCGCAGGGTGGTGGCCATCAGGTCGATCGCTTCCTTCCCTTCCGGCACCGGGCCGGTGTGGGTGAAGTAGTGGTCGACGCCCTCGAAGACGCGGTGGGTGACCGGCACGCCGGCGGCCTCCAGGGCCTTCGCGTAGGTGGCGCCCTCCTCGTACAGGCGGTCGTTCCGCGCGGTGACGACCAGGGCGGGCGGCAGTCCGGCGAGGTCGTCCGCGAGTCCGGGCGAGACCAGAGGATGCGTGAGGTCCGCGGGGTCCGGGACGTAGGCGGCGGTGAAGATCCGCATGAGCTGCGGCGTGAGCAGCGGCTTGGCGAGGGGTGACGGCTTGGTGGCCGGGTCGGCGAGCTGGTCGAACGGCGCCGAGTCGAGGATCTGGAGCCGGGGCGTGAAGGTGCCGCGGTCGCGGGCCGTGCGGCAGACCGCGGCGGTCAGGTTGCCGCCGGCGCTGTGTCCGCCCACGGCGAGTCGCGAGCCGTCCCAGCCGCCCGTGGCACCGTTCCCGGCGATCCACTCGGTGACGTCGTAGGCCTGGGTGACGGGAGCGGGGAACGGCCGCTGCGGGGCCACGGCGTAGTCCACGTTGATCACGACGCAGCCGGCCGTGGCGGCTATGTAGCGGCAGATGTGGTCGTCCTGCTGGGGTCGGGCGACCACGAAACCGCCGCCGTGGAAGTTGACGTACACGGGGGCGGGAGCCGCCGCGCCGGCCGGCGGACGGTAGATGGTACAGGTCACCGGCCCTGCACCGGTCTCCACGCGGAGGACCTCGGTCCGCTTCGGGACGTCGGTGAACCGCAGGTCCTTGTGTACGCGGGACATCACGCGGCCGAGCAGCAGCTGGACCGCTCTGGCCTGGATTCCGGGGCTGAAGGGCATGGCTCGGCCACCAATCACTGCAACGTTAAATTAACAGGATTCCTGATAATGAACCGCCCGCACCGCATCGCGCAACGGTGGGACGGGAACGAAAAGAGTGCCCGCGGCGGTGGGCCATTCCCGGAGCCTCGGACCGCAGACACAGACGCTGCCGCTGCCGCTGCCGCTGCCGCAGACGGGAACGGGCAGTCGGGCAGTCGGGCAGTTGGCCGGGCGGGCGGCATCCGACGGGCATCAGGACGGGGCAGCGCATGCGGTCCGCCCGACGCGGCAGGCGACGGGGCTCGCGGGTCTCTTCCGAGGCATCCGGGGGGCGGCGCCCGCGGAGCGTGACGGCCGGTGGCGGCGGGTCGTTGCACCGGTCGCCGGACCGCCTGCCTCCCGTCCGTCCCCGTCCTCCCCCCCCGTCCGCCCCCGCCCTGCCTCAGGAACCGCCTCCATGTCCGTTCAGCCGTTGTCCGTGCCGGTCCCCGCTCCGCCCGGGCCGGACCGCGTCCGTGAGGCCCGCCGGACATCCGGGTACCGGCCGCTGCCGCCGCGGCCGTGGTGGCGGCGGGCCGCGGCGCTCGCGGTGCTCGCCGTTCTTCCGCTGTACGGGGTGTGGGCGGTCTTCCTCGCGACGGGCGGCGGCGACCTCGCCGCCCAGTACGCCTGGGCGGGCTTCGTCGCCCGCAACCCCGACACGGCGTACGGGCTCTTCTGGTACGGCGGCACGCACACCGCCAACTACAGCGTGCTGTCACCTCCGTTGATGGCGGTGCTGGGCGTGCGCACCGTCTCCGTCCTCGCCGGGGTGACGGCCACCTGGCTGCTGGGCGCGCTGCTGGAGCGGACCGTGGACAGGGCGCCGCTGTGGCCCGCGCTGCTCGGCGCGTTCGGGCTGTGGGCGAACGTCGCCTCGGGCCGCACCACGTTCGCCCTCGGGCTGGCCTTCGGGCTCGGAGGTCTGCTGGCGCTGGCCGGGCGGCCGGACCGGGCGGGCCGGCTGACCGCGGGCGCGCTGGGCGCACTGCTCGCGACCCTGGCGAGCCCGGTGGCCGGGCTCTTCCTGCTGGTGGCCGGCGCCGGGTATCTGCTCGACCGGCGCTACGCCAGGTGCCTCGTGCTCTGCGTGCCGCCCGTCGCCGTCGTCGCGCTGACGGCCGCTCTGTTCCCCTTCCAGGGTGAGCAGCCGATGGCCGCGGGCCGCATGGTGATGCCGGTGGTCCTGTCCGCCGCCGTGGTGTGGGCGGCTCCCCGGGCGTGGCGGGTGGTGCGGGCCGGGGCGGCCGTCTACGCCGTCGGGGTGGTGCTGACCTGTCTCGTCCCCTCGCCGATCGGCACCAACGTGGAACGGCTCGCGGCGCTCTTCGCCCCGGCGCTGCTGTTCGTGTGCCTGAGGTCCGCCGTGCGGCCCGGCGGGCTCCGGGCCGTCACGGCCCGGGCGCGCCCGCTCGCCCTCGCGCTCGCCGCGTCGGTCGTCTGGACCGGCGTGACGACCGTCAGCGACCTGCGGGTCGCCACGTCCGTACCGGCCTGGGCCGTCCACACCGACGGGGTGCTCAGGGAACTCGACCGGCTGGGCGCGGATCGCGACCGGGTCGAGGTGGTGCCCGCGCGCAACCACCGAGAAGCCGCCCTCTTCGCCCCGCACGCACAGCTGATGCGGGGCTGGAACCGGCAGTTGGACGTCGAGCGGGGGCGCCTGTTCTACGAGGAGGCCCTCGACGCGCCGCGCTATCACGCCTGGCTGCGCCACTGGGCCGTCGGTCACGTCGTCGTGCCGAACGGGACACCCGACGGGCCCGCCGAGCACGAGGCGGCCCTGGTCACCTCCGGGCAGGACTGGCTGAAGCCCGTCTGGCGCGACGCTCATTGGAGGATCTACCGCGTCCTGGACGCGGAGCCGCTCGTCTCGGCACCGGCCAGGGTGGTGCGGGCGGGCGAGGCCGCCGTGGTGCTGAAGGTGCCGCGCGCCGGCACGGTGACCGTACGGGTGCGGTACTCGCCGTGGCTGCGGGCCGACGGGGCCTGCGTACGCCCTGACGGGCCCTGGACGCGGCTGACCGTGCGGCGGGCGGGGGTCTACCGGCTCGACTCCAGCTATGCGGACGGGCCCTTGGAGGACGGCGGCTGCCTGCCGGAACGCGGCGGAAAACGGAGGGACGGCTGACGGCCCGGCCCGCCCTCCTGCCCTCTCGGGGCTCCAGGGGGCGGGCCGGATCGTGGCGCGCTCGGCGGTGTCAGCCGACGAGCGTGACGTCCTGCTTCTGTGCCGCGTGGAAGTACGGCAGCGGAAGGCCCCCGCCGGAGCGCAGTTCCATCAGCGAGGCCTCGACCCGTGCCGCGCCGGGCTTGAACCGGCCCGGCTCCGTGCGGTCGGTGTTCGTCCAGCGGTGCTCGGCCCCGTCGCAGACCGCGCTGGTGCCGCCGACACCCTTGCGGACGCCGCTCTCGCCCTGGCCCAGGGAGGAGCTCACGAAGACCGGACCGGTACCGCCCGTGCACCGGTAGGTGCCGGACAGCGTGACCGTGCCGTCCGCCGTGACGCTGCCCGTCGGGTCGACGGTCACCGTCTCGAACGGCGCGGCGGACGCGGGTGGTTGGGACAGGGCGTGCGCGGAAGGGGCGGCGAGCAGCAGCAGGGCCGAACCGGCGGCTGTGCCCATGACCTGGCGCAATGTCATCGGAGTACCTCCTGGAAGTGGGGCCTCCACAGGTACCGGCCCGGCGCGCCCGCGAGCGTGATCATCACCCCTTTGGTGGCGAGTCCGCACCGTCCGTCCTGGGCTCGTCCGAGTGTTGTCCGCGTGTTGTCACGTTTCCCTTCCGGCTGTTCCGATGAGTTCTCGGCAGGCGCATGGTCTATCCATACGAGCGGCGACGACGCCGACCAACTCCTCGCAGGCGGAGGCCCATCATGTGTTCTCACCAGACTTCGTGCCCCTCCGCCGGCCGCCCGGACCGCGACGACGCGCACATCGTCGCCGCCCACCCCGAGCAGGGCTGGTACCTGCTGTGCGACGGCGCGATCGTCTTCGACGACACCGGCGCGCTGCTGCCCGACGGACGGGTCGTCGGCCCGCACCGGGTGCCGGCCGCGCAGTTGGCCATCGCCGCCTGACCACTCCCGGACTGTGTCGACGACACGAGGCCGGGCGCCGGCACGGGGCCGGGCGCCGACAGGGGCACGCGAGCCACCGGCCATGACAGCCACCGGACGTCAGAACCGCTGGGCCATGAGAGCCACCGGACGGCGAAAGCCGGTTATCGCGCCCCGTTGACTGTCGTCAGGACATCGATACGCTCCTGGTGCCGTCCCACCACGACAGGGAGCGGATGACCTTGGAGCTCAGGCACCCCCGGGGCGTCAACCCGGGACGCGCGGAGGGTCGTTCCGTACGAACGGAAAGTGATCCCCTGCCCCCGGTTGGTGATCTCCGGTGACGGTGACGATCTAGAGTGATCAACGTGTCCGAGCAGCACGCCCCCCGGTCCCTCATCGTCACCTTCTACGGCGCGTACGGCCGCTTCGCCCCAGGTCCCGTACCCGTGGCCGAACTGATCCGGCTGCTGGCCGCGGTCGGCGTGGACGCGCCCTCCGTGCGTTCGTCGGTGTCCCGGCTCAAACGCCGCGGGCTGCTCCTGCCGGCCCGCACCGCGACCGGCGCCGCCGGGTACGCCCTGTCGCCGGACGCGCGGCAGCTGCTCGACGACGGCGACCGGCGGGTCTACGCGGCCTCGCCCCCCGCGGACGACACCTGGGTCCTCGCCGTGTTCTCCGTGCCGGAGTCCGAGCGGCAGAAACGTCACGTGCTGCGCTCCCGCCTGTCCGGTCTCGGCTTCGGGACGGCCGCACCGGGGGTGTGGCTCGCCCCCTCCCGTCTCTACGAGGAGACCCGTCACACGCTGGAGCGGCTGCGGCTCGACGCGTACGTGGAGCTGTTCCGCGGGGAGCACCTGGGGTATGCGCCGACGGCCGAGGCGGTCGCGCGCTGGTGGGACCTGGCCGCGATCGCCAAGCAGCACGAGGCGTTCCTCGACCGCCACGCGCGCGTGCTGCACGACTGGGAGGCACGGTCGGACACCCCCGACGAGGAGGCGTACCGCGACTATCTGTTCGCTCTCGACTCCTGGCGCCACCTCCCGTACGCCGATCCGGGGCTGCCTCCCGCGCTGCTCCCCCAGGACTGGCCCGGCGCCCGCTCGGCGGCGGTGTTCCGGGCCCTGCACGAGCGGCTGCGGGACGCCGGGGCGGCCTTCGCGGGCGTACCGGCGCGGCCGCCCCGGGCCTGAAGCGGCGCGGGGCGGCCGCGCTGAGGGCCGGCCGACCTGGGCGTCGCGGCCGTGCCGACGGCCGCTTCGTACGGCCCGGACGCCGTGCGCCCGCGCTGGGAGGCGCGCTACACCAGGGGCCTGTCAGCCCTCCAGGACTTCCGTCATGGACACGCGACAGAACGGGTCACGGAGTCACGACTCCGTTCGCCGGGTCACGACTCGTCGATAGCACGGTAACGACGGGAGCAGACCGCGGGAGACAGACCGTTCATCTGGGTAAGCAGCCCGACAGCAGGCCGAACGTCCCGAAAAGTGCCCGCCGAGCGCCTCTGTCCGGTTGCGTCGTACCATTCCTAAAGTTGAAAGCAGGACATCCTGCTCCATGAACGGACCCGCCTTGCACGAGCCACACGCCCCAGCCTCCTGGCGCATCGCCCTGCCGCACACCGCAGCGGCCGTGCCCGTCGCCCGCGCCCTGGTCCGTACCGCACTCGCCGAGATCGAGTACACCGCCGACAGCGACACCGCGGAACTGCTCACCGCGGAGCTGGTGGCCAACGCCGTGGAGCACACCAGGGGCGACGCCCCCATAGAGCTGGTCGTGGAGCTCCTGCCCACCGGGTGTCAGGTGGAGGTGCACGACCCCGATCCGGCCCCGCCGGGCGATCTCACGGTCCCCGATCCGTCGGACGAGCCGGACCCCTGGCAGGAGCACGGCCGCGGGCT
The DNA here is from genome assembly GCF_019090165.1 of Streptomyces sp. BV286. Taxonomy (GTDB): domain Bacteria; phylum Actinomycetota; class Actinomycetes; order Streptomycetales; family Streptomycetaceae; genus Streptomyces. The sequence continues at coordinate 57,184 of NZ_JAHRIB010000059.1, forward strand.
GCTGCTGATCCGCACCCTCAGCTCGTCGTGCGGCCATCGCCCGACGGAGTCCGGGAAGGCGGTCTGGTTCCGGCTGCCGGTGGTACCGCACCAGCGGAAGCCGGCATAGCGACGCCCGAGCGATTCCGCAGGTCACACCCCCGCGTGAGCCGGTAACGGCGCCGGGCGCTCAGGCCAGCGTCGCCACCAGGACCGCCTTGATCGTGTGCAGCCGGTTCTCCGCCTCGTCGAAGACGACCGAGTGGGCCGACTCGAAGACCTCGTCGGTGACCTCCAGGGAGTCCAGGCCGTGCCGCTCGTGGATCTCGCGGCCGACCTTGGTGCCCAGGTCGTGGAAGGCGGGCAGGCAGTGCAGGAACTTGACGTCCGCGTTGCCGGTGGCGCGCAGGACGTCCATCGTCACGGCGTACGGGCCGAGGGCGACGATGCGCTCGTCCCAGACCTCCTTGGGCTCCCCCATCGAGACCCACACGTCCGTGGCGACGAAGTCGGCGCCCGCGACACCCTCGGTGACCTCCTCGGTGAGCGTGATCCGCGCCCCGCTGCGCACGGCGAGCTCACGCGCCTGCTCCACGACCTCCTCGGCGGGCCAGTAGGCCCTGGGCGCGACGATCCGTACGTCCATGCCGAGCAGCGCCCCGGTGACCAGGTACGAGTTGCCCATGTTGAGGCGGGCGTCGCCGAGGTAGGCGAAGGCGATCTCGTCGAGCGGCTTGGCCGAGTGCTCGGCCATGGTGAGCACGTCGGCCAGCATCTGCGTCGGGTGCCAGGCGTCGGTCAGGCCGTTGTAGACGGGCACGCCGGCGTGGGCCGCCAGCTCCTCGACGCCCTCCTGGCTGTCCCCCCGGTACTCGATCGCGTGGAACATCCGGCCGAGCACCCGAGCGGTGTCCTTCACGGACTCCTTGTGCCCTATCTGCGAGCCGGACGGGTCCAGGTACGTGGTCGACGCGCCCTGGTCCGCCGCCGCGACCTCGAAGGCACAGCGCGTGCGCGTCGAGGTCTTCTCGAAGATCAGCGCGATGTTCCGGCCCCGCAGGTGCTGGGTCTCCGTCCCGGCCTTCTTCGCCGCCTTCAGCTCGGCGGCGAGCTCGATCAGGCCGCGGAACTCCTCCTGCGTGAAGTCCAGCTCCTTCAGGAAGTGTCGGCCGGCGAGGGCGTACGGGACTGTCGCCATGGGGGCGCTCCAGGGTTACGTAAACAGGGACTCTTGGAATTCTATACGACGCTCCACATTTCTATACGGTCTCGTTTTCGAGACGACTGTCCCGCTCCCCGGGCATCGGTCCCGCTCCGGGGCGGCGCGACGCGTCAGGGGCCCTCGGAAACCGGGCCTAGCCCACCGGGTCCCGCTCGACCGGGCAGCTCATGCAGCGCGGTCCGCCGCGCCCCCGCCCCAGTTCGCTCCCCGGGATCTCGATCACCTCGATGCCCTGCTTGCGCAGATGCGTGTTCGTGGTCTGGTTCCGCTCGTAGGCGACGACGACGCCCGGCTCGACCGCGAGGACGTTGCAGCCGTCGTCCCACTGTTCGCGCTCGGCGGCGTGGACGTCCTGCGTGGCGGTCAGTACGCGGATCCTGTCGAGCCCCAGTGCCGCGGCGATCGCGCGGTGCATGTGCTCCGGCGGGTGGTCGGTGACCTTCAGTTCCTTGTCGCCGACGCCCGGTTCGATGGTGTACGAGCGGAGCATGCCGAGCCCCGCGTACTGGGTGAAGGTGTCGCCGTCGACCATCGTCATCACCGTGTCGAGGTGCATGAGGGCACGCTTCTTCGGCATGTCGAGCGCCACGATCGTCTGTGCCGAGCCGGTGGCGAAGAGCTTGTGCGCGAGCATCTCCACGGCCTGGGGGGTGGTCCGCTCGCTCATGCCGATGAGCACGGCGCCGTTGCCGATGACGAGTACGTCGCCGCCCTCGATGGTGGACGGGTAGTCGGCCTGCCCCTCGGACCACACGTTGAACGTTTCTTCTCTGAACAGCGGGTGGTGCCGGTAGATCGCCTCGAAGTGCACGGTCTCGCGTCTGCGCGCGGGCCAGCGCATGGCGTTGATGGAGACGCCGTCGTAGATCCAGGCGGAGGTGTCGCGGGTGAAGAGGTGGTTGGGCAGCGGTCCGAGCAGGAAGTCGTCGAGGTCCATGACGTGGAAGCGCACGGACGTCGGCTCCGCGTGGGCCTCCAGGAACTCCCGCTTGGTCGTCCCGCCGACCAGCACCTCGGCCAGCTCGCCCGCCGGCAGCGTCTCGAAGGCGGCCCGCAGGTGGTCGGTGGCGAGCGGCCCGTACTCCTTCTCGTCGAAGACCCGGTCCAGGACGAGCGACCGGGCCGCCGGGATGGCCATGGTCTCGGTCAGCAGGTCACCGAAGAGGTGGACGGTGACTCCGCGGTCCCGCAGGACGTCCGCGAAACCGTCGTGCTCCGCGCGGGCCCTGCGCACCCACAGCACGTCGTCGAAGAGCAGGGCGTCCTTGTTGCTGGGGGTGAGCCTTTTGAGCTCCAGATCCGGCCGGTGCAGGATGACGCGGCGCAGGCGCCCGGCCTCGGAGTCGACATGGAATGCCATGTCTCCATCCTGACCATCCGGACGCGCGTTCACCCACCGAAGTGCGGAGGTTTTCGCCCCCGCCGCTCCTGCCCGCCCGGACCCCGGCGCCCCCGCTTCCCGGCTTCCCGGCTTCCCGGAACGCCGGAACCCCGGACGGGCTGAGGCTCTCAGCCCGTCCGGGGTTCCGAAAGCGTGCGCTCCAGGGCGAGGCGACCCCTGCAGACCTCTACAGCCGCGGGTCCACCGGCTCCGACTCCAGGGCCAGTACCCCGAACACCGCCTCGTGGACCCGCCACAGCGGCTCGCCCTCCGCCAGCCGGTCCAGCGCCTCCAGCCCCAGCGCGTACTCGCGGAGCGCGAGCGAGCGCTTGTGGTTGAGGAAGCGGCCCCTCAGCCGGTCGAGGTTCTCGGGCCGGGTGTACTCCGGCCCGTAGATGATCCGCAGGTACTCGCGGCCCCGGCACTTGATCCCGGGCTGCACCAGGCGTCCCTCCTTGCCGCGCGCGAGGGCCTGGACGGGCTTGACGACCATGCCCTCGCCGCCACGGCCGGTCATCTCCAGCCACCAGTCGACGCCGGCCTCCACCGAGGCCGGGTCGTCCGTGTCGACGAAGAGACGCCGGGTGGTCCGCAGCAGTCCGGACGGGTCGGCCGTCACCAGCCGGTCGATCAGCGTGAGCTGCTCGTCGTGCGGCACACCCGCAAGGCTCCGCCCCTGGACGGCGAGGATCTGGAAGGGCGCGAGCCGCACGCCGTCCAGGCCCGACGTGGTCCAGCAGTACCGCCGGTAGGCGTCGGTGAAGGAGGCCGCGTCGACGGCCCGTTCACGCTGCTTGGCGAGCAGGTCCGCCACGTCGACGCCCCGCGCCGCGGCCCCTTCGAGTGCGGCGACCGCTCCCGGGAACACGGCACCGGCGGCCGCGCCCACCGCGGCGTACTGCGAGCGCAGCAGCCCCGACGCCTTCAGCGACCAGGGCAGCAGCTCGGCGTCGAGCAGCACCCAGTCCGTCTCCAGCTCCTCCCACAGCCCGGCCTCCGTGACCGCGTCCCGCACCCGCCCGAGGATCTCCTCGGTGACGGAGAGGCCCTCGGACGAACCGCCGGCCTGTTCCGCGAAGAACGGCCGTCCGGTACGGGTGTACAGCGCGCCCGAGGCGCCGGCCGCTCCGAACCGCTCCCGCGCGGTCCCGGCGTCCCGGCACACCAGCGCCACCGCCCGCGACCCCATGTGCTTCTCCTCGCACACGACCCGGGCGACCCCGTCCGCCCGGTACTGCGCGAAGGCCTCGGCCGGGTGCTCCAGGTAGCCCTCCACCTTGGACGTCGCGGTGGGCGCCATGGTCGGCGGCAGGTACGGCATCAGCCGCGGGTCCACGGCGAAGCGGCTCATGACCTCCAGGGCCGCGGCCGCGTTCTCCTCGCGCACGGAGACCCGGCCCGCGTGCCGGGTCTCGACGACCCGGCGGCCGTGCACGTCCGCGAGGTCGAGCGGCCGTCCCTCGTGACCGCCCGGCGCCTCGGAGGCCAGCGGCTTGACCGGCTCGTACCAGACCCGCTCGGCCGGTACGTCGACGAGTTCGCGCTCCGGCCAGCGCAGCGCGGTGAGCTTGCCGCCGAAGACGGCACCGGTGTCCAGGCAGATGGTGTTGTTCAGCCAGGTGGCCTCCGGGACGGGGGTGTGGCCGTAGACCACGGCCGCCCGGCCGCGGTAGTCCTCGGCCCACGGGTAGCGCACCGGCAGCCCGAACTCGTCGGTCTCGCCGGTGGTTTCGCCGTACAGCGCGTGCGAGCGCACCCGGCCCGACGTACGCCCGTGGTACTTCTCGGGCAGCCCGGCGTGGCAGACGACGAGACGGCCGCCGTCGAGGACGTAGTGGCTGACGAGTCCGTCGACGAACTCCCGCACCTGCTGCTTGAACTCCTCGCTCTCGCCCTCCATCTGCTCGATGGTCTCGGCGAGGCCGTGGGTGTGCTGGACCTTGCGGCCCTTGAGGTAACGCCCGTACTTGTTCTCGTGGTTGCCCGGCACGCACAGGGCGTCGCCCGAGCCGACCATGGACATCACCCGGCGCAGGACGCCCGGGGAGTCCGGGCCGCGGTCGACGAGGTCGCCGACGAAGACGGCCGTGCGCCCCTGCGGGTGCACGCCGTCGGCGTAGCCCAACTTGCCCAGCAGGGCGTCCAGTTCGGACGCGCAGCCGTGGATGTCGCCGATGATGTCGAACGGGCCGGTGAGGTGGGTCAGGTCGTTGAACCGCTTCTCGGTGCGGACCTCGGCGCTCTCCGCCTCCTCCGCGCCCCGCAGGACGTGCACCTTCCGGAACCCCTCGCGCTCCAGGTGCCGCAGGGAGCGCCGCAGTTCGCGGGTGTGCCGCTGGATGACGCGGCGCGGCATGTCCGCGCGGTCGGTGCGCGAGGCGTTGCGCTCGGCGCACACCTGCTCGGGCACGTCGAGGACGATGGCGATGGGCAGCACGTCGTGCTTCCTGGCGAGCTCGATCAGCTGCTTGCGGGCCTCCTGCTGCACGTTGGTCGCGTCCACGACCGTGCGCCGGCCCGCCGCGAGCCGCTTGCCCGCGATGTAGTGCAGGACGTCGAAGGCGTCCCCGCTGGCGCTCTGGTCGTTCTCGTCGTCGGCGACCAGGCCCCGGCAGAAGTCCGACGAGATCACCTCGGTCGGCTTGAAGTGCTTGCGCGCGAAGGTGGACTTGCCCGAACCGGACGCGCCGATCAGCACGACGAGGGAGAGGTCGGTGACGGGCAGCGTGCGCACCCTGGTCTCGTTGTCGTCGCTCATGCGGCCTTCTCCCCCTTCGCGTTCCGTGTGATGGCAGTGCTTGCTGCGGTCTCGGTGGCCGCGGTGAAGACGGCCATCTGCGTCGGCGGCCCCACCTCCGGGTCGTCGGGGCCGACCGGTACGAACTCCACGCCGTACCCGTGCCGTGCGGCCACCGCGCCCGCCCAGTCCCGGAATTCGGCGCGGGTCCACTCGAAGCGGTGGTCGCCGTGCCGGACGTGGCCGGCCGGGAGGCTCTCCCAGCGGACGTTGTACTCGACGTTCGGTGTCGTCACGAGCACGGTCCTCGGGCGCGCGGAACCGAACACCGCGTACTCCAGGGCGGGCAGCCGCGGCAGGTCGAGGTGCTCGACGACCTCACTCAGCACCGCGGCGTCGTATCCCTTGAGCCGCTTGTCGGTGTACGCGAGCGAGCCCTGGAATAGCTTGACGCGGTCGGCCTGCCGCTCGCCCATGCGGTCCAGTTTGAGGCGCCGGGAGGCGATGGTGAGGGCCCGCATCGAGACGTCGACCCCGACGATCTCGGTGAAACGCGGATCCTTCAGCAGCTCCTGCACCAACTGGCCCTGCCCGCACCCGAGGTCGAGCACACGAGCGGCATCGGCGGCCTTCAGCGCGGCGACGATCGCGTCCCGTCGGCGGACGGCGAGCGGTACCGGCTTCTCCTCGGTGTCCGCCTGCTCGTCCACCGCGTTGTCGATCTCCTCGACCGCGCTGTCGTCCGTCTCGGCGAGCCGGACGAGCTCCAGCCGCTCCATGGCCTGCCGCGTCAGCGACCAGCGGCGCGACAGATAGCGGCTGGTGATCAGCTTCTGCTCCGGGTGGTCCGGAAGCCAGCCCTCCCCCGCCCGCAGCAGCTTGTCGACCTCGTCACTGGCGACCCAGTAGTGCTTGGCGTCGTCGAGCACCGGCAGCAGGACGTACAGATGGCGCAGCGCGTCGGCGAGACGCTGCTCGCCCTCCAGGACGAGGCTCACATACCGGGAGTCGCCCCACTCGGGGAACTCCGGGTCCAGCGCCACGGGTTCGGCAGCCACCGTCCAGCCGAGCGGTTCGAAGAGCGCGCGTACGAGACCGGCGCCGCCGCGGGCCGGCAGGGCCGGCACCTCGATGCGCAGGGGCAGCGGTCGCGCGGGCAGCTCGGGCCTGGCGTGGCACGTCCCCTTCATCGCGCTGGAGAACACGCTGCTCAGCGCCACGGCGAGCAGCGAGGACGCGGCGTAGGGGCGGTCGTTGACGTACTGCGCGAGAGCCGCGTCCGGTGCGCCGCCACGGCCCTTGCCCTTGCCGCGCCGGACCAGTGCGACCGCGTCGACCTCCAGGAGCAACGCCGCCGTGCAGCGCTCCGCGCTCGCCTCGGGATAGAGGACGTGCGCCTTGCCGTAGGAGGTGGAGAACGCCTGCGTCTTGTCGGGATGCTTGTGCAGCAGGAAACCGAGGTCGGTCGCGGGGCGCTCCGGGGAGCCGGTGGTACTGATCGTCAGGAACACTGTTCTGCCTCGAAACGTCTTCTGAACTGCGGGAACCTACCGTGCTGCCCGATCACGGCGCACCGGGGCACGCACGCGTCGGACACCGGCGAACCACAGCGATGGGAGTGCGCGCCCCCAGATCACCGCTCCTGGCCCTCACTCGCCCTCGCAGCGGTGTGTACGCCGCGCTGCGGCAGGCCGCCCGCGCGGCGCCCCTTCGTCGGCGCGCCTGCTCAACGTACAGCGAACACCCCTGCCGCACGCAGGCATTTTCGTCCCCTCGGCTGCTCCGGCGGAGCACGCGCCCGCGCCGCGCCCGGCCGGAGCGGCCACGCGGTCCGAGCCCGGCACGGCCGGTCGCCGGGCCGCCCGGTGGCGTCGGCCGTCCCGGCGGGGACGGGCCGTCACCGCTACAGCTGCGACTGGACCTGCGAGGAGATGAGGTCCAGGTGGTCCAGGTCGTCGAGGTCCAGGATCTGCAGGTAGATCCGCTGGGAGCCGATCTCCGCGAAGCGGCCGATCCTGTCGACGACCTCGTCGGGGGAACCCGCCAGGCCGTTCGCCTTCAGCTCCTCCACCTCCCGGCCGATCGCGGCGGCCCGGCGGGCCACCTCCGCGTCGTCCTTGCCCACACAGGCGACGAGCGCGTTGGAGTAGACGAGGTCGGTGCCCTTGCGGCCGGCCTCCACCGCGGCGGCGCGCACCCGGCCGAACTGGCGCTCGCTGTCCTCGACCGACGCGAACGGCATGTTGAACTCGTCGGCGTACCGGCCGGCGAGACGCGGAGTGCGGGTCGCGCCGTGACCGCCGATGAGCACCGGCACCTTGGCCTGCGCGGGCTTGGGCAGCGCGGGCGAGTCGGTGAGCTGGTAGTAGGTGCCGTCGTGACTGAAGGTCTCGCCGATCCCGGTCCCCCACAGCCCCGTGACGATCGCCAGCTGCTCCTCCAGGCGGGCGAACTTCTCCTTCGGGAACGGGATGCCGTACGCCTTGTGCTCCTCCTCGAACCAGCCTGCGCCCAGGCCCAGTTCGACGCGGCCGCCGGACATCTGGTCGACCTGGGCGACCTGGATCGCCAGGACGCCGGGGAGACGGAAGGTACCGGCGGTCATCAGTGTGCCGAGACGGATCCGCTTGGTCTCACGGGCGAGTCCGGCAAGGGTGATCCAGGCGTCCGTCGGCCCGGGAAGCCCGTCCGCGGACCCCATGCGGAGGTAGTGGTCGGAGCGGAAGAAGGCGTCGAACCCCAGGTCTTCGGTGGCCTTCGCCACGGCGAGCAGGGTGTCGTAGGTCGCCCCTTGCTGGGGCTCGGTGAAGATTCGAAGATCCATGCCTCCATCCTGCACGGTCGAACGCCGGTCAACCCCATCGGTACCGCGGGTCCCCCTCGTCCCCCGCCGGGTGAAATCCGTCAACAGTGCGCCCGGCGCGGGCCGGCGGCAGTTACCCGGCTCCGCGGTGATCGTTGGCTCGGGCGGAGCCGGACCGCCCGGCACCCGTCGTCGGCGGCCGGCCGGCGCGTTGCTGGTTCTCCCCTCAGGGGGAGGGTGTAGGCCGAGGAGGCCGTCATGTCCCAGGAAGCCGTTCCCTCGTCGCAGCCCAAGGGTCTGCTGCAGCAGATGGAGGAGCTGATGGCGACGCTCAACGCTGATCTGTCGCAACTCGACGCGGAGTTCCAGCAGTCGGGCGCTCGGCCGTCTCCGGCTCCGGCCGACCGTCCCGACTGCGTCTGAGGAGTTCGCCCGAACAGTTCGTCCCGCCGCCCTGCCCGCTCCTTCGGCGTCCGCGTCCGGGGAGCGCGGGTCCGGTGGCAGCGTCCCCGAGCGGGTGCCGCGGAGTGCGGGAGACGGCGAGAGCCCGGGGCGAACCGGGCCCCGGCTACCCGGCCGCGGCCTCCTGATCCCGTACCGCGAGTCTTCGGAGCATCTCCAGCACCCGGTCACGCGCCTCGTCCGCCGCGTCGATGGCCTCCATGCACTGCCAGTACGTCCCCTCATCCGCCGCTCCGCAGGCGATACCGACGAGGGCGATACCGACCTCGCCAAGCAGGCCACCGAGGTCGAGCAGCGCCCGGCGCGCGTCACCGAGCTCGGTGAGCTGCGCGGCCCGCAGTCTGCTGATGTCGAGCACGGGAGCGTCCAGCACCCCGCATCCCCGGCCGGCCAGCTCCGTCAGCCCCAGTGCCTCGCCTCGTAGTTCGGGCGGCCCGGACACCGCCAGCCGACTGCCTATCGCCTGGGCGAGGGCCTGTGCCTGCCAGGCCTCCGCCATGATCTCGGGGGCGTCGCCGCTCCCCATCAGGGCACACCTGCTCGCGCTGATGAGCCGCACCGCGTCCATGCGCTGCCCCTCTGTCCCGACGCGCTTTTCACACGCCTGCCCGAACTCCGCCTGTCCACTACCCAGAGTGAAGTGCCTCGGGACGAAAAGCCAGAGGAAGCCTGAAATCTGTGGACACGGAATCGAATGTGGACAGATCAACAACTCCGGAGAGTGACAATCGGGGATTTCGAGCCCGTTCCCGGGGAGGGAGGAGGGCTGAGCGCCGGAGCGGCTGGTTCATTCCCCCACCGGAAACCTCCGTTCGTTCCGGTCGATCTTCGCGTCGAGCGCCGCGAGGGGATCGACCCCGAGCACCTCGCACAACTGCAGCAGGTACGCGAGCACGTCCGCGACTTCGTCCCTCACACGAGGCGCCTTCTGCGGGTCGTCCATCACCCGGACCGACTCCTCGGGTGTCAACCACTGGAAGATCTCGACGAGTTCGGACGCCTCCACGCTGAGCGCGGCCACCAGGTTCTTGGGCGTGTGGTAGGGCTGCCAGTTCCGCGCGGCGGCGAACGCGGCCAGTCTGCGCTGCAGTGTCGCCACATCAAGTTCGGTCACGGCTCCAGGTCTACCACCGTCACCCCGCCCACCCCGGCCGCCCAGGACGCGTCACTGACCGCCCCCACCAGCCGGATGTGCCCGCGCTCGCACATCCGCGCGGCCAGCCGCACGAGCCCCACCCGCTGCCGTACGTCCAGATCGCGGTCGAATCCGTCGGCGAGCACGGTGAGCGTCTGCAGCGTCGCGGGCACCTCCCCCGCCGGGTCGACCTCCAGCACACCGGGACCCGTGAGCAGCACCAGGGCCAGCGCCAGGTATCTCAACTCCCCGTCCCCCAGCCGCCCGAGTGGTGTCCGCAGACCGTCGCCGCGGTCGAGCAGCGCCCGGACCGTCCCGTCCACCCCGCCGGTCGCGGTCTCCGCCAGCAGGTCGCGGACCGGTCCCGCGCAACCCGCCCGCACCGCGTCGACCAGAAGTCCGTGCCGCCGCCCGCACTCGGCGCGCGTACGCCACAGCACCTCGGCGAGGTTGCCGCAGCCGCGCAGCAGCCGTCCCGCGCCGAGCGGTACGGCGGAGCGCATGGAACGGGGCAGTGGGTCGCAGGCGTAGACCGACCGCAGGGCGACCACCATCTGTTCGGCGGCGGCGAGGACCTGGCGCTGGCCGTCCGTCTTGCCCGCGACGCGCAGGGGAAGGAGCGCGGTGCCGAGCCGGTCGTCGGGGAGCGGCGCCCTCGTCACCGGGGACGAACCGGCGGTGTGCCAGGCCGCCTGCACCGTACGGCGGCCCGGATCGCGCAGGGCCGTCTCCAGCAGGGTGAGCCCGCCGGCGGTCAACCGCTCGCCCACGATGCGCAGTTCGGGTTCGGCCTGCACGGCCACATCGAGCCGTACGGGGCCCTCGGGGCCGTCCGCCGTGCAGCCGATGCGGAACCCGCGCCGCCGCTGGGAGTCGGGCCGGGCCCGCTCGGGCACACAGGCCACCGGGTCCGGGAACACCTCGTCCAGTTCGGCGCCGCCGCCGAGCCGGGCCAGTGCCTCGTAGGCGCGCAGGGCACTGGACTTGCCGCTGCCGCTGGGTCCGGAGAAGAGACTGAGGGGGCCGAGCGGGAATCCGGCACGGCGGTGGGCGGCGAACGCGGCGAGCCGCAGTTCGGTGACGCTCGGCCGGTCCGGTCGTGGTTCGGCTTCCGCGCGGGTCCCGGGCGATGACAAGGTCATGTCCGGACCGTAGGGCTCCGCCCGGAGGCCGAACCGTTTCGCCCGCGGACCTTCCTACGATCGAGGTACCCGGCCACCGCGGTGGACGGGCACGCTCACCACACACCGGCCGGGGCCCGGCTTCCGGCCTCGTCAGACGCCGGGGATCCCCGCCCCCTCCATCAGTCCGCGCACCTCGGTCCCGGGCGGCGTGAGCAGGAACACGTTCCGGTCCACCCGGTGCATTCCGCTCGCGAGGCCGAAGACGACGCCCGTACTGAAGTCGAGCACCCGCTTGGCGACGTCCGTCTCGGCGCTGGTGAGGTCCAGGAGGACCGGGATTCCGGCCATCAGGGTCTCGGCGACCTCACGGGCGTCCGCGAAGATGGTGATCCGCAGGACCACGAAGCGGCGCCGCGTCTCGGTCTCCGCCTCCGGCATCGACCGGTGGCCGACCGACGACGGCCAGGCATCGCGGCCGCGCAACGGAACGACCTGGGCGAGCCCTTCCCACTGTTCATCGGTGACGTCGTGGCTGTTCACCGGCTCCCCCCGACCTGAATCGCATTGATTGCCTGCACTGACCATTGTTGCGCATGGTCACCCGTTCGGCCCAATGCGACACGGTCCGCAGCAGACCGGCCGCGACCCGTTCGGGCCCCCCTCACACCGGATCGGAGGTGACTGTGTGACGGGTGTAACTCCTCATGATCGCGCCATGTGACACAGGCGTAACGGGCAATTCGTACGCTCACGTACCGAGGTTCTGTCGGAAGCGTTCCGAGAACGCCGAGGACTGATCCGAGAAGGCCGGAGAAAGGCAGCGTGTGAGCACGACCTCCCCCACGACCCAGGTGCGCACGGTCTGCTCGTACTGCGGCGTCGGCTGCGGCATGGTCCTCGACATCGGGATGGGCCCCGACGGCCGGCGTACGGTCCTGAAGGCGTCCGGGGACAAGACGCACCCGGCGAACCACGGCCGGCTGTGCACCAAGGGGGCGACCACCGCGGACATGCTCGCGGCGCCGGGACGGCTCTCCACCGCGCTCGTACGGGAGGACCGCGGGGCCGAGCCGGAGCCGGCTCCCGTGGACGCGGCGATCACCGAGACCGCGAGGCGGCTGCGGGCGGTCATCGACGAGCACGGTCCCGACGCCTTCGCCTTCTACGTCTCGGGGCAGATGAGCCTGGAGGCCCAGTACCTGGCGAACAAGCTGGCCAAGGGCTTCGTACGGACGAACCAGATCGAGTCGAACTCCCGGCTGTGCATGGCGAGTGCGGGCGCGGGCTACAAGCTGTCGCTGGGCGCCGACGGGCCGCCCGGCTCGTACCAGGACTTCGAGAAGGCGGACGTCTTCCTCGTCATCGGTTCGAACATGGCCGACTGCCATCCGATCCTCTTCCTGCGGATGATGGACCGGGTGAGGTCGGCGGGCGCCAAGGTGATCGTCGTCGACCCGCGGCGCACCGCCACCGCCGACAAGGCCGACCTGTTCCTGCGGATCAGGCCCGGGACCGACCTGGCCTTCCTGAACGGGCTGCTGCATCTGCTCCACAGGGACGGGCACACCGACCCCGCGTTCATCGCCGCACACACCGAGGGCTGGGACGCGATGCCCGGCTTCCTCACCGACTACCCGCCCGCCGCCGTCGCCGACATCACCGGCATCGCGGAGGACGACCTCCGCGAGGCCGCCCGGCTGATCGGCGAGGCGGGCGAGTGGATGAGCCTGTGGACCATGGGCCTCAACCAGTCCACGCACGGCACCTGGAACACGAACGCGCTGGTCAACCTGCATCTCGCCACCGGTGCGATCTGCCGTCCGGGGTCCGGCCCCTTCTCGCTCACCGGACAGCCCAACGCCATGGGCGGCCGCGAGATGGGGTACATGGGGCCCGGCCTGCCCGGGCAGCGGTCCGTACTCGTCGACGACGAACGCGCCTTCGTCGAGGAGCTGTGGGAGCTGGCACCCGGCACCCTCCGCAAGGACGGGGTCGGCAAGGGCACCGTCGAGATGTTCCGGAAGATGGCCGACGGCGAGATCAGGGCCTGCTGGATCATCTGCACCAACCCGGTCGCCTCGGTGGGCAACCGCCGCACGGTCATCGAGGGCCTGGAGGCCGCCGAGTTCGTCGTCACCCAGGACGTGTTCGCCGAGACCGAGACCAACGCGTACGCCGATGTCGTGCTGCCCGGCGCCATGTGGACCGAGACCGAGGGCGTCCTCATCAACAGCGAGCGCAACCTCACGCTCGCCCGGGCCGCCGTGGAACCGCCCGGCGAGGCGCTCGCGGACTGGCGTCTCATCGCCCGGGTGGCCTGCGAGATGGGCTACGAGAAGGGGTTCTCGTACGAGAGCGCGGAAGAGATATTCGAGGAGATCAAGCGGGCGTGGAACCCCACGACCGGGTGGGACCTGCGAGGTGTGACGTACGAGCGGCTGCGGGACACGTCCGTGCAGTGGCCGGCCGCGCGGGAGGACGGACCCGACCGCAATCCGATCCGGTACGTCGGTTCCGGTGACGGTGACGGGGCGGGTTCCGGTGAGGGGGCGGGGGCGGGGGCCGTGAACGGGGGTCCGGTCTTTCCCACGGCCAGTGGGCGGGCCGTGTTCCACGCCCGGCCGCACCTGCCGGCCGCCGAACTGCCCGACGACGACTTCCCCTTCGTACTGAACACCGGTCGGCTCCAGCACCAGTGGCACACGCTGACCAAGACCGGGCGGGTGGCCAAGCTCAACAAGCTCGATCCGGGGCCGTTCGTGGAGGTGCATCCGGAGGATGCCGCGGAGCTCGGCGTGGCCGACGGGGACCGGGTCGAGGTCGCCTCCCGGCGGGGGCGGGCCGTGCTGCCCGCGGTGGTGACGGACCGGGTGCGGCGTGGGTGTCTGTTCGCTCCGTTCCACTGGAACGACCTGTTCGGTGAGTACCTGAGCGTCAACGCCGTCACCAGTGACGCCGTCGACCCCGTGTCGTTCCAGCCCGAGCTGAAGGTGTGCGCGGTAGCGGTGGCGAGGGTCTCCTCCCCCGTTCCGTCCCTCTCCGGAAGCGGAGCGCCGCCCCGGGCTCCGCTGGGTGCTCTGCCCCCGGGCCCCGGCTCCCCGGGCGCCGGACGGGCCGGGGACCACCCGGCCGCCGCCCGTACGGCCGGTGTTCCCGCGACGGCCCACGTCGGCGAGGTCTTCGGGCTCGTCCCCGCACCTCCCCCCGTCCTGACCGCTCAGGAGCGCCAGTACCTCACCGGGTTCCTCGCCGGGCTTCCCGCCGGCTCCGAGGGGGTGCCCGTGCTGCCGGCCGACGCCCCCTTCGACCCCGACCACGCGCTCTGGGTGAACGGCGTTCTCGCCGGGATGTACTCGCGTGCCGCGGCCACCCCGCCGAACCCGGTCACGCCTCTTCGCGAGGTCGTCGTCCTGTGGGCCTCACAGACCGGGAACGCCGAGGAGTTCGCCACCGCCGCCGCCGAGCGGCTCGCCGCGACCGGCCATCGGGCCACGCTCGTCGGGATGGACGACGCCGACCCGCGCGCGCTGCCGCCCGGTGCGGACCTGCTGCTCATCACCAGCACGTTCGGCGACGGGGACGCGCCCGACAACGGCTCCGGTTTCTGGTCGGCCCTGGACGAGCCGGGGTCCCCGCGCATGGACGGCGTGCGCTATGCCGTGCTGGCACTCGGCGACTCCTCGTACGACGACTTCTGCGGGCACGGCCGCCGGCTCGACCAGCGGCTGGACGAGCTGGGCGGAGTGCGGCTCGCTCCGCGCACGGACTGCGAACCGGACTACGAGCCGTCCGCGCAGGCCTGGCTCGACCAGGTGGTCACCGCGCTCGCGCCGGGCCAGGAGCCCGCCCCCGCGCCTGCTCCCCCGTCGAGGAGGCCCGCGGCGGTCACCGCCCGGCTCGTCGGCAACCGGCTGCTCAGCCTGCCCGGCGCGGACAAGGAGGTGCGCCGCTTCACCTTCGACACCCGGGACAGCGGTACGCCGCTGACGTACGAGGCCGGGGACGCGCTCGGCGTACGGCCGGTCAACTCGCCGTCCCTGGTGGCCGAATGGCTGGAGGTGTCCGGACTCGACGCGGCAACCACCGTGGAGGTGAACGGAGTGGGCCACACCTCTCTCGCCGACGCGCTGGAGCGGCATCTCGACATCACCAGGATCACCCCCGATCTGCTGCGTTTCGTCGCCGAACACACCGCCGACAACCGGGAGTTGAAGAGGATGCTGCGGCCGGACAACAAGGACGGGCTGGCCAAGTGGAGTTGGGGCCGGCAGGCCGTGGACGTGATCGCCGAGCATCCCGTGCGGGCGGGCGCCCAGGAGTGGGCCGAAGTCCTGAAGCGGCTCCAGCCGCGCCTGTACTCCATATCCTCCAGCCCGCTCACCGACCCGCACCTCGTGTCGCTGACGGTCTCCGTCGTGCGCTACGAGAACCTCGGCGGACAGGCCCGCGGCGGGGTCTGCTCACCCTTCCTCGCCGACGCCGAACCGGACACGCCGGTACCGGTGTTCGTGCAGCGCTCCCCGCACTTCAGGCCCCCGGCGGATCCGGCGGCCCCGATGGTGATGGTGGGGCCCGGTACCGGAGTCGCGCCCTTCGTCGGATTCCTGGAGGAGCGGCGGGCCCTCGGCCACCGGGCGCCCAACTGGCTGTTCTTCGGCGAGCAGCACCGGGCGACCGACTTCTACTACGAGGACGAGCTGGCCGGCTTCGTCGCCGACGGCACCCTCACTCGCCTGGACACGGCGTTCTCCCGGGACCAGCGTGCCAAGGTCTACGTCCAGGACCGGATGCGCGAGCACGGGCCCGAACTGTGGTCGTGGCTCCAGGACGGCGCCCGCTTCTTCGTCTGCGGGGACGCCTCCCGCATGGCGAAGGACGTCGACCGGGCGCTGCGGGACATCGCGGTCACCCACGGCGGCCTGGGCGAGGCCGAGGCCGCCGCGTACGTCAAGCAGCTCGCGGCGGACAAGCGGTACGTCAGGGACGTGTACTGACCAGGGGCGTCCGCCGCTGCCCCGGAGGCCGTCCCAGCTGCCCAACGGGGCGTCTCAGAGGGGCACCACGGTCGTCTCGGTCGCCTTGACGCTGGTCCACACCGGCACGCCGTCCGCGAGGCCGAGTTCGGCGGCGGCCTGCGGGGTGATCTCCGCGACGACGTCGGGCGCGCGGTCGGACCCGATCAGCACACGCAGCCGGCTGCCGCTGGCCGTGATCTCGCGCACCGTGCCCGGCCAGACGTTGCGGGGGCTGCCGGTGGGCCTGTCCCGGTGGACGGAGACCGCCTCGGGAGCGATGATCGCCAGCGCCAGCGTCCCTACGGGCAGCGGCTCGGCGATGACGAACAGGCCTCCCCCGTCGGCGAGTTCGAGTCCTTCGGCGCTCGCCGTGCCGGGCCAGGCGTTGCGGCCGAGCATCCGGGCGACCCAGGGCGAGCGGGGGTGCCGGGTGACCTCGGCGGGCGGCGCGTCCTGAAGGGCGCGGCCCTCGTCGAGTACGAGGACGCGGTCCGCGAGGGAGACGGCCTCGACGGGGTCGTGGGTGACGATCAGGCAGACGCCGCCGAAGCCGTCGAGGTGGCGGCGCAGGGTGTGCCGTACGCGCGCGCGGGTGCTCTGGTCGAGTGCGGCCAGCGGCTCGTCGAGGAGCAGGAGCCGGGGGCGGGCCGCCAGTGCCCGTGCCAGGGCGACGCGTTGGGCCTGTCCGCCGGAGAGCTGGGCAGGCCTGCGGTGCGCGAGGTGGCCGACGCCGAGCCGGTCGAGCCACTCCTGTGCGGCCCGACGGGCCTCGGTCCGGTGCACGCCCTGCGCCCGGAGCCCGTACGCGGTGTTGGCGAGCGCGGTGAGGTGCGGGAACAGCGCGCCGTCCTGGGGCACCCAGGCGACTCCTCTGCGGTGCGGGGGCAGTCCGGTGACGTCGGTGCCGCCCAGGCGCAGGTCGGCGTGGGCCCGCGGGGTCAGGCCGAGCAGGGCGCGCAGGAGGGTGGTCTTGCCCGCGCCGTTGGGTCCGACGACGGCGATGGTGGTGCCCGGGTCGGCGTCCAGGACCAGCGTGTTGAAACCGGTGACGTCGGCATGCAGCGACCAGAGCGTCCCGTCGGGGCCGGGAGCGGGACCGGGAGTGAGGCCGTCGGCCGGGGCCGCGCCGGCCTCGGCCGCCCCCGGCGGGTCCTCCTCCGGGGGCGGCTTGGCCACGTACGCGCGGGTGCCGCCCGGGGTGCCCGTGAAACGGCCGCGCAGGGCGACGAGGACCGCCATGGCGATGGCGAGGAGGAGGAGCGAGACGGAGGTGGCGGCCTGCGGGTCGTCCTGGAGGAGCAGATACACCTGGAGGGGCAGGGTCTGGGTGGTGCCGGGGAGGTTGCCCGCGAAGGTGATGGTGGCCCCGAACTCCCCGAGGGCGCGGGCCCAGGTGAGTGCGGCCCCGGCGATCAGGCCCGGGGCGACCATGGGCAGGGTGACGGTCACGAACACCCGTACCGGGGAGGCTCCCAGCGAGGCCGCGGTCTCCTCGTAACGCGGCCGGAGCCCCGCGATCGCCCCTTCGAGGCTGATCACCAGGAAGGGCATCGCGACGAACGTGGCGGCGAGGACCGCTCCCGAGGTGTGGAACGGCAGCGTGACGCCGAACGTGTCCTCCAGCCAGGGTCCGAGCAGCCCGCGCCGCCCGAACGCGAGCAGCAGCGCGACACCTCCGACGGTGGGCGGCAGCACCATCGGCAGCAGCACCAGAGAGCGGACGAGCGCCTTGCCGCGGAACGGCACCCGGGCCAGCAGCCAGGCCAGCGGGACACCGAGTACGAGGGACAGACCGAGCGACCAGAAGGAGACGACCAGCGAGAGCCGCAACGCCTCGCTGGTGTCCGGGTCGCTCAGGTGCCCGCCCAGGTCCGCCCAGTCGGTGCGGGCCAGGATGCCGGCCAGCGGAAGGACGAGGAAGACGATGGCGAGCAGCGCGGGAAGGGCCAGCGGGAGGGGCGCGCGGAAGCCGCGGGAGCGCCTGCTTCCGTGGTCCGGCCCGGGTGTGCGTACGGCTTTCACGGCCGGTTACGGCTTCTCGAAGCCCGCGTCGGTGAGGATCTTCCGGGCCTCGGCGGAGGAGAGCCACTTCACGAAGGCCGTGGCCGCCGCGGAGTGCTTCGACTCCTTCAGCGTGGCGGCCGGGTAGGAGGCGATGGCGTTCTGGCCGTCGGGGATGGCCACGGCGTCGACCTTGCCGGTCGCCGCGGCCGCGTCGGTCCGGTAGACCATGCCCGCGTCCGCCTCGCCGAGTTCGACCTTGCTGAGCACGGCGCGGACGTTGGGCTCCTCGGAGACCGGTTTCACGGTGATCTTCCGGGCGTCGAGGATCTGCCGGCTGTAGCGGCCGACCGGGACCTCGGGGGCCGCGAGCACGACCTTCAGCCCGGTGTCCGCGAGGTCGTCGAGGCCTTCGATCTTCTCCGGGTTGCCCTTGCCTGTGGCGATGACCAGGCGGTTCCTGGCGATGACGACCGGTGTTCCGGTGTCGGCCTTGAGCCCGTCCATCGTCTTGGTGTCCGCGGTGACGAGCGCGTCGGCGGGGGCGCCCTGCCGCACCTGGGCGGCCAGTTCCTGCGATCCGGCGAAGGAGAAGGTCACCTTCGTGCCGGGGTGCTCCTTCTCGTACACCGCGCCCGCGTGCTTGAAGACGTCGGTGAGGGAGGAGGCGGCGAGGACGGTCAGCTCGGCCTTCGAGGAGCCTGCGGCGGCCTGCGTACCGCTGTCACTGTCGTCGCCGCCGTCGGCGCCGCAGGCCGCGAGCGTGACGAGCAGGGCGGAGGCGAGGGCCGCGGTGGCGGCGCGGCGGGTGGGGAACACGGTGGCGGGCTCCTTGGGACTGCGGACGGCGACCGCCGTCCGAGCGGATGGGACGGGGCCGCGCCGGGACGGCGACGCGCCGCGGAGGGCTGCGGTCAGGTGCGGTCGATGTGCACGTTGGTCGACTTCACGCGGGCGGTGGCCCGCATGCCGACCTCCAGGCCCAGTTCCTCGACGGCCTCCCGGGTCAGCAGGGACACCAGCCGGTGCGGGCCGGCCTGGATCTCGACCTGGGCCGCGACGTCACCGAGCTTGATGGCGGTGACGATGCCGGGGAACGCGTTGCGGACCGAGGTGTACGGGGTCTCGTCCTCGCCGGTTCCGGTGGTGCCGTTCTGCGCGAGCTCGACGGAGAAGGCGGCGAGGTCCCGGCCGTCGATGACGCGACGGCCGCTGTCGTCACGGTGGGTCGTGACCCGGCCGGCGTCCGCCCAGCGGCGCGCGGTGTCGGGGCTCACGCCCAGCAGACGCGCCGCCTGACCGATGGTGTAGGACTGCATATGCGACAGATTAGGCCGCGAACCCTCTCATCTGCAATGCACCCCCGGATTGCCCATGGCAGATGCGGTACGGGCCGCAGGTCGTGCGACACCGACGATCCGGCGCCCCGGACTCCGGGCTCGGCCACTCCCGCCCCTGCTCCGGCGACCGCGGCCGGGTTCCGTAGGCACCGCCCTCCAGGTACTTCCTCCCAGGTACGCCCTCCGGTCCTCCGGCCTGAGCCGGCGGTGCCGCCGCGCACGCCTGCCCGGGCCGGAATCCGGCCCGGGCAGGTGCGTCGAGGCTGTGGGGTCGAACCTGAGTCAGGGGAGTCAGGCCCTGGCTTCGGCTCCGGCCGCCTCGGGAGCGGCGGGGCCGGGCGCCGCTGCGGACCCGGAGGCGTCCGCCTTGGGGACGGGGATGAGGGAGGCGACGGCCGCGGCCGCGAGAGCCACCGCGCAGCCGATCAGCATGGCGACGCGGAATCCGTCCTCGGAGGGCAGGGCGAAACCGCCGAAGTCCGTGGTCATCTGCGCCAGGACCACCGCGATCACGGCGGCCGACACGGAGCTGCCGATCGAGCGCATCAGCGTGTTGAAGCTGTTGGCCGAGGCGGTCTCCGACTGGGGCACCGCGCCCATGATGAGGGCCGGCATCGCACCGTAGGCGAAGCCCACGCCCGTGTTGCAGACGATGGTGGCGACGAGCAGACCGCCGGTGGAGCCGAGCAGCGGCAGGGAGAGGCCATAGCCGAGGGCGATGATCAGGGCTCCGACGGTCAGCGTGACCTTGGGTCCGCGCGCGGCCGATACCTTGGCGCCGAGCGGCGACATGACCATCATCATCAGGCCCGCCGGGGCCATCCAGAGCCCCATGGCCAGCATCGACTGGCCCAGTCCGTAGCCGGTGGCCTCGGGCAGCTGCAGCAGCTGGGGCACGACCAGCGACTGGGCGTACATCGCGAATCCGACGAGGACCGACGCCGCGTTGGTCATCAGTACCTGCGGGCGGGCGGTCACCCGCAGGTCGACCAGCGGCTCGCTCGTCCGCAGCTCCCACCGGCCCCAGGCGGCCAGCACGACGACCGCGGCGCCGAGCAGCCCCAGCGTGGTGGCACTGCCCCATCCCCAGTCGGCGCCCTTGGACACCCCGAGGAGCAGGCAGACGAGGCCCGTACCGAGGCCGACCGCGCCGACCAGGTCGAAGCCGCGGCCCGCGGCGGTGTTCACCCGGCCGCCCGGCACGACGAACCAGATCAGGGTGGCGACCGCGAGCGCCAGGGCGGCGACGACCCAGAACAGCACCCGCCAGCTCGCGTTCTCGGCGATCGCCGCAGAGAACGGCAGGCCGAGCGCGCCGCCGACCCCCATGGAGGCGCTCATGATCGCGATGGACGAGCCCAGCTTCTCCGCGGGCACCACGTCCCGCAGGAGGCTGATGCCGAGGGGCACCACGCCCATGCCGAGGCCCTGGAGGCCGCGTCCGGCGATCATCGGGATCACGGAGGAGGACAGGGCGCAGACCACCGAGCCCACGACGAGCGGTACCAGCGAGACCAGCAGCATGCGCCGCTTGCCGTACATGTCCCCGAGGCGTCCGGCGACGGGCGTCGCCACCGCCGCGGCCAGCAGCGTGGCGGTGATCACCCACGAGGCGTTCGAGGCGCTGGTGTCGAGCAGCGTCGGAAGCTCCCCGATCAGCGGCACCACCAGGGTCTGCGTGACCGCGGCGACGATGCCGGCGAAGGCGAGGATGCCGATGACACCGCCTGAGCGGTTCTCGGCCTTGGGACTGTCAGAACTCTCCACGGGCTCCCCTCCAGGGCTTCCGGACCACGGCGCCACGCGCCGGACGGCAACACCGGACGCCAGAATGCATCATGCACAGAATGTGCATCTTACATATCCAGTGCATCACCCATACCGCGCGAGCGGCCGGCGGGGCGGCACGCGAACACCCGACAACCGTGCAGACGTGCAGTCGCGCCGCCGCGCAGCCGTGTCGCACACCGGATTCACCGCCCGTCCAGGACATACAGGACATGAGTCGACGGGCCGGCGAACACCCGCCCAACGCGACACGCCAAAACTTGCATCATTCGTTTACTTGAACTGTTCGTGTTTATGGACGTAGGTTTGGCCCATGACCGCATCCGGTACTCCGACCACCGCCGCCGAGCTGCGTGGTGCCGGGCTGCGGGTGACGGCCGCCCGCGTCGCGCTGCTCGAGACCGTCCGGGACGGTGATCACCTCGATGCCGAGGCCATCGCCTCCGGGGTACGCACCCGCGTGGGCCACATCTCCCTCCAGGCCGTGTACGAGGCGCTCCACGCGCTCACCGCGGCGGGACTCGTACGCCGCCTCGAACCGCCCGGCAGCCCGGCCCGGTTCGAAGGGCGCGTCGGGGACAACCACCACCATCTCGTGTGCCGGTCGTGCGGAGTCGTCGCCGACGTCGACTGCGCGACCGGTCACGCCCCCTGCCTGACCGCTTCCGACGACCGCGGCTTCTCCGTCGACGAGGCCGAGGTCATCTACTGGGGCCAGTGCCCCGACTGTTCCACCGCCCTCAGTTCCTGAGCTTGTGATCCACCACGTTCGGAAGGATTCCCCCATGACCGAGAACCACGACGCGATCGTCACGGACCCGAAGCCGGAGGAGACGGGAGGCTGCCCGGTCGCGCACGGTCGCGCCCCGCACCCGACCCAGGGCGGCGGAAACCGTCAGTGGTGGCCGGAGCGCCTCAACCTGAAGATCCTCGCCCAGAACCCCGCGGTGGCGAACCCCCTCGGTGAGGAGTTCGACTACGCCGAGGCGTTCGGGAACCTCGACCTTCCCGCGGTCAAACGGGACATCGCCGAGGTGCTGACGACCTCCCAGGACTGGTGGCCCGCCGACTTCGGCCACTACGGCCCGCTCATGATCCGCATGGCCTGGCACAGCGCCGGTACCTACCGGATCAGCGACGGCCGCGGCGGCGCCGGCGCCGGCCAGCAGCGCTTCGCCCCGCTGAACAGCTGGCCGGACAACGCCAACCTCGACAAGGCCCGCCGTCTGCTGTGGCCGGTCAAGAAGAAGTACGGCCAGAGCCTGTCGTGGGCCGACCTCATGATCCTCACCGGCAACGTCGCCCTGGAGTCGATGGGCTTCGAGACCTTCGGCTTCGCCGGCGGCCGCGCCGACGTGTGGGAGCCCGACGAGGACGTGTACTGGGGTCCCGAGACCACCTGGCTCGCCGACGAGCGCTACACCGGCGACCGTGAGCTGGAGAACCCGCTCGGCGCGGTCCAGATGGGCCTCATCTACGTCAACCCCGAGGGCCCGAACGGCAACCCCGACCCGCTGGCCTCGGCCCGCGACATCCGTGAGACGTTCCGCCGGATGGCGATGAACGACGAGGAGACGGTCGCCCTGATCGCGGGCGGTCACACCTTCGGCAAGACCCACGGCGCGGGCCCCGCGGACAACGTCGGCGACGACCCCGAGGCCGCCACGCTGGAGCAGCAGGGCCTCGGCTGGAAGAGCACGTTCGGCACCGGCAAGGGCGGCGACACCATCACCAGTGGCCTCGAGGTCACCTGGACGAGCACTCCCGCCCAGTGGAGCCACGGCTTCTTCAAGAACCTGTTCGAGTACGAGTACGAGCTGACCCAGAGCCCCGCCGGGGCCAACCAGTGGGTGGCGAAGGACGGCGCAGGCGCGGGTACGATCCCGGACGCCCACGACCCGTCGAAGAGCCACGCCCCGACGATGCTGACGACCGACCTCGCGCTGCGCTTCGACCCGGCCTACGAGCAGATCTCGCGTCGCTTCTACGAGAACCCCGACCAGTTCGCGGACGCCTTCGCCCGCGCCTGGTTCAAGCTGACCCACCGTGACCTGGGCCCGAAGTCGCAGTACCTCGGCCCGGAGGTCCCGTCGGAGACGCTGCTGTGGCAGGACCCGCTGCCGGCCGCCGAGGGCGAGGCCATCGACGCCGGTGACATCGCGGCCCTCAAGGCCAAGCTCCTCGACTCGGGGCTGACCGTGTCCGAGCTGGTGTCCACCGCGTGGGCGTCCGCCTCGTCCTTCCGCGGCAGCGACAAGCGCGGCGGCGCCAACGGCGCGCGCATCCGTCTGCAGCCGCAGAGCGGCTGGGAGGTCAACAACCCGGACCAGCTCGCGACGGTGCTGCGCACCCTTGAGGGCATCCAGCAGGAGTTCAACTCCGGCGCCAAGAAGGTCTCCCTGGCCGACCTGATCGTGCTCGGCGGCGCCGCTGCCGTGGAGAAGGCCGCCAAGGACGCCGGTCACGCGGTCGAGGTCCCCTTCACGCCGGGCCGTGTGGACGCCTCGCAGGAGCAGACGGACGTCGAGTCGTTCGCCGCGCTCGAGCCGACCGCCGACGGCTTCCGCAACTACCTCGGCAAGGGCAACCGCCTCCCCGCCGAGTTCCTGCTGCTCGACAAGGCGAACCTGCTCAACCTGAGCGCCCCCGAGCTGACCGTCCTCGTCGGCGGCCTGCGTGTCCTGGGTGCGAACCACGGGCAGTCGGCGCACGGCGTCTTCACGGACACCCCCGGGACCCTGACGAACGACTTCTTCGTCAACCTCCTCGACCTGGGCACGACGTGGAGCTCGACCTCCGGTGACCAGACCACCTTCGAGGGCCGCGACGCCGCCACGGGCGACGTCCGGTGGACCGGCACGCGTGCCGACCTCGTCTTCGGCTCGAACTCCGAGCTGCGCGCGCTCGCCGAGGTCTACGCGAGCGACGACGCGAAGGAGAAGTTCGTGAACGACTTCGTCGCGGCATGGGTCAAGGTCTCGAACCTGGACCGCTTCGACCTCGTCTGATCACCCCACCCGCACAAGGGCGATGCCCGGGCCGGTCCCTGTGGACCGGCCCGGGCATCGCCTTTTCCGCTCGACGTCCGCCGACGGGACGGGGACGCAGGGCGTCAGCCGTCCTTCTTCACCGGCTCCAGGATCGCCACGCACTCCACGTGATGCGTCATCGGGAAGATGTCAGCAAGCGAAGAGTCGATAATATCCGCAGGTCAGGGGCAGTTTTCGGCCCGGCTGGACGGCTCCTTGGTTGCCCTGAGCGTCACGCCCGGCCAGAGCAGCGGCCGGTCGAACCGGCGCCCTCAGTCAGGATCCCAGCCGAAGCGGCCTGGCTCGGGGCTGTAAGGGCTCCAGCCCTTCAGGAACGGCTTCAAGTCCTCCGGTGTCGGCTCACGGCGGTTCGGCATGACCGGTAGCCGACCGAGCGGGTCAAGCGCCCGAATGTACAGTCGAGCCCAGTCCAGCCACAGCCTCGACGCTTCCCTGTCGGGCCTGTCGACGTCCTCGACGTTTACGAGTCGGCCCTCCGGTGCGTCGCAGTAGCGCGCAGCAGCATCGCCTCGTGCCAGTCGCCAGCCTGTTCACGGAGCACTTCGGCGAACTGGGCCTGTAGAGCCTGCTCCCTCGCCTCGACCATGGCCGCTTTCCACCGGACCTCACGGTCGGCCTTGGCCCGCTCCTCGTCCACCTTGCGCTGTGCGTCCTCCACAGCAGGGCCTCGATCTCCTTCAGGACCGCGCCCAGCGCGTCCTCAACGACCCACCTCTTTCGATCTCCCCATCGGCGCTGACGTCGCGACCTGTCGTAGGGGAGCTCGATCACGAGCTTCCCAGAACGTTCCGGGTTTTCGGGCTGAGGGAACTCCTGCTGGATCGTGACCGTGCACGTGAAGTCGTCGACGACCACATCCACCTCGCCCGCTCGCCATGAGCGGGCCGGACTGCCCTCCACCTCGTACGCACGTCGCACGGCCTCGCCGACCAGCCCCTGCAAAAGAAGGAGCGTCCGCCGACGAAGCGCGGACGGCATAGTCGGCCGCTCATTGTCCCGGAGCGCCAGGACAACAGGGTGCGGCGAACGTAGCTGGGCCGGGACCCGGACTTCCGGCGCGTCGCTCGGCGCCTGCCCCCGCGAGTTGACGTGCGGGCCTGTCGCCAGGAACATCTCCAGTCCGTTCCGGCCGTAGCTCGTCCTCTCGATGCGCTTACCCTGGGGCTCCAGACCGTGCCGCTTGGCATAGTTGATGACGCGACGCCACTCCGTGACCTCGTCCTCATCGGGATGGCTCACGACGACGCGCCCTTCGGCCAGCAGTCGTTCAACGAGTTCGGTGGCCTTCGCACGTCGCGCACGAGCGACAGGGCGCTCACTGTACGGCGTCGGAGCATGCGCTGCCTTCCCGACTGACGCGCCCTCCTCGCACTCCTGCGGTGCGCTGGATGGTCCGGGTGATGGCCGTTCCGAAGATAGAACGTCCCTGCCTCGGTCACCTGCAGATGCGCTTCGTCTTCGCCGCGCCTGACCGTCAACAGCCCCCGGTCACGTAACGCGTAGGCCGAACGCCACTCGCCCGGTGCTCAGCCGCCGGAATCCTCGCCGTCGGCTATGCGGCCGCCCACACCGCTCCGACGTCCCCTGCAATGACGCATACGGGTGATAGCGCCTTGAGGGCCCGGCCCTCCCGAAGTGCACCCGTCGCTCACTCGTCGGCGTCGACGTCGACGCCGTAGCCGCGAGCAAGGTTGGCCAGTCCATGGTCGTACCCCTGCCCGACGGCCCGCAGCCGCCACCCGTCGCCCCTGCGGTAGAGCTCGGCAAGGATCATGGTGCGCTCGGTGGTGGCGGCGTCGAGGGTGGCCCGGGCGGTCGGGGCGGCGCCGATTCCGCAGGTGACGGTGATTTCGACGGCCCCGACGTCGGCGAAGGTCGCGGCACCGTCGCTCGCGGCGGCGATCACGACCCGGTGGATCTCCAGGGGAAGCCGCTCCAGGTCCGCGGTGACGGCCTGCTCTGTCGGACCGTCCGTGGCGAGCGTTACGGTGCCGTCCGGGTGCTCGGGTGCGCCGTAGAAGACGAAGTCCTCGTCTCCCGGGACCTGTTCCTGCGCGTCGACCGCGAAGGCGACGACGTCCACGTCGCAGGCGGTCTGCTGACGCCAGGCGGCGGCCATGGTCCAGGCCGTGCCGGTATCGGGCAGGTCGATGACAGCGCCTCGGACCAGGACATCAGCAGTGTCCGGCCGGTTCCCGACCGCGCCTTGCGTCGGCGCGGGGGTGGGTGCGCGGAGCCAGTCGGCGTCGTGCACGCGCAGAGCGAGCGCGGTGATGCGGCCCATGCGTCGGTCCGTTTCGCCGCCGGGCAGCAGGACGACGTCGGAGACGCTGGCCGAGAGGTTGACCGCCGCGGAGGCGCCGAGGGCGATGGCACGAGCGCGCGCCTCGACAGCCTCGTCGTGGGTGCCGCCCAGGACCAGGACACGGCGTCCAGCGAGCGTCTGGGTCGCTGTGCCGGTGGACGCGGTTGGCGTGGCATGGCTCTGGGCCAGGGCGTTCGGCGCGGACGCGGCCGGTACGGCAGGACGTTGGGCCGGCACACTCGGCGTGGAAGCGGTGAGCGCCGCAGGATTCTGGGCCGGGGCGTCCGGCGCCAGCGCAGGAGATGCGGTGGTTGAGCTCGCGGGCGCCTCCGCCGCGGGGCGCTGCCGGGCGGTGCCCTTGGCCTGACCTTGCCGCACATTCTCCAGCAGTCGCAGGTAGGCGGGCTCATCCACGAGGGGTACGCCCTCGTCCGCTGCACGACGCAGCTTCCCGGATGCGGCGCTGGGGTCGTTGGTGACGACAACACTGGTCTGGCCGCTGACCGACGTCATCATGTTCAGCCCGGCCGCAACCGAGCGGGCGACCAGTTCCTCGCGGGAGACCTGCGTGTCTCCGGTGATGGCGACCTTCATCCCCTGTACCAGCGCCCCGTCCGACTCCAGGCGGCCCGGATTCCGGTACGCGCAGGGCGTCTTGGGGACATACGGCTTGTAGTCCTGGCGGGGCGGGCAGTCCAAGAGCGGCAGGGACAGGCCCAGTTGCTCGGCCGCGCCCAGGGAAGCGCGCAGGATGCCGGAGAGCACCCGTACGTCGTCCTGCGCGTCGTGAGCCTTCTCCTGACGCACCCCGTAGTGAGCGGCGAGCGTGCCCAGCTTGAGATCTGAGGTCGCGGCGCCGACGAGACGGTTGAGAGCCAGCGTGCACAGGCGTCTGCTCACCGGCACCCATGAGCGGACGTGGGCGAACTCGTGGGCCAGGAAGTCGTAGTCGAACTGCGCGTTGTGGGCGACCAGGACCCGCCCGGAGAGCAGCGCCCCTACCTGCGGCGCGATCTCCTCGAAGGTGGGAGCGCCGGCGAGACGGTCGGGGGTGAGGCCGTGGACGTGAACCGGACCGGGGTCGCAACCCGGGTTGAGGAGCGTGGAGTACTCCCCCGTCTGGTTGCCGTGAGCGTCCAGCGTAAGGATCGCGAGGGACAGGACGCGGTCCCGTCCAGGTCTCAGCCCGGAGGTCTCCACGTCCACCAGCGCCCAGTCATGGAAGTAGTCGGGCAGAGTGGGCCACTTCGGGCTCGACGACAGCAGGACCATATGGGGCTCCCCTCCCCCGGGCGCAGCGAGCGGCACACCCTCCGCACCAGTGATCAACTGATGGGATTTTCGCACGCACCGGGTGCAGCCCGTGGTGCATCCGTAACGGAGCGCCAATTGGAAGGCGGTGAGGCTGGTGCTCTGCCGGGTCGGCATTGGTGCCAACCGTTTCCTGAGTGGACAGACTTTGGCTGTGATGGTTGCGCTCCCCAAGCGCCGGGCACCACAGTTGACCTGGACCGACTACCCCGAACTTCTCCGAGAAGGAGTGCGACCGGCCGGTGCCCGTGGCGTGACGGTGCAGGCGGGACTCGCCTCAGGTGAAGACGGCCGAGCGATCGTGGAGGTACTCAAGGCCGCACGCGACGACTACCGGCACACCGTCCAGGACCGCTTCGAAAAGGCCGTGGTCGATGGAGACCTGCCCGCCGGTACCGACTGCAAAATCCTCGCCCGCTTCCTCATGGCCACCGCCGAAGGCCTCGCCGTCAACGCCGCCGCCGACGCGCCCCGCGAAGAACTCCTGGCCGCCGCAATCCTCGCCGCCCAGATGGTACCCGCCAATTGACCGGCAGCCGGCCCGGAGTTCGCGCCCGGTCTCGGCATCGACCAGCGCGCACCCGGTCGGCGTGCCGCATGGCGCGCGACCACCATCACGGGAGGAAACGCCGTGGGAAGTCAGGCCGTCTCCGTCGCCATCCAGACCCTGCACAGCAACTGGAACTGAGCCGGCGGCGCCAACGGTTTGACGCTCCCCACGGATCGGATTCCCAGCGGGGGCAACCTGTACCAGATCGCGGTCCTGGTCGCCGCACTGGCCATGGCGCACACCCTCTACGTCTGGCACGGCGCATTCGGCCCGCGGCTCGCCGCAGTGAGGAACAACGAAGCGTCCGTCGCGGGACTCGGTGTCTCCGTCCACCGGCACCGGCTCGCCGCTCTCGTCCCCACCAGCGCACTCACCGGCCTGGCTGGAGCTGGAGCCTGAACGCCGTCCTTGGCCGTTGTAGGCGGCGCGGGCATCGTGCTCGTCCCGTCGTCGGCGTCGTCTACTACGAGCTGACCTGCGGGCTCCAGTATCAGCAGACCCTGTCCCTGGTCATCGAAGGAGTCCTGCTGATCGCGATCGTGCGCTTCGCTCCTCAAGGAGCCTGGCCCTCGATCTGCTGCGCCGCCCGAGTCCCGACCGCCCGCCGCCGGGCACCCGAACGCGGAGAGCTCGTCCGACCGGACGCCCAGCGCTTCCCGAAACACTCCCGGGTAACCGCCCAGGCGCACATGGCAGTTCTCGTCCACGGCGCCGCTGTGGAAGCCGAGCCCCGGTCGAAAAGCCAGGTCTTCGAACTCGTCGAAGACCCAACCGTCCTAAAGGCAGTCCGCGACCTCAACACCAGCGCTGGGAAGTCGAAGGACAATGCACCCGCGACTGCCGCACCTCCCGCTAGCCCTCGGTGACCTATGACAGCGGGATCTTCCGCAGACGACGGCGAAGGGTCGATCACTCCAGCCCAGCATCCAATGGTGCGACATCTCTGCAGGTCAGCGCCACCGAGTAGACGACTTCAAGACCAACTGGTGCCCGTGTCTTCACGTGGCGCGAGAAGCCCTTGAAGACGTTCCAGGGCGCCATCATCGGGACGGGCGTCCTTCAAAGCCGCGAGCAAAGCCCGCCGGGCTGCCGGACCGCCCTCGCCATAGAGGTACCGGGCGATCTCCCGCAGGTGGTCGCGTGCCACGTTGAGGTCCGCGATGGGTAGCAGACCGACCGAACCCATACGCCGACGCATGTCGTGCAGGATCCCCTCGCGGAAACCATGGCTGCCCATGTCCTGTAGGGCTTCCAACGCCTCGGTCAGTTCTAGCTCCGCCTCGATGAGGGCGGGATCGGACGTCACAGCCCCGCCAGCAAGGATGCCGACGACCTCATCGAGATTGGCCGGCGTCCACGTCGCGGCAAGGCACTGGGCGCGGGCCGCAATCAGTGCGGATCGAAGATTCAAACGGGTGGGAAAATCGGCTGCAAGGATCTTGAGTTGGCCGACCGCCTCCGGCGTACCACGACGACTCAGCGTCGCGGGCAGTGACTCGCGCCAGTCCAGAGCCTCCATCTCCGGAGTCACCGTGTACACGCCGAGCGGACGGCTGCTCGCTTCCTGGGGGAAGACTGTGCTCAGCCAGCGGTACAGCGTGCTCAGTCCTGCTTCGTCCGCGTAGACCTCTACATGCCCGCGCTCGGAGCGCCCGGCGCATTTCAGCGCGAGGGCTCGGCTGAAGCGATCGGATGCATCGATCAGCGTCTTCAGTCTTAGCCATGCCTCGAAACCATCGGCCTCCAGGAGCAACGCAGCGACAAGCGCGGGAAGATCGAGGTCCGTGTCGACGCCGCTCTGCTCCACGGCTGACAGGGCTGACTCGGCAACCAACCGTGCGAGGGAGTTGTCCACGGTGAGTAGGCGGGTGAGGAGACTGGACCATGTCTGGACCAGCGCCCATCGACCGTTCTCCTTATCAAGCGCCTCCGCCGAAACGGACCACGCATCCGCAGCAGGGACGGAGCTGAAGTCGGGAATCAATGCCGCGGAGAGCGCAGCCAAAAAGTTCTCCCACATGTCGGTGACGACCGAGGACCAGTTCGCCTCCAGGCGCTCCAGCACTAGCGGCTGACAGCCTTCGTTCAGTTGCGCTCTCGCAGCCGCAGCTATCGAACGAGCAATTCCCTGCGAGTCGTTGACCAGCGCTCGCTGCAGCAGCAGGCCCCACATCCTGGACGAGGTCAAGTGCCGGGGGTCGGCGATCGCACCGGCCCAAGCGCTCCAACGATCGGCCTCGAGGTCGTCCAACCGGCCCTCGCGGTCGAGCAGAATCAGCGCAAGCACACCGGCCCAGGCACGCATGTCCTGCTTGCCCAGTCCGAGCCATTCATCGGCGTGATCGTGCTCACCGCGCAGGAACTCCAGAGCGCAGTCGGGGAGATGGACGAGTTCATCCGCCGTGAATACGGAATAACCTGGCCAGTCGCTGATTTCGCCGTCGAAGCGGAGCTGCCCTTCGCCCGTGTTCGGATCGCGCTGCATGTTCCAGAGCAGCAGCCAGAAACCGTCGGTGTCGTGCTGGCGGGCGCGGTCCAGACGCTTCCGCTGCTCCGCGATGAACTTCGCCTTGTCGGGCCACGGCTCCGGCGAAGCGGCCCGGTGGTTCATGCGCCACGCCTTGGCCAAATCGCTGTCGATCTCGATGGGCTCGTAGAACCAGGCCAGGTACGGCCAAGCCGGGTTGTTCTGGTTCTGATAAGCGAGCTCGAAGTGTTCTCGGCTCTGTGGAGAGAACAGGACCCCCGTAAGCCGGGCGTACGCGTCCGCCAGTTCAGGACTCTCGGCGAAATCGGCGGTACTCGTCAACGCCCAGGGAAAGTCACCTGAGTCGAGCAGCATGTGCCGATCGCCGTGAGGGTCGTGCTCCTCTCCGAACCCCCTGCGACGGGGCTCCCATTCACGCACGACGAGCCACGCGAAATAGTTCATGGCCTGTCCCTCGCTCAGGCCGTGGACGAGCAGTGCGTGGGCAAGGGCGCGTCGCAGCTTCCGAACCGCGGCCGGCTCCAGCCCGTCCGATGTCACCGGGTTGAGAGCGTGTGGAAACTCCACCTTCTCGTGACTCAGTATGTGTGCTGTGATGATCCGGGCCAGGTGAGGAAGCATCGACTCGGCATCGGGAACGCTCAGCGCCCGGTCGACTGTGTCCGATACGAGCCTGTCTTCCGCGAACCTATTCATCTGGCTGCGGGTCCCGGCTGCGTCCTCCTGCACGACCCGCGCCAACCAGGTCACGAGTCGGTGCACTTCCGCCTCGGGACAAACTGCGGGCAAGGCTGTGACGAAGTGCTCGTACGTCCCGTACCGGTCGCCGCTCGGTAGCTCGATCAGTGTGTCGAGCATTGTCGCCGTGTCGAGGTATCGAGGCCAGAGCAGGGTCAATAGGACCCCTCTGAGGCCAAGGCCCGGGTCCGTCCCGCTTCCCGGTCCGAGTGTCGTCAGCACTTCGTTCAAGGCTGGTGCGGCCAAGGTCTCGTCGCACGCGAAGGCGGCCTTGGCGGCGTGCGCGCGATTGCCGGACGGCCACCGAGGGTCTGCCGCCACCTTCAGCAGCAGCGGTGCCAGGTCCGGTGAGGGGCACTGCTCTGCCAGCCTCAGCGCCACCTCGACCTTCGCCCGGGTCTCCCAGTCCTCGAAGTCCGCAGGATCCAGAGTGAGCACGGTAGCGAGCTGACGGCCCAGACCGGGGTGCCCGAGCACCCAGCGCGTGAGCTCCCACCGGGCCTCGCCAAATTCGACATCGGCGGCCCTCTCCAGCAGGCGCCGGACTATCAGTTCCCTGATGCTGTCGGCATCGACAAGTCCGCTGTGCGGCGTCAGGCTCTCCGG
Source organism: Streptomyces sp. BV286 (assembly GCF_019090165.1). Lineage (GTDB taxonomy): Bacteria > Actinomycetota > Actinomycetes > Streptomycetales > Streptomycetaceae > Streptomyces. The sequence goes on from NZ_JAHRIB010000059.1 coordinate 89,219, forward strand.
GTCCGCCGAGGCGAGCCACTGAGTGCGATCGGGAGCCAGAGCAACCAGCCAAGCGGCCGTTTCCCGGAGCGATACGGGGATGCCCGCCGTTTCCTGGTCCGGCGTTCCGACCAGGAACAGACGGCGAAGTGCGGCGTCGGGGACCGAGCGGGAGATGAGGTGCTGAGCGGCGAGGAAGGCGGCGAGCGACGAATGCCGGAAAGCGGATCTGTGGTTTCCGCTCGCCGTGAACAGCCCGGTGGAAAGCACTTCTTTGACGACGGTCGCAGTCACTTCGAAGGGCTGACAGCCCGAGGTCCGCTCGGTGCCTCCGGCGAGGGTTCCGACGTCCAGGTCGGTCGTGCTCGGTCGCCCTTCTCTCATACTCCCCCGCCACAGGGTGCGTCGGCCTGACAACACGAGTCTTGCTGCGATGCGGCCTGCGACTTCCAGACGCTGCTGCCATGTCGTGGCCTGCACAGGCATGGGGAGGCGGTAGGCGTCGTACTCCTGGGACAGCAGTCGGACGCTGTCCTCGAACAGTTCCTTGGCACTGCCCTTGAGGCTGCCACTGACTCGATACTCGCGCACAATGAGTTCCAGAGTCAGAGGCACACTCGCAAGGGCTCCAGCACGCCGGGCGACAAGCTCGGAGATCAATTGCTCCCCGTGGACGCCGGCGCTGTCGACCAGCGCCACCGCGTCGGCCCGCGATAGCGGAGCAAGGTCCACCAGAGCGCATCTACGAAAGGCGTCGTTCAGGACACGAGTCAGATCAGGTGGGTAGTCACCCGTACGACAGGCGACCAGCAGTTTCAGTTTCCCAACGTCTTTGCTCCTCAGGCCCAGCTTGAGGTAGGTAGGCAGATTGCGGCAGATCTCGCTCTCATCGGCCTGGTCGATCACCACCGTTACACTTCCAGTGCTTGGCGATGGGTTCTGCCCCACGGTCATGCTCGGCAGCCGGGCAAGGTGCTGGCCCAGGACCATCTCCCAGGTGGCTGCTGTCAGGTCCGGGCCATCGACCCACACACAACAGTCCGCGCCCTCAACAAGAGTCGGGTCGTCCCACATCGGCAACCCCTGCACCAGAGACCTGAACACCGTGCTCTTTCCTGCACCGGGCTCGCCCAGCAGTACCGTCGCTCCTTCACGCGACACGTCACTCGGGACGACGAGCGCACCTGGCACGGCCTCGGTCCCCGGGGGTGCCACCATGTGCTCGCCGTTCAGAAATCCATCGCTGTCGAGCGGGAACAGGTCCCCGTCGAGAGAGCTGTCAGCTCGTACGCGGCACAGGCGCGGGACTTGTACCGTAAAAACCTCGTTCGTCATGGCACCAACCGGCCCAACCGCTCCAGGGCCGCGTCGTCAGGACGGGCGAACTCAAGAGCGGTGTAGACAGCCATGCGCGCGGCCGGAGGATCCCGGTAGTCGTTCATCCGTCGGACGATCTCGCGCACATGATCACGGGCCATGGGTAGTTCCGCGGCCATGAACGCATGTGGCAGGCCAAGCACTTTCCCCATGTCGGAGAGAAGGGCCTGCCGGAAATCCGCCTTGGACATGTCTCCGAAGGCCATCAGAGCGTTCGCCCACTCGGTATCCGTGGATGGTGGCTTGTCGGTATCAGTCGCGGGTCCAATGGTCCGGCTCGAACGTGGATCGGCACGTCCATCGGTGTCGGGCAGCAGTTCACACAGCAGGGCCGCCGCTGCGGCGGCGGCGTGGGCGGACGCACGGTGCTGTGAACCGGACGCGTCGTCACTTCCCTTGTCCGGATCAGCGTGGTCGCTGATGCCACGGATCGTAAGGATCTGGAGTCCCTCGGACAGAGCAGCGGCTCGGGTAACACCAGCCGATTCCATCTCAATGGCCAGGGAGTCCTCGTAGTTGGACACGATCTGGCTGCGCAAGGGAGTGTCCGAGGAGTTCAGAACCACCTCGCCGGCGATGACGGGCTCGAAGTGGACACGTGGGCCGGCTCCCTTCCAGGTCTCACGCACTTCGTCAGGAATCCACGCGTGCCAGGTCTCCGCGCAAAGCGCCGTCCCGGCCGCCTGTTCCAGTCTGTGCGACACGGCGCCCGGGACCGGGCGCGCGCGGAAACCTCCGGGCGCTTCCTTCCCCGGGTGGAGATGGTGGACCTTCGTCGGCACGATTACATCTCCGAGCGCGGCTGACGGTTTCAGACCACCCGCGACGCCAACGAAGAGCAGTGTCTTCGGACTCAGCCACTGGCGGACCCGCTCGGTGATGGTGGCAGCGCCCAGGTTGCCGGGACCGATTCGGGCGACGGCGATGGTTCCGCTCGCCCCTGGCAGTGTCCCCACCACACAACGAGTGCCCTCCGGGTGAACCAGCGTCGATCGGTCGTGGAGTAACGCCAACACCGCCTGGAACTCGACCGGCAGAGCAGTCAGGATCACCACGTCTGCGCTCGCACCCATGTCCCCCACCTCGGCCACGGTGAACAGTTCCCGGCAACATTAGCTTGGCCTGGGGATGTGGCACTGCTCTGACGGATGGCAGCGACGCGGCTGGTGGGCTCGGAGTTGTTTCTCGGGACAGGGCGTCAAAAGGCACGGAATCCCGAGAGTTGAGGGCGCGACCGTGTGACCGTGCCTCCAGGGACCGCCTGCGCAGGGGCTGGCGCGCAGCTCTGCATGCAGTTCCCGCCAACGCATGGCTTCGGGAACGTGGACGAACGGCTCCGCGACGAGGCATGGCCCCCAGGCATGCACGCACCGGCGGAGGTAAGAGGGCGCCTACAGAATCCGGTGTTCACGCCACCCTGGGAGCACTCCGGATGGCAAGGCTGGCGCACCGTTCTGAAGCTTCGAATTGGGCGAGCGAGCGGGAGCAGCAAGCACCGGACAGAACGGTCACGACATATCGGGACCAGAGAGCGTCTGAGTAACTGAACCATTCGGGGGCCACTCGGGGTGGCCCCGTCGCGCCTCGGAAGTCGTGTAGGGATCTCCGACTCGGGGAAGACACCGGCCAACGGAGACAACGCACAGGGGGATGCACATGCCAGGGGCGACGCCAACGGCGTCACCGGCATGCCGAACCCGGTGACCAACCGCCCACCTGGCTGAGTCGAGCGACCTCCCGACAGCACGGGCACGGCCACCGCTCGGCCAGCGCCAGGCTCCTCGGCACACCCCCGGCTGGTTCATCGCGGACCTCGCCCTCGCGCCTCCGGAAGGCCCTCATCCCGTGCTGCCCGACCTCTCAGCGGTCCCTGCCTGGGCCGCCGCCTGCCTCGTCGCCCTGACCACCGTCACCACCGCGCTCGTCACGCTGGCGCGCACTCTCGTCCGCGCCCTGCCCCAGACCGCCCCGGCGCGGTTGGAGTGGTGGCGTGAGCTACTCCGCTACCGCCTCACGGTTCGCGAGCTCAAGGACGCCCGCCGGGCGAACCGCCGCCGCACCCACAACCCCTGTATATCCAGCGGCGATACGGATGTTGCCCGCACGGGGGACGGCCAGCGTGAGAGCACCGATCCGTGAAGGAGGCGACGCCGACCGCAGTTGGCGGCTGGGGGTGTCCGTTCGGTGGACGCCCTGCCGCAGTACCCAACTCGTCCCGGGGCGCGTCCGCGCCGAAGCGCACGTCACGCTCGGTGGACGCAGCCGCCAGCTCTTTGTTCAGTTGGAGTCGCAGCCGACGCCGTCACCGTCTCGGTCGAGTCGGTGCGGGTCCTCGGGGCCAACCCACACAGGACCGGGAAGGTCCGAGCAATCCACGTCGGGTACGCCGGCGGAGGCCCATCGGGCAGATCGGGACGTGCGGGCGTGTCCGGCGCGGAGGGCTCGGTCGTCTCCGGACAAGCCGCCCACAGGCCCGCAACGGTTTGACGGGCGGTGTCCTCAGCTTGGGAAATCACCGGCCAGTACTTGTCGTTGGGCGGGAACAGGACGGCCTCGGCATGACCACTGCTGACGAGGGATTCGTTGACGAAAGTGCCCTGCTCGTTCCAGACGTACAGCAGGTAGCGGTCGTAGCGGTCGGTCAGCTCGGCATCACGCTGGATGCGCGCACTGCTGCCCGGCGGAAGCAGCTCGGCCGTCCGAGCCGTGGCGGCGTCGGCGAAACAGGCACCCCGCTCCGGTGTCGATCTCCAGGAGCCGAACGCGGGCCACCGTGTCTTTCGGCACGATACGACCGTCGCCGCGCACTTCGATGGTGTCGCCGTCGATGACGCGCAGCACCACCACGCCCGGTGGCGTCGTATCCGGCGGCTTCGTGGTCGGAGGGGTCGGAGGGCTTGTGTCCGGCTGCGAGGTGGCGTCTCGCGACTCGGAGAGCACCGACGGCTGCGGCGCCGCACCGGTGGGAGGCTCCGTCCGCGGGACGCTGGAGGGCGCTGTCTCGGAGCCGGCGGATTTCCGGTCCGGCTCTTCCCGGAGTGCCCCAAGACCACCGAAGGCCGCAATAGGACCGAGCACGACCAGGACCGCGGTGATCCAGGGATGCTTGACGCGTTCGGCCCGCGCCGGGCGGGACCGGCTCGATCGGCGGCGCCACGCGTCCCGATCGGGAGGAGGCGAGTGACACATGCCGCCCTCCCTGGGCGGGGAAATACGGCCCCTTCAGTACAGCACCGTCCCTCTACGGCCGCCCGTACGGATGCCCTGACCAGCCCAAGAAAGCCCCTGACACCCCATCAGAACGAGCGTCAAATGAGCGTCACGAGCGTCATTTCAGCGTCAAGATATCGCCCGTAACGCCCACACCGCCCATAACGCGCACGGGCAAAAGCCCAGGTCAGGCGCCCTTTGCCACCGGCTCAAGAATCGCCACACACTCCACGTGATGCGTCATCGGGAACAGGTCGAACGCCCGCAGCGTCCGCACCCGGTACCCGCCCTCCCGGAAGTACGCCAGATCCCGTGCCAGCGCCGCCGGGTCGCACGCGACGTACGCGATCTTGCGCGCCTTCAGTGAAGCCAGGTGCTGCACCGTCTTCTTGCCGGCGCCGGCCCGCGGCGGGTCCAGGACGATGAGGTCGACCTCGGTGATGCCGGTGCGCGGGAGGACCGTCTCGACCTTGCCCTGTTCGATGCGGACGCGGTCGAACGCGGCGAGGTTGTGCTTGGCGTCCTCCACCGCGCGCTTGCCGGACTCGATGCCGAGGACCGCGCCCTTGTCGCCGAGGCGGTCGGCGAGGGCACCGGCGAAGAGGCCGACGCCGCAGTACAGGTCGAGCGCCATGTCGCCCTTGCGCGGGAGCAGGCCCTGCATGACCGCCTTCACGAGGGTGTCGGCGGCCTGCGGGTGGACCTGCCAGAAGCCGCCGCTGCCGACCCGGTGCGTACGGCCGTCGGCACGCTCACGGACGAAGGCACGGCCGTGGACCCGGTGGATGCCGCCGTCGTGCTCCTCGACGCGCATGACGGAGACGGGCTTGTCGAGTTCGACGAGGGGCAGCCGGGCACCCGGCTTCGGTTCGAGGATGACCATGCGGTCCTGCGAACCGGTCGCCGCGATCGCCTCGACCGACTCCATGCCGGACCAGTCGCGCTCCTCGATGCCCAGTTCGGAGACCCCGGGGGCGGCGATCATGCAGTGCTCGATGGGCTCGACCTCGTGCGAACGGTGGCGGCGCAGACCGGCGTTGCCGTCCTCGTCGACCGCGTACTGCACCCGCGTCCGCCAGGAGGGCACCTCACCGGGGGGCAGCTTGTCGCCCTCGGCCGGCATGACCGTGCCGTCCCAGCCGGCCTCCTCCGGCGTGAGGCCCGCGAGCCGCTGGAGTTGCTCGGTGACGACCTCGCCCTTCAGCCGCCGCTGCGCGCCCGGCTTGGCGTGCTGCCAGTCGCAGCCGCCGCAGCGCCCGGGACCGGCGTAGGGGCACGGGGCCTCGACACGGTCCTTGGAGGCCTCCAGGACCTCGACCGCGTCGGCGCGCAGGAAGCGCGAGTCCTCCTCGCCGTCCGTCACCCGCGCCACGACCCGCTCGCCGGGCAGCGCGTGCCGTACGAAGAGGACCTGACCGGTGTCGGTACGGGCGATGCAGTGCCCGCCGTGCGCGACGGGCCCGATCTCGACCTCGTACTCCTGTCCCACGAGCGACCCCGCCGGCGTTTTCTTCGGTTCTGCCTGCATGGCGGGGTGACTCCAGATGCGAAATGGGGAACGGCCGGACAACAGCCCACCAGTCTACGTGGACGCCGCCCGGCCGCTCGCCACAAGGCCGTCGGCACCATCGGCCCGGGGTGTTCTCACTTCTTCGGAGTGGAGGACTCCCTCGGCCGCTCCTCCGCCGGACCGCGCCGCACCGAACCCGGCGCGTTCCAGTCCTGCCTCTTGCGGGCCCGCTTCTTGGCGACCTCGGAGGACTCCAGCTGATAGGGCACGGACGTCACCATCACGCCCGGTGTGAACAACAGCCGCCCCTTGAGCCGCAGCGCGCTCTGGTTGTGCAGCAGGTGCTCGTACCAGTGGCCGACCACGTACTCGGGGATGATCACCGACACCGCGTCGCGCGGGGACTCCCGGCGCAAACCCTTCACGTATTCGATGACGGGCCGGGTGATCTCGCGGTACGGCGAGTCGAGGACCTTCAGCGGCACGGTGATGCCACGTCGCTCCCACTCCTCCCGCAGGGTCTTCGTCTCCGCCGGGTCGACGTTGACGCTGAGCGCCTCCAGGGTGTCGGAGCGCATCAGCTTGGCGTAGGCGAGGGCACGCAGCGCCGGCCGGTGGATCTTGGAGACCAGGACGACGGAGTGGACGCGGGAGGGGCGCACGCTGTCGTCGGACGGGCCCTCGGGTGCGGCGATCTCCTCCGCCACCCGGTCGTAGTGCTTCCGGATCGCGGACATCGTCGCGTAGAAGATCACCATGCCCAGCAGCGCGACCCAGGCGCCGTGCGTGAACTTGGTGCCGAGGACGACGACGAGGACCAGGCCGGTGAAGAAGGCGCCGAACGCGTTGATGGCCCGGGAGCGGACCATGTGGCGGCGCTTGGCCGGGTCCTTCTCGGTGGCCAGGTGGCGGTTCCAGTGCCTGACCATGCCGGTCTGGCTCAGCGTGAAGGACACGAACACGCCGACGATGTAGAGCTGGATGAGGCGGGTCGAGTCGGCGCCGTAGATCCAGACGAGCAGGATGGCCGCGCCGGCGAGCAGCACGATGCCGTTCGAGAAGGCGAGCCGGTCGCCGCGGGTGTGCAGCTGGCGCGGCAGGTAGCGGTCCTGCGCGAGGATCGAGCCGAGCAGCGGGAAGCCGTTGTACGCGGTGTTCGCGGCCAGGAAGAGCACGAGCGCGGTGGCCGCGGCGAGCACGATGAACAGGAAGCTGCCGTCACCGAACACCGCCTCGGCGACCTGCGAGATCACCGGGTTCTGGACGTAGTCGGAACCGACCGCGACCCCGTCCTTCAGCAGGTCCTTCGCCGGGTGCTCGGCCATGCGGACGTTCGTGGCCATGGCCAGGGCGATGATGCCGCAGAACATGGTGACGGCGAGCAGGCCCATCGCCGCGAGCGTGGTCGCCGCGTTCTTGGACTTGGGCTTGCGGAAGGCCGGGACGCCGTTGCTGATCGCCTCGACGCCGGTGAGCGCGGCACAGCCCGAGGAGAAGGCACGCAGCAGCAGGAAGACGAGGGCGAAACCGGCGAGCCCCTGGTGCTCGGCCTTGATCTCGAAGTCGGCGGTCGGCGCCTTCATCGTGTCGTCGAGGACGAACCCGCGGAAGGCACCCCACGCGATCATCAGGAAGACGCCCGCGACGAAGACGTACGTCGGGATCGCGAAGAGCTTCCCGGACTCCTTGACCCCGCGCAGGTTCATCAGCGTGAGCAGCACGATCACGGCGATCGCGCAGAACACCTTGTGCTCGACGACGAACGGGACGGCCGAGCCGAGGTTCTCGATGCCCGACGAGATCGACACGGCGACGGTGAGGACGTAGTCCACGAGGAGCGCGCTGGCCACCGTGAGGCCCGCCTTGGGGCCGAGGTTGGTGTTGGCCACCTCGTAGTCGCCGCCACCGCTGGGGTAGGCGTGCACGTTCTGCCGGTACGACGCCACGACGGTGAACATCAGGACGACGACCGCGACGGCGATCCAGGGGCTGAAGTGGTAGGCCGACACGCCCGCGATGGAGAGGACGAGGAGCACTTCCCCGGGTGCGTAGGCCACGGAGGAGAGCGGGTCGGAAGCGAAGACGGGGAGTGCGATGCGCTTCGGCAGGAGCGTCTCTCCGAGCCGGTCACTGCGCAGTGCGCGCCCGATCAGGATCCGTTTGGGCACGTCGGTCAGTTTGGACACGGAGAGGATCGTAAGCGGTCGAACATGCCCACGCCCACCCTCCCCCGCCCTCCGCCGCGGCCGATCGACACGATCCTCGGCCGTGATCTGCTCTACGAGTGAAATACGGTGCGGGCGCGCTTCCGGATTCCCTGGCCGGGTGAATCCCCATGCCTATATGAAAAAGGCCAAAACTTTGCCGCCCTTTGCCAATTCATGGAGGTTCCATGCACACCACGGCTGAACTCATCGGCGCCGCGGCCGGACTCGTCGGCCTGGGGATCCTGACCATGGTGAGCGTGCGCAGCATCAGCCGCCGTTGATCGTCGGCAGGAAATGGGCGAACGTGCACGGGGGTGCCGCCGACGGACCGCGCGTGTGTAGCTTGGGCGTCGGTCTGAGACCCTGATTCAGCCTGAGCAGTAACTTTTCACATCGGAAGGACGGTCGTGCACATCGTCATCATGGGTTGCGGAAGAGTGGGTTCCGCTCTTGCCCAGACCCTGGAGCAACAGGGGCACACGGTCGCCGTGATCGACCAGGACCCCACCGCCTTCCGACGACTGGGCTCCGGGTTCGGCGGCCGTCGCGTGACCGGCGTCGGCTTCGACCAGGACACCCTGCGCGAGGCGGGCATCGAGGAGGCAGGCGCGTTCGCCGCCGTCTCCAGCGGGGACAACTCGAACATCATCGCCGCCCGGGTGGCCCGCGAGATGTTCGGCATCGAGAACGTGGCGGCGCGTATCTACGACCCGCGCCGCGCCGAGGTCTACCAGCGCCTCGGCATTCCGACCGTCGCCACCGTCCGCTGGACGGCCGACCAGATGCTGCGCCGGCTGCTGCCGTCGGGCGCCGAGCCGCTGTGGCGCGACCCCACCGGCGGGGTGCAGCTCGCCGAGGTGCACGCGTCGACGGCGTGGGTGGGCCAGCGGATCAGCCGCCTCCAGGAGGAGACCGGCGTGCGCGTGGCCTTCCTCACCCGGCTGGGCGAGGCGGTGCTGCCCAGCTCGCAGACGGTGCTGCAGGAGGGCGACCTGGTGCACGTGATGATGCGCACGGACGACATCGAGAAGGTCGAGGCGTCGTTCGCCGAGGGCCCCGAAGAGGAGAGCGGTCACTGATGAGGGTCGCCATTGCCGGTGCCGGCGCCGTGGGCCGCTCGATCGCGGGCGAGCTCCTGGAGAACGGGCACGAGATCCTGCTGATCGACAAGGCGCCGACGGCCATCTCGGTCGAGCGCGTCCCGATGGCGGAGTGGCTGCTCGCCGACGCCTGCGAGATCACCTCCCTGGACGAGGCCGCGTTGCAGCGCTGCAACGTGGTCATCGCGGCCACCGGGGACGACAAGGTCAACCTCGTCGTCTCCCTGCTCGCAAAGACCGAGTACGGGGTCCCGCGGGTCGTCGCCCGGGTCAACAACCCCAAGAACGAGTGGCTGTTCAACGAGTCGTGGGGTGTGGACGTCGCCGTCTCGACCCCCCGGCTGATGTCGGCCCTGGTCGAGGAGGCGGTGAGCGTCGGCGACCTGGTCCGGCTGCTCCGCTTCAGCCACGGCGACGCCAACCTCGTCGAGCTGACCCTGCCCCCGGAGTCGGCCCTCGCCGGCACCCAGGTCGGAGACGTGGACTGGCCCGAGGACACCTCCCTCGTCACCATCATCCGCGGCACCCGCGTGCTCACCCCGACCCGGGAGGACTCCCTGGAGGCGGGCGACGAGCTGCTGTTCGTGGCGGCCCAGGCCCGCGAGGAACAGCTGGAGGACCTGCTGTCGGTACGCCGCGAGGACGCGACGGGCTGACGTCCGCGGACACAGAAGGAGGGGCGCCCGGAGATGTCTCCGGGCGCCCCTCCTTCTGTCGTGCCGAGGCGTCTAGTCGGCGGACCGCGCGGCGGCCTCGCGCTCCTTCGCCGCGCGCTCCTCCGCCTCCATCTCCGCGAACACGTCGATCGGCGGCGGCGCCTTCGCCAGGAAGACCCAGGTGAGCCAGACGGCGAGCAGGAAGGGCGGGATCTTCAGGGCGATCAGGACCCAGCCGAACTGGGTGGTGTCGGCCCACCAGTAGAGCGGGAAGAGGATCGCGCACTTGGCGAGCAGGATCAGGCCCCATGCGTAACTGGCCTTCGCGTACGCCTTCTTGCGGCCTGGGTTGCGCGTGCGCCAGGAGAGGTTCTCCTTGAAGACCGGGCCGAGGATCAGGCCGATCAGGGGGACTCCGGCGAGCGTCGTGATGATGTAGGCGAGGGCGAGCCCGAGCGTGTAGAGCATGCCCGGCAGGTAGAAGTCCTTCGCGTTGCCCGTCATCATCGCGAAGACCACGCCGAAGGCCACACCGAAGACACCGCTGAAGGCGTGCTTGACGGTGTCCTTCATGACCAGGCGGACCACGACCAGCAGGATGGAGACGCCGAGGGCCGCGATGGCCGCCGAGTGCAGGTCCTTGTTGATCGTGAAGATCGTGACGAAGAGCAGGCCCGGCAGGACCGTCTCGATCATGCCCCGCAGACCGCCGAACGCCTCGAAGAGCGCGGCCTCGGTCACCGCCCGCGAATCCCGCTGGGCGTCTTCGGTCGGCTTGTCGAGCGACGTCACCGGCTACTCCCGTCCGAGGGGTCTGAGTTCGTACTTCGGATTGAACAGCACGCGGCGGCCCCGGCTCATCGAGATCCGGCCCGACGCGATCAGCTTGCGCCCGGGTTCTATCCCCACTATGGAGCGTCTGCCGAGCCACACCACGTCCAGGGCGGCCGAACCGTCGAACAGCTCGGCCTCCAGGGCCGGGACACCGGCCCTCGGGCGCAGAGTGACCGTGCGCAAGGTACCAGTAACCGTGACCACCTGTCGGTCGCGGCAGTCACCGATGCGCGTGCAGCCCGCGGTCTCGGTGTCCTCGCGCAGCTCCTCCGACTCCAGGTCCTCCTGGGACGAGGAGAGCCGGTCGATCATCCGCCGGAACCGGCCCGCCGGCTTTTCGGAACGAGGAACAGCACTCATGTCTGAAGCGTACCGGGGGCCGCTGAGAGGTACGTACCCGTGGTACCACCGCCCGAACCGGCGTACGCCCCGAACCGACTCACCTCTCGAACCGGTACCCCGTCGCCGGCTCCGTGATACCGCACCCCTCGGGGAGCGACCCCCGGACCCCCGGCCGACTCCGGACTCACCTCTCGAACCGGTACCCCATCCCCGGCTCCGTGATGAAGTGCCGGGGATGGGAGGGGTCCGCCTCCAGTTTGCGGCGGAGCTGGGCCATGTAGACCCGCAGGTAGTTCGTCTCGGTGCCGTAGGAGGGGCCCCAGACCTCCTGGAGCAGCTGCTTCTGGCTGACCAGGCGGCCCGTGTTGCGCACGAGCACCTCCAGGAGGTGCCACTCGGTCGGGGTGAGACGCACGTCGCGGCCCGACCGGCCGACCTTCTTCGCGGCCAGGTCGACGGTGAAGTCCTCCGTCTCGACGATCACGTCGTCCTCGCCGCTCCCGTTGGGCTCGGCCCGGCGGACGGCCGCCCTGAGCCGGGCGAGCAGCTCGTCCATGCCGAAGGGCTTGGTCACGTAGTCGTCGGCTCCGGCGTCGAGCGCCTCGACCTTCTCGTCGGAGGAGTGCCGGGCGGACAGCACGAGGATCGGTACCCGCGTCCAGCCGCGCAGTCCCCTGATCACCTCGACGCCGTCCATGTCGGGCAGGCCCAGGTCTAGCACGACCACGTCGGGGTGGCGGGCGGCCGCGAGGCGGAGCGCGGTGGCGCCGTCGGGGGCCGCGTCCACCTCGTACTTGCGTGCCTTGAGGTTGATCACGAGGGCCCGGGTGATCTGCGGCTCGTCGTCGACCACGAGGACGCGGGTCATGAAGCCTGCCTTTCCGGTTGTACGGGTTCCACTGCTTCCACTGCTTCCACTGCTTCCACTGCTTCCACCAGAGGCTGTGGGCGGGAGGGGCCCGCCCGGAGCGTGAGGACCATGGTGAGGCCACCGCCTGGGGTGTCCTCGGCGTTGAGGGTGCCGCCCATGGCCTCGGCGAAACCACGGGCTACCGCGAGGCCGAGGCCCACCCCGGCTCCGCGCGGGGCGTCGCCGTAGCGCTGGAAGGGTTCGAAGATACGATCCTTCGCCTCGTCGGGGACGCCCCGGCCACGGTCCACGACCCGCACCTCCACCCGGTCGCCGAGCGCGCTGGCGGCGACGAGGACGCGTTCTCCGGCGGGGCTGTACTTGACGGCGTTCTCGACGACGTTGGCGACGGACCGCTCCAGCAGGCCCGGGTCGACGGCGACCATGGGCAGGGTCTCGGGGATCTCCAGTTCGACACTGCGCTCCGGTACGCCGCCCAGCGCCATCGGCACGACCTCGTCGAGGTCGATCTCGCGGATCAGCGGGGTGACCGTGCCGGTCTGCAGGCGGGACATGTCGAGGAGGTTGCCCACGAGGTGGTCGAGCCGGTCGGCGCCCGCCTCGATGCCCTCCAGGAGTTCGGCCTCGTCCTCGTCGGACCAGGCCACGTCGTCCGACCTGAGGGACGTCACGGCGGCCTTGATGGCGGCCAGCGGGGTGCGCAGGTCGTGGCTGACGGCGGCCAGGAGCGCCGTTCGGATGCGGTTGCCCTCGGCGAGGGTGCGGGCCTGCTCGGCCTGGGCCTGGAGGCGCTTGCGGTCCAGGACGACGACGGCCTGGGCGGCGAAGGCGGCGAGGACCCGGCGGTCCTCGGCGGGCAGCACCCGGCCGGAGAGGGCGAGCGCGGTGTGGTCCCCGACCGGCATGTCGACGTCCGCGGCCTCGGGCAGCGTCGGCGGGTGCGGCCCCACGCTGCCGGCGCAGGTCCACGGGTCCACGTCGCCCGCTCGTTCCAGCAGCGCGACCGACTCCATGCCGAACGTCTCGCGGACCCGCTCCAGCAGGGCGTCCAGGCTGGTCTCCCCGCGCAGCACGCTGCCCGCCAGGAAGGAGAGGATCTCGGACTCGGCGCGCAGCCGGGCCGCCTGGTGGGTGCGGCGGGCCGCCAGATCCACCACGGACGCGACCGAGATGGCCACCCCGACGAAGATCACGATGGCGACGAAGTTCTTGGGGTCGGCGATGGTCAGCCGGTGCAGCGGCGGGGTGAAGAAGTAGTTCAGCAGCAGTGAGCCGAAGGCCGCCGAGGCGAGCGCCGGGAGCAGCCCGCCGAGCAGGGCCGCCGCCACGGTCAGCGTCAGGAACAGCAGCATGTCGTTGGCGAGCCCGAGATCCGCGGCGCCGTGGGTGAGCAGCAGCGCCAGGAGGGCCGGGCCGGCCACCGCGACCAGCCAGCCCGCGATGATCCGGGACCGGCCGAGGCGCGCGCCCCGGGCGACGGGCAGGCCGCGTCCCTTGCCCGCCTCGTCGTGCGTGACGATGTGCACGTCGAGGTCCGGCCCCGACTCCCGGGCGACCGTGGCGCCGACGCCGGGTCCGAACACGTACTGCCAGGACTTGCGCCGCGAGGAGCCGAGCACGATCTGGGTGGCGTTGACACCGCGCGCGAACTCAAGGAGCGCGGACGGGATGTCGTCGCCCACGACATGGTGGAAGGTGCCGCCGAGGTCCTCGGCGAGGGTCCGCTGGACGGCCAGTTCCTTGGGCGAGGCGGAGGTCAGGCCGTCGCTGCGGGCGATGTAGACGGCGAGTACCTCGCCGCCGGCGCCCTTCTCGGCGAGCCGGGCGGCCCGGCGGATGAGCGTACGGCCCTCGGGACCGCCGGTCAGGCCGACGACGATGCGTTCGCGGGCCTGCCAGGTGGAGCGGATGCCGTGCTCGCCCCGGTACTGCCGGAGGTACTCGTCGACGCGGTCGGCGACCCACAGCAGGGCCAGTTCGCGCAGGGCGGTGAGGTTGCCGGGGCGGAAGTAGTTGGACAGGGCCGCGTCGACCTTGTCGGGCTTGTAGATGTTGCCGTGCGCCATCCGGCGGCGCAGCGCCTGTGGGGACATGTCGACCAGCTCGATCTGGTCGGCCCGCCGCACCACCTCGTCCGGGACGGTCTCGCGCTGCCGCACACCGGTTATCGCTTCGACGACGTCGCCGAGGGATTCCAGGTGCTGGATGTTGACCGTCGAGACGACGTCGATCCCGGCGGCGAGCAGTTCCTCGACGTCCTGCCAGCGCTTGGCGTTCCGCGAGCCGGGGATGTTGGTGTGGGCCAGTTCGTCCACCAGGGCGACGGCCGGGCCGCGCTCCAGTACGGCGTCCACGTCCATCTCGGTGAAGACGGTGTCCCGGTAGGCGAGGTTCTTGCGGGGGATCTGCTCCAGACCGTGCAGCATCACCTCCGTACGCGGCCGCTCGTGGTGCTCGACGAAGGCCACCACGCACTCCGCGCCCCGCTCGACACGGCGGTGCGCCTCGGAGAGCATCGCGTAGGTCTTGCCGACGCCCGGTGCCGCACCGAGGTAGATCCGGAGCTTGCCTCGTCCCATGGCCTCATTGTCTTCCCAGACGCACTGCGTACGCTGCGTAGACCCTACGGCCGACGATCCGGACCAATGGGGCGAGGGGTGCGGGCGGAGGCGTCCTTGACGCAACCCTGACGCACCGGGGCGCCATCCCGGCGCGCCGGGCAGC
>NZ_JAHRIB010000006.1 GCF_019090165.1 Streptomyces sp. BV286
TTCGCGTTCGGCGCGTGCGGCCCGGTCGAGCGAATCGGCCCGCCCGGCAAGGCCCTTGACCCGTTCCTCGTGCGTACGCGCCTGGAGCCGGGCCTCCATCTCGGTCTGCCGCGCGTTGGCGCCGTCGGCCGCGAGCCGGTCCCGTACGGAGGTGTCGGGCTCCTCCTCCACCGGCATCTCCTCGGCGACGGCGAGCCGTTCGGCCAGCTCCTGCGCCTCTTCGACGGCCCGGTCGAGGGCTTCCTGGGCCCGTGCGGCCGCCGCGGCGCTCCGCTCGGCCTCTCCCGCCGCGCCCCGCGCCTGCCCGGCCAGCCGTCCGAGCTGCTGCGCGACCTGGGACCGCTCCCGTTCACCGGCCCGGCGCCGCTCGCCCAACTCCTCGACGAGAGCGACCCGTTCCCCGCGCACCTCCGTGGCGTGACGCTGCGCCTCCGTCAACTGCTCGCACAACACGCTCAGTTCGGCGAGTTCGGCGGCCGCCTCGTCGACGGAGGCCTGCACTTCGAGCAGACTGGGCGCCCCGGCGGAACCGCCCTGTGCGAAGTGCGCCCCGAGCAGATCCCCCTCCGCGGTCACCGCGGTCAGCCAGGGCCGCGCGTAGACGAGATCCTCGGCGTCCTCGAGTGTGCCGACCACGACAATGCCCCGCAGCAGCCGCCGTACGGCAGGCATCAGGTCCGAGGGGCCGCGGACGAGATCGGCGGCGAACGGCGGACCGTCCGCCCGCGCCTGCCCGTGTCCGTCGCCGTCGCCGGTGCCAGTGCCGGTGCCGGTGCCGGTGCCGGTGACGTCGGGAGCGGCCCCCGAGTACCTCTCGTCGGCTCCCTCACCGGACGGCCTTCCGGCTCCTCCGCCACCCCCGGCCCCACGTCCGTCCACGCCGACGGCTCCGGACCCGTGTACGCCACCTGATGTCCGGCTCCCCGCGAGCGTGTCCGGCGCCGGAGCGTGCCCGGTCCCGTCGGCGGTCGAGGAAGCCGGGCCTCCCGGCGCGTCCGTCGGCTCTGGAGCTCCGGCGAGCAGGAGCGCCGCCCGCCCGGCGTCCTGCTTGCGGAGCATGCGGATGGCCTCCGCCGCCGAGGCGGGCGTGGTCACCGCGATCGCGTCCGCCGCCGCGCCGAAGGCGGCCGCCACCGCGACCTCGTGGCCGGGAGTCACCGAGAGCAGCCCGGCCGCGGGGCCGAGGAGGCCCGACAGCCGGTCCTTCGCCGCGAGCAGCGCCCCTGAACCGTCCTTGCGGCGCAGACCCAGGGCCAGGGCCTCGCGGCGGGCGTGCGTGGCGGCGCGCCTGCGCTCGGCCGAGGTGACCGCCTCACGCGCCTCGGTCAGCGCGGACTCGGCGTCGGCGAGGGCGCTCCTGGCCGCCTCGTGCCGTGCGGCGAGTTCCTCGTCGCCCGCGTCCAGACCGTCGACCTCCGCCTTGAGCTGCTCGTACTCCTCCTGGGCGGCGACCGCGCGGTCCTCGGCCCCGTCGCGGGCGGCGGCCAGCCGGTCGATCTCGGACTGCGCGGAGGCGGCGCGCGAACGGGCCGCGTTGACCTGCCCGTTCAGCCGGGCCAGCCCTTCGCGGCGGTCGGCGATGGCCCGGGCCACGTCCTTCAGGCGCCGCTCCTCCACCGCCAGCTCGCGCTCCAGCTCGGCCCGGTGCTCGACCGTGTCCCCCAGCGCGTGCTCGGCCGCCTCCAGAGCCGCTTCGAGCTCGGCCTCCTGCTCCCGCACCCGCGCGGCCTCGCGCTCCATGTCCTCGGGATCGCGTCCGCGCCGCTCCTCCGGCGGCTGGGCGGTGGCGCTCTTCACCCGCGCGTCCGCCAGCGAGATCGTCCCGCGCACCCGCTCGGCCAGCTGCGACAGTTCGTACCAGGTCTGCTGGGCCCGCTGCAGGCGCGGGGCGAGCCGCCGCACCTCGTCCTCCAGCAGCGCCTCCTGCTGCAGGGCCTTCTTCAACTCGGCCTCGGCGGCCTCCTTGCGCTCCTTGAGGGCGGCCTCGTCGGCCACCTCGGCCCGGAGCGCGCCCCTCAGCCGTACGAGGTCGTCGGCGAGCAGCCGGAGGCGGGCGTCCCGCAGGTCGGCCTGGATCACGGCGGCCCGGCGCGCGACGGCCGCCTGCCGTCCGAGCGGCTTCAGCTGGCGGCGCAGCTCGTCCGTGAGGTCCTGCACGCGCGCGAGGTTGGCCTTCATCGCGTCCAGCTTCCGCAGCGCCTTCTCCTTGCGCTTGCGGTGCTTGAGGACGCCCGCGGCCTCCTCGATGAAGGCGCGGCGGCCCATCGGGTCGGCGTGCAGGACGGAGTCGAGCTGGCCCTGCCCGACGATGACGTGCATCTCGCGGCCGATGCCGGAGTCGGACAACAGCTCCTGGATGTCCAGCAAGCGGCACGTGTCACCGTTGATCTGGTACTCGCTGCCGCCGTTGCGGAACATGATCCGCGTGATGGTGACCTCGGCGTACTCGATGGGCAGCGCGCCGTCGGAGTTGTCGATCGTCAGCGAGACCTCGGCACGGCCGAGCGGGGGCCGCCCGGTGGTGCCGGCGAAGATGACGTCCTCCATCTTGCCGCCGCGCAGCGACTTGGCGCCCTGCTCGCCCATGACCCAGCTGAGGGCGTCCACGACGTTGGACTTGCCCGAGCCGTTGGGCCCCACGACACACGTGATGCCCGGCTCGAACCGCAGGGTGGTCGCCGAGGCGAACGATTTGAACCCACGCAGGGTCAGGGCCTTGAGGTGCACGCGGCCGGACTCTACCTTCCGGGTCGGTCTCACTCCATGAACGCGCGGTTTCACCCATGAACGTGCAGGGCACACCAGACGTTAAAGAGAGTGAAGAGCGAGTGAAAGAGCGCGCGGGGACAAGAAAGAAGGGACGCCGAAGCGTCCCTTGCAACTGTGTTAGCGGCTGACACGGGCAGCCTGTTCACTGGTGGTGGTGACTGTGCTGTTCAGTGATCAGGTGAGCGCAGGCTCCGCCTGGGGTACGTCGATGCTCTCGAGAAGCGAGTCGTGAGAAGCGGCAGCCGCGAGCGCGTCGTTCTCGGCCTGGATCCGTCCGAGCTCGGATTCCAGATCCTGGACGCGCTGCTGGAGCCGTCGCATCTCGGCAATGAGTCGCGGGTCGGAACCGCCGACGTAACCGAGAAGCGCCTTTGCCATGATGGATGGTCCTCCACACTGATGACCGACCGAAGCGGTGTGGGTCGTGAGGGAATCGCACCCGCGATGCTTGGCACTGTCGAGTTGTGTTGCCGCTCTTACATGCCAAACAGCTAAGGTGCGCGGGGACTTTCAGCGTCTCACCAAAAAGTTTGACGGTCAACACGATCACGCCCCGTATTGGGGGGCAACCCTGGGCGCGCGGCCTGAGAAGGGGCGGCGCGGCCTCGCTTTCGGGGCCCTGGGGGCGTGGAGATCATTCTTATCGGCGGAGCCTGTCACGGCAAGGGGTTCTTGGCAACCACCAGGTGCTTTCTGCCTCTGGCAGGTGCCCGGCGCACGCCCCGCGCTCACGACCGGGGTGCCGCGAGCGGAGTGGCGGAGTGGATCTCACCGGATGGCGAAGCCCTCGTAGCCGCCCCGGGGCGTGTCCCAGATCTCAGTGACTCCGTCGACCCGGCCCGGCGTGTCGTCTCCGGCCAGCCAGTCGAGCAGCCCCTGGCACCCACTTCGGGGGCCCTCCGCGACCACCTGGACCCGTCCGTCCCCCAAATTGAGAGCAAAACCACTCAGGCCGCCGATCTCCAAAGCCTTGGCTCGCGTGTACCAGCGGAAACCCACACCCTGCACCCGTCCGCGTACCCAGGCGACCAGCCTTGCATCCTCGTTCATGGCTGCACGCTAACCGGCCAATTGCACTCGTAACACTTCCCCCCCTTGCGCCATGGGGTACCGTCCCGACCCAATGAGCCTCACTCGTTCGGGTGAGGAACGTTGACCGCAAGGATGAGGAAGGCCAGGAGATGGGACGCCACCGACGCTCCGCCGCCGGCCGCGCCGCCACAGGCCGCGCCACCGGGGTCACGCAGACGTACGACACATACACGGGCGGCTACGCGACGGACGGCTCGGGCCACGACGCGAGCCTGGGCGACTACGCCACCGCCGGTGACCACCGCACCGCAGGGGACTACCTGACCGGCGGTCCGTACTCGACCGCGGGGATGTACGACTCGCCGGGCGGCATACACGAGACGGGCGACGTCTACGCGAAGAGCGACGCCTACCTCTTCGAGCCGGACGACGCCTCCGCCCACGGTTCGGACGGTTACGCCCCCGACCGCGGCGCCCGGCGCGGCCAGCGCCGGCGCAGGAAGGGTGTGACGCCCGTCCGTACCGGTCTGCTCGGTGTCTCGGCGGCCGTCGCGATGGGCGCCGTCGCCGTGGCCTCCGGGCTGATCCCGGGCAGCGACAGCCTCTCGATCGGCGGCGGCGCGGACAAGGTGCGCGCCCAGGACACTCCGAGCGACGTGGAGACCCAGGGCGGCACGGACGGCACCGCGGACGACCGCGCGGACTCGGGCACGAGCCGCGACCTGGAGCGCTCCGCGTCCCCGTCGGTCTCGCCGACGAAGGCCCCGGAGAAGACCGAGAAGAAGAAGCCCTCGGCGAAGCCGTCGACCAAGGCTCCGGTAAAGGAGTCGAAGACGCAGGCGGCCCCGAAGGCTCCTGCGACGAAGGCACCCGACACCACATCGTCGAAGGCCGCGTCCACGGTCTCCACCGCCGAGGCCCAGGTCCTGACGCTGGTCAACCAGGAGCGGGCCAAGGCCGGCTGCAGCCCGGTGACCGCGTCCGGCCCGCTGGCCGCGCTGGCCGAGGCCTTCAGCGAGGACATGGCCGCGCGGGGCTTCTTCGACCACACGGACCCGGACGGCGCCTCGCCCTGGGACCGCGCGGAGAAGGCCGGCGTCTCGGACCTCGGCGGAGAGAACATCGCCCGCGGCCAGGCCGACGCCGCCGCGGTGATGGAGGCCTGGATGAACAGCCCCGGCCACCGCGCGAACATCCTGAACTGCGACTTCAAGACCCTGGGCGTAGGCGCGCACTTCGCGTCGGGCGGCCCCTGGTGGACGCAGGACTTCGGCTACTAGCCAGGACGTACGGCTGTGCCCCGGCCCGGAAGCCCCGGACCGGGGCACAACCGTGTCCGGCTCCGGCTCCGGTCCGGCTCCGGTGACCGTCGGCCCGATTCTGGTTAGCGCAATCCATGAGACAGCGCTGTCCAGGAGTAGGCTCGGGGCATGGACCTCACGGATCGGCCCGACCTCGCGTTCGACGTGTTCTCCAGGGCGTGCCCGTCCCGGGGCACCCTTGAGCACGTCACGGGGCGCTGGGGCGCGCTCACGCTGGGAGCGCTGTACGAGGGCTCGCTGCGCTTCAACGAACTGCGCCGGCGTGTGGACGGCGTCAGCGAGAAGATGCTCTCCCAGACGCTGCACGCGCTGGAGCGCGACGGGCTGGTGCACCGGGAGGCCCAGCCGACGAACCCGCCGCGGGTGGACTACGAGCTGACGCCGCTCGGCCGCGAGGTCGCCGGGCGGCTGCTGGCCCTCATCCACTTCGTGGAGGGGCGCATGGCGGACGTGCTCGGGGCGCGTGAGCGCTACGACACCGCGCGCGGCGGACGCTGACAGCGCGGGCAGAAGTAGCTGGACCGGTTCATCCAGGGCCTGCGCCGCATCACGGTGCCGCAGCGCCGGCACGGTTCCCCCTCACGGCCGTACGCGTCGAGCGAGCGGTCGAAGTAGCCCGACTCCCCGTTCACGTTGACGTAGAGGCTGTCGAAGCTGGTGCCGCCGACGGCGAGGGCCGCGTTCATCACATCCCGTACGTGGCCCAGGAGTTCGGCCGTGCGCGGGCGCGTGAACCCGGTGGTGAGACGCTCGTAGTGGAGCCGCGCACGCCACAGTGCCTCGTCCGCGTAGATGTTGCCGACACCGCTGATCAACGACTGGTCGAGCAGGGCGCGTTTGACGGTCGTGCGCCGGCGTCGCAGCGCTTCGTGGAACGCGTCGTCGTCGAACAAGGGGTCCAGGGGGTCGCGGGCGATGTGCGCGATGACGTCGGGCAGCCCGTCCGACGACGTCTCGTGCAACGAGAGCCCGCCGAAGGTGCGTTGGTCGACGAAGCGGAGTTCCGTGGCGAGGTCGTCCGCGAACCGGACGCGGATGCGCAGGTGCTTCTCGTCTGCGGCGTCCTGCGGCTGGACGAGGAGTTGTCCGCTCATCCCGAGGTGGGCGAGCACGGCGGTCGCGGAGTCCGCGAGCGGCAGCCAGAGGTACTTGCCGCGGCGCTGGACCAGTCCGACGCGGTGGCCCTTCAGCCGGGCTCCGAAATCCTCACCGCCGGCGATGTGCCGGCGTACCGCGCGGGGGTGCAGCACCTGGACGTCCGCGACGATCCGGCCACTGACCCACCGTTCGAGGCCCCGCCGTACGACCTCGACCTCGGGCAGTTCGGGCACGGTTTCTCCTCCGGAGCGGCAGCCGATTGGGCGGGCGGCATGGTTGCGGCGCGCGCCCGCAGCGTACCTCCGGGGGCGCGGGACAGGGTCGCCCACCCCTGCCCCGCGACGGCGGCGGCGTCGTCGTCGGCGGACCGGTGAGGGCTGGTCGCGCGGCCGACAGGGGCGCGGCGGATCCACCACGGGACCGGCCCGCCGATTTCCGTGCCGGTGAACGACTTCGCCCGCCCCCGGTGACCGGGAGCGGGCGAAGGTCGGTTCGTCAGGCCGAAGCCGGATCGGACGCCGTCGGTGAGGAGGCGTCGACCGCCTCGTCCTCGACCGGCTCGACCGGCTCTGCAACCGTCGGGGCCTGAGCCTCGGCGGCCGCCGCAGCAGCGGCCCGCTCGTCCGCGGCGGAACGGATGGCCCGCCAGGCGGACTCCGCGGCCTGCTGCTCGGCCTCCTTCTTGCTGCGGCCGGTGCCGGTGCCGTACGAGACGCCTCCGACGCGGGCAGCAGCTGTGAAGGTCTTCTCGTGGTCCGGGCCGGTCTCGGTGACCAGGTACTCGGGAACGCCGAGCCCTTCGGTCGCCGTGAGCTCCTGGAGACTGGTCTTCCAGTCCAGGCCCGCGCCCAGATTCGAGGATTTCTCGATCAGCGGGTCGAAGAGACGGTGGACGAGTTCGCCCGCCGATTCCAGACCCTGGTCGAGATAGACAGCGCCGATCACCGCTTCAAGGGTGTCGGCGAGGATGGACGCCTTGTCCCGGCCGCCCGTGCCCTCTTCGCCCCGGCCGAGCCGGATGAAGGAGCCGAGGTCGAGCTCACGGCCCACCTCCGCAAGCGCACGCGAGTTGACCACCGCGGCCCGCAACTTGGCCAGCTGGCCTTCGGGCAGGTCGGGGTGGGTGCGGTACAGCGTGTCCGTGACCACGAGGCCGAGTACGGAGTCCCCGAGGAACTCCAGACGCTCGTTGGTCGGCAGACCGCCGTTCTCGTACGCGTACGAACGGTGGGTCAGTGCACGCACCAGAAGGGCGGACTCGAGCTTGTACCCGAGCCGCCCTTCCAGAAGCGTGTGGGACGAGGCTGTGTTCTCCGCCTTTTTCTTGGCGTTGACGTCCGCCTTGGCGTCGTCTGCCTTCTTGGGGCTGGACACAGTGCCTCTCACCAGCCGCTCAGACCTCGAGGACCTGGCGCTTGTTGTAGGTGCCGCAAGCAGGGCACGCGATGTGCTGCAGCTTGGGCTCGTGGCAGCGCTCGCACGCAACCAGGGTGGGGACCGCAGCCTTCCACTGCGACCGGCGGTGGCGCGTGTTGCTGCGCGACATCTTCCGCTTCGGAACAGCCACGGCTACTTCTCCTGCTTCTCGTCGACGCCTGCTTCGGCGCCGCTGATCTCGTCCTTCTCGCCATCTTCGAGTGAACCGGCGAGTCCCTGCAGTGCCGCCCAACGGATGTCGACGGCGTCATGGTGGTGGTCCGGGTCGTCCGCGAGCCGGGCTCCGCACTGGGAGCACAGGCCGGGGCAGTCGTCCTGGCACACCGGCTGCATCGGCAGTGCGAGCACCACCGCATCACGCAGCACTGGTTCGAGGTCGAACAAGCCGTCCTCGATGAAGAGCGTGTCCTCGTCTTCTGCGGATCCCTCGGCGTCGTCGGCCGGCTCCGCTTTCACACGGCCCCGGTCGTCGGCGTCAGGGTACGAGAACATCTCCTGGAAATCCGTTTCGAGCTGCTGCTCGATCGGCTCCAGACACCTTACGCACTCCCCCTTGGCCAGTGCACGAGCGGTGCCTGTGACAAGCACCCCTTCCATGACCGACTCAAGACGGAGCTCGAGCTTCATCGGCGCGCCTTCCGGCACTCCGATGACTCCCTGGATACCGAAGTCCTTGGGAGCGTCGATCTCACGGGTCAGGCGCTGCAGCGCACCGGGACGCCGCCCCAGCTCGTGTGTGTCGAACACGAGAGGGTTGCGGTGGTCGAGGCGGGCGTTCAGAGCCGTTCCTGCTTTCGATCTAGTAACTCGGGAGACTGCCCCCGACGTTCCAGGGCAGCGGTGATCGCGGACGTACACGCGACCGAAGAGCCAGGATACTGGACCTTTCGCTCTCGGCCCAATCCGGCGTCAGCGCCCCTGTTCGTACGCCCTCAGCTGCTCCGCGCTGATCATGGTGGTGTCGAAGAGGCTGGTCTCGTCGAGCGTGTTCCCCTGCGCCTGGGGCGTCTGGGGGGCCGGCGCGTAGGCCTGCTGCTGGCCCTGGTCGTACGCGGCCTGCTGGTCGTACCCCTGCTGCGGGTAGGCGGCGTACGGGTCGGCCTGCTGGTAGCCGTACCCCTCCTGCTGCGCGTACTGCTGCTGGTAGCCGTAGGGGTCGGTGGCCTGCTGCTGGTAGGCGTAGGCGTCCTGCTGCGCGTACTGCTGCTGGGCCGGGACCGCCGGGGGCTGGGGCTGGGCGGCGGGCCGGCCCCGGGCGGGCTGCTCGGCGATCTCCGCGAGGCCCTCCAGGTACTCGGCGTCGGTGGTGTGCCCCGTCGTCCCGTCCTCCCCGAAAGTGCCGAGCTCGCCCAGGTCGTCGCTGGCGATCCTGCCGTGCAGCTTCTGGCGGCCGCGGCCGACGGCGTCCAGGGTCTTGGCGAGGACGGCCTCGAAGGCGCCGAGCTTGACGTCGACGTACTCGTCGGCGTTGCGGCGCAGGGTCTCCGGGTCGTGGCTGCGCTCGGGGGCGTCCTCGTCCTCGTAGCCCCGCTCGTCGGTGCCGGGTCCGGTGCCGAGGAGCTTCTCGCGGCCCCGGCCGACCGAGCCGAGGGTCTTGGTGAGGACGACCTCGAAGTTGGCGAGCTTGGAGTCGACGTACTCGTCGGCCTCGGCCCGGACGTCCTCGGCCTCCTTGCGGGCCTCGGCGAGGATCCGCTCGGCCTCGCTCTGCGAGCGGCGGGCGACCTCGGTGTCGGAGATCAGCGAACCGCGCTCGGCGTGCGCCGACTCGATGATCCGCTCGGCCTCCAGGCGGGCCTGCTCGACCATCTGCTCGCGGCCGCCGATCAGCTCCTGGGCCTGGGCGAGAGAGCCCGGCAGCGCCTGGCGCACCTCTTCGAGCAGGGAGAGGAGCTCAGCGCGGTTGACCACGCACGAGGCCGACATGGGCATGGAACGGGCGCTGCCGACCGCCGAGACGATCTCATCGAGCTTCTTCTGCACGTCCACCGTGTGCTCGCCACTCTCTACAGCTGTGATGGAGACGGACGGTTCGACTGTACGACCACTCCTGCCCCGCCCGACACCGGATGACGGACTGTCAGGCACACGGGGACTCCTCAGTCCTTCCTGAGGCGCTCGGAGAGCGCTTCGAGGACCAGCGGCGGCACCAGGTGGGAGACGTCTCCGCCCCAGGTCGCGACCTCCTTGACCAGCGAGGAGGAGAGGAAGCTGTAGGTGGGGTTGGTCGGGACGAAGAGGGTCTCGACACCGGAGAGGCCGTTGTTCATCTGGGCCATCTGCAGCTCGTAGTCGAAGTCGCTGACCGCCCGCAGCCCCTTGACGATGGCCGGGATGTCGCGCTCCTTGCAGAAGTCGACGAGCAGGCCGTGGAAGGCCTCCACCTCGACGTTCCCGAATTCGGCGGTGACCTGACGGATCAGGTCGATCCGCTCCTCGATCTCGAAGAGGCCCTTCTTGGACTGGTTGATCATCACCGCGACGTGCACGACGTCGTACAGCTTGGAGGCTCGGGCGATGATGTCGAGATGTCCGTTGGTAATCGGGTCGAACGACCCGGGACAGACGGCGCGGCGCACTTCAGATCCCTCGCTCTCCGGTCCGGTCATCGTGCGTCTTCGCACGTAGAGGCGGCGCGACCGTACCAAAACGTTCCCTCGCCGTAACGACGGGATCGCAGTGCCTCGAAGCCGTCGGGCCACCGGAATTCGCCGCCTCTTGTACTGCGTTCAACGGTGACGAGTGCGTCGCCCGTGAGCCAGCCCCCGGCGCGGAGTGTGAGCAGAATCTCTCGAAGATCGTCATCCGTGACCGCGTACGGCGGATCGAGGAACACCAGGTCGTACGGGGCCGTCGGCTCGCCGGTACGGATGATCTGTTCCGCTTTGCCTGACCTGACCTCGGCGCCGGGCAGACCCAGCGTTTTGACGTTCTCCCGGATGGTGCGGGCCGCTCGGGCGTCGGCCTCCACGAGGAGGGTGTGTCCGGCGCCGCGGCTCAGCGCCTCCAGGCCGACGGCGCCCGAGCCCGCGTACAGGTCGAGGACGCGGTCGCCGTCCAGCGGGCCGCCGAGCAGGGACTGCCAGGTGGAGAAGAGCCCCTCGCGGGCCCGGTCCGAGGTGGGCCTTGTGCCGGTGCCCGGCGGGACTGCCAGGCGTCGTCCGCCGGCGGTGCCGGCGATCACGCGGGTCATCTGGGGTCCTTGGTCGAGGGGGTGGTCACGGGTTCAGTCTGGCAGGTGGGGGACGGTTCGCGTGGTGGGCGGCCGCGGGGCCCTTCCCGATCGCCCGCGCCCGCCGGGAGCCGCACGCGCAGGCGGCCTTTCGCCCGGAGGGGCGCCCCGGACGGCCCGCCCCGTCACTCAGCCCTTTTCCAGGTACTGCTCCCTCTCCTCGTCCAGCAGGGCCTGGAGGGCCGTGCGCAGGCCGGGCAGGTGCTCCAGCTCGGGGTCGGCGGTGACCACCGCGGTCGCCTCCTCGCGGGCCTCGGCGATGATCTCCTCGTCCTCGATGACGGCGAGCATCCGCAGTGAGGTGCGGGCGCCGGACTGGGCCTGGCCGAGGACGTCGCCCTCCCGCCGCTGTTCGAGGTCGATGCGGGAAAGCTCGAAGCCGTCGAGCGTGGACGCCACCGACATCAGCCGTTGGCGGGCCGGGCTCGCCTCCGGCATCTCGGTGACGAGGAGGCACAGGCCCGCGGCGGAACCACGGCCGACGCGGCCGCGCAACTGGTGGAGCTGGGAGACGCCGAACCGGTCGGCGTCCATGATCACCATCGCTGTCGCGTTCGGTACGTTCACTCCGACCTCGATGACCGTCGTGGCGACCAGGACCTGCGTCTGCCCCGCGGCGAAGCGGCGCATCACCGCGTCCTTGTCGTCCGGGGGCATACGGCCGTGGAGCACCTCGACCCCGAGACCCTGGAGCGGGCCCTTCGCTAGCTGCTCGGCGACGTCGAGGACCGCGAGGGGCGGACGCTTCTCGGCCTCGTCCTCGGGAGACGGCTTCTTCCTGGACTTCTTCGGGTCGTCGTCCTCGTCACCGATGCGGGGGCAGACGACGTACGCCTGATGTCCGTTGGAGACCTCCTCCCGGACGCGCTCCCACGCGCGGGAGAGGAAGTGGGGCTTGTCGGCCGCCGGGACGACATGGCTGGCGATGGGTGAGCGCCCGGCGGGGAGCTGGTCCAGGACCGAGGTCTCCAGGTCACCGAAGACGGTCATGGCGACCGTGCGGGGAATGGGCGTGGCGGTCATCACGAGGAGGTGCGGCGGCTGCTTGCCCTTGCCGCGCAGGGCGTCGCGCTGCTCGACGCCGAAGCGGTGCTGTTCGTCCACCACGACCAGCCCCAGGTCGTGGAACTGCACCTTGTCCTCGATCAGCGCGTGCGTGCCGATGACCAGCCCGGCCTCGCCCGTGACCAGGTCCAGCAGCGCCTGACGGCGGGCGGCCGTCCCCATGGAGCCGGTCAGCAGCACCACCTTCGTGGAGTCCTCGGCGCCGCCGAGCATGCCGCCCTCGGCCAGCTCACCCATCATCTCGGTGACCGACCTGTGGTGCTGCTGGGCGAGCACCTCGGTGGGCGCCAGCATCGCCGCCTGCCCGCCCGCGTCGACGACGGCGAGCATGGCGCGGAGGGCCACCAGCGTCTTCCCGCTTCCGACCTCTCCCTGGAGCAGCCGGTGCATCGGGTGGTCCGTGGCCAGGTCGTCGAAGATCTCCTTGGAGACCTTCCGCTGGCCCTCGGTGAGGGTGAAGGGGAGCTTGGCGTCGAAGGCGGACAGCAGTCCGTCCTTCTTGGGCTTTCGTGCCACGGCGGGCAGTTGGGCGTCCGCGTGACGGCGGCGGGCGAGGGCCACCTGGAGGACGAACGCCTCGTCCCACTTGAGGCGGGAACGGGCGTCTTCGATGTCCGCCTTCGTGTGCGGGCGGTGGATCTTCAGCAGGGCCTCGGGAAGGGAGACCAGGCCCCGGCCGGACCGGAGCGGGTCGGGCAGCGGGTCGACGGCCTCCTGGGCGCTCGGCAGTACGGTCTGCACCGCCTTGGCGATCTTCCAGGACTCCAGCTTGGCCGTCGCGGGATAGAGCGGGATCAGAGCTCCGGCCCAGGTGTCCACCGTCTCCGACTCGTCGTCGCCGCGCAGCAGCTCGTACGCGGGATGGGCCAGCTGGAGGCGGCGGTTGAAGACGGAGACCTTGCCCGCGAACAGCGCGCGGGTGCCGGGCAGGAGCTCCTTGTGGGGCTTGTGCACGCCGTTGCCGAAGAAGACCAGCTTGAGCTGGCCGCTGCCGTCCGTGATGGT
Source organism: Streptomyces sp. BV286 (assembly GCF_019090165.1). Classification (GTDB taxonomy): domain Bacteria; phylum Actinomycetota; class Actinomycetes; order Streptomycetales; family Streptomycetaceae; genus Streptomyces. The sequence continues at coordinate 12,961 of NZ_JAHRIB010000006.1, forward strand.
CACTTCGAGGCGCTGGCCCTTGCCGCGGGGGGCCTTGGGCGAGGCGAACGTGAGCAGGCGGGCGTCGGCGACCTGGGCGACCACCGTCGCGTGCTCGTCCAGAGGGAGGTCGGCGAGGTGGGTGAGCTGTCCCCGCTCCTCGTACCTGCGCGGATAGTGGTGCAGCAGGTCGCCGACGGTGTGCAGGCCGAGATGCTCGGCCATCACCTTCGCGGTGGCGGGTCCGAGCACCTTCTTCAGTGGTTCTTCGAGCACGGGCACGAGATCCATTGCACACCACGGCACTGACAATGCCGTATACGTCCCGGAAATCCGCTGGTCAGACGGCTCGTTCGGGGCCTAGGATGTCCCGCTCCGGCCCTGTTCGCGGTCATCTCGTCCCGGGACCGCCCGACCCCGCGCCGTCGCACGTCCCCCCACCGGCGCAGCGACGTATGGACTCCCAGACCTCACAGTCATCTCAGGCATCCCAGTCACCTCGTACGTTCCAGGTCGACCTGCGCGGCCTCGTGGACCTTCTCTCCCATCACCTCTACTCCAGCCCCAAGGTCTACCTGCGGGAGCTGCTGCAGAACGCCGTGGACGCGATCACCGCCCGCCGCGCCGAGCAGCCGGACGCGCCTGCCCTGGTGCGGCTGTTCGCCGGGGGCGGCACCCTGCGCGTGGAGGACTCCGGGATCGGGCTCACCGAGACCGACGTGCACAGCCTCCTGGCGACCATCGGCCGCAGCTCCAAGCGGGCCGACGGCCTGGAGTCGGCCCGTTCCGACTTCCTCGGCCAGTTCGGCATCGGCCTGCTCGCCTGCTTCGTGGTCGCCGAGCGCATCCGCGTGGTGAGCCGCAGCGCGCGCACGCCCGACGCGCCGCCCGTCGAGTGGACGGCGACCGACGACGGCTCCTACACGGTCCGTACGCTGCCGCACGCGGCCCGCGCCGAACCGGGCACCACCGTGTACCTGGAGGCCCGCCCGGGCGCCGCGGACTGGCTGGCCGAGGAGCGGGTGCTGTCGCTGGCCCGGGACTTCGGGTCGCTGCTGCCGTACGACGTCCGGGTGGGCGACGAGACGGTGACGGACCTTCCGGCGCCCTGGGACCGCTCCTACCCCAGTCCCGCCACCCGGAGGGTGGCCCTGGCCCGGCACTGCCACGACCTGTTCGGGTTCACGCCGCTGGACTCGATCGAGCTGAACGTACCGCTGGCCGGGATCCGCGGGACGGCGTACGTGCTGCCGTCCGCGGTCAGCCCCGCCCAGCGCGCCGGTCATCGTGTGCACCTGAAGGGCATGCTGCTCACCGAGCGGGCCGAACAGCTGCTGCCCGACTGGGCGTTCTTCGTGCGCTGTGTCCTCGACACGGACAGCCTGCGGCCCACCGCGTCGAGGGAGTCGCTGTACGAGGACGAGACCCTGGCGGGAGTGCGGGAGGCGCTGGGCGAGCGGATCCGGGCCTGGCTGACGGGGCTCGCGGCGGGTGATCCGGAGCGGCTGGCCGCCTTCCTGTCGGTGCACCACCTGGGGGTCAAGTCCCTGGCGCGGCACGACAGCGAGATGCTGCGCACGATGCTGCCGTGGCTGCCCTTCGAGACCACCGACGGGCGTCTGTCGCTGGAGGAGTTCGCCCAGCGGCACCCGGTGGTGCACTTCACGCGGACCGTGGAGGAGTACCGCCAGGTCGCGCCGATCGCGTCCGCGCAGGGCGTGGGCGTGGTCAACGGCGGCTACACGTACGACAGCGAGCTCGTCGAGGCGCTGCCCTCGGTGCGCCCGGGGACGGTCGTGGCGGAGCTGGACGCCGACACGGTGACCGCGCATCTGGACGCGGTGGATCCCGCCGAGGAACTGGCTCTGTCGGCCTTCCTGGGAGCCGCGCGGGCCAAACTCGACCCCCTTGGGTGCGATGTCGTCCTGCGGGCCTTCCATCCGCTGTCCGTGCCCGCCCTGCACCTGGACGACCGGTCGGCCCGCCACGAGCAGGCCCGCGCGGACGCCGAGGAGCAGGCCGAAGACCTGTGGGCGGGCATCCTCGGCTCCCTGCGCGGCAGCGCCCCGCGCGCGCGGCTGGTGCTCAACCACCTGAACCCGCTGATCCGGCGGATCAGTTCGCTCGACGACCGCGAACTGATCGGCACGGCCACGGAGTCGCTCTACGGGCAGGCCCTGCTGATGGCGCAGCGCCCGCTGCGGCCGGCGGACTCGGCGCTCCTGAACCGGGCGTTCATCGGGCTCCTGGAGTGGGCCACCCACAGCAACCCCCCGGAGGAGGGCCCCCGATGAGCCGCCCCATGGACACAGGCATGGACTTCGAGACGCTGCGCCGGGCGATGCAGGACAACTACGAGCAGCCGGAGGGGCCCGCCCGCAACGCGCGCGCGGAGCAGTTGCTCGCCGAGGCCGAGAAGCTGAACATCCCGCTGGCCGTGATCGAGGCGCTCGGCCACCAGCTGAAGGTCTACAACTACAGCTCCGAGAAGGACAGGATGTTCGTCCCCTTCGCGCGCCTGCTGCGCATGTGGGACGAACGGCCCGAGGACTTCGACGAGTACGAGACCCACTCCCTGCACTGGGTCTTCAAGTGGGTGTCCTCCGGCATGCTCGGCCAGCCGCACATCCCGCTCGCCTCCATCGAGAAGTGGCTCGGCGAGATGGAGCACCGCTACCGGCTCGCCGGGCATTCGGAACGGGCGGTCCGCAGTACCGAGTTCACGGTGGCGCGGTCCATCGGGGACATGGCGCGGGCCGAGCGGGCGTACACCGCGTGGCTGGCCGCGGACCGGGACCGGATGGCCGACTGCCACGCCTGTGAACTGCACGACCAGGGCTGGTGGCGGGCCGAGCGGGGCGCCGACGCCGAGGCCCTGGAGCTGTGGCGGCCCGTCCTGGAGGGCGAGTACACGTGCGCCCACGAACCGCACGCGGTCCTCGCTTCCTCTCTGCTGCCCCTGCTGCGGCTCGGCCGCCTGGACGAGGCGCGGGCCCACCACCTGCGCGGTTTCCGGCTCGTGCGCCCCATGGAGAGCATGCGCGGCGCGTACGCGGACCACGTGGAGTTCTGCACGCTCACCGGGAACGAGGCACGTGCCCTGGAGCTGCTCGCGGAGCGTCCCGCGTACTTCACGGACAGTGGGGAGCCGCGCAGCCGGATGGACTTCCTGGCCGTGGTCGCCCTGCTGGCGGACCGCCTGACCGCCCTCGGGCTCGGTGCTCAGAACGTGCCGGGTCCGGCCGGCCGCACCTGGACCGCGGGCGAACTCGCCGCCCACGCGCGCGTGGAGGCCCTTTCCCTGGCCGGGCGCTTCGACGAGCGCAACGGCACGGCGTACGTGAGCGGGCGGGTCCGCCGGCGCATGGACCAGCGGCCTCTGGTGGAGCGCCTGCCGCTGGGTGTCCGTGCGGCACGGACCGTGACCGCTGCCGTCAGGCCCGTGCCGGCTCCCGCGGCCGCCACCGGGCCGGATCTGCCCGCGCTGCTCACCGAGGCCCGCCGGCTGTCGGAGGCCCTGCACCCGGAGTCCGTCACGGCGTGGGCGGCGGTGGCCGAGGCGCTGGGGGACGAGGAACTGTCCGCGCGCGACCGCGCCGAGATGACCGACCACCAGGCGATGGGCCTCGGCCCCGAGGGCGTGGAGCTGTTCGCCCGCGCCGCCGAGCTGTACGAGGAGGCGGGCGACCCGGGCGAGGCGCTGGCCACGCGCGCGCGTGGCGCGTACGTACTGGCCCTGTCCGGCCGGAGCAAGGAGGCGCTGGCCGCGGTCTCGGAGCCGTACGAGCTGGTTCTCGCGCTCTTCGCGGAGGGCGGCACCGGGGTGCGGCAGGCCGCTTCCGTGCTGGTGGGACGGGCCCGCATCCTGCTGCAGCGGGTGCAGGAGGCGGCCGGGACGAACGGGGCGGGGGACGGTTCCAGGGCCCTGGCCGCCGCGGAGACGGCCGCCCGGGAGCTGCTGGCCCTCGCCGAGCCCGAAGCGGGGAACGATCTCCTGGTGGCCTCACGCGCCGCCGAGGCCCAGGCCATGCTCGGGATGCTCGCGGCCCACTCCCAGGACGCGGAGAGGGCCGCGGAGCTGCTCACGCGGGCCTCTGAGGCGTTCGTCGCGGCCGGGCTGCCGTGGTTCGCGGTGGAGTACGAGGCGCGGCTCGCCGGGCTCGCGCGCCATCTGGGCGACGCCGAGGCGGCCGAGCGGGCGGCCCGGGCGGCGCTGGCGCACGGGGCGCCCTACATGGAGGCGGCCGGCCAGGCACAGCTGCACCTCCAGCTGGCCGAGACGCTGGGCGCCACCGGACGGTTCGGGCCTGCCGCGGACCACGCGCTGGAGGCGTCGCACTGGGCCGACGAGGGTGGCGAGGGGGCCACCCTGGGCGCCTGGGCCAGGCATCAGCTCGGTGGCTTCCTGCTGCGTCAGGGGCGATGGGCGGAGGCCGCCGTGGTACTGGAGTCGGTGCTGCCGGAACTGGACGCGCGGACGCACGGCGACGGGGCCCTCGTGCAGACCCGGTGGTGGCTCGGCGACTGCCTCACCGAGCTCGGCGAGCACCGTGAGGCCGCCGAACACTGGCTGCGGGCCGCCGAGATCGCGCGGCGGTGGCCCGAGCAGCACGACCACGCGATGCTCGCCCATCTCGCCGCCGAGGCCCTGGGCCACGCCGGGCTGGATTCCGAGGCGGAGCAGGCGTACGAGCGCGCCGGTGACCTGTGGCGGTCCCTCGGCCACGTCCACGGACTGATCCGCTCGCTGCGGGCCCGCGCCTGGATCGTGGTGAGGGCGGACCGCTCGAACGGCGCCGACGACGCCGACCACTCCGACGACACGGACAGCACGGACAGCACGGACAGCACGGACGACGGAGGTGACAGGGAGGCCGCCGGGCTCGACGCGGCAAGGGAGTTGATGAGCGCGGCCGTCCGCGCGTGCGAGGCCGCGGTGCCCGAGGACGACGGCGCGCGCGAGCTGCTGGTGACCGAACTCGCCCACACGCACAGGCAGTTCGGCGACCTGGTCGCCCGTTCCGTACCCGGCGACGCCGACGACGACGCGATCCGCGCCCTGTTCGAGGAGGCGCTGGGCCACATCGCCCTGGCCGTCTCCGGCTTCCTCTCGCTCGGCGAGGACGCGCTCCACAGCCGTACGGGTGCCGAACTCGCCGCCGGCCGGCTGGAGGCCGACCTGGAGCATCCCGGCCGGGCGGCGGCACGCGCGCGTGCGGTACTCACCGCGTACGCCGGGCACGACGACGCGGACGAGACGGTGGCGGCCCGCCGGGCCGAGGCGGAGCGGCTGCTGCGGGAGACTGAGCCGGCCGCGTAGCACTCGGCCGCAGGGGCCGGTCGCCGGTCGCAGGGCCGGTCGCAAGGGCCTCGCGGCCGGGGCCGTTCCCCGGCCTCGGGTCGGCGTGGCCGGGCGCGCGGCTCCGCGCGCCCCTCGCGGGCCTACTCCACGCCGATCAGCAGCAGTGCTCCCTGGCGTCCGCCCCGGTACACGACCGTGTCCACCGCCAGGTAGGACTCCCGGACGCGGGCTTCGAGGTGGGCCGCGATGGTGTCCGGGGCCTCGTCGCCGAGGACCAGGGTGACCATCTCGCCGCCCGCCGAGAGCATCCGGTTCAGGACCGCCTCGGCGGTGGCCGTGACGTCGGAGCCGATCACGGCCACGTCCCCGTCGATGAGGCCGAGGACGTCACCGGCCTGGCAGATGCCGGCCATGGTCCAGGACTGCCGTTCCGCGACCTCCACCTCGGCGTGCCGGGTCGCTCCGGCGGCCGAGGTCATCGCGACCACGTCCTCGTCGAAGCGCCTCCCGGGCTCGTGCACCGCGAGTGCGGCGATGCCCTGCACCGCGGAGCGGGTGGGGATCAGCGCGACCCTGACGCCCTCGGCCCGGGCCTGCTCGGCCGCCGCGGCAGCGGTGTGGCGCAGCTCGGCGTCGTTCGGCAGGAGCACCACCTCGACCGCGTGGGCCCGCCGTACCGCCTCGACGAGCTCCCCGCTCGCCGGCGGCTCCCCCGGCCGGGCGAGGACGGTGGTGGCCCCGGCCTCGGCGTAGAGCCGCGCGAGACCCTCGCCGGGGACGACGGCCACGACCGCGCGCTGGGTCCTCTCCCGGACCGGCCGGGTGGTCGAACCCGTCGTGTGCGCGTCGTCCAGGCCGAAGTGCGTGATCCGGATCCGGTACGGCCGGCCGGCCTCGACGCCCGCCTCCACGGCCGCGCCCGCGTCGTCGACATGCACGTGGATGTTCCACAGGCCGTCGCCGCCGACCACGACGAGCGAGTCCCCGAGCGCGTCGAGCCGGCCGCGCAGCCGGGCCACGGCAGCGTCGTCCGCCTCCAGAAGGTAGATCACCTCGAACGCGGGGCCGCTCTCCTTCTGTTCGGGGCCGGCCGCGCACTCCCCCGCGTCGCCCGGCTCTGCGGGCGGCTCCGTCACGGCAGCGTCCACGCGCGCGTGCGGTGCGGTCCCGTCCGGTGCGCTGCCCACGCGCGCGGGGGACGCCAGCACGGGCACCGCTCCGGCCGCGGGGGCCTCGCCGGTGAACGTTTCCACCAGTGCCGCGAGCACGGCCACGAGTCCGCGTCCGCCGGCGTCGACCACCCCGGCCCGCTCCAGGACCGCCAGCTGCCCGGGGGTCGCCGCGAGGGCCGCCCGTGCGCCCTCGTAGGCGGCCCGCGCGACCACCGCGCAGTCCCCGTCCGCGCCGGAGGCCGCGTCGGCGGCGGCCGAGGCGACGGTGAGGACCGTGCCCTCGACCGGGCGCGCGACGGCCAGCCGGGCCGCGTCGGCGGCGTGCCGCAGGGCGAGCCCCAGGCCCGGGCCGTCGGCGTGGGCGGCGTCACTGTCGGCGGCGAGCACCTGGGACATGCCCCTCAGGAGCTGCGCGAGGATCGTCCCGGAGTTCCCCCGGGCCCCGATGAGCGCGCCGTGCGCCATGGCGTGCACGGCGTCGGCGAGCGAGGGCCGATCGGCCGCCGGCACCCCGGGGACGGCGCCGGACGCCGGGCGGGCGGCGGAAACGGTGGCGTGGCCCGCGAAGACGGCCTCGACCGCCGCGGCCGCCGATTCCACGGTCAGATAGAGGTTGGTTCCGGTGTCCCCGTCCGCGACGGGATAGACGTTGATCGCGTCGATCTCCTCGCGCGCGCGGCCGAGGGCCGCCAGCGCGAATCCGCACCAGGCACGTACCGCGGATGCGTCCAATGTCTGCGGCACCTGCGGCACCTGCGCCTCCTTGAGCAGCCGAATCCCGGACGCAGCGTAGACCCGGAGCGGGTTTCCGCCGGAAGAGGGCCGGGGCGGTCGCCCACCCCGGCCATGGTAGTTTCGTTGTACGGACGCAGTCGTTGTATGCTGCTCCGGTTGCCCGATCTCATCGGGCCTTCCCCCTGGCACCGCCACTCAGATCCTAGATCTTGATCTCGGCATGCCGGGATCAACCGTAAGAGCATCTGAAGTCTTTGGAGTGACCCGTGGCTGCCAACTGCGACGTCTGTGGCAAGGGGCCGAGCTTCGGCAACAACATCTCGCACTCTCACCGCCGTACGTCCCGTCGCTGGAACCCGAACATCCAGCGCGTCCGTACCGTGATGGGCGGGACGCCGAAGCGCGTGAACGCTTGCACCTCTTGCATCAAGGCCGGCAAGGTTTCGCGCTGACGTTCTGCCAGCGCGCGGCCACTGCTGGTTCGCTGCTCAAAGCCGGTCCACCTCGCGGTGTGCCGGCTTTTTGCTGTGCTCGGACGCGGGGACGACCGCAGTCGCGTCCCGGCACGCGAGCGGGCGCGTAAACGCTTACGTGCCCTTGGTCCCGGAGCTGCGGGCCGCCCTGAACCGCCACCCGTGATCCACCGGCCCGATCCCGCCCCCGAGGGCGAATCCGGCCTCGATCGCCCCGGTGACGTACTCCTTCGCCGCCACGACCGCCTCCGGCACCGCCGCTCCCTTCGCGAGCTGCGAAGCGATCGCGCTCGCGAGCGTGCACCCCGTGCCGTGGGTGTGGCGGTTGTCGAGCCGGGGCGCTCGCAGCCAGAGCTCCTCGGAGCCGTCGGTGAGGAAGTCCACGGCGTCCCCGCGCAGGTGACCGCCCTTGATCAGCACCCAGGCGGGCCCGTACGCGAGCACGGCCGCCGCCGCCCGCCGCATCCCGTCCTCCGACTCGACCCGTACGCCCGTCAGCTGGGCCACCTCGTCGAGGTTCGGCGTCGCCACCGTGGCCACGGGCAGCAGCTTGGTCCGTACGGAGTCCAGCGCGGACGGGGCGAGCAGGGAGTCGCCGTGCTTGGAGACACCGACCGGGTCGACGACGGCGGGCGCGTCGGTGCCGCCGATCAACTCGGCGACGGTCTCGGCGAGTTCGGCGGAGGAGAGCATGCCGGTCTTGACCGCCTGCACGCCGATGTCGTCCACCACACTGCGGTACTGGGCGCGCACCGCCTCCACCGGCAGCTCCCAGGCACCCTGCACACCGAGGGAGTTCTGCGCGGTGACGGCGGTGAGCACACTCATGCCGTGCACGCCCAGCGCGAGCATGGTCTTCAGGTCTGCCTGGATCCCGGCCCCACCACCGGAGTCGGAACCCGCGACCGTCAGCACCCGGGGCGGGGCGCTCATGACTCGATGTCCCCGAAGTGGTCCCAGCCGCCCTTGCTGGTCCACGGCGCTCCGTCGACCGTGACCTGCGGCAGCGCCGAGGGGTTGAGGACCTCGCCGATCACCTTCCACCGGGCGGGCAGCTTCACGTCGGCCGGGAAGGTCGCGACGATCGCGTGGTCCTCGCCGCCGGTGAGCACCCACTGGATCGGGTCGACGCCGACGGCCTGCCCGATGTCGTTCATCTGCGTGGGGATGTCGACGGCACCCGAGCGGACGTCGATGCGCACCTTGCTGGCCTCCGCGATGTGCCCGAGGTCGGCGATCAGCCCGTCGCTGACGTCCGTCATGGAGGTCGCGCCGAGTCCGGCGGCCGCGGGACCCGCGTGGTACGGCGGTTCCGGGCGCCGGTGGGCCTCGACGAAGGCCCGCGGTGAGCGGAAGCCCCGGGAGAGCACGGCGTGCCCGGCCGCGGACCAGCCCAGCCAGCCCGTCACGGCCACCACGTCGCCGGGCTGCGCGCCGGCGCGGGTCACCGGCTCGTGGTTGCGCAGATCGCCGAGCGCGGTGATCGCCACGGTGATCGTGTCGCCGCGTACGACGTCGCCGCCGACCACGGCCGCACCGGCGACCTGGCACTCGTCGCGGATGCCGTCCATCAGCTCGGAGGGCCAGGTGGCGGGCAGCTCGGCCGGCACGACCAGGCCGAGCAGCAGCGCGGTCGGCACGGCGCCCATGGCGGCGATGTCCGCGAGGTTCTGCGCGGCCGCCTTGCGCCCGACGTCGTACGCCGTGGACCAGTCGCGCCGGAAGTGCCGCCCCTCCAGGAGGATGTCAGTGCTGGCCACGACCCTGCGGTCGGGGGCGGCCACCACTGCGGCGTCGTCGCCCGGCCCGACGCGTACCGCCGGGGTGGTGGTGAGCCGTGAGGTGAGCTCCTTGATGAGCCCGAACTCCCCCAACTCGCCCACGGTTCCCTTCACCGAGTCTCACCTGTTCCCTTCGTGCACATGAACCGAGTCGTCTCCTGCTGTTCCTGCGCCCGGTCGCGGGCGGTCCCCGACCTCGGTACGGTCGAGTCGACCGTCAACCAGCGCGCTCCGTATACCCCAACGCGTAAGCCCCGCCCCCCGCGGGTCTCCCCGCGGTACGCGGCGACGCGATACCGTGGCGTTCCTTTTCCCCACATGATCCTCGTGGCCGCCCTGGAGGTTCCGTGGTACAGGCGTACATCCTGATCCAGACGGAGGTCGGCAAGGCGTCGACCGTCGCCGACACGATCAGCAAGATTTCGGGGGTGATCCAGGCCGAGGACGTGACAGGGCCCTACGACGTGATCGTGCGGGCCCAGGCCGACACGGTGGACGAGCTCGGCCGCCTGGTGGTCGCGAAGGTCCAGCAAGTGGACGGCATCACCCGTACCCTGACCTGCCCGGTCGTGCACCTGTAGCCCCCGTCTACCCTGGGCCGGTGGACTTCTTCCGTCACCGGCGTGCTTCTTTCATCGGGTCGCCCGCCCTCGTCCTGCTGATCGCTGCCACGGGCTGCTCCCCAGCAGACGACAACGCATCGGCTGCGGTTCCCAGTCCGGGCACCAGGGCCACCAAGCTGTGTCAGAACCTGGACAAGTCGTTGCCACGGAAGGTGGACGGCCTCGACCGGGAGGATCCCGAGCCCCGGTCGGCGCTGACCGCGGGCTGGGGAAGCCCGGCGATCATACTGCGCTGCGGCGTGTCGCGGCCCGCGAAGATGGTCGACCCCAAGGTGGCCGTCGGGAGCGATCCCGATGCCATCGGGGGTGGCGTGAACGGGGTCGGGTGGCTGATGGAGGAGCAGGGGGACGGAGTGACTCGCTTCACCTCCGCCCGGCGGAGCGTGTACGTCGAGGTGACCGTGCCCTCCGGGCGGGACACGTCCTCCGTGCTGGTCGATCTGGCCGGGGCCATCAAGAAGGCGGTCCCTGTGGGGATCGCGGACTGATGGCCGCGGCCGGACCGTTGCCGGGTGCGGGAGCGCCGTGGCTGGTCGCGCAGTTCCCGGCGCCCCTGCGGGGCACGTCCTACCGCAGGCCCGTCCGCCTGCGCAGCGCCGCCTGGATCAGGCGGTCCACCAGCTCCGGGTAGGACACTCCCGTCGCCTCCCACATCTTGGGGTACATGGAGATCGGCGTGAAGCCGGGCATCGTGTTGATCTCGTTGATCACGAACTCGCCGTCCTCGGTGAGGAAGAAGTCCGCGCGGACGAGACCTTCGCAGGAGGCGGCCTCGAAGGCGTCGACGGCGAGGCGCCTGACCTCGGCGGTCTGCTCGGGCGTCAGCGGGGCGGGCACGATGCCCGGGGTCGAGTCGATGTACTTCGCCTCGAAGTCGTAGTACGCGTGCGACTGCACCGGCGGGATCTCGGCCGGTACCGAGGCCCGGGGGCCGTCCTCGAACTCCAGGACCCCGCACTCGATCTCCCGGCCGCGCAGCAGCGCCTCCACGAGGATCTTCGGGTCGTGGTGCCGGGCCGCCGCGATCGCCTCGTCGAGACCGGACAGGTCGTCGACCTTGGTGATGCCGATCGACGAGCCCGCGCGCGCGGGCTTCACGAAGAGCGGCCAGCCGTGCTCCCCGGCGAAGTCGATGATCTTCTTCCGGGACGCCGACTCGTCCTGCTCCCACTCACGGGGACGGATCACCACGTACGGGCCGACGGGCAGCCCGAAGGAGGTGAACACCCGCTTCATGTACTCCTTGTCCTGGCCGACCGCCGAGGCGAGCACACCGGACCCGACGTACGGGACGCCGGAGAGCTCCAGCAGGCCCTGGAGGGTGCCGTCCTCGCCGTACGGGCCGTGCAGCACCGGGAAGACGACGTCGACCTCGCCGAGCGCCTTGGGCACCGAACCGGGCTCGCTGTAGACCACTTCACGGTTGGCGGGGTCGACGGGCAGGATCACGCCGCCCTCGTCCGACTCCGCGAGCTGCTCGACGTTCGGCTGGCGCCGGTCGACGATCGCCATCCGCTCCGGGTCGTCCGCGGTGAGCGCCCAGCGGCCGTCCTGAGTGATGCCGATCGGCAGTACGTCGTACTTCGTACGGTCGATGGCACGCAGGACCGCGCCGGCGGTGACCACGGAGATTCCGTGTTCGGAGCTGCGGCCGCCGAACACGACGGCCACGCGCGGCTTGCGGAGCTGCTGCTCGGTGTTCTGGGGGAGGTTCTCGGTGCTCATATCGGGTTGAGAGTACCCGTTGGTACGGCGCTGAGTCAGCGTCCGTGGGCCCCCGTCGCTGAGCGTCGCGCGGCCGGTCGCTCAGCGTCGCCCGGGCCCCGCTCAGCGCCGTTCGGGCTTGGCGCTGCGGGACATCATCTCCTTGAGGGCGACGACCGGCGGCTTGCCGTCGTGGACGATGTCGACGACGGTCTCCGTGATGGGCATGTCGACGCCGTGCCGGCGCCCCAAGTCCAGCACGGACTCACAGGACTTGACGCCCTCGGCGGTCTGCTTGGTGACGGCGATGGTCTCCTGGAGGGTCATGCCCCTGCCGAGGTTGGTGCCGAAGGTGTGGTTGCGCGAGAGCGGCGAGGAGCAGGTCGCCACGAGGTCACCGAGGCCCGCGAGCCCGGAGAACGTCAGAGGGTCGGCGCCCATCGCGAGGCCGAGCCGGGTCGTCTCCGCCAACCCCCGTGTGATGAGGGACCCCTTGGCGTTGTCGCCGAGGCCCATGCCGTCCGCGATGCCGACGGCGAGACCGATGACGTTCTTGACGGCGCCGCCGAGTTCGCAGCCGACCACGTCGGTGTTGGTGTACGGGCGGAAGTACGGGGTGTGGCAGGCGGCCTGCAGTCGCTGGGCCACGGCCTCGTCGGTGCACGCGACGACGGCGGCGGCCGGCATGCGGGCGGCGATCTCACGGGCCAGGTTGGGGCCGGTGACCACGGCGATCCGGTCGGCGCCGACCTTGGCGACGTCCTCGACGACCTCGCTCATCCGCATCGCCGAACCGAGTTCGACGCCCTTCATGAGGGAGACGAGGACCGTGCCGGGAGCAAGAAGTGACGTCCACTGCGCCAGGTTCCCGCGCAGCGTCTGCGAAGGCACCGCCAGCACCGTGAAGTCGGCGTCATGGGCGGCCTCGGCGGCGTCCGTGGTGGCCCGCAGGTTCTCCGGGAGTTCGATGCCCGGCAGGTAGTCGGGGTTCGTGTGTGTGGAGTTGACCGCTTCGGCGAGTTCGGCCCGCCGTCCCCACAGCGTCACGTCGCACCCGGCGTCGGCGAGGACCATGCCGAAGGCCGTTCCCCACGATCCGGTCCCGAAGACGGCCGCCTTGACGGGCTTGCCGGATGTCGTCACTTGCCGTGCCCCTTTTCGTGCTCTGTCCTGGTCATTTCCCGCACGCCGACGTCCTGCGCGGCCTGTTCCTGTTCCTCCTGCGCCGGCGACCTGCGCCGCTGGTCGACGCGCACCTGACGCGGGTCGTACCGCGTCCCGGGCGCCTTCTCACCGCGGATCAGCTCGAGCTGCGCGGTGACCGCGGCCATGATGGCCTCGGTCGCCTCCTTCAGGAGGTCGGGAGTCATCTCCTTGTCGTAGAAACGCGACAGGTCCACGGGCGGGCCCGCGAGCACGTGGTGCGTCTTGCGCGGCAGGAGGTCGGGCTTCTTCGCGTACGGGGCCAGCAGCAGGTTGGCGCCCCACTGGGCCACCGGGATCACCGGGCACCTGGTCTGCAGCGCCACCCGCGCGGCACCCGTCTTGCCGACCATGGGCCACAGATCGGGGTCGCGGGTGAGAGTGGCCTCGGGATAGAACGCGACGCACTCGCCGCGCTCCACGGCGTCGATCGCGGCCCGGTAGGCGCTGAGCGCGTCGGTGCTCTCGCGGTACACCGGGATCTGCCCGGTGCCGCGCATCGCCGCCCCCACGAAACCGCTCTTGAAAAGCCCGCTCTTGGCCAGGAAACGCGGAACGCGGCCTGTGTTGTACTGAAAGTGCCCGTACGCGAACGGATCCGCATGTGAATTGTGGTTCACCGCGGTGATGAATCCGCCCTCGGCGGGAATGTTCTCGATTCCGCGCCAGTCCCGCTTGAGAAGAACCACCAGCGGCGGTTTGCAGAGGAACGCTGCGAAGCGGTACCAGAAGCCGATTCTGCGGCGGGACACGCGGTACACCTTCCTCTTGGGCCTGGGGGGCCGCACAAGTGTCGCCCCGGGCCGCCTGTCTGTCGAGAACACCGTACGCCCCGGCCTCGGGCCCGTTCCGGTGGCCGGGTGACAATGGGGCGCGACAGGAGAGGGACGGAGCGCTCGTGCAGTGGACCTTGGTCATACCCCTCAAAGCCCTTGCGCGGGCGAAGAGCAGGCTCTCGGACACGGCGGCCGACGGCCTGCGCCCGGGACTGGCCCTCGCCTTCGCGCAGGACACGGTGACCGCGGCTCTGGCCTGCCCCGGAGTCGCAGATGTGGCCGTAGTCACGGGCGATGTGCGAGCCGGGCGGGCGCTGGCCGCCCTGGGCGCCCGGATCGTCCCGGACGAACCCGGTGGTGGTCTGAACGCCGCACTGCGGCACGCGGCGGCAGCCGTACGCACCGCGAACCCCCACACCCCGCTGGCCGCCCTGAACGCCGATCTGCCCGCCCTGCGCCCGACGGAATTGGCGCGCGTCCTGTCCGCGGCGGCCGAATTCCCCCGCGCTTTCCTGCCGGACGCGGCCGGACCGGGAACAACTCTCCTGGCCGCATCGCCCGGCCGAGAATTGCTCCCCGCATTCGGTACGGATTCCCGCGCCCGCCACCGTGCCTCGGGCGCCGTGGAACTCCTCCTGCCGGGCGTGCCCTCCGTGCGCCAGGACGTGGACACGGGCGCGGACCTGCGAGCGGCACTGGCCCTGGGCGTGGGCCCGCGCACGGCGGCGGCCGTGGAGCGCCTCAAAGCGGCCTGAGCCGCCCGGCCCACCGCGGACGCGCGCTTCCTCCGGAGGCCGGTCCCGTTCCCGGTGCACTGGGCGGCAGCCCGGCCGCCTCCGGCCCGCACATCGTCCACCGGCCGCGAGGACCCCTCCTGCGGACGGACCGCATACGCTTCCCCCATGCAGGCGACCGCGTACACATACGACCCCGAGACCCGCACCGGCCAAGTGCTGCTGGACGACGGCACCCCCGTGCCCTTCGACGCCCCGGCGTTCGACAAAGGCGGCCTCAGACTGCTCCGTCCGGGTCAGCGCGTACGGATCGAGGTCGAGGCCGAGGGCGGCGACCGGAACCGCATCACCCTGGTGACCCTGCAGACCTTCTGAAAACGCCGCGGGCCGGGCTCCCCCGTGGGAGCCCGGCCCGGCGCGTGTGTGCCTCTGCGCCCTTGTCTACCTGCGGGCGGTGGCCTTCTTGGCGGTGGTCTTGCGGGCCGCCGACTTCTTGGCCGGCGCCTTCTTCGCCGCCGCCTTCTTCGCGGGGGCCTTCTTCGCCGCCGCCTTCTTGGCGGTGGTCTTCTTGGCCGTGGTCTTCTTGGCGGCCGCCGAGGTCTTCTTGGCGGTCGTCTTCTTGGCCGTGGCCGTGGTCTTCTTCGCGGCCGGCGTCGTCTTCTTCGCCGTGGTCTTCTTGGCCGTGGTCTTCTTCGCGGCCGCGGTCGCCTTCCTGGCGGTGGTGGCCTTCTTCGCGGCGGCCTTCTTGACCGTGGCGGAGGAACCGCCGGTCAGGCTGCCCTTGGGTGCCTTCTTGACCGCGACGTCGTTCTTCGGGAGCTTCTTCGAACCGCTCACCAGGTCCTTGAAGCCCTGACCCGCACGGAAGCGGGGCACGGAGGTCTTCTTGACCCGAACGCGCTCCCCGGTCTGCGGGTTGCGGGCGTAACGGGCCGGACGGTCCACCTTCTCGAAGGATCCGAAGCCGGTGACCGAGACCCGGTCCCCGCCGACAACTGCACGGACGATGGCGTCCAGTACGGCGTCGACCGCGTCGGCGGCCTGCTGACGCCCGCCGACCTTGTCGGCAATCGCTTCTACGAGCTGCGCCTTGTTCACGTCTTCCCCTTCGGAGACATTGCCAGAACGAAAGTGTTCAAGCTTTTTCGCACGTTAGGCAGATATATACCGCAAATCAAACACGAAACGGGCTAATCACCCTTGTGCCGCAACGAACTAGAGCTGGCGCGAAGTTCCTCAGCGTTCCTCTTCGGGGATTCGGCCCTCGTCGAGGTCCGCCGTGAACCGCTCCAGACGCCTTGTCGCATCGGCGAGATCGTGCTTGGCCACGGCCGTAATGACCAGCAGCTTCCGGGTCAGCGCCATTCGTACGCCCTCCGGGACTTGCAGTGCGCGCACCCTTGTGTGCGCTTCCTTGAGTTGGGACGCGACCGCCGCATAGAGCTCGAGTTGGCCGTCGTGTTCCATGCACAGATTGTGCCATCTGGGGCGAGTTGTCGCCTGCGCAGGGGGTAACTACCGCCTCCCGAGGGCCTCCTGCACATCTCCCCACAAGGCTCTGCCGAGGTTCGGCTACCCCAGCAAGGTCCCTTGAAACAAGGGCAGTTGAGGCCAATCACAAAGGCCGGAACCCCTCTTCCGGCGGCAGACACAGATGTACCCCCAACCGTGCACGATTGGGGGTACAGGGGCCTGTTGTCCTGGCCGGAATCAGCCTTGCGGACCGGGGTCCGCTCAGACCTGAACGGTCCGCGGCTTGTAGGAGGGCCTCTTGGCCTCGTACGCGGAGATGTCCGCCTCGTTCTGCAGGGTGATGGAGATGTCGTCCAGCCCGTTCAGCAGACGCCAGCGGGCGTTCTCGTCGAGCTCGAAGGCGGCCGTGATGCCCTCGGCACGCACCTCACGGGCCTCCAGGTCGACCGTGACCTCGGCCTCGGGGTCCTTCTCGGTGAGCTCCCACAGCGCGTCCACGATCTTCTGCTCCAGAACCACTGTGAGCAGGCCGTTCTTGAGAGAGTTGCCGCGGAAGATGTCCGCGAAGCGGGACGAGACGACGGCCTTGAAGCCGTAGTTCTGCAGGGCCCACACGGCGTGCTCGCGCGAGGAGCCCGTCCCGAAGTCGGGTCCGGCGACCAGGACCGTGGCGCCCGTGCGCTCGGGCTGGTTGAGGATGAAGGACGGATCCTTGCGCCAGGCCTCGAAGAGCCCGTCCTCGAAGCCGTCCCTGGTCACCTTCTTGAGCCAGTGGGCGGGGATGATCTGGTCGGTGTCGACGTTGCTGCGCCGCAGCGGGACCGCCCGGCCGGTGTGCTTGGTGAATGCTTCCATGGCTCTCAGACTCCAGCGGGCGTACGGGCGTCGGTGTCGGACAGGTCGGCGGGCGACGCCAGATGGCCCAGCACCGCCGTGGCCGCGGCGACCTGCGGCGACACCAGGTGCGTACGGCCGCCCTTGCCCTGCCTGCCCTCGAAGTTGCGGTTGGAGGTGGACGCGGAGCGCTCACCGGGTGCCAGCTGGTCGGGGTTCATGCCCAGACACATCGAGCAGCCCGCGTGCCGCCATTCGGCGCCGGCCTCCTTGAAGACCACGTCCAGACCCTCGGAAACGGCCTGCAGACCGACACGCGCGGAGCCGGGGACCACCAGCATCCGTACGCCGTCGGCGACTTTGCGGCCCTCGACGATCGCCGCGACGGCGCGCAGGTCCTCGATGCGGCCGTTGGTGCACGAACCTACGAAGACGGTGTCGACGTTGATGTCGCGCAGCGGCTGTCCGGCGGTCAACCCCATGTATTCCAGGGCCTTTTCGGCGGCGTGGCGCTCCGATGCGTCTTCGTACGAAGCAGGGTCGGGGACCGTTGCCGAAAGCGGCGCGCCCTGGCCGGGGTTGGTGCCCCAGGTGACGAACGGCGCGAGGGAGGCGGCGTCGATGACGACCTCCGCGTCGAATTCCGCGTCCTCGTCCGACTTCAGGGTCTTCCAGTACGCGACGGCCGCGTCCCAGTCCTCGCCCTCGGGAGCGTGGGCGCGGCCCTTGATGTACTCGAAGGTGGTCTCGTCGGGGGCGATCATGCCCGCGCGGGCACCGGCCTCGATCGACATGTTGCAGATGGTCATCCGGGCCTCCATCGAGAGTTTCTCGATGGCGGAGCCGCGGTATTCCAGGATGTACCCCTGCCCGCCGCCCGTGCCGATCTTGGTGATGATCGCCAGGATCAGGTCCTTGGCCGTGACGTCCTCGGGCAGATCGCCGTCGACGGTGATGGCCATGGTCCTGGGGCGGGCCAGCGGCAGCGTCTGGGTGGCCAGCACGTGCTCGACCTGCGAGGTGCCGATGCCGAACGCCAGCGCGCCGAAGGCACCGTGCGTGGAGGTGTGGGAGTCACCGCACACGACCGTGGTGCCGGGCTGGGTCAGACCCAGCTGCGGTCCCACGACGTGGACGACACCCTGCTCGACGTCGCCCAGCGAGTGCAGGCGCACACCGAACTCGGCGGCGTTCTTCCGCAGCGTCTCCAGCTGGACGCGCGAGACCGGGTCCGCGATGGGCTTGTCGATGTCGAGGGTGGGGGTGTTGTGATCCTCGGTCGCGATGGTGAGGTCGAGACGACGCACGGGGCGCCCCGCCTGACGGAGGCCGTCGAAGGCCTGGGGGCTGGTCACCTCGTGCAGCAGGTGCAGATCGATGAAGAGAAGGTCGGGCTCGCCCTCCGCGCGCCGGACGACGTGGTCGTCCCAGACCTTCTCCGCGAGTGTCCTACCCATCGCTTTCCCTCCGGCCGGCCTGTGTGGCGCCGGCCCAACTAGAGATCTCCTGTGCGGGACGTCGTCCGTTACCCCTCGTACCGGACGTCTTCCGCCGGGCCCGTTGGTCCGCGGGCCGCTGTACTACCAGAGTGGCGCGTTCCACGGAAAATTGAACTTGCGTTTCACAGAGTGAGACGCGAGTATCGTTTCATGGACAACAGTAGCGGCGTCGGCGTTCTGGACAAGGCAGCCCTTGTCCTGAGCGCACTGGAGTCCGGTCCGGCCACCCTCGCGGGCCTGGTCGCGGCGACCGGACTGGCACGGCCCACGGCACATCGCCTCGCCGTGGCACTTGAACACCACCGGATGGTGGCGCGCGACATGCAGGGGCGTTTCATTCTCGGCCCTCGGCTGGCCGAGCTGGCCGCGGCCGCGGGCGAGGACCGTCTCCTCGCGACGGCGGGGCCGGTGCTCACCCACCTCCGCGACATCACGGGCGAGAGCGCCCAGCTCTACCGCCGCCAGGGCGACATGCGCATCTGTGTCGCCGCGGCGGAGCGCCTGTCGGGCCTCAGGGACACGGTCCCGGTCGGCTCGACGCTCACGATGAAGGCCGGCTCGTCGGCCCAGATCCTGATGGCCTGGGAGGAGCCGGAGCGTCTGCACCGCGGCCTCCAGGGCGCCCGCTTCACGGCGACGGCCCTGTCGGGGGTACGGCGCCGCGGCTGGGCCCAGTCGATCGGTGAGCGCGAGCCGGGCGTCGCGTCGGTCTCGGCGCCGGTGCGCGGCCCCTCGAACCGCGTGGTCGCCGCCGTCTCGGTCTCGGGACCGATCGAGCGTCTGACGCGCCACCCCGGCCGGATGCACGCCCAGGCGGTCATCGACGCGGCCGCGCGCCTGTCGGAGGCGCTGCGCCGGACAGGCTGACACCCGTCTCGACTCCCCGGCCGGTCGCTTCAACGCCGCAGCGAACGGCCCGAGTTGATGTCCTCATGGTGCGCAGCACGGAGCCGGCGGGAATCCGGCACGAAAAAAGCCCTCCCCTGGTGGGGAGGGCTTCTTCTGTGAGTACCCCCGACCGGATTCGAACCGGCGCTACCGCCTTGAGAGGGCGGCGTGCTAGGCCGCTACACAACGGGGGCCTGAGATCACGAATGATCCTGCTGGGCTACCAGGACTCGAACCTAGAACAACGGAACCAGAAACCGTCGTGTTGCCAATTACACCATAGCCCAATGGTGGTCTAGACCACCTTGTACCCCCGACCGGATTCGAACCGGCGCTACCGCCTTGAGAGGGCGGCGTGCTAGGCCGCTACACAACGGGGGCCCTAGCGATCCTGCATGAGAGTCAGCGGGTGCGACCCGAACTGTCCCCCTGGGAAGGATCTGTACCCCCGACCGGATTCGAACCGGCGCTACCGCCTTGAGAGGGCGGCGTGCTAGGCCGCTACACAACGGGGGCCTTGCAGAGCTGGTCTCTGCGATGCAGATAAGCTCTGCGAGCTGGCCTACCAGGACTCGAACCTAGACTAACGGAACCAGAAACCGTCGTGCTGCCAATTACACCATAGGCCACTGAAACTCAACCCCCGTGGGGATTTTGTTTTAGCTTGCGCCTCCGACCTGTGGCCTTTCGGCCCGCACTCCGGCGGCGCAGGAAGAACATTACCCGAAGGTGGACGGCGCTCCAAAACGGGTATCGGGCCGGAGGATCCCGGGGAGTTCGGCCAGCGAGGCGATCCGGCGCAGGCGGGCGAGCCGATCCGTCGGCTCGCCCGGTGCGGGGTCCGGACCGGGGGCCGTGACGGCACTCACGCCCCCGCGGTCGATCCACACCGAGAAGAGCCCGGCGTCGGCGGCGCCCCGCCCGTCGATCTCCGGGTGGTCCCCGACGTACGCGACCTGGTGCGGGGGCAGTGCCAGGGCCTCGCAGGCCGCGTGGAACGCCTCGGCGGCGGGTTTGGAGACGCCGAGTTCGGCCGCGCAGAGCACCGACTCGAAGCGTTCCCGGACCCCGAGGACGCGCAGTTTGTGGTCCTGGACGCGGAGGCTGGAGTTGGAGAGCACCGCGTGGCGGTGGCTGCCCGCCAGGAGGTCGAGGACGGGCAGGACGTCCGGGAACAGCGCCCAGGCCGCCTCGTAGTGACTCAGGTACCGCGCGAACCAGTCCTCCGCGTCCGTGTCGGTCAGGGGCTGGTCCAGGAACGCCCGCACCCGGTCCCGGCGGCCGCTCTCCCAGTCGCCCTCCCCCGCCGCGAAGCTCGCCCACTGCAGGTCGGTGAGCCCGCGCCAGCGGCCCAGGGCCTCCTCGACGGACGCGTACCGGCCGAGCAGGCCCTCGGCCGCCAGGTGTCCGCGCATGCCGGCGCGGTCGGCGGTGGTGTAGTCGAAGATCGTGTCGTCGACGTCCCACACCACGGCTCTGATCGTCATGCTCCGACGGTAACCAAAAGGTCCGGCCGTGTCCGTCGCGTCCACGGATCACTTCGCCCGTCACTTCGCCCGTCCCGGGGTTCCTGCGGGAGGCGGGATGCGGGTCGGACAGTGCTCCGGCGGCCGGCCCGGGGCATGCGGAAGGGGCGGCGTCCGCTTCGGACGCCGCCCCTTCGCGTGTTCCCGTGCGATGCCTACGCGGTCAGCTTCGCCAGCGCGGCGTCGATGCGCCGCAGCGACTTCTCCTTGCCCAGGATCTCCAGGGACTCGAAGAGGGGCAGGCCGATCGTGCGGCCGGTGACGGCGACGCGGACCGGCGCCTGGGCCTTGCCGAGCTTGAGGCCGTGGGCCTCGCCGGCGGCCAGCCCGGCCTCCTTGAGGGACTCGGCGGACGTCCAGTCGGCGGCGTCGAGCTTCTCGCGGGCCGTACGGAGCAGCGCGTCGCTGCCCTCCTTCATGGCCTTCGTCCAGGACGCCTCGTCGAAGGCCGGCTCCGGCAGGAACAGGAAGTCGACGTTGTCGGTGATCTCGGAGAGGACCTTGAGGCGGGTCTGGGCGTGCGGGGCGATCGCGTCCCACTTGGCCGGGTCGAAGTCCTCCGGCGCCCAGGGCGCGAAGGGGGCCCGCAGCCACGGCGCGCAGCGCTCGGCGAACTCCTTCACGTCGAGCAGCCGGATGTGGTCGGCGTTGATGGCCTCGGCCTTCTTGAGGTCGAAGCGGGCCGGGTTGGGGTTCACGTCCGAGACGTCGAAGGCGGCGACCATCTCCTCGACGGTGAAGATGTCGCGGTCCGCGGAGAGCGACCAGCCGAGGAGCGACAGGTAGTTCAGCAGGCCCTCCGGGAGGAAGCCGCGCTCCCGGTAGAGGTTCAGCGAGGACTCCGGGTCGCGCTTGGAGAGCTTCTTGTTGCCCTCGCCCATCACGTACGGGAGGTGGCCGAAGGCCGGGGTCTCCTTGGCGATGCCCAGCTCGGTCAGCGCCTTGTAGAGGGCGATCTGACGCGGGGTGGAGGAGAGGAGGTCCTCGCCGCGCAGGACGTGGGTGATCTCCATCAGGGCGTCGTCGACCGGGTTGACCAGCGTGTAGAGGGGCGCGCCGTTGGCTCGCACGATCCCGTAGTCCGGCACGTTCTCCGGGAGGTACGTGATCTCGCCGCGGACCAGGTCCGTGAAGGTGATCGCCTCGTCGGGCATGCGGAAGCGGACGATGGGGGCGCGGCCCTCGGCCTCGTACGCGCTCTTCTGCTCGGCGGTCAGCTCACGGCAGTGGCCGTCGTAGCCGGACGGCTTGCCGGCGGCGCGGGCGGCGTCGCGGCGGGCGTCCAGCTCCGGCGTCGAGCAGTAGCAGTGGTACGCGCGCCCGGCGTCCAGGAGCTTGCCGGCGACGTCCTTGTAGAGGTCCATGCGCTGCGACTGGCGGTACGGCGCGTGGGGGCCGCCGATCTCGGGGCCCTCGTCCCAGTCGAAGCCCAGCCAGCGCAGCGAGTCCAGGAGCTGCTCGTACGACTCCTCGGAGTCGCGGGCCGCGTCGGTGTCCTCGATGCGGAAGACGAACGTGCCGCCGGTGTGGCGGGCGTACGCCCAGTTGAACAGGGCTGTGCGGACCAGGCCCACATGGGGGTTGCCGGTCGGGGACGGACAGAAACGTACGCGGACGGAGCCGTTAGCCACGCTTGATCACCTTGTTGGTGAGAGTGCCGATGCCTTCGATGGTGACGGCGACCTCGTCGCCGACACTGAGCGGGCCGACCCCTGCCGGGGTGCCCGTGAGGATGACGTCGCCGGGGAGCAGCGTCATGGCCTCGGTGATGTTGACGATCAGATCCTCGATGGAGTGGATCATCTCGCTGGTGCGGCCCAGCTGGCGCTGTTGGCCGTTGACCGTGCACTGGATGGTGAGGTCGGACGGGTCGAGGTCCGTCTCCACCCAGGGGCCGAGCGGGCAGGAGGAGTCGAAGCCCTTGGCCCGGGCCCACTGCTTCTCGCGCCGCTGGACGTCGCGTGCGGTGACGTCGTTGGCGCAGGTGTAGCCGAGGATGACGTCCTTGACGCGTTCGCGTGGGACCTCGCGGCACATGCGGCCGATGACCACGGCGAGCTCGGCCTCGTGGTGCAGCTCCTCCGAGAAGGAGGGGTACGCGATGTCGTCGCCGGGGCCGGTCACCGAGGTGGACGGCTTGAAGAAGGCGAACGGGGCGTCGGGCACCTCGTTGCCCAGCTCCCTGGCGTGCTCCGCGTAGTTGCGGCCGAAGGCCACGACCTTGTTCGGGAGCACGGGCGGCAGGAGCCGGACCTTGCTCAGCGGGACCTTGGTCCCGGAGAGCTCGAAGTCCGCGAACGGGATGCCCTTGATGATGTCGAGCACGAGCCCGTCGGTCGATCCAGGAGGGCTCTCGCCCTCGACCGCACCGAACGCGACGTTGCCGTCGATGGAGAACCTGGCGATGCGCACGGGATCCTTGCGCCCCTCACTGAGCTGGCCGGAGTCTGACGCTCCAGGCTAACGCGGCAAGGGGCGGCCCTCTCGCGCATCGGGACCGGGGCCCGTGGGAGGCTTACTCCGCGATCGCCGCCGCGACCGGGACGTCCATCAGGATCGTGCGCCGGGGGTTGGCGGTCTGCGCGGGGAGCTCGGTGAACTCGACGGACTGCTCCTGCCGCTCCGGCATCCGCAGCTCTTCGGCGTCCTCGAGATGCGCCAGCGTGGTGCGTCGCGGGTTGGCTATGTTGAGGAACATCGTCGTCGTCTTCATCTGGGGTTACGGGCCCTGTTCGGTAGGGCGCCAGGCGGGTTCAAGGACCCTCACACAGGCGCGGGTTGTCGGATTTGCCATCCCTGTAAAGCGTCAGGCTAAACATGCGCTTCCCTGTCGAAGCCGTGAAGACGCCGTGATCGTCGTGTGAGTTTCCTCACTTACTAACAGGCAAACCGGTCAATCCGGACCCTCAACCGCCTGTATCAAAACAGGCATTTCACCATGGAAGACATCATTCCGCTCCTGATCATGGCGACTGGGACACCGCTTACCTGCGAGGGACTCGTCCGTATGTGTCCTTTATGGATGAGGTCTCGCTCTACGTCTCGTGACTCCGCCCTCACAACGTGTCACGGTGATCACAGCATGACCCATGGGCCTTGTTGGAGATCCGGCACTGTGCTGGAATTCCTCGGACCGCCGCAGGAACGAACCGGCGCGCAAGGGCGCAACGCAGCGCCGAGTGGCGGCGGAAAGGGGAAACCTGCGCCGGTCACTCACGACCACCATGGGAGCGCATTCAGGGCGCTTCCAAGACGCCGACACCGTCTCGCCGTTCACGCGGAGAGGCGCCTGGTCCAGAGGTTGCGACGCTAGTGCAGGGACGTTTCAAGAGGGATGGCAGCGCTTCGGCGGAGCCGGAGCCGCAAGGCGGGACTGGCTCCAGGGCAGTCGGCTCCTCGCCCCAGCACGCCCAGAACCCGGGACCGGCGCAGGCCGGTGACAGTGGCTCCTCGCGCCCCGGCGCGCCCAAGGGTGGCCAGGGCAAGGGCGGCCCGAACGGGGCGAACGGTGCTCCCGGCACCTCGTCCTCCGCGCCACCGAAGCCCAAGGCTCCCAGTGGGCCCGGTTCGCGAATAGCCCTGCGCAACTGGCGCATCTCCACGCGTCTGGTCTCGCTGCTCGCGCTGCCCGTGGTCGCCGCGACCTCGCTGGGCGCGCTGCGCATCAGCGACACCATGGACGAGATCCAGCAGCTCGAGAACATGAAGCTGCTGACCGACATGACCAAGCAGGCGACCGAGCTCGCCGCGGCGCTCCAGGAGGAGCGCGACAAGTCGGCCGGCCCGCTCGCCAACGGCACCAAGGCCACCGACGTCTCGATCAAGGGCCTCCGCGACAAGACGGACCGTGCGCGTGCCGCCTTCATGGAGGGCACCCACGAGCTCGACGACGCGGACAACAACGAGAACCTCGACGGTGTCCGGGACAACGTGGTGGCCATCGCCACCCAGCTGAACACCCTCAGCGGCATCCGCAACAACGCCTTCCAGGACGAGAAGAACGCCTCCCAGACGGTCGAGGCGTACCACCGGCTCATCGAGCAGCTGCTCGGCCTCTCCCAGGACATGGCCGAGGCGACCAGCAACCCGGAGATGATCCAGCGCACGCGCGCCCTGGCGGCCTTCTCCACCGCCAAGGAGTACGCGTCCATCCAGCGCGCGATCATCGCCGCGGCCCTGCCTGCCACGGACAAGACGACCGGCGAGCTCTCGCCGAACGACCGGCAGTACGGCCTCTCCGCCTTCGAGAACCAGCGGTTCGAGCTCACCAGCTTCGCCAGCATCTACGAGGGCAACGCGGCGCAGATCACCAAGCCCCTCGACGAGCCGAGCCCGACCATCAAGGACGCGGACGGCTACCTGGGGCGTGTGCTCCAGCGCAACAACGGTCTCCAGCTGCAGGCCAAGCGCTCGTACCTGGACTGGGTCGACGCCGACTCCTCCAAGATCCTGGAGATGTCGAAGATCGAGCTCACGCTCCTCGACCAGATGGAGCAGAAGGCCCGCGAGCTGCGCAACGAGGCCGAGCAGGAAGCGATCATCTCCGGTGCGCTGATCCTGCTGGTGCTCGGTGTCTCGCTGGTCGGCGCGTTCGTCGTGGCCCGCTCGATGATCCGCTCGCTGCGCCGTCTGCAGGACACCGCGACGAAGGTCGCCCAGGACCGGCTGCCCGAGCTGGTCAAGCAGCTCTCCGAGTCGGACCCGCAGGACGTCGACACGTCCGTCGAGTCGGTCGGTGTGCACTCCAAGGACGAGATCGGCCAGGTGGCCGCGGCCTTCGACGACGTGCACCGCGAGGCCGTACGACTGGCCGCCGAGCAGGCCCTCCTGCGAGGCAACGTCAACGCGATGTTCACCAACCTCTCGCGCCGCTCCCAGGGCCTCATCCAGCGTCAGCTCTCGCTCATCTCCGAACTGGAGTCCCGCGAGGCCGACCCGGACCAGCTGTCCTCGCTGTTCAAGCTCGACCACCTCGCGACCCGCATGCGCCGTAACGGCGAGAACCTCCTCGTCCTCGCCGGTGAGGAGCCCGGCCGCCGCTGGACCCGTCCGGTCCCGCTGGTCGACGTGCTCCGTGCCGCCGCCTCCGAGGTGGAGCAGTACGAGCGCATCGAGCTCTCCTCGGTCCCGACCACCGAGGTCGCGGGCCGCGTGGTCAACGACCTCGTGCACCTGCTCGCCGAGCTGCTGGAGAACGCCACCTCGTTCTCCTCCCCGCAGACCAAGGTCAAGGTCACCGGTCACGCGCTGCCCGACGGCCGCGTACTGATCGAGATCCACGACACCGGCATCGGCCTCTCGCCCGAGGACCTCGCGGCGATCAACGAGCGGCTCGCCTCGCCGCCCACCGTGGACGTCTCCGTCTCGCGCCGCATGGGTCTGTTCGTGGTCGGCCGTCTGTCGCAGCGTCACGGCATCCGCATCCAGCTGCGCCCGTCCGACTCCGGTGGTACGACCGCGCTGGTCATGCTGCCGGTCGACGTCGCGCAGGGCGGCAAGAAGGTTCCCGGCAACAAGCAGGGCCAGGGCGCTCCCGGCGTCGGCGGTCCGGCGGCGGCGCAGGCCGCGGCCGGTGTCGCGGCGGCCCGCAGGGGCGGTGCCGGAAGCGGTCCCGCCCTCGGTGGCGGCGCTCCGCAGGGCAACGGCGGCCGGCTGAACTCCGGCCCGCAGCGTGGACAGGTCGCCTCCGGTACGGGACCGCGGGCCGCGCTGCCCAGGCCCGACGCGGGCGGCCGTCCGGGTGGGCCGGGTGCGCCCGGTGGGCCGCGCAACCCGCAGGCTCCGCAGCCCCCGCAGGGCAGGCCGGCCTCCGCCGGTGCCCCGCAGGGCCTCCAGTCGACGGGCACGGGCGGACCGCAGGCCTTCAACGACTTCAGCAACGACTCCGGACGGCAGGACGCGTTCGGTGGCGGGCGCCAGGACACGATGGGCGGCAACCGCGGCCCCGTGCCTCCGCAGCCCCAGCAGCGGCCGGCCGGCAACGGCGAGCAGGGCCGCCGGCCCCAGCAGCAGTCGCCGCAGCTGCCGCCCCGTGGCGGTCCGCGCGCCGAGCTGCCGGGCGGCAACCCGCAGCCGCGCGTGCCCAGCTGGAGCGACGACAACGCGCAGCCGCCGGTGCCGCGTTCCGCGCCGGACGCCCCGCGCGGTCACGACGAGCCGGACGCCACCTCGCAGCTGCCGCGCATCAACGACCGGCCGGGCGGACCCGCGTCCACCTCCGGGTTCCAGCGGCCCGAGCACGACACCCAGCGCCCCGGCGCCGGTGCGCAGCAGGGCAGCGGGCAGTTCGTCCGCCCGGACGTGTTCGGCACGCCGAATCCTTCCGGTACGGGGCAGGCCCCGCCGGCGGGCGGCCAGTACAACCGTCAGGACCCCGCAGCCACCGGCCAGTTCGCCGCGTCCGGCTACGACAGTGGTTCCAATGGTCAGTACGCGGCGCCGCGCCAGGATGCTCAACAGGACACCGGTCAGTTCCCGGCGCAGGGCTACGGCGAGCGTCAGGGCGGTGGCACCGGGCAGTTCGAGCGGCCCGCCAACGGCAACGCCAACGGCAGCCGGCCCCCGCAGGCCCGCCGACGCCCCGCGCTCCCGCAGGAGCCGGACAACAGGGGCGCCGCGCAGCGGCCCGACGAGGGGCGGAGCCCTTCGGACGGCTGGGAGCTGCCGCCGGCGGGTCCCGGTGACGGGCGCACGCCGCTGTACGACACCCTGGAGACCAACTGGTTCAACCAGGCTCAGGGCGGCGACGGCGCCCAGAACGAGCAGGCACCGCAGCAGCCCGTACCGGCTCCCGCGGCACCGCAGCGTCCGGCGCCCGCCGGCGCTTCCGCCTCCTGGCGGAGCACCCCCAATGACGAACTCGGCCGTCAGGCCGAGCGGGTACGCCAGCCCTCCGCGGGTGGCGTGACCGTCTCGGGTCTGCCGCGCCGGGTTCCCCGCGCGAACCTCGTCGCCGGGACGGCTCAGCAGCAACAGCACCAAACCGGTCCGCAGGTCTCGCGTGCGCCTGATGACGTACGCGGCCGGCTGACCAATCTTCGTAGGGGCATCCAACAGGGTCGCCAGGCCGGTACCGGCCAGACCGGAAGCTTCCCCAGCCCCACTCACCAGCAGGAGCGTTAGTTGAGCCAGATGAGCCAGGCGGCACAGAACCTCAACTGGTTGATCACCAACTTCGTTGACAACACCCCCGGGGTGTCCCACACCGTCGTCGTTTCCGCCGACGGACTCCTTCTGGCGATGTCCGAGGGCTTTCCGCGCGACCGCGCCGACCAGCTCGCGGCCGTCGCCTCCGGACTCACGTCCCTGACCGCCGGCGCCTCCCGGATCTTCGAGGGCGGCACGGTGGCCCAGACCGTCGTCGAGATGGAACGGGGTTTCCTGTTCCTGATGTCCGTGTCCGACGGTTCGTCCCTCGCGGTCCTCTCCCACCCCGACTGCGACATCGGCCTCGTCGGGTACGAGATGGCTCTGCTCGTGGACCGTGCGGGCGCTGTGCTCACACCGGATCTGCGCGCCGAGCTCCAGGGCAGCCTGCTCCACTAGCAAGGCAAGACCGAATGTAGGAAAACCCGTCCGGCCGCCCTCCCCCCACCGGCCCCGTCAGACGGCACGACTGACCGACTTGCTGTCCCGCCCGGAGGACTTACATGACCCCGCCCACCGCCTCTCATGATCCGTACGCGCATACGTACGAGGATGAGGGCGACCAGCCGCTGGTACGTCCGTACGCGATGACCGGCGGCCGGACCCGGCCGCGCTACCAGCTCGCCATCGAGGCACTGATCAGCACCACGGCCGACCCGGCAGCGCTCATGGGACTGCTCCCTGAGCACCAGCGGATCTGCCACCTCTGCCGTGAAGTGAAGTCGGTGGCCGAAGTGTCGGCCCTGCTGTCCATGCCCCTGGGCGTGGCACGGATTCTCGTCGCGGACCTCGCGGAGGCCGGACTCGTCGCGATCCACCAGCCGGGTGGCGACGAGGGCAACGGCGGCGCCCCGGACGTGACACTGCTCGAAAGGGTGCTCAGTGGACTTCGCAAGCTCTGACGGAGGGCGGGCGACCACCTCCGCGAAGATCGTGGTGGCGGGTGGCTTCGGCGTCGGCAAGACCACGTTCGTGGGTGCCGTCTCCGAGATCAACCCGCTGCGCACCGAGGCCGTCATGACGTCCGCCTCGGCGGGCATCGACGACCTCACCCACACCGGGGACAAGACCACCACGACGGTGGCCATGGACTTCG
>NZ_JAHRIB010000060.1 GCF_019090165.1 Streptomyces sp. BV286
TCCGTCGTGACGACGACCGCGGTCCCCGGCGCGACAGTGACCGTCCCCCCTTCCGCCGTGACGACCGGCGTGACGACAACCGGGGCGGCGGCGACCGTCCCGCGTTCCGCCGTGATGACCGTCGTGATGACAACCGTGGCGGCGGCGACCGTGGAGGGCGTCCGCCGTTCCGTCGTGACGACCGACCCAGCGGGCCGAGCCGCGACGACCGTGACCGTGGTGGCCCGCGGCGCGACAACGACCGTCCCCCCTTCCGCCGCGACGACAACCGCAGCGGTGGCGACCGTCCCCCCTTCCGCCGTGACGATGAGCGCGGCGCCCCTCGTCGTGACGGTGACCGTCCCGCGTTCCGGC